>JAFKEQ010000005.1 GCA_017308575.1 Afipia sp.
AGCAGAGGCTTGTCGTTCACCTTGAGGCCGATCATCGTGAACTCGCCGTTGCGGAAGCGGAACGATGAATCGCGCGTGGTGGTGAAGCTGAAAAGATTGTCCGTCCAGTGATGGACGCTCAGAACCGTTTCCTGATTGAAATTGCTCATTCCGCTCGATCCGATTGAAAGGCCAACGACGAGACAAAAGCAGAAGCTGCGGGCGGAACCAGTCCGCCTAAATCATTTGTATACGAATGAATAATCCGACTTGATCCTTTGGTCAAGGCGCGCTCAAGTCGATATCTGCAGTTATTTCGGGCAGTGACAGGAAGGAAGCATCTCGATGTCCCACGACGAACCTAAAAGCGCAGCCGGTCCGACCAAGCTGGTGATCCGGAACATCGGCCTGCTGCTCAGCGGGGCGCTGGAAAAGCCGATTCTGGATGCCGACACCATCGTGGCCGAAAACGGAAAGATCACCGCCATTGGCCGCGCGAAGGACGTGGACACGGAAGGGGCGACAACGATCGTCGATGCCAACGGCACCGCCGTCGCGCCAGGCCTGATCGACAGCCATGTTCATCCCGTGGCCGGCGAATGGACGCCGCGGCAGAATCAGATCGGCTGGATCGACAGCTTCCTCCATGGCGGCGTCACCACAATGATCTCGGCGGGCGAGGTCCACATGCCGGGCCGACCGAAGGACATCGTTGGCGTCAAGGCGATGGCGATCTTCGCGCAGCGCGCGTTCGACAACCTGCGTCCGGGCGGCGTCAAGGTTCATGCCGGCGCGCCGGTAATCGAACACGGCATGACCGAGGAGGATTTCAAGGAGATGGCCACGGCCGGTGTGCGCTGGCTGGGCGAAGTCGGACTCGGCAGCGTCAAGGACGGCCCGACGGCGCGCAAGATGGTGGCATGGGCGCGCAAGTACGGCATGAACAGTACCATCCATACCGGCGGCCCCTCGATCCCCGGCTCTGGCCTGATCGACGCCGACGTGGTGCTGGAAGCGGACACCGACATCGTCGGCCATATCAACGGCGGCCACACCGCCCTGCCCGACGGGCAGATCCGCTGCATCTGCGAAGGCTGCAAGCGCGGCCTTGAGCTGGTTCACAACGGCAACGAGCGCGCCGCGCTCTATACGCTGCGCACCGCGCGCGAGATGGGCGACCTCAACCGCGTCATCCTCGGCACCGATGCACCGGCCGGATCGGGCGTGCAGCCGCTCGGCATCCTGCGCATGGTGTCGATGCTGTCATCGCTCGGCGAGGTTCCGGCGGAAGTGGCGTTCTGCTTTGCAACCGGCAACACCGCGCGCATGCGCACGCTGGATTGCGGCATTATCGAAACCGACCGCTCGGCGGATTTCGTTTTCATGGACAAGGCACAGCATTCGGCGGGTAAGAACATTCTGGAATGCGTGCAGCTCGGCGATCTGCCCGGCGTCGGGATGACCATCATCGACGGCATCGTCCGCACCCAGCGCAGCCGCAACACACCGCCGGCAGCCAAGGTGCCGGAGATCGTGGCGCATTAAGAAACCGCTTGGAAACGTCATCCTGAGGTGCGAACCGCCCTTGTGGTGAGCCTCGAAGGATGACGGCCGGACAGCCGCCTCAGCGCAGCTTGTTCAACAGCGCCATGAACGTCTCGCGCTCCCGGGCATCCAGCGGCGCGAGCGTTTCCTTCGTGATCGCGAGTGCATTGGGCGCGACTTTCTCGGCCAGCGATTGCCCGGCACGGGTCAGGCTGACCAGAAGGCGGCGACCGTCCTGCGGGTCGGAACTCGTTTCGGTCAGTCCACGCACGGTGAGACGATCAATCACGCCCTTGATGGTCGCGACATCCATCGCGGTGAGACGCCCGAGCTGGTTCTGCGAGCAGGGTCCGGTCTCGATGAGCTTCGCCAGCGCAGCCCACTGCGTCGGCGTCAGGTTGATGCCGATTTCCTTTGCGAAGATTGCCGCGTGGCGCTGCCAGACCTGACGCAGGACGAAACCGATCTGGTCATCCAGCACATAGGACTGCTTGGCCGCTTTCACATTTTTCCGGGGCGCGGCATTTTTGACTGACGCTGCGGCCTTGTTCAGAGCTGCTTTCGCCATTCCCTCCCCCGTAACCCGGTCACACCGCCAGATGCGCGTCGCGAATGTCGGGACGCGCTTCAAGCTCACGCATGGTGCCGTTGTAACAAATTCGTCCGCGCTCAATGATATAGGCGCGGTCGGAAATCAGATTGGCGAAGTGAAGGTTCTGCTCCGACACGACGATACTGACGCCTTCTTTCTTCATGGCCAGGATCGCCTCGACCATCTGCTCGACGATTTTCGGAGACAGGCCTTCTGACGGCTCGTCCAACAGGACCAGCGATGGATTTCCCATCAACGTGCGCGCGATGGTCAGCATCTGCTGCTCGCCGCCGCTCATCCGCCCGCCGAGGCGGCCGCGCATTTCTCCGAGATTGGGAAACAGCGTGAACAGTTTCTCACGAGTCCATTGCGGCGCATTATTCCGCGGCGGCTGGCGGCCGACCTCGAGATTTTCCTCGACCGTCAGATCTGTGAAGATCCGGCGCTCCTCCGGAACATAGCCGAGCCCGCTCCGCACGATGGCATGGGTGGGCTGACTGGAAACATCCTGTCCTTCAAAAACAATCCGTCCCTCGCGCTGCTCTACCAGCCCGACGATGGAGCGGAATGTGGTCGATTTGCCCGCACCGTTGCGGCCGAGCAGCGCCACCACCTCGCCGTCGCCGACCTCAAGCGCGACGTCGAACAGGATATGCGCGGGGCCATAAAAGCTGTTCAGCCCCTGAACCGAGAGCTTCATGCCGAGGCTCCCTCACGATGACGCGCGTCGTAGACCAGTCCCTCGCCAAGATAGATCGCACGCACCTGCGGATTCTTGCGCACCTCGTCAGGCGAGCCTTCCGCGATCAGCGAACCGCGGTTCAGCACCAGAATCCGGTCCGCGTGCTCGAACACCACATCCATATCGTGCTCGGTGAACAGCACGCCGATCGACTTCTCGCGCGCAATCCGCGCGGTCAGCCGCATCAGTTCGACACGCTCGCGCGGCGCCATGCCCGCAGTCGGCTCGTCCATGAGAAGAAGTTTCGGCTGATTGGCGAGAGCAATGGCAAGTTCAAGCCGCTTGAGATCGCCATAGGCCAGTTCGCCGCAGGGCCGGTCGGCGTAACCGCTCATGCCGACAAGATCGAGCAGCCGGTCTGCATCTTCGCGCGCAAATTTCGGCGTCGAGTCCCACATGTTGAAGAGCTGCGCGTTGTAGGACACCAGCGGCACCTGCACATTCTCGCGCACGGTCATGCTGGCCAGCGTCGCGGTGATCTGGAAGGTGCGGCCGACGCCGAGACGCCAGATCGCGCGCGGTGTCTTGCCCGTGGTATTTCTGCCGAGCAAATGGATCGTGCCGCTATCGGGCGCGATCTGCCCGTTCAGCATGTTAAAGCACGTGCTCTTGCCTGCGCCGTTGGGACCGATCAACGCGAGAATTTCGCCAGCCGCCAGCGAGAATGACACGCCGCGCACAGCATGCACGCCGCCATAGGATTTTGTCAGGCCTTCGACGGCGAGAAGTGTGGATGCCTTGGTCATTCCGCGCTCTCGATCCGTGATGCCAGAACGGCAGGCTTGGGAGACGATGACTGACGCCGCGTGCGAACACTCTCGATCATGCCGACGATGCCTTTCGGGAAGGCCACGACGATCAGCACGATCACCGCGCCGAGCACGAGCTTGGACCAGTCGGTCTGGCTCACCAGCCAGATGTTAAGCGCCTTGAATACGATCGCGCCGACCACAGCGCCCGACACCGTCTCGACACCGCCGAGCAGCACCATCACCAGCGCATCGACCGAAAGTGAAATGCCGAGGCTGTCGGGAAATATGCTTCCCTTGAGATAAGCGAACAATGCGCCGCCGATGCCAGCGACCGTTCCGGCGATGACAAAGGCAGTCCATTGAATCCGCTTGCCATCGATGCCGATGGCTTCGCTCCGCAAGGCTGAATCCCGCGTCGCTCGCAAAGCGTAACCGAACGGCGAGAAGACGATGAGGCGCAGAACGACGACCGCGAGCGCGGCAATGCCCAGCGACAGCCAATAGAATTGAGACGGTCCCGCCGCCCAGGCATCGGGCCACACGCCGAGGATGCCGTTGTCACCGCCCGTAACCGAGACCCACTGAAATGCGATCGACCACACGATCTGCGCAAAGGCGAGCGTCAGCATCGCGAAGTAAACGCCGGACAGTTGCACCGCGAAAAAGCCGAACACCGCAGCACCGAGCAGCCCGAGCAACGGACCGAGCAGCAGGCACGCGATCATGGGCAGTCCCGCAGCCTTGGCAAAGAACGCCACGCCATAAGCACCGAGACCGAAATACGCCGCGTGGCCAAAGGATGCGAGGCCGCCGACAGACATCAGGAAATGCAGACTGGCTGCGAAGATCACATAGATTGCGATTTCTGCGCCGACGGTGAGCGCGTAATTGCCACCGACCAGCGGCAGTGCTGCAGCCGCGATCAGGACAGGGAGCGCCGCGAAACGCTCATTGGTCGTGAGTGGGCGCCACGGGCGAATAGTCAATCCCGGTGTCTTGCGTGCCGCCGTCTCCGGCTTTCCGAACAGCCCCCACGGCCGCACGATCAGCACGACGGCCATCACGAGGAAGACCAGGATGATGGAAATCTTTGGAAAGATCAGGATGCCGAACGCATTGAGTTCGGACACCAGTACCGCCGCGACGAATGCGCCCGTGATGCTGCCGAGACCGCCGATCACCACCACCACGAACACGTCGACGATGATGCGCAGGTCCATGGCGTGATGCACGGCATCGCGTGGGATCTGCAACGCGCCGCCAAGCGCGGCGAGAAACACACCGACCGCGAATACGCTGGTGAACAGCCACTTCTGATTGACCCCAAGCGCGGCCACCATGTCGCGGTCCTGCGTCGCAGCGCGAACCAGCACGCCCCAGCGGGTGCGCCGGAACAGCAGCCACAATACGCCGAGCACCACCGGCCCAAGCACGATCAGGAAAAGATCGTAGGACGGAATGTTCTGGCCGAAGAAATCCACAGCGCCGCGAAACCCCGGCGCCCGGCGGCCGACCAGATCGTCAGGTCCCCAGATCAGGACCACGAGATCTTCGACCATCAGGGTCAGGCCGAATGTCGCCAGCAACTGGAACAGTTCGGGAGATTTATAAATCCGGCGCAGCAGAACCATCTCGACCAGAGCGCCGAGCACCGCGACGACCAGCGCCGCGATCACGATGCCGCCCCAGAATCCAAAAGTGCCGGACAGTCGCTCCGTCAGCGTGAACGCGACATAGGCCCCCAGCATATAGAATGCACCATGGGCGAAGTTCACGATGCGGGTCACGCCGAAGATGATCGAGAGACCCGATGCCACAAGGAATAGCGACGCTGCGCTCGCAAGACCTGTCAGAAACTGGACAACGTAGAAGCTCATCGGCGATCCGCAGCTGGAGAATGCCGCGGGCACAGCACGCGCCCGCGGCTGTCAGTTTCAATCCTTCGGGCGAAGCTTTTCGACTTCGGCATCGCTCGGCAGGAACTTCGCGCCATCGCGATAGGCGGCATCCACCATCACGCCCTTGCCGTCCTTCAGCGCGGTCTTGCCGACGAACGCGCCGAGCGTGGACTGATGATCGATCTTGCGGAAAGTAATTTGGCCGAACGGAGACGACATCGAGAGGCCTTCGGCCGCAGCGATCATCTTTTCAGGATCTTCGGACTTGGCCTTGATCAGGATCGCCGCCGCCGCCTTGATCGTCTGATAGCCGACGATCGAGCCGAGCCGCGGATAGTCGTTGTATTTGCCCTGATAGGCTTTGAGGAAAGCCTCGTGCTCGGGCGTCTTGATGTCGTACCAGGGATAGCCGGTAACGATCCAGCCTGCTGGCGTCTCATCCTTCAGCGGATCGAGATATTCCGGCTCGCCGGTCAGGAATGACACCACGGCGCGATCCTTGAACAGGCCACGGGTGTTGCCTTCGCGCACGAACTTCACAAGATCCGCGCCGAAGGTGACGTTGAGAATGGCCTCGGGGTTCGCCGCCGCGAGCGCCTGTGTCACCGGGCCTGCATCGATCTTGCCCTGCGGTGGCCACTGCTCGTCGACCCACTGGATGTCGGGCCGCTTCGCCGAGAGCAATTTCTTGAACACCGACACGGCGGACTGGCCGTATTCATAGTTCGGCGCAACGGTGGCCCAGCGTTTGGCAGGGAGCTTCGCGGCCTCCTCCACCAGCATCGCCGCCTGCATGTAATTCGATGGGCGCAGGCGGAAGGTATAGCGGTTGCCGTTTGACCATGTAACTGCGTCGGTCAAAGGCTCGGCGGCCAGGAAGAACACCTTCTTCTGCTTGGCGAAGTCGCTGACCGCGAGACCGATGTTGGAGAGGAAGGTGCCGGTCAGCATCACCACACCTTCGCGCGACACCAGTTCGTTCGCTGCGGTCTGCGCATCGGCGGGCTTGCCACTGTCGTCCTTCGAAATGACGACCAGCTTCTTGCCGTTGATTCCGCCTGCCGCGTTGACTTCCTCGACCGCGAGCTGCCAGCCCTTCCGGTAAGGCTCGGTGAACGCGGGAAGCAGCGAGTAGCTGTTGATTTCACCGATCTTGACTTCACCGCTCTGCGCCATGGCGGATGTCGCCATGCCGCCGATCATTACACCTAGACTTGCGCCGAAAAGACCATTCAAGAGAAATTTGCGTCGTAGCATCCCAGACCCTCCAATGTTGACGAAAGCAATTGCTCCGCCGTGACATCCGTCCATCCCTTCGCTGATCGGGGACAGTCCGGTTATTCTTCAACCGTCTTGGTCCTGACACGGCCCGTTAACGCAGGCCGTCCTCACCCTTGATCTCGGCGACAGTCAGACCGCCGACGCGCGGCAACGGACGCCCGCTATCGGTGACGGCAACAGCAACCATGATCTCGTTCGCACGCGGCGCGTCGTTGATCTGCACTTCCATGCCATCGAAATGGCTCCGCACAAAGGCTGCATCCTTGTGCCCGAGCGGAATATCCAGCGAAGTTCCCATTCCGCCCCGCTTCTTGGACGACGGGATCAGCGCGGCACCCTTGCCGAGAATTTTCCGCACCGGCGCGCCGAGTTTAGGATGCAAGATCGCTGCCGCATGTTCCAGTTCGCCGTTTTCGCCGACCGCCGCAGCCTTGCCATAGCTCTGAACCTTGCTGCCTTCGATGCCGAGGGCGGCGGCTGCCTTCGTGGCCAGCAGTTCGCCCAGTTCCTCGCCAACCGCCATGAGAGGCGCAAGATCCTCGACATATTGTCCGGCGAACGGATTTTCGATCACCGCGATGGCTGCGGCACGTCGTGTCGGAGGCGAAACCTTTTTCCCGCCTTCCGTCAAGGTTTCCTCGACAACCGTGACGATCTTGCGAATGACCGCGCTCATCGAATGTCGTCTCCCTTTATTATGTAAACGTCAGGCACCTGCGGCATGCAAGGCTCCGGTTCGCGTGGCCACGACCGCCGGCATGAACGGTACAGCACCGTCGATATTCTTCAATGCGACAACTTGAGTTTCGCCTTGCAAATGGAGTGCGGCGCCTTCGATCAGCCCGTCCACCAGCAGCGCGCGCGCCCTGCGGACACCGGCGTCAAGGGCCGCGGCGATCTCATGGGAAGACAGCGCTCCGACGCCACGCGTGACCAGACGATCGCCGAGGTCGCTATCGGGCTGGATCTCGTTCGCGGAGCAACGATCGATCGCAGGATGGTCCGGCAGATCGACGGCGTTGGCGATGATCGTCGCGGCGGCATCCGCCTGCGCGGCTGTCTGCGCCAGAACGGTGACGGCATCCGCGATGCCGAGCGAAAAACTGCGGCCATGCCAGCCGCTGGTGGCGATGCCGCGCGCGGGATCGCTCGCTTCGATCACAGTCCGCCCGATCAGACTCGGCTCGCCGGGATGATCGACCAGCCCGACCGTGAAGCGCTCGCGGTTCGCAAGATGCAGCGCGATGTCCCCGCCGTTGTTGACATAGGCCCGGTCGAGATGCGCCGACGCGACCATGGCGCCCAAAACTTCTTCCGCGACCGCACCGGCGACCGCAGCCATCGGAGTAATAAAGGTATCGGCCGAGAACGGCGCGACGGCGTCATACATGCGCCGCGCGACACGGCCTTTCAGCCGTGATCCATCCGAATGAGCCGCGCGGCGCAACTCGGGCAATTCTTCGCACAACGTATCGAGCAGACCCGCGAGCGTCTGGACTGCCGCCTCGTAGGCCGCACGCACGTTGTCATCGGTCCCATCCGCCTCGACGATCAGGTCGATCGGCCCGTCCTGTAGATGCAGGCGTTTCCCGTCGGCAAGCCATCCAACCTGCGGCAACCGCGTCATGATCGCCTCGCGGGAATTGTCATCGGCGACGGCCGGATTTCGGCATTGGCCCGAACCGACTCCAGCGGCTGCACGTAATCCATGTGACCGCCGAGTGCGGCATAGTCCGACAGCCGCAACGTGAATTCGATCGGCGCGACCAGCGCCGGTGTCGGCACATAGCCGAACGCGCCCTGCGGAAGCTGCGTCACGTCGACCATGAAAGTGATGCCGCCACCCGGCCACACATAGACCGGCGCGCCGCCGCAGGTCACCGACGTCAGCGCATCCTTCACCGAGCGCGTCAACCGCACCGGATTCTCGGTGACACCGGAGCGAAGCGAGCCGCCCGCGCCGCCCATGAACAGCACGGTGCAAAGTGCGGGTTCGCAATTTTCCTGAATCCGCTCTACGGAAAACTGAAGATCGGGCGGCATTATCTTCTCGACCGGCTTCAACTCGTCGTCCAGTTCGAAATATGCCGCGTGTTCGCCCGTGGTGCTGACCATCAGCATGCGCAAACCCGGCCGCGCTTCCTTGGGATCGAACGGCCCCAGCACCGAAAGCGGATCGGAAATGTTGGTGCCGCCCCATCCCGTGCCGGGATCGGCCACCTGGAAATAACGGCCGGGCGTCGAGCGGCGGCCTTTCATCTTGATTCCGGTATCGGGAATGTCGAGCAGCTTGCCGGCCTGATGTTCGGACAGAACGCCGGTGATGTGATCGTCCACCACAACAACTTCATCGACCTTGCCGAGCCACTGCTTGGCGAACATGCCGATGGTCGCCGAGCCGCAGCCGACGCGCATCCGCTCCTCGAGCACGCCATTGACGATGGGCGGACGGCCCGCCTGCACCACCACGGTCGATCCGCCATCCACCGTCAGTTCAACGGCCTTGCCATTAGAAAGATCCATCAGTGTATCGCAGGTGACGCGGCCTTCCTTCTTCGAGCCGCCGGTCAGGTGATGCACGCCGCCGAGCGACAGCATCTGCGAGCCGTATTCGCTGGTGGTGACGTGACCGACGGCTTCGCCCTGCGCGCGCACGGCAGCGGTCTCCGGGCCAAGATAGCGATCGGTGTCGATCTTCACCTTGACGCCGCAATAACTAAAGATTCCCTCGGTCACCACCGTGACCATATCGACGCCATCGACTTCAGAGGAAACGATGAACGGCGCAGGCTTGTAATCGGGATAAGTCGTGCCCGCACCGATCGCCGTGACAAAGACGCCGCGATCGTGAACGATCTTGCCGTCCCAGTCGCCGCTGGCCTGGAACGGCACCAGCTTGCCGCCGTGGCTGACGGTGCGTTCCAGCACGATATGCGGATCGACGCGAACGAGTTCACCGTTGTTGTTGGCATAGCGATCGCATGCGCCCGCCGCGCCCGGCTTGATGTAGCACATCACCGGACAGGCATCGCAGCGGATTTTGTCCGCGCTTCCCGATGGGACGATCGATGTCGCTTCAGTCGGCATGATCAAACTCACCTGCGAACCAACACAGACAGCCGAACCGCATCGGCGCTTTGTTCGTATACGAACGATGTTGCGCGTGGTCCCGAAAGCTGTCAAGCGCCCTCGCCCGCGAAAACCCGAACTGCCGAATAAAAACTCATTTGCCCAGCAGCCGTGTCCACAAAGCGTGCAATGCATCATGACGCGTTGTGCGGATCGCACGCACCGGTCATCGTTTGCTTGCACGTTTGTATACAAACGGTATCGTCGGGACTGCGCGGCGACAGTTTGCAGCGCAGCAGATCGGAACGCAACGATGAGTCTGACGCCACCCACCGCCCGGCTGACGGTCAACGGCAAGGAGCATGAGGTCGCTGCTGCGCCCGACACCGCGCTGCTTTACGTGCTGCGAAACGATTTGGAACTCAATGGTCCGAAATACGGCTGCGGGCTCGGCGAATGCGGCGCATGCGCCGTGATCATCGATGGCGTCGCGGCGCGCTCGTGTGTGATCCCGATCAGCGGTTGCGCGCAGAGACATATCGTCACGCTGGAAGGCCTCGGCTCGCGCGACAATCCCGACCCCGTGCAAAGCGCCTTCATCGAAGAACAGGCCGCGCAATGCGGCTATTGCCTGAACGGCATGATCATGACCACCAAGGCGCTGCTGATGCACAACCCGCGCCCGTCTGAAGATGAGATTCTGCAGACGCTGCGCTACAATCTGTGCCGGTGCGGCGCTCATGTCGAAATCCTGCGCGCGGCAATGCGCGCAGCCGGTCATTCTCTTGACGCGAGAGAATGATGACCGCAGCCGACTCCTCCGCAGAACCAAGCGCGCCCCTCTCCGGCTCGCTGTCTGTCGTTCGTCCGGCAGCCAGCAAGGACGCGACAGGGTTTGATATCTTCATCAAGATCACCGCCGACGGCAGCGTGACCGCGTTCAACGGCCATGTCGATCTCGGCACCGGCATCCGCACCGCACTCGCACAGATCGTCGCGGAAGAACTCGATGTCTCCTTTGCGCGGGTCATTGTCGTGCTGGGCGACACATCACGCGTGCCCAATCAGGGCCCCACCATCGCCAGCGAGACTATTCAGATCACCGCGGTGCCATTGCGCAAGGCGGCGGCGCAGGCGCGTCACTTCCTGATGAAACGCGCGGCGGAAAAGCTCGAGCTTCCGGACAGCGAACTTGTTATTGAGGATGGCCTGATCCGCGGCCATAACCGCAGTGTCAGTTATGGCGAACTAATCGGCGACGAAATCATCCGCCTCGAACTCACCGATGACGTTACGGTGAAGAAAGCCGACGATTACAAGATCGTCGGGCAATCCCAGCCGCGAGTCGATCTGCCAGCGAAAGCCACCGGCGAACTGGTCTATGTGCATGATGTGCGTGTGCCCGGCATGCTGCATGGCCGCGTGGTGCGTCCGCCCTATGCGGGCGTCGATGCCGGACCGTTCGTTGGAACAAGCCTGATCGCCGTCGACGAATCCTCGGTCAGCGACATTCCCGGTCTTGTCGCGGTCGTGCAGATCGGCGATTTCGTCGGCGTGGTCGCTGAACGCGAAGAGAACGCGATCAAGGCAGCGGCGCAGCTCAGGGTGACGTGGAAGGATACGCCGTCGCTTCCCGACTTGAAGAACGTCGAAACCGCGCTGCGCGCCAATCCGAGCAAGCCGCGCACGCTGCTCGACAAGGGTGACGTGGATGGCGCTATTGCCGGCGCAGACAAGCCGATCAAGCGAACCTATGTCTGGCCGTATCAGATGCATGGTTCGATCGGTCCGTCCTGTTCGGTCGCGGATGTCCAGGGGGATATCGTGCGCGTGTGGTCCGGCACCCAGAATCCGCATGTGCTGCGGACCGATCTCGCGCTTCTTCTTGGGCGGCCGGAATCGCAGATCGACGTGATCCGTCTGGAAGCGTCCGGCTGCTACGGGCGCAACTGCGCGGACGACGTATCGGCCGATGCCGTTCTGTTGTCGCGCGCGGTAGGACGGCCCGTGCGCGTGCAACTCACGCGCGAACAGGAACATGCCTGGGAGCCGAAGGGCACCGCGCAACTGATGGATGTCAACGGCGGCCTGAATGCCGACGGCAGCGTCGCGGCCTATGATTTCGCCACGCGCTATCCATCGAACGGCGCGCCGACACTGGCCTTGCTGCTCACCGGGACGATCTCGCCGGCCGCCGCCGTTTTCGAGATGGGCGACCGCACCGCGATCCCGCCCTACGATTACGATGCCATGCGCGTGGTCGCGCACGATATGCCGCCGATCGTGCGTGCATCGTGGCTTCGCGGCGTCTCGGCTCTGCCCAATACATTCGCGCATGAATCCTACATCGACGAACTGGCGACCGAAGCCGGCGTCGATCCGATCGAATATCGGCTGCGCTACCTGAAGGACCCGCGCGCGGTCGATCTCGTCAAGGCGGTTGCCAAGCGGGCCGAATGGGAGCCGCGTCCGGTCTGGAAAGAGCCAGAGGCAGAAGGTGACATCGTGCGCGGACGCGGCTTTGCCTACGCGCTCTATGTGCATGGTCCGTTTCCCGGCAAGCCCGCAGCGTGGTCGGCGTGGATCGCGGACGTCGCGGTAAATAGGGCGACCGGCGATGTCGCCGTGACGCGCGTGGTGGCCGGGCAAGACACCGGCATGATGATCAATCCGGCTGGCGTGCGGCATCAGCTCACCGGCAATGTGATCCAGTCCACCAGCCGCGCGCTGATGGAGGAAGTCTCTTTCGACCGCAATACGGTGACCAGCCGCGAATGGGGCTCCTATCCCATCATCAAGTTTCCCGAACTGCCGAAGATCGACGTTCTGCTGCTGCCGCGCCAGAACGAGGAGCCGCGCGGTGCGGGCGAATCCGCATCGGTGCCGAGCGCGGCGGCCATCGCCAACGCGATCTTCGATGCGACCGGCGTGCGCTTTCGTGAACTGCCCTTCACGCCCGAGCGGATTCTTGCGGGCCTGAACGGCGACAAACCTCCCCCGCCGAAAGCCCTGCCCGGCGCGGCGACGTCCGAGCGTCCCGTACTGGAAACGCGCAGCCCGTTTGCCAAACCGCGCAATATCATCACCGGCATCGCAGCCGCCTGCGCAGCGGCAATCAGTGTCGCAGCAGCAGTCCTGCCATGGCGCGCGATTCCACCCATCGCCCGCCCGGATATCTCGACCTATTCCACCGCGACCATCGCGCGCGGCGAGCAACTTGCCGCACTCGGCGACTGCGCCGTGTGCCACACCGCAACCAACGGCATCATCAACGCCGGCGGCCGCGCTCTGGAAACGCCGTTCGGCGTCATCTACAGCACCAATATCACCCCCGATGCCGAAACCGGCATCGGCGCGTGGTCCTATCCGGCGTTCGAGCGCGCGATGCGCGAAGGTATTCACCGCGACGGGCGGCAGCTCTATCCCGCGTTCCCGTACAACCATTTCGCCAAGACCACCGATGCCGATCTGCAGGCGCTCTACGCCTATCTCATGGCGCAGCCGGCAGTGCGCGCGGTCAACCGCGACACGAAGCTCGCCTTTCCGTTCAATCTTCGCCCGCTGATGGCGGGCTGGAATGCACTGTTTCATGATCCGGCGGCGTTTCAGCCAGACGCTACGCGCTCCGATATCTGGAATCGCGGTGCCTATCTGGTGGAAAGTCTCGGCCATTGCGGTGCGTGCCATACGCCGCGCAACGCGCTCGGCGCGGAGCGAACATCAAAGGCCTATCTCGCGGGGGGCGAGGCCGATGGCTGGGAAGCGCCGGCGCTGACCTCGCTGTCCCATGCGCCGATCCCGTGGAGCGAGGACGAGCTTTTCGCCTATCTGCGGACCGGCTTCTCGCGCTTTCACGGCGTCGCTGCCGGGCCGATGGCTCCCGTCGTGAAGAATCTCGCGAGCGTTCCCGATAGCGACATCCGCGCCATGGCGGTCTATCTCGCCTCCTTCAACGACAAGGCGCTGGATCGTCCCGCGGAGGATGCGTTGGCCGCGCAACTGGAATCCTCGACCGGCGCCGGGATGACCAGATCGTCCATGGGCGCACGCATCTATGAAGGTGCCTGCGCTGTCTGCCATCAGGTCGGCGGGCCGATGCTGTTCGGCGCCCGGCCCTCGCTCGCGCTGAACAGCAACCTGCACAGCGCCACGCCCGACAATCTCGTCCAGGTCGTCCTGCACGGCATCGATGCGCCGGTGTCCAGCGACCTCGGCTATATGCCCGCATTCAGGAACAGCCTGAACGACGAGCAGGTCGCAGAGCTTGTCTCCTATCTCCGGCAGCAGTTCGCACCGGACAAGACGCCATGGACCGACGTGGCCGCAACCGTCGGCAAAATCCGGCGTATGGCTACGCCCTGATAATGGAATAAAATCTCAGTCCGGTGACTGGCTGCCCGCCAAAGAGGCAGATATGATCCGCGCATGGCTATTACAGATATCGCTTCACGGACCTACAACCATGGCTGGCGGCTCGATCCCATCGTGCGCAGCCTGCTCGATACGGACTTCTACAAGCTTCTGATGCTTCAGATGATCCGGGAGTTCTATCCGAACGAGCATGTCACCTTTTCGGTGATCAACCGCACGCATTCCGTGCGTCTGGGCGACATCATCGACGAAAATGAGCTTCGCGCCCAGCTCGACCATGCCCGCACGGTCCGCTTCACCAAGAAGGAATTAATCTGGCTCGCCGGTAACACATTCTACGGCAAGACCCAGATGTTCTCGCCGGACTTCATTAGTTGGCTCGCGACGTTCCAGCTTCCGGAATACGAACTGCACACGGTCGATGGCCAGTATGAACTGCATTTTCATGGACCGTGGACCCACACCACCATGTGGGAAATCCCGGCGCTCGCCATCATCAACGAACTGCGCTCGCGTCAGGCGATGAAGGGCCAGGGACGCTTCGTGCTCGACGTGCTCTATGCCCGAGCCAAGGCCAAGCTGTGGACCAAGGTGGAGCGGCTGCGCAAGCTCGATGGCCTGCGGCTGTCGGACTTCGGCACCCGGCGGCGGCACGGCTTCCTGTGGCAGCGCTGGTGCGTCGAGGCGGTCAAGGAAGGCCTCGGTCCGGCCTTCACAGGAACATCCAACGTCCTGCTGGCGATGGACAATGATCTCGAAGCCATCGGCACCAACGCGCATGAACTGCCGATGGTCGCGGCGGCGCTAGCAAAGAGCGACGAGGAATTACGCTGGGCACCCTATCTCATTCTCGACCAGTGGCGGCACACTTATGACGGCAACCTGCTGATCGCCCTGCCCGACGCCTTCGGCACCAAGGCGTTCCTGCGCGACGCGCCGGAATGGGTCGCCGACTGGACCGGCTTCCGTCCCGACAGTGCGCCGCCGATCGCGGCCGGCGAAGAAATCATCCAGTGGTGGAAGCAGAAGGGCCGCGATCCGCGAGAAAAGCTGCTGATTTTCTCGGACGGCATGGATGTCGGATCGATCGAGGAAACGCATCTACATTTCGCCGGACGTGTCCGGACCAGTTTCGGCTGGGGCACCAACCTCACCAACGATTTCGTCGGTTGCGCGCCGGACGGCACCGCCGATCTCGATCCGATCTCGCTGGTCTGCAAGGTCACCTCAGTGAATGGGCAGCCCGCCGTGAAGCTGTCGGACAATCCCGAAAAGGCCACCGGCAATCCCGCCGAGATCGACCGGTATCTGCGGGTGTTCGGAAATGCAGGCCGGGTGCGCGCCGCCGTGCATGTGTAGACGACCAGGATCGTCTCGCTGACCATGCTGCCGCAGCGTTCCTGCCCCTGATAACCGTCCGCGAACATTCAGCGAAAACAATCCCGATCGTCATGGAAGACCATCGGGAAATTCGCTATGGATCGGCATGATGTCGGATGACCTCCGATATATCCATTTCATTTGATCGCATTGCCGCACCATGTCGCCCTGGCTTCCCAACCGCATCATGCAATCCACCGTACTGGCCGGCCTTGCGGCCTGCGCCCTCGTTCTGTGGCTTGTCCTGGGCCAGCCGTGGCTTGGAGTGACGCTGCAGGCCGCCGAGGACGGCATCAAAATCACAGCCGTCGATCCGCAGGGACCTGCGCGCGCCGTGAACGTCCCCTCGCCCCTGCTGGCGATCGGCACGGGAAACAGCGGCCAATCTCTCAGCCTGAAATCCGGCGACCTGATCGAAGAGCCGGACATGATCGATGCCTATGACCAGACCCGGGACTTCATGGAGCGGCAATCGTCGCTCGCTGCGATCCTTAAGGGTCCTCAGGTTGTCCTTCAGCTTTCATCCGGCAATGCGGTGGGGCTGACGCCGGAATCGCGTCCGCTGCGCGATCTGCCCGCTGCGTTCTGGGTGCAAATCATCACCGGCCTCGGATCATTGCTGATCGGCGGCTGGGTGCTCGCGGTGAGACCGGCGGACATTGCCGCGCGGCTGCTCGCGCTGGCGGGTGTCATGATCATGATATCCGCATTCGCTGCTGCCATTTATTCTTCGCGCGAACTCGCCATCGACGGCGGTCTTTTCCGCGCACTATCTGCGCTCAATCATATCGGTGCGCTCGGATTCGGCATGGCCATGATCATGCTGTTCCTCTCCTATCCAAAGAAGCTCGCACCATCCTCCTGGCTATGGGGCATTGCGCTTGTCACGGCCGCGTGGCTGGCCGCAGATATCCTGCGCCTGGTGCCGAGCCAGACCATCGGCAGCCAGTTGCCAACACTGCTTTACATGCTGACGATCGTCGTCCTGATCGCCGTGCAATGGTTCATCAACCGGCGTGATCCGCGTGCGCGCGGCGTGCTGCGCTGGATAGGTCTTTCGGTTCTCGTCGGCGCGGGCGCGTTCGTGCTGCTGGTGATCGCGCCGATCCTCGCCGAATCCCGGCCCATCATGCAGCAGGGCTACGCCTTCGGATTCTTTCTGGTGATCTACGCCGGGCTGGCATTGGGCGTCAGCCGCTATCGCCTGTTCGATCTCGACGAGTGGGCGTTCCGCATCATGTTCTACGCGGCCGGGATTGCTGCGCTGATGGCCATCGATGCCGTTCTGCTGTTCGTGCTGCACTTCCAGCGCGATGTCTCGCTCAGCATCGCGCTGCTGTCGGTGGCTTTCATCTATCTGCCGCTGCGCGATATGCTGTGGCGACGGCTGGTCGAGCGAAGACAGGTCGAAAACCACGAACTGTTTCGCAGCATCGTCGATATTTCATTCGCGAAGTCGCCGTCGGAACGGTCCGAGCGCTGGCGGGATCTGCTTCGCCGCCTGTTCGATCCGCTGGTCATGAAAGCCGCGGATGAACCGGTCGATGCGGTCAGCATGCGGAACGACGGACTCGATCTGATGCTGCCGGTGACGGCGGACACGCCCGCGCTGGTGCTGCGCTACGCGTGGCAGGGCCGCAGGCTTTTCAGCACGGCGCATCTGCAACTGGCGCAGGAACTGGTCCGCCTGATGCGCTACACCGACGAAAACCGCACTGCTTACGAGCGCGGCAGCGTCGAGGAGCGGCGGCGCATCGCCCGCGACCTGCACGACGACGTGGGCGCACGTCTTTTGTCCGGCCTCTACAAAACCGAAATCGGCGATACGCGGCGCGTGCTGCGCGAAGCGTTGGCGGATATCCGGACCATTGTCGGCGGCTTGTCCGCCGGCCCTCTCCCGCTCGGCCGGATCATCGCAACGCTTCGCCATGAAACCGGCGAAAGACTGGCAGCAGCGGGCGTCGAACTGAACTGGCCACTGGCTATCAGCGATGAGAGCCAGGACCTGCTGCACTATCAGGCGTATCGCGGCCTGATTTCCGCCCATCGCGAAGCCATCAGCAACATCATCCGGCACGCGCAGGCAAGGAAAGCCGATATCCGGATCGACTATGCGGAAGGGCATGTCTACAACATCATCACGGACGATGGAATCGGATTCGATCCGGTGGCGGCGGAAAACGACCAGCGCGGCAGCGGGTTGCGCGGAATGAACCGCCGGCTGGCGGATCTTGACGGCTCGTTGTCCATCCAGCGTCTCACACCGGGCATGTCCATCACGATCACGATTCCCTTGCAGCCCTTGGACGCGACCGCAGGACGTCGTGAAACAACGGAGTTCACGGCATGACGGCCCGCCCCCCATATTCAAGGGATACCGCCACTTCCCGCAGGAACTACAATCGGCGGCTGAATATGGCGCCAATGCCTTGATCGCGAGTTCAGCAGATGGTGTCAGCCTCCCAAAACCTTCCGAAACGCCTGGGTCTCGTAGTCGAAGATCAGGCCGATACGCGCGCCTGGCTGGTCAGGATGCTGGCCAAGGCGTTCGACGGCATCGACATATCGGAGGCCGCCACCCGGCGGGCCGCCTTTGAATGGGTCCGCTCGCAACCTCTCGCTCAGGCCGCCGCTGACGGAAGCCGTCACGTCGCACTGATCGATCTCGGCCTTCCCGATGGATCGGGCATCGATCTCATTCGCGAAGTGTCCGAAAAATATCCAGCCGTCCTGCCGGTCGTCACCACCATCTATGACGACGAGGGTCACCTGTTCGAAGCAATCGCCGCAGGGGCACAGGGTTATCTTCTCAAGGATCAGCACGGCGATGCGCTTGTCGGCTATCTGCATCGCATCGATCTCGGCGAGCCGCCGCTGTCGCCTTCCATCGCATTGCGCATGCTGAAGCACTTCTCCCAGCGTCCGCTCGGAGCAAACCTTTCACCGTTAGCCACCGAGGCAAACCTGACTGCGCGGGAAATCGACGTCCTGCGGCTGATGGGCCGCGGCCTGCGAACGGGCGAAGCCGCGCGCGTACTCGGCCTGACGCCGCATACGGTCGCGGGATACGTCAAAACCGTGTACCGCAAGCTGAACATCTCCTCGCGCGCGGAAGCCGCCATCGAAGCTGTTCGCCGCGGCCTCGTTTAGACGCGACCTCGATCTGCGTCCCTCACGCCGCGAATGATTTCCATTCACGCCGATGATGTATAGATTGCGTCGAACCATGATCCGGCAACACGGATCGCCGCCTGAGGGGATCGCATTGTGAAGATTACAGTCAATATCGACTGCACGCCGCAGGAAGCCCGCGAATTTCTCGGACTGCCCGATATTCAGCCGATGCAGGACAAGGCGATGAAGCAGATGGAGGAAAAGCTCCTCTCCGGCATCGCCGCCATGTCTCCGGACGCGATGCTCAAGAACTGGATGTCGTTCAACTCCGAAAAGATGGGCGACATGTTCAAGATGTTCGGCGGGATGACCGGGGGCAACACCAGCAAGTGAGTTGAGCCTTTAGCGCCCGCCACGATTGGGAATCGCTGCGCGATCAACCGCGCCGACGATCTCAGGCTGCGGTGAGATGGTCCAACCGCTCGCTGCTCAGCAGGCGGACGCCGTCCGGGACGATCAGCACGGTCTTCTCGCGCGCGAGCTTGGTGAGCGTGCGGCTGACAGTCTCAATGGTGAGACCGAGATAGTCTGCGATATCCTGGCGGCCCATCGGCAACGCGATTGTGACGGACATTGGTCCGATCCGGGCGTAACGCGCCTGAAGGTTGACCAGAAACGCCGCGACCTTCTCTTCGGCGGTCTTGCGGCCGAGCAGCAGCATCTGATCCTGCGCGAGGCTGAGTTCGTGTCCGGCAAATTCGTGCAACCGACGCAGCAGGTGCGGCTTGTCGTCGATGTAGTGCACGAAGGCCGAACGCTGGAAGCGGCAGACCTTGACCGGCGTGATCGCCTCCGCGGTCACGCCATAACGATCCATCAGCGCGAGCCCGAGAAAATCGCCGGGCAGCGCAAATCCCATGATCTGGCGGCGGCCGTCCGGAAGCGACTTGTAGAGCCGCACGACGCCTTCGGTGATATTGAAAACATTGTTGGCCAGAGCACCCTGATCGAACAGCATGGTCTTCGGCGCGAAGGCCGTGACCTGACTGATCCGCTCCAGTTCTTCCAGTTCGGACAGTTCAAGAGCCCCGCAAACACTGACCAGACGAACTGCACAGTTGGCACAGCCGCCCGCGCTGCTGCGGTTGTGCTTGCATTGGTGGCCTGCCGTGGCCGTGCACTGTTCAGACGTGTCCATGATGCCGTCCTGATGATCCAGGTCTCAGTATATATGAATCTGCGCAGGATTTTGACCTAAATCAAAAGGAGAAATCGTTGATTCACGTCAATGCCGCCCGACCTGCGCTCCGCTCAACTGGCCGCTCCCCGAATTGATCGCAGCGAACCCAGATCGGCAATGGATCAGCATTTTCAGGCAAATTCGATCGGCCTGCGGGATGCGAGGTCCGCATACCCGCTGATTTACCTGCATGACCCCAGCATCACACTGGAGGAATGGCTCCGTTTCGCGCGCCGCCGCTGTAGCCAGGCGCCGGAACGCACCGGGCTGATCGCGATTCGCGACCGGCGCGGGCTGATCCATGCTGTGTTCGGATACCGCGTGGACATCGACCTCCGGGCCCGCAAACGGCTCTGCCTGAACAATCTGGTGGTGGCGCGGATGCCGGGTTCGCAGATCGACGATGCCGTTATCGCCAGCGCGAACGACCTGTCCGCGCGCCTCGCCTGCCAAACCATTAGTCTCGAACAACCTTTCAGCCGCCGGACGGGCGTGCCGGGCGCCTGCCCGACCCCTTACGATCTGGCCGCCAGCCGCGCGAACTTCATCCCGAGCACGCGACGCCATTGAGAACTTCTTCGCCGGAGGCTGGCTGCGATGGCCGCGAATGCCGCGGCGCTTCAATCCTGCCCTGCGCCGACGCAATTCCAAGCTCCAGACTGTCTGCGATCCGCCGCGCCCGTTCAATGAAATGAGCGGCGGCCACCGGCGGGCACATTTCCTCCGCGGTGGCCTCAAACAGCGCCAGCCATCGGTCGAAATGCGCCGCGCCGACCGGAAGATTCATGTGCATCCGCATGGGCTGTCCGTGATAGCGGCCGGTCATCAGCGCCACGGAGGACCAGAACGCGCACAGCTTTTCGATGTGATGCTCCCAGTCGGTAACCCGCGATGCGAAAATCGGCCCCAGCACCGGCTCGTCTTGAATCCGCCGATAGAACGTCCGCACAAGACGTTCGATCATCGTCTCGTCGATTCCCGTTCTCGTCATGATGTCGGCCGTCATACGCGCGCGGCGCTCCGGCCCACCTTCCTCGATCGTCGTCATCGCAGAAAACTCCTTTCACTTGCGGCTCAGGCCGCCGGCCGAATGCCGAAATCCTCGGGGCGCAGCACCAGATCGGCCAGCGTGTAGCGATCGAGCGTTGCCATGAAAGCTCCCAGCGCCTCTTTCAGGACACCCTTCAGGCGGCAGCGCGGCGTGATCAGGCAGCGGTTGTCCGGCGAAAAGCACTCGACCATCGCGAAATCCGGCTCGGTCGCCCGAACGACATCGCCCAGACAAATCTTGTTTGGCCGCATTGCGAGTGCGAGCCCGCCCGAACGCCCCCGAACCGCCTTCAGATACCCCGAGCGCGTGAGCTGATTTGCCACCTTCATGAGATGCGTGCGCGATATCCCGTAGGCCCTCGCGGTTTCCTCGATCGTAATCAATTCCTCCCCCCGCGCCGCGGCAAACAGCAGCACGCGCAACGCGTAATCGGAAAAATTCGTCAATCGCATCGAGGCCTCCATTGTCCCGGATTGCATCCGGCACTATAAGATATATTATAAATTCATCTTATAGGGAAGCACCGATATGCATCCGCTTCTGCACCTGCGAACGGCCTCATGGGGAAGGGCAGCGAGATTCCACATGCAAGTCTTTGAGCTAGAGCAAAGACCCGAACCGGGCCTCCGCTTAGTTTTGGATCGGAAAGAAATGGGTATCGCCGCGGGCATCGACTTTCAGGTTCCACAAACCGGAACTAGGCTGTTCGACACGCTCACGCGACCACATTGATGCGCATTTGATTTCAATTGCGCAGGGCCGGATGAACCGGCCTGCGCTGCGGACAGCCGGCTGACGTTGCCGGGACCAAGACAGGCGGCAAGATATGTTGGGGCAACTTACCAAAAACGAACGCCAGCTCGCGCTGGTCATTCTGCTCGCAGTCGGCCTTTGGGGGCTGGTTTTCGGCGTCGCGGGAAAAGACGATCCACTCGGCGCGCATGGCTGGATCATCGTCCTCGCCGCGCTCGCGGGCATCTTCAAGATCATCTCGATCTACTACGATCCGGAGCCGAGTGACGATCGCCTCAGCAGCTACTATGACGATCCGACGAAGCTCGGCATCATCCTGGCGATGGTCTGGGCCGTCATCGGCCTCTTCGTCGGCGACTGGGTCGCGTGGCTGCTGGTCAAGCCCGATCTGACCTTCGATGCCGGATGGTCAAGCTTCGGGCGGCTGCGCCCCGTGCACACGACGGGCGTGATCTTCGGATTCGGCGGCAACGCCCTCATCGCCACATCCTTCTATGTTCTCCAGCGCACGTCGCGCGCGCGCCTTCCCGATCAGCTCAGCCCCTGGTTCGTGCTGATGGGATACAATCTGTTCGTGATCCTCGCGGTCACCGGCTACATGATGGGCATCACCCAGTCGAAGGAATATGCCGAGCCGGAATGGTACGCCGACCTGTGGCTCGTGATCGTGTGGGTGACGTATTTCGGGATTTACCTGCGCACGCTGATGCGGCGCAAGGAGCCTCATATCTACGTGGCCAACTGGTACTACATGGCCTTCATCCTCGTTGTCGCCGTCCTGCACATCGTCAACAATCTCGCTGTCCCCGTCTCGCTCGGTCACGCCAAGAGCTATTCGCTGTTCTCCGGCGTGCAGGATGCGATGACGGAGTGGTGGTACGGACACAACGCAGTCGCGTTCTTCCTGACCTCCGGCTTTCTCGGCATGATGTACTATTATCTGCCGATCCGCGCCGGACGCCCGATCTTCTCCTATCGCCTGTCGATCATCAGCTTCTGGGGCATCACCTTCTTCTACATGTGGGCGGGTTCGCACCATCTTCACTACACGGCGCTGCCGCAGTGGGTGCAGACGCTGGGCATGACCTTCTCGCTGATGCTACTGGTCCCTTCATGGGCTTCGGCGACCAACGCCCTCCTCACCCTGAACGGCGCATGGCACAAGGTGCGCGACGACGCCACGCTGCGCTTCATGATGGTGGCGGCGGTGTTCTACGGCCTGACCACGTTTGAAGGTTCGTTCCTCGCGATCCGCTCGGTCAATTCGCTGTCACACTACACCGACTGGACCGTGGGTCACGTTCACGCCGGCGCGCTTGGCTGGGTGGCGATGATCACCTTCGGCTCGATCTACGCATCCGTGCCCTGGCTCTGGAAGCAAAAGAGCATGTACTCGCCGAAGCTGGTCGAGGTTCACTTCTGGCTCGCGGTTGCCGGCACCATCGTCTACGTCTTCGCGATGTGGAATTCCGGCATCATCCAGGGGCTGATGTGGCGGACCTACACAGAGAACGGAACGCTGGCCTATTCCTTCGTGGACTCGCTGATCGCGATGCACCCCTACTACATCGCCCGCGCCGTCGGCGGCCTCCTGTTCCTGCTCGGCGCACTGGTCGGCTGCTACAACATCTGGATGACGATCAAGACTGCGACGCACGTCATCCCTGAATCCGCTGCGGACCGGCCGGCTGTCGCGCCTGCTGCCGCCCTTCAACCGGGGGAGTGAGCCGCATGTTCGGACTTCACTATCGGCTGGAACGTAAAGCCATCGGTCTCGTTCTCGCCATCATCATCGTCTCGAGCATCGGCGGCCTGGTGGAAATCGCCCCGCTCTTCACCATCCACCAGACCGTGGAAGACGCGCCCGACATGCGCGTCTACACGCCGCTCGAACTGTCGGGCCGCAACATCTACATCCGCGAAGGCTGCTATGCCTGCCACTCGCAGATGATCCGCACGCTGCGCGACGAAGTCGAACGCTATGGGCCCTACTCCCTCGCGGTGGAATCCAAATACGATCATCCGATGCTGTGGGGGTCGAAGCGGACGGGACCGGACCTTGCACGGATCGGCGGAAAGTACTCCGACGACTGGCACGTGGCCCATCTCAACAATCCGCGTGACGTGATGTCCGTGTCCGTCATGCCGGCCTATGCGTGGCTGTCGCGCACGGCGCTGCGAACCGACGACATGGGCCTGCAGCTCAAGGCGCAGCGCGCGGTCGGCGTTCCCTACACCGACGACATGATCGCCAACGCGACGTCCGACGCCTACGGGCAGGCTTCACCGGACTCGCCCTTCGCCGAAGGCGTCACCAAGCGTTACGGCAAGGCGACCAACGTCCGCGCCTTCGACGGGAAGCCAAACGATCTCACCGAAATGGATGCACTGGTGGCGTATCTGCAAATTCTCGGCAAACTGACGGAAGCGCCTTACAAGCCCGTCGCCGAAGTCGCGAGGTAATCATGGATCTCGATCACGGCACGCTGGTGTGGTTCTCGAAATCGTTCGGGTTGTTTTACCTGATCGGACTTTCGATCGTCGTTCTTGCTTATGTTTACTGGCCGTCGAACAAGAAGAGTTTCGACAAAGCCGCTGTTTCGATTTTGCGCGACGAGGACAAGCCATGGCGGTAGAGGAACGCGACCTCCACACCGGATATCTGACCACCGGTCATGAGTGGAACGGCATCAAGGAATTGAACACGCCGGTCCCCCGCGCGGTCTATTTCTTTCTCATCATAGCGGCAGTCTATTCGGTCGTTTACTGGATCCTGATGCCTGCGTGGCCGATCGGCGTCACCTACACCAAGGGACTGCTGGGTCTCAGCGACCGGCACAACGTGCGGGAGGAAGTGAAGCAGGCCTCGCTCAGCCGCGACCAGTGGGCCAAGCAGATCGAGACCGGCAGCTATGCGAGCATTCAGGCCAATCCGCAGTTGATGACCATCGTGCGCCAGACCGGACGCACGCTGTTCGGCGACAACTGCGCGGCCTGTCACGGTTTCGATGCGAAGGGCGGGCCCGGATTTCCCAACCTCACCACGTCGTCTTGGCTGTGGGGCGGCGATCCGGCCGCGATCGAGGAAACCATTCGCGTCGGCATCAATTCGGCGCATCCTGACTCGCGCGTCTCGCAAATGCCTGCATTCGGGCACGACCAGATGATCCCCGCAGCGGATGTCGAGAACGTCGTGGCCTATGTGCGCACCCTGTCCGACCCGACGGCCGCAAAGGACGCCAAGCCCGGCCAGATCGAAGCTGGCCAGAAAGTGTTCGCGGCCAACTGCGCTGCGTGCCATGGCGACGACGGCAAGGGCAAGACCGATACCGGCGCACCGAACCTGACCGACAAGTTCTGGATCTACGGTGGCGACAGGCAGAGCATCACCAACACCGTCTGGAATGGACGGCAGGGCCGCATGCCGACATGGGACGGCAGGCTGTCCCCTCTCGACCGCAAGATCCTAGCTCTCTACCTGCTCGATCGGCGGGTGACGCCATGATCGGCGCGGCAACACAAGCCGGGGGCGTCGGAATGCGCCGCAAGGTCGTGCTGCTGGTCGCGGCCGGCGTCGCCCTGTTCATCGCGGCGAACGCACATCTCATCTATGTCGCAACGACATCGCAACCTGATTGCGTGGCGCATGTCAGGCACGGCGAAGGCAGTCCCAACAATTTCAGCGCGGCGGCATCTTCCTGCTCGCCCAAAATTGCAAAACCAACCAAAGCATCGGCGGAGTAGCTGCTCATGACCATCATTCCGAGCCTCGTTCCCCCGCTTCCGATCAAGAATCGCTGGCAACGCTCGCTGACGCCGGCGGACGCCTTCTCATGGCTAAAGAGCGGATGGCGCGACCTCACTGTGCAGCCGATGTCGAGCCTGATCTACGGCCTGCTGATCTTTCTGGTATCGATCGCGATCGTGATCGGACTGTTCCGGTTCGGCTGGGACTACATCCTGTTTCCCGCCTTCGCCGGATTCATGGTGATCGGGCCGATCCTCGCCGTCGGCCTCTATGAAAAGAGCCGCCGTCTCGCGGCGGGCGTTCCGGTAAATCTCGCCAACATGATCTTCGTCAAACCGAAGTCCGGCGGACAGATCCTGTTCGCGGGCGTCTTGCTGTGCCTGCTGGTGATCACCTGGATGCGTGCGGCCGTCATCATCTATGCGCTGTTCTTCGGCCTGGTGCCGTTCCCCGGCCTCGATCACATCGCGCCGATGCTGTTCACGACGCCAACCGGTTGGGCGATGCTTGTTGTCGGCGGCGCAGTGGGCGGACTGTTCGCGGCCTTTTCCTTCGCAATCAGCGCATTCTCCATCCCGATGCTGCTGAACGAGCGGGTCGATGCGCTCACCGCGATGGGATCGAGCATGGCGCTGGTCTGGCATAACTTTCCCGCGATGCTGACCTGGGGCGTCATCGTCCTCGCCCTGTTCCTGCTTTGCCTCGCAACAGGACTTGTCGGCCTGATCGTGGTGTTTCCGGTTGTCGGCCACGGCACCTGGCATGCTTACCGCGCGGTGGCGACCGCATCATAACGGCATCGCCTGCGTAAAAGCCGCGCCCAAAGGCGCGGCGATGGAGTGACAGATGAGTTGCTGCGGCCCAAGCGCCGAGCTTGCTCTTGCAACGACGGACCCGCACATCGCGGATGAAGAACTTCTGCTTGCCAGCCGCATGGTCGGTGATGGAATCCGCCAGACCGACCTATCGGTTCCGTCGATTCATTGCGGCGGCTGCATCCAGAAGATCGAAAGCGCTCTCGATGCCCTGCCCCGCGTCGAACAGGCCCGCGTCAACCTTTCGACCAAGCGTGTTTCGATCCGCTGGCGGGATGACAAGACACCGCCGCCCTTCATCGCAACGCTGGAGAACATCGGCTATCACGCCCACCTCAACGATCCCGACGCGGATGCAAAAGACCAGACGCTCACCGAACTGATCCGCGCGCTCGCGGTGTCCGGTTTTGCCGCCAGCAACATCATGGGCTTTTCCATCGCGATCTGGGTCGGTGCCGAACCCGAAACCCGGATCATGTTTCACTGGATTTCGGCCCTGATCGCCTGCCCCGCGCTGATCTATTCAGGTCACGTGTTTTTCCAGTCCGCATGGCGTGCCTTGCGCCACGGCCAAACCAATATGGATGTGCCGATTTCCATCGGCGTGCTGCTCGCCTTCGGCATGAGCCTCTACGAGACGATCAATCATGGCGTTCACGCCTATTTCGACGCCTCGATCTCGCTGCTGTTCTTCCTGCTGATCGGCCGGACGCTCGATTACATGATGCGAGAGCGCGCCCGCACCGCGGTCAAGGGCCTTGCCCGCCTCGCATCGCGCGGCGCGCTGGTGGTGCAGGACGACGGCACACACGCCTATCTGCCGGTGGATGACATCCAGCCGGGCATGACCATCCTGCTGCCTGCAGGTGAGCGCGTACCGGTCGATGCGAGGGTGGCGCAGGGACAATCGGAGATCGACTGCGCCCTGGTGACCGGTGAAAGTCTGCCCCAGGCCGCCACGGCGGGCTCGGCATTGTCCGCCGGCATGCTGAACCTCACCGGACCGCTGACCATTGTGGCGACGGCCACCGCAAAAAATTCCTTCCTCGCAGAAATGTTGCGGATGATGGAAACGGCCGAAGCGGGCCGCTCAGTGTATCGCCGCATCGCCGATCGCGCATCGCGCCTCTATGCACCTGTAGTGCATCTCACGGCCCTGCTGACCTTCATCGGCTGGATGATCGCGACCGGCGACGTCCATCGCGCCATCACCATCGCCATCGCCGTTCTGATCATCACCTGTCCATGCGCGCTCGGTCTTGCGGTGCCGATGGTTCAGGTCGTCGCCGCCCGCCGCCTGTTCGAGAACGGCATCATGATCAAGGACGGCAGCGCGCTGGAGCGTCTCGCCGAGATCGACACGGTGGTTTTCGACAAGACCGGCACGCTGACGCTGGACCGCCTGCGCCTCGCCAATGCCGTCGATCCCGATGCGCTGAAACTCGCCGCCTCGATGGCGGCCCATTCCCGCCATCCCTATTCGCGCGCGCTTGCGACAGCGAGACAAGACCGCCGGCTGACGCCGCTCGTCCTGAGCGATATTTCAGAGACGCCCGGTGCAGGGCTCGAAACACACGTCGATGGCGCAACCTATCGGCTAGGGCGAGCCGACTGGGCGCTGAACAGCAGTCAGGCACATATTCCCTCTTCGGCAGGCGTCGTGCTCGCGCGAAATGGCCAGCTTCAGGCGACCTTCAGTTTTGAGAGCGATCTGCGCCCGGATGTCCGCAGGAGCATCGCGGAGGTCTCGTCGCAAGGCTGCCGCGTCGAGATCATGTCCGGCGATCGCGACGGCCCGGTGCGCGATCTTGCCGTTGCGCTCGGCGTTTCCTATCGCGCCGGCGTCTCGCCCGTCGGAAAGAGTCAGCACATTGCGGATCTGTCCGCTGCGGGACAGCGCGTCCTGATGGTCGGCGACGGGCTCAATGACACCCCGGCGCTTGCTGCGGCCCATGCCTCAATGGCCCCGGCCTCCGCAGCCGATGTCAGCCGCAGCGCCGCCGATCTGGTGTTCCTGCACGACAGCCTGCTCGCGGTGCCGCAGGCGATGACGGTCGCACGAAACGCGAACCGGCTGGTCCGCCAGAACCTGCTCCTGGCCATCGGCTACAACGTGATCGCCGTCCCGATTGCCATTCTCGGCCATGTCACGCCGCTGATTGCCGCTGTCGCCATGTCGGGCTCCTCGCTGGTTGTGATCGCGAATGCCTTGCGCCTCGGCGGACCTCGTAAGGATAAACATCAGCCCGCACCGGAACCCGGTGCGGTGGCTTCAGCGTTGTCCTTTCAAATGAAGGAGGCGCGCTGATGGATTATTTCTATCTGATCCCGCTTGCGCTGGTGCTGGGCGGCCTCGCGCTGGGCGCCTTCATGTGGTCGATGAAAAGCGGCCAGTATGACGACCTCGCAGGCGCGGCCGAGCGCATCCTGTTTGAGGAAGATGATCGCCCGGCCCCGGACAAACCGCCTCGGGAATCCGGCCTATCATCGAACACGAACTGAGCCAGAACTGCAGATAATCCGACGGAACACACCGGGAACACGATCCGGGTCGCAATCTTGCGCCACACCGCGACAATGGCGAGATTCGTTCCGGGGACCTGAATTGAAAAAACCGCTGCGAGACAGCGGCTTGGGAATGGTGGGCGATGTAGGGCTCGAACCTACGACCCGGTGATTAAGAGTCACCTGCTCTACCAACTGAGCTAATCGCCCGAACGCCACGCGGCGAAACCGCTTGAGCCGGCGTCGTTTAGCAAAGCAGATTGACCCTGTCCAGCAATGTGACGGTTTTTTCTAACCTTGGAGCGTGGGATTCACAGGACACGCGTCATACAGAAAAACCGCCGGAAATCCGGCGGTTTCTGTCATTTCGGAAGACGTAACTTCAGCCGTGTCAGAGACGTTCGGAATTGCCGCCCCGCTCAAAGCCCCGGTCACGGTCGAATCGGCCGCCATCCCTGTCGCGTCCGAACTCATGACCACGCCGCCAGCCATGATGGCCGCCCATGCGGGTGAGCATACTCAGCCGCCGCTTCTGGCCATCATCCAGCGTCTTGTAGAGCGGGTCAGCCGCATCGGCGATCTTCTTGAGGCCTGCGGCGGTCTCGGCCATCCGGTCCGCGCGCTCGCGCAGGCGGATCACCGGATCGCGAGTCTGGTCGGCCGCGGCCTTGTCGCCAGGTGCCTTGTCCTCAGACGGCTTCTGGTCCCGCGCAGCGCGGCGTGCATCGCGTTCGCTCGCGCGTGCGTTGGCCCGCTCCATGCGTTGCTTGGCGAAATCGCGCACCGCGGTTTCGACCGGCGGCCACAGTTTTTCCTGATCTGGCGTGAGTTTCAGACCGGCCTTCACGGATGCGATCTTCGCATCAACGAAAGCCGCCCGGTCTTCCATGCTCATGCGCTGGTGGTGATGATGATAACGGTGCTGTGCGTAGACGGCTGTGGAACCGAGAATGGCAACCGCCGCGACACCGGCAACAATGGCTTTCTTCATGGGGCATCTCCGAGGTGAAAGGTCACCTCGAAGATGGCACCAGCCCGCATTCTTTCAACTTAAGCTTTGGATAGCTACGTGAACGTGCGTTAATGGCCGCCGAGCATTCCGAGCGCACGCGGCAGCCACAGCGAAATTTCCGGAATGAAGGTCACGACGCCGAGGAACATCAGCATCGTCAGCAGCCACGGCCACACCGCAATCGTCAGCTCAGTGATGCCCATCTTGGCGATGTTCGACGCCACATAGAGGTTGAGCCCGACCGGCGGATGGCACATGCCGACCTCCATGTTCACCACCATCAGGACGCCGAGATGAACCGGATGGATGCCGAGCTTCACGGCGATGGGAAACAGGATCGGCGCCGTGATGAGCACGATGGAGCTGGCTTCCATCACGTTACCCGCGACCAGCAGCAGGATGTTGACGAAGATCAGGAATGTGATCCAGTTGACGCCCCGATCGAGCATCCAGGCTGCAAGTTGCTGCGGGATCTGTTCGCTGGTCATCAGGAATGAGAACAGCACCGCGTTGGTGATGATGTAGAGGATCATCGCGCTCATGCTGGCGGAGCCGAGCAGCACACGTGGCACATCCTTCAGCGTCAGGTCCTTGTACACGAACACCGCGATGAAGAAGGCATAGACGGCGCTCATCGCCGCCGCTTCGGTCGGCGTGAACAGCCCCGCATAAATACCGCCGAGCACGATCACAATCAGCAGCAGGCCCCAAATGCACTCGCGGAAAGCCTTGAAGCGCTGCGCCCATGAGGCACGCGGCAGGCGCGGATAATCGAACTTCCATGCGCGATAGACGGTGGTGAAGCCCAGTAGCGATGCCAGCATGATGCCGGGGATGACACCTGCCATGAAAAGCTGACCGACCGAAGCCGAGGTAACGCGTTCGCCCGTCGGACCGAGAGCGACGCTGCCGCCGGTCGCCACTGCATAGATCACCATCACGATGGACGGTGGAATCAGAATGCCAAGCGCGCCGGAGGTAGTAATGACGCCCGCGCCGAAACGCTTGGGGAATCCCTGCGCCACCATCGCGGGCAGCAGGATCGAGCCGATGGCGATCACCGTCGCCGGGGACGATCCGGAAATCGCGGCGAACAAGGCGCACGCCATGACGCCTGCAAGGCCGAGGCCGCCATACCAATGACCAACCATGGAGGTGGCGAAATTGATCATGCGTTTGGCGACGCCGCCATGGGTCAGGAAGTTACCGGCGAGAATGAAGAACGGGATCGCCATGATCTCGAAGTTCTCGATGCCGGTGAACAGCTTCAGCGCAACCGCCTCGATCGGCACCTGCGTCAAGAAGAAGAGGAAGGTGAGCACCGTGAGACCGAGCGCGATCGAAATCGGCATGCCGGTCAGCATCAGCGCAACGAGAAGCGCGAAGATGAACAGTGTGGTCATCGCGAGCCCTCCGGCGTCGGGCCGACCGCATCGTCGATTTCGATACCCTCCACATGGGAGTGATCGTGATGCGGAAGCTCGCCGGTCCGCCAGTAGGTCCATGCGACCTGCAAAAACCGGAAGCACATCAGATACGATCCAAGGGGAATGCAGAGGTAAACAATCCAGCTCGGCAGTTCGAGGTCAGGCGAGGTCTGGTCCGTGGAAGACAGACCGATGACGAAGCTCGCTCCCATCGTACCGATAATGCCCGTGAACAGCGCGCCGCACAGCAGGCCGAACAGGATCGTCACCTTCCGCCACCTGTCGTTTAGGGCGAGAACCAGGACATCGACGCCGACATGGATGCCGGTGCGCACGCCATAGGCCGCGCCGAACTTGGCCATCCACACGAACATGAAAATGCAAAGCTCCTGCGCCCAGGAGAGATGAATCTTGCTCAGGAACGAATAGACCGCCATTGCGCCGGGCCATGTCCGGTGCGAGACGACAAAATCCGTGGTGTAGCGATGGGCGACCGCCACAAAGATCACCAGCGTCGCCGCGGCGATCAAGGTTGCGATCAGGGTTTCCTCGAGGCGATCGAGGATGCGCAGAAATAACTTCAAGACTTCCCCCACCCATGCCGCGGCGTCTTTGCGCGCCCGATCCCCGTTCGGGATCTGATTCAGCTATCAGACGAAAGTGGCCCGGACGATGCCGGACCACTCCATTGTCATATCAGATCGTCACATCAGTTGGTCTTGGCGTTGGCTTCCTTCCGGAACGCCGCGATCAGATCCTTGCCGACGCGCGACGCCATTTCGTTCGTCACGGGCTCGAGGGCCTTCATCCATTCGGCCTTCTCCGCCGGAGTCTGATCGTGGAACTCCGTTTTGCCAGCCTTCTTCATCGCCACGATGGCGTCGTCGTTTTCTTTCTGCGAAATGCTGTTCGCAAAATCGGTGGCTTCGGCCATCGCCTTGTCAAGCTGCGTGCGGACATCGGCCGGCAGGCCATCCCAGAACTTCTTGTTCACGATCACCGCATAGCCGATATAGCCGTGGTTCGAGATCGTCATATACTTCTGCACTTCGTGCATCTTCTGGGTGTAGCAGTTCGACGGCGTGTTCTCGTTGCCATCGACGACGCCGGTCTGCATGGCTTGATACACTTCTGAGAACGCCAGCACCTGCGGGATCGCACCGAGCGCACGGAACTGCGCTTCCAGCACCTTGGACGACTGGATGCGCATCTTCTGGCCCTGGAAGTCCGCGACATGGATCAGCGGCTTGTTCGCCGTCATGATCTTGAAGCCGTTATCCCAGTAAGCGAGGCCCTTGATGCCCTTGGGTTCAAGCTTGGCCAGCAGGCTCTGGCCGATCGGGCCCTTGGTGACGCGTCCGAGCGCCGCCTTGTCCGGCAGGATGTAAGGCAGATCGAATACCTCGAATTCCTTCACGCCCAGCGGACCGAACTTCGCCAGCGACGGCGCCAGCATCTGCACCGCACCGAGTTGCAGCGCCTCGACCTCTTCCTTGTCCTTGTAGAGCTGCGAGTTCGGATAAACTTCGACCTTCACCTTGCCGTTGGTGTACTTCTCGGCGAGTTCCTTGAACTTCTCCGCGCCCTGCCCCTTCGGCGTGTTGGGCGCCACGACATGGCTGAACTTGATGACAATCGGAGATTGCGCCGCAGCGGGGCCGACAAGCGCGAGAGCGGCAATCGAAGCCGCGGCCAGAATGAGTTTCTTCATGTAACCTCCCGAAAATTGCTATTGGAGCTGCGGTATTGCCGCGGCCCGACCGTCTGCGCGACAGAGCATCGCAGATGCACGCGGTCAAGACCATTGCCCTTTAGAGGCATGACAACATTTGCTGCAATGCAAAACGCGACGCATCATTAATGCGCCGCGCTTCGATTCGCCCGATAAATGCGGATCAGTGGCCTGCCTGAGCCATCGTTGCCGGCATGTCGCGCTGCTTCTTCATGACAATCTTGTTCAGCGCGCTGATATAAGCCCGCGCCGACGCCACCAGCGTATCCGGATCGGCCGCCCGCGCGGTAACAGAGCGTCCGTCCTGCGACAGCCGCACGGAGACTTCCGCCTGCGCGTCGGTGCCCGCGGTCACCGCATGGACCTGATACAGCTCCAGCTTGGCGTCATGCGGCACCAGCGACTTGATGGCGTTGAACACCGCATCCACCGGGCCGTTGCCCTCGGCTTCCTCGATCTTCACCTGGCCATCAATGTCGAGCTTCATGGTCGCGCGCTGCGGACCGCGCGTGCCGGCAATGACCGACAGCGACACCAGATGAATCCGGTCGTTCGACTGGGCCATTTCTTCATCGACCAGCGCCTCGATGTCCTCGTCGTAGATGTCCTTCTTGCGGTCCGCCAAAGCCTTGAAGCGGACGAAAGCATCCTCGATCTGGTTACGCGAGAGCTTGTAACCCATCTCTTCCAGCTTGTGGATGAAACCCGCGCGGCCGGAATGCTTGCCCATCACCAGCGAGGTCTGCTTCACGCCGACAGACTCCGGCGTCATGATCTCGTAGGTCTGCGCATTCTTCAGCATGCCGTCCTGATGGATGCCGCTCTCGTGCGCGAAGGCGTTACGGCCGACGATGGCCTTGTTGTACTGCACCGGAAACGACGTCGCCGCCGCCACCGCCTTGGATGCCTGCGTCAGCACCTTGGTGTTGATGTTGGTGAAGAACGGCAAACGGTCGGCACGCACATTGATCGCCATCACGACTTCCTCGAGCGCGGCATTGCCCGCGCGCTCGCCGATGCCGTTGATGGTGCATTCGATCTGCCGCGCACCGCCGCGCACGCCGGCCAGCGAGTTGGCCACCGCCATGCCGAGATCGTTGTGGCAATGGGTGGAGAACACCGCCTGATCGGAATTCGGCACGGTTTCGCGCACGCGGCGGAACAGGTCGTAATATTCCTCCGGCACGCTGTAGCCGACGGTGTCGGGAATGTTGATGGTGGTGGCGCCGGCCTTGATGGCGGCTTCGACGCAACGGCACAGGAAATCGAACTCGGTGCGGGTGCCGTCTTCCGACGACCACTCGACGTCGTCGGTGTGATTGCGCGCGCGGGTCACCGACTGGATCACCAGTTCGTAGACCTCGTCCGGCTCCTTCTGCAGCTTGTATTTCATGTGCAGCGGCGAGGTGGACAGGAAGGTGTGAATGCGGCCGCGCTTGGCGGGACGGATGGCCTCGGCGCAGCGGTCGATGTCCTTCTGCGCGGCACGCGACAGGCCGCAGATCACGGCGTTGCGGCTGCGCTTGGCGATCTCGTGGACGGCCTCGAAGTCGCCATCGGACGCGAACGGATAGCCGGCCTCGATGATATCGACGCCCATGTCGTCCAGCATGGAGGCGACGTTGAGCTTCTCCTCGAAGGTCATGGTCGCGCCGGGGCATTGCTCGCCGTCGCGCAAGGTGGTGTCGAATATGACGACGCGGTCCTTGCCGGACTGGGTTTGGGTGCTCATTTGGATATTCCTTCGGTCAATTGCGCCGCTTCAGGGCGCTCGGGTTTCAGTGCTGTCCGCGAACCCCTGAGTGCCCAGGCGCAAATGCCCAGACGGCCCTCAGGGGCAAATAAGAAGCAGAAGCCCGCCAAGAAGGGACAGATTCAGGGACGACGTGAGAGCAGCCGGAATCGCATCGAAACCAGCAGCTTGCGCCGCCGTTTCCTGCTGTCCCTGACTACCGCTGCGAATCATCAATCTATTCCCCGAAAGGCGCATGTTCGGCCCAAACCGTTGACGGATGGTTGCCGACGCGCCCCGTCCGGTCGTTCTAGACGAGAAACGCGAGGCCCCGCAATGCCAAAGATAGGGCAGAAAGACTGACCTTTTCAACGGCGCGAGCTGTCGGCTTTTCAAGCTTTTCCGACGAACCCGGCGCGCGGCCTCGCGAAATATTGGGATGCACGTGCGCACATCTCATTCCCGATTCAGTTGTCAAACAGCCACGCTGATGCGCGCTTCCATTCACGCATGCGCATTCGCTCCCGCGCGCTCCGCGGGGGTGATCATTTTCCTGTCGCCCCAACGAGGGGCATGGAGCGCCGCAGGGCGCAAAGGGTGGTGTTTCGCCTCCTCTGCGAAAAGGAAGCGCGTCGCCTCGCGGCGCTCCATTCGCGGCGATTTGTGTCCGGGGGACCGTGCTTCCGGGACAGGACGGGCGTTTCCGCCTCCGATCCGGCTGGCTTTCGCCGCCTTCATCCTGTCCGCGTCCAGCCACTGAAGGCAGAGCCACGTAGTTGGCCCGGACGGTGACCCCCGGCCTCCCGGACGAATACGGCTGCGAACCGCATCGCGCAGGCGCCGCATCCTGCTCCGCCTCAAAAGCGCCCTCGAGAAGCGCCCCTCGCGAACAGGACGATTCGGAATATAATCCTAGATGAAGAAATGTCAAGATACCCGCGATTCAGCGCGGCGCCCTCGGACTTTCCTTCTCAAGCGCGGTCTGCGCCTTCTTCAGTTCGTCCATATCGGCCTTCCCGACCGTGGGAAATTTCAGATTGAGTTTCTCCATCGCGCTGACGATGGCCGAACTGATCACCACCCGCGCAAACCATTTGTGATCCGCAGGGACGACGATCCAGGGGGCATGTTTCGCGGACGTATGACGGATCAGGTCCTGATAGGCCGCCTGATATTTGTCCCACATCTTGCGTTCCGCAACGTCGCCCAGCGAGAACTTCCAGTTCTTCGCCGGGTCTTCGAGGCGGTCGAGGAACCGCTTGCGCTGCTCCTCCTTCGAGACATTGAGGAAGAATTTGAGGATCAGCGTGCCGTTGCGCGCCAGATATTTTTCGAACGCCGAAACATCCTCGAACCGCTCCTTCCAGATGTTCTTCGTGACAAGCTCCGGCGGAATCTTCTCCTGCGCCAGCACCTGCGGATGCACGCGCACGACCAGCAGTTCCTCATAATAGGACCGATTGAAAATGCCGATACGTCCGCGCTCCGGCAGAGCAATCGAGCTGCGCCACATGAAATCGTGGTCCAGTTCCTTCGACGTCGGCTGCTTGAACGAGAAAACCTGGCAGCCCTGCGGATTAATGCCCGACATGACGTGCTCGACCGCGCTGTCCTTTCCCGCCGCATCCATGCCCTGGAAGATCAGCAGCACCGACCAGCGGTCGTGCGCATAGAGCTTTTCCTGCAGATCGCGCAGCCGGCCACGATTGACGTCGATAATCCTGTTGGCGGAATCCTTGTCGAGATCGCCCTTCTCACCGGGCTTATGCGACTTGAGGTGAAACTCGCCCGAACCGTCGACGCGGAACGGATCGACATATTGCTTGAGTTGCTTCGCGTCCGGCTGCCCGGCCTTGCCGTTCTTGGCCATCAGAACAATGCTCCCGTTGAACGCGTGACGGTACACGCCACCGCCCGGGTCTGCCAAGTGCGGGACCATCGACAGGTTCAGGTGCATGGTCCATCATCGCGCGATGACGGACGCTTTCCCATCCATCGCCTACGCGAATGTCGGCAAGAGCTTCGAGCGCAGCCGCATTAAGGCAATCGATGACGTTTCGCTCAAAGTCATGTCGGGTGAATTTCTCGCAGTCGTCGGCGGCTCAGGATCGGGAAAGAGCACGCTGCTCCGGCTGGCCAACCGGCTGATCGAGCCGGACAGCGGCACCGTGCGCGTGCATGGCGAGGATATCCGCCATCGCGATCCGATCGAACTACGCCGAAGCATCGGCTACGTATTCCAGAGCGGCGGCCTGTTTCCGCACATGACTGTCGCGGACAATATCGGCATTACGCCGCGGCTGCTGGGAACGCCCGCTGCAGAAATTTCCGCGCGCGTCGACGAACTGCTCGACCTTGTGCAACTGGAGCGAAGCCATCGCGACCGGTTTCCGCATGAACTGTCCGGAGGCCAGCGCCAGCGCGTCGGCGTGGCGCGTGCGCTCGCCGCGAAGCCGAAGATCGTTTTAATGGACGAGCCGTTCGGCGCACTCGACCCCCTCACCCGCGATGCGCTCGGCGAGGATTATCGCGCGCTCCATCGCAGCCTCGGCCTGACCACCGTGATGATCACGCATGACATGGCGGAAGCGCTGCTGCTGGCGGACAAGATCGCCGTGATGCGCGCCGGACACCTCGTCGCGCAGGGCACCGCAAAGGATTTGGCGAACAGCGGCGATGCCTATGTCGGCGAACTTCTCAACACGCCGAGGCGGCAGGCGGAACGACTGCAGGACCTGCTACCGAAGGATGGCGCATGATGTTGACGGTCGATCCCCGCTGGAACGATGCGCTGACGCGCCTGCCGGATTATCTCGGCAGCCATGTGCGTGTCAGCCTCACCGCACTCGCGCTGGGTCTCGTCGTCAGTTTTCCTCTTGCGCTCATGGTAAAGCGGCGGCCGCTGGCACGAGACATCGTGCTCGGCATCGCGAGCATCGTGCAGACCGTGCCAGGCCTGGCACTGCTCGCGCTGTTCTATCCGCTGCTGCTGGCGCTGGCGGGCTTGTCGCTGAACTGGTTCGGGGTTGGATTTTCCGCGTTCGGCTTTCTGCCGTCGGTGCTTGCGCTGGCGCTCTACAGCATGCTGCCCGTCTTGCGAAACACCATCACTGGACTGCAAGGTATCGATCCTGCCATCATCGAAGCCGCCGAAGGCGTCGGCATGACGCCGCGGCAATCGCTGACCATGGTCGAACTGCCGCTGGCGCTGCCGGTGATCATGGCGGGTGTCCGGACGGCCGCCGTCTGGGTGATCGGCACCGCGACACTGTCGACTCCCATCGGCCAGACCAGCCTCGGTAACTACATCTTCGCCGGACTGCAGACCCAGAACTGGGTGTTCGTGCTGTTCGGCTGCGCCGCCGCTGCCGCGCTGGCACTGGCGGTCGATCAGCTACTGGCGCTGATCGAAAACGGCGTAAAGCGAAATAGCCGCATGCGCATCGCCGTCGGCTGCATCGGACTTGCGGCACTCGTCGCGGCGACGCTGATGCCATCGCTTGCGCGCGCCCGAACCAGCTATATCGTCGGCGCAAAGACCTTCACCGAACAGTACGTCCTCTCCTCACTGATCGCCCAGCGCTTGCAGGCCGTGGGACTATCCGCAACGCCGCGTGAAGGTCTCGGCTCCGCGGTAATCTTCGAGGCGCTCGCGGCCAACGATATCGATGTCTATGTCGATTATTCCGGCACATTGTGGGTCAATCAATTCAAGCGCGAGGTCGAGCCCCGCGCCAAGCTGCTGGACGACCTGAAAGCGACGCTCCGAGATCGATATGGCATTACCCAGCTCGGCGATCTCGGATTCGAGAATGCCTACGCGCTGGTGATGCCGCGCAAGCGCGCCGAAGCGCTGGGCATCCACACCATCACCGATCTCGTCACCCATGCCGCAAGCATGTCGATCGCAGGCGACTATGAATTCTTTTCGCGTCCGGAATGGGCCGCGCTGAAATCCGCCTATGGCCTCTCCTTCCGTCAGCAGCGGCAGATGCAGCCGGATTTCATGTACGCCGCGGCGGCGTCCGGCGATGTGGATGTGATCGCGGGCTACACCAGCGACGGGCTGATCGCGAAATACGATCTGGTCGTACTCAGCGATCCGAAATCCGCTATTCCGCCCTATGACGCGATCGTGCTGCTGTCGCCGAAACGCGCCGACGATAAGAAGCTGCGCGACGCCCTGCAGCCCCTGCTCGGCCGGATCGATATCGCTGCGATGCGCGAGGCCAATCTGCGCGCGGCGGGCGGCGACAACGCGAGTTCTCCCGACGCTGTTGCGCGGTGGCTGTGGGAGCGCATTTCAAAGCGCTAGAGATTTTTCACGAACCCCGCGTCGATCAGCAGACGATTGAACCGCCGCGTCTCCGCGCCGTCCTTGCAGGCATAGAACAGGCCGTTGCAACGGAGCATGATCTTTTTCTGCTCTTCGAACGTCGGATCGAGCGGCAGGCCCGCGGCATCCTGAATGACCAGCGGCAGATAGGCCCCGTCAATGGTATCCATCGCGGTCGGACTATCCACCGGTTTGAAATTGATCGCATCGATAGCGTAGTAGGTCGCAAAGTAACGCGGATCGTAGGCCATCAGCTTTTTCGAGACGTCCGCGGGCGTGAGTTTCGGATCGAGGATGTGCGTCGAGAATTCCGGCTGATGATCGCCATAGCGCACGATCAGGAACGGCTCGCCCGGAAACCGCTTCTTCAAACTGGCGATGAAATCGCGGTAATCCTCGGCACTCATGGTCTGCCGCCGCAAATATTCGTCGATGACGGGCGCGTTACCTGGCGCGCGCCAGCCCGGCGTCAGATCGGTACGGAATTTCGTCTCCCACGGGAAGTGATTGGCAGCGAGATAAACGAACATGAATACCGGCTGCGAGCGCTTCTCCTGCGCCAGCAGACCAGCAGCTTTCCTATAGAAGAAACGATCCCGCTCGACGCCCTTCGCGCCGAGCGCCCGCGCATCGTAGAAGTTTTCGATCCCCGTCGTTGTCTGGAAACTTCGCGCGCTCATGAACGCACCATAGGCCGGATACAGTGAGATCGTGCTGTAGCCGCAGCGGCGCAGCGCCAGCGGCAGCCCGCGATCGACGCGGCCCGCAGCGATCCGCGTCACGAAATAGGAGAACGGCCCGAACGAACGCGACGAGAGGCCCGCGAGCACGTTGTACTCGGTGAACCAGCTTGGACCGCCGTTGCTTTCGGCCAGAAACTTTCGCGCCTTTCCGTCATAGGACTGGAAATGACTGCCATAGCCTGCGGGCACCTTGATGCCGGGCGCGGAGCGGATATCGAAGCTCGATTCATCATGGATCATGATGATGTTCGGCCGCCGTCCCGCGGACTGACATGAATCGATCAGCGGCAGCTTGAGCCGCTCGGAAGCGACGGCGTCGGATTCCATAAATCCATAATTGAGAAAATCGGACACCGCGGTGACGCCGGAGCCCGCGAATTTCGACACGTAGCCGTCGTCGTAATAGCCGCGCCAGGCTTCGTCCGGCCACGTCTTGGCAAATCCAACCAGCGCTGCGAGACAGGCGAGCGCCATGGCCGCCGCGGGCAATCGCCGGACCCGGAACGGATCGAGCCACCACAGCACATACATCAGCGGCACGGTGACAATCGCCGCTCCGATCGCGGACCAGCGCAGGTTCGGGAAAATGGTGAACAGGAAAGCGACCGTATCGCGGTCGATCACCATCAGGTCCACGAAGTTCGCGGTCATCTGCACCACATCGTGCTTAAGCCGCGACAGCAGGATCAGCACGACGACCAGCGTCAGCGACAGCGCGCTCGAGAGCGCCGGCCGCCGCAACAATGCGATCCAGAAAAAGTTCAGGACGCCCCAGGTCAGAACGAAGCCGAGCCGCGAACCGGCATCGGTCTCGGTCTGAAACATGATGACAAGAGCGGCAAGATGAGGCGCCGCCACGGCCGACAGGCGCCAGAAACCGGCAGGAGCAAAGCCGCGCGCGATGACGCCGGTCGGCGGCAGCGACGGGGGCAACCCTGATGTCGGCGGCGGCGACATGGCCTCACCACACAGCAACCCGGAATCCTCAAGCCTTGACTGGGGAATCCAGGAGGCCGCCGCGCGGCCGGCCCCGCAACGTGTCATAAAAATGTAATTGAACTGTCATGAACGTACAACCGGCTCTTTGGCCGTAGGCGCTGCTTCACGCATTCAGCATATTCAGACCGGCGGAAAGGCGGCCGCGCCCGGCACGTCCCGTCTGAAACAAAAACGGGGCCGCTAATGCGGCCCCGCCTTTGATCCATCTTCTCTCCCCGCAACAGCGGGACGAGATAAAGGCTCAGTTCTTCGTCTTGTCGACGAGAGCGCCCTTCTTGATCCATGGCATCATCTCGCGCAGCTTCTCGCCGACCGCCTCGATGTCATGCGCATTGGCGCGGGCACGGGTCGCCTTGAACGAGGCCTGATTGACCTTGTTCTCCAGCATCCAGTCGCGGGTGAACTTGCCGGACTGAATGTCGGTGAGCACACGCTTCATCTCGGCCTTGGTCTCGGCGGTAATGATGCGCGGACCGGTGACGTACTCGCCGTATTCTGCGGTGTTCGAGATCGAGTAGTTCATGTTGGCGATGCCGCCTTCGTAGATCAGGTCCACGATCAGCTTCAGTTCGTGCAGGCACTCGAAGTAAGCCATCTCCGGCGCGTAGCCGGCTTCCACCAGCGTCTCGTAACCGGCGCGGATCAGTTCGACAGTGCCGCCGCAGAGCACTGCCTGCTCGCCGAACAGGTCGGTCTCGCACTCTTCCTTGAAGGTGGTTTCGATGATGCCAGCGCGGCCGCCGCCGATGGCCGAGGCGTAGGACAGGCCGAGGTCGTGGGCGTTGCCCGAAGAGTCCTTGGCAATCGCGATCAGGGTCGGCACGCCGCCGCCACGCTGGTATTCCGAGCGCACGGTGTGGCCGGGGCCCTTCGGCGCGACCATCAGCACGTCGAGATCAGCGCGCGGCTCGATCAGGTTGAAGTGGACGTTGAGGCCATGCGCGAACAGCAGCGCGGCGCCCTTCTTCATGTTGTCGTGCAGGTGCTCGCGATAGATGTCGCCCTGCAGTTCGTCAGGCGTCAGCATCATCACGACGTCGGCCCACTTGGCGGCCTCGGCGACGTCCATCACCTTGAAGCCGGCGTTCTCGGCCTTCTTCACAGTCGCGGAGCCCTTGCGCAGCGCGATCGCCACGTCCTTGACGCCTGAGTCCTTCAGGTTCAGCGCATGCGCATGGCCCTGGCTGCCGTAGCCGACGATGACGACCTTCTTGCCCTTGATCAGGTTCAGGTCAGCATCGCGATCGTAGTAAACACGCATTTTCGTTTTCCTTCTCAGGCGGCCACGATTGGCCAGTTCAGTCAATTTTCTGGATTTGTCAGGTCTACCGGACCCGGATGAATTGCCGCCGTTGTGTAGGGCGGCTGGTGCTGCGAGACAAGCCCGCAGCGCCCCGTTGTGCAGTGCACCTAGCTCATGGCTCCTTCAGAACGGGGTAAAGCGAAGCCAGCAGCAGCATGGCCATAACGATATTGAAGATGCGGACCGCCCGCGGCGATCTGACCAGCGGCTGAAGGGAAGTCCCCAGCACAACCCAGGACAGCGACGAGCCCAGCCCGATCACGAACAGAAGAACCGACAGCATCACGATGTTCAGCGGATAGGCGGCAATCGCGGCGTAAGCGGTTACCGCACCCACCGCGATCACCCATCCCTTGACGTTGACCCACTGGAACATGGCCGCGCCCAGGAAGGTCATCGGCCTGCCCTCCCCCGTATTGCCGGTCTCCGCAGGGCCGGATCGCGCGATCATCACCGACAGATAAACCAGATACGCTGTGCCGGCGTATTTCAGAATAGTGTGCAACACCGGATAGGCCGCGAATACAGCGCCGAGGCCAAGCCCGATCACCGCAACCAGAAACGAGAAGCCGAGGGTGACGCCCGCGACATGCGGCAATGTGCGGCGGAAACCGTAATTGAGGCCCGACGCCATCAGCATGATGTTGTTCGGTCCCGGCGTGAACAGCATCGCGGCGCCGAAGACAATGAAGGCGATGGTCAGTTGCTGCGAGATCATGGCGTCAGGCGACCTCCACGAGCGTCGGAGGCTTGCGCGACAACAGCATTACCGCGATGCCGAGCACGACAACGATCATTCCGACAAGCCGCACCGTGCCGAACTGCTCGTGGAAAACGATGCTCGACGCGCCCGCGCCAAAGAACGGGATCAGCAGCGCGAACGGAACGACCTGCGCCGCGGAATAATTCTGCAGCAGACGTCCCCATATCCAGTAGCCGAGCGTGGTGCCGAGCAATGCCAGAGCCAGCACGCAGGCGACAGCGCCGACCGAGAGATGCGTCAGAGACTGCCATGTCACACCCGGACCATCGACAAAAAGCAGGAACGGCACGAGAGGCACGAGCGCAAGAAGACTGATCCACGAAAACAGGCTGAGCATCGGCACGTTCTGGGCACGGCGAAGAAGCAGGTTGGAGAAAGCAAAGCTGACGGGCGCCGTCATCGACAGCGCAAATGCGTAAACACTGAAATCGTATCCGACCGTGAAGCAGATCAGCAGCAGCCCGCACATCGCGACCGCGATGCCAAGGATCTGGTGACGCGTCGGCAGTTCCTTGAGAAGCAGAGCGGCGAAAGCGACCGTGAACAGCGCCTGGCTCTGCACAATCACGGCCGTCAGCCCCGGCGGCACGCCATAGGCCATGCCGTAGGTTTGCGCCAGAAACTGCGCAACGATCAACCAACTCGTTGCCACGATCAGAAGCCAAGACAATTTCGGCCGCGGCAACAAGAAGCATGGAAGCGCCGTGATGCCGAAACGCAGTGTCGTCATCAATGTCGCCGACATCTCGTTGATCGCGAACCGGGTCAGCACGAAGCCAAGTCCCCAGATCACGGCCACAGCGAGAGCCAGCGCGATGTCGATCGGTTTCATGAGCGATGGATGAGCGCGTTACATTCCGTCCGGTCCGCGCGAGATGGCGGCGACGCCGGTGCGCGACACTTCGACAAGCCCGAGCGGCACCATGAGATTGACGAACTGATCGATCTTCGACGTGCCGCCGGTGATCTCGAACACGAAGCTTTCATTGGTGGCGTCGATGACGCGGGCCCGGAACGCTTCCGCAAGCCGCATCGCTTCGATGCGCTGGTCGCCGACGCTCTTGACTTTCACCATCGCAAGCTCGCGCTCGATGGCGCGGCCGGTCAGCGTCATGTCCACCACGCGATAAACCGGGATCATGCGATCGAGCTGGTGCTTGATCTGCTGGATCACCATGGGCGTGCCGCTGGTCACGATGGTGATGCGTGACATGTGCTTGGCATGTTCGGTTTCCGACACCGTGAGGCTGTCGATGTTGTAGCCACGGCCGGAGAACAAGCCGATCACGCGCGCGAGCACGCCCGGCTCGTTCTGCACCAGAACCGAGAGCGTATGCGTCTCATTCGGGTCTTTGCGCTCTTCGAGGAAGTAGGCGGAAGCAGGCTGGTTCATGGTTTACTCTCTGTGTTGCCTCGCCGTCACCCTGAGGCGGCCGCGTCTTCAGCGGCCCTCGAAGGGCGACGGCATTCCAATTTCTTCCATCATCCTTCGAGGCTCGGGCTACGCCCTCGCACCTCAGGATGACGGTCCCCGCTGCGCGTCACACCAGCGCCTTGCCGCCGGCGAAGGCGGCCGCGGTCGCCTCGTCGTTGGCTTCCGCAGGAAGCAGCATCTCGTTGTGCGCCTTGCCCGATGGAATCATCGGGAAGCAGTTCTCAAGCGCCGCGACGCGGCAATCGAACAGCACCGGCTTCTTGACCTTGATCATTTCCTCGATCGCGCCGTCGAGATCGGCAGGCTTTGTCACCTGCAATCCGACACCGCCATAGGCGTCCGCGAGCTTGACGAAATCCGGCAGCGCTTCGGAATAGGAATGCGACAGCCGGTTGCCGTGCAGAAGCTGCTGCCACTGGCGCACCATGCCCATGTACTGGTTGTTCAGGATGAATATCTTGATCGGCAATTCGTACTGAACCGCCGACGACAGTTCCTGGATCGTCATCTGCACCGAGGCATCGCCCGCGATGTCGATCACGAGACTGTCCGGATGCGCCACCTGCACACCGAGTGCGGCCGGCAGGCCGTATCCCATGGTGCCGAGGCCACCGGAGGTCATCCAGCGGTGCGGATGCTCGAAGCCATAGAACTGCGCCGCCCACATCTGATGCTGGCCGACTTCGGTCGTGATGTAGGTGTCGTGCGACTTGGTCAGTTCGAACAGGCGCTGGATCGCGTACTGCGGCAGGATGATGTCGTCGTTCTTCTTGTAGGCTAGCGAATTGCGCGAGCGCCAGCGGCCGATCTCGAACCACCACGGATCGATCTTCGGCTTTTTCGCCTCCGCCTTGAACACCGCGAGAATATCGCCCAGCACATTGGCGACATCGCCGATGATCGGCACATCAACGCGAATGTTCTTGTTGATCGACGACGGATCGATGTCGATATGGATTTTCTTCGAATTCGGCGAGAACGCATCGGTGCGGCCGGTGATGCGGTCGTCGAAGCGCGCGCCGACGCACAGCATGACGTCGCAGTCATGCATCGCCATGTTCGCTTCGTAGGTGCCGTGCATGCCGAGCATGCCGAGCCAGTTCTTGCCCGACGCCGGATAGGCACCGAGACCCATCAGGGTCGAGGTGATGGGAAAGCCGGTGACCTCCACCAGTTCGCGCAGCAGCTTCGAGGCTTCCGGCCCCGAATTGATCACGCCGCCGCCGGTATAGATGATCGGGCGCTTGGCGGAAGCCAGCAGCGACACCGCCTTGCGGATCTGCGCGGCATCGCCCTTCAGTCGCGGATTGTAGGAAATGTGCACGTCTGATTTGCGCGGCGGATGGTAGGTGCCGGTGGCGAACTGAACGTCCTTCGGCACGTCCACCACCACCGGACCGGGGCGGCCCGTGGTCGCGACATAGAATGCCTCGTGGAGCACCTTCGCCAGATCGTTGACGTCGCGCACCAGCCAGTTGTGCTTGGTGCAGGGCCGCGTGATGCCGACGGTGTCGCATTCCTGGAAGGCGTCATTGCCGATCAGATGGGTTGGCACCTGTCCTGTGATGCAGACCAGCGGGATCGAATCCATCAGCGCGTCAGTGAGCGGCGTCACCATGTTGGTCGCGCCCGGTCCCGAGGTCACCAGCACGACGCCCGGCTTGCCGGTGGAGCGGGCATAACCCTCCGCCGCATGGCCCGCGCCCTGCTCGTGCCGCACGAGAATGTGCTCGACGTCGCTCTGCTGGAAAATCTCGTCGTAGATCGGAAGCACCGCGCCGCCCGGATAGCCGAAAATGTGCTGGACCCCATGATCGGCAAGCGCACGGACGATCATGGCCGCGCCGGTCATCTGGTTGGGATCGTGTTTCTCGTTCTCGCTCATGGTTTGCTCCGGGTCGCTTTCGCGCAGGTCAGGTCCAGTCTCAGGTATCGGTCCAAGTCTTTAGCTAAAGGCTCAGAAAACAAAAAAGGGCCCGAGAGGACCCTTCGCACACCGCCTTGTCGTGGGTAGCCGTCAGCTACCCCCAGCGGTGTGCCGGGTTACGACGATAATAAGGAGGTCGGTAACTTTATTGCGCATATTCAGGCTACAAGTTTCCAAAGGTTGCGCGGGTTTATACGGGGGAAATACCGAAAGTCAACCCGCGCGACGCCGGGAGCATATCCCGTTCCAGGCATTTGGCGAGGGCGAAAATGCATGGGGCTGGCATCGGTACGGACGACCGTGCAAGCCTTGCGGCTACGTCCAATCGCCAACGAAAGACGGGAGCCCCTATGACCACGGATAGAGAGCGCAGCATCATGTGGCATGGCATGTTTCTGTTTCTGCTGGGCCTCCTGACGGGCCTTGCGCAGATGCACTTCACCAATCCACGCATGGGACTGGCCGCCCATGTCGAGGGCGTGATGAACGGGACCTTCCTTATTGCCATCGGTGCCATCTGGCATCGCATCAGACTTCCAACGGGATTATCGGCAGGCCTGTACTGGAGCGCCCTCTACGGCGCCTAGGTCAACTGGGCGATGACCTGCTTTGCCGCAGCAGCGGGCACAAACAGCATGACCCCACTTGCTGGCGCAGGATTTGGCGCCTCATCCTTAAAAGAAGCCGTTGTGACTGCCGGCTTTGTGTCGGTGGGCATCGCGATGCTCGCAACTGCAATTCTCGCACTCTGGGGCCTGCGGCGCATCCCCACTGGATGCTGACCTAGCGCAAGCCCCATTCCCGAAAACGGCCGGCTACTTCTGCGGGCGCGATCCACTCGAATTCCGGCAACTGGTGCCGGAACCAGGTGAACTGCCGTTTGGCATAGTGGCGGGTATCCAATTGGCCGATCTCCACCGCCCGATCGCGCGTGATCTCGCCCTCAAGATAGCGGACCAGCGCCGGAACGCCGTGCGCCTTCATCGCTGGCAGCATCGGATCGAGCTTGCGCGCCGCGAGCGCAGCCACTTCCTCCAGCGCGCCGTTTTCGAGCATGGTCTCGAAGCGCGCATCGATACGCGCATAGACATCCTTGCGGTCTGGCGCGAGGAAGATGGCCTGCACGCCGTCCGGTTCCAGCAGCGGCGGCAGGTTCTCGCGATGCCAGTCCGGCAACGCGCGGCCCGTCGCCTCAATCACCTCCAGCGCCCGCGCCACGCGTGCGCTGTCGCGCGGCTTGAGCTTTTCCGCCGACACCGGATCGCGCCGCATCAGCTCGGCGTGCAGCGCTTCCACGCCGTCGCGTTCCATCCGTGCGCGGACATCGTCCCGCACCTCGGCCGGAATGGGCGGCACGGCGGACAGCCCACGCGTCAGCGCCTTGAAGTAGAGCCCGGTGCCGCCGATGAAAATCGGCAGCTTCCCTGCTGTCCGCGCCTCGTTCAACGCAACCGCCGCATCCGCGACCCACGACCCCGCCGAGCAGTTCACCGCAGCGTCGCAATATCCATAGAGCCGGTGCGGCGCGCGGGCTTCCTCGTCCGACGTCGGACGCGCGGTGAGCACCCGCAGCTCGCGATAGACCTGCATGGAATCCGTATTGATGACGATTCCGCCGGAGGCTTCGGCCAATGCCAGCGCCAGCGCCGACTTGCCGCTGGCCGTCGGCCCTGCGATAAGCACGGCCTTGGTGCCGCCTCGCCCGTCTCCACCCTCATTCAACATCGAGCCGTCATGTCTCTTGTCGCCACGCTGATCTGCAATCCCGCCGAGCCGGAACTCGACTCGACCGCCATCGAGGCCGCGCGCGCGGCCTTGCCTTCACCCGAGCATGCCGACTGGCTGTTCGAGGGCGTGGCCGCCGACATCCGCTTTAGCAGCAACGACGGCATTCGCACAATTTCGGATCGTCTGGGCGAAGCTCTCAATGGTCTGCGCGTGGACGTGGTTGTTCAGCCTGCGCTCGACCGGCGCAAGAAGCTGCTGCTCGCCGATATGGACTCCACCATGATCGGCCAGGAGTGCATCGACGAACTGGCCGACTTCGCAGGCTTGAAAGCCCATGTTGCAGCGATCACCGAGCGTGCCATGCGTGGCGAGATCGAATTCGAGCCTGCGCTGCGAGAACGCGTGGCGCTTCTGAAGGACCTGCCCGTCACCGTTGTCGATGAAGTACTCAAGAGCCGCATCACGCTGACGCCCGGCGCGGTGGAACTGATCCGCACCATGCGCGCGAACGGCGCCTATACCTGCCTCGTCTCGGGCGGCTTCACGCTGTTCACGAAAGCCGTGGCGAACATGATCGGCTTTCAGGAGAACCGCGCCAACGAACTGCTGACCGAAAACGGCAAGCTGACCGGCAAGGTGACCGAGCCGATCCTCGGGCGCGAGGCGAAACTGGCCACGCTGTTCGACCTGCGCGAATCCTTCGATCTCGACAATCTGGATACCGTCGTGGTCGGCGACGGCGCCAACGATCTCGCCATGATCGAAAAAGCCGGCCTTGGTGTCGCCTATCACGCCAAGCCCGCCGTCGCGGCGGCGGCCGGTGCGCGGATCGATCACGGCGATCTCACCGCGCTGCTTTATGCGCAGGGGTATAGGCGGACGGAATTCGTGAGCAGCTGACGCGGCACTGTTCCGCGCGGGCGATACAGCCAACAACAGGCGCGTGTCTTTTCGTCAGGAACTCGGTGACCGGCCGAACCGTGCCAGCGCGCGCATGCCGCTCGCGATCGCAAATGTCATGTCCGAGGACGGCGACAAGATCGGCGCGGAGGCCTGATGGTCGAGCATTTTTTCGCGCCCCAACAACGTGCTGCTTTCGCGCCTCACGCTGTGGCTGATGCCGCAGAACTGGTTGCACTTGCGCATATCGGCCCGGATTTTCTCCGACGTGAGCCAGAACCGGCTCAGATCGCCGGGCTCGCGCAGCGTCGCGCCGGGAAACTTCACCGAGAAGCACAGTCGCGCCACGCCGTAATGGTTCACCATGATGTTGCGATCGTATGAATTGCAAATGTGTTCCTGGGTGGCTGCCGTGGAAGACCAGCCACGCTCCCGGTCGGTGGCCGCGTTCAACGAGCGGAAATACATTCCCACCTGCCCCATCCATATCGGACTGAAGCCGAGGCCGTATTTCTCGTTGCACTGTTTCAGGATGGCGACCAGCGCGTCCGGATCAACAGCGCCCTGCGCTGCAAAGAAAGGGTCTTCGTCTCCGGCCTGCCCGAAACTCGGCTGCAGAAAATTCAACTTCAACTTGTCCGCGCCGATGTCATTCAGCACCAGGTCGTAGAAATCATCGATGGCCTGGTAATTGCTGCCATAGACGAGCCCCATCACATAAATGCGGGTAGAGTTGATGCCGAGCCGGCGGCGCGCGTCGACCAGCAGACGGAGAGCGTTGACAGCCTTCTTGAAGGCGCCTCTCACGCCACGCGTCTCATCGTGCTGCGCTTCATACGGGCTGTTCAAGGAAATCGATATCTCATGCGGACCTTCGAGCATCATTCGTTCAGCCATCGCAGCCGAACGAATGCGCGTGCCGTTGATGACGGACAGCGCCCGCACACCGTTCGCCCGGCAGGATCTGGCGAGAGAGAAATAATCCTCCAGATCGAGCATCGGCTCGCCGCCGCAGATCACGACATTTCCGTTGGGATTGAGTTCGGCGAACTCCGCGATCAGCGCAGACCGTCCGGCAATCGACAGATAGTTGTCGCGGTCGTCGTCATTCCGTTGCCAAAAGTCGCAGTGTTGGCACTTCAGGTTGCACCGCTTGTTCACTTCGATGAACATGAAGCGCGGCGGTCGTAGCGGCGCTGAGGGAGCCCGCGAACGGAATTTTCCGCTTAATGCCTCGGTGAATGATAACTTCATTGACGGCGGTCCCCATCGTTTTGAGGTTGCGGAGCACACGCCCGATTTCCCGCAAGCATTTGACCAAAACAGATCGCTTAATCTTCACCCCGCCCGGCTTCCGATCAAAACGCTTGATACGTTCCGGTTGCAGGTCAGATACTGCAAGCGTCGAGCCGTTCGCAGATTCAACCAATTCAGCCTGAATGCCCAGGGCCGGACGCAACTGATAAGCTGCGGCGGGATAAAAACACTGGTCGCCGACCGCGAATATCACATGATCCACCGGATCGGAAAAATCCGTAATGTCCCGCACCGCGGCTCTGGCAAAGTCACGGGACAGAATATACGCCGCGCATCCGTAATGTGGGGAGTGCATGCGGTGAATTTTGAAACCGGCGGTATGGCACTTCTTGGAGCGGCTGAGACGGGTCAACATCAGCCGCGTTTCCAGCCGCAACACATCGACACCGCGTGGAATATTGGATGGATCGTCGAGGAAGGGCTTCAATTTCGACGATACGATCAGGTCGTCCTCGAGAATCAGGCAGCGCTCCTGGCCGGTTTCAAGAAAATATTGCCATGCCTTGCGGTGGCTCAAGGCGCAAGCGCGCTCGGCGCCGCTCAAGGTCGCGGTGACAGGGCCGAAATCCCCGTTGCGCGCGTCGATTGCATCGATCCGCTGGAATGGCAGACCGAGAGCGCCCAGTTGAGCGCTCATAAATTCCAGCCGATCCGGCCTGCGCTCAAGATTGATCAATAAAATAAGCATTGTGCTGCACTAAAGCCGCGGCGGACCGCGGCACCGTTAAAAATCCATCGCATCCGCACCAATATTGCGAAGCAATGCCGGAATTGTAAATAGTTCGAAAAACGGCCCGAAAGCCTTTCGATCAGGCAATATAACGTAAAATCTTGTACTTTTCGACGATTGGCGGCTTTTTCCTCACGGCGCGGCCCAAGCCCGTACATATCACCTGGGCCGACCGCACCGAAAGTCCGGAATGCATCCCGGCTTTCGCCGGGACGCATGCCATGAACAATCGCGGATAACGCCAGCCTACTTCAACGCCAGCGCCACGAACCGCACTTCGCCTGCACCGTTCGACATCAGCAGCAGCACGGACTTCTTGCCGTCCTTCTTGAGCTGATCGATACGCTTCTTGACGTCGGCTGCATTGGTCACCGCTTCCTGCGCGACCTCGACAATGACGTCGCCTGCGCTAAGGCGCTTCTCGGCGGCATCGGAATTGCCATCCACACCGGTGACGACGACACCCTTCACGCTGTCCTTGATCTTGTAGCGGGCGCGCAGATCCTTGGTCAGACCGGCGAGATCAAGCCCCAACGCCTTCTGCGTCACGGTCTTTTCGGTATCTGCGGGAGCTGTGGTCTTGGCCGAGGCTTCCACCGGCTTGTCGCCGTCATCGAGACGGCCGAGCGTCACCTTCTTGGTTTCTTCCTTGCCCTTGCGAATGATGACGACATCAACCGCCTTGCCGACCGGCGAGTCCGCCACCGCGCGCGGAAGGTCCTTCATCTCCTTGATGTCCTTGCCGTCGAACGTCACGACCACGTCGCCCGGCTCGATGCCTGCAGGCTTGGCCGGTCCCTTGTCATCCACACCGGCGATCAGCGCGCCGCGCGCAGGCTTGATGTTCAGGCTTTCGGCGATTTCATCGGTGACCTGCTGGATGCGCACACCGAGCCAGCCGCGGCGCACTTCCTTGAACTGGCGAAGCTGATCGACCACCGCGACCACGGTCTTCGACGGCACGGCGAACCCGATGCCGATGGAGCCACCCGACGGCGAGATGATGGCGGTATTCACGCCGATGACTTCGCCATCGAGGTTGAACAGCGGTCCGCCCGAATTGCCGCGATTGATGGCGGCGTCGGTCTGGATGTAGTTGTCGTAAGGGCCGGAATTGATGTCACGGTTGCGCGCCGAAACGATGCCCGCCGTCACCGTGCCGCCGAGGCTGAACGGATTGCCGATCGCGATCACCCATTCGCCGAGGCGCAGGTTGTCGGAATTGCCGAACTTCACCGCGGTGAGCTTTTTCTCCGGCGGCTTGAACTTCAGAACCGCAAGATCGCTCTTCTTGTCCTTGCCGACGAGTTCAGCCTTGATCTTAGTGCCGTCATTGAGAATGACGTTGATTTCGTCCGCGTCGGCGATCACGTGATTGTTGGTCACCACGGTGCCGTCGGTATCGATGATGAAGCCGGACCCGAGCGAGTTCACCTTGCGCGGCGAGTTGTTGCCCATGCCGCCGCGGCGGTTCTTGAAGAATTCGTCGAAGAATTCGCTGAACGGCGAATCCGGCGGCAATTGCGGATTGGCGCCGCGCTTATTGCCGCGCTCGTCGCTGCCCCGGTCGTTGTCGCTGTTCTTGGCGTCGACAGTCTGCGACGTGGAGATATTGACCACCGCATTGATCACCTTCTCGGCGACGTCGGCAATGCCGTCCGGCCCCCGCGCCAGCGCAGGCGTCGCGGCGAGAGCAAAACCCACAGCCGCGGCGAGCGGCAAGACGCGACGGCTCAATGCTTGAAACGCATCGGACATGGTCAGAAAGTCTCCTGAAAAAGAGCGGATCATTGGTCTCTAATGTGCGCCCGAAGACGGTGCGCGCGCAAGCGCAGCTTGCCTGCGGGCGATCGTGATTAACGTGTCGATTGCGGCGAAAACCCGCCCTTTTTCCCGGCGGCGCGGCTCAACCGGCCACAGGGACTGGCACGAGTCAGTGACGCACCAGCCAGACCAGAATCAAGCCAAGCACCGCCGACACCAGACCGACGGCGCGCAGGATATTATCCGGCGACGACAGCGCGCTTTTCATGGCCGAGCGCATCCATTCCGGGCTTGCCATGAACAGCACGCCTTCCAGCACCAGCACCAGCCCGATGCCGACGATAAAATCGCCGAATCCAACCGACCTCATCCGGCCATGCCCCCTGCTTGGTCGTAAACGTGATGCCGCATATTAGCGTGCGGCACCGGAAGTTGCAGGCGTCTTGCTTGCCGGATTGGCGAAGTAGCGGAAAAATTCCGAATCCGGACGCAGCAGGAAGCGGGTATCGCCGCTCTTCATCGAAGCCTCGTAAGCCGACATCGACCGGTAGAACGCGAAGAAATCCGCATCCTTGCTGTAGGCTTCCGCAAACAGGCGGTTCCGTTCGGCGTCGCCTTCACCGCGGACCTGTTCGGCCTGCGAATTGGCGTCAGCGATGATGACGGTCGCCTCGCGGTCGGCCTTGGAGCGGATTTCCTGCGCCTTCTGGCCACCCTGCGCGCGGAACTCGGCCGCTTCACGCTGACGTTCAGTCTGCATGCGCTGATAGACAGCCTGGCTGTTCTGCTCCGGCAGGTCGGCACGGCGGATGCGGACGTCGATCACCGCGATGCCGTAGCTCGCCGCCTCGCGGTCAAGCTGAGTGCGGATCTTGGCCATCAGCGCATCGCGATCGTCACGCACCACGGTGATGAAGGTCACTTCGCCCAGCACGCGGCGCAGCGCCGCGTTCAGCAGCGTGGTGAGCTGGATGTTGGCGGCCTGGATCGAACCGAGGCTCTGATAGAAGCGCAGCGCATCCTTGATGCGATAGCGCGCGAAGGCGTCCACCACGAGACGCTTCTGGTCCGACGCGATCACTTCCTGCGCCGGATTTTCCAGATCGAGAATCCGCTTGTCGATGCTGATCACGGTATCGATGAACGGCACCTTGAAGTTCAGGCCCGGTTCGGTGACCACGCGCACCGGCTCGCCGAGCCGCACCAGCAGAACCTGCTCGGTCTGGTTGACGGTGAACACCGAGCCATAGCCGACGACCACCGCGACCAGCAGAACGAAGAGAGAGACGATACCTGCGATACCGGTTTTCATCGGTTGCTCCCACCCTGTTGTGGCGCGGCAGGCGGGGTGCGGCGTCCGATTTCATTCAATGGCAGATAAGGCACCACGCCCGGCGACGATCCGTTCGCACCCTGATCGAGCACGAGCTTGTCGGCGCCGCCGAGAACACGCTCCATCGTTTCCAGATAGATGCGCTGGCGCGTCACGTCGGGGGCCTTCTTGTATTCGTCATAGACCTTCAGGAAGCGCGCGCTCTGGCCCTTGGCTTCGGCCACGGCCTGTTCCTTGTAGCCTTCGGCGATCTGCACGATCTGCGCCGCGCGGCCGCGTGCGTCGGGAACGATGCGGTTCGCATAGGTCTGCGCCTCGTTCTGCAAGCGCTCGAAGTCGGCGCGCGCCGCCTGCACGTCGCGGAATGCGTCGATGACCTGCTGCGGCGGATCGACCTTCTGCATCTGCACCTGCTGGATCAGGATGCCCGAACCGTAATTGTCGAGCGTCTTCTGCATCAGTTCCAGCACCGACGCTTCGGTCTGGGTCCGCGCGCCGGTGAGGATCGGCTGGATCTGCGAACGTCCGATTACGTCGCGCATCGCACTCTCGGCCACCGCCTTCACGGTGCCTTCAGGATTCTGGATGTTGAAGAGGAAGTCACCCACGCCGTCCGGCTTGATGCGCCAGAGCACGGTGAAATCCACGTCGACGATGTTCTCGTCGCCAGTGAGCATCAGGCTTTCTTCCGGCACGTCGCGGATGGTGGTGGTGCCGCCGCGGCGCGAGTCGTCGATGACGCGCATGCCGATGCTCAGCGTGGACACGCGCAGCGCCTTCGGCAGCAGCACGGTCTCGACCGGGTACGGCAGATGATAATTCAGGCCCGGCTGGACGGTGCGGACATGCTTGCCGAAACGAAGCACGACGCCGAGTTCATCCGGCTGCACGCGGAAGAAACCGGACAGGCCCCAGATCGCCAAGGCGCCGACGAGAATCAACGCGATGCCGACACCGCTGAAGTTGCCGCCCGGCATGATGGTTTGCAGTCTGTCCTGACCACGGCGCAGAAGATCCTCGAGGTCCGGCGGCTTCGGCCCGCTCGATTGCGGTCCGGAACCCCATGGGCCTTTTGGACCGGGTCCCCATGGGCCACCGCCTTGATTCTTCCACGGCATCGTCAATCTCCTCCGCGCAAAGCTTACGCTCCGCAGCTCTTGGGCTTGAAGCTCTTGGGGCCTTATAGGGGACGCACCCGATCCTTACAACGCAGGGCGCTGCCACTAGTGGCCCGGTTCTGACATTCGCATCCCGTCTCAGCAGCCCCCTCTGCGAATGTCAGAACCAAAGAGCCACTAGCAACTAATAATTTCCAGTGTCCTTTGGAATCCGACGTTCGCTACGGACGATGCTGCGAAACAAGGCGAACGTCGGATTCAGGACACTGGTCAGAGCTATGGCGCGGGGCAAATTTGTCAATGCAAACATCGCGAAACGGCGTTAATGCCGCAGTCTGCGGCACTATGCATCGCAGCTATTGGCGCCGCTTTTGATAGGTCACGTAGGAAACATCAGCGTTGTCGCCGTCCGCCCTTGGATGGCGCGTCCTCGCGGTTTCCTGCCATTGTGCAAGATCGACCGGATCGAGGAACGTGTCGCCTTCGGGCCGGTCATGCACCTCGGTGATTTCGAGCCGGTCAGCCCGCGTCAACCATTGCGAGAAAATCTCCGCGCCACCGATCACCATGATCTCAGTGGCGAAACGCCGCAGCGCATCACCGAGCGCAATCTCATGCGCCGCCTCCAGTGAGGTGGTGACGACAACACCCGGCGCGTGGAACGCCCTGTCGCGGGTGACGACGATATTGGTCCGTCCCGGCAACGGACGGCCGACGGACGCGAAAGTCTTCCGGCCCATGATCACCGGCCGGTTCAGCGTCATCGTCTTGAACCGCTTGAGATCGGATTTCAGTTTCCACGGCATCGCGTTGTCGCGACCGATCACGCCGTTTTCCGCGACGGCCACGACGAAGACGATTTGCGGAGGTGCCGCAGCAGACGTCGGTGCGCTCACACCGCGACCTCGGCCTTGATGTGCGGATGCGGATCGTAGTTCTCGAGCGTGAAGTCCTCGTAGCGGAACGAAAAGATGTCCTTCACATCGGGATTGATTGTCATCGTCGGCAGCGGACGCGTCGGGCGCGTCAGTTGCAGCCGGGCCTGATCGATATGGTTCAGGTAAAGATGCGTATCGCCGAACGAATGCACGAAATCGCCGGGCTTCAACCCTGTCACCTGCGCCACCATCATGGTCAGCAGCGCATAGGATGCGATATTGAACGGCACGCCGAGAAACACATCGGCCGAACGCTGATAGAGCTGGCAGGACAATTTGCCGTTGGCGACATAGAATTGAAACAGGCAGTGACAAGGCGGTAGCGCCATCTTGTCAACTTCCGCCGGATTCCATGCGCTCACAATCAGGCGGCGGGAGTCCGGCGTCTTGCGGATCATCTCGATGACATTGGAAATCTGGTCGATGGTGCCGCCATCGGGCGCGGGCCATGAGCGCCACTGCGAGCCGTAGACCGGGCCGAGATCGCCGTTCTCATCGGCCCACTCGTCCCAGATGCGCACGCCATTGTCGTTCAGGTATTTGATGTTGGTGTCGCCAGCCAGGAACCAGAGCAATTCGTGGACAATCGACTTCAGGTGCAGCTTCTTGGTGGTCAGTAGCGGAAAGCCTGCGGCCAGATTGAACCGCATCTGATGACCGAAAACGGACAGCGTGCCGGTGCCGGTGCGGTCGGTTTTCTTCGCGCCGTCGGCGAGAATGCGTTCGAGCAGGTCGTGATACTGGTTCATGGGACCTATTTAGCCTGACGCACGCCGCGATTCGATTTCGGCCGGGCAATTATACCCTGAAAAATGGCCCCAGACCGCCCAAAGACAAGGGGCGGAACTCGCGTCCCGCCCCCCGTTTAACTGCCTGATTTCAGCCGATATCAGTTGAGCGGCTTCAGCACGCCCGACCACTTGGTGATCTCGCTGTCCACCAGCTTCTTCAGCGATTCCGGGGTACGCTCCTCAGCCTTCGGAATGACGCTGCCGAGATCGAGCAGCCGCTTGCGGACGCCCTCGTCGTCGAGCGCCTTCACCAGCGCCGCGTTCAGCTTGGCCACGATCGGAGCCGGTGTCCCCTTCGGCGCGAAGATCGCATTCCAGGCCTGGGCCTGATACTCGGGCAAGCCGGCTTCCTTGGTGGTCGGCACATCCGGCAGCGACGGGTTACGCTCCGGGGTCGCGACCGCATAGGCCTTGATGGTGCCGCCCTTGATCTGCGGGACGGCGTTGACGATCTGGTCGCACATGTAATCGACCTGTCCGCCGACCAGCGCGTTCATCGCAGGACCCGTGCCATTGAAGGGCACGCCGGTCGGGTTGATCTTCAGCACCGAGTCCAGAAGCTGGCAAGAGGTATAGGACACCGAGCCGACGCCCGCATGGGCTTCGTTGAGCTTGTCGGTGTTGGCTTTCACGTAAGTCACGAATTCCTTGAGATCCTTCGGCGGGAAATCCTTGCGCGCCAGGATCAGGATCGGCGTGCCGGCGACCAGGCCGACCGCTTCGAAGTCCTTCGAAGGATGATAGGCCAGCTTCGGATACAGCGGCACCGATGCGGCGTGGGTGCCCATGTGACCCGTGATGAGCGTGTAGCCGTCCGGCGCGGACTTGGCGGCGCGCGTGGACGCCGTGGTGCCGCCGGCGCCGACTACGTTTTCGATAACAATCGTCTGGCCGAGTGTCTGCTGCATGTGGGCGGTGACGATGCGGGCGATCACGTCGGTCGGTCCACCCGCCGCGAACGGTACGATCATTGTAATATTGCGCGTCGGATAATCCTGCGCCTGAGCAGGCGCGGCGATCACGCTGGCGGCAGCAACGGCGGACACAGCGCCGGTCGCAAGCATACGCTTAAGAAAATTCATCATGTTCTCCCGAATATTCTGATTGCGGGCACACAAAACACCCGGCCCGCAGTCTCAACATCACCGGGCAGGACGAGTCCATCCAACTTGCAGCCAAGACAGAACGGAAGAGGCGCGGCGCAACGCCGCACCTCTCCCCTCACTCAGCTCTCGGACTCGACGAACACCTCGTCGCGCTTCTTGCGCAGCGACGGCAGCACCGCCAGCAGCAGCAGGAAAGCGGCGATCGCCATCAGGGTTGCGGACAGCGGCCGGGTGAGGAACACGGACCAGTCACCGCGCGAGATCAGAAGTGCACGGCGGAGGTTTTCTTCCATCAGCGGGCCGAGAACCATGCCGAGCAGCATCGGTGCCGGCTCGAAGTCGTGCTTCACCAGCCAATAGCCGACCAGGCCGAAGGCGGCGGTGAGAACGACGTCCATCGGCGCGTTGTTCACCGAATAGATGCCGATCGAGCAGAACACCACGATGCACGGGAACAGCAGCCGGTATGGCACCCGCAGCAGACGCACCCAGATGCCGACCATCGGAAGATTGATGACGAGCAGCATCAGATTGCCGATCCACATCGAGGCAATCATGCCCCAGACCAGTTCCGGCTGCTTCTGCATCACCTGCGGACCCGGTACGATGCCATGAATGGTCATCGCACCGACCATCAGCGCCATCACCGCGTTCGGCGGAATGCCGAGCGTCAGCAACGGAATGAACGACGTCTGAGCTGCAGCGTTGTTGGCGCTTTCTGGAGCGGCGACGCCTTCGATGGCGCCACGGCCGAAGCGCTCGGGGTGCTTCGATATCTTCTTCTCGAACGTGTAAGCGGCGAACGAGGCGATCACCGCGCCGCCGCCCGGCAGAATGCCGAGGATCGATCCCAGCACCGTGCCGCGCAGGATGGCAGGCGTCGAATCCTTGATGTCCTTCTTGGTCGGCATCAGGCCGGAGATCTTCTGCTGCACCAGATCGCGATCCATCGCCGCGCCCGGATCGAGATTGCGGATGATTTCCGCAAAGCCGAACAGGCCCATCGCCACCGTTGCGAAACCGAGACCGTCAGCCAGTTCCGGAATGTTGAACGACATGCGCGATGCGCCGGTTTCGATATCGGAGCCGACCATCGACAGCAGCACGCCGAAAGCGATCATGGCGATGGCCTTGAGCACCGAGCCCTTCGCCAGAACGACTGCGAAGATCAGGCCGAGCACCATCAGCGAGAAGTATTCGGCGGGGCCGAAGGCCAGCGCGAGCTTGGTGAGCGGCGCGCCGAGGATGGCGATCAGAACCGTGGCGACGCAGCCGGCAAAGAACGAGCCGATCGCCGCGATCGCCAGCGCCGGGCCGGCGCGGCCCTGCTTGGCCATCTGGAAGCCGTCGAGCGCGGTGACGACGGAGCCTGCTTCACCAGGAATGTTGACAAGGATCGAGGTGGTCGAGCCACCATACTGCGCGCCGTAATAAATGCCGGCGAGCATGATGAGCGCGCCCACGGGCGGCAGGCCGAACGTGATCGGCAGCAACATCGCCACGGTGGCGATCGTGCCGATGCCGGGCAACACGCCGACCAGCGTGCCGACCAGTGCACCGATCAGACAAAGGCCGAGATTGACGGGAGAGAACGCGACGCTGAAGCCGAGGCCGAGGTGCGAAAAAATATCGAAATCCATGGTGCCCTCAGCGCAGGATACGGGGGAAAAGATCGAGCGGCAGCCCGAGCGCATATGGGAACAGCAGCGCACAACCGACGGTCAGACAGATTCCGACAATGACGGTTTCCTTCCATTTGGTCTCGTCGCTTCCCGCCGCGGCGATCAGGAAGCACACGAACGATGTGATAATCAGACCAAGCGGGCGAATGGCGACCGAGAACGCCAGAATGGCCAGCGTCACAAAAAAGGGGCCGCGAATACCGAAGCGTTGCAACGGCGGACCGTCCTGAAGAAAACCGGAGAGCGCGACAGCAGCACCGAGTCCGAGCAGCAGGACCGCAAACATGCGCGGCGCGGTTCCGGGACCAAAGGAGAATCCCCTCGTGCCCGCCAGATCGCTCGAAGCCCACAGCGCGAACAGCGCAATCGCCACCAGAGCGAGTCCGCCGTAAAAATCCTGTGGTCCTTTGATAAGGCCTCGCGCGTTTTCAGTCGCGCTGCCTGGCGCTTCACTCATCGTCGTCCCCCATGTCACAGGCTTGTGCCCGGTCTATTCTTGTCGCGGGGGCTCGGCACCCCCAATCCATCTGTTTGCTTAGCGATTTCTGCCAGATCATGCCAGCGAAACCGAGACGTCATCCGTCCTCAACTTCCACAGCAGACCAAGACAAGTCAACACGACACGCCCTGCAAAATTGCCGGGCATGACAATGATGAAATTGTCCCAGTGGAGTGCTGGTGTGAGCGGCAAACAGTCAATGCAGCGCTCATTTGCGATGCAATGCATCCGCGCAGTCTTCAGCTCAAGCCCTTTGCTGCGATATGCGACGGCATAGATCGACGCCGAAGTCCGCGAGAAATGCCTTATTGTGCTTTCGCTGCACTGCGAGGGTTCGCATAGCGCACTCAATTTTTTCCACCACGTCACATTTTTTCACCACGCCACAATTTGCTGCCGTGTGGGACGTGGACAGCCGTGTTGCCGTCTTGCTTGCCGTTCTTGCAAAAGGCCGGGAGGCCCGCCCGGTATGGAACTTGGGCTTTCGCCGCGCGGATTTATCCCTATATTGGGAGGGCCGGTTCGCCGGCTATGGAAATAAATGGCCGTCGCAATAAACCGTTCGGACCCGGGGGCAGCACCCGGCGCCTCCACCAAAGCCCGATCCGCGCAGGACGGGTTTCGGCGGGGGCGAAACAGGATCGACGAAGGCGTAAAGGGCGTGTTTTTTCTCGGTATGGTTCCGCCGATATCGGGCCATGCAATAGTTGCAAACGACAACTATGCTCCGGTTGCTCAGGCTGCGTAACGCAGTTTGAAAGACCATCTTAAAGTCCTAGCGGGTTAAGCTCCGCTAGGCGGGGTCCGGAGGCACCTGGCAACAGAAGCCTCCACTTTCATCATCTTTGACAACCAGCCCGGCAGCATTTGGCGAGAATTTCTGCAATCTTCAGGTCCAGGATACTGACCTGTAGACCATGACCGGATAGCATGGACAGCGAGTCGGGCCGTTCATCTGCGGTGATCCCGCGACCTGATCGACTCGCCAGAAGCGACTGATGCCTTTTCCACAGGACCCAACGATGGCGACCGATCACATTCGATACGATGTCCTTGCGCGCGAAGCGCTGCGCGGGGTGCTCAAGCATGTGCTCGCGGACGCCGCGCAGAATGGCCTACCCGGCGAGCATCATTTCTACATCACCTTCCTGTCCAAGGCCGAGGGCGTGAAACTGTCTCCTCGCCTGCTGTCGCAATATCCGAATGAAATGACGATCATCCTGCAGCACCAGTTCTGGGATCTGCTGGTGACCGATGACCGCTTCGAAGTCGGTCTTTCCTTCAACGGAATTCCCGAGCGTCTTGTCGTGCCCTTCAGCGCGATCAAAAGCTTCTTCGATCCGTCCGTGCAGTTCGGATTGCAATTCGAGCCGACCGAAGAAGCCGCGAATGGAGAAACGTCGCCGGACGTCGAGACGTTACCCGTTGCGACGACCGAGCCGGAAACCGGCGGAGACGACAGCGAAAAGCCTGCCAAGCAGGGTGAAGGCGCAGAGGTTGTCCGCCTTGACCGCTTCCGCAAGAAGTGACCTGCCACAGGCAGCATCGATAGTTTTCGACACCTTCTAAGAGGCGGCGCGCGTTTCCGCGAAAAGCGGCGCGCGCGATGGTTGCGTGCATCCGTTGCGAAGTCCTACACTTCGCCATCCCTGCACAACATTGGACATCGTCATGGCTGCACCGAAGAAAACCACGCGTACCGAAACCGACACGTTCGGTCCGATCGAAGTGCCGGCCGATCGTTACTGGGGCGCGCAGACGGAACGATCCAAGCACAATTTCAGGATCGGCAATGAGCGAATGCCGATGGCGATCGTGCGCGGTCTCGCCATCGTCAAGCTTGCTGCCGCACAGACCAATCTCGAACTCGGACTGATCGACCAACGCCGCGCGCGCGCCATCGTGCGCGCCGCCCGCGAGGTCATCGACGGACAGATCGACGACAATTTTCCGCTCGTGGTCTGGCAGACAGGCTCCGGCACGCAATCGAACATGAATCTCAACGAGGTGATCGCCAATCGCGCCAGCGAACTGCTCGGCGGTCAGCCGGGCACCAAGAAGCCCGTGCATCCGAACGATCACGTCAACATGAGCCAGTCGTCCAACGACTCGTTTCCGACCGCAATGCATATCGCCGCCGCGGAGCGCATCATCCATGATCTGCTGCCCGCGCTGTCGGAGCTTCTGAAGGCGCTGCGTCAGAAAGAGAAAGCCTTCGCGAAAATCGTGAAGATCGGCCGCACCCATACGCAGGATGCGACACCGCTGACGCTGGGACAGGAATTTTCCGGCTACGCCGCACAGGTGGAAAGCGGCATCGCACGCATTCGTGCCGCGACCAGGGATCTCTACCCGTTGGCGCAGGGCGGCACGGCGGTGGGCACCGGCCTCAATTCCAGGCCGCGATTTGCCAAGCTGTTCGCCGGCAAGGTGGCCGCGCTTACGAAGCTTCCGTTCGTCACCGCGCCGAACAAGTTCGAGGCGCTGGCCTCGAACGATGCTTACGTGTTCGCTCACGGCGCGATCAACGCCATGGCCACGGGCCTGTTCAAGATCGCCAACGATATCCGCCTGCTCGGCTCCGGTCCGCGTTCGGGCCTCGGCGAACTGATCCTGCCGGAAAACGAGCCGGGCTCCTCCATCATGCCCGGCAAGGTCAATCCGACACAGTGCGAAGCCGTGACCATGGTGTGCTGCCAGATTTTCGGGAATCACACCGCAATCACCGTCGCGGGCAGTCAGGGCCATTTCGAGCTTAACGTCTACAAGCCTGTGATGGCGCATTGCATGCTCCAGTCGATCCAGCTTATGGCCGATGTGGCGCGCTCATTCACCGAGCATTGCATCGCCGGCATTCGCGCCGACGAAAAGCGCATCGATGAACTGATGCAGCGCTCGCTGATGCTTGTGACGGCGCTAGCGCCGAAGATCGGCTACGATAATGCGGCGAAGGTTGCGAAGACTGCTCACGCACGCGGCACCACGCTGAAAGAAGAAGCTGTGCGCCTTGGCATGGTGTCGGCCACTGAATTCGATCACCTTGTCAAACCAGACAAGATGACGCATCCCGGTTAGCGCACGCACGCGGTATGAACGGCTGCAGCGCAAAGGTGGACAACTCGTCGCACCCTAAAGTCCTACGTCGATTGGCTACCCACCGCGTTGTATCGCTGCTAATTTTATCTTCTCTGCGTACGCGCGGGAGACCCACGGGCCAGATCACGAGACTGGCTCCAACGAGACCCAAGCAGGATGAACCAAGCGCACAACTCGCGCTTTTCGTTCAAAATTCCTGAAATGATGGAGGCGTCATGGGCGACCTGATCAACCTGCGGCAAGTCAAGAAGCGCATTGCGCGCGAACAGGCAGAAAAGCAGTCCGAAACCAATCGCGCGCGATTCGGCCGGACGAAGGGCGAGCGCAAGCACGACGAACGTGCAGCGCAGCATGCTGCAGCCCTTCTCGACCGGCACCGGCTCGACCAAGAGACTTCGGCATCATGAAGTCGCCGGTCGTCAAGCGCTCGATCGTCGTCGCCGGACACAAGACCAGCGTCAGCCTCGAAGAAGCCTTCTGGAACGGCATGAAGGAAATCGCTTCGGAGCGGAGTCTGACCTTGTCGGAACTGGTCGGAGAAATCGACGGAGGCCGTCAGCAAGGCAATCTGTCTTCCGCGATCCGGTTGTTCGTGCTGGATCACTTCCGCGCGCGGGCCGTGGCACCGGCGGGAAACGGCAGCAGCCGGCTGCACGTTGAGGATTCTCATCCGTAGACTTCCGTAGCGAACACCTACGATCGTGACTCTGTCGTAGGTTTTCACACGAATATCGCGCGCGTCTTGTTTGAGTTACTATGTACTCACGTCTCGAACAGCATACCGTTTCGAGACCGCGGGCGGCGTATGCATGACATACACGCGCGCAGCTAACTGCAGTCTGATCTGACTTCGTACACATGTACCAGGCCTCCCCTCGACGAGACGTGTCTCGCCGTGCGCGGTTGCTTGGCTGAAATGAGGATACGTCGATGCAGAATCACAACATCGCAATTGATCGCGAAGGGGCAGACAGCCACCATCAGCGCGGCATCAAGGAATTCGCCGTGGTGAAGCGCTCCGTCGTGGTCGGCGGCCATAAAACCAGCGTGAGCCTGGAAGACGCTTTCTGGACCAGCCTGAAAGACATCGCGACCCGGCGCGGCCTGACGCTGTCGACCCAGATCGACGCCATCGACCGCAACCGCAGGACTAGCAATCTCTCATCCGCCATCAGGCTGTTCGTGCTGGATCACTTCCGCGCGCGGGCCGTGACTTCGATGTTCATCGGCGAACGGCTGCCGCCGCAGAACATAGCCCCTGCCCGATAAGTCAGAACGTCCGCGCCGCGGGGGGCGGAGCCGGGCGCGACTTCTGCAATACGCCCGGCGCAGGCTTGATGTTGATCGGAGGCGGCAGCGGCTGCGCCTGTGCGCTGCCTGGATGGGAATCCGATGGCGGATTTCGCACAACATGGGGCTGCGGCGCGACAGGTGGACGCGGCGCCACGGCCTTCGGAACCGGGCTTTTCCGGCGCGGATCGCGCACAGGAACGCGAACGTCCGACGGAGCGAGCGGATCGACCTTCGGCAAGGTTTCATCCCACAAAACATCAGGCTCAGGGGTTGAGGTCACGCCGCGCTCTAGCTGATCGAGGCGCCGCGTCTCGCGATCGATCGCACGCATCGACAGCCACGACTGGAATCCCGCGACATCGACCGTGCGTGCGAGAGCATCCGGCGACCCGTTCAGGTCGACGCGAATATCGGGGCGGCCGCTGATCGGCCGCGTGTTGATCGGCGTCATCACCGCGCGCAGATCAGCCTGATCGGCAAGCAAATCGTAACCGCCCGCAATCGCCACGCGCACCCGATCCGTATCGAATGATGCGGATTCGATCCGCAGCCGTCCGTCCCTGATGATGAAAGGAATCTGCATCGACGGCACTGTCAGTCCGCCTGCGGCAAGCACCGGCTCGACAATCTCCTTCAGCTTGAGGTCGTCAGTTGCCTGTCCCGCGCCACCAGCGCGAATGCCCGCCTCGAAAGCCTGCGGATCAAGCCCGGTAATGCGGGCGTCCGTCAGCGTCAGCGTGCCAGCGCCCGACAGCGCGCCGCTCAATCCGGCGACGCTGCGGCCCTGCCCCGCCAGCGTCATCTGCAACGCGGTCTTGCCGTCCGGCATTGCGAGGCCGCGATAGCGCAGCACAGCACCATCGACATTCGACAACTGAAGCCGCGCATTGAACGATGTGCCCTGATTGGTGCCCTGCACGGTCTGCCGCGCATCGAGATCGAGCGCCGCCTCACCGCCGCCGATGTTTCCCTTCGCGCCTTCCAGCACCAGCGATTGTCCGTCGCCCTTGATCGCGCCACCGACAGGACGGATTTCGCCTCCACCCGGCAGCACACCTTTCAAAGCCTGAAACGCCAGCCGTCCGCGCCAGCCGCGCAGCCAGCCGCGGCCAAGCGGCGCGGACTCCTCGCGGCCCGCCGCGCCAAAGGCAAGGCTGGTCACGCTCGCAAGATCGAGCGTATCCATTCCGATCTCGCCATCCACGCCGATCACATCGCCACGCGTCAATGCCAGCCGTCCGCGGAGCCGCGATCCGGCCGCAGTTGCATCGAGGTTGTCGAAGGTGAACGTATCGCCATCCACCGCAAGACGCGATGACAACGCGACATCGCGTGATGGCAGACTCTCCGGTCCGAGATCGAACAGCGCACCAAGGTCCGCATGACGGACTGTCATGGTCAGGGTGGCCGCTGAATTTTCCGCCCACGGATTGCCGGTGCCTTCGATCTCGCCGTCCAGACCCGCGCCCGCCAGTTTGGCCTTCACCTGCAGGGGCGAACCCCACGTGCCGCTCGCGGACGATTCAAAATGAGCCGGTCCATCCCGTGCCGAGACGATGCGATCAAGATCAAGCGCTGCCAGCAAGGACACAGTCTGGCTCGCATCCAGCTTGCTCTCGACATTGATGTCGCTACCGTTCAACGCCTTAAGATCGAAGCCATTGGTCAGATCGATGACGGGCTTTCCCGCCAGCGTCACCGTACCTTTGACTTGCGGCGTATCGAGATCAAGCGTTGTGCGGACATCGCTACGGCCGGACCGATCCTTCGGTTTACCCATTTCGGCATTGAGTTGCACGCGGGCTGCGCCGGGCTCCTTTGCAACCGCCGCCATCCGTTCGGCCAGCGTCGGCGCAAGCGGCGCGATGAAGCTGCTCATCTGCGCGAGCGACGGCGCAGCAGCCATCAGCGTGAGTTTGCCAGCACCGTCGGTGCGATCGAACGATCCACTTCCGTTGATCGCCACATCGCTGTTCGCGTCACCGGCCGCGATCCGCTCCAGCCCGATTGTCTTCGGCCCGTAGCTCAGGCTGATCGCCGCAGGCCGCATCGTTTGCCCAGCAAATGTAGCGCTGTCGGCCTCCAGCGAAACTTTGGCCTCGTCCGGCCATGCCGATTGCGGACCGGCGAGCGATGTCACAAACGTGGATACGCTATCGATATCGAGCGCGGCGGCTTTCAACGCGGCCTCGAACCGCGTCTTGCCATCAGCCGTCGTCACCAGCGCGAGACGGCCTGTCGCCGCGCCGCCGTTAATATCGCCTGTGAGATGATCGAGCGCGATGCGATCTGCGGCAACCGTCGCCTCTCCGCTCAAGCGGAGCGGCTTCTGACTGCGCCAGGTGACATCGCTGCGCCCTTGCAGCCACGCGGTGAAAGTCTCGGGATCCGGTGACTCGATGCTGATCGGGCCGCTGAACCGGGCCGATGGACCGGGCTCCGCGATGACGCCGCTCGCCGCGACGCGCGTCGAACCAGGCGCCCGAAGATCAAGCTTGCCGACGGTCCATGACGCGTCGTCACCGCGCAAAGCAATCGCAATACTCTGAAGCGGCCGCCCGCCGAGCGCGATCTGTTCCGCGCTCACATCGATCTGCGCCGGTAACGGCAACTTCGGCATCGACGTCACCAGCGAACGCAGCGCGGGCAGCAGCCGCAAGGGCTCCGCGTTCACCGTTCCGTGGGTCAGCAGACGATCCGCATCGAGTTGCCGTGCCGACAGCGCCAGATGCAGCAGCGGCGACGCACCGAACCGGATGTCTCCGTTGCCAGCCAGCCGCAGCGCATTGTCCTCCGCGCCATAGGCAGCCTCGACCTGCTCGAACGTCGCGGACGACGGATTGGCCTTTACACGCGACGACAGGCGCCACGGCCATGCCGAGTCCGGCGCCTTCAGATCTGCCGGACGAGCAAGGGTCAATCCGCCCTCGAATTTCGGAACCAGATTGTCGAAAGTCAGCACGCCATCGAAATCGGCCGACAGCGGGCGTTCGCCGGGATCGGCGATAAAGCGCACACGGGTGCCCTTGCCGTCATTGGTCTGCCCCGAGGACACGCGAAACGGCGTCTTGGCGCCCAGCAGCGTGAACGATCCTTCTCCGCGCAGGCTACCCGCCGCGCCGCGAACGTCGCCACTGAAAGACAGATCGTCGGCATGTAGCACCCTGCCGCTCGATGCGTCATGCAGCGCGATGCGGCCCGCGACATTCATGCGGTCGATCGCCAGCATCCCGAGATTGAAGCGGCCCGGCTGCACCGGCCATTCCACGCGGCCCTGCCGGTCGAAGCCGAGATCGAACACGAAGCCCTCGAGCGACAGCACGCTGGCCCGCCACTCGCCGCGCATCAGCGCGCCGAGGTTGAACTCCACGTCCAGCTTGTCGGCACGGACCTTGGCGGGATCGTTGTCGCCGCCGACGGCGATCTCGCGCAGCCGCAGCGTCGGCGTCGGCAGCAACAACGCATCAAGCTTGCCGCCGACCCGCACCGGCGCGCCGATGACGCGCGACGCTTCCGCCTCGAACTGCGGGCGGAACTGGTTCCAGTCAACGAAATACGGACCAACCAGCGCTGCAATCAGCGCAAGAATAAAAGCAATGGCCAGTCCGAGCAGCGTGGTCTGCAAGGTTTGTCCTCAACGAGGGGTGACGCGTTGCGCCATGACCGCTGAACGCACGCAAAACATTGAACCGATCGGTTGACTGGAATACTAAGTTTAACGGACCCCGTTCACAACCCTGCAGGGAATTGGTCGCGATGACGGATACCGCCGCCTGGCCATCGGAGAGAACCGGCGCCTCGCCCGAGGCGATCATGTCACATTACGACATGGGCAACGACTTCTTCCGGCTCGTGCTCGATCCCGAGATGATTTATTCCTGCGCGCTGTTCGCGCCCGGCGACGATCTGTCCGCCGCGCAGATGCGAAAGCTCGATCATCATATCGAGGCCGCCGGTGCCGCGAACAAATCCCGCGTTCTCGATATCGGATGCGGCTGGGGCGCGATGCTGCGGCGGCTGGTCGATCACGCGGGCGTGGGGCATGCCGTCGGGCTGACGCTCAGCCCGTCGCAGGCCCAGTGGATCCGCAAAACGCCGAATCCGAAAATCGAAGTGCGGGAGCAGGACTGGCGCGACCACAAGCCGGAACGCCGCTACGACGCCATCGTGTCCGTCGGCGCCTTCGAGCACTTCGTGCACAAGGGCCTCGACCCCAGGGTCAAGCTCGACGCCTATCGCGAATTCTTCGCTTACTGCGACAAGGTTCTGGTCACCGACGGCAGGCTGTCGCTGCAGACCATCGCCTATTCCGAACGCACCAAGGTGCAGCCGCTGCTGGACAAGACCTTTCCGGACAGCGATCTGCCGCTGGAATGGGAGCCGATCGCGGCCGCCGAAGGCACATTCAGCCTGATCGCCGCGCGCAACGATGCCGATCACTATTACCAGACGCTGGTTCTGTGGGAGCAGAACCTGCTCGCCAACTACGACAAGGCGGTCGCGTTGGTCGGCAAGGAACGCACCGACGAATTCCGCCGTTACCTGCGGCTCTCGGGCATCGGGTTTCGCGGCGGCATGGTCAGCCTGATGCGCTACAGCTTCCGGAAGAAGTACTGAAGGCAACATCTCCCCAAAGAAGTTTAGCCGTCACCCTGAGGTGCCGTAGCGAAGCGGAGGCCTCGAAGGGCGACGGCGTCATCCTTCGAGGCTCGCAAGTGCTCGCACCTCAGGATGACGCAACCTAGCCGAAACGAATATCGATCCCGGCCAGCGGAATTCCATCTAGCTCAGTCGTCCATCGCTCGCCGGGCTTCACAGGCATCGCCTTGGTCAGCGTGCCCGTGGTGATGATTTCCCCCGCAGCGACCTGCGGATTGTGCCGATCCGTCGCCAGCAAGCCCACAAGGTGCTTCAGGGCCGAGAGCGGTCCGTCCAGCACATCACGCGCATGGCCTGGCTCGGCGATACCGCCTGAGCGAAGCGTGATGGCGAAATTCGACAGCGGTCCGAACCATTTGTCCGCGTCGTCATCGATCTGATGCCGCTCGCCAATGAGCAATGCGCCGTGCAGGCCGAACGCAGCCACGGTGTCCGAAGGAGTGAACTTCCAGTCCGGAAAGACCGACTGCACGATCTCGTAGCCGTGCGCGACCCAGCCGATGCAGGACAACAGTTCGCGCTGGTCCATGTTCGCATCCGGCGTGGCCGACATTCCGAACACGATCTCCGGCTCGATGCGCGGCTCCGCAAACGCAGCCAGCGACACCGGGCCTTCGATCTCGTCGAGATTCCGCACCGTGCTGTCGTACACATAACCCCAGATCGGCGCATAGACGCCGTACTGCTCCCAGATGGTGCGGTTGGTGAAACCGATCTTGCGGCCCAACACCTTTTCGCCACGCGCTTCGCGCAGAGCACGTACCGCGGGTGTCACCCGATAGGCTTCCGCAAGACCGAAGGCGGCATCGCGCGCCGAGAACGGCATGATCTGCCGTCCCTGACCGAGTACAGACAGCGCTTCGCGGGCAATGGCGCTGGTGTCGATGCCTGTTGCCATGCTCATGCCGGCGGCAGGATTTTGCCGGGGTTGAGGATGTTGTGCGGGTCAAGCGCGGCTTTCAACGCACGCATGGCCTGCACCGCTTCCGGCCCGAGCTCGGTTTCGAGATATTTCTGCTTGCCCTGCCCGATGCCGTGTTCGCCGGTGCAGGTGCCGTCCATGGACTGCGCCCGCTCCACAAGGCGATGCAGGAAGCCGTCCGCGCGGGCCATCTCGTCGGGATCGTTGACGTCCACCAGCATGGAGCAATGGAAATTGCCGTCGCCCACATGGCCGACGATCGGCGACAGGAGGTCCGTGGCATCCAGATCGGCTTCGGTTGCGACCACGCATTCCGCCAGCCGCGAAATCGGGACGCAGACGTCCGTCGCCACCGCCTGCGCACCGGGGCGAAGCCCGCGCACTGCCCAGTAGGCATCGTGCCGCGCCTGCCACAGACGGGTACGGTCTTCCTGCCGCGTGGTCCATTCGAACGCGCCGCCGCCGCACTCCTTCGCGATCTCGGCGAACATCTTCGACTGCTCGGCGACATCGGCCTCGGTGCCGTGGAATTCCAGCAGCAGCAGCGGCGTCTCAGGCAGCGACAGCTTGGAATAGGCGTTGCAGGCCTTCACCTGCGCGGCATTCAACAACTCGATCCGCGCCACCGGAATCCCGGTCTGGATCGCGAGAATGGTGGCGTTGCACGCCCCTTCCACGGTCGCGAACGAGCACGAGGCCGCGGCGATGCTTTGCGGGATGCCGCGCAGCTTGAGCGTGATTTCCGAGATGATGCCGAGCGTACCTTCCGCGCCGATGAACAGGTGCGTGAGATCGTAACCCGCCGAAGACTTCTTCGCGCGCGTGCCCGTGGTGATGATCTCGCCGTCCGCGCGCACCACTTTCAGCGCGAGGATGTTGTCCTTCATCGTGCCGTAACGCACCGCGTTGGTACCGGAGGCGCGGGTCGAGGCCATGCCGCCGATGGACGCGTCCGCGCCGGGATCGATCGGGAAAAACAGGCCCTGATCGCGCAGATGTTCGTTGAGCGCCTTGCGCGTCACGCCGGGCTCGATCACGCAGTCGAGATCGTCGGGATGGACGGCGATGATGTTGTTCATCTCGCGCAGGTCGATACAGATGCCGCCGGCCGGCGCATTGACCTGCCCCTCCAGCGACGTGCCGGTGCCGAACGGGATCACCGGAACGCGGCGCTCGGCGCAGATCCGCACCACGTCCTGAATATCGGCCGTGGTCCGCGCCATCACCACGGCGTCGGGTGCCTGCGGCGGCAGCCAGGTGGTGGTATGGGCGTGCTGTTCGCGCACCGCCTGCGAGGTGATCAGATTGTTGCCGAACCGCGCGGCCAGCGCTTCAAGGGCGCTGGAAACAGCGCTGTGCGCCGGACGTGTCAAAGCTGCGTTGGAAAAGGCCACGGTCACTCGCTTGAAGGAAGCTGGGATTGTGGCATGGACCGTGGCAAAGGATGTATAGCGGGTCAAGAGAAAGTGCCGCCATCAACCCGGAAGTTGATCCATGACAACGATGCATCACCCGACCAATGCGCCGCAACATATCGCCGCGCCGTTTCTCACCACCGTGATGCAGATCGAGCCGCAATGGATCGACTACAACGGCCATCTCAACATGGCTTACTATAACGTGCTGTTCGATCGCGGCATCGACCAGATGTGGCTCGAACTCGGCATCGGCCCCGACTATCTGAAGGAGCGTAACGGATCGACCTTCACCGCCGAGGCGCATGTGCGCTACCTGCGCGAAGTTCATCTCGGCGATCCGGTGCAGGTGTCTGTCTATCTGCTCGCCGCCGACGACAAGCGCATTCACACTTTCGAAGAATTGCGCCACGCCACCGAGGGCTGGCTTTCAGCCACGTCGGAAAACATGACCCTGCATGTGGACATGGGTGCGCGGAAGACGGCATCCTTCCCGGCTGACATCGCGGCGCGGATCCGTGAGGTTGTCGCGGCTCACGGCACTGTTCCTCGGCCCGAAGGCACCGGCCGGCGGATCGCCATGCCGGAGAAAAAATAAGAGGAGCGGCGGAGCCGCTCCTCAGTCCATCGCGTCAGACATTTCCTCGTCCGCGCGCCAGACCGACGACGGCGGACACGAGGAACAGGATCAAGGCGACGAAAAACACGATCTTGGCGATTTCGATCGATGCGCCTGCGATGCCGCCAAAGCCCAAAAGGCCCGCGACCAGCGCGATGATCAAGAATGTGACGACCCAACTCATCATGACACGCTCCTGCGTTTCGTTGCGGGGAGCGCTCTGCGCTCCGGATGCAGGACCAATCCTGCGCCAGACGGAAAGTTCCACTCCGTCGAACCGCCGGAAATCGCGAAAATACGCTATGATCAAGGAACAAACCGGCCCGGGATCGTCCGAAAACGGCCGCTCCGGATACCCGCCGAATGATCCTGTCGAAATGACCCCGGGATGCCTATATCTGCCGCAATCCTGATATGAAGCCTCCCTTCCGGTAGCCGGCGCACGGCCCGCCGAAGTACGGAGCGGTTCGGCGATAAGATCGTGCGCTAAATCATTATTTTAGAGCGCGATCGGACGCAAAACCGGCCTCCACTTTTGCTGATCGCGCTCCGAAGTGCCATCGTGGTCCCAAAGACGAATCGCATGACCGAACCGAACAAGCTGCCGCCCCGAGACCTGTCCCGCGACGTGCCAGACCACCAGCCCGCCGCTGGCGGCATTGCTGCGCGTGCCCGCGCGGCCGCCGCTCCACAATATCTGACCGCGCTCAATCCCGAGCAGCGCGACGCCGTGGAAACGCTGGACGGTCCGGTGCTGGTGCTGGCCGGTGCGGGCACCGGCAAGACCCGTGTGCTCACCTCGCGCATCGCGCACATTCTGTCCACGGGACGCGCGCGGCCCAACGAAATCCTCTCCGTCACCTTCACCAACAAGGCGGCGCGGGAAATGAAGGAACGCCTCGGCCATATGCTCGGCCAAACGGTCGAAGGCATGCCATGGCTCGGCACCTTCCACTCCATCGGCGGCCGCATCCTGCGCTTTCATGCCGAACTGGTGCAACTCAAATCCAATTTCACCGTGCTGGACGTGGATGACCAAATCCGCCTGCTCAAGCAGTTGCTCCAGGCGGAAAACATCGATGACAAGCGCTGGCCAGCGCGGATGCTGGCCGGGCTGATCGACGGCTGGAAGAACCGCGGCCTTACGCCGTCGCAGGTGCCGTCCGGCGAAGCCGCGGTGTTCGGCAACGGCAAGGGCGGCAAGCTCTATGCGACCTACCAGGAGCGGCTGAAGATTCTCAACGCCGCCGATTTCGGCGATCTCCTGCTGGAGAACATCCGCCTGTTCCGCGAACATCCCGATGTGCTGCGGCAGTATCAGAACCGCTTCAGGTACATCCTGGTGGACGAATATCAGGACACCAACGTCGCGCAGTATCTCTGGCTGCGGCTGCTTGCGCAGGCGCCGTCGATACCGAAGCCGGTCCCCATCCTTCGAGACGCCGCGCATAGCGCGGCTCCTCAGGATGAGGAGCCGGTTTCCGATGCGGTTCTCTCACCTCACCCTGAGGAGCGAGGGCATCGCCCGAGCGTCTCGAAGGGTGAAGCCGCCCCCCTCGCCCCGCCGAAAAACATCTGCTGCGTCGGCGACGACGATCAGTCGATCTACGGCTGGCGCGGCGCGGAGGTGGACAACATCCTGCGCTTCGAGCATGACTTTCCCGGCGCGAAAGTCATCCGTCTCGAGCGCAACTATCGCTCGACCGGCCACATCCTTGCCGCCGCCTCGCACCTGATCGCCTATAACGAAGGACGGCTCGGCAAGACACTCCGCACCGAAGACGTCGAAGGCGAGAAAGTCACCGTCACCGGCTCGTGGGATTCGGAAGAAGAAGCCCGCGCCATCGGCGAGGAGATCGAACAGCTTCAGCGCGCCGGACAGAAGCTCAACGACATCGCCATCCTGGTTCGCGCCTCGTTCCAGATGCGCGAGTTCGAAGACCGGTTTGTCACGCTCGGACTGAGCTATCGCGTGATCGGCGGCCCGCGCTTCTACGAGCGCGCTGAGATCCGCGATGCGCTGGCGTATCTGCGCGTGATCAATTCGCCCGCCGATGATCTCGCCTTCGAACGCATCGTCAACACGCCGAAGCGCGGCCTCGGCGATGCCACCGTGCAGCTTCTGCATGACATCGGCCGCAAGCGGCGCATTCCGCTCACCGAAGCCGCGCGGCAAGTGATCGAGACCGACGAACTGAAACCGAAGGCGCGCGGCAGCCTGCGCGATGTCATCGCGAATTTCGACCGCTGGCGCGCGCAGCGCGATATCGTTTCCCACACGCAGCTTGCGGAAATCGTGCTGGACGAATCCGGTTACACCGAGATGTGGCAGAAGGACCGCTCGGCGGATGCCGCCGGCCGCCTCGAAAACCTCAAAGAGCTTGTGCGCTCGATGGAGGAATTCGAAAATCTTCAGGGATTTTTGGAGCACATCTCGCTGGTGATGGACCGCGACGGCGGCCCCGACGAAGATGCGGTGTCCCTGATGACGCTGCATTCCGCCAAGGGTCTCGAGTTCGACAACGTCTTTCTGCCCGGCTGGGAAGAAGGTCTGTTTCCGAGCCAGCGCACGCTGGACGAACAGGGCCGCGCGGGCCTCGAGGAAGAGCGCCGCCTTGCCCATGTCGGCATCACCCGCGCCCGCAAGCGCGCCAAAATCTATTTTGCCACCAATCGCCGCATCCACGGTTCATGGTCTACCACCATCCCGTCGCGCTTCCTGGACGAACTGCCTGCGGACAGCGTGGAAATCACCGAGAGCAAGGGCGGCTCGGGCTGGGGCGGCGCAGGCGGCTATGGCGCATCGCGCTTCGACAATGTCGAAACCTTCGGATCGAGCTATACGACGCCGGGCTGGCAACGCGCGCAGAACAATCGCGCCCGCAGCGGCGGCGGAGGATTTGATGAGACCGGCGCACGTTATGGCTCCGGCGCACGCGGCGGCTTCAGCCGCAGCAAGCCGATGGTGATCGAAGGCGAACTGATCGCCAAATCCACCGGCACCAATTCGGAATTCTCCCTCGGCGATCGCGTGTTCCACCAGAAATTCGGCTATGGCCATGTCAGCAAGGTGGACGGCAACAAGCTCACCATCGCCTTCGACAAGGCGGGCGAGAAAAAGGTGGTCGACAGCTTCGTGACGCGGGCCTGACGCGCCAAATCCACGCTTCGCGCAACAGAATTTTTCATGCGCATGCCTGCCGTCCGGCAGGCGATATCGGTTGCGCCGGGGCTTTCCCGCACCTATGTCATGCTCCCGCCTCGACAGATCGCACCTGTATGTCCATCATTTCCATATCCAATCTTTCGAAGACCTATGCCACCGGCTTCTCGGCGTTGAAGAATATCAACCTCGATATTCGTGCCGGCGAAATCTTCGCGCTGCTCGGGCCGAATGGTGCCGGCAAGACCACCCTGATCGGCACCATCTGCGGCCTCGTGATGCCCAGCACTGGCACGGTGACCGTGGGCGGCCATGACAACATCAAGGACTATCGCGCCGCGCGATCGATGATCGGACTGGTGCCGCAGGAGCTGCACACCGATGCATGGGAGTCGCCGTGGTCGACTGCCTCGTTCAGCCGCGGCCTGTTCGGTAAACCGGCGAACCCGGCGCTGATCGAGAAAATCCTCAAGGACCTGTCGCTCTGGGACAAGCGCAAGAGCCAGATCATCACCCTCTCCGGCGGCATGAAGCGCCGCGTGATGATCGCCAAGGCGCTGGCGCACGAGCCGCAGATCCTGTTTCTGGATGAGCCGACGGCAGGCGTCGATGTCGAACTGCGCAAGGCGATGTGGGACGTCGTGCGCGAACTGCGCGCGGCAGGCGTCACGATCATTCTCACCACGCATTATATCGAAGAAGCCGAGGAGATGGCGGACCGCGTCGGCGTCATCAATAACGGCGAGATCATGCTGGTCGAGGACAAAGCCACGCTGATGCAGAAGCTCGGCAGGAAGCAACTCAAGCTGCATCTGCAGGACAAGCTCTCCGCTCTCCCCGCCGCTCTCGCTGCGCATCATCTCGAACTGTCAGCCGACGGCAGCGAGTTGGTCTACACCTACGACACCAAGGGCGAGCGCACCGGCATCACCACGCTGCTGAACGATCTCGGCGCGGCGGGCGTGCGTTTCAACGATCTCAACACCACGCAAAGCTCGCTCGAAGACATTTTCGTCAATCTGGTGCACCGCCAATGAATCTGTATGCCATTCGCGCGATCTACAAATTCGAAATGGCGCGCACCTTCCGCACGCTGCTGCAGAGCGTCGTCTCGCCGGTGATCTCGACATCGCTGTATTTCGTGGTGTTCGGCTCGGCGATCGGCTCGCGGATCACCGAGATCAACGGCGTCAGCTATGGCTCGTTCATCGTGCCGGGCCTCATCATGCTGTCGCTGCTGACCCAGAGCATCGCCAACGCGTCTTTTGCGATCTATTTTCCGAAATTCACCGGCACCATCTATGAACTGCTGTCGGCACCGGTCTCGTCTTTCGAGGCCGTGCTCGGTTATGTCGGCGCGGCGGCAACCAAATCGATCATTCTCGGCCTGATCATTCTGGCGACCGCAGGACTGTTCGTCCCGCTCAAGATCGCGCATCCGGTCATGATGCTGACCTTCCTTGTGCTCACGTCGGTGACGTTCAGCCTGTTCGGCTTCATCATCGGCATCTGGGCCGATGGCTTCGAGAAGCTGCAGGTGATCCCGCTGCTGGTGATCACGCCGCTGACCTTCCTCGGCGGCAGCTTCTACTCAATCCACATGCTGCCGCCGTTCTGGCAGAACGTGACGCTGTTCAATCCGGTGGTCTATCTCATCAGCGGTTTCCGCTGGAGCTTCTTCGAGATCGCGGACGTCAGTGTCGGCCTCAGCCTCGGCATGACGTTCGCGTTTCTCGCGATTTGCCTGGCGATCGTCTGGTGGATCTTCAAGACAGGCTATCAGCTCAAGCGTTAGCCTCGCCGAACTGGCGTGCTCGTGAAAGGCACAGCCATTCTTGCCCGACACGACCTGCCCGGCCTATAGACTATGCGCAATGCATAATCATGTAGGCGGGCAATGGTGAATCTGGTCATAGGCAGTCTGGGCGGAACGATCGCGATGGTCGAAGGCAAGCAGGGCGAGGGCGTCACGCCCAGCCTGTCTGCCAAAGCATTGCTGGCCAGCATCCCCGGCTTTCGTCACGAGGGAAGCATCGAAGCTGAAACGGTGTTGCAGCTTCCAAGTGCATCGCTCACTCTCGCCGACGTGGTGAAGGTGCTTGAATGGTGCCGCGCGAAGGTGGAAGCCGGTGCCGGCGGCATCGTGTTGACCCAGGGCACCGATACGCTCGAAGAAGTCTCGTTTCTTCTCGATCTGTTCTGGACCAGCGACGCCCCGCTCGTGATGACCGGCGCCATGCGCCATCCGGCCAGCGCGGGCGCGGATGGCCCCGCAAATCTGCAGGCCGCCTTGCAGGTGGCATCGGCTCCGGAAAGCCGCGGCCGTGGCGTGCTCGTCGTGATGAATGACGTCATTCATGCCGCGCGCTGGGTTTCCAAAGCGGATGCGCTTTCCGTTCAGGCCTTCGTGTCCGTGGATGGCGGAATCCAGGGCAGGATCATCGAGAACAAACCGGCGTATTTCCATCCGCCGCAAGCGCGCTCGCCCCTTCCCGGCCCGGTTGGCTCCGATCACAAGGTCGGACTGATGGTCTGCTCGCTGGGTTCGGAAACGGATCTGATCGAACACGCCGCGACCGCGGGCAACTACACCGGCCTCGTCCTTGCAGGCTTCGGGGCCGGACATGTCTCGGCAAAGGATGCGGATGTCATCGGCCGGCACACATCACGTCTTCCGATCATCGTCGCCAGCCGCACCGGCGGCGGCCGCACCGCCGCTGCGACTTACGGATTCCCCGGATCTGAGATGGATCTGGCCAAGCGCGGCGCCTGGCTCGCAGGCTGGCTCTCGCCGGTGAAGGCCCGAATTCTTCTCTGGGCGATCAGCGCCTCGGGGCTGGACAGCAAAGACTGGCGCTCCCAGTTCGAGATGCGGACCGGGGCGAACTGACGCCAAGGGCGTCTCAAGCCGAAAGCCCGAAATCAAAACGAAACATGCCCCGTGAAAGGGGCATGGGATTTGAACGAAATTTTATGGGCGCCGGTTATTGTCGCCGCTGCCGGGCGGCGGCGGAACGGGTGCCGGCTGCACCACGTTGGCGGCACCGTTTCCAATGACATTCAGCGTTCCAGCGACAGCGCCGACACCGGCCCCGACGGCACCGCCGACAAGACCACCCACCGGTCCGGCCGCGGTCTTGCCCTCATAGGTTCCCTGCGCCGCGCCACCGACAGCACCGCTGATCGGCCCCTGCTGGGCGAGAGAAACGGCCGGCACCATCACAATCGCCAACACGGCGGCGATCCGCTTGGACATCGAAATCACCATCATGACAATCCTCCTGCCCGGCCGAATCGTGGCCGTCTCACAATCAGTCGCAGGCAAATTGCGTCAAGCGCCCCTGAAATACAATGCGCTTCGCCGGCATCGCATTTTCGGCGATCGCCACCGGCGCGCTGGTTCCCGCCGCCGTGACGAGCATCGGTCGCGTTCTCGCTGATCTCGCCCGGGCAACAGAAAACGCGCGAGGCTGACCGAACGGACAGTCCCGCGCGTCTGATCTGTTCGACTGTTTAGTGGCGGCGATGACGCCGGTAGTGGCGATGACGGTGGCCGCGGTTGTCGATCCCGAGCACGCCGTTAACACCGCCAACAATGCCACCGACTCCCGCGCCGACCGCGCCACCTACGGCGCCGCCGACGGGCCCGGCCGCCCGGTTGCCCTTACGGACACCCTCATTCGCGCCGCCTTCCATGCCGCGAATGACGCCCTGAGCATGGGCCACCATCGGGACCGCAAGAACGGCCAGAGCCGCCGCAATAAACATAAAACGCCGATAAGCAGGCGTGAACATGAACAAAGCTTCGGTTTTCATCCCAAAATCTCCAGATGGTCGCAATTTGCGCCTGTAACCTAACGCCGCCGCCAAAGGATGGTTGCGTCAGGTTTGGCGAAAACACATTGCATTCACGAAACTTTTTGGCCCGCGCCGTCAACCTTAAGACGAAGGGACTGTTAAAAAAGCCATTTTCCGTGATTTAGTGCGGATCGAGGGGCAGATACGAGGCCAGTGATGCGTGCGATTCTGATTTCGGTGACCGGTTTGATGCTGCTGTCCGGCAGCGCACAGGCAGCCGTTTCCATTCTCGTCGACAAGGATGCGCAGCAGATGACCGTCTCCGTGGACGGCGTCACGCGTTACACATGGCCTGTGTCCAGCGGCAATCCTTCGCATGAAACGCCGAACGGCACCTTCCAGACCTTCCGCATGGAAGAGGATCACTACTCGAAGGAGTTCGACGACGCACCGATGCCGAACTCGATCTTCTTCACCAAGAAGGGCCACGCCATTCACGGCACCGATGCTGTCGGCCGCCTTGGCACGCCGGCGTCACATGGCTGCGTCCGGCTGTCGCGCGCCAATGCATTGAAGCTGTGGGATCTGGTCAAGACCGAAGGCCTGCTCAACACCAAGGTGACATTGACCGGATCGTCGCGGGTCGCGCTGGCGCGCAATCCGAAATCCCGCACAAACGTCGCCACCGCACGGACGACGGACGGCTTCGGCCAGCCGGTTCAGATCACGCCGCGAGACCCGCAGGCCGGGTACACGGAAGATATCAACGCCGCCTCCCGCGCCCGCCAGACCTCGCCTGATCGGATGTATCGCGATCAGGATCAGGCCTACTACCCGCCGATGGAGCCAGGCCCGATGCAGCGCCGGATTTATGAATCGCAAGGCGGCTACTATCGGGGATACGCGCAGCAGGACTACGACCAGAATGCGCGCTATCAGCGCCCGCGCTATCCGAACCAGCGCGGCGGATATTATTACTACGCGGATTAGTCTGTCGTCTGGGACTACATCTACAATTTCCGATCTTCGTCATGGCCGGGCTCGTCCCGGCCATCCACGTCTTCGCGTCCGACTCAACAAGACGTGGATGCCCGGCATAAAGCCGGGCATGACGAGAGTCGTTTACTCGTCCGGATTTCTCAGCCGCCGCCAGACCGCGCCGAGCACGTTGGAATAGTCATCAGTCCAGACCCGCTGACCTTCCGTGGCTTCTGTCAGCGCCCATTTATCGTCCGAGGCGATCTTGCCGACATCCGCTTCCTCGCGTGCCGAGATCACGACATTGGTCGTGAAGATGTATTCCGCATCACGGCCGGAATCCTCGTTGTAGACCCAGCTCTTCAGATCGTTTTCCTCGGCAATGCCGACGATCACGCTGGCCAGTTCGAGATGGCGATTGGAGACATGCATCACCACCGCGCCTTGCGGCGCGAGCTTGGCCTTGTAGATCGCCATCGCCTCTTCGGTCGCCAAATGAATCGGAATCGCATCCGACGAATAGGCATCGACAATGATCAGGTCGTAGATGCCGTCGGGCTCCTTCGCGAAGGTCAGCCGCGCGTCGCCGATCACCGGTTTCATGTCGGGCTCGCATGAACTGACATAGGTGAAGTATTTCGGGTCGCGCGCGGTATCGACCATGGTCTGGTCGATCTCGAAGAACTTCCAGTTTTCGCCGGGTTGCGATTGGCAGGCCAGCGTGCCCGCGCCGAGGCCGATCACGGCGACCCGGATCGGTCCGCCTTTGCGCACGCGGATGGCGTCGATGGCGCGGCCCATGCCGCCGTCCTTGTGATAGTAGCTGATCGGTTCGGGCCGCCCCTTGATCGGCGCGCCATCGTTGTTGAGAAATTTCTCCGCGCCGTGGATCGTCGTGCCGTGCATCAGCACATGGTACTGGCCGTCTGACGTGACCACGATCTTGTGGACGCCGAAGAAGCTGCGCACCGTCTCCACACGGCCGTCATCCAATGGATAGACCCGGATCAGGATCAGGCCGAGCGCCACGAGCGCCGCGACGTTCCAGCGGTTAAGCCTCCACACCACCGCAAGCATCGCCATGACCAGGGCAAAGGCGCTTACCAGCCAGACACGATAGCTTTCGAGTAACTCCATGGCGCTTTCCCGATAGCTTAGCCCGACAAAAACAAGTCCGGCGACCATCGCAACGGCCCAAAGCGTCAGGCCGCCCCGCATTGTCGATGCACTGGACGGCCTGCACAGCGCCGCCAGCGCCAGCAGGATCGGATATTCCGCGATCCATGAAAACGTATAGGGCGCGATGAGACCCGCAAACAGGCCGCCCAACATGCCGCCGAACGACAGCGCGACATAGAAACCAGTAAGGTAGCGAGCCGTAGGCCGCGTCCGCGCAAGTTCGCCATGGCAGGCCATGGCGATGATGAAGAAACAAAGCTGATGTCCGCCCAGCGTCAGCAGCAAATTCTGCTCGCCGCCGATTACCAGCAGCACGATCACGCCTGCAATCGCGACCGGCTGCAGCATAAGCATCAGCCAGTGCGGCAGCAGCGGCCGTGACTGGAACACCAGCACCCACGTCAGAAGATAGAGCGAGAGCGGCAGCACCCACAGCAGCGGCGCGGCGGCAACATCGGTGGAGATGTGCGCGGTCACCGCGATCAGCAGACCCGACGGCACCGCGGCGAGAAATATCCAGCGCAGCCGCGTCTCCCATGTCGGCGGCGGCGCATCCCCCTCGCTGGCGCTGACGGCTTCCACGCTCATCGGTGGCGAGCGCAGCAGCAGGACGCCGCAGGCCGCGATGAGCACGATCAGCAGACCATAGCCACAGGTCCAGATCAGGTTCTGGGTTTTCAGCGTGAACATAGGCTCGAACAACACCGGATAGGACAGCAGCGCGAGAAAGCTGCCGATGTTCGAGGAGGCGTACAGGAAGTACGGATCTGGCCCGTCAGGATGTCCGGTGCGGACGAACCAGGCTTGCAGCATCGGATTGTTGGCGGCCAACGCGAAGAACGGCAGGCCGATCGACACCGCGAACAGGCCGAGCAGCCAAAAGGCGTAGCCGCTCGCGGGCGGCTCGCCCCAGCCGTTCGCGATCGACAGCGGAAGGGTCAGCATCGCCACCACCAGCAGCACCAGATGCACGGCGACTGGAGCGACCCGGCTTTTCAGCGTCATCAAATAGTGCGCGTAGGCATAGCCGCCGAGCAGCAGCGACTGGAAGAACACCATTGCCACCGACCAGACCGCCGGCGAGCCGCCGAGCCGCGGCAGCACCATCTTCGTGAACAGCGGCTGGACCGAAAACAGCAACAAGGCGCTGGTGAAGATCGCGGCGGTATAAACCACCAGCACAAGCCTGTTTCTCGCGCCGGAGGACTGGCTCGCGGTGTCGGACGGCAATGACGTCATGAAGGCTCCGGAAAGTTTCCGGCGACCTACCGGAGGCGGACGGGAGTGGAGCATAGCCGCGTATGGCGGGCAATAACATGCGCGTGACAGAAATCACTCGCGCGTGACGCCCTCCCCGATTATGACTCCCGCATGTCGGATTACGATGCCCTGATCATCGGCGCGGGCCACAACGGCCTGACCTGCGCGGCCTATCTTGCGATGGGCGGTTTGCGCGTGAAGGTGGTCGATCGCCGCAGGGTTGTCGGCGGCGCAGCGGTGACCGAGGAATTTCATCCCGGCTTCCGCAATTCGGTCGCGTCCTACACGGTGAGCCTGCTTAATCCCAAAGTCATCGCGGACCTGAACCTGCATCGCCATGGCCTGCGGGTCGTCGAGCGCCGCGCACAGAATTTTCTGCCCACGCCGGACGGTGGTTATCTTCTGACCGGGGAAGGCCGCACGCATCAGTCCATCGCCAAATTCAGCCCACACGACGCCGAGCGGATCGACGGCTTCAACCGCGAACTGGAAACCATCGCCGATGTACTGCGCGCTTTCGTGCTGCGCGCGCCGCCGGATCTGGTCGAGGGCTTCGGTCTTCATGCGCTGCGCGAAGCCTTCAACGCGCTGGGCAGCGCCAACATCCTGCGCGGCCTGTCGCTGGACAATCAGCGCATGCTGCTGGACCTGTTCACGCGCTCGGCGGGCGACATGCTGGAGGACCGCTTCGAGAGCGATCTGGTGAAAGCCCTGTTCGGCTTCGACGCCATCGTCGGCAACTACGCCAGCCCTTATGCCGCAGGCTCAGCTTACGTGATGCTGCACCATGCCTTTGGCGAAGTGAACGGCCGCAAGGGCCTGTGGGGCCATGCCATCGGCGGCATGGGCGCGATTACCCAAGCCATGGCGGCGTCCGCGCGCGCCCATGGCGCGGAGATCGAGACCGCCGCCGGGGTGCGCGAAGTGATTGTCGAGGGCGACCGCGCCGTGGGCGTCGTCCTTGAAAATGGCGAGACGGTGCGGGCGACTTATGTCGTCTCCAGCGTCAATCCAAAGTTGCTCTACACCCGGCTGATTCCGCCGGATGCCCTGCCTGCGCCCTTCCTCGAGCGCATCAGGACGTGGCGCAACGGCTCCGGCACCTTCCGCATGAACGTCGCGCTATCGTCGCTACCCTCGTTCAAGGCGCTGCCCGGAACCGGCGATCATCTGACAGCGGGCATCATTCTCGCGCCCAGTCTTGGCTACATGGACCGCGCCTGGCTCGACGCCCGGCAGCATGGCTGGAGCCGAGAGCCGGTGATCGAGGTCCTGATCCCCTCGACCCTCGATGACTCGCTTGCGCCACCCGGCCTGCACGTCGCCAGCCTGTTCTGCCAGCATGTCGCGCCGCAGCTTCCGGACGGGCGGTCATGGGACGACCACCGCGACGAAGTCGCCGACCTGATGATCGCCACGGTGGACCGCTACGCGCCCGGCTTTGCCACGAGCGTCATCGCGCGGCAGGTGCTGTCGCCGCTCGATCTGGAGCGCGAGTTCGGCCTGCTTGGCGGCGACATCTTCCATGGCGCATTGTCATTGAATCAGTTGTTCTCTGCGCGGCCGATGCTTGGCCATGCGGGCTATCGCGGCCCGCTCAAGGGTCTCTACCATTGCGGCTCCGGCGCCCATCCCGGCGGCGGCGTGACGGGCGCGCCGGGGCACAATGCGGCGCAGGTGATCCTCAAGGACCACCGCCGATTCTTCACATGAAGTTCTGCGGCCAACTGTTGAAAGCCTGTGGATAACCTTGTGAATAACTTGTGGATTTCCGCATGGTTAAGGTTTCACTAACGTGTGGATAACCCGGATTAGAAGCTGTGAAAAATCCCGGTATGTCCCGGCTATGAGCTGTGGACAGGCTGTGGGGAAATGAGCGATGCAGTCAGTGATTTCAGCAACTTGGATCAAGCCGTGATGTCTTCTCCCTCGCCAGCCGCGACGCAGGCCACCTTCGCAGTCGGCGACGAGCGCACCGCCAGCCGCATTGTGGATGCCATCACCGAAAGCTATCCGGACCCGGATATGGCGATTGCCGCCTTCGAGGCCCCGGGAGGCCGCTGGGACGTCACCATGCATTTCGCGGAACCGCCGGACCGCGACCTGATCCACACGCTGGTGAGCGGCGCGGCGGGCGAAGCCGTCGCCCAATCCCTCGTGTTCAGCACCGTGGAAGCCAAGGATTGGGTGAAGGCGAGCCTCGCCGATCTCGTGCCGGTCAGCGCCGGTCGCTACATCGTTCACGGCAGCCACGACCGCGACCGCATTCCGCCGAACAAGATCGGCATCGAGATCGAAGCCGCACTGGCCTTTGGCACCGGACATCACGGCACGACGCGGGGCTGCCTGTTCCTGCTCGACCGCGTTTTGAGCCAGCGCACGCCGAGGCGCGTGCTCGACCTCGGCACCGGCACCGGCGTGCTGGCCATCGCGGCAGCGAAGACGCTGCAACGTCCAATCTTCGCCAGCGATATCGACCAGAAATCGGTGCAGGTCGCGCGGGAAAATGCGCGGCTGAACGGCGCAGGCAATCTGGTGGAGGTGGCGCACGCCACCGGCTTTCACTCGCCGCGCTTTGCCGCCAACGGCCCGTTCGGTCTGGTGCTGGCGAACATCCTCGCCAATCCGCTGCGCAAGCTCGCGCCCGCGATGGCGACGCATCTGGCGCCGCACGCCTTTGTGATCTTGTCGGGCCTGCTGCCGCATCAGGCCAACAGCGTGGTTGCCGCCTATAGCGGCGCAGGGCTGAAGCTGCTCCGGCGAATCCAGATCGAGGGCTGGAGCAGCCTTTTGATGCAAAAGCGCTGAGACTGTCATGGCCGGGCTTTGTCCCGGCCATCCCGATCGTTAGAACACAACGCTCAATCAATCAGGGGAACCGGCGCAAGGCCGGTGATGACGTTGTGCGCCTGTTCGCGCAGCGTCCTATTCCGGCCGCATCCTTTGGGGCGTGATGTCAGCTTCGGTAAAGCCGCCTGCCTCGATCCGCGTCCGGCGCGTTTCACGTTGCAGCCGGCTTTCAGCGAGACGATCGATCATCTGGACGATGATGCCTCGCGGCTCCTTGATCGCAACGGCCTGAACGGCCCTCACCGGTGATGAAATCTTTTCAAACATAAAAGCTGGCATGCCCTGTCCCCTTTTCATTGAGTTTAGAAACACACCCCTCCGCATTTCCGCGAGGTCCATTCCTTTTCAGCGTCGCTAGCGACAAATGGTTCCCTCATCAGCCTTCCCTGCAGGCCATTTCCACTAAGCAGGGATCGTGCCATTCCTCATTGAGGCAGATTCCTTGTCGTCCCGCCGATTGCCGCCCCTTCTCCAGCCTCTTATGGTCACGCCATGTTTGAAGCCCAATTCCAGACATTCGAAGATGCCGAAGGCGGAGTGGCGCTAACCGCCCGACTCGCTGCATTCCGCGAGGAACTGCTGCGGCGGCAACTCACCGGCTTTGTGATTCCGCGCGCAGACAGCCAGCAAAACGAATATGTCCCGCCCAGCGACGAGCGGCTGGCCTGGCTGACGGGTTTCACCGGCTCCGCTGGCCTCGCCATCGCTCTCACCACGGAAGCAGCGGTGTTCGTGGACGGACGCTACACCCTGCAGGCCGCAAAGCAGGTCGACACGACGGCGTGGGCCGTGGAATCGCTGATCGAACCGCCGCCGGAAAGCTGGCTGGCCAGCCACCTTAAGCGCGGCGACCGCCTCGGATTTGATCCGTGGCTGCACACTTCGGCAGCAGCGGACCGGCTGACGCGCGCCTGCGAGAAGGCCGGAGCCGAACTGGTCGCGGTGGACAGTAATCCGGTGGACGCAGTCTGGGCCGACCGTCCCGCCCCGCCGCTCGGGCCGGTGAAGATTCATCCGGCGCAATTTGCAGGCGAAGTCGAAAGCGACAAACTCACACGCATTCGCGCGGAGATTGCAAGGCTTAAGATCGATGCGCTGGTGCTGTCGGATTCCCACGCCGTGGCATGGACCTTCAACATCCGTGGCGCGGACGTGGCCCATACACCGCTGCCATTGTCCTACGCGCTGGTGCCGGAGGACGGGCGGCCGACCATCTTCATCGATCATCGCAAACTGTCGAACAGCGTGCGCGATCATCTTGAGAAAAACGCGACCGTCGAGGAGCCGGATGCCCTCATGCCGCAGTTGGCAGAGTTGGCGCGCGGCAAGGCCGTCATCGGCCTCGACGCCGCGACCGCCGCCGACGCGCTCACGCGGCTGGTCGCGGCAGAAGGCGGCAAGCCCGTGCGATTGACCGATCCGGTCGCCTTGCTCAAGGCCGTGAAAAACCCCTCCGAAATCGCCGGCACCAAGGCCGCGCACAAGCGCGACGGCGCGGCGCTGGCCCGGTTTCTGGCGTGGATCGACAGCGAAGCGCTGAGCGGGAGCCTGACCGAGATCGATGCGGTGGAAGCGCTGGAAACATTCCGCCGCGACACCGGCGCACTGAAGGATGTCTCCTTCCCCACCATTTCCGGCACCGGACCCAACGGCGCCATCGTACACTATCGCGTGACGCGTAAATCCAACCGCCGCATCGCGCCGGGCGACCTGCTGCTGATCGATTCCGGCGCGCAATACGAAGACGGCACCACCGACGTGACGCGCACCATAGCCATCGGCGAGCCGACGGCGGAAATGCGCGACCGCTTCACCCGCGTACTGCGGGGGCACATCGCGATTTCACGTGCGGCCTTTCCCGACGGCACCACCGGCGCGCAGATCGATGTGCTGGCGCGGCAGTTTCTCTGGCAGGCAGGCATCGATTTCGAGCACGGCACCGGCCACGGCGTCGGAAGCTATCTGTCGGTACACGAAGGCCCGGCGCGAATTTCCAAGCTCGGCACCACGCCGCTCAAGCGCGGCATGATCCTGTCCAACGAACCGGGTTACTACAAGGCCGATGCTTTCGGTATCCGCATCGAGAATCTCGAACTGGTGGTGGAGAAAATTATCGAAGGCGCCGAGAAGCCGATGAACGGTTTCGAGGCCCTGACTCTCGCCCCGATCGACCGGCGGCTGATCAACGCCAACCGCATCAGCAAGCAGGAGCTGGCCTGGATCAACGCCTACCACGCGCGGGTGCGCGAGGAGATCGGACCGTTGCTGGATGAAGCGACGAGGATGTGGCTTTACGCGGCGACAGAGCCGCTGGTGCCGCAGGATTAGCTGCCGCCGACCAGCGCCAGCCACTCGTCTTCGGTGAGCACCTTGACGCCGAGCTTTTCCGCGTCCGCAAGCTTCGAGCCAGCGCCGGGTCCCGCCACGACATAGTCGGTCTTCTTCGACACCGAACCCGCCGCCTTCGCGCCGAGCCGTTCGGCGGTCGCCTTGGCTTCATCGCGGGTAAATTTTTCCAGCGAGCCTGTGAAGACCACAGTCTTGCCCGCGATAGGCGAGTCCGTCTTCGCCTTCTCGGCAGGCTGGACGGTAATCTCCTTCAGGAGATCGTCCATCGCCTTGACGCTGTGCGGCTCCTTGAAGAACTCGACCAGTGCATTGGCGACGACCGTGCCGACGCCCTCGATCCCGTTCAGGTCGCGATAGGCTTCGGTCTCCTCGCCCTCGCCCGCAGCGATCATCGCCGCGCGGAAATCCTCGACCGTTCCATAGTGCCGCGCCAGCAGCTTGGCATTGCCCTCACCGATGTGGCGAATGCCCAGCCCGAAGATGAAGCGATGCAGCGCAATGGAGCGCCGCGCATCGATGGCCGCGAACAGGTTGCGCACCGAGGTCGTTCCATAACCTTCGCGGTCCGCGAGCTTTTTCTGCGCACGCGCGTCACGTTTCTCCAGCGTGAAGATGTCGGCGGGCGACATGACAAGACCGTCCGTAAAAAACTCCTCGATCTGCTTGTCGCCAAGACCATCGATATCGAACGCGTTGCGCGCGACGAAGTGTTTCAACCGCTCCTTCGCCTGCGCCGGACAGGCCAGCGTATTGGTGCAGCGACGCACGGAATCAGGTCGTCCGGACTTCGGGTCTTCCTCACGCACGGCGTGGCTGCCGCAGGCAGGGCATACAGTCGGAAACTGATAGGGCTTCGCACTCTTCGGGCGCTTGTCGAGCACGACGCTGACGATTTGCGGGATCACATCGCCCGCGCGCTGCACGACCACCGTATCGCCGACACGGATATCGACGCCGTCGCGGATCGGCTGGCCGTCGTTGCCAATACCCTTGATGTAATCTTCGTTATGCAGCGTCGCGTTCTGAACCACGACGCCGCCCACCGTCACCGGTGCGAGTTTTGCCACCGGCGTCAGCGCGCCGGTGCGTCCCACCTGAATTTCAATGTCGTTGAGAACCGTCGTCGCCTGTTCGGCGGCGAATTTGTGCGCGATGGCCCAGCGCGGACTGCGCGACACGAAGCCGAGGCGCTCCTGCCAATCGAGACGGTCCACCTTGTAGACCACACCATCGATGTCGTAGTCGAGCGAGGCGCGCTTCTGTTCGATATCGCGGTAGAATTTCAGCAGGCCTTCGACATCGTGACAAAGTGTGGTCAGTGGATTGGTGACGAAGCCCGCCTTGCCGATCCAGTCGATCATGCCGTGCTGGGTCTTCGCCGGCATCGCGCTCATCTCGCCCCATGCATAGGCGAAGAACTTTAGCGGTCGCGAAGCCGTAATCGACGCATCCTTCTGGCGCAGCGAGCCCGCGGCCGAATTGCGCGGGTTTGCGAAAATCGTGTCCTCCGCTTCGGCCTGCCGCTTGTTTAGCGCGAGGAAGTCCTCCTTCAGCATATAGACTTCGCCGCGGATTTCGCAGACGGCCGGGCTATTGCGTCCCTTCAGCTTGTGCGGAATATCGGAGATGGTCCGCACGTTCGCGGTGACATCCTCGCCAGTAAAACCGTCGCCGCGCGTCGCACCGCGCACCAGTTCGCCGTCCTCATAGCGCAACGACAGCGACAAGCCGTCGATCTTCGGCTCCGCCACGATCGCCGGAATCTCATCGTCGCCAAGTTTCAGGAAGCGCCGCACGCGGTCGACGAAATCGGTAACGTCCTCATCGCTGAAAGCATTGCCGAGTGACAGCATCGGCACCGTGTGCGGCACCTTGGCAAAGCGGCCGGTCGGGGCGGCGCCCACTTTCTGCGAAGGCGAATCGCGGGTGACAAGACCGGGAAACCGCGCCTCGATGGCATCGCTGCGCTTGCGCAACTCGTCATAGGCAGCGTCCGAAATCTTCGGCGCGTCTTCGTTGTAATAAGCTTCGTTGTGCCGCTCGATCTCAAGCGCGAGACGGACGAGTTCAACCTTCGCCTGGGTCTCGGTCAGTTTCTCGACGGCAACAGGAGGCTTTTTCGGTTTTGCGGCCATGACGGTTACGCCGTTGCAGCCTTGAGCAGGCGGTCCGCCGCTGCCCGCGCCTCAGCAGTGATCTCCGCACCCGCGAGCATGCGCGCGATTTCCTCGCGGCGATGATCCTTCGCCAGTGTCGCGACGCGCGTGGCGACGCGTTTGCCCTTGTCGAGCGCGTCCTTGGAAATCAGCAGATGTTGATCGGCACGTGCCGCTACTTGCGGCGCGTGGGTCACAGCCATGACCTGAACTTTCTCTGCGAGCCGTGCCAGCCGCGCGCCGATCGCGTCAGCCACCGCGCCACCTACCCCGGTGTCGATTTCATCAAACACCAGCGTCGGCGCGGAGCCGCGATCCGACAGCACGACCTTCAGCGCCAGCAGGAATCGCGAGAGTTCGCCACCGGAGGCGACCTTCATCAACGGCCCCGGCCTGGTGCCCGGATTGGTCTGCACCCAGAATTCGATGCGGTCGAAGCCCTGCGGTCCAGGTGCCGCCGGGTCGGATTCGATCTGCGTGGAGAATTTAGCGCGTTCGAGTTTGAGCGGGGCAAGCTCGGCGTTCACCGCCTTGTTGAGTTTTTCGGCGGCCTTGGTGCGCGCGGCGGAAAGCTTCTGCGCGGCGGCGTCATAAGCCTTGTCGGCGGCAGCGACAGCTTTCTCCAGAACCTTCAGTTGACCTGCGCCCGCATCGATCAATGCGACATCGGACGCATAGCGCTGCGCCAGCGCCGCCAGCCCATCGACCGGCGTCGAGTATTTCCGGGCCGCCGCGCGCAAAGCGAACAGACGCTCCTCGATACGTTCCAGTTCATGCGGGTCGAAATCGGCGGCGACGAGCGCCGCGTTGAGGTGCTGGTCGGCTTCTTCCAGCGCATTGATCGCCGCATCCATTGCCTTCACGGCGGGATCGATCAGCGCGGGCGCCGTGCCCGCGCGGCGCTCCAGCCGGCGCACCGCCGCCGACAGCATCGCAACCGGCGACTGCGGACCGCCCACCGCAGCCTGCGCCTCGCGCAGATCCTCGGCGATCTTCTCGCCCTGCATCATCACGGCGCGACGCTCCGCCAGCGCGGTCTCCTCGCCGTCCTGCGGATTCAGTTTCTTCAATTCCTCCGAAGCGTGACGCAAATAGTCGGCCTCGCGCTCGGCACGCTCCATCCCCGCGCGATGCTCGTCCAACGCGGCGAGCGCGGTGCGGCGCGCGTCCCATAGCGCCTCGATCGCGCTCACATCCTTTTCCAGCGCAGCGAAGGCATCGAGCAGCCGACGATGTGTGGCGGTGTCCACCAGCGCGCGCTCGTCATGCTGACCGTGAATTTCCACCAGCGTCGCGCCGATCGCTTTCAGGGTCTGCACGCTGATGGTCTGGTCGTTCAGGAATGCGCGGGTGCGTCCATCGGAAAACTGCACCCGGCGCAGAATCATCTCGCCAGAATCCTCGAATCCGTTGTCGCGCAGAATGGCATTCGCGGGATGCTTCTTCGGAACCTCGAAGACCGCCGTCACCTGCCCCTGCTCCGCGCCATGGCGAACCAGGCTTGCATCGCCGCGCCCGCCGAGCGCCAGCGCGAAGGCATCCAGCAGGATGGATTTGCCCGCGCCGGTTTCACCGGTGAGGACGGCAAGGCCTTTGAGGAAATCGATATCGAGCCGCTCGATCAGGACGATGTCGCGGATCGAAAGCCGGGCCAGCATGGGAGATCAGTCCTGACGCAGAAGGATATTCCGGCGAATGAGAATCCGGTTCGCTGCAGAACATACCCTAAACAAAAACCGGCGCGAACCCCATTCGCGGGGCCTGTTTCGGCTTGTGGACGGCGCGCAATCAGCCGAGGCCGACCTTCTTGAAGGCGCGGCTGATCCAGGACGCCTTGTTCTCGGATGGTTCGGTGCCGCCCGACTTCACGAGGTTATACGCGTCCTTGTACCAGCGGCTGTCCGGGAAGTTGTGGCCCAGCACGGCGGCCGCAGTCTCGGCTTCGGGGACGATGCCGATCGCCATGTAGGCTTCGGTGAGACGGGCCAGCGCCTCCTCGACATGGCGCGTGGTCTGATACTGCGTCACCACCACCTTGAAGCGGTTGATAGCCGCCGTGTAGTCCTTCTTTTCCATGTAGTAGCGGCCAACCGTCATTTCCTTGCCGGCAAGCTGGTCGCGCGCGGCTTCGATCTTCTTTCGCGCGCTGCTGGCGTATTCGGAGGTCGGATACTTGCGGATCACTTCTTCAAGCGCCGCGATGGCTTTTTCCGTGCGGCCCTGATCGCGGGAAACGTCCGGAATCTGATCGAAGTTGGACGCGGCGATCAGATACTGCGCATAGGCGGCATCCGGGCTGCCGGGATGCAGCGCGACGTAGCGGTTCGCCGAGGAAATACACTCGTCGTAGTCGCCGTTCTCATAGGACGCATAGGCCGACATCAGCAGCGACTTGCGTGCCCATTCGGAATACGGGTGCTGGCGATCGACTTCCTCGAACTTCTTGAGCGCCGTCTTGCGGTCGCCCTTCTTGTTCAGAAGATACAGGCCCTCATTGTAGAGCTTGTCGGCGGGCTCATCGCTGAAGGTTTCTTCCTTCGTCATGAACTTGTCCCACAGCGCGCCAGTTCCGCAGCCGCTCAGCGGCGCAGCCAACAGCAGCAGCCCCAGCGCGAAGCTGGCGCGGCGGGCAAAGCTGACGCCATGGGAAGGATCGGAATGTTTGCGCAGTTCGAACGTCATGCGTTAGGGCCGACCTGAGTTGTACATCCGACGTGCGAGATCGAATTGATCGCGGATACTGTGTTGCTCGTAAGCCTGATGCCGTCGCCTCGGCGCAGTCAGTCGGATGAGCTTCTCAAACGATGCCTATCTAACTGAAAAAGAGTTCTTAACCAACCGGATAGGAAGACATTTCGCCCGGATTAAGGCGGACTGGCGCAGCCAAAACGTCGGTTTGGTTAAACTGGAACGCTGAGGCGTTCAGGACACATCCGGGCCGTAGGCCACGGCAACCATGCCGCCGGCCACATCGGCATGACCGCGGGCGCGCCGCGCGGCGACGGGGCGGTCGAGAGCCGGTTCGGTGGCTTCCACGATCCGCCATGCATGGCGGTCAGCCATCAAAGCGGTCAGCACGGCATGGTTGAGCCTGTGACCACCGCGCACCGAACGGTACAGTCCGATCAGCGGCAAACCGGCCAACGCCAGATCGCCCACCACGTCGAGCACCTTGTGCCGAACGCATTCGTCGGCGTAGCGCAGGCCCTCGGCGTTCAGCAGCCGGGCCTCGTCATACACCACCGAATTCTCGAGCGAGGCGCCAAGGGCATAACCGGCGCTCCAGAGCTTGGCGACATCGCCCATGCGGCCGAAGGTACGGGCGCGGCAGATATCGCGGCGGAAGCTGTCGGGAGTGAGATCGAAGGCATAGGCCTGACGGCCGATCGGCGAATTGGCGAATTCGATTTCAAGCTCGGCCCGGAAACCGCCGGCATAGGGCCGCAGTTCGCCGAACGACTCGCCTTGCACCACCTGCACGGGCTTGAGGACTTCGATAAAACGGCGCGCGGCATTCTGCTGCACGATGCCGGCCTGATCGATCGCGGCAACGAAAGGCGCTGCGCTGCCATCCATGATCGGCACTTCGGCACCATCGACTTCGATAGTCGCGTTGTCGACGCCCATGCCGCGCAATGCGGCCAGCACGTGTTCGGCGGTGGAAACGAGAGGTCCCTGCGCATCGCCAAGCACGGTGGCGAGTTCGGTGGCCACGACGGACGACGCAACAGCCTGCACTTCACGGTCGAGACCGGTGCGGACGAAGGTAAAACCGGAATTGATGTCAGCAGGTCCAATGGTCAGGTTGACCTGAGAACCGGAGTGGACGCCGATGCCCGTCACGGTGACGTGCGACCGGAGCGTTGTCTGCCGACTGGATTTCATTCCCACTTGCCCAAAAAACTGTACGCGATCCGGGTATCTGTCCCGCCTGTTAACCGGCGGTGCGCGGTCCCAAATCGTCCCCAAGTGAGAAGACCTTACCCCCTGCGGGAAAGAGCGCCACTCACGCTTGTTTACAGATTGTTACCCTAAACTCGCCGCATTCGCGCCGCGGGTCGGGCCCATTTCCCGCGCGCCGGAAGCGCCGGGAAGCCTGTTCCTACAGTGTATATTGGTTAAATAAAACAATTGCTTACAAAATTTACCGGCGATCAGGGCGCGAAAAACAAAACGCCCCGGTTTTTGGCCGGGGCATTTCGTGAATGACGGATTGTAACAAACGTCAGTTGGCCTGACGCCGCAGGAAGGCCGGAATGTCCAGATGATCGTCGCCACCGGCCGGGGGATTCGCGGGGGCCGGACGGCCATGCGAATCGAGTCCCTGCGGCGCCGGACGGCGAGCATACTCGGATACCGGATCGGCAGGTCCACCATACTGCGCCGGAACCGGACGCTGCGGCTTGCGCTCAGGCATCGGCGGCATCTGCGGCATGGCCGGACCGGATGCGCGGGCGGCAATCGGCGGCTCGTTGTCCTCGTCACGGCGGCCGAGGCCGACATTGGCCAGGCGCTGCAGCAGCGAGGCACGCTTCTGCGGCGGATGCTCTTCATGGACTTCGCCGCGGGCCTGACGAATCTGATTCTGAGCCGGCACCGGCAATTCCTCGAACTGCGGCATGCGCGGCGCGCGGAGCGGCATCTTCTCAGCCGCCTGCGGAATGAAGGAGGACGGCGGAGCCGCTTCCTGCTGCAGGTTCATCGGCTCTTCATGGTCCGGGAACAGCGAGGGCTTCGGCGGCACCGGGCGCACGCTGACATCGCCATAGGCCGCGGGCTGCATCGGAGCAGAAACCGGGGCCTGATGAGCCGGATGATCGGCGGACACCGCCTCGGCGATGGCGGCAAGCGCGGCGCGATCGATCTGATCGGCGGTGGCGCGGACGGGCGCGGCCGGAGCAGCGGTACCGGACGCAGCCTTCAGCTGGGCCGCACGTTCCTGCATCCGCTGGTTGTCGGCACGAAGGCGCGCGGTCAGGTCGGCAAGCCGGCTTTCCGGAGCACCGGACGACACCGCCTGCGTCGCGGGACGATTCGAGGCGGCGACCTGTGCGTCGATGCCGGTGGCGACGACGGATACGCGGATGACGCCGTCGAGGGATTCATCGAAGGTCGCGCCAACGATGATGTTGGCGTCGCTGTCGACCTCCTCGCGGATGCGGGTGGCAGCTTCATCGACCTCGAACAAGGTGAGATCCTTGCCGCCGGTGATCGAGATCAGAAGACCGCGTGCGCCGCGCATCGACGAATCGTCGATCAGCGGGTTGGCGATCGCGGCTTCGGCCGCGGTCAGCGCGCGCTTCTCGCCGGTGGCCTCGCCGGTGCCCATCATCGCCTTGCCCATTTCGCGCATCACGGCACGGACGTCGGCGAAGTCGAGGTTGATCAGGCCTTCCTTGACCATCAGGTCGGTGATGCAGGCGACGCCCGAATAGAGCACCTGGTCGGCCATCGCGAAGGCGTCGGCGAAGGTGGTCTTTTCGTTGGCGACCCGGAACAGGTTCTGGTTCGGGATGATCAGCAGCGTATCGACCACCTTCTGCAGCTCGGCGATGCCGGCTTCGGCGGTGCGCATGCGGCGCTGGCCTTCGAAGTGGAATGGCTTGGTGACCACGCCAACCGTCAGGATGCCCATATCGCGCGCCGTCGAGGCGATCACGGGAGCCGCGCCGGTGCCGGTGCCGCCGCCCATGCCTGCGGTGACGAACACCATGTTCGCGCCTGAGAGGTGATCCTTGATCTCGTCGATGACTTCCTGTGCCGCGGCCGCGCCGACATCCGGCTGCGAACCCGCGCCGAGGCCCTGGGTCACCTGCGTGCCCATCTGCACGATGCGCTCGGCCTTCGACATGGTCAGGGCCTGCGCGTCCGTGTTGGCGACGACGAAATCGACGCCCTGCAGACCGGCCGAGATCATGTTGTTGACGGCATTGCCGCCCGCGCCGCCGACACCGAACACGGTGATACGGGGCCGCAGCTCGCGAACATCCGGGGGTGTGAGATTGATGGTCATGTTTGCCTCTCGATTACGCGCGCGCGTGGGGGCTTGGGCTGCACGCCAAAGCGGTTGATGAAATAGTTTTCGGTGCCGAGATCATCAGAAGCCCTCTCGAAGCCATCGTCCGACCTTCCCGAAGTAGCCGTTGGTCCCTGTTACGACCTGCCGCGTATGCCGCGGTTCAACATGTTCCAGATGTGCGAATTGCGGATAGACTAAGAGGCCCGCGGGCACCGCGAACGACGCGCTCTTGGCCTCGACCGGCAGACGGCCGAAGCCGAGTGGACGGCCGATGCGCACCTCACGGCCGAGAATGCGGCTGGCGAGATCCGGAATGCCGGTGAGTTGCGAGGCGCCACCGGTCAGCACGACCCGCGCCCGCGGCTCTGCCGCAAAGGGGGAATCCGCGAGCCGGTCCCTGACCATCTCAAAAATCTCCTCGACCCGCTGCCGCACGATGTTTGCGATCGTGGCCCGCGATACGATCTGCGTCCCGTCGCCGTCGTGATCCCCAGCCGTCGGTATGCTCATGACGTCACGCGCGTCGGACCCGCCGGTCAGCACCGTGCCATATAACGTCTTGATTCGCTCGGCATCCGCAATGCACGCACCTAATCCACGTGCCAAATCCATGGTGACGTGTTGCCCGCCGAGCGCAAAACCGCTGACGAAAACGCATTGTCCGCTTGAGTAGGTCGCGATGGTCGTCGTGCCCGCCCCCATCTCGACGACCGCCGCGCCGAGATCGGCTTCATCGTCCGTCAGCACCGACAGGCCGGACACGTAAGGCGCGCACGCCATGGCTTCGACGTTGAGATGGCAGCGCTCGACCACCAGCATCAGATTCTTTGCAGCGGTGGCGTCAGCCGTGATGACGTTCATCTCCACGCCGAAATGACGCGCCACCATGCCGCTCGGATCGCGCACGCCCTTCACGCCGTCGAGCGAGAAGCTGGACGGCAGGACATGCAGCACGGTGCGGCCCTGGGGCGTCGCATGGTGCATGCCCGCGCTGATCACCCGGCTGAGATCGGCAGGCGTGACCGCCCCGCCGCGCAATTCCGAGGACGCTTCCACAAGATTGCCCTGCAGGCGGCCGGCCGAAACCGACAGCAGGACCGATTCGACGCGAACCTTGGCCATGCGTTCGGCCAGCGCCACGGCCTGGCGCACCGCCTGTTCGCATTCGTTGAGATCGACCACCGCACCGGCCTTCATGCCGCGCGACTGGATGTGGCTCATTCCGATCAGTTCGATCGCGTGGGTACGGCCGCGCAGCGCATCGCTGGGCGGACACGGCTTCAGACGCGCAATCAGGCAGGCGATCTTGCTGGTGCCGATGTCGAGCGCCGCCACCAGCGCCGTCTTGTTCGGCGCCATCTGGCGGGTCTTCGGGGTCTGGGCGCGATCGAGGCTGGTCATGCGGACCCCGCCTTCTTCGGTTTCTTGTCCTTGAGCAGTTCGTCCCGCGCTTTCGCGGCCGCTTCCGACAGGCGCACAGTCAGCCGGTCCGGCAGCCGCATGTCGATGGCGGTGATGTCACGCGAGAACAGCCCGGCTTCCTTGTCCATCTTCGTCAAGGTCGCGAGCGCCTGCTCGACGCCGAATTCGGGCAGACGCACGTCGACGCCGTCCGCGAGGCGCAGATTCCAGCGCCGCTCGCCGACATAGACGATGGCCTTCACCTGCGTGCGCACCTGCGGGTACTGCGCCAGCAGGTTGAGGAAATCGCGGGCACGGGTTTCCGCGCCCTTGCCCACCACCAGCGGCAGCGACACGAAACGCCGCGCCACATAAGGCTCCAGCACCGTGCCGTCTTCCGCAATCACGGAGACGCGGCCGTTCTCCTGCCACAGCGCGAAGGGTTTGCGCTCGGTGATGTCGATCTGCAGGCGGCCCGGATAGAGTTTCTGGACCGTGGCATCGGCAATCCACGGATCGGCCTTCAGCTTGTCGCGGGCCGTGGCGGCATCGAGAAACAGCAGCGAGGAGCGGCCGTTGACCCCGCCGACAGCGAGAACCTCGTCCTGCGTGAGTTGCTTGCGGCCGGAGATCGCGACGCTGGTGATACGGAAGCCGACGGCATTGGCGACGGCATTGCGGGTATCGCTTAGCGCGCCGAGCACGTCGTCGGCGTGATCACCCTTCACCACGCCGAGAACGACCGCGCCAATCAGGATCAGGGTGGTGGCGGCAAGCCCGGCAAAGCGCGGCAGGCGGCGCTCGGCGATGGCGATCCACGGGTGCGGCGGCTCGAAACGGTCAGGATGACGGGATGCAGGACGGCGCACAGACGCCGACGCGCGGCCGCGCGAACGCGGCGCTGCGGAAGCGACTCTTGTCTGAGGATTAGATTGGGGCCTCTGCGATCCTAGCGATCGAGAGAGGCGTCCTCCACCATCCATTGCACCAACTCGTCAAATGTTAGGCCTGCATGCGCTGCAAGCTCTGGAACAAGTGACGTCTCGGTCATGCCGGGTTGGGTGTTCACCTCGAGACAGGACAATCCCCCGAGTCCCTCGATGCGGTCGTCGTAGCGGAAATCCGCCCGGCTCACGCCCCGGCAGCCAAGCGCCACATGCGCCGCCAGCGTTAACCTTCGGACTTCCTGGTAAACAAAAGGTAAAATCGGTGCGGGCAGGATGTGTTTTGATGCGCCCGGAGAATACTTTGCCTCGTAATCGTAGAATTTTATCAATGGAACAATCTCGATCACCCCTGTCGCCTCACCCTTGATGACGGCGCAGGTGAGTTCCTTCCCGGCGATGTACTTTTCCACCAGAAGTTGCTCGCCATGGGGCCAGTCGTCGCGGAACAGCTCCTGCGGCGGATGGGCATGGGCCTCGGTGACGATGAAAACGCCGACGCTGGAGCCATCCGCCACCGGCTTGATGACATAGGGTGGCGCCATGACGTGGCCCTTGGCGATCTCCGCGCGGGTCAGGGTCAGGCCTTGCGGCACCGGCACACCGGCCGTCGCCAGAACCGTCTTCGCCGTGTCCTTCTGCATGGCCAGCGACGAGGACAGCACGCCCGAATGCGTATACGGAATCCCGATCGTTTCCAGCACGCCCTGAATCGTGCCGTCCTCGCCGGGCTTGCCATGGAGCATCACCAGCGCGACGTCGGGACGAAGCGTGTCGAGCACGGTGGCGATGTCGCGTTTCACGTCGATCCGCGTGACCCGGTAGCCCTTGCGCTCAAGGGCATCGGCGCTGGCCTTGCCCGACCGGAGTGAAACCTCCCGCTCCGACGACCACCCGCCCATCAGCACCGCGACGTGTTTCGATCCGCTCATGATAACCCGCTTTTTTCCTTCGCCTTAACTACGCTGATTTGCGCCTGTGACCAAGCTGCATGCAGTCGGCTACAGTCTGTGCGACATACGAATCAGCCACGACAGCAAGCCTTGAGAAGAAGGTTATTTTCATGATCCGAGCCTGGCTCGACCTCTCCCCTGCAGGCATCTTTGCCGTGCTGATCGTCCTCTATTTCGGCATGCCGCTGCTGCTGGCCGTTCTCGCCTTCTGCCCGCCGTTCAGACGCCCTATCCAATCGCTGGGCGGCGTGGTGGCGCCGTTCTTCAACGGCGTCGCCATCCTGTTCGCACTGCTGACGGGCTTCCTCGCTAACGACGTCGCGGTGCGCGGCCGGCAGGCCTATAGCGCCGTCCATGCCGAGGCCGGGGAATTGCGCAATGTCCATACGCTCAGCGTCGCATCGGCGTCGGACATGCGCACCATCCGCGCGGCCCTGAAGACCTACGTCAATTCGGTCATCAACGAGGAATGGCCGGCGATGGACGAGATGAAAACGTCTCCTTCCACGGCGGTGGCCTATGACAACCTGCTGCGCGAGGTCAGCGTCCCCTCCATCGCGAAGGACTCGGGACAGGCGGTTCATTCCGCTCTGCTCAATGCTACCGTGCGCGCAGGCACCGCGCGTAACGACCGTCTCGCATTGTCCGCAGATCACACCAACGACCTGAAATGGCTGGTGGTGATTGTGCTCGGCCTGCTGACACAAGTCGGTATCGGCCTCGTGCATCTGGATAAGCCGCGGGCTTTCCTTGCATGTCTGGCCGTTTTCGCCAGCGCGGCGGTGGTCACCCTTGGTCTTGTTGCACTTCAGGAGTATCCATTCGACGGCACGTTCCAGGTCTCGTCCGCGCCGATCAAGGCATTGCAGACGCTGAGCGAGTGAGCGCCTAGGCGCGCTCCACGCCGATCCGCTTGATCTCCCACTGAAGCTCGATGCCGGAGTTTTCCTTCACCCGCGCGCGCACCGTCTCGCCCAGCGTTTCGATGTCGTGACCTGTCGCATCGCCGGTGTTGATCAGAAAATTGCAGTGCATCTGCGACACCTGCGCGCCACCGACGCGAAAGCCGCGCATGCCCGCGGCATCGACCAGTTTCCACGCGCTGTGACCCGGCGGATTCTTGAAGGTCGAGCCCCCGGTCTTCTCGCGGATCGGCTGCGCGGTTTCGCGATGGTTCTGCACCTCGTTCATGCGCGCGCGGATTGTCTCCGCATCCGTGATCCGGCCGCGATAGAGCGCCGAGGTAAAGATGACCGACGTATCCACGCCTGAGTTGCGATAAACGAATTTCATGTCGGCGTTCGAGAAGATGACGCGCTCGCCCGCGCGCGTGACACCGCTCGCCTCCACCAGCACGTCCTTGGTCTCGCCGCCGTTGGCACCGGCATTCATGCGCAGCGCGCCGCCGATCGAACCCGGAATGCCGAAGTAGAATTCCAGCCCGCCGATATTCGCCGCAGCGGCCGCTTCCGCCACGCGCTTGTCCAATGCAGCCGTGCCTGCACGAACCGTATCGCCGTCGGCCTTGATCTCGCCGAAGCCGCGCGGCGACAGACGAATGACCACGCCCGGCACACCGCCATCGCGCACGATCAGGTTGGAGCCGACGCCCACCGTATAGACCGGAATGTCGTTCGGCAGCCTCATAAGAAAGTACGCCAGATCATCCTCATCGGCGGGCGTGAACAGGATTTGCGCCGGACCGCCGACGCGAAACCATGTCAACAACGCGAGCGATTCATTCGCCAGCAAACGTCCGCGCAAATCCGGCATCACGGATTTCAGATCGGCGCTGATGTCGGGGAAACTCATGAGAACGCTCCATCCAGCCAGGCTTCCAGCGCGCGCCGGCCCGCTGCGGCCGTTGCCGCGCCGCTGCGCGCAGCCTGCGCGCGCAAGGCGGATGGCGCAATGCCGACCTTCGACAGTTCGACGGCGTGGCCGATCAGCCAGCTTTCCAGCTTCTGCGGCGGAGTTTCGATGTGAAACTGCAGTCCGAGCACATGTGCGCCGATGGAAAAGGCCTGCGTTGGGCAGACCGCCGTCGATGCGAGCCGTGTCGCGCCCGGCGGCAGATCGAGATTGTCGCCGTGCCAGTGCAGCACATCGGCATTCGCAAACGGCGCGAGCACCGAACGCCTACCCTCGTCGGTCAGGTCGATCGGCGCATAGCCGATTTCCTTGGCGGGCCCCGGCGCCACGCGCGCGCCCAATGCTGCAGCGATCATCTGCGCGCCAAGGCAGATGCCGAGCGTCGGACGGCCTACATCGAGACGCGCGCGCAACGCGGCAATCTCATCCGCCACAAAGGGATATTCGTCGGTCTCGTAGACGCCGATCGGCCCGCCCAGCACAACAAGAAGGTCCACGCTCGTTACGGCATTCCGATCCAGCGGCGCGAGACCGGCCTCGACATAACGCAGCTCAAAGCCGCGCGCGGCGAGGATATCCGCCAGAATACCGGCGTCCTCGAAAGCCACATGACGTAACGCAAGACAGGTGGCCATCCGTTATCCCAGCGCCTTCAACTCGCCCGGCAAAGCGTAAGCCCATTGCGTGATGTTACCCGCGCCGAGCAGCACGACGAAATCGTCCGGCTTGGCGACATCGCGCACGATGGACGCCAGCTTGTCCGCGCCCGGCAGCGGGATCACCTCGCGATGGCCATGCGCGCGCAGGCCAAGCACGAAGGAGTCGCGGTCGATGCCGGGGATCGGCGCTTCGCCCGCCGCATAGACATCGGCGACGATCACGGTGTCGGCGTCGTTGAAGCAGGTACAGAATTCTTCGAACAGCGATTGCAGCCGCGTGAAGCGGTGCGGCTGCACCACGGCGATGACGCGACCCTTGGTGGAATCGCGTGCGGCTTTCAGCACAGCGGCGATCTCCACCGGATGATGGCCGTAGTCGTCGATGATGGTGACGCTCTTCCACTCGCCGGTCTTGGTGAAGCGCCGCTTCACGCCGCCGAAGCCGGCCAGCGACTTGCGGATCGTCTGGTCCGAAATGCCGATCTCGTGCGCGACGGCGATGGCCGCCGTGGCGTTGAGCGCATTGTGGCGGCCCGGCATCGGCAGGACGAGATCGGTGATGGCATGCGCCAAGTCGGTCTTGCGGTTGCGGAACTCGACCTTGAACTTCGATCCGCCCGCGAAAGGGGTGAGATCGACCAGCCGCGCGTCGGCCTGCGGGTTCTCGCCGTAAGTGATGATGCGGCGGTCCTCGATCTTGCCGACCAGCGCCTGCACCACCGGATGATCGATGCACATCACCGCGAAGCCATAGAACGGCACGTTCTCGACGAAATCCTTGAACGCGTTCTGGACCGCGTCGAAGGTGCGGAAGTGATCGAGGTGTTCGGGGTCGACATTGGTGACGATGGCGACGTCGGTGGGCAGCTTGAGGAACGTGCCGTCGCTCTCGTCGGCTTCCACCACCATCCATTCGCCGGCACCGAGGCGCGCGTTGGTGCCATAGGCATTGATGATGCCGCCGTTGATGACGGTGGGATCGAGATTGCCGGCGTCGAGCAAGGTCGCGACCATCGAAGTCGTCGTGGTCTTGCCGTGGGTACCCGCGATGGCGATGCAGCTTTTCAGCCGCATCAGTTCCGCCAGCATCTCCGCACGGCGCACCACCGGAATGCGCTGGCCGCGCGCGGCCATCAATTCGGGATTGTCGCGCTTGATCGCGGTGGAGATCACGAGCACGTCGGCGCCGTTCACATTCTCGGCCTTGTGGCCGACGCTGATCTTGATGCCCTTCTCGCGCAGCCGCGTCACGTTCGCGTTTTCCGACGCGTCGGAGCCCTGCACGGTGTAACCGAGATTGCACAGCACTTCGGCGATGCCGCTCATGCCGATGCCGCCGATACCGACGAAGTGAATGGGTCCGATCTCGCGCGGCAGTCTCATCGAGGGGTCTTTCTATCGGCGGCGGGACCTGCCCGCCGGGGGCGTTCCGGGGAGCGCCTCTTCAAACAGACGAAGCTGGCCGGGACAAGCCCGCCCAGCTCGAAAAAATACCAGATTTCTTGTGATTCGCGGTCCGATCACTCCGCAGGCGCAGTGCAAGCCGGAACCGGCCGGGAGCGGCGGGCTTCGAGCCGGTTGCTGGCCATCGCGAGCACCATGCCGGCCAGCGGCACCAGCGCCGCGATCCAAGGCACCGATTCCAGCCCTGGCCCATGGTCGATCACGGTGCCGCCGAGCCACGCACCGATCGCATTGCCGAGATTAAAGGCCGCGATGTTGAAGCTCGACGCCAGCGACTGACCCGCGCCCTGCGCCTTGTCCAGCACCCACATCTGCAGCGGCGGTGCGGTGGAAAAAGCCACGACGCCAAACAGAGCCGCGAACGCCACCATCCCGATCTTGCTGTGAAGCACGAAGGTCATCAGCGCGAGCACCACCGACAGTGCGAACAGGCTGCCGAGCACCGTCGGCATCAGCCGCTTGTCCGCGAACCGGCCGCCCAGCAGATTGCCGATCAGAAGACCGACACCGACCACGAGCAGGATTGGCGAGACGGCCGCGTCGGAGAAGCCGGTGACCTTGGTCAGCAGCGGCGCGAGATAGGTAAAGACCGCGAACACACCGACCCATCCGAGCACGGTGGTCAGCAGCCCTGCCAGCACCGGGCCGCGCTTCAGCACCGCAAGGTCTTTCCTGAGATTGAAGGCTTCGGGCGCGGATTTGCTGGCCGGAACGAGCAGCGCGATGATCGCGAAAGCACCCACGCCGACCAGCGTGACCGCCCAGAATGTCGCGCGCCAGCCGAACTGCTGGCCAAGCCATGTCCCGAACGGCACGCCGAGGATGGTCGCGACCGTCAGGCCCGTGAACATGATCGCGATCGCCGATGCTTTCTTGTCGGAAGCCACCAGCGACGTCGCCACCACCGAGCCGACACCGAAGAACGTGCCATGTGCAAAGGCCGTGAGCACGCGGGCCGCCATCAGGGCCCAGTAGTTCGGGGCGATGGCGCAGGCGAGATTGCCGATGGTGAAGACGGCCATCAGCACCAGCAGCGCCGTCTTGCGCGGCCAGCGGGCGGTGGCGATGGTCATGATGGGCGCGCCGAGCACCACGCCCAGCGCATAACCCGAGATCAGAAGCCCGGCGGCGGACACCGACACATGGAGATCGTGTCCGACCTCCAACAGCAGCCCCATGATGACGAATTCGGTGACGCCAATTCCGAAAGCGCCGGCGGTGAGCGCGTAGAGTGCGAGCGGCATGGATCAATCCTCGGTCGAATCCGGCAAGCGCCGGCATCCGGAGGATGTGGACCCAAACGCATTGATGAACTAGAGTGCTATAAGTACTAATATTTATGAATTTAAATCACAATGGCGCGACAGGACATCAACCGCTCCGGCGAGATGGAAGTTTTCACCCGGGTGGTGGACCTCGGCGGATTCTCGGCGGCTGCGCGCGCGTTCCGGATGACGCCATCGGCGGTGAGTAAACTCGTGGCGCGGCTGGAAGCGCGGCTCGGCGTGCGGCTGATCAACCGGTCCACACGCAAGCTGCAGCTCACGCCGGAGGGCACGGCCTATTATGACCGCGCGGTCCGCATCCTCGACGAAATCGAAACCGCGGAGCGTGAAGCCGCCGTCGGCGCAACGCCGCGTGGCCGCGTGCGGATCAACACCAGCGTGCCGTTCGGTCTGCACTGGCTGCTACCGCTGCTCCCCGGATTTCTCGCCAGACATCCGGGCGTCAGCGTCGATGTGGCGCTGACCGATACCGTGGTCGATCTGATGGACGAACGCGCGGATATCGCCATCCGCGTCGGACCCTTGCGCGAGTCGCGTCTCTTGGTACGCAAACTCGGCGAGAGCCGCATGGTCGTCGTCGCCTCGCCCTCATATCTCAAGGCGCACGGCACGCCGCGCACGCCATCCGATCTCGGCAAACACAACATGCTGGGTTTCTGTTTCTCCAAACAGATCGACGGCTGGCCGTTCCATGACGGCAAAGACGGCGTTGTTTCAATTCCACCGGTCGGCAACGTGCTGGTCAGCGACGGCGAAGCGATGCAGCGCGTGGCCATCGCGGGCGCAGGGCTTGCGCGTCTCGCGCGCTTTCATGTGGAAGCTGACATCAAGGCGGGGCGGCTCGTCCCCGTGCTAGAGGATTTCAATCCCGGCGATCTCGAACCAATCCACGCCGTCTTTGTCGGCCATGGCGGACGGCTGCCCGCGCGGGTGCGCGCATTCCTCGATTATCTGGTCGAGAACGTAAAGCTGTAGTCAGAGTCCGGCGACCTTTGCTGCGAGATCCGCCAGCCGCTCGGCGGCATCGAGCCGACCGACCGCGCGCGCGTTCCCCGCCATCGCGGTGAGACGTGCAGGCTCGGCCGCAAGTGCCGAGATGTCCGCAGCAAGACGTTCGGGCGTGAAGTCGTTTTGCGCAATGCGGATCGCGCCGCCCGCCTTGTCCAGCACGCCGGCATTGGCGAACTGGTCCTGATCGATCGCGCCGGGCAGCGGCACGAGGATCGAGGGACGCCCGATGGCCGCGAGTTCTGCAACCGTGCCAGCGCCGGAGCGCGACACCACGAGATGCGCCGACGCCAGCCGCACCGGCAGATCCGGGAAGAACGGCGCAAGTTCGGCCTTGATCCCGAGGCGGTCGTACACCGCGCGAACACGCTCCATATCCTCAGCACGCACCTGCTGCACAAGGCTCAACCTGCGCCACAAGGCCGGATCGAGTTTCTCGATCGCAGGCGGAACGATGTCCGCCATGATGCGCGCGCCCTGACTGCCGCCCACCACGAGAAGACGCAGCGGCCCTGTCGTGTCCGGCGAGGCATAAGGCACGGCGGCGGCGGCGAGGATCGCGGGCCGCATCGGCGTTCCGGTGATGGTGTTTTTCTCCGCAAGCGCCGGATCGCGATCGAGCACGCCGGGCAGCGAAGTTGCAATCGCACTTACGCGCGAGGACAGCAGCCGGTTGGCGCGGCCGAGCACGGCATTGGAATCGTGAATGACAGTGGGAATGCCGAGCAGCTTCGCCGCCAGCAGCGGCGGCAATGTCGGATAACCGCCGAAACCGACCACCGCTTTCGGCTTTTGCCGCAGCATCAGCGCCAGCGCCTTCAGGCCACCCGCGGCCAGCACCGCACCGGTGCGCGCCAGCGCCCATGGCGTTCGCCCACGCACCGTCTCGCTCGGCACCACATCCATCATGTCGCGCGAAAACAATCCGCTGAAACGCAGTGCGCGGGAATCCGTCACCAGCCGCACGCGCGCGCCGCGCTTCATCAGCGCGACGCCGAGCGCCTCGGCGGGAAACAGATGGCCGCCGGTTCCACCCGCCGCCAGCATGATGAGAGGTTGGTCGCTCATACTCTCAATTTCCGGACGTATTTATTATTTTGCGGACTACGCGCTCAGGCGAAACTGTGCGCGGCATTGGCCGCGCCGATCGAATCCATTTCGACCTGCGGGCGCTGCCGCGTCAAGGCCAGCAGCATGCCGACGCCATAGGCCAGCGACACCATCGACGAGCCACCATAGGAAATGAACGGCAGCGTCATGCCCTTCGCGGGCATCAGGTGCAGGTTCACCGCCATGTTGATCGAGGCCTGAATACCGAACATGATCGCAAGGCCTGCTGCTGCAAAACGCGCAAACAGATCCTCGCTTCGATAGGCGCGTGACAGCGCGCGAATGACGATGAAAGCGAACAGCGCCAGCAGCGCAAGACACAGAATGATGCCGAACTCTTCGGCAGCCACCGCGAAGACAAAGTCCGTGTGACTGTCGGGAAGAATACGCTTCACCGTGCCCTCGCCCGGTCCCTGCCCGAACCAGCCGCCATGAGTGAAGGATTCCATCGCCATATCGACCTGAAACGTATCGCCCGACGCGGGGTCCATGAATCGCTTGATACGGCCCGCGACATGCGGGACCATCATATACGCGCCGAACAGACCCACCGCGCCCGCGCCCATCAGGCCGAACACCCAGATGATGCGCATGCCCGCAATAAAGAACAGCGTGCTCCAGACCATGAGGAGCAGCATGGTCTGACCGAAGTCCGGCTCCAACACCAGCAGCGTCACCGTCATCATCAAGAGACCGAGCGCCATCGACGTCGCCGGCATTTCGGGGCGCTTGGCGGATTCCGCGAACAGCCACGCCACCAGCACCACGAACGCGGGCTTGAGGGATTCGGAGGCCTGGATATTGACGCCCAGGATAGTGATCCAGCGCTTCGCACCCTTGACCTCCGGTCCAACCAGCAGCGTCGCCACGATCAGAACGACACTGACCACGAAGACGATCAGCGCGGTGCGGCGCACCTGCCGCGGCGACAGGAACGACACCGCCAGCATCACGATGGCGGACGGAACCAGAAACAGCACATGCCGGTTGAAGAAATGAAACGGATCGAGGCCGATGCGCACGGCGACCGGCGGACTTGCCGCCAGCGACAGGATCACACCGCCGAGCATCAGCGTCATGAAGGCGGCCAGCAGCAGCCGGTCCACCGTCCACCACCATTCACTGAAGGGCGTGCGCTGCTCGCGGGAAATCATGGGCCGTCGCCCCTCTGCCATAGGTTAACGGGGTATTACTCCCGCATCATGGTTTCCGGAGAGTTAAAGATGGGCAAATACGAGAAAATATCTCGTCAAAGTGTCGGAAGACCCGAACGCTTAAACCGCCGTCAGACCACCCGGTAGCGCCTTGGCAATCTCGCGAAACCGCTCGCCGCGCTTCTCGAAGTTCGGGAACTGATCGAACGATGCACAAGCGGGCGACAGCAACACGACCGGCTCCGTGACATCCGAGGCTTCCGCGTCGCGCGTGGCGTGCGGCACGGCTTCCTCCAGCGTCTTGCTGATCTCGTGCGGAACGTCACCGAGAGTCGCGGCGAATTCTTCCGCCGCTTCGCCGATCAGATAGGCCTTGCGGATGCGCGGAAAAAACTCGCGTAAACTTTCGATGCCGCCGGTCTTCGGCTTGCCGCCCGCGATCCAGAAAATGTCCTTGAATGACGACAGCGCGCGCGCCGCGGCATCCGCATTGGTGCCCTTGGAATCGTTGATGAGCAGCACGCGGCCGTTGCGGCCGATCTGCTCCATGCGATGCGCAAGGCCCGGAAAACTGCGAAGTCCCTGCTGCAACACCTCGGTGCTGACGCCGAGCGCAAGAATAGCTGCCGAAGCACAGGCCGCATTCTGCGCATTGTGCAATCCGCGCAGCGAGCCGATCTCAGCGATGCTGGCGATCCTCGACCGCGCGCCGCCATCGACACGAACGATGGTTTCGCCTTCGAGACAGATGCCGTCCGCCACCGGTCGCTTCACCGATACGCGGGTGACAGCGCGGCCCGCCTGCTCGATCCGATCCGCGATCGCTGCACAGAAATGATCGTCCACGCCGACAATGGCCGCGCCGCCGCGCTGGACGCCCGCCACCAGTCGCTCCTTCACCGCCGCGTAGTGCTCGATGGTGCCGTGGCGATCGATATGATCCTCGGTGACGTTCAGCAGAATGCCGACGCTCGGATCGAGCGATGGCGTGAGATCGATCTGGTACGACGACATCTCGACCACATGGACTCGGCCTTTTGCCGGCGGCTCCAGTGACAGGATCGCGGTGCCGATGTTGCCGCCCATCTGGGTGTCGTAACCGGCCTCGCGCATCAGATGCGCGATCAGCGCCGTCGTCGTGGATTTTCCGTTGGTGCCGGTGATGGCAACGAACGGCGCATCCGGCGCATGACGTTTGCGCTCGCGGCAGAATAGTTCGATGTCGCCGATGACTTCGACGCCTGCGGCCTTTGCTTTCAGCACCGTCCAGTGCGGCTGGGGATGAGTGAGCGGCACGCCGGGCGTCAGCACCAGCGCAGCAAAATTCGCCCACGACACGCCACGCAAATCGGCGGTGATGAAGCCGGCTTTCGCGGCTTCCGCCAGCTTGGCCGGACTGTCGTCGCTGGCGATAACTTCCGCGCCGCCTGCTTTCAGCGCGTGACAGCTTGCAAGGCCGGACCCGCCAAGACCGAATACCGCGACCGTCTTGCCTGCAAAGGACGTAACGGGGATCACGCGCTCACCGCAGCTTCAGCGTCGAAAGACCGACCAGAGCGAGCATCACCGACACGATCCAGAAACGGATCACGATCTGCGGCTCGGTCCAGCCTTTCTGCTCGTAGTGATGATGGATCGGCGCCATGCGGAAGAAACGCTTCCCGGTCAGCTTGAACGACGCCACCTGCACGATGACGGACAGCGCCTCGATCACGAACAGGCCGCCGATCACCGCCAGCACGATCTCGTGCTTGGTTGCAACGGCAATCGCGCCAAGCATGCCGCCGAGCGCAAGCGAACCAGTGTCTCCCATGAAAATCGAAGCCGGCGGCGCGTTGAACCAGAGAAAGCCGAGACCTGCCCCGAGCACAGCACCGCAGAGCACCGCGAGTTCGCCGGTGCCGGGGACATAACGGATCTGCAGATATTCGGCAAACACCGCGTTGCCGACGAGATAGGCGATCATGCCGAAGCTCGCGGCCGCGATCATCACCGGCACGATGGCCAGGCCGTCGAGGCCGTCCGTGAGGTTCACCGCATTGCCTGCGCCGACAATGATGAACATGCCGAAGACCACATAGAACCAGCCGATGTTGAGCGTGAATTCCTTGACGAACGGAATCGAGAGAGCCGTCACCGTGGCGTCGCGCCCGAACCAGATGATGCAGCCGCAGGCGGCGAGCGCGATTAGTCCTTCGACGGCAAGGCGCGAGCGGCCGGAGAAGCCTTTGTCGGTCTGCTTGGAGACTTTCAGATAATCGTCATAAAAGCCGACCAGGCCGAAGCCGATAGTGACGAACAGCACGATCCAGACATAGGCGTTGCGCAGGTTGGCCCACAGCAGCGTCGCGACGATCAGGCCCGACAGGATCATCAGGCCGCCCATGGTGGGCGTGCCCTTCTTGGTGACAAGATGCGTCGGCGGGCCGTCGGCGCGGATCGGCTGGCCCTTGCCCTGCGCGAGGCGAAGCTGCGCGATGATCCACGGGCCGAACATGAAGACGAACAACGCGCTGGTCACCATCGCGCCGCCGGTGCGGAACGTGATGTAGCGGAACACGTTGATGCCCGGAATGGTGCCTGCGAGTTCGGTCAGCCAATAAAACATTCAAACGCCTTATGTCGCCAACCTCAGACGGTCATGTCGTCGAGCGCGGCCTGTCCTGGAAAACGCTTCTGCAGCGCCGTTACAATCAATTTCATACGCGAGCCGAGCGAGCCCTTGACCATGACGGCATCGCCGACGCCGATGGCGGCGACGACCTGCCGTTCGAGGTCGGCCGAGTTATCGGCATAGCCGCCCTTCTTGGTGGAAGGAAGAGCCTCCCACAAGTTACGCATCAGCGGGCCACAACAAAACACCGCGTCGATCACATTCGCCTTGATCGCGTCATTCAGGCCGCGATGCAAGTCCGGACCCGCCGGTCCCAGTTCCAGCATGTCGCCGAGCACGGCGATGCGCCGGCCGCGCGGACCGACGTCGGCCTGGCCGAGCACGGTGATGGCGGCGTTCATGGAAGCCGGATTGGCGTTATAGCTTTCGTCGATCAGGGTCGCGATGCCGTCCTTGAGCGTCAGCACCTCGCGCACGCCTCGGCCCGAGGCAGGCTTGAGCTGTGCCAACGCCAAAGCCGAAAGGGCGAGGTCCGCGCCCGCGAGCGAAGCCGCCGCCAGCACGGCCAAAGAGTTCATCGCCATGTGCCGCCCCGGCATGGCGACCTTGTAAGTGATGTCCTGCCCAAGAATGTCGGCATGCACGGCAGAGCATGCCGGATGCAGCGACACGTCGAGCAGCCGCGCATCGGCTTTTTTGTCACTTCCGAACGATACGATCCGGCCGACCTTTGCCGTCTTCGCGCTCTTGGTCAGGCGCGCGAACTGCGAGTTGTCGCGGTTGAGCACCGCCGCGCCGCCGGGTTCAAGCCCGGAGAAGATTTCCGCCTTGGCGTCGGCGATCGCCTCGATGCCGGAGAAGAATTCCAGATGCACCGGCTCGACCGTGGTGATGATCGCCACGTGCGGACGCACCATCTTGACCAGCGGCGTGATCTCGCCGGGATGGTTCATGCCGATCTCGAAGATCGCAAACTTCACCGAGGCCGGGCAGCGCGCCAGCGAGAGCGGCACGCCCCAGTGATTGTTGAACGATGCCACCGATGCGTGGGTCTCGCCCTGCGGGCTCAGCACTGTGCGCAACGCTTCCTTGGTCGATGTCTTGCCCACTGAGCCGGTGACCGCGATCACCTTGCCGCCGAGACGCGCACGCGACGCGTGGGCCAGATCGACCAAACCTGCCAGGACATCATCGACGATCAGCAGCCGCGCATCAGCGGCAAACTTGTCAGCATGCGCTTTCGCCACCACCGCCAGTGAAGCGCCGTTGGCCAGCGCGGCGTCGACGAAGTCGTGGCCGTCATGAACGTCGCCCCTGATCGCGAAATAAGCTTCGCCCGGCGTCAGCGTGCGGCTGTCGATGGAAATGCCGGTGACATCATTCGGCAGCGTGCCACGCGCCTGCGCGCGCATCACCTCGGCCATCGCAGCACCTGTCCATAACGTACTCATGCCGCATGCTCCGCCAGTGCCGCGCGCGCAGCCTCATGATCGCTGAACGGCAACACCTTGTCGCCGACGATCTGTCCCGTCTCATGTCCCTTGCCCGCGATCAGCAGCACATCGCCGGGCCGAAGCGAAGAAACGGCGGATCGGATCGCTTCCCCCCGGTCGCCGATTTCCTTGGCACCGCTTGCCGCCGCCAGAATTTCAGCGCGGATCGCGTCGGGACTTTCGCTGCGGGGATTGTCGTCGGTGACGATCACCGCGTCGGCATATTGCGCGGCGATTGCGCCCATCAAGGGCCGCTTGCCCGCATCGCGGTCGCCGCCCGCGCCGAACACCACAACCAACCGACCCTTCGCATAGGGCCGCAACGCCTCAAGTGCCTTCATCAGCGCATCGGGCTTATGGGCATAATCGACAAACACCGGCGCACCATGATGCGCGCCGATCAGTTCAAGACGGCCCTTGGCGCCTTCGAGCTGTTCCAGCGCAGCAAATGTCCTGCCCGCATCACCGCCGGTGGAGATGACAAGGCCTGCAGCGACCAGCGCATTCTCGATCTGGAATTCGCCGACCAGCGGAAGGCGCAGACGATAGGTTCGACCGCCATGCGCAATCGTCATGATCTGTCCGAAACCATCGATCACGGCATCGACAAGGCGGATGGCTTCGCCGTGCCGTCCGACGGTCACAACGTCAAGCTTATGCGCACGCGCGGCCGCGATCACCGTCGAGGAATGTTCGTGATCGGCGGCGATCACGGCAGGCGCGCCTTTGCGGCTCAGTTCGGTGAACAGCCGCAGCTTCGCCGCGAGGTAATGCTCGACGGTCGGATGGTAATCCATGTGGTCGCGCGACAGATTGGTGAAAGCCGCAGCAGCGATCCGCACACCGTCAAGCCGGTGCTGATCCAGACCATGCGAGGAAGCCTCCAGCGCGAGATGCGTCACCCCATCGCTCGCCAATTCGCTGAGCGCGCGGTGGAGCGCGACGGGGTCCGGCGTCGTCAATGACCCGTAAGTGTTGCGATGGCGCGACACGACGCCGATGGTGCCGAGGCTTGCGGCATCATAGCCAAGGCTCTCCCACAACTGCCGTGTGAACGCCACGACCGAGGTCTTGCCGCTGGTGCCGGTCACGGCCGCGATGGTCCTCGGCTGGCGCGTATAAAAGACGGCAAGGGCCTTTGCCAGCGTCCGGCGCGGATTCGACACGACCATGACAGGCACCGAGACTCCATAAGAGCGATCCGCCACGACCGCGACGGCACCCGCTTCTATAGCCGCTTGAATGAACCCTGCGCCATCGGTCTTGCTGCCGCCAAGGGCAAAGAACACATCGCCAGGCTTCACCATACGGCTGTCCAAGGCAATACCGGTAACCGCAACATCCGCATGTTGCGCGTTCACTACGGCATTTCCGCTGAAAAGCTCGCCTAGCGTCATATTACCCCAGCACTTACGGGCAGCCCGTTGTTCCGGATTCCCGTGTCGCCCCGAATCCCGCGTGCGGTTACCGGCTTTCCTTCGATGCCGCAAGAATAAGGCGCTCGGACGGCGGCAGATCGAACCGCGGCGTGATCCCCAGCAGCGGCGCAATCCGCTCGATCACCTTGCCGCCCGTCGGCACGGCGTTCCAGCCCGAGGTGATGAAGCCATGCGTCTCCGGCAGCGACTGCGGCTCGTCCAGCATGACAAGAAGCTGGTAGCGCGGATTGTCCGCCGGCAGGATGGCGGTGAAGGAATTCAGCACCTTTTTCTTGGCATAGCGGCCGTTGATGACCTTCTCGGACGTGCCGGTCTTGCCGCCGATATAGTAGCCCTTCACGTCGGCCTTTCGCGCGGTACCGACCTCCGCGTTAAGCCGCATCAGGAAGCGCATCTTCTCGCTGGTATCGGGACGGATCACGCGCTTGGCTTCCTTCATCGCGTCCTCCTGCGAACGCTTGAGGAAGGTCGGCGGAATGAGATAGCCGCCGTTGACCAGCGCATTGATACCCATCACCGCCTGCAGCGGCGCGACGGCCATGCCGTGCCCGAACGAGATCGTCACGGTATTCAGTTCGCCCCAGCGGCGCGGGACCAGCGGCGACGCGCTTTCCGGCAATTCGGTACGAAGCCGGACTGTCTGCCCCATCTTGGCGAGGAAGGCCTTGTGCGCGTCGACGCCCTGCGCCAGCGCGATGCGTGCCGCGCCGACGTTCGATGAATAGGTGAAGACCTCCTTGGTGTTAATGAAACGTCCCATCGGATGGTCGTCGTGAATCTTGAACTTGCCGTAGTGCAGCGGCCCGCGCGCATCCCACATCGAATTCAGGCTAGCCTTGCCGGAGTCGAGCGCCATGGCCAGCGTGAACGCCTTGAAGGTCGATCCCATCTCATAAACGCCGGTGGTCAGGCGGTTGATCCGGTCGGGATCGTGCACTTCCTTCGGGTTGTTGGGATCGAAGTCCGGCAGGGACACCATGGCGATGACTTCGCCGGTCCGCACATCACTGACGATGCCGGACGCGGCCTTCGCGTGAAACTTGTCCTTCGCCTTCATCAACTCGTCGCGCAGCGCATGTTCGACGCGCAAATCGACCGCGAGTTCGACAGGCGCCTGCTGGCGATCTGTGGCGAAACCAGCGCGATGCAGATCTGCAAGCCCGTTGCCGTCGAGCCATTTCTCGATGCCGGCAATGCCCTGATTGTCGATATTGACCAGTCCGATCAGATGCGAGACGTCGACTCCATTTGGATAAACCCGCTTGTTTTCGCGCAGGAAGCCGATGCCCGGAATGCCGAGGCGATAGATGTCTTTCTGCTGCTGCGCCGTGATTTCGCGCTTTAGCCAGACAAAGCCCTTCTTCGACGACAAACGGTCGCGCACTTCACCGGCATCGATGTCCGGCAGTGTCGCGGTGAGCAGTTCGATGGCCTCGTCCTTGTCGATCAGGCGGCGCGGTTCGCCGAACAGCGAAGGCGACTTCACGTCGGTGGCGAGAATGGCACCGTTGCGGTCGAGAATGTCGGGACGCGCCGTGGCGATCGCGTCCTGCGACACCGTGCGCCGGTTGCCGTGAGTGTCCGCACCTACCGCGAACATCACAAGCCGACCGGCGATAATCGTGTAGACGACGGCGAATGCAATGATCGCAAGGCCCACACGCGCGCGTGCTTTCGCGGCACGGTCGACATTGCGCCCATACAACAAGGTGCGGATCATGCGCTGCCGCCAGGGTTCCGCCGGGCGTTTGATGTCGAGCGTCTGATCGGTCATTGCGCGCCCTCCGTCGAAGGCACCGAACCGGTCACCGACTCCTGATCCGGGTCACGCGGTCCGGAAGCCAGCGCTTCCTGATCCACGCTTTCGATCATGGTGCCGATGGGATCGGGATCGCCCGGCTTGACGAAGCTCGGCGGACGCGGCGGCAGGTTCTTCAGCGAGTCATATTGCGTCGCCTCGATCGGCCGGAGCGACAGATGACGCGAGGCCAGATCCTGCAAGCGCCGGGGCGATTCAAGCTTGGCCCATTCGGCCTTGAGGTTGGCGATGGCGTCGCGCTGCTCGCGGATGTCGGCGCGGAGCTTCAGAACCCGCTCCGTCCGGACCGTGGATTCCATCTTGATGCGATAGACATACGACGCCGCAAAAACCAGTGCGCAGATGACGAAGACATGGATGATCCGCATGTCAGCCTCCCCTCATCACATCAGTGAGTTGGGGCCAGTCGAAGGAAGCCGTCTCGGGCAATGCAGGCGCGGCCGTCCGCGCTGCGGTGCGCAATTTCGCAGACCGTGCGCGTGGATTGGCTGCAACTTCCTCATCGCCGGCCACGGTCGGACGCTTGGTCAGAATTTCAAAACTCGGCTGCGCCTGATCGACTTCCGGCAAGTGCCGCGAACCGCCGCCGCGCTTGCCGCGTTCATTGAGGAAATTCTTGACGATACGGTCTTCCAGCGAATGGAACGACACCACCGCCAGCCGCCCGCCGGGCTTCAGGATCTGTTCGGCCGCCACAAGCGCCGCATGCAGTTCGTCCAGCTCTTCGTTGACGAAGATACGCAGGGCCTGGAACGTCCGTGTGGCCGGATGAATCTCGTTCGGCTTGGAACGCACCACGCGCGCGACAATGTCGGCCAGAGCGCGGGTGGTTGTAATCGGCGCTTCCTTCCGCGCGGCGACGATGGCGCGCGCCACCGCGCGCGAGTGCCGCTCTTCGCCGAAAATATAGATGATGTTGGCGAGGTCCGTCTCGGATGCCCTGGCGACCACGTCGGCGGCGGTCGGCCCATCCTGTCCCATCCGCATGTCGAGCGGGCCGTTGAACCGGAAAGAAAAGCCGCGCTCGCCCTGATCGAGTTGCATCGACGAGACGCCGACATCCATTACGACGCCATCGACGGCGGCAACGCCCTGTGCGGCGCAGACATCGGCGAGATTGGAGAAGCGATCCTCCACCAGGGTCAGTCGCCCTTCGGACGAATCAACAAGGCTAAACCCGGCGGCGATAGCGGTGCGGTCACGATCGATGGCGATCACGCGGGTGCCGGAGGTTTTCAGGATGCCGCGCGTGTAACCGCCTGCGCCGAACGTCGCATCCACATAAATGCCGCCGTCACGGGGCGCGAGCGCGTCCACGGCCTCATGACCGAGAACCGGAACGTGGCGAACGGGCTGATCGTCGGGCGACATCTCAAAAGCCTGCCGGTGAAAAATAGCGGCGTGCCGCCCCGAATAACCGGGGCAATCCGCAAGATCGCGCCCGAACAATCCGAGACTGGCCCGCTCCGAGGCCCAGATCGACCGGATCACCGAGGCGCTCGCGATGACCCGCCGCAGGTTTGAGGTTCCACATGGGATTTTCTGGCCAGCCATGAGGTGTTTCGCGGGGCTTCTCGCGCATCGATGAACCGCAGCCGCCCCTGATTTTCCGGCGCGACTCTCCATCCTTCAGTAGCGGCAGTTATCCTTAAGGAATGGTTGACGCTGCAGGTCAGGTTTAAAAATGCTTTTCTGCAGCCGGGCTACGAAACCTGGCAGGCATTCTCCTGGGGGTAAGGGAACTCCGCCGATTGCGCCCGCTGTGCATAGCCGCTTCATTCGCCCGCACCGCCCTTCTCTCGCCTGCTTTGAGCGACACCATGCTGTCAAGATGGTTGAAGTCTTTTCGATTTGCTACGAGGCGTCAGCGTCCTACCACTTCACGTAAGAGTACTGCTGACATGCTGAGCTTCGTGCCGGATTCGTCCGTCGTTTCGACCGTAACTCCTTCACCGAATTACAGTGACCGCAAGGGCCTGTCGCCCGACATGATCGTGCTGCACTACACTGGCATGGCCGATGCGGCGAGCGCCATCGTGCGGCTTTGCACCGAGGGCACCGAAGTTTCGGCGCATTACGTCGTGCTGGAAGATGGCAACATCGTTCAATTGGTGCGGGAATCTGCGCGAGCCTGGCATGCCGGCGTGTCGTCGTGGCACGATGAGACCGATCTCAACAGCTGTTCCATCGGCATCGAAATCGTCAATCCGGGCCATGATCTCGGCTACCCCGATTTCCCCCTGCGCCAGACCGCAGCCGTGATCGCGCTGTGCAAGGGAATCATGATCCGTCGCGACATCCCCAAGCATCGCGTACTGGCGCATTCCGATGTGGCACCCAGCCGGAAGAAAGACCCCGGCGAGAAATTTCCTTGGCGCCTGCTGGCGGATTCCGGCGTCGGCCTATGGGTCGAGCCTGCGCCGATCGTACCCGGCGGCCAGATTCTGCTCGGCACATCGGGCGACGACGTTCTGGCCCTGCAGCGCTCGCTGGCCCGTTTCGGCTACGGCGTTCCGTTGAACGGGCAATACGACGCGGTCACTATGGACGTAGTAACGGCCTTCCAGCGTCACTTCCGCCCCGAGCAGGTGGACGGCGTCGCCGATTCCTCGACGTTGACCACGTTGCACGACCTGCTTGCGATGCTGCCGCCGGAAGCCGCCCTCACCTCTTGACCTTGACGCCTCTCATCGCCATCACTGCGGGATCAGTCGGCCGGACGGCCGCTCCGGCAAGGATCGAAAGGTCGCCGGGGAGGAAAGTCCGGGCTCCATCGACATGCGGTGCCGGATAACGTCCGGCGGGGGCGACCCCAGGGAAAGTGCCACAGAGAACGAACCGCCTTCATTTCGGTGAAGGTAAGGGTGAAAAGGTGCGGTAAGAGCGCACCGCGTTTCCGGCAACGGAAGCGGCATGGCAAACCACACCGGGAGCAAAACCGAATAGGGACGGCATAGTGGAAAGTTCGCTTTTAGCGATAACTCCGCGGGGCAATGTCAGGCTCGCTGTCCGGGTAGGTTGCTTGAGGCGCAGGGTAACTTGCGTCCCAGAGGAATGGCCGTCACGTCCGTGTGGTGCAAACCGTTCGGGCCCTACAGAACCCGGCTTACAGGCTGGCTGATATTCTATCGACGGGCGATCTCATGATCGCGCGGAACCAATGAGGGGCTCGGCGTCACCACCGGGCCCCTCGCCATGTCAGCTTCAGTTCCAGATCGTTCAAATACTGCTTTTTCGCAGTGCCTTCATTTTACTCATGTCGCGTAGACCAGCAGTCGACGGGCCCGCGAATGGGCGCAAACGAATTGCGAATCCATGCCCCTTTTTCCGCTGAAGACTCTGTGGTCTCACCGCCTGCCGGAAAGCATCTACATCGAGTTGATCGATGAGCTTTTCAGCGCGACGCCATCCATCCTCGTCTTTGCGATCACGCAATGCGTCATCGGCGCTGCCATCTTCGCAGAGACCGGCGACGGATACATGCTCGGCCTGACCATCGTCGCACTGATCGTTTCGTCCGAACGGATCTGGATGATCCACACCTATCACCGCAAGGCAGCAACAAGTCCGCTTACCTATGCCGATGCGCTTGGCTGGGAGAGGCGCTTTGCGCTCCGCAGCGTCGCAACCGGCATTCTGGTTTCCGCAATGGGTGTGCGCTGCTTCATGCTGACCGACCCTGCCGTTCATACGCTGATGGTCGCCGTTCTGTTCTCTTATGCCGCCGGAACGATCACGCGTGTATCGTTCCGCCCTCGTCTCGCGCTGTTCAATCTTGCCGTCGTCGCGATCCCGCCGGCGATCGCCTGCCTGCTACTTGGCGGCATGATCTATGTCTGTCTCGGTTTCTCGATGGTGATTTTCATGATCGGCGCCATCGATGTGATCCGGCATGCTTACGACACCATCGTCAGTCAGCTCATGCTCAAACGCAGGTTCGCGGGTCTCGCGCAGCGAGACGCATTGACCGGCCTCGCCAACCGGCTCGGGCTGAACGAAAATCTCGAAGCGGTCATGGCCGACGCACAGCGCAATGGCTACGGTCTCGCGGTTCACAGCCTCGATCTCGACCGCTTCAAGGCCGCGAACGATCTCTACGGTCATCCCACCGGCGACGCGATCCTCAAGGAAGTCGCACAGCGACTCACGCGTCTCACACGCGCCACCGATCTTCTGGTGCGGCTCGGCGGCGACGAGTTCGTTCTGGTCCAGACCGGTGTCGAGACGCGCGAACAGGCCACCACGCTAGCGATCCGCATCATCGACGAGATCAGCTCCTTCTACAATGTCCGCGGTTACGCGGTAGAGATCGGGACCAGCGTCGGCATCGCGATCATGGCCGACGAGGAATTGACGCCCGACGATCTGCTCGCCCGCGCCGATCAGGCGCTCTACCAGGCCAAGCGCGCCCGCAGTGGCTATGCGGTTTACGCGGTTGCTCCGCATCTGGTGCCGCCGCTTGTCGATGGCGACGACTTTCAGGACTTCCCAAAGGTCCTGCAGAAGAAAGTCCGGCTGGGGTAACAGCAGCGCTACTTCTGATTGAATGAACCCGCGTCAGACAGCCCTTACGGCATACGGCGTTCGCAGTCCGGCGAACGGCCGGAACTCGATCGCAATGCTGTCACCCAAATTCAGATCGGCATTGCCGTGCGCCATGATGCGGAATCCTTCCGCCAGATCGACGAGCAGGATCGCATAAGGCACATGGGCCTTGGTCTCGGGTGTTGCCGCACGGCGCACCACGGTCGCGGCGTACACCGTTCCCCTGCCGCTGGCGCGATGGGTTTGCGGCGATGCATCTCCGCACGACGGACAGAATGCGCGATGAAAATACCAGATGTACCGGCACGCGTCGCACGACTGATAGACGATTGCGTCGGCACCATCTGTCCAGCCTTTGAGTTCTGCAACTTCGCTCATCGCACACGCTCCAGAAACATGCTGATATGAGACGACATCACGCCGCCGTCGCCATGCAGCAGCGCGAGCGAGGCGTCGCGTACCTGACGCACACCGGCCCGGCCGGTCATTTGCAACTGCGTCTCCACCAGATGCGCCATCGCGCCACCGCAGCCACAATGACCATAGCTGAGCAGGCCGCCGTGGGTATTCAGCGGTAACGCGCCGTTGATTCCGAAGTCGCCGTTACGAACGCGCGCAGCAGACCCGCCGCGCGGCGCGAGGCCCAGCTCCTCGATCAGGATCGCCAGCGTAATCGTGAAGCTGTCATAGATACCCGCATACTTGATTGCGCGCGGATCGACACCGGCCTTTTTGCGGGCGCGCTCCATGGCGACCGCCGCGCCGACATCCGACAGCGAACGCGCCGCCGTGACATGCTGATGCAGGTGCGCCTGCCCGCAGCCCAGCACGCGAACATGGTGATCGCTGACGGGCGCACGGCTGATGATGAACGCCGCACCGCCATCCGAGACCGGGCAACAATCGAGCAGCTTCAGCGGCGACGAGATTTCCCGAGACGCCAAAACCTCCGCGACCGTGATCGGATCGCGGAACTGCGCGCCGGGATGAAGCATCGCATGCTGACGCATCAGCACCGCGAACTCCGCCATATCCTCCTTCGTCAGGCCATAGTCATGCATATAGCGAGATGCCAGCAGCCCGTAATAGGCGGGAATGGTCGGGCCAAGCGGCACCTCGTAGTCGGGATGGCCGACTTGGGCCAGTGTGCTCATGGCCGAGTCGCGCGCCTGCCCAGTGAGACGGTTCTCGCCTGCGACGACAAGAATTGTTTTCGCGACGCCCGCCTCGACCAGCTCATGCGCAAGCATGGCCATGGCGAGGCCCGTTGCGCCGCCGACCTGAATGGCATGCGCATAGGATGGCAGAATACCGAAGTGCTCGGCAAAAACCGTCGCCAGCATCAGATGCGGCATGGTGGTGGAATAGCCGGTGAGCAGACCGTCGATATCGCGGCGCTTGAGACCCGCGTCCGACAGCGCGGCTTCCGCCGCCTCGCTCATCAGATCGAGCGTTGAGCGACCTTCATGCCTGCCGAAAGCCGTTAGCCCGACGCCGCTGATGAAGCTCATATGCGTTCCGCCACCAAGAAACCCCTCGCGACCGTGATGCCACGGACCGCGTCCGGCTTCAATGCGCGTCGGATGGAGCGCCCGTCATGTTGGGCTTGTTGACGAAGAACACCAGCGTGCTCAAACCGAGATAGAAGAGGGTCAGAACAAAAAACGCATCGCCGAAGCTCATCACCACCGCCTGCCGGTGCACGATCATCGACAGTTGCTTCAGCGCCATCAGAGACGCGTTACCCATGCCCTGGAATTTCTGGGTGAGCATGTTGAGCGTTTCCACCGCAGTGGCGTTACCCCAGTTGACCCGCTCCTGAAGCCGGACGATGTGCAGATCGGTCCGGTTGTCGAGAATGGTGTTGATGAGCGCAAGCCCCACCGCCCCGCCGAGATTCCGGGTCAGGTTGAACAGACCGGAGGCGTTCTTGATGCGCTCCGGCGGCAACGTGCCGAGCGCGATGTTGTTCACCGGCACCATCGCCAGCATCATGCCGACGCCGCGGAAAACCTGCGGCCACAGCAATTCGTAAAAATCGTAGTCGCGCGTGATCCACGTCATCTGCCACGAGCCGATAGCAAAGATGATAAGCCCCGCCGCGATCAGATAACGCAGATCGACTTTCGTCATCAGCTTTCCGACAAGGGGCGCCGTTGCGAACATCGCAATGCCTGAGACAAACATCGTCTCGCCGATCATCAAGGCGCTGTAGCCACGTACTTCCGCAAGGTAGCGTGGATAAATGTAGGTGAGTCCGTAAAGACCGATGCCGACGCAGAACGAGAACATGCTGCCGAGCGCGAAGTTGCGATCGGTGAAGGCACGGATGTCAACGATGGGTTCTTTCGCAGTCAGCACGCGCCAGAAAAAGGCGACGGCAGACACAGCACAAACGACCGCGAAAAAGAAGATCGACTCATCCTGCAGCCAGTCGTTGCGGGGACCTTCCTCCAGCACATATTCGAGCGAGCCGAGAAATCCGGCCATCGAGGCGAGGCCCCACCAGTCGAAATGTTCCAGCAGCGCGAAGTTCGGCTTGTCGAAATCCACCAGCGCCAGCACGCCGACTGTGATGCCGATGCCGGGAACGACATTGATGAAGAACAGCCAGTGCCAGGACATCAGATCGGTGATGTAACCGCCGACCGTGGGACCGATGGTTGGTGCCAGTGTCGCGACAAGACCGATGATCGGCGCCACGATCGGCCGCTTGGATGGCGGAAAGACCGTGTAAGCCGACGCAAACACGGTCGGAATCATGCCAGCGCCGAGAAAACCTTGCACCGCGCGCCACAGAATCATTTGCTCGATGGTCGAGGTCAGGCCGCACATGAAGCTCGCGCCGGTGAATCCGGCTGCCGAGATCGCGAACAGAAGCCGGGTACCGAGCGCGCGTGACAGGAATCCCGACAGCGGAATCGCGATCACTTCCGCAATCAGATAAGCCGTCTGCACCCACGAGACTTCGCTCGAGCTTGCGGACAGGCCGGCCTGAATTTCGGAAAGCGACGCCGAGACGATCTGAATGTCCAGAATGGACATGAACATCCCGAACACCATGATCAGAAACGCGATCAGCCGCCTCGTGCTGATCGTCTCCGGCATGGCTGGCGCGGCCGGGATACCATCCATGGTCGATGTGGTGGACGCCATTGGCTGTTCCTATGGCACGAGCCGCGCGCCGATCAACGCGCCGCGATCGGATCGACGCCGCCGGGTTCGGGCTTGGTGTTGATGGTCGTGATCACCGACATGCCGGGCCGCAGCAGGTTTTCCCGCGCCACGGAGAACGGCACGCGGATGCGGACCGGAACGCGCTGTACCACCTTGGTGAAGTTGCCGGTGGCATTGTCCGGCGGCAGCAGCGTGAATACGGAGCCCGACGCCGGTGCGAGGCTGTCGACAACGCCCTTGATGGTGCGCCCGGAGACGGCGTCCACGGTGATCGAAACCGGCTGGCCCGGCTTCAGCCGGCCAAGCTGCGTTTCTTTGTAGTTGGCGTCGATATAGACGTCGTCGAGCGGCACGACATTGGCGAGACGCTGGCCCGGCTGGACGTAGTCGCCGACATTGACCATACGGTTGGAGAAAATGCCGTCAACCGGCGCGCGCACTTCCGTGAACGCCAGATCGCGGATCGTCTTGGCGAGCGCCGCGCGCAATTCCTGCAACTGGCCTTCGGCCTCGGCCTTTTGTGCCTTGATGACATCAACCTGCGCCTGTGCTGCGGCCAGCGTCGCCTGCGCGCCCTGCACCGCGGCAACGGCCTGATCGCGACCGGCCTGCGAGACATCGAACGTGGCTTTCGATGCGAAGCCCTTGCTGCTCAGTTCTTCCTGGCGCGCGAAATCCGCCTGCGCGCGCTTTGTCGCGGCTTCGGCGGAAACAAGCTGTGACTGTGCCTGATCGACGGCGCTTTGCTGCGCGGTCGCCTGGCGGTCGATGCGCGCGATGGTGGCTTCCTGCGTCGCGACCTTCGCCTGCGCGCTTTCGACCGCGAGCCGGTAATCGCCCTCGTCGATCCGGAAAACAATGTTGCCCGCACCGACGCGCGTGTTGTCGCCCGGAAGAATCTTGGAAATGTGCCCGGCGACCTTCGCGCCCATCGTGGTGTTGTTGGCACGCACATAAGCGTCATCGGTCGACACCATGTAACGGCCCACCAGCATGTAATGTACGCCGAAGTAGATCGCACCGAGCGCGGCCAGCGCGCCGACGCCGGTCAGAATTTTGCGGCGCAACGCAGATTTCGGCTTTGCGGTTTCACTTGCCGACGTTGCAGAAGGCTGAGCTTCCGTTGTGGGATCTTCGGCCGGACGCGCGCGCAATTCCTGCGCCTTCGCGGAATGTGAGACATCGGCTTCGGACGCGTCGGGCTCCGGGTGAACGACCCTTGCAACCTGATCTCGGGCAGGCATGGCCATTACGGCCTCCTTCAAATGACAAAGCAATGCGCCGGCGACAAAAATGCCGGCTACGCCATTCTTGGCGTACATCAAAATTACCATTGACCGAACGGTTCGGTCAATGGTAATTTTGCGACATATTTGGATACCGCATTCGGGGTTCGAACATCCTTTCCGGAGGCGAGGTCCACAACGAAACGAAAAAACAGGCTGAACGAATGGTTGCCACCGATCCAACAACGCTGCCCCATTCCGGGGACGAGGACAGTGCCAAGCGCCAGCAGATCATGGATGGCGCCCGGCGGGTCTTTATGGATCTGGGCTTCGACGGCGCCAGCATGAACGAGATCGCCCGGGCCGCCGGAGTCTCCAAAGGCACTCTGTATGTCTATTTCGCCGACAAGCATTCGCTGTTCGAGGCGACCGTCGAGCAGGAATGCCTTTCCCATGGACGTCTGGCTTTCAACTTCGATCCGGCCCGCGATACGAAAACCACGTTGCTTGACTTCGGCCGCGCCTACATCGAAGTGCTTTGCCGGCCGGATGGCGGTTCCGCCGTCAGAACCGTGATGGCGATCGCGGAGCGGATGCCTGACGTCGGACGCCGTTTCTACGAGAACGTCATTGCACTGACGATGCATCGCCTCGCCACCTATCTCGGAGAGAAAGTGAAAAGGGGCGAACTTGCAATTGACGATTGCGAACTGGCTGCAGCGCAATTCACGATGATGTGCCAGGCCACGCTATTCCAGCCCTACGTGTTTCAGGTGAGGCCTTCCCCCTCCCCTGCGCAGATCACCACTGTGGTCGAAAGCGCGACGCTGATGTTTCTCACGCACTATCGGGCGAAGAATTGACGGCGCTTTTTCGCCTTCGCAATTGAGCCGCCCTAACCTCCCAGTGCATGCACTCCGGTTCCATTGTCATAAAGCGGAAGCATTCGCCGTTAGCGCGATGGCGCATACAGTCCTGGCGAAATCACAGGCTTGATCGTTTCACGAAAACCCTGGACACTTTTCGCGGAATTCGACTGGGAATGCTTTTGATGATCGACATTGATCCCGGGCACCTGTCCGGCGTCATCACCGACATTTATGAAGCCGCTTACAATCCGGCACATGGAATGTCGCCGTAGAGCACCTGTGCGACCTATTCCAAGGTTCCAGGGCATGTCTTGGCCGGATCGGCCCCGATCTCCAGCCGGGCGACGCCATCACAACCAGTTTTGATCCAAAATATCACCAACTTTACATCGATGAACTCTCCTGCATTTCCAATCCGCTGATCGATGCGGTGATCGTCGCGCCGGTGGGAACCGTTTATCACGACCACGCTCTGGTCGGCGAACAGTTGAAGCGAAGCAGCTTCTGGAACGAATGGATGGCGCCGGTCGCTCGGTGAGAGAAGCCGCCGAAGACGCCGGCATCGCCTACAGCACCATGCGTTCGAATCTTGAGAGCGTGTTCCGCAAGACGGAAACACGTCAGCAGAGTCAGTTGGTCGCGCTGCTGCGCAGTCTGCAACCGCCGATCGGAAACTGACTCTTCATTGAAAGCCGGAGCACACTTCCCGGCAAATGCCGGATTTTATTCGCGACGCCTTGATGCGATGTTTGAAGCTGAAAACAGCCCGACGCCGAGACAGATTTTGCGACTAGCCAAATCGTCTGTTTTTCTCCAAGAAAACTTAAAGCCCGGCTCGCGCCGGGCTTTTTTGTCACGGAGGTTATGACCCACGCATTATCTGACGCGCGACTCGTCCTCGATCGTGTCTTGATCTTCCTTCGACAGCGGTCCCTTGGCGAGGATGCGCTTCACCCGCTGGCCGATCGATCCGGTTATGCCACCATCGCGTCCGGCATATCCGCGAGGCGCGGCACGCGCGGCGATCTCCTCGCCAGACACGGCAGCGGGCTGGCAGATGATACGCCCCGAAGCCCGGCGCATCAGATCGACGTGGATATGATCGTAGTGATAGACGTTCGAACCCGGCGCCAGCACGGTGTTGAACTGCTGGCACGCCGCGCCCTGCACGTCGCGCAGGAAACCCTGCTCTTCCGGCATTCCCTTCCATCCGGTTTTCACCGAAATCCGGCGTCCGTCGGCCAGCACGAAAGCTGCGATGTCGAGCGCATTGCCGAAGGCATGTTCGGAAATATGCGCACGCGAATTGCCGTTCATGCCGCGGCACGAGTAAGCCGAAATCTGCTTGATCTCCACCACGGGTGATCCGAACCAGCGCTGCGCGGCGGGTTGCACAGAATCCGCCAGCCAGCGGTCCAGCACCGACACGATCGGACATGCCAGCGTCGCCGCGGGTTTCAGCGCGACCGGGCCGACGCCATTGACCGGAGATCCCTGCGCCGGACCGAGCCGCGGCGGCGTATACGGCTGACTCGCCGGATAGGATTGCGCTGCATAGGGAGCGCGGGTCTGCGGCGGGCGGCCCATCGGCGGTGACGCCGCATCGGAGCCCGCTTCGATATCTTCTTCATCAGGCGGCGCAACACCGGGCGCATTCAACGGCATCGGTGCGCTGGCGGATGCAGAATACGGCGCGGCGCGCGATGCCTGATAGGGCTGCGGCGGCGGATAAGACGGTGCGCCCGTCTGCATGTAGGGTTGCTGCGAGGGATAGGACGGCGGTCGCGACACCGGCCAGCGCGGCTGATTGCCGATGCCCGCCGGCGGGCGCAGATCGTCAGCATAACCGAGGCTGCTGTTGCTCTCCCCAAGCGCAGCCACCTTAAGCGGAAATTCGGCACCGCAGGCGCCGGGCCCGGAAATCGGATCGATACGGACGAGATCGGCGCTTTCACGGACTGCTCCGGATTTCAGGCACGCCTTCTCCGCCTCGGCCCGCCAGGGTTCGCGTTCCGCAGTCATGAAACCGCGGCCGCAACCCGCCAGGGCGACGAGGACACAGGAGCCGACTACAAACAAACTTACTCCGCGCGTCATTTACGCAAAGTCGCCGAAGATCATTAAAGACTCTTCAACGCATTGTTATTCAAGGTTTTTTAACCATACCGCGACAGCCGAACAACGAAGCGGCAGCGGTCCTGACTTTTCCCGCGCGGAACGACTTGGTAGCCTTGGCCGTTACTTGACCAGCGTTGAGCCAAGGGAGCTTCCCATGACCATCGTCGGGCCTCTAAGTATCGCTGCCGCGTATGCTTCGCTCTTTTTCGTCGCTGCCGTCGTATTAGGAATGTTCTAGCGGCCATCGTTCAACCTGGAGCGACCAGCTTTGATTGCGCATCGTTTTTGCGCGATAATGCGTCATGATTTTCCGGCAGCTCTTCGACACCACATCCAGCACCTACACGTATCTTCTGGCCAGCCGCAGAGGCGGCGAGGCGCTGATTATCGATCCCGTGGTTGAAAAGCTGGACCACTATCTGCGCCTGCTGCGCGAACTCGACCTGCGCCTCATCAAGGCGATCGACACCCACATTCACGCCGATCATGTCAGTGCGCTCGGAGCGCTGCGCGATCATACGCACTGCATCACCGTGATGGGCGAACAGAGCGGCGTCGATGTCGTCTCGATGCGCGTGTCGGACGGCGACCGCATCGATGTCGACGGCATCGATCTCGACGTGATCTACACGCCCGGCCATACCGACGATTCCTACAGCTTCGTGATGCCGGACCGGGTCTTCACCGGCGACACGCTGCTGATCCGCGGTACCGGCCGCACCGATTTTCAGAACGGCGACGCTCGCGCGCAGTATGACTCAATCTTCAACCGGCTGCTGAAGCTGCCGGAACACACATTGGTCTATCCCGCCCATGATTATAAGGGCGACACCGTTTCCACCATCGGCGAGGAGAAACGCTGCAATCCGCGCCTGCAGGTGTCATCCATCGACCAGTATGTCGAGTTGATGGCCAACCTGCACTTGCCCAACCCGAAGATGATGGATGTGGCAGTACCGGCCAATCTGCACATGGGCCTCGCTCAAGATAATGTCGCGCAACGCGGTTGGGCGGTTTCGCCTTCGCAGGCCATGACGATGCTCGGCCAGCCCGGCATTCTGCTGATCGATCTGCGGGAGCAAGGCGAGCGGAGAAAGCACGGCATCATCCCGGGGTCGGTTCACGCGCCCTATCCCGACCTCGCAAACAATGTGCAGCCCGGCGGCATCCTGCATCAACTCGGAACCATGTCCGGCAACAACCTGCTGTTCTATTGCGCATTCGGCGAACGCTCTGCGATGGCTGTGCAGGCAGCGCAGGATTCCGGCCTCTCCACGGCCCGCCATATCGAGGGCGGACTGGACGGCTGGCGCAAGGCTGGCGGGCCGATCACCGCCTCGTAACAGGCGCGCGACCACCCCGATTCCATCAACAATGCAACGAATATATCGCCACCCCCTGGTCGCGGCATTGCATCCGCGCGGCGACCCTGCCAACAATCGCGGTTCGCATAGTCCATTTTCCGATCAGGTATTTCTCTCGTGAAAATTCGTGACGGTCTGTTTCTCGCATCGATGCTGTGCGGCATCGTTCTCGTGCATGCGGCGCACGCGCAATCCAATCCGCCGGTTACGCAGACCGCGCCCGCGGAACCACAACCGTCGGCTCCCGCACCTGCCGACAATCCGCCGACGCAGCCCGCAGCCGCGCCATCGCAGGCCACCACCGATCCGGCACAGACACCCGATACGGAAGAACCTGCTGGCAACGTCGCGACCCTGAAGGGCACCGCGACTGTCACGCGCAACGGCATGACCGGACCGCTGAAAATTCAGGATGAAATCTATAAAGGCGACATCCTGCAGACCGGCAAGAATTCGACGCTCGGCGTGACATTCAGTGACGACACCACGCTCAACCTCTCAGCGACATCTCGTGTGGTCGTCGATAATTTCGTCTATCAGAACGGCGGCAAGGACAACGCCGCTCTGATCAACGTGACGCGCGGCACCATGGCCTTCGTTGCCGCCGCCGTCGCCAAGACCGGCGATATGAAAATCGAGACGCCGACGGCAACGCTCGGCATTCGCGGCACGACTGGCGTGGTCGAGGTTCCGGAAAACACCGACGCTGCCGGGAAAAGCGCCAACAACGTCGGGGTGAAGCTTTATCCGGATGCCGACGGCAAGGTTGGACGGATCGAGGTCAAAGCCCGCGACGGCGCGCCGCTCGGCATGCTGACGCAGGGCGCGAGCGGCTATACCGTGCGCGGCACGATGGTCAGCGGATTCGGCATGCGCATGACCGCGACGCCCATGGTGATGTCGGCCCAGGTGATCGCGCGCGACCGCGCCTTCACGCAACGCGTCTTCGCCATGCAGGGCATCGGGCGCAACATCGTCATGCAGCAACGCAATTTCCGCATGCAGAATCCGAACCGTCCGCCGGCCTTCGGTCGGCCGGGCTTCAATCAGCGCGGTGGCTTCAACCAGCCCGGCCAGCGCGGCGGATTCAATCAGCCGGGGCTGCGCGGACAGCCGGGGCTGCGCGGACAGCCGGGGCTGCGCGGACAGCCGGGCCTGAACAACCGCGCGGGGCAACCAAACGCACCCGGCCAGTTCAATCGCCCGGGAATCAATCAACCCGGGTCGCGACAACCGGGCCTGCAACATCAGCCGGGGCAACGCGGCAACCTGCAGCCAAACACGGGCATGCCGGGACGCGCAGGTCTTCCGCATCAGAACGGATTGCAAAGAACTCCGGGGACACCGGGCCAGTTAGGACAAAGACCCGGAGCGCCGAACCATTTTGGAGGACGGCAACAGCTCGCGCCGGGACAAAACACCCTGCCGCGGCAGACCGGAATGCCCGGCGGATTCCAGCGACCATCGGGCATGCCGAGCATTCCCGGCGTATCGGGCGCCGCGGGCGGCATTTTGAATCGCCTCGGAGTTCCCAACAGTGCTCGCATCCCGCAGGCGCCCGGGCAGCGAATGCCAACGGCGTCGCCGCGGGCGGGACAGCGCGGACTGCCGAGCGTGCAAAAGAGATTGCCGCAAGGACCAAAGCCAAAAGATCCGCGCAACGTGAGGTAATTCAATCCGGAACGTGCAGCAGGCAGGGTGGCATGCATGCGTTGTCGGCGGTAGCATCGCCGTCATGATGCGACCGGATTTGACATGCGTATAAAAGTGATCCTGCTGGGCCTCTTGGCGCTGGTCGTGTCGTTCGCGGTCAGCCTCTATGCGATGAATACGTTCTGGCCGGTCACGGTGGAAAAGCCGGTGCTCGCGAAACTGCCGCCATTGCCGCCGGTCACGCGCAATTCGGAAATCCTGACTCCGATCGCGGTGTCGATCACAGCGCTGCGTGATGCGCTGGACCGCGCGGCGCCGCGCAATCTCGGCGGCAAGGCAGAAAATCCTGTCAGCCAGATCCTGCAGAACGCCGATATCAGCTGGACCGTTTCGCGCGGTCCGATCGCCGCATCCGGCGCGCAGAACGCACTCGCGCTGTCGACACCGCTCGACGGCAAGCTCACGGTGCTGGGATCGCTCTCCGCCGCGAGCGGAACCGCGCTCGGCAACGCACTGGGTAACGTGCTCGGCAACAATGCGGTCAAGCAACTCGGCAGCGTGTCGATCAAGTCGCTGAATGCCAATGCGACGATTCACGGCAATGTCGGAGTGACCTCCCGGCCGGAAGTCCTGCGAGAGTGGCGGATCGATCCGAAGCTGACCGCGCAGGTCAGCATCGGCGACAGCAACCTCACCGTCGCGGGCGCCAAGGTTGCCGTCCCCGCACAGGTCAAGCCCGTGATCGACAAGACGGTGAACGAACAACTGGCGCTGTTGCAGCAGCGTCTGCGCAATGACCGCACGCTCGAACAAAATGCGCGGCGGGAATGGGCGAAGCTGTGTCGCTCGATGCCGCTGCCGCCGGCCGCACCCGGCATGCCGGTGCTGTGGCTCGAAATGCGTCCGATACGCGCGGTCGCGGCACAGCCGCGCATTGATACCAGCAACGTCAACCTGATGCTTGGCCTGCAGGCGGAAACCCGCGTGCTGCCATCGGAAACCAAGCCGGATTGTCCCTTCCCCGCCACGCTCGACATCGTCGCGCCGACAGACAGAGGACGTGTCACCATCGGTGTGCCGATCGATCTGCCTTTCACCGAAGTGAACAAGATCGTTGAAGTGCAATTGAAAGGGCGCACCTTCCCGGAAGACGGCAGCGGCTCCGTCGACGTCACCGTGAAAAGCGCAAGCGTTTCCGCAGCCGGACAGCGGCTGCTGATTTCGCTGCTCGTCAACGCCAAGGAAAAGAAAAGCTGGTTCGGCTTCGGCGGCGAAGCAACGATCCATATCTGGGGCCGGCCCGTACTGGATCAGGCGACTCAGGTTCTGCGGCTGACCGATCTCGAACTCGCGGTTGAATCCGATTCCGCATTCGGCCTGCTCGGCGCCGCCGCGCGTCCGGTCATTCCATATGTACAGCGCGCGCTCGAACAGCGCGCGACCATCGACCTCAAGACATTCGCCGCCAACGCGCAGCAGAAACTCTCAGCGGTTGTCGCGGATTTCCGGAAGAGCGAAAGCGGCATCCGCGTCGATGCAGCGGTGACGGGCATCCGCCTCGGCAGCATCGCCTTCGACTCCAACACCCTACGTATCATTGCGGAGGCAGACGGCACGATGAGCGTGGCCGTGACCTCAATTCCAAATCTGTAGGCATCACGAAGCCTGCAGAATACAGCCCCGCGCCGCTGTTCAACCTATGTTCCATCTGTTCATCATGATCGCCGGGTTGATGGAACCCGCGCGATGACATGATCTGCCCACATTTCAGCGTCATGGAACTTTCATGCGCCCGTTGCCGTTGAGCCGGGCCGTTCGTCGCGCCGGCCTGTTGCGTCCGCGTTGAATTCATTTCCCAACGATCGCCGAGGATAGACATCATGAAGCGCATTTTGCTCGCCGCAGCAGCGGCGATGATGCTGATTCATCCTGCCAACGCACAGCGCGCGGACTACGAACAAATGGTCGCCACTCACGCAGCCGCCAATGGCGTGCCCGTCGAACTGGTTCATCGCGTCATCATGCGCGAGAGCCGCTACAATCCGCGCGCCGTGAGCCGCGGCAATTACGGCATGATGCAGATCAAGCTCGCGACCGCGCGCGGCCTCGGTTACACCGGCACCGCGCAGGGCCTGCTCGATCCCGACACCAACCTCACCTACGCCGTGAAATATCTCGCGGGCGCTTATCGTGCGGCGGGCGGCAATCATAGCCGCGCGGTTGCTTACTATGCGGGCGGCTACTACTACGCCGCGAAGCGCCAGGGCTTGCTGCCGGTTCAGCAGGTTGCGGCCGAGCGGGACATCACGCTGTTCGACGCCAATGCGCAGGAAATTCCGCGGCGGCATCGGCGACACCGCCACTGACGATCTATTGAAATAGCCGGTCTCAGTTTGAGGCCGGCTTTATTTCAGGATCGGCAGAATGGACAGCATCCGCATCGCGGACGTGAACGACGACACGATCGTCGATGAAGATCTTCTGCCAACCGTCAAGATGATCCAGCATCCGTGCCGCCGGGGCATTCCGGCTCAGCAAGGTCGTATCGATCCCGTGACGCGCCAGCAGATCGAGGAACACGCCGGGCTTCAGCAATTGCAGCGCGGCGTTGTATTCCAGCGCGAACTTTTCGCCATACAGTTCAGCGCGGCCATCGATGTACGGCGCGAGCCCCTTCGAGATCATGTAGCCGCCGAAATTGTAGTCATTGAAAATGCGCTTTGCGTGATTGGCTTTTAGGGCTTCAACTGCCGCTTCCGGCGCGAACCACCTGCCTGGATGATATCGGCCCGCGACGCATGCGAAAATCGTAATTCCTGCGAACACCATGGCCGCGCCTGACAGCACAACATTCCTGCGCAGTGGAGAGGTCCATATCAGTTTATCGGCGTGCACTCCGAACTGAATTGCGAGCGGTGTAGCAACGACCAGCGGAGCCAACAGAGCAAAAACATCCGCATTTCGAAAATGCGCCATCGCCATATAGAGCAATCCGGCAAACAGCACGTTGCGCATGAGTGGCAGTTTCATGCCCCTGAAGAATATGAATGCCAGAATGAGGAATATACCGACCTGAATAGGCCCCAGAACTCCGAAATCAAGAGGCGCCCATTCACGGATCAATTTCAGCGCCTTACCGAGATCGAGAATCGCGTGTGCCGCGCGGAACGCATTCCATCCATAAGGCGTGACACAGCACGCCGCCGTCGCAACAATCCCGAACAGAAACCAGCGCCGCAACAATCGCCACCGCTCCGATGAATCCGCGGCGAGCGCCGCATCAACCGCAATCGGGGCGATCAGCAGCAAGCCAAAAATGAAACTGCCGTGCAGGTTGACCCACAGCGCCATGAGCGCGGCGACCAAAAAAGAAGGCGCCTTGCGACGCTCGACCGCTGAAAGCAGTGCGCAGACCCACGCCACCATCACCGGCAACACCAGCACATGCGGTCGTGCATAGAGATGCGGCCTGGCGATCAGGAACGACAGCGCCAGTATCGGCAACACCCACAAGACGCCGAGACGGCGGACCAGAAAGCGGGCGACAATCATATAGGCTAGCGCGGTCGCCAGCGACGCGACGACAGCAGGACCGGTCCAACCAAACCACGCGTAAGCCTGGCCGTAGAATACCAGCGCCAGCCACTGCGAGGACATCCAGGGCTTGCCCTGCATGGTGAAGGAGTAGATATCCGTCCACGGCACCGTGCGGTGATCAACGATCCATTGGCCAACAGCAATCTGCCAGTAAATGTCCGGATCGAGCAGAAGCCGATTGCCTTCGGCAAGCACCACGGCATAGATCACAATGCCCGCGCAGAGCGGAAGCAGAATGTACTTCTTCGACGCACCCTCGCCCGCAGCGTCAGTCATGGCCGCGCGTCATCCGTGCTCTTGATCTTTCCACCGCCCTGCGCTTCCGATTTACGGACATGAACGACCGACAAATCGTCCGCATAAATCCGCTTCCAGCCATCAAGACGATCCATCAGACCAACAGCTGGCGTGGAAGGCGTCAGCAACGTAGCATCGATCTTGTAGCTCTCCAGAAGATTCAAAAATGAGTCCACGTTCTTGAGTGCGAGCGCATCGAAGACTTCGACCAGAAACTCGCTGCCATAGAGTTCGCCCCGGCCATCGAAAAATACCGGGATATCCTGCGTGATGAGATAACCGCCGAACCCCGCATTGTGGAGAATTCGTTCCGCCTTGCGCTCCTTCAACAGTTCGACCGCACTCACCGGCGTGAATACCCGCATCGGCGTGAAGGTGTAATACGCGACGAAGATCCAGGTTGCGATGCTGGCCCCTACAAGAACGGCAGCGATTCCCACCTTGCTATCGGATACTGGCCTGCCACCGGCGCGACCGAACCGCACGGACAGCGGTTTGGCCAGCACCAGCGGCGCCAGCAGCGCAAAGATTTCGATGCTGCGGACATGAGACAGCGCCATGTACAGCAATCCAAGTACCAGCAGGATGCGTGTCGGCGACAGCACGATGCCGCGCCAGAGCGTGAGACCCAGCGCCGCAAGCAGGCAGATGACGAATGGTCCGAGGCTGCTGAAATCGACCGGCCTCCATTCGGGAATCTGCGCCATGGCGTCGCCGAGATCGAGAATCCTGCGCGAGGCCAGCAGCGATTCCCAGCCGTAGGGTGTGATGCAGCTTGCCGCCAGCACGCAAAGACCGAACACGATCCAGCGCATGGCAAGCGACACACGCTGCGATGCGTCCGCATTCCACAGCGCATCGAGTGCAAAAGGCGCGACCAGCGTGATGCCCAGGACAAATCCGCCATGAAGATTGGCCCACAGCGTGATCAGCGGCAGCAGCCAGAATGACGGCGCGCGCCGCTCGTCAGCGGCGTTCACCAGACCGAGAACCCAGGCTACCATCACCGGCAGCGCGAGAAGATGAGGGCGTGCGATGAAGTGGTGCGCGGACACGATTGTCGCGACGATTGCAATAATCACGGCATGGATCGGAGCAAACCGCCGCGTCAGGCTGCGCGCCAGCAACGCAAAGGCGGCCGCGGTTCCAAGCCCGGCCAGAATAACCGGTCCGGCCCATCCGGCGATCCGATAAGCGATGGCATAAACAACCTGCGCCAGCCAGGACGATGAAATCCATGGCTCGCCCTTCCTGGTGAAGGAATAGATGTCGACGGTAGGCATCGCATGATGATCGATGATCCACTGCCCGATCGCCGTCTGCCAATAGGTGTCCGCATCCTGCAGAGAACGATTGCCGGCGATCACAAACACCAAGAACAGGCCCGCGCCGAACCACAGCCATGCCGGCACGCGGCCCAGCGCGCTTTCACGCGCGCCCGGCTGATGCCCGATACCGTCATAACCGGCGATGCTCATGGTGCAGTCCTGCAGAGGAAGAGACCTCGCGACCTAACCATCGGCGGCATAATTCCGGGTAAACTCAGCCATCGGGCAAGCTTGGTAAAAATGGCGAAATCAGCTGAAATCGCCGCGCTTCGGTTTCCAACAGGGTCAACGAAGCCTTACCGGCTATCCGGCACAACAATTCCGTTGCAGCGCGAGATGCGAAAACGCGCCACCACGATGCGAAAAAGCCGTGCCGGAGCGCTGCACCGGCATTGAACCCCTGGGACATCGGGTTTATTGTAAGGACATGTTCCGAGGGGTGCTCCGGCAGGGAGCTGAGATACCGCGGTCGCGCGGTGACCCTTTGAACCTGATCCGGGTCATGCCGGCGAAGGGACAGGGATGCTACAGAAAGCCAAGTCTCCGCGAGGAGAGTCTCCAGTCAATATTGTAGGTGCAGGCATTGCCGGCGCATGGCAGGCGCTGCTATTCGCGCGCGCGGGCTACGCCGTGACACTGCACGAGCGCAGTGACGCGGCCATGACAGAGGCCACGAGCCACTGGGCCGGCGGCATGCTGGCGCCATGGTGCGAGCGGGAAAGCTCCGAGCCTGTGATCACGCGCCTCGGCATCCGCTCGCTGGACTTGTGGCGCGAGCAGCTCCCCGATACGCCCTTCAACGGGTCGCTGGTCGTCGCGCATCCGCGCGACCGCGCCGATTTCGAGCGCTTCGCCAAGCTGACCACCGACCATGAGCGGCTTGATGCCACTGGCATCGCCGAACTCGAGCCATCGCTGGATGGCCGATTCCGCGACGCGCTGTTTTTCGCGGGCGAAGGTCACGTCGAACCGCGAAGCGTGTTGCCGATGCTTCACGAAAAGCTGGCTGAGGCCGGCGCGACGATTCAATTCCAAAGCGACATCCAGCCGGACAACATACTCGACGGCATTGTGATCGATTGCCGCGGCCTTGGCGCACGCGACAAACATCGCGACCTGCGCGGCGTCAAAGGCGAGATGATCATCGTCGAGACGGTCGAGGTGCAGCTCTCGCGCCCGGTGCGGTTGCTTCATCCGCGCTGGACGCTCTACATCATTCCGCGTCCGAACAACCGCTTCATGCTCGGCGCCACCTCGATCGAAAGCGAAGACACCGGCGTCAGCGTCCGCTCGGCGCTTGAACTGCTGAGCGCAGCCTATGCAGTGCATCCGGCGTTCGGCGAAGCGCGCATCATCGAATTCGGCGCGGGTCTGCGCCCTGCTTTTCCGGACAACCTGCCGCGCATCGCGATCAACGACAGGCAGATTTCCGTCAACGGGCTCTATCGGCACGGCTTCCTGCTGGCCCCTGCCCTTGCGGAACTGACGCTGGCCTATGTCGAGCGCGGCGCGATCGATAACGAGGTGATGCAATGTTCCTGACCGTCAACGGCGAGCGGATCGAAACCAAAGCCACGCATGTCGATGCACTGCTGAGCGAACTCGCCTACGAGGGCAGTCATCTGGCCGTGGCAGTGAATTACGACGTGGTGCCCCGGGCACGCTGGGCTAACACGCCGCTCAACGACAATGACTCGGTGGAAATCCTCACGCCCCGGCAGGGAGGATGAGAGCAAGATGAGCAAAGTGAATTTCTACGGCCGCGAATTCTCGTCGCGTCTGCTGATCGGCAGCGCGCTCTATCCGTCGCCGAAGATCATGCAGGACGCGATCCGTGCCGCCGGCAGCGAGATCGTCACCGTTTCGGTGCGCCGCGAGACCGCAGGCGGCAAAACCGGTGATCAGTTCTGGTCGCTGATCCGCGAACTTGATGTCACCGTTCTGCCCAATACCGCAGGCTGCAAATCAGTGCGCGAGGCCGTCACAACCGCAAAACTTGCGCGCGAACTGTTCAACACGCCATGGATCAAACTCGAAGTCATCGCGGACGACGAGACGCTGCAGCCCGATGTGGTCGGCCTCGTGGAAGCTGCGAACATCCTCATTAAGGACGGCTTCGAGGTGTTCCCTTATTGCACCGAGGATCTTTCCGTCGCGCAGCGCCTGGCCGATGCCGGTTGCAAGGTCGTGATGCCATGGGCCTCCCCGATCGGCAGCGCGCGCGGAATCACCAGTCCCGATGCATTGAAGCTGCTGCGTGTTCGCTTGCCCGACATCACACTGGTGGTCGATGCCGGTATCGGCGCGCCATCGCATGCCGCCAAAGCGCTCGAACTTGGCTTCGACGCCGTCTTGCTGAATACCGCCGTCGCGAAAGCTGAAGATCCAGTCAAGATGGCAAAAGCGTTCCGGCTTGCCATCGAGGCAGGACGCACTGGCTATGAAGCGGGCCTTATGGGTGCGCGCGATTTTGCCTCTCCTTCAACCCCTGTCGTTGGGACACCGTTCTGGCATGCTGTATCCTGATCGTTTTTATCCCGTGGTCGATACTGTCGCGTGGGTCGAGCGCCTGACGAAGCTCGGCATCGGCACCATTCAGCTGCGTGCGAAGAATCTCGATGATGCCGCTGCGCTCGCCATCGTCCGCGAGGCACTGGCGGTGACCAAAGGCACACAGGCCAAGCTGATCGTGAATGATTATTGGCGCGCGGCCATCGATGCGGGCGCGCAGCACCTGCATCTCGGACAGGAAGACCTCGATACGGCGGACGTGCCCGCGATCCGCCGCGCCGGGCTGACCCTCGGCATTTCGACCCATGACGAGGATGAACTCGACAATGCGCTGGCCTACAAGCCGGACTATATCGCGCTCGGCCCGATCTATGAAACCACGCTGAAGAAAATGCGGTTCGCGCCCCAGGGCATCGAGCGCATTACCGCTTGGAAACTCCTGATCGGCGAAATTCCGCTGGTCGCCATTGGCGGCATCAAGCTCGAACAGGCCGCCGATATTTTCGCGGCGGGCGCCAATTCCATCGCCGTCGTCAGCGACGTTACTCAGAATGCCGATCCGGATGCGCGCGTGCGCGCCTGGCTCACCGATTATCCCAACGATCTCACAAAAGCTGCCTGAGACTCAAAGCGACCCACAAGGAGGACGCCATGAATATTCGTTCAAATCCGGACACCACGCTCCCGGCCGTGACCACCGGCGGCCTGCCCTCGTCGCGCAAGATTTATTCGGTGCCCGACACTGCGCCGGACCTGCGCGTGCCGCTGCGCGAAATCATTCTCTCGCCCGAAGCGAAAGAACCGAACCTTCCGGTCTATGACACCTCCGGCCCCTACACCGATCCGAACGTCATCATCGATGTCAACGCCGGCCTGCCACGCAGCCGTATCGCATGGGTGAAGGAGCGCGGTGGCATCGAAGAATATGAAGGTCGCCAGATCAAGCCGGAAGACAACGGCAATGTCGGCGCATCGCATGCAGCCGCGGCCTTCAAGGCGCATCACAATCCGATCCGCGGCCTTGACGGGCACAAGATCACACAACTCGAATTCGCACGCGCCGGCATCATCACCAAGGAGATGATCTATGTCGCCGAACGCGAGAACCTCGGGCGCAAGCAGCAACTCGAGCGCGCCGAGGCCGCGCTGAAAGACGGCGAGTCGTTCGGCGCATCCGTGCCCGCCTTCATCACGCCGGAATTCGTCCGCGACGAAATTGCCCGTGGCCGCGCGATCATCCCCTGCAACATCAATCACGCCGAACTTGAGCCGATGATCATCGGCCGCAATTTCCTGACCAAGATCAACGCCAATATCGGCAACTCCGCCGTAACGTCGTCGGTCGAGGAGGAAGTGGACAAGATGGTATGGGCGATCCGCTGGGGCGCTGACACCGTGATGGATCTCTCCACCGGCCGCAACATCCACACCACTCGCGAGTGGATCCTGCGCAACGCGCCAATCCCGATCGGAACCGTGCCGATCTATCAGGCGCTGGAGAAGTGCGACGGCGACCCTGTCAAGCTGACCTGGGAGCTGTATCGCGACACGCTGGTCGAGCAGTGCGAACAGGGCGTCGATTATTTCACCATCCATGCCGGCGTGCGCCTCGCCTACATCCATCTCACCGCCAACCGCGTTACCGGTATCGTGTCGCGCGGCGGCTCGATCATGGCCAAGTGGTGCCTCGCACATCACAAGGAGAGCTTCCTCTATACGCACTTCGACGAAATCTGCGATCTCATGCGCAAGTATGACGTCTCGTTCTCGCTAGGCGACGGCCTGCGTCCGGGTTCGATTGCCGACGCCAACGACCGCGCGCAGTTCGCCGAACTCGAAACGCTGGGTGAACTGACCAAGATCGCTTGGGACAAGGGCTGTCAAGTGATGATCGAAGGCCCCGGCCACGTGCCGATGCACAAGATCAAGATCAACATGGACAAGCAGCTCAAGGAGTGCGGCGAAGCGCCGTTCTATACGCTTGGGCCGCTGACCACGGACATTGCACCGGGCTACGATCACATCACCTCCGGCATCGGCGCGGCGATGATCGGCTGGTTCGGCTGTGCCATGCTCTGCTATGTCACGCCGAAGGAACACCTTGGTCTTCCGAACCGTGACGACGTCAAGGTCGGCGTCATCACCTACAAGATCGCGGCACATGCCTCCGATCTCGCCAAGGGCCATCCGGCGGCACAACTTCGTGACGACGCGCTCTCGCGCGCACGTTTCGATTTCCGCTGGCAGGACCAGTTCAACCTCGGCCTCGATCCGGATACGGCACTGCTCTATCATGACGAGACGTTACCGAAGGAAGCGCACAAGGTCGCGCATTTCTGCTCGATGTGCGGCCCGAAGTTCTGCTCGATGAAGATCACGCAGGACGTGCGCGATTACGCCGCCTCGCTTGGTGACAACGAGAAGGCCGCCCTCAACCTCGGTGGCGCTTCAAGCGTCGGCATGACGATGACCGGCGTCATCGCCGACGGCATGGCGCAGATGAGCGAAAAGTTCGTCAAGATGGGCGGACAGGTCTATGTCGAGGCGGACGCGGTAAAGGAAAGCAACAAGGCGTTCTGAACAGGGTTTTCGAATCTTTCGAGATGGAAATAGCCGGACCATGGTCCGGCTATTTTATTTTGAAACGAGACTTCTCCACCGCTATTGAACCATATGGCGCAGCCGAGCGACACATATCGAAGTTCAACAGGGATGATAGCACCATGCGCAGCACATCGCTTGCCACAAACGCTCTCATAGCTATCGCGCTCGCGGCCCCCATGGCGTCGCAGGCCGCTGCACAAACCCCACCACCATCCTCATCCGTTGAAGCCGCATTCACGGAAAAAATGAATGCTTACGTGGGCTGCATCAATCGCCTGTCCGAGCGTTCGTACAGTTCACGCAGCCGCTACTTCAGTTGGGCAAATCCGAAAGGACCGACAGGCAAAGAGCGGATCATCTATGGTACCTACACGATTTACGACACATCGGACTGCCGCAAGAACGTGGAGAAGGCCAACACATTGGAACCGCGCGATGCGGAGCTGGAGGCCGCGGGCTCCGCGTATGCAGACGCCGTCAGCAAGCTTGAGCCGCTGCTGAAGGAGGCAGACGACTACTACACCCAGGAAAACTACAAGGACGACAAGATGGCCAAGGGAAAAGCATTGCATCCCCAACTTGTCGCCGCATGGGATGCGTTTGCAAAGGCCGACAAAGATCTGCGCCTTAATGTCGAGACGATCAACGACAAGCGCGCGCTGGAGCGCCTCGCCGCGATCGAGCGCAGCGAGGGCCGCAAGGCGCGCTATCATGTCGAGGCGCTGATGATCCAGGCCAAGCGCGTGCTGCGCGCGCAGAAGGCAGACAAGCCGGACATGGCCGCGATCACGCAGGCGCTGAACGATTACGAGACCGCGACCAAGGATCTCGAAAATGCGTCAAATGCCGACGACGGCCAGAAGATCGGTTCGATGTTCACCAGCAGCGCAAAGTCCTTTCTGACCTCGGCCAAGCAACTCATGCGCCGGGTTCGCGACAAGACACCGTACAGCCAGGGCGACAAGATGATGATCAATGCCGGCAGCGGCTGGATGATTGAAGGGTCTCCCGACAGGCTGTTGCGTGATTACAATCAGCTGATCGAGGCCTACAATCGCGGCGCCCGTATCTAGCCTGCAATCGCGCCCGGTATGCCGATAGCATCCACCGTTGCCGCCATGCATTGCTGTCAGCACCGCAAATCTCTCCACAGCAACGTCTTAGTGTCACAATCCGCGAATTGAAGCAGTCACGAAAACCCTGTTAGAAAGGCATAACGCGCGATCGGCGCACAGCATCATCGGAGTGAACGGCGTGGCAAAGGAAGTCATACGGCCCGGAAAGGCCGGACCGCAGGGACCGATAGGGCGCCCCGGCCCGCAAGGTCATCCCGGCCGTCCGGGTGCGGAAGGTCCGCGCGGCAAGATGGGTGAAACCGGCAAGCCAGGTCCACAGGGCAAACGCGGCGAACAAGGACCACAGGGTAAACCCGGCGTGCAGGGTCCGCGCGGCGAGCAAGGACTTCAAGGAAAACAAGGCCCCGTCGGAGCGCAAGGTCCTCAAGGTGAACAGGGCCCCCCCGGCCGCCTGCCCTCGTTCGAGGAGATTCTGCCATGGCTGGAAACGATCTTCGACGCCTACGAAGAACATCGCGAAAAGCGCAAGCGCGAAGCAAAGGAGCGCGAAGAGCAGGAAGCCGCCGAGCGCCATGCCGCTGAACTCGCCGCCCGCGCCCTTGAGGAGCACGAGGACGACGGCGACGATCATGACAAGAAGGGCAAGAAGAAGCGGAAGAAAGATAAGAACCGGGACTAAGGACCGGCCTTATCAAAAGGCAAAGGCCGGATTGCGATCCGGCCTTTTGATTTGGATGACGTAAATTTCGGAGTTCTTACAACGGAGGCATACAATCTCCGAGATTGCGAAAAACAGCCCCTACACCGCAATCGTCTCGACAAGCCGCGCCTTGTCCGCCTCGTTCTTCGCATCACCCGACAGGACGACGGTGCCACGCTCGATGGCATAGAAGCGATCGGACGCGGCAAGCGCGCCGGTGAGATTCTGCTCAACCAGCAGAACGATGGCGCCGGACGCCTTCATCTCCGCGATAATGGCGAAGATATCCGCCACGATCATCGGCGCGAGCCCTTCCGTCGGCTCATCGATCAGCGCGATTTTCGGTTTCCCCACCATGACGCGGGCCATGGCCAGCATCTGTTGCTCGCCGCCAGATAATGTCGTGCCGATCTGCCGCCGCCGCTCCGCAAGGCGCGGCATGCGCTGATAGATCCGGTCGATCTCAGCCTTCTGTTCCGCGCGGGTGCGGCCCGGCCTCTGCATCAGACCCAGCTTGAGATTTTCCTCGACACTCAGGCCGGGAAATATCCGCCGGTCCTCGGGAACGAAGCCGACGCCGTGATGACAGACCTGGTCCGGCTCCAGCCCGTCGAGGCGCGCGTCATCCAGCGAAATCGAACCGCCACTGGGCTTCACCCAGCCAGCAATGGTTTTCATCAGCGTGGTCTTGCCGACGCCGTTGCGGCCGAAGATGCCGACCACCTCACCCGGCGCAGCCTCGATGCTGACGCCCTGGATGACATGGGACAGGCCGTAGTGAACGTGAAGATTGTCGATCTTGAACATCAGGCGTGTCCGAAATAAGCGGCCTGAACCGCAGGATCGGCGCGCACGACCGCCGGCGCGCCCTCCGCGATCTTCTTGCCTTGATGCATCACAACGATGTGGTGCGAAATGTCCATCACCACGCCGATATCATGCTCGATCAGCAGAATGGTAACGTCCTTTGCAAGATCGCGGATCAGCTTCGCCGTATCGGCAGTGTCCGCGTGACTCATGCCCTGCGTCGGCTCGTCGAGCAACAGGATGGAAGGCTCCGCTGCGAGCGCGACCGCGATTTCCAGCCGCCGCTGCTCGCCATGAGACAACGCACCGGCCAATTCTCCGACTTTCGACGCCAGTCCGAAGCGCTCGATCAGCGCATCGACACGCGCCAGCGCGCGATGACTTCTGCGAACCGGCAGCCAGAGACGTGCGCTCGGCTCCAGCCGCTGGGCGGCGAGCCTCAGGTTTTCGAGAACGGTCAGTTCAAAGAATAGATTCGTGATCTGGAACGAACGGCCGAGGCCCGCGCGCTGCATCAGGTGAGGCTTCGCTCCGGTCCGGTCCATACCGCGCAGCATCACACGGCCGTTGCTCGGGCGGATCAGGCCACTGATAAGATTAAACAGCGTGGACTTTCCCGCACCGTTCGGGCCGATCACAGTCGTGATCGCATTCGGCTCGGCCGAGAACGAGACTCCGTTGACCGCATGGATGCCGCCGAACGACACGCCGAGATCGTGAACGCTAAGAACCGCGGTCATCGGTCACCTCCGCTCAGCATGCGCTCGATCCGGGGCCGCACCAGACCCATCAATCCCTTGGGGAGGAAGATCACCACCGCCATGAACAGAAGACCGATCACGATCAGATGATGCTCGGTCATCGAGCCGACCACCGATTTGAGCACCGTCAAAATGACGCTGCCATAGAGTGCGCCCGCAAGCGTGCCGACACCGCCCGTCACAACAGTGATAACAGCATTGCCGGAGGTCGCGAAGAACAGCAGTTCAGGCGACACGAAACCACGCAGCATCGGATAAAGCGCACCGGACAGCGCCGCAACGACACCGGCGAGTACATAAGCCGCCAGACGCGCATTCCATGTCGAATAACCCAGAAACGGCACGCGGCGCTCATTTGCCCGCAACGCCACAAGGATGCGGCCGAACGGCGTGTCCAGAATATAGGCGCTGATCAGATACAGGATCACGATGAACGCCAGAGTAAAGATAAAGAAGGGCGCCGGCGAACTGGACATAAACGTGCCGAAGCCGAGATTGATCGGCACGATCGGAATGCCAATCAGACCGTCCGATGCACCGATCGCGCGCGTGTTATAAACGGCGCGCGCAGCAACCTGCGCAAGACCGAATGTAACCAGAGCAAAGTAGACGCCGCGCACGCGGTTTGCGACCATTCCGGCCAGCAGGCTGACCACGAAAGACGCCACTAGCACCGCGCCCATCGCCAGCCAGAATGACGGCACCTCTTTCAGCACAAGCGCGGAAATATACGCACCCATTCCGAAGTACAGCGCTTGCCCCAGCGACAGCAGGCCGGTGTAACCGAGAAGAATATCGACGGAGAGCGCGAGGCCAGCGAAGATCAACGCTTCCGTGGCCAGCCGAAGGAAGAACGTATCCTGATTTGCCGCACCGATGGCGGCGCAGATCAAACCGAGGACAACGAAGATCGCCACAAGAACGTGGCTTGCGCGCATGGCGAGGCCGAGCCGGTCCACAGGCTTCTGTGATCGCGAAGACATATCAGCCATGGCCCAGCCGTCCAAACAGACCCTGCGGGCGAACCACAAGCATCACCACCATGATTCCAAACAGAATCGGATCGCTCCAGACCGGCGGAACGATCAGGCTTGATATGGCCTGGATCTGGGTGAGCAGCAGGCCCGCGACCACGGCACCGGCGATGGAGCCCATGCCGCCGACGATCACCACCGTGAATGCGAGAAAGATGAAGTCGCGTCCCATGGTCGGAAAGACGGAGTAGATCGGCGCGAGCAAAACACCTGCAAGTCCGGCCAGTGCGACGCCGAACGCAAAGGTCCAGGCGAACACCCGCTTCACCGGCACGCCGAGCGACGCGGCCATATTGGAATCGAAAGCCGCTGCCCGCACCAGAGAGCCGAGAGTCGTCTTGTTGATGATCAGCGCGACGGCAATAACGATAGCCGCCCCGATTACAATCAGGAACAGGCGGTAGGACGGCAGCAGCACACCCATGAGTTCGACCGCGCCCGAGATCGGCGTCGGCGGGCGCTGGGTGTTTGCGCCGAAGATGATCTTGAGAGCTTCCTCGATGACGAGGCCGAGGCCGAATGTCAGCAGAAGCGTCGTGACGTGACGGTCCGGCAAATTAAACACGCGCTGGATCAACCCGCGTTCCACCGCATATCCCACCGGCAACATCACCAGCGGGACGATCACGAGCAGAATCCAGAAGCTGATACCGGACGCACCAAGTGCCAACGCGAGATAAGCACCCACGGCATAGAATTCGCCGTGCGCCATGTTGATCACGTCCAGCAGGCCAAAGATGATGGTCAAGCCAAGCGCGACGAGCACCACCGCGACGCCAAGCGCGAGGCCCGTGATCATCTGCGGCGCCAGCACGAACTGGATATAGTCAGTTATTCCGCCCATCAGCCTTCACCATCATGGACACGATCACTCCGGCGGCCGCATGTCGGCGATGCTTGCATCGCGGTCACGCACGCCGCAGGAGATTTTGTTACCGAAATCAGAAGCGCTTGCACTCGTCGGGGCCGATTGCCTCTTCGCCGCCGACCTTGTCGACGATCTTGAACTGACCGGCATTCACGCGCACCACGTACATCGGCTGGATCGCCTGATGATCGCCGCCGCGCATGGTCTTCCGGCCCTGAGGCGTATCCCACTGAAGGTCAGCCATCGCCGAACGCACCTTGTCTGTCTCGGTCGACTTCGCCTTCTCGACTGCAGCCTTATAGAAGTAGATCAGGCCATAGCTGTCTGCGCCGTACAGGTCAGGATCGGCCTTGTTGGCGGCCTTGAAGGCCTCCACGAATTTCTTGTTCTCAGGCGAGTCGATCTGGGTCGAGTAGCCGACGCCCGTTCCGAAACCGTCGGCGGCAGCACCGATGGCGCCGATGTTCTGCGAGGTCACCGTACCGGACGCGCCGACCACGAGCAGATTTCCGAGCAGGCCGAAATCCTGCATCTGGGTCAGCAGGCGCACGGTGTCGTTACCGGCCACCGACGTGTAGAGCACTTCCGGCTTGGCCTGACGAAGCTGGCCGAAATACTGCGTGTAATCCTTGCTATCGAGCGGCGCGAAAACCTCGCCGGCCGACGTTGCGCCGAGCCCTTCGACAGTCTTCTTGAAGGTGGCCACGGTGGAGCGGCCCATCTCATAATCCGGGCCGAGGAAATAGACGCGCGCCTTCGGCTTCTGCTTGGCGACCCAGGCGGCCAACGCAGTCGACTGCTGACCCGCGCGGGCATTCACACGAAACACGTTGGGAGAGCACTTGTCGGTCGTGATCGAGTCGGCGAACGAAACGGTTGTCGCAATGAGCTTGCCCGCGCGCTCGGCAGTCTGACCGACCGCGAGGGTCGAGCCGGAATTGACGGTTCCGGTCAGGAAGTCGACCTTCTGCACTTCGAACAGTTTCTCAGCCTTTTGAACAGCAACCGAGGGGTTGGCTTCTTCGTCTTCGAAAATCAACTGAATCTGGCGGCCGTTGATACCACCCGCCGCGTTGACTTCCTTGGTCGCGAGTTCGAGACCCCAACGAACCTGCTGGCCGATCGGCGCATACGTGCCGGACAGCGGCGTGACGACGCCGATCTTGATCGGCTCCTGGGCAACAGCCGCAGTGGTAATCGCAGTTGCCGCAAGTAGGCCTGCAACGAGAGCGGTGGATTTCGTCATGGCACTTCCCCTCAAGGATCTGGTCCACCCCGACGGGCGGCGACTTGTTGAATTCGTCTCTCCCTCGCAGGATCGACCGCAATTGTGTCTCGGCTGGATAAACGCGCCCCGCAGGCAAGCGCGGATTTGGCGTCTCCCAGTGTATCGCCTGCTCTTGGTGACAGGTTTTCGAGCCTTGTCGGGGATAACTGCGACACCGGCTATACCGGGCACTCTTAAAACTTACCAACCCGTCTCATTTCCCATGCTGCATCGCGATATCGCAACGACATGGGCAACTGTGCGGAAGGTCATGTTCAAGCTTAGATAAAGCCCATTTCTTCGGTACTGGGCGCTGCCTTTCGTCTTTATTCAACTTGCCCGATAAGCGTCCCCACTGCTCTGAGCGGGAAATGATCGGTATCGAGCCTGCCTTCGATTTAGTTGCCACCTCAACTTTCTACTGTCAATATTGTTTTGAGTAACGCATTCCAGCGAACGCGACCGGTAGCGCAATCCTTCCGGAGCTTTTGAGATGGGCGTCTGAGCACAGCCCTGAATCAATTCGGGGCATGTAACAGCCGCCTTGTAGCGATACTGACACATGCCCCGATATAGGCTCTTTGACGAAAGAACTTTTCCGATCAGCGGCCGATGAACTTTGGCGGCCGCTTCTGGTCGAATGCCTCAACGCCTTCCTTGAAGTCTTCCGACTGGCGCAGGCGGCTATAGCAATGACCTTCAAGCTCGATGGCGATAGCGAGCGTCGAATCCTCGGTATCGTTCAGCAGCTTCTTGGCCGTCCGCTGGGCCAGCGGCGAGAAGGTGCGCAGTTCATCCACCAGCTTGTCGGTCGCCTTCTCCAGATCGGCATCCGCCACGCATTCGGTAGCAAGGCCCCACTCAAGCGCCTGCTTGCCCGAAATACGCTTGGAGCGCATCACAATGTCCTTGGTGCGGGTGATGCCGACCATCTTCTGCAGACGGGCCGAACCGCCAGAACCCGGAATCTGGCCGAGCTTCTGTTCCGGCAACGCATAAAGCGTGGTTTCGGAAGCAATGCGGAAGTCGCAGGCCAGCGACAGCTCGAAGCCGACGCCGAAGCAATAGCCGCGGTTGGCGACGATCACCGGCTTGGCGCAGCGCGCCGGGGCCGCAATGTTCCACGCAAGTTTGGAGACGTGCTCTGGAGTTGCAGCCAGGAAGCCCGCAATGTTGCCGCCGCTCGAGAAGTGCTCGCCGACCGCGCGCACGACGATGACACGAACGCGTGCATCTTCATCCAGCGTCTCGAATACGAGGCGAAGCTGGTCGCGCTGCGGCATGCTGACGATGTTGAACGGAGGACGGTTGAGAACGATGTCGGCGCGCTCGCGGGCTTCATCGATCTCGACCTGGAATCCGTCGAGCTTGGCGAGCCGCGGATCGGCAAACGTATAAGAAGAGGCCATCTTGATCTTTTCCTTTTGTCTGGATTCGGATGTTAGGTGCTGGACGTTGGAGATGATTGTTCAAGGGTATATTCGCCGGCGACAAGCAGCCGCCGCAGCAGCTTCCCGACGGGTGATTTCGGAATCTCATCGACGAAGATGATCCGGCGTGGACGCTTGAAGTTCGCCAGACCCGACGTCTGACAGAACTGTTCAAGTTCCTTTTCGGAAACCTGCGTGTTGCGCTTGACGAATGCGGCGACGATCTTGCCCCATTTCTCGTCCGGCAGACCGACCACCGCAACCTCGGACACGCTGGGATGCAGCGACAGACAGCTCTCAATCTCAACCGGCGAGACGTTCTCACCGCCGGTAATGATCATGTCATCCACGCGTCCGGTCACGAACAGATCGCCATCGTCATCCATGTAACCGGTATCGCCCGTAAGATACCATCCATCGCGCAAGGACCTCGCATCGGCATCCGGACGCTTCCAGTATCCCTCGAAGGCTTCATCGCTCGCGAGCAAGGCCGCGATCTCGCCCTCCTCGTTCGGATCAGCCAGATCATTCACGGATTTGGCGCTCAGCTTGAGCACACGGATATGCTGATTGATCCCGGCCTTGCCGGCAGATCCCGGCTTGGCCGCAGGGTTCTGATCGATGGTAAAGGTGTAGACCTCCGAACTGCCGTAGTGGTTCACGAACAGATCGGGCTTGAACTCCTCGTTGAGCTTTTTCAGCAAGCCGTCGGTCATCGAGGCGCCGGCAAAGCCGATCTTGCGCACGCTTGAGATTTTAGACCGTTCGTAGGCCGCGTGATGTACGAGGTCATGATACAGCGTCGGCACCAGATAAAGATTGTCGATCTTCTCCCGCTTGATCAGCGAAAGAGCCTGCTCCGGATCGTACTTCGGCAGACACACGAATGTGCCGCCGATCAAGGACATCGCAATCAGCGAGCGAACGCCCATGGTGTGATACAGCGGCATGACGCCCAGAGTCCGCTCATTGCGCTTGTACAGATTCTGCGCCACATGCGCGACACCGGCTGCGCGTTCAGCCCGGTGACGCCGCGGCACACCCTTTGGCTTGGACGTCGTGCCGGAGGTATAAAGCATGATCGACCATGCATCGGCGCTGACACGCGGCGTCGCATTAGGCGCGGCTTCGGCGATCATGGATTCGAATGTGATCGACCTGATTTTTGGTCCGATCTCATCAACCGCGATCGAAATGAGTCCCTGGGCAAGCGTCGATTCTTCGACAGCCTGCAGCGAAACATTCTGATAAACCACGGCCGACGACAGCGAGTTCTCCAGACAGAAATCCAGTTCGTCTGCCTTTGCCCGCCAGTTGATCGGCGTGATGACCAGTCCCGCGAACTGGCATGCCCAGTGGATGGTCGCCGCTTCCCACCTGTTCTGCAGCACGGTGGTGATGTGGTCGCCCGGCTTCAGCCCAAGACGGTCGAACGCAGCCACCACGGATGAAATCTTGCTGTACCACTCACGGTAAGTCAGGCGCACATCGCCGTCGACAATCGCCAGCGCGCCAGGATCCCGCGCGACGCTTGCAACGAAACTTGTTCCCAGATCAAACATCGGCCTTCTCACTGTTTTTAATTCCCGCAAGTTCTTCTGCAGCTTCGAGCGCAGCTTTGACGATCGGCGTATAGCCGGTGCATCGGCAAAGATGGCCACTCAGAAGATCGCGAATATCATGTTCCGTTGGGGTTGGATTCTGCCGCAGATAACTGTCGAGCGACATCAGGATGCCCGCTGTGCAGAACCCGCATTGAAGCGCATGGTTGCGCCGGAATGCGGCCTGCAACACACCGAGGCGGTCATTCGATATCGCCAGCCCTTCGACGGTGCGGATGTCGCAACCATCCACCTGCACCGCGAGCGTGAGGCATGCTCGCGCCAGATTGCCATCGACGGTCACCGTGCAGGCGCCGCAGACGCCGTGTTCGCAGCCGACATGCGTCCCGGTCGCGCCGATGCGATGGCGCAGAAAGTCCGTCAACAGCATCCGCGGCTCGGCTTCCTCCCGAACGGCTTTTCCATTCAGGGTGAAGCTCACCGTATGACGGCTTGATTTATCAAGGCGCTTCACGACAGCACCTCCTGCACAAGATCGCGACCAATCATGCGAACGAGATCGCGGCGATACCGCGCCGTGGCGTGGACGTCGTCGCGTGCATCGAGTTCATATGCAAAGGCATTGAGCGCGTCGTCCAGCGCGGACCCATCGAGCCGCGGCAGGTCCCTGACCATCGGAACATCGGCCACACCGCCGATCGCGAGCCGCACGCCATCGCCCTTGGCAACGGCCGCGCAGGCCACGATAGCGAAATCGCCATGCCGCCGCGCCACTTCGCGGAATGCACAACGCGCATTTCCCGCCGGGAACGACACAGCCTCGATCAGTTCATCGTTGGCCCGGCCGGTCGCCATCATGCCGACGAAGAAATCCTTGGCCGCGAGCCGCCGACGCTTGCGCGCATTGCGCAAGTGAACTTCACCGTCGAGCGCCATCAGCGTTAGCGGCAATTCGGCGCTCGGGTCCGCATGGGCGATCGAGCCGCAAACCGTGCCGCGACTGCGGGTCTGGACGTGACCGGTCCAGGGCAAAGCCTTGGCGATCAGGGGAATTGAGCTGGACAGTTGCGGCCACGCGAGAAACGCAGCCTGTCTTACTCCGGCCCCGACCGTCACGCGTCCCGCCTTGGTTTCGATAGACGCGAGATCCTTGAGACGCATGATGTCGATCAGCACTTTCGGCTTGGCGAGACGCATATTGAGCATCGCCATCAGCGACTGGCCGCCCGCGATCACGCGTGCGTCCCCGCCTTCCTGCGCGAGGATCGAAAGCACTTCGTCCACGGATTCGGCGCGAACAAAATCGAACGGTGCGGGCTTCATGACTTCATCCCCACCAGACGGAGAAGCCGCGTGACCAGCGACGGCTTGTCGCTGCCGCCCCCTCCACCTGCCTGCCGTGCGAGCGCCGTAAAGAACTGTCCGATGATCACCTTCGTGGCGCCGTCGAGCAGACGTCCGCCGATACTGGCGACTTTGCCGCCAATGGCTGCGTCATACACGTAGTGCATGGTCGTGCCACCGGCTCCGTCCGGCGTCAGCGTGATACGCCCCTCACCCCCGCCGAAGCCGAGCGCGCCTTCCGCCGAACCGCCGAGCGTGACGGCACGCGGCGGATCGAGATCGGATAGCATGACGTTGGCGCGATAACGTCCCGTCACCGGGCCGATGCCAAGCACGACGTCCGCGCGGAAATGCGTATCGGAAACCTTCTGAACCGTCTGGCAGCCGGGAACGACAGCTTTGAGCGTTTCCGGATCGAGCAGCATCTCCCAGATACGCTCCGGCGGCGCGCCGACGGAGGCGCTGCCTTCGCCGCGTAGCCTGCGATCCTTGCCACTGGCCTGCGGCTTCTTCGCACCTCCGGCAGGTGCGGCAGGCTCGGCCCCGCGCACGACTTCAGCAAGACGCGCCGGCAGAATCGGCAGTGTGATCTCGTCAATGCCGAGCGCATCCGCAACAGCATTCGCGATGCAGACGGGCGTAGACATGCAATTGCCCTCGCCAACCCCCTTGGCACCGAGCGGCGTGAACGGCGACGGCGTCTCCATGTGCAGGATGACGGGGTTCGGCACTTCGGTCGTGGTCGGCAGCAGATAGTCTGCGAAAGTGCCGGTCAGATAGCTTCCGTCGGGACCGTAGGCGTATTCCTCAAATAGTGCCGCGCCGAGCGCCTGGGTGAAGCCGCCACGGATCTGGCCGTCCACCATGCCGGGATGAAGAATAGTCCCGCAATCATGCATAGTAACGTAACGATCCACACGAATTTCGAGCGTGGTACGGTCGATCTCGACACCACAGAAATCGAAGATGAAGCCGTGACAGAGTGACGAGTTGATATGGTCCTGATCGTCGGGCGGCGTCAGTTCGGGCGGCGTCCAGAACACCGTCTCGCGGATTGCAGCTCCTGCATCGTCCGGTAGAGAGCCCGGCGACCAGTGACTCAGCGCCGCAAGGCGGGAGAACGCCACCTTGTTCTCCGGATTATGCTTCGAGAACACATTGCCGCCCGCGAACTTGATGTCCGAGATGTCGACATTCAACTGGCTGGCTGCAATGCGGGCCAGACGATTGGCCATCTTTTCAGCCGCGAGCTTTGCCGTGCCCGCGACCGCTGCGGCAAACCGGCTGGCGTAGTTGCCCGATGCGATCGACCATGCGTCTTTCGCAGTGTCGATCTCGGCGTTGACGCGGACATCTTGCGGCCGCAGACCGAACACGTCGGCAACCACCTGCGAGAGAACCGTGCGATGGCCCTGCCCTTGCGGGACAGATGCGACATGGACGCTCACACCACCGACCGGATCGAGCGTGATGGTCGCCGTCGCCTGTGCGCCGTTCTTCGGGCCTGCCTTGCGCCGCTCGGCCGCCGTCAGAACCGTCGTGATATAACCCATATTGGAGACACTGGGCTCAACCACCGCCGCGTATCCGATGCCGTAAAAGCGCCCTTCCGCGCGCGCGGCATCGCGCTTCGCCTTCAACTCGGCAAGCTTGCCGTCGCGTTCACCGCGCAGCAATGCTTCCTGATAGTCACCGGAATCGAGAAGCGCGCCGGTCGCCGTCCGATACGGGAATGCATCGGCTGGAACGAGATTGCGGCGGATCACTTCCAGCGGATCGAGATTGAGCTGCAGCGCGATGCGATGCATCAGCCGCTCGAGCGCGTAATAAACCTGAGGACCGCCGAAGCCGCGGTTCAATCCCGTCGGCATCTTGTTGGTGACGATTACCCGGTTGCGCACCATCACATGGCGAATGTCATAGGCACCGGTGAGGTTGCCATGCATGCGATAAAGCGTGGCGGGTTCAGGCGCCCGCAGATGCGCGCCGCAATCCTCGACCTGATCCCAGTCCAGCGCGAGAATCTTTCCGTCCGACATAACGGCGGCGGAAATCGTCGTCGCGCGGTTGGTCGCCGAGACAGATGCGGTGAGGTGTTCGAGCCGGTCCTCGATCCATTTGACCGGATGGCCGGCGACGCGCGCCGCGGCTCCGATCAAAACGATGTAGGGAAATACGCCCTGCTTGACGCCGAAACTTCCACCGGAATCAGGCGGAGTACGCAAACGCAATCGCGGACCCGGAACGCGCAACGCGCGCGACAGAACAGCATGAATGCTGAACGGGCCCTGGAAATTGGCGAGAACGTCATACGCATCCTCGAGCGGATCGTATTCAGCAACGACGCCATAAGTTTCGATCGGCGTGCAGGAATTGCGCGGATATCTGATACTGATCGAAACCCGGTGATCAGCCGAGGCGAACGCGCTTTCTGGATCGTTGTACCGAAAGCGCCTGTCGCTGGCGACATTGTTCGGAAAGCCTTCGTGCAGCACCGGCGCATCGCCCGAGATCGCCGCGAGAGGATCGACCACCGCAGGCCGCGGCTTGTAGGACACTTCGATGAGATCGGCAGCGTCTTCGGCTGTGTAGCGATCCGACGCCACGACAACCGCGACGGGCTCTCCGACATAACGCACGCGATCGATCGCGATGGGCCAGCATTCGACCGGCGCCTTCACGCCAACGACCAGGCTCGTGGTGATCTTCTTGACGTCTTCGCCGGTCAGGACCGCAGCAACGCCCGGCGCCTGCAACGCAGCCGAGGTGTCAATCGCAACGATGTCCGCATGTGCATGGGGAGAGCGAAGGATCGTGGCATGCAGCGTACCCGGACGCACACCAAGATCGTCCATGAAACGACCACGGCCGGTCAGTAGTGCAGCGTCTTCAATCCGCTCAATCGAGCGACCAACCCAAGGACGATCAGCATCGGCCAAGGAGGCTGGCAAGGCGGGTTCAGCCATTTCGGAAACTTGCTCCCAACCGCGCATTTTATCTGCGCTTACAACCCTTTGTCAGGTTGTCCGGACCGCAAGCCATACCGCTCTCTCTCACGACTTACCAAAGCGTCTCATTTGGTCTGAGTGCAGCGCACCATCAGCCCGCGAGGCGCGAAACATTGCGGAATTCGCGCGGTCCGACGCCAGCATGATTGCGGAAGAAACGCGTAAAATGCGCAGGTTCCGCGAAACCAAGCTGGCCACTGAGTTCGCTGACGCTCACGTCCTGATGCAGCACGGCATCCACGGCGTGCTCCATGCGAACAACGTTCATGTAGACCTTGGGGGGGATGCCGACCGATGACTCGAACAGACGGAAAAAATGCGCGCGCGACAGGCCCGCTCCCTTGGCGAACTTATCGATGTTCGTTGAGCGGCCAGCATCGGCCTTCATGGCTTCGGTCGCGCGGCGGATACGCCAATCCTGCGACACGACATTCAACTCACGGATCGAGGCCGGGAAGCTGCGCCATGGCGTGAAACGCTCGATGACCGCAATCATCAGATCTGAAAGCAGCGTTTCGTGCACCGAAATGCATTCCGGCCGCGCCATCATCTCGGTCGCCAGCGCCATGGTGAGCTCGCGAATTCGCGGCGAGACTTCGCCCGACGGCTGACCGAAGAATCCCGGTGCGCCGCTCGCGGCCCAGCCCGGACGAAAATCCATCAGCCACTTCGGTTCGACATAGAGGGCAAGAATCAACGTGCGCGGGCGATCGGGATCATGCACGTAAGCGTGCGGCTGCCAGCCATCGACAAGAACCGCTGTGGTGTCGGTCAACGGACAAATCCGATCCCCGACAGCGAACTGGGTGTCACCGCCTTCAACCTTCAGCAAGACATGACAATGAGGATGGGCGTGCCGCACCAACGAACAATCCATGTCCAGAAGGGCGACGCGGCCAAACGCTCCATGTGCGATGCGCAGTGCTGTCGACATTCGAGCCTCCCGCTCGCGCCAGTCCGATCTCGAACGGGGCTCCACCCGTTCTTTCCAGCGAATTGAAATTACACGAGAAATATGCCCGCAGGCAATCCCGTTTCCCCCTCTATATCAGCCGGACGCAGGACTTGATCTGGCAATTATCCTCTTTCCAAAGATTCCGCCATCGGATGCGGTGAAAAGCCGCGCGTCGCGGCGGCTATTTACCCGCCGGCTAAACGCGCGTCGTCCATGGGATTAACCAACGTTCGATTTCGTTCAGAACGAAGGAGAAAATGAAACCGGGCAGCGCGGTCGTACGAAGGAAGTCGCTGCCACACGCATACCGTCTAAGGCATCAGCCTTTTACAATGTTTGCGAGAGCCGCCTTCGGATCGCTCACCAGAACCTGGGACAGATCGACCGCCTCTTCGCCCGTCACATGAATGCGCTTGAACTTCATCAACTCGGCCTCGACGGGCTTTGTCGCATCAAGGCCCATCTTGGCGCTGATGCCGCCGTCACTGCTCGGATCGAGTTTCGAGCCCTGCGCTCCCGACACAACGAGAAGGTCGCGATCAGCCTGGAAGCGGGTCGCAATCGCCCACTCGACCTCGTTCGGATCGTCGATGTTCACGTCCATGTCCACGACGACGACCTGCTTGACGTCGTAGTGGCCGGCGAAGGCGCCCATGATGATGTTCTTGGGCTCGCCATTGCTGGTCTTGTCGATCTGGACCACCAGATGATAACGGCATGTTCCGCCGCGCGTCAGACGGACATCGCGAACAGATGCAAAACTACGCTGCAGATGATCGAGCAGCGTGGCCTCGCGCGGAATTTCGCCAAGCAGCAGATGCTCGACGCCGCCACCAACGATGGTGTGGAAGATCGCATCCTTGCGATGGGTGATCGCTTCGACATGGATCACCTCGCGATCGGCGCGAGGTCCGTAGTATTGGGGGAATTCGCCGAACGGGCCTTCCGGCTCACGCACGTTGGGCAGAATCCGGCCTTCGATGACGATTTCCGCAGACGCAGGAACGCGCACATTGTTGGTCAGGCACTTCACCATTTCGACAGGCTCGCCGAGCAAAGCGCCGGCGATTTCCATCTCGTCCTCGTCAACCGCCGCAATCGCCTGCGAGGCAAGAATGTAAGCCGGATGCACACCGATCACGAGAGCCATCTCCAGCCCCTCGCCGGACTGCTCCGCCATCTTGAAATAGTGCAGCGTATGACGCGGCAGCAGCAGAACGCCGATCCGATCCGGGCCGTTGACCTGGCACCGATGAATCGAAACGTTCTGCACGCCGGTCTTGGGATTGCGCGCAATCAAAAGAGCCGCGGTGATGTAGGGACCGCTGTCATGCTCGTTGTGCTTGGGAATCGGCAACTGCTTGAGCAGGTCGACCTTGCGGTGAACCACCTCCTGCGCGGGTGCATCCTTCACCTCAACCCATGGCAGCCGATTGCGCACCGCGCTCTGAAAGCGCTTGAGCAGATCCTTCTCGGAAATTCCGATCGATTCGGCGATCGACCCGCGATCCATGAAGATATTCGAGACGACCGGAATGGCGTGTCCATCCGGCTTCGGGAACAAAACGGCGCTCCGGTTCTCAAGACGCTTGGAAACAGCGGCCAGTTCATCGATCAGCGAAATGCCATCGCGGGTCACCTCGAGCCGATCCGTGTCGGCGAGATGCGACAGCCAATTACGCAGGTTCAACGACGCATTGCTCCGCGCGCTCGATGGATTGATGGTCGCCTTCATTGCTGCTCCTTGCACAGTCTTGTTCATACGGCACCTCCGCGCAGCGCCGGACGCCGCTTCAGTTCCTCGTTTTCACCCCAGCGCTCGACCACGCCGACATCGACATCAAACAGATCGAGCACCCGCCCCACAGTCTGGTCCACCATTTCATCAAGACTGTTAGGCTTCATGTAAAAAGCCGGCACAGGAGGCGCGATGATCGCGCCCATCTCCGACAATGTCGTCATCGAACGGAGATGACCAGTGTGGAGCGGCGTTTCCCGCGCCATCAGCACCAGCCGCCGCCGCTCCTTCAGCGCAACATCGGCGGCTCTGGTCAGCAGGGTCGTGGTGACACCAGACGCGATCTCCGACATGGAGCGCATCGAACACGGAGCAATGACCATACCGGCGGTGCGGAACGATCCGCTGGAAATCGCTGCGGCCATGTCGTCGATCGAATGAACCGTGTGTGCGCTCGCCTTGACGTCGGCGACCTTCAAATTGGTTTCGTATGCGAGAGTGATCTCGGCGGTCTTGGACATCACGAGATGTGTTTCAACGCCGGCGTTTCGCAAAAGCTGCAACAGCCGAACGCCGTAAATCACGCCGGATGCGCCTGAAATGCCTACGATAAGCCGCCGCTGAGTAGACGCCATGACCGGCCTTGTTCTTGACTCGCACTAAGATGAAAACGCCCGAAACAGCGCTACGAGATGAAATTACTAATGGGTCATAATCAGTGCAAATAATAGATGATGATGCGCGCTATCATAAACAATGATGCCATGACGCCCGTGGTCGACTCTCAAAAAAGGTACCAAACAGCGACAAATGGGCCAGTTCATCGACAGGAGGATGACAGCAGTCGGGCGGCAATCCCAAGCTGCGATCGACGACACCCGGATTGCCAACAAGCGGCGCGATCAGTTGTCCGTGAGAAGGTAACTGGACAGAAAGTCCATAAAAACTTGGGTTTTTCGCTGCACTCTGCGGCGTCCGAGATATGTCGCGTGAGCCTGCAAGCGCGGGCTTTCCCACTCCTCGAACAATCGAACGAGACGCCCCGTGGTGACATCGTTCCGGCACATCACGTTCGGCAGGATGCCGACACCCATGCCGGCCGTCACCATTTCACGCGCCATGCCGATGTTGTTGACCAGAACACGTGGCTCCAGGTTTGCGCGCTGCGCGTCTGAGCGGCCGAGATTCCAGACACCCTCCTCAGCCTGATGCGTGGTCATGATCACATCGAGATGAAACAAGTCGTCCATCGTGCGAGGTTTATCGACCTGCGCCATATACTCGGGCGAAGCGTAAATGCCCCGCGACAGCGACGAAAACTTGCGAACCGGAAGGCTGGTGTTGCGCGGCACCGTGAGATGAATCGCGATGTCGTAAGGCTCTTCCGCAACATCGACCCAGCGATTGTTGATATCGAGAACCAGACGCATTTCCGGATGGTGGCGCGAGAAATCCGCGACCAGACGGCTCAGCCAGGAAATGCCGAAGTCGACAGGTAGGCTGATGCGCAACACACCGCTCAGCTTCGACTGCATCTGCGTCGCCTGAAAGCCGGCGTCTTCCAGCTCCGCTACGATCCGTTGCGCGTGGTTGTAGATGACATAGCCGATTTCGGTGAGCGACGAATTGCGCGTGCCGCGGCGCAGAAGCGTGGCGCCGACCTGATGCTCCAGAACAGAAATCTTCCGGCTGACGGTCGACTTCGGCAGGCCCAGCTTGGCCGCGGTGGCCGAAATGCTGCGCATGTTGGCCACTTCATAAAACAGGATCAGGGCGTTGAGATCGGTCTTGGTCGGAAGATCTCCGCCCCTTCTCAACGCTGATTTTTGCTGCATTGTCGTCTCCGGGCCGCCGTCACATCGTTTGTGGCGGCGGCCCGAAGCTGCTCGGGAACGGTTGGCGCGTCAAGCCACCGTGACCGTTTTCGTCACGAGGTAAGGGTCCATTCCCTCGATTCCGCCCTCGCTGCCATACCCGCTCATCTTGACGCCGCCGAATGGCGCTTCCGGATGGGACACGGCCACGTTGTTGATGCCGAGAAGCCCTGCCTCGACCTCTTCGGACAATCGCCGGACATTCTTCGTCGCCGACGTAAAGGCATAAGCCGCCAGCCCGAACGGAAGCCGGTTGGCTTGCGTGATGACATCGTCGAGCGAGGAGAAGCGCGCCGTTACCGCAACGGGACCAAACGGTTCCTCGTTCATGATCTTCGCGCTCACCGGAACGTCGGTCACGACGGTCGGCTGGAAGAAGTTGCCGCGGTTGCCGATCCGCTCGCCGCCCATCTTCAGCGAAGCACCGGCGGAAACCGCATCGTTGATCAAGTTGTCCATCGCCGCGGTGCGGCGCGAGTTCGCCATCGGCCCGATATTCGTTGCGGTATCCAGACCGTTTCCAACAACAAGGCGGCTGGTCGCTGCGGCGAACTGATCGACAAACCTGTCGTGGAGTGAATCGTGGACGTAGAACCGGGTCGGCGAGATACAGATTTGCCCGGCGTTTCTGAATTTCGACGGCACCAGGGTGGAAACCGCCAGATCGATGTCCGCGTCGTCCAGAATCAAGACCGGCGCATGGCCACCAAGCTCCATCGTGCAACGCTTGACGCCCGCATCCGACGCCAGCTTCGCCAGGTGCTGGCCGACTGCGGTCGACCCCGTGAAGGTGATTTTCCGGATCGCAGGGTGCGCGATCAGATGGCTCGACACTTCTCCCGGAACGCCGAAGACAACGTTGACGACGCCTTTCGGTAATCCGGCATCATGCAAAGCGCGCACGATAGCAAGTGCGGCTGCCGGGGTTTCTTCCGCCGGCTTGATGACCACCGTGCATCCGGACGCCAACGCCGCACCGATCTTTCGCGCCGGCATCATCGCAGGCAGATTCCATGGCGTGAAGGCTGCGACAGGCCCCACTGGCAGGCGGGCAACGCGAACTTCCATGTCCTTCACCGGCGAAGGAATGCTTCGCCCGTAAACCCGCCGCCCCTCTTCCGCGCACCAATCGAACGTATCGGCAGAGACCATCAGCTCGATACGGGACTGCGCCACGGGCTTGCCCTGCTCGCGCGTCATCAGCGGAGCGATCTGATCGGCTCGCTCGCGGATCAGATCCGCTGCCTTGCGCAGAATGCGCGATCGCTCCAGCGCCGTCAGCGCCTTCCAGGCAGGAAACGCCGCGTTTGCAGCCGCTGCGGCGCGGTCGAGTTCCTCGGGCGTCGCGCGCGGCAGAGGCGCCAGAACATCCCCGGTCGCGGGATCGTAGACCTCGAGTTGCGGACCATCCGAACGATAAATCCACTCACCGTTGATATAGAAGCCGAGCGGTCCGTATTGTGTATTCTGCATCGTGCTTATCCCATCACGTTATTGAAGTCAGTTTGCGATCCCGGAGCGCACCGCCTCAAGACCTCCTTGAGCAGCGGTGATGGCAAGACAACGCTTCAAATAGAGCCCGACGTCAAGCTCATCGGTGAAGCCCACTGCCCCATGAAATTGAATAGCTTCGCGGCACGCAAAATGCGCAGCTTGACCTGCGCGGTAAAATGCTGCGCGCGCGGCAAAGGACTGCTTCGAGCCCTCAAAAGCGCGTGCAGCTTCAAAGAGCAACGCTTCCGCCGCGGCAACCTGGACGTGAACCGATGCGATCCGCTGTTGAACGGCCTGCAAGCTGGCCAGGGCGACGCCGAACTGTTTGCGTGTCTCCAGATAAGCGCGCGCGCGACCCAGCACCTCACCACCGATCCCGACCAACTCGGCCGCTTCAAGGATGAGCCGCGTATCCTTGACCGTCCGAGAAAGATTCCGAACCGATGCTCCGGTGGCGATCTGCTCTGCCTGCACATCGCGAAGAACCAGTCGTCCGATATTGCCGCCGTCAATGGTCGGAGCAGCATCCATGACGATGCCCTTCATGCTGCGGTTGACCAAAAACATGCCCTGGGATTTATCGTCGAACAGCAGAACACTGTCGGCCGCCCGCAGCCCCGGCAGCGGCTGGCTATGTCCGCTCAGCTTCCCACCATCCTGTGCGATGGTGCCCCACGCCGGAAGAACGAGACACGTTCCCGATATAGCCTCGGCCTTGACCTTTCTGAGCGACGGCAACGCCACAAGAGCCTGCCCCGCCGCAATGGCACCGGCCAGCGGCTCGATCGTCAGAAACCGCGACGTCTGCTGCATGAGAACCAGCGCTTCGCGCAGATCGAGGCCAAGCCCGCCTTCGGATTCGGAAATCAGCATCCCGATCCAGCCCTGATCAGCGATGCTCTGCCAGGTCTCCCGATCATGTTCGTGGAGATCGCGCCTTCGGCGAATCCTGTCAGTGCTGCCATGTGCCTTGAAAAAATCGGCGGCGCTGTCGGCAATCATGCGCTCCTGTTCGGACCAGACCGGCATTATCCGCGCCCTCCCCCCATCCCGAGAACGCGGGTTGCCAAGATCGATCGCTGGATTTCGTTGCTGCCGCCGTAGATCGTCAGCCGACGCGACTGAAGGAACATCTCGTTGACGTCGATCCGCTTATTTCCCTCAAGGACAGGCTCACATCGTGCCGCATCGGAACCGGCGACTTCGAGCGCCATATCGAGGATCGACTGAACAGTCTCGGTCGCGAGGATTTTCAGATAAGAGCTTTCATTCTCGACGCCGACACCAGCCTCAAAGCGTTCGCTCACGTCGAGCCACGCGGCGGTTACCGTCTCAACGGCAATTTCGGCCTCGGTTACACGAGCCATCCATCTGGCCTGCTCCTGCTTGCTCAAACGAGCGACCAGACGCTTCAATCGCACCAGCGCGCGATTGACCGACAGCGGCGTTCCGAGATGCATGCGCTCGTCGTCCAGCAAAGACGTCGCGACCTTCCAGCCCTGGCCGATTTCTCCGACAACGTTCGACAGAGGGACCCTAACCTCGTCGAAGAAGACCTCACAAAACTCATCGTCGCCGGCGATGGTGACGATCGGACGCCGTGTGATGCCGGACGTTGCCATATCGATCAGAACAAATGTGATTCCATCGCGGCGCTTTCCGCTGGTACGGACAAGAGCGAACATCCAATGGGCATGATGTCCCCATGTCGTCCAGATCTTGTGGCCGTTGATGACAAGATGATCATCCTCGATCCGCGCCCGCGTCACAAGGGACGCAAGATCCGATCCAGCGTTCGGTTCGGAGTAGCCTTGGCACCAGATCGCATCGCCATTGACGATACGCGAAAGGTGCATTGCTTTCTGCTCGGGCGTGCCGGCTTTAATCAGCAGCGGGCCGATATGATTGAGCCCCTGGGTCGGAATATCTGGCGCACCTGCCTGAGCAAGCTCCTCCATGAGAATGGCCTGCTCCACGGGGGTCGCGCCCATGCCACCGGCGGAGACCGGCCAGTGCGGAGCGATCCACCCACGGCGCGATAACGCCTTGTACCACGGCATGGCGTCGGCAGGCTGCGGCCGGAACGTCAGATGACGCAGATGGTCCGGGATATTCCTGTCCAGCCACGACCTGACTTCCGATCGAAAGGCGCGTTCGTTCGGAGATTCAATTCTGAGCATGGGAAGCCTATGCGCTGCGTGTCAGCGCCGTAATCGCATCCTTGACGAGCAAATGCTTGACGACCTTACCGGTCGCGTTGCGCGGCAAAGTCTCGATGAAGAAGACATGCCGTGGTTTCTTGTATCCGGCGATCTTGATGCGGCAGTGTTCGACGATCGCCTTTTCGTCGGGACTCTGTCCCTCGGAACTACGCTCGACGAAAGCCACCACGGCCTCGCCGTACATGTCGTCGGGAATGCCGACGACCGCAGCGTCCCGCACTCCGGCGACTTCGCTGATAACCTGCTCGACTTCCTTGGAATAGACATTGAAGCCGCCACTGACGATCATATCTTTCTTGCGGTCGGCGATGTAGATGTAGCCATCCGCATCTTCGCGCGCCATGTCGCCAGTATAGAACCAGCCGTCGCGCAGCGCCGCAGCCGTCTGCTCCGGTCGATTGAAATACTCTTTCATCACCGTGACGGCACCGGGGGCACCGGTCCGCACCAGAAGTTCGCCGACCTCCCCAAGCGCAACATCCTTGCCTGCATCGGATACGATCCGCACCTCGACACCGGGAGAAGGACGGCCGACCGCTTCCGGATGAGTGAATTGCTCTTCGTGGGAGAGATACGTGACGCCGCCCGCTTCGGTCATCCCAAAGAACGAGACCAGCCGCGCATCCGGCAGCGCTGCAATCAGTCGTTTCTTCAATGCCACGGGAAAAGCCTCACCGGTGACGGCGATCCGGCGCAGCGAATAACAACGCTCCGGATGAGATTCAATCGCCGGCATCAACATGCGGCAGACCGTCGGTACCATACCGAAGACAGTTATCTTTTCGCGCTCAATCGTGGAGATGATTTCTTCGGCGTCGAACTGAGGAATAATACAAAGCGTGCCGCCGAGCATGGTGGAATTGACCAGACGCCCCATGCCTGCGCGATGCGCCATCGGCGTCACCACGAGATAGCGGTCGTCCGCACCAATCCCCCACTCGCAGCCGTTCATGAAGCCATGCTGGATCAGAAGATTGGCATGGGTAATGACGACGCCCTTGGGCTGGCCTGTCGTTCCCGACGTATAGAGAATTGCAGCTTCATCCTGCGCCAGCGGCAAGGATGGCAACGGCCAGTCATTCTCAAGGCGAAGGGTGGCGAAATCTTCCAGACCACCGAAGGCGCCGCCGATCGAAAATCCGAGCATTCCCGTACGCTTGCCGACGATGTCCTGCGCAATGGCGTCCGCGCGCTCTGAATCGCAGACAACGACCTTTGCGTCGCAGTCGTTGCAGAAAAACGTCAGTTCGGAAAGCGTCAGGCGTGTGGTGACCGGGACAGCAATCGCACCTGCCGCCAGAACACCGAACATGCCTTCCGCAAACTCAATACAATTCGGCAGATAAAGAACGACCCTGTCTCCCGGCTTGATGCCGCGAGCAATCAGAGCCTTCGCGATCGAAGTGACACGGTCACCGAATTCACGGTACGTGACCCGCCGATCACCAAGGATGAGAGCCTCCTTGTCGGGGTATCGTCGACAATGAGAGAACAGGATCGTTTCCATCCGCACGGAATATTACTCCTCAAACCAGGCGAAACGCCGGATAGTAGATATCATCGGCGAGATGATCCCACGCCACTTCAACGGCAGCGCCGATCTTGATCTGCTCGACATTGCTGTCGATGATATTACCGAGAATGCGTGCGCCCTCCTCGAGGTCGACCGTCACGACAGGGAGCGGAAGCCGACCGTCGATGCCCGGCCCCGGAATGCGAATAACAGTATTCGCATAAATCTTCCCCCGGCCGCTGACCTTGCGCCATTCCAGATTGCGCGAACCGGTATAGATGGAAACCGGACGCGGATAGTGCTGGAAGCGGCCGGTGTCCTTGCAATACTGCAGGAACAGTTCCTTGCGCTTGGCACCTTCCCAGAACGGCGTCGTGTCGACATAGGTATTGGGCTTGGGAACGGGACGTCCCGCTTTCGCTGTTTCAGACATTTAGACCTCCAGGATCATCGCGGCGCTGGTGCCCCAGTTGCGGGCAAACGGAATCACGCCGATACCAGTAACGAGAGCATTCTTCGGATTCTTAACCTGACGCTTTCCGCCTTCGCCAAAGAGCTGACGCACGGCTTCAGCAAGGTTCAGGCCTCCGCTGGCAAGACCCGGCTGACCTGCCGAAATCTGGCCGCCGCCGGTGTTGAGCGGGAGTTGCCCGCTGAACGACAGATCGGTGTTCAGAATGAAATCGCTGCCTTCGCCACGTCCGCAGAAGCCGAAATCCTCGAACTTCATCAGGATTGCGATGGTGAAGTCGTCATACGGCTGGAACATGCTGATATCGGACGGCTTCAGGCCTGACTGAGCAAACACCTTCGGCGCGATCTTGGAGAAACCGGTCTCCGTGATATCCGCCAGAGGATCGGCTCCGTTGACGTTGGTCAGTTCGGCATAAGCCGTCGGATAAACGTACTTCTTGATGCCGAGTTCTTCCGCCTTCTGGCGGGTCATCACTAGGAACGCGTTGGCGCCGTCACAGAACATCACCGAGTCCAGCACGCGCAGTGGATCGGCGACCATGCGCGAATTGAAGTAATCTTCTTCCGTCAGCGGCTTGCGGAACTTGTCGAGCGCGTTGTCATTGAGCAGCGCATGGTTGCGCTGCGTGACGGCGATCTTCGCGAGAGCTTCCGGCTTCAGCTTGTACTGATGAGCATAACGGCTCATCAGCAGTCCGAACACCGCGGGCGGGCCCTGCACGCCAACTGGGTCCTGGAATTCGGAACGGTAGGCCGCGTAGTTTGCATTCCAGCGCGTGCTGGGCGCGTCCGCCGACATGACGACCGCGACTTCGCAGTGGCCATCACGAATGGCGGACATTGCGCGCGATACGCCGCCCGTTGCCGAGCAACCGCCGATGCCGCCATAGTTCAACCAGGTCGGCGAGATGCCGAGGCCTTCGGCCATGTATACCGCGAAAAACGGATTGGCGCATTCCGACAGCGGCACCGTGACCGACATGCCGTCAATCACCGACTTCTCGATGCCGGTGTTCTTGATCAACTGCGCCAGCGCTTCGCCGGCGAAATCATAGGCGCTGCGGCCGGAGCGATAGAGAACCGGTGTTTCAGCGTAACCGGCAATAACGATATCTGACTTTGCCATCTCTCATCACTCTCCCTTGAACTTCGGAGCCCGCTTTTCACGGAATGCGGTCAGGCCTTCCTGCCGATCCTTGGTGAAATAGAGCATGAAGGAAACGTCACCCTCGGCGGTGAAACCGTCCGGAAGCGACATGTCGATACCGCGATCGATCACGCCCTTGGTGAACATCACCGACAGCGGCGCGTTCTCGCCGATCGAGCGGGCGATCTCTCGCGCCTTTTCCAGCGCGCCGCCCGCTGCGGTGACGTGATTGACCAGGCGATATTCCTTGGCTTCGGTCGCGCTGATGCGGCGGCCGGTCCACATCAGTTCCTTGGCCAGAGGCTTGCCGATCAGGCGCGGCAGAGTCTGTGTGCCGCCACCGCCGGGCATCAGGCCCAGCTTGATCTCGGGGAGGCCCAGCTTTGCCTTCTCGCCTGCGACGATCATGTCGCCAACCAGGGCGAGTTCGAGACCGCCGCCGAGAGCGAAGCCCTCGATCGCGGTAATGACCGGCTTGGTATAGTTCGGCAATTCCCTGAACAGCGAATTCACCTTCCGCGACCGGCGACGAAGCCGATAGAAGTCGAAGTACTCATTGTCACCGATCTGGAATTCGCTGGTGTCGATACCGGTGCAGAATGCCTTCTCGGTTCCCTTCAGGATCACCGCAGCGATCGAGCGGTCGTGTTCGGCATCAGCCATGGCCTCGAGGATTTCGCCGGCGGTCTTTTCGCGCAGCGAGTTCAGCTTTTCCGGGCGGTTGATCTGGATTTCGATCCAGTTCTCAACGCGCTCAACTACGATATCTTCAAAGCTCATCTTCTTCTCTCAATCTCCTGCTGGGATTTCTTGAATTGTTACGCAGCCGGTCCGCTGCCCATCCGGTCGGCGATCGTCTGGTGAAGTTCGCGCAGACGTGTTTCGTCAGCGCGCATGGCATCATCGATGGATTGCTCAAGCGCAATTCCCGCGCCGGGACGGAGAACGATTACCCGATCCGACATTTCCAGCGCGTCTTCGATCCGGTGGGTCACGAACAGGCAAGTCTTGTTGTACTGACGCGCGACCTTGGCGAAGTCCTCGCGAAGCGCCTTGGACGTGACATGATCAAGCTGACTGAAGGACTCATCGAGAAGGATCAGCTCCGGATCGACGCAGAGTGCACGGGCCAGCGAAACACGCTGGCGCATGCCGCCGGACAGCTCATGCGGATATTTGTTCTCCGCGCCATCCAGCTTGACCCGCTTCAGCCATGTAAGCGCGCGCTCGCGCGCCTCCTTGGCCGGCACGCCAAGAATCAGAAGTCCGAGTTCGGTGTTTTCGACGGTCGTTCGCCATGGCAACAGACGGTCGGTCTGAAAGCTGACCGCGAGCTTGCCGCGAAGCTTGTCGAACTCGTTGTAAGGGTCGTGCCCTGCCACGCGCACTTCACCGCCGGTCGGCCGCAAGGTGCCCATGATCATGTTCATCACGGTGCTCTTGCCTGCACCTGTCTGGCCGAGCAGCGCGACGATCTCACCGCTTTTCACACTCATGCTGATATTCTTGGCGACGACCATGTTCCCGAAGGACTTGTCGACATTCTTCAGCGAAATGACTGCTTCTTTTTCCGAACTCATCGTACGCTGGCCTCCGCACGCCATTTCAGGAGTTGCTTTTCCAGAGCCGTCAGCGCGGTTTGAAGCAGCAGATTCAATACGATCAGAATAACGGTCCACCCCAGCACCGTATCGATCCGAAACATCGACTGGGCCAAGCTCATTCTCGATCCGATGCCAAGCGTCGAAGCAATCAGTTCGGAGAAGATGACCATACGAACCGCGTAGCCAATGACGGATTTCGTGGTCGAAAGAATGTACGGAACGATATGCGGCAGGATCAGATAGCGCAGGACCTGCCAGCGCCGCGGACGGAAGCTTTCGATCATATCGACCCAGTCGCGCGGCAACGCGCGGATGCCGTCGAAAATGCTGAGCGCATAGAAAGGAATGAGAATGACCGACATGATGAAGAAGATGCGGACTTCCGGCTGAGGAAACCAGAATATCGCCAACAGCATCCAGGACAGCGCAGGGATACCCGTATCGATGATCACCAGCGAGCGGATGTAGGGTCTGATCTTGGGAAAGACGCCCATGACGATACCGAGAAAGATACCGAGCACCATGGCGAACAGGATCGCGACGAGCAGTCGGAGCGCTGTCACACCGATGTGCATGTAGTCCGTTCGCAAAATATCGATTGTCGCGTACAAAATCGTCAGCGGTGCCGGCATAACGAACGGCGGCAGATAGAAGCTTGCGATCTGGATCGCGATGATCAGCCCGATCACAACGACAATGACCGGGAGCACACCCTCGCGTCGCGTGGGCTCCGCCTGCGATGAGGCCGGATTGGCCCCCGCCGTGGGCGCTACTTTACGGGCGTCGGTTTCCGACACGAACTTCTCCGATTGACTAGATGAAATGGCCGGGGCCAATCAGGCCCCGGCCGATGCAGGGAACGAACGTCAAGCCTTGTAGAAGAATCCTTCGTCCGGCTTCGAAGCGATCAACTTGTTGCGCACGCAGAAATCGATCGCCTTTTCCGTTGTCTTGCGAGCTTCCGGATCATTCATCGACATGTACTTGAAGCTCAGCCGCTTCGAATTGATAGCCTCGGTGAGAACGGAGGGCTTGAAGCCGGTGCGTTCTCCGACGATCTTCACAGCCGCCGGCACGTCACCAAGGATGCCCGCGATACAATCGCGGAACACGCCGTCGATGCGCGATCCGATCTTCTTGTCCTTTTCCAGAAGCTCGCGGCGCGCCGCAATTCCGAAGTAAGGCAGAACGCCGCTGGTTGCTTTGGTGTAAGCGTCACCGACGTTGAAGAGAACCTGCAGGTCTAGGTCTTCAGCCAGACCCGCGCTGACATTCGGCTCCCACGTCAAAGCTGCCTGAACTGAGCCCGCACGCAAAAGAGAAACGGATGCTGCGGGATTGGTGACGTTCTGCACCTTTGCCGCAGTTTCGATATCGATCTTGTGAAACTCTTTCAGCACGGCCCGCGCCATGCGGTAGGTTCCGGTCGACTGAGGCGCCGCGACAACCTTGCCGGCAACCTCTTCGATGGATTTCATACCCGCCTTTTTCGACGACATGAAATTGATCATGTCACCCGTCGTGATCGTGCAAATATATTTGCAAGGCACGCCGCCGAGATAGCGGACAGCAAAGGTGTCCCAGCTACCGATGCAGACATCGTAGTTTCCAACATCGAAATCGCTGTAATATGTCGGGACCGAAGAATAGGAGACCGGCGTTCCCAACGTGAAACCATTCTTCTGGTCGAGCTTGTGATAGCGAACGAACTCCGTCACCAGAACCGTAAAGCCCGGTGTAAGCGAAGCCCAGCGAACATTGGCCGCCTCGGCTGCCGCCCATCCGCGCGATGCGGCCGGCAATGCAAAGGCAGCTCCCAAACCCGCAGACAACACGTCCCGTCTATTCATTGTCATCAGTCCCTCCCGTTGTTTGTTGTTCGGATTAACTCCGCGGCGATCGAAATAATTTCAACCGCTCACCAGTCCCCGTTTGGTGTCTGCCTGTTTGCCCGCTCTGACAACCCAATGAGAAGCCGCTATTATGATCCGACAGCGTTCCATTTATGGAACGGTTCATTGTCGCATCTTGCATCGCAACACAAACGGCGCGAGGCGATATTACATCGCATGCAAACCGAATTGAGTTGCGCGAACAGCATGTTCGGAAAATATCTCGCAGCCGCGACGATGATCAGCACACCTTCATCGCAAACAATGCAGTTCAACAGCAGGAGGAAACAGCGCGTTCGATGGTACGCCAGTACGAGGACAACGCAGATGCAAAAAAGCCCGCCGATGGCGGGCTTCTGCGCTTGCGATGTCAGCGGGTTGAACGTGCTTCGACAGGGCCGGGCGAATGACGGACACGCATCGCCCGCGAAGACTCAGATCCCGCCCATGCAGAGGTACTTGATCTCGAGATAGTCCTCGATGCCGTACTTCGAGCCCTCTCGGCCATTGCCGCTTTCCTTCACGCCGCCGAAGGGCGCAATCTCGGTCGAGATGATGCCCTCGTTGATGCCGACCATGCCGTATTCAAGCGCCTCGGCAACGCGCCAGACCCGGCCGATGTCGCGGCCATAGAAATAGGCGGCGAGGCCGAACTCGGTGTCGTTGGCCAGCGTGATGGCCTCCTCTTCCGTCGTGAAGCGGAACACCGGCGCAACCGGGCCGAAGGTTTCCTCGCGGAAGATCAGCATGTCCGGCGTCGTTCCGGTCAGCACCGTCGGCTCGTAGAATGTGTGGCCGAGCGCATGGCGGTGCCCGCCGACCGCGACCTTCGCGCCCTTGGACTTGGCGTCGTTGATATGCTCCTCGACCTTCTCCACCGCCGCCATGTTGATCAGCGGTCCGATGGTCAC
>JAFKEQ010000001.1 GCA_017308575.1 Afipia sp.
CCAGCCACTGAAGGCAGAGCCACGTAGTTGGCCCGGACGGTGACCCCCGGCCTCCCGGACGAATACGGCTGCGAACCGTATCGCGCAGGCGCCGCATCCTGCTCCGCCTCAAAAGCGCCCTCGAGAAGCGCCCCTCGCGAACAGGACACAGCGAATTTAAGCGCACCACACAGCGCGGGGATCGCGATCCCCATCACGAAATGTTGCAGCGGGGGCTTGCTGGTGACGGTCTTCGTCATCGCGAGCGAAGCGAAGCAAAGCAATCCAGACAGGACATCAACAGGCGACGAAGCAACGACGATCGCGGATGCTGGAGCGGCATTTGTCATTATCGGCTTGGTCCGCCTGCGGGGCCGAAGCCTCGTGCCCGGCGAAGGCCCGGTGATCCCGATGAACTGGGCATCGCGCTTCGAATATCGAGATGGCCGGAACATGTCCGGCCATGACAGGGATACATCGCACGATCTCTCTGCGGTCGTTCCCGCACAATCTCTCGCTGTCATCCTCGCCAGCGGATCGGCGCAAGCCCATGCCCGCAAGGTGCATGTGCAGCCTTAGAGACTGTTTGAAAAGTTCGATTCCAGGGTGTCCCGGGCGCGCTGCGGCACGAAGTGCTGCTGCGCAGAACCGGGACCGTTACGACAAGCACTGTAACGACCCCGGATCAGCGGCGCACCGCTTCGCGCTGCGCCGCATCCGGGGAACCACCGAGAGGCTGTCTGATGACTTTCAAACAGTCTCTTAATTCTTGAACCGGAACGCCTCTCACCGGCCGACGATGACGCCGATCACGTTGGGCGCCGCGAGATACTTTTCCTCCATCGCCATCCGCGCCTTGGCCCGGATGTCCGGCGTCAGCAGGCCGCGATGCTCGGCGAGGATCATCCAGCAATAGCCCCACCAGTCGGCGAGAATGCCGGTGTCGTCCACCAGATCGTAGCCGTGCTCGGCGGCGAAGATGCGCGCCCGCGCCTCGTCCAGCGTGTCGAGAAATTCGTGATCCTTCAGCGAGAACAGGTCATCGCTGAAATCGTCCGTGGTGTAGCCCCACACCGACATGCAGACCGCGTTGAACGCGCGGTCGATCTGATCGTCGTCCACCGGCCGGGTGCGGGCGGCGGCATGGAGGCGGGACAGCGTGCGGGCGAAGTCCGCGATGCGCGTCAGCGCCGTGTTGTCGAACGCAATGGTGGACATGTAGTCCTCGAAGCTTGGACAGACCCTAGATATAGCGCTCCGAATGGAACGAATCACAACGATATATCAATGACTTACTAAAGTGTTCTTAATTTGTTCTAAGTGCAAGATTTATCTGCCGCGGGTGTGAAACCGGCCGGGTTCAGGTGGCGGCTTCCCTGACCTCGCCGCTGCCACGGGAAACGACGGTGACGTCGGTCACGCCGTCCATGGCCTGAATTTTGGGCACAAGAGTCGCGATGTCCTTCGAGGACACTTTGGTCAGGATCACGATCAAGTCGTCTACTTCGGTATTGCGCGCCTTGGCGAGGAACCGCTTGATCTGGCCGTTGCGGATCGCAAGCGTCTGCTTGAGCAGTTCGGGAGTGAGCGCGCCGCGCTGACTTTCGATGCGAAGGCGGCAGGTCTGATTGCGATCCCGATACGCTTCTTCGAGCGGCTTCACGCCTGCAAGGATCACCAGAATGATCGCAGTCGATGCGCCGGCCGCGAAATAAAGCCCGCCGCCGACGGCGAGGCCGATAGCCGCCACCGTCCAGATGCTGGCCGCCGTGGTCAGCCCGCGCACGATCTCGCCGCGCGCAAGGATCGCGCCCGCGCCGAGAAAGCCGATGCCGGAGACGACCTGCGCTGCGACACGCGACGGATCGAGGACAACGTGCTCCTGCGACAGCGATAGCGAGAATCCGAACGCGGACACAATCATGAACAGGCATGCGCCGACACAGACCAGCATGTGGGTGCGGATTCCGGCGGCCCAGAGCAAGCGTTCGCGCTCGAAACCAATCAGACTTCCGAACGCCGCCGCAGCCAGCAACCGTTCGACAATATCCACGTTGGACAGCACAGCCATCGACCCTTCAATCTCGCTAGAGCGCATTGGGACAGCCGTTCAAAGTAGTGACTGACAGCAGCGTTGCCTACCCCCTTACCTGATCTCGCTCAGAGCCCGAACGGATTGGGCGCACAGGCATCCACCGGTTCGGCCCTTGCTGCGCTTGCGGCTGCCGCAACAGGCACGCCGCATGTCCGCCATGACCCCGCACGTCATTGAATTCATCCGCGATCCTGCGCAAATTCCGCGACGCAACAGGAGCCACCAATGCTTGAGAAAACGCCCTCGACCGATCTTGGCGATGCCGTCCACCCGTTCGACCGCGCCACGCGGATCAGCCGCGTGGAGGGCAAACTGCAGGGCGTGGCCAGCGCGGATTATTTCGCCTTTGTCGGCCCGTTCGGCGGCGCGACCGCCGCGACATTGCTCCGCGCGATCATCGAGCATCCGGAACGCGCCGGCGATCCGCTGTCGGTTACTGTCAATTTCTGCGCACCGGTCGGAAGCGCACCGTTTGAACTGGATGCGCGCCTGCTCAAGGCGACACGCTCCACGCAACACTGGATGGTTGAACTGGTGCAGGACGGCGGTGTCGCCGCCTTCATGACGGCGGTGTTCGCCGTGCGCCGTCCGTCATGGTCGCATCAGACTGCAGCCATGCCCGAGGCTCCGCCCTTCGATCAGATTAAACCGCTGCCAACCAGCGTGATCGCGCCATGGGCGCAGCAATATCAATTTCGTTTCGTGGAAGGCGCGCCGCAATATGGAAAGGCCTCGAATGATCATCCGGCCAGCGCCTATTCGCGGATGTGGCTTAGCGATACCCGGCCGCGGCGGATCGATTTTCTTTCGCTGCTGTCGATGTCCGATACGTTCTTCGCCCGAATCTTTCATGTGCTCGGCGCGATCGTTCCGATCGGTACCGTCTCGATGACCACGGTGTTTCACGCCGACAGCGCCGACCTCGCTGCGGAAAACACAACCATGGTGCTGGGCGCGGCCGACGCGAACATCTTCCACAAAAGCTTCAGCGATCAGACCGGCCAGTTGTGGTCGCCCGGAGGCCGCCTGCTCGCGACCACCTCGCAGGTGGTTTACTTCAAGGCCTGACCTCCGCCGCTTGTTCAGCGGGGCGAATTGCCGCAGCACACGGCAGCCGCGCCACAAACGCACTGTCATATTCGCAAGCCATGGTCCGCCGCCTGCTCGCGATCCGGCATGTGTCCGCGGTCCTACCGCGTTTTCCGTCTCGCGCGCATGTCTCAACACACACGAGCGGAGATCATCATGATCCAGAAACTGTCCCATCGTCTTGCGACCGTCGCGGTCGCCGCAGCAGCGTCCATGGTTGCGTTCACGGCCCATGCCGACATCGACAACAGCTCGCTGTCCTCGCCGGATTTCCGCCCGCATGTGCGGACCTTCGGTCTGGTCTATACGCTGCCGAAAGAGGTCAACGACACGCTGGACCTGACCACCAAGGGCATGCTCCGCGAGAAGCTGCTCAACGCGAAGCTCGAGGACGAAGCCGCGCGGCACAACATTCCGCATGTCACCGTCGTGCATATCCACAACGCCGACGCGACGACACCGGAGAAGATGCTGAAGGCGCTGCCCAAGCTGCCGGGCGTCCTCAACGTCACGCTGAAGAATTTCTACACCACCGAAGCCGCCAAGGGCGCGGGCCAGCCGTGGTGGCTCGATCTCGGCATCGTCAAGGAAGGCGCCGGGTTCGAAAGCATGATGGCGTTCAACACCACCGCCACCGCGGCGCTCGCACCGCTGCGCGACGGTCCGCTGCCGCGTTGCACGGGCCCGGTCTACGCTGCGATGAGCGATGCCGCCAAGGACCTGGTGAAGACGGTCGGCGTCAGCGGCGTCAACGTGGTGAAGGACGGCAAGGAGCTGCGCTCGCACAATCCGCACAACACGCTGGTCTACAGCAAGGTGAAGTTCACGCCCGAAGTCCAGAAGGGCATGGACCAGACAGCCGGCGAGTTCAACCAGATCCTGCCGAACGGCATCCAGGTCTCGTTCAAGACCGTGTCCATCGTCGAACTCGGCTTTGCCGGAAACGTGCTGCGCGAAATCTACCGCATCGACCTTCAGAACGGTTCGGTGCTGAACGTCGCCACCAACAGCCCCGTCGGCGCGACCACCGGCGCGGCGCGCTGAGCCGGCATTTCTTCCGACATAAAAAAGGGCGGCTCGCTGAGCCGCCCTTTTCATTTCAATGTTCGCCGAACAGTTATTCGGCCGCGAGCTTGACCTCGGGCGCCGCGGCGCGAACGTCCGCATCGACCTGCTTCTCGAACTGCTCGAAGTTCTTCTGGAACATGCCGACCAGCGCGCGCGCAGTCTTGTCGAACTCGGCCTTGTCCTTCCAGGTGTTGACCGGATCGAGGATGTCGCTCGGCACGCCGTCCAGCGCCGTCGGCACCGCGAATCCGAAATACTTGTCGGTGCGGAACTGAGCGTTGCGCAGCGAGCCGTTCAGCGCGGCGGTCAGCAGCGCGCGGGTCACCTTGATCGGCATGCGCGAGCCGACGCCGTACTTGCCGCCGGTCCAGCCGGTGTTGACCACCCAGCAATCGACATTGTGCTTGGCGATCAGTTCCTTCAGCAGCTTGCCGTATTCGGCGGGATCGCGCGGCAGGAACGGCGAGCCGAAGCAGGCGGAAAATTCCGGCACCGGCTCATTGCCGAGACCACGCTCGGTGCCCGCGACCTTCGCGGTGTAGCCCGAGAGGAAGTGATACATCGCCTGCGCCGGGGTCAGCTTGGCGATCGGCGGCATCACGCCGAACGCGTCGGCAGCGAGCATCACCAGATTCTTTGGATGACCGGCACGGCCGGTGCGCGAGGCGTTCGGAATCGCCTCAAGCGGATAGGCGGAACGCGTGTTCTCGGTCTTGGAGCCGTCGTCGAAATCAGGCTCGCGGGTGATCGGATCGAGCACGACGTTTTCAAGCACCGCGCCGAAGCAGATGCTGGCGTCGTAAATCGCAGGCTCGGCTTCGCGCGACAGCTTGATGGTCTTGGCGTAGCAGCCGCCTTCGAAATTGAAGATGCCATCCGGACCCCAGCCGGTCTCGTCGTCGCCGATCAGCGTGCGGTTCGGATCGGCGGAGAGCGTGGTCTTGCCGGTGCCGGAGAGGCCGAAGAAAACCGCGCTGTCGCCGTTCGGGCCGACATTGGCCGAGCAGTGCATCGGCATCACGCCCTGCGCAGGCAGGAAGTAGTTCAGCGTGGTGAACACCGACTTCTTCATTTCGCCGGCATACTGGCTGCCCGCGATCAGGACGATCTTGCGGGTGAAGTCGATGGCGACAACGTTCTCGGACTTGCAGCCGTGACGCTTCGGATCGGCGCGGAAGCTCGGCAGGTCGATGATGGTCAGTTCGGGCACGAAGCTGGCAAGCTCGGCCGTTTCAGGGCGGCGCAGCAGCGTGCGGATGAACAGCGAGTGCCACGCCATTTCGGTGAACACGCGCGTCTTGATCTGGAATTTCGGATCGGCGCCACCGTAGAGATCCTGCGCGAAGAGAGTCATGCCTTCGCAGTGCTTGAGGAAATCCTGGTACAACGCCTCGAACTGTTCGGGGGTGATCGACTGGTTGCCGCCCCACCACATCGTCTTGTCGGTGAGTGCATCGCGCACCGTGAACTTGTCCTTCGGCGAGCGGCCGGTAAACACGCCGGTCTCCGCCACAAGCGCACCGCCAGCGGACAGCTCGGCTTCGTTGTTGCGCAGCGAATGCTCGTAAAGCGGCGCAGTGCCGAGATTCCAGTTCACCTGTTTGAGATTTTTCAAACCGAATTTATCGGCGCCGAACGCGCTGTTGCGCACACCCGTTTCTTGCACTTTTAGAATCTCCTACTAAAGACCGCGTTCGTTTCGCGCAGATGCCGCCAAACGCCCCGCCGCGGATGCCGGGCATCATAAACCCCGGGCCTCAATCCGGCGACTTATTAGTGGCCAACGCACGGGTTGCCAAGCGGGTCCGGGTATTTTGGTTGATGTGGCGCCGGAATCGTTCCAGCGCGCCCCATTCCCTTATGTTTGACACATCACCGGCGTCTGATCCTTGATCAGATTTGTGCAGTGCGGGCCTGATCCGCCAGCGTTTTCAGCATTTGCCGCAGTGCGGTAGGCGATGTGACCCGCTGTGGAAATTCCAGCCGCAGCGTGCGCGATCCATCCTGCATATCCAGTCCGTCAGGATCGCAGCCGGTGCAGCGCCATGTGCCGTCCGCAACCCTGAGCAATTTTGCCGCATAGAGATTCATCGTGTCCGCATGATCGGCATTCATGTGCGCGACGATGTCGGCCTCGGCTTCGATCAGCGATTCCGCGCCTGTCAGATCGGTGAGAAAATCCTGCGGCGCAAGATCGACGATACGGCCGAACCCTGCGACCAGATGCACGCCGCTCGGCCTGATGCGGAAGAACGAGAAATCCTTGAAGCCGACAAAATCTTCCGCAGACGGATGCGCCGCGAGATAGCGCCGCTTCAGCAACGCAGCACCCTCGCCTTGCGCTTCTTCCGCGCTGCCCGCCAGCATGATCCGCGCGCCTTCGAGCGGATCGCCAGGCGCACGCTCGTCGAGCATCAGCGACACGCGCGCGTCGTTCAGAATATTCTTGGTGTGAACAGCAAGCCGCGAGATCAACAGAATTGGCGATCCGTCCGGCAGCGAGGCGACGGCGACCAGCGAGCAGTAAGGATCGCCGGAGCCCGGCATCAGCGTGGCGAGAGCGCCCTGTCGGCTTCGCGCCAAGAGGGAGCGTGTAAGACGGGCGGGCTTGACGGGAACGGCGGGGTCCATGGTCGGGCCTTGAGGATCGGGCTTGGATTTCGGAAAACGTCGGGAACTCGATTGGTTAACGCGGCTTTTTTCCGGCAGAAAGGGGTTATCTCAAGGAATTACAGGCCTATATAGCGGCCATGGCCGGGAAATTGCCCGGTCCGGGAACTCGGTCACATTTCAGCCCAGCTTGCATTGCTCGTTGAACGCAAACGAACGCCCTGAATTTCGCGGCATCCGGTTCGGCCGATCAGTCAACAGTCGCCACGTCCTTAACGGTCACGTCCTAAACTATCGATCTGGAAAGCAGGTTCATGCCCACAATCGCCTTGGTCGATGACGACCGCAACATTCTCACATCGGTCTCGATCGCGCTGGAAGCCGAGGGCTACCGCATCATGACCTATACGGATGGCGCGTCGGCGCTCGACGGTTTCAAGACCTCGCCGCCGGACCTTGCCATCCTCGACATCAAGATGCCGCGCATGGACGGCATGGAGACCTTGCGCCGTCTGCGCCAGAAGTCCGATCTGCCGGTGATCTTCCTGACCTCGAAGGACGAGGAGATCGACGAACTGTTCGGCCTCAAGATGGGCGCCGACGATTTCATCCGCAAACCATTCTCCCAGCGCCTGCTGGTGGAGCGCGTCAAGGCCGTGCTCCGCCGCGCCGTGCCGAAGGATCCGACGGTCGCGCAGAAGGAAATGGACGCCAAGGCGCTGGAGCGCGGCATGCTGCGCATGGACCCGGAGCGTCACACCTGCACCTGGAAGAACGAGCCGGTGACGCTCACCGTCACCGAGTTCCTGATCCTGCAGGCGCTGGCCACCCGCCCCGGCGTGGTGAAAAGCCGCAACGCGCTGATGGACGCGGCCTATGACGATCAGGTCTACGTCGATGACCGCACCATCGACAGCCACATCAAGCGCCTGCGCAAGAAGTTCAAGGCCGCTGACGACGATTTCGAGATGATCGAAACCCTGTACGGCGTGGGTTACCGGTTCAAGGAAACCTGATCGTCAAAGAGTGTCATGGCCGGACTTGTTCGGGCCATCTCGACGTTCTGAGCACTGTGCTCCGTCAATCGGGATCACCGGGACAAGCCCGGTGATGACATCGGATGGATCAGCACTGAGTTCTGCCGAAAGTGCTATAAGGCGTCTGTCCGAAGCAAAATACGGTTCCACCATTGCTTGATCGACCGCAGCATGATCACGACGACGACACTGAACTCGGCGCGCCACCGCTCGCACCGGTGTCCGACGAGTCGTCCGCGCCGGTCGAGGAAAAGAGCAGAAGCTCGCGCCATCCGCTCAGCCTGATCAAGCGCGCAGGGCGTTATTTTGTCGCGCTCACGTTCTCCAGCCTCACCCGCCGCATCGTCTCGCTGAACCTGATCGGCCTGATCGCGATGCTCGCGGGGATTCTGTATCTCTCGCAGTTCCGCGCCGGACTGATCGATGCACGCGCGCAGAGTCTTCTGGTGCAGGCCGAGATCATCTCGGGCGCCATCGCAGCCTCGGCCACCGTCGAAACCAACGCCATCACCGTCGATCCCGACCGGCTGCTGGACCTCAAGCCCGGCGAGACTTACGGCCCCAATGATGAAGCCCTCACCAGCATCGAATTCCCGATCAATCCGGAACGCGTCGCTCCGGTGCTGCGGCGGCTGATCTCGCCGACCAAGACGCGCGCGCGCATCTACGACCGCGACGGCGTGCTGGTGCTGGACAGCCGCAATCTTTACGGACGCGGCGACGTGCTGCGCTTCGAACTCGCGCCGCCTTCGGCGGAAAAGCCGGGCTTCGCCGAGAAGACCATGATCGCGATCCGCACCTGGCTCAATCGCGGCGACCTGCCGCTGTATCGCGAACTCGGTCCGGAAAACGGCAACGGCTATCAGGAAGTGCAGCAGGCGCTCGACGGCCGCAAGGGCAGCATGGTGCGGATCAACGACCGCGGCGAAGTGATCGTCTCGGTGTCGGTGCCGGTGCAGCGCTTCCGCGCCGTGCACGGCGCGCTGATGCTGTCCACGCAGGGCGACGACATAGACCAGCTCGTGACCGCGGAGCGGCTTGCGATCCTCAAGGTGTTTGGCATCGCCGCCGCCGTCATGATCGTGCTGTCGCTGCTGCTTGCCAGCACCATCGCGGGACCGATGCGCCGCCTCGCCGATAGCGCCGACCGCGTCCGCCGCCGCATTCAGACCCGCGTCGAAATTCCGGACTTCTCCGCGCGCGGCGACGAGATCGGCCATCTGTCGGGCGCGCTGCGCACCATGACCGATGCGCTCTACAACCGCATCGAAGGCATCGAGCGGTTCGCCGCCGATGTCGCACACGAACTGAAAAACCCGCTGACCTCGATGCGCTCGGCGGTCGAAACGTTGCCGCTGGCGCGATCCGACGAAAGCCGCGCGCGGCTGCTCGCCGTTATCGAACACGACGTGCGCAGGCTCGACCGGCTGATCTCCGACATTTCCGACGCCAGCCGTCTCGACGCGGAGTTGCAGCGGCAGGACGTGGAGCCGGTGGATATCCGCCGCCTGCTCACCACGCTGACCACCGTCGCCAACGAAACGCAGCACGGCACCGAGGTGACCGTCGAATGCCGTTTCGAGGGACGCCCCAACGACACTTACTCCGTGCCGGGCCATGACTCGCGGCTGGGACAGGTGATTTCGAATCTCCTGAGCAACGCGCAATCGTTCTCCACGCCGGGCAGCAAGGTGCGTATCACCTGCCGCCGCGTCCGCTCGGAAATCGAGATCGTTGTCGACGACGACGGCGCCGGCATCCGTCCCGGCGCGCTGGAGAAAATCTTCGAGCGCTTCTACACCGACCGCCCCGCGCAGGGCTTCGGACAGAATTCCGGACTAGGCCTGTCGATCTCCAAGCAGATCATCGAGGCCCATGGCGGACGCATCTGGGCCGAGAACCGTCCCGGCCCAGTCGACGCCGAGGGCGACGCCCGCATCGCCGGTGCGCGCTTCACGCTCCGGCTGCCCGCCATATGACATCCGCCGGCTCTGCGAGCATCCATGCCTCCGCGGTGCTGGCCGGCAATCGCGCCGTGCTGATTCGCGGCCCCTCCGGGTCCGGCAAATCGCGGCTGGCGTTCGATCTCGTTCTGGCCGGCCGCGCCGGGTATCTCCCGCCCACAACCCTGATCGGCGACGATCGCGTTCGCCTGACGGTTAACGGCGGCACGCTGACCGTGCGGGGCGTCGCGGAACTCGCAGGCAAGATCGAGATTCGGGGACTGGGAATCCGGTCGGTGAATTACGCGGCAGATGGTCCCATCGGGCTCGTGGTCGACCTGAACGCTGCGGACGCCGCGCGGCTGCCGCCGCCGGAATCGCTCAAAACCACGCTCGAAGGGCTGGAATTGCCGCGGATTCCCGTCGGTGCCGACTTTAACGCCCTGCCGCTGGTCCTGGCTTTCCTTACGACAACTTAAGGTTTCAAAACCGAACTTATGACCTTCGGATGATTGCTGAACGTGGCCGTATCGCCATATAAGCCGGACCCTCGCCACTGACAGCGACCCGCGCGAACACCTTTTTTAAAGGAGGTGCGCGGCAACATCCCCCCTTGCGTCGGGGCGCTGGATGGTCAACATGTGGCCCTTTCGTGCGGTGCATCACAAAGCACCCGCGAGGAGTTTTGAATGATTGGTCTGGTACTGGTGACCCACGGACGTCTTGCCGACGAGTTCAGGGCTGCTCTTGAACACGTCATGGGTCCGCAAAAGCAAATCGAAGCGATCACGATCGGCGCGGAAGACGACGCCGATCTGTGTCGGAGCGATATCATCGAGGCGGTCAAGCGCGTGGACAGCGGCGATGGCGTCGCGATCCTCACCGACATGTTCGGCGGCACGCCGTCCAACCTCGCGATCTCCTGCATGAGCCGACCCAAGGTCGAGGTTCTCGCCGGCATCAACCTGCCGATGCTGGTCAAGCTCGCCAAGGTGCGCGACGACAAGCCGCTGCCGGATGCGATCGCGGCGGCGCAGGAAGCCGGCCGCAAGTACGTCACCATCGCCAGCCGGGTGCTCGCCGGAAAATGAGCGCGATGACGGACGACCAGAACGCGCAGCCCGGCGTCATCGTCCGTGACCTTCCCATTATCAACAAACGCGGCCTTCACGCGCGCGCGTCCGCGAAGTTCGTGCAGACGGCGGAAAAGTTCGACGCCGAACTGACGGTGACACGCAACGGCGAAACAGTCGGCGGCACCTCGATCATGGGCCTGATGATGCTGGCGGCCGGAATCGGAACGTCCATCACGGTGTCCGCCAGCGGACGCGAAGCCCAGGCCGCGATGGATGCCATTACCGAACTGCTGGCGAACAAGTTCGGCGAAGAAGACGCGGGCTAGCCGACCGCTCGGCTTGCAACAGCATCAAACATCCGCTCGCCGGGACGACATCTGTCAGGCTCACTTGTCGTCGCCCGTCTTCGCCGGTCCGACAATCCAGATTTTCCATTTCACCGCGGGCCCGGCCTTGCCGTGGAAATAGCGCCGCGCGGCAAGATCAATCCGCTCGGCATTTGGCACCTTCTCGGTCATCCACTTCTCACACGGCGTGAATTGAGGATCCGCCGTATCGCATATCCCGATGAAACCGAGCCGCAATGCCTCCTCGAAATTCGTCAGACCCGAATCCCAGATCTCGCCGGGCACAAGCGGCACGGGATGATCGGGGCTGTAAAATGCCATCGGGGCGGAATTTCCTGTCGTGGCCGCGACGACAGCCCAACGGGTATTGAAGCGCGCGCGCTACGCCTCGGTGAGTTGCAGGGCGAATTCCGATCTCGGCAGGAACGGCAGTCCCTTGTAACCGTCGCGCCGGATCGTCTGCGCCGCGATGATCGGCGAAATGACCAGCATCACGAGCGTGAAGATCAGCCAGATCAGCATGATCCGGATGAGCGCCATCTGCGTGACGCGCAGCGTGGGGATCGCCAGCAGCGCCAGCGGCACCAGGAAGAACAGCGAAATGCCCCAGTCGGTCTTGATATAGATGCCCAGCACCACGGCGGCCACCGCCGGCACCAGACCCACAATGATCTGGATGATCCAGATGTGCTTCGCCTGCGACAGATAGACGCCCGGATTGGGCCCGCGCATCCATGGCCGCTTCGCCGACGCGACGAACTCGCGCACAACGCCCCTGGAGCGAATGGATTTCCACCACTGCAGTTTCCAAGCCAGCGCGACGGCGGCCAGCCCGACCGGCACCAGCAGAAGCCCGATATTGTGCGCGAGATAGAGCAATGACAGTTGAAGCGCGACGCCGAATGTCCGCCCACTGTAGACATCATCCGCATAGACCAGCGGCATGAAGTCCGACTGCTTGAGCCACCACAGATGGGGCAGCATGGCAACAAAGAAGGCAGCAAAGGCCACCCATGGCGCAGGCGAACGCCAGAACCGCATCCGGTCCGGATGCAGCAACGCGGCAAGACCCGCCGCGCCGATCATGGTCAGCACCCAGTATTTCGTCATCAATGCCAGCGCGGTCGCAAGGCCGAGCCAGAGACCGGAACGCGCGGTGCGCTTCTCGAAGGCATTGAGATAGGCCAGCACGAACAGCGGAAGCGTGACGAGCTGAAGGGTGTCGGGGTTGTACTTGTAGCCCTTGAAATTGAAGATCGGATAGATCGCCAGCATCGCTACGGTGAACATCGCGCGGCGGTGATCCACCACACGCACCGCGATCAGCCAGCAGATCACAAGGCCGAGGCCCGTGACCATCATCGCCAGCGCATAAGTGGCCCAGTCGGTGACGGGAAACACCCGGAACCAGACGCCCGCAACCCAGCCCGCCAGAGGCGGATGCTTGCCGTAGCCGAGCAGAAATTTCTGCCCCCAGGCATAGGCTTCCGAGACATCCATGTGGATGTCCTGCGCGCTCTTGAGAGCGGTGATGATGATGGTCCAGAGCAGCGTGTGAGCGACGGCGAATGCGACGACGAACCTGAAGCTCGTGCCCGGATCGTGAGCGACGGCCGCGATCCATGCCGCCACCCGGCGGGTCACCGGCACATGACGCAGCCGCGCGATCTGGCGGGACCGCAATCCGGTCCGCGGTCCGGGGTTTTTTCCGGTCCTGCGCGCAGTTTCGGTCGATGAAGCGTCGGACATGTCAGTGCCTCATATCGGATGGCATTGCCCAAGGTTGCTATCAGCGCCACGCCCTTGGCGGCAACAGCAAATCATTGCGATTTCTGCGGAAGTCGGGCCCGGAAGTGCCCAATTTTGTTGCCGCTTTGCAGCGCGGATGCTATCCCGCGCCCATGGCTACCACCCCCATTTCGAACATCCGCAACTTTTCCATCGTCGCCCATATCGACCATGGAAAATCGACCCTTGCCGACCGCCTGATCCAGATGACAGGCGCTCTGGATGCGCGCGAGATGGCGGGCAAGGAGCAGGTGCTCGATTCGATGGACATCGAGCGCGAGCGGGGAATCACCATCAAGGCGCAGACCGTGCGCCTCACCTACAAGGCCAAGGACGGCAACACCTACATCCTGAACCTGATCGACACGCCCGGCCATGTCGACTTCGCCTATGAAGTGTCGCGCTCGCTCGCGGCCTGCGAAGGCGCGCTGCTGGTGGTTGACGCCTCGCAGGGCGTGGAAGCGCAGACGCTGGCCAACGTCTATCATGCGCTCGACGCCAATCTCGAAATCGTTCCGGTCCTCAACAAGATCGACCTGCCTGCCGCCGAGCCCGACAAGATCAGGCAGCAGATCGAGGACGTGATCGGCATCGACGCGTCCGACGCAGTGATGATCTCGGCCAAGACCGGCCTCGGCATCGGGGACGTGCTGGAAGCCATCGTGCATCGCCTGCCGCCGCCGAAGGGCGACCGCGACACGACGCTGAAGGCGCTGCTGGTCGATAGCTGGTACGACGTCTATCTCGGCGTCGTGGTGCTGGTGCGCGTGGTCGACGGCACGCTGAAGAAGGGCCAGCGCATCCGCATGATGGGCACCGGCGCGGCTTACGAGGTCGAGCGCGTTGGCTACATCACGCCGAAAATGGTCAATGTCGATGAACTTGGCACCGGCGAAATCGGCTTCATCACCGCCGCGATCAAGGAAGTGGCCGACACCCGCGTCGGCGACACCATCACCGACGACCGCAATCCGGTCACCGAGATGCTGCCGGGCTTCAAGCCCGCCATTCCGGTGGTCTTCTGCGGCCTGTTCCCCGTCGATGCCGACGACTTCGAGACGCTGCGCGCCGCGATGGGCAAGCTGCGGCTCAATGACGCAAGTTTCTCCTTCGAGATGGAAACGTCCGCCGCGCTCGGCTTCGGTTTCCGTTGCGGTTTCCTCGGCCTGCTGCATCTCGAAATCATTCAGGAGCGGCTCAGCCGCGAATTCAACCTCAACCTGATCGCGACCGCGCCGTCGGTCATCTACAAGATGCATCTCACCGACGGCACCGAGATGGAGATTCACAACCCGGTCGATATGCCGGACGTGGTGAAGATCGCCGAAATCGAGGAGCCGTGGATCGAAGCCACGATCATGACGCCGGACGACTATCTCGGCTCCGTGCTCAAGCTCTGTCAGGAGCGCCGCGGCGTGCAGAAGGAACTGACCTATGTCGGCGCCCGCGCCATGGCAAAGTACGAACTGCCGCTCAACGAAGTGGTGTTCGATTTCTACGACCGGCTGAAGTCCGTGTCGAAGGGCTATGCCTCGTTCGACTATCACCTCACCGACTACAAGCCGGCCGATCTCGTGAAGATGCAGATCCTGGTCAATAACGAGCCGGTGGATGCGCTTTCCATGCTCGTGCATCGCACCCGCGCCGAAGGCCGCGGCCGCGCCATGGTCGAGAAGATGAAGGAACTGATCCCGCCACACATGTTCCAGATCCCGATTCAGGCGGCGATCGGCGGCAAGGTGATCGCGCGCGAAACCGTGCGCGCGCTGCGCAAGGACGTCACCGCGAAGTGCTACGGCGGCGACATCAGCCGCAAGCGCAAGCTTCTGGAGAAGCAGAAGGAAGGCAAGAAGAAGATGCGGCAGTTCGGCAAGGTCGACATCCCGCAGGAAGCCTTCATCGCCGCGCTCAAGGTGGACAGCTAAGCCGCTTACTTCCCAGCCTTCGGAAGCGACCGGCAGTTGTTCGCCGCCCATTCTCCCTTGAACCGTGCATCAATCCAGGCGAGCGCGGCGGCACCGCCCTTCTCCATCGAGCCGTCATGATCGGCGTCCGCAACCGGCCTGTAATCGAGACGGTTGCCGCGGAAACAGAGCTGCTTCGCAACATCGTCGGTATCGCCCGGCAGCACGGTGACGTCGCCCGTGCCTTGCATGATTAGCGTCGGCGCAAAAATGCGCAGCGTGCCCGGCTCGTTCCGGCTCGCCATCTTCAAAAAAGCGCGCACGTCCGGCTTGGCGACGAATTGATCCTTCGCGATGGCCGTGGACCAGTAGCCCTGCGACAGCGCACGAGTCATGCAGCCTTCAAACAGGTCCGGCATGTGCGACAGCGCCTGCGGCGTCAGGATACGCGTGAGGTCGATGGAGCTGTTGGTCTTGGCGTAGGAGCCCAGCGTATAAAGAACGTAGGGCAACGCCAGTTCGGTCTTCGGCGACGCCATTACCGTGTTGAGCCGCCCCGCGATATGCGAACCTGGCGCGAAGGCGACATTGCCGACCAGCCTGAATTCCGATGCATAGCGCGGGCCCTGCGCCGCCGCGAACAGATCGACCTGCCCGCCCTGCGAATGGCCCATGACGGCATAGCGCTTGCCGATGGCCGGTGCGATCACACGCGCAGCACGCAGCATATCCAGGGCATTGCGTCCGGTCGGCACGCCCTGCAGGAACGGATGGTCCCCCGGCGTACCGAGGCCCGCATAGTCGCTGGCGACGATAGCGTAGCCCCTCTTCACAAAGCTATCGAGCAGCGTGCGGATCACAGCGATATACGCGTGCTCCGGGCCGGTATCGGTGTCGCGCGACGGCGCGCAGACCGGCGCAAGACCTGTCGTCCCATGCGTCCATGTGATCACCGGCCAGCCACCGCGCGGCGGATCGCCCTGCGGAATCGAAACCGTGCCGGACACCGCAACGCTTTCACCCTTCCCGCCGACCGAGCGATAGAGAACCAGCGTGTTGGTCCTGGCGCTCGGAAGCGCCATCGTACCATCCAGCGGACGCGTCCAGATCACCGAGCCGCGCGGTCCTTTCGGCAGCGGCGCCGGCGGCGTGTAGAACGCATCCCCTGCAGGACCAGCCGCGACGGAAGCCGCATCAGCCGCAGTCAGCACCGTTTGAAAAAGAGCGATGCATGCCGCTGCAGCAATGATCCGAAACGCGCGCGTCATTCGGCTGATCCCTTCATGATGTCCATCTGTCGATAACCGCTCTCGCCTGAAAATTGCGTAAAGGCAATTCGCGTCCGTCTCGCAACGACAGCGGATGTCTATCACAGGTCATTGCAACCCCTGACAAAACAGTCCCTCAGCGCTGATTGTGACAGCGCACCGATACTTCGCCCAGTTGTTCATCGCGCGTTCAAGTCGAATCTGTTCGATGCGTCATTGAGGGAAAAGCATCAGCGACGCTTGACTCTTTGCGCCCGTGCATCGACGGTGACGCGTGATCGATTTGTTTTCAACCATCGGAGAGAGTGATGGCAGCATCCTACAAATTTGAAATCTACAAGGACAAGTCGGGCGAATTCCGCTTTCGCTTCCGCGCGCCGAACGGCGAAAAGATGTTTGCTTCGGAAGGCTATTCCAGCAAGGCGTCTGCCAAGAGCACCATCAAGTCCATCGTGAAGCATGTCGGCAAGGCCGAGGTCGACGACATCTCGAAGGCTGTGAAGCCTGCCAAGGCTCCGAAAGCCAAGAAGGCAAAGAAGAAGAAATCGAAGAAGTAATCGGGCGATACGCATCGTCCCGAACGAAAGCCCCGGTGAAAGCCGGGGCTTTTTGTTTAAGGCTGCGCCTCAGAGCGTCAGGCCACGAGAACCTGCGGCGCATCCTGCGCGTTACGCTGCGCCAGCAGGAGTTGGGTCACTTCCCCATTGGGCCGCGCGCGGCTGAACAGGAAGCCCTGTCCTTCGTGACAGCCTTCCGCGCGCAGACAGCTCAGCTCCGCTTCCGTCTCGACGCCTTCCGCCGTGATGGTGACGCCAAGGCCGCGGCCGAGACTGATGATCGAGCGAACAATCGCCTGACCGTCATGATTGGCGCCGAGATCCCGCACGAACGACTGGTCGATCTTGATCTTGTCGAACGGGAAGCTGCGCAGATAGCTCAGCGACGAATAGCCGGTGCCGAAATCGTCCATCGAGATGCGCACGCCGAGCGCGCGCAACGCATGAAGCGTCGCCAGCACCTGATCGCTCTTTTCGAGCAGCAAAGTCTCGGTGATTTCCAGCTCAAGCCGCTTGGGCGACAGGCCGGAGGCCTTCAGTGCATCCATCACCACGGACAAAAGGTTGCCGACACGAAACTGCAGCGGCGACAGGTTGACCGCGACCCGCACGTCATCAGGCCATTGCGCGGCATCCAGACAGGCCCGCCGCAGCATCAGTCCGCCGACCGCATTGATAAGGCCGGTTTCTTCCGCGACGGGAATGAACTCGCCGGGCGAGATCATGCCATGCTCGTGAGGCCAGCGCACCAGCGCCTCGAAGCCGGTGATGCGGCCACTCTTGAGATCGACCAGCGGCTGGTAATAGGGCTGCAGCACGTTGTTCTCGATGGCGTCGCGCAGATCGATCTCGATGCGGCGGCGGCTTTGCGCGCGCGCGTCCATTTCCGATTCAAAGAAGCTGAACGTCCCGAGCCCTTCGCTCTTGGCGCGCGACAGCGCCATGTCGGCATTCTTGAGCAGCTTCTCGGCGTCGTCGCCGTCGCCGGGCGCAATCGCGATGCCGATGCTGGCGCCGCTGATAATGCTGTGTCCGTCGAACAGATACGGCTCGCTGATCGCAGCGATCAGGCGGCGCGCCAGCATGGCGACCTCTTCCGGCCGCGTGACGCCGGATTGCACCACGGCAAATTCATCGGAGCCGAGACGCGCGATGGCGTCTTCTTCCCGCAGGGACGACCGCAGGCGCTTGGTCACGCCCTTGAGCAGCTTGTCGCCGATGGCATGACCCAGCGTGTCGTTGATGGCCTTAAAGTTGTCGAGGTCGAGAAACAGGATCGCAACCTTGTCGCCGCTGCGACGGGTGTGCGCCAGCAGTTCATCGAGCCGCTGGCGCAGCAGGATGCGGTTGGGCAACCCGGTCAGGCCGTCATGCTGCGCCATAAAGGCAAGGCGGGCCTCGGCGCGCTTGCGCTCCGTGATGTCCATCAAGGCCAGCAGGATCGCCGAGCGGCCTTCGAATGTCAGGTGACGCGAATAGATCGCCACATCGATCAGCGAGCCGTCCGCCTTGACATGCTTCCATGTTCGCGCGGCGCGTTCTTCGGTGCTCTGGTCGCCGCTCCACGGCGCCGCTTGATCGAATGCCTGCACGTCGGAGATTTTCAACTTCTCGAAGTCGTTCCGCGCATAGCCATAGTGGGCGACTGCGGCGTCGTTCACGCTGAGAATACGTTCGTCATCCTGCGCGCAGACGATCATCGGCACCGGATTACCGTCGAACAGCAACCGGAACGACGCCTCGCGCTGCTTCAGTTCGGTGATATCGACGCGCAGACCGATCACGCCGCCATCGCTGGTCTGCCGCTCGTCGATCAGGATGCAGCGGCCATCTGCCAGCACCTGCTCATGGGCAGATTCCGGATGATACATCTTCTCGAGACGCTCGTTGATCCATTCGTCTTCGCGCCCGATCGCTTCCGGATAGTCGCCGCGAGCGACGCCGATCTTCAGCGTGTCGCGCAGCCGCGCGCCCTGCGCGAACAGATCCGCACTCTTGGCGTAAATTTCGGCGTATTTCTTGTTCCAGAGAATGTAGCGGCCATCGGCGTCGAGAAACACGATACCTTGCGGAAGAATGTCGATGGCTTCGCGCAGACGCGCATCCGACTTCTGAGCGCCGGCAATGGCCGCCTCGGCCTCGGCGCGCTTGCGGACGACCTCCCCGATCCCGGAATCATGACGATGGGCCGAAACTTTCGGCTCCGCCTTCAGCCGGCGAACCGTCAGCTTCCGCCGGATATGCTTCGTCCTTCCGATCCTGCTTTTTGATTTTGGCCGTTCCATCGGCATTTCAACGCCACCCCGCATTCTGCGGAGAGAAGCTTTGGTGCAAGTGTCTGAAAAAAAGGTTCCTTTGGCGAAGCCGGCAAAGGCCACGGCCTCGAAACGAACGTCGTTCAAAGACCTTCGCGCCGGATTGCCGGACACTTCAAGACGGTTTTAAGGCAGCGAACAGTCCATTTGTCTCATTTTCCAACACATCACCGGCGTTCACGCGCCGGTGATGTGCGCCATGCATCGCAAATGAGCCGCCCGGCAGCATCGCGCCTCAATTTCAATCAGTGTTCAACGTAGCTAATGGACGGTTAAGAAATCCGGCCATCTCGTCGTTCGACCGGCGCTGCGATATAAGGCTTCTCATGATCCGATTCGGTTTCGCCCTCGCGATAGCCTTGACGACGACCGCCACGGTGGCGGTTCTCGCAACCGGCACGGGAGCGGCACGCGCCCAGGATAAGGGAAGTCTCAATCCGAAGCCGCTTCCGCCGCTCGCCCATCCGAACGATCCGAATACGCCTGCCAAGGAACTGTTCGGCCGCAAGCCGCGACCCGCGGCGATGCCCGCAAGCCCGATCGGATTCTATGCGCACGGATGCATTGCGGGTGCTGTGCCGCTGCCGATCAACGGCCCCGCCTGGCAGGTGATGCGGCTGTCGCGCAACCGCAATTGGGGACATCCCGATCTCATCGCGCTGCTGGAGCGGGTCGCCGCGAAAGCTCAGAAGAATGCAGGATGGCCGGGCATTCTGGTCGGCGACATGTCGCAGCCGCGCGGCGGCCCAATGCTCACCGGCCACGCCAGTCATCAGGTCGGCCTCGATGCCGACGTGTGGCTGACGCCGATGCCGAACCGGCAGTTCTCGCGCGAGGAACGCGAGGAAACCTCTGCCGTAATGATGGTGCGCAAGGATCGACTCGACATCGACCCAAAAACCTGGACGCCGACACATCTCGCCGTCATTCGCGGCGCGGCGCAGGAGCCGCAGGTGGAGCGCATCTTCGTCAACGCCGCCATCAAGAAAGCGCTGTGCCGCGAAGCCAAAGGCAACCGGCGCTGGCTGTCGAAAATCCGCCCGATGTACGGGCACGATTATCATTTTCATATCCGCATGAAATGCCCGGCGCACAGCGCGCACTGCGAGTCGCAGCCGCCGCCGGACGACAGCGAAGGTTGCAGCGCCCGCGATCTCGCCTACTGGTTCAGCGACGCGGTGCTACATCCGAGGCCCCCGGTGACGCCACCCAAGCCGAAACCGCCGCTGACCATGGCGAACCTGCCCGCCGAATGCCGGCAGGTCCTGCAGGCCCCTTGAGGCTGCGCTATTTCAAACGTCATCAGGCCTTGCTAGGATTAAGTGATCGTCGCGCTGCTCGCGCGGCGATTATTCGCGAGACGGCGGTCTCTCATATCAAGCCTGATTTGTATCAGAGCATTGCATCCACGTGCCACACGGGATGTCATGCGGAAAGGACCGCCATGCGCATCAGCGCCAGAAATCAGATCAAGGGCAAGATCGTCGGCGTCACCAAGGGCGCGACAACGTCGCATGTGCGCGTCGACATCGGCGGCGGCCAGATCGTCACCTCGGCCATCACCAACGAAGCTGTCGATGAACTCGGCCTCAAGGTCGGCGGCGCCGTGATCGTGGTGGTCAAGGCCTCGGACGTCATGATCGCGGTCGATTGACCATGAAGGGCTCTTTCGCTCTCGCCGCCGCGTTGCTGGCTGCAGCGCCCGCCTGGGCGCAAGATCCTGTCGGTTGCGACAATTTCAAATGGCCGGTGGCGCGCGAACGCGCCGCCCTTACCATGCCGAACCTGCCGCAACTCCCGCCAGGCGGAAACTTTCCCGCCGCCCCGCAGGCCGCCGTGAGGCTGGCGCTGCAACCGTCCCATGACCCGAAGCTCCCGAATCCGCCGGAACGCGCACCCAAACCCGGCACCTTCTCCGGCTTCACCACACTCGCCGCCCTGCCGTCGGCGGGGCTCTATTCTATCAGCATCTCGGTCTACGCCTGGGTCGACGTGATTCAGAACGGCGAATACCTGAAACCGAAGGGATTCAGCGGCGTGACCGGCTGCGATGGCATGCGCAAAACCATGAAGTTCACGCTGGCCAAAGGCCCCGCGACAATTCAGATCAGCGGCGTGCAGGAATCCGTCATTAATATCGCTGTCATGCCTGTAGCCGAGTAACGATCCGGGTCTTTACGCAGCGGACATGGCTGATATTGTCCCGTCGAACGATGCTCCGGCCGCCGTGCGCCGCCGGAGTTGCCGGAACGGCGCTTCCGCTTGTCGTCAGATGATCTGATCGAAGCCGCATTGCGTGCGCGTTGACGCGCGCGCATCGCCATGGAGCGCCCAATGACCTTGATGTCCCGTTTTCTCGTTGTAACCGCGCTTGTCTGCGCGCCACTGTTCTCGCTGGCCCATGCTCAGGACGCGAAGCCGTCCATCACGCCTGCCGCCGCTGCGCAGGGCAAGACCCTCACCGTTTTCGCTGCCGCCTCGATGAAGAACGCGCTGGACGAAGCCAACGCTGCCTTCACCGCCAAGACCGGCGTCAAGGTCACGTCGAGCTATGCCGCAAGCTCCGCGCTGGCCAAGCAGCTCGAGCAGGGCGCGCCGGCAGACGCCTTCATTTCCGCCGACACCGACTGGATGAACTATTCCATCGGCAAGAAGACGATCAATGAATCCACCCGCGTCAACCTGCTCGGCAACAAGATCGTGCTGATCGCGCCGAAGGATTCCAAGCTCGCGAATGTCACCATCGGAAAGGGCTTCGATCTCGCCAAGCTCGCGGGCGACGGCAAGATCGCGACCGGCGACGTCAAGGCCGTTCCGGTCGGCAAATACGCCAAGGCCGCGCTGGAAAAGCTCGGCTCATGGCAGGCCGCCGAACCGAAGTTCGCCATGGCGGAAAGCGTGCGCGCGGCGCTGGCGCTGGTGTCGCGCGGCGAGGCCGTGCTCGGCATCGTCTACGAAACCGACGCCAAGGTCGATCCCGGCGTGAAGATCATCGGCGCGTTCCCCGCGGATTCGCATCCGGCGATCATCTATCCGGTTGCCGCAACCGTGACGGCGAAGCCGGACTCCGCGCCCTATCTCGCCTTCCTGCGCTCGGCTGCCGCGAAATCGATCTTTGAAAAGTACGGCTTCACCTTCCTGATCAAGTCGACCTCCTGATTTCGCAGCAAACGTGTCGGAAATTTCTGCCGAGGAATGGACGGCGATCCTGCTTTCATTGCGGATCGCCTCCATCGCCACACTGATCGCCACGCCGCTGGGTATCGCGGTGGCGTGGCTGCTCGCGCGCCGCGACTTCTGGGGCAAAGCGGCGCTCGATGCTGTCATTTACCTGCCGCTGGTGCTGCCGCCCGTGGTTACCGGCTATCTGCTGCTGCTCACTTTCGGACGAAAGGGACTGGTCGGCGGATGGCTGGCCGACTATCTCGGCATCGTATTCGCGTTCCGCTGGACCGGCGCGGCGCTGGCCTGCGGCGTGATGTCCTTTCCATTGCTGGTGCGGCCGATCCGGCTCTCCATCGAAGCGGTGGACCGCAAGCTTGAACAGGCCGCCAGCACCCTTGGCGCCGCGCCGTGGCGTGTCTTCCTCACCGTGACGCTGCCGCTGGCGCTGCCGGGCATTCTTGCCGGCATGGTGCTCGGTTTCGCCAAGGCCATCGGCGAATTCGGCGCGACCATCACCTTCGTCTCCAACATTCCCGGCGAGACCCAGACGATCTCAGCCGCGATCTATTCGCTGACCCAGACGCCGGATGGAGACATCGCCGCGTTGCGCCTCGTGATCGTGTCGATCGCCATCGCCATGATCGCGCTGATCGCTTCCGAAATTCTGGCGCGCCGCGCCACGCTGCGGCTGCATGGATACTGAGATGCTGCTGGTCGACGTCGAAAAGCAGCTTGGCGATTTCAGGCTCGCCGTGTCCTTCACCAGCAACGGACCGGTGACGGGCCTGTTCGGAAATTCCGGCGCGGGCAAGACCTCGATCATCAATATGATCGCGGGGCTGATCGCGCCGGACCGCGGACGCATCGCGCTCGACGGGCAGGATCTCGACAACACGGCATCACACCTGCACATGCCGCCGCACAAGCGGCGCATCGGGTATGTGTTTCAGGATGCGCGGCTGTTTCCACATCTCAACGTCCGGCAGAATCTGGATTACGGGCGGCGCATGAATGGCCTCGATTTGGACAAGAGCGCCGAGACGCGCACGGTCGATCTGCTCGATATCGGACATCTGCTCGATCGCCGTCCGGCGCAGCTTTCCGGCGGCGAGCGCCAACGCGTCGCGCTCGGCCGCGCGCTCCTGGCGAAACCGAAGCTGCTGCTGCTGGACGAGCCGCTCGGCGCGCTCGATGAATCCCGCAAGGCGGAAATCCTGCCCTACTTCATAAGGCTGCGCGACGAAGCCAGCGTGCCGATGGTGCTTGTCAGCCACGATGCCAACGAGATACGAAAACTGGCGACCGCCGTGGTGATGCTGAAGGGCGGCAAGGTCACCGCGTTCGGCGGCGTCGAGATTCTGCCCAAAGCGTCTTTTTGAAAAGCTCTACTTCCTGAGCGTTCCGATCGCCTTGGTCAGATAATCCAGCCCCTGCAACAACGACGGACCGCCGCACACCGTGTAGCGCTCCGGCAGATCAATCCGCCGGTCCGCGCCGTAGCGCGCCAGCAACGCTGGATGGGTAATGAAAAGTGCGCCCTGATCCTGCGCCGCGCGCGGCGGATCCTGAAAAACCAGCACGTCGGGGCCGTCGGTCAACAAATGTTCCAGCGAGACGAAGCCGCCCTGTTCCGCGGACATAAACCCGCCGCCCGATGATGCGCGCGCCGGCGGCTGCAACCCCGCAACCGACAGCATGTTCGAGACCAGGCTCGCGGGGCCTTCGCGATAGCCTTCGCGCTGGATCACCAGTGCGGTGCGCGGCGGTTTGATCGCCGCGGCGGCAAGGCGCACCTCGGCCTGCGCAAGATCGCGCGCCAGCGCTTCGCCACGTTCGGGATGGCCGACCAATGCACCGATCTCGCGCGCCTGCCGCTGCGCATCGGCAAGGTTGCTGACGAGATCGACTTCGGCGACACGAATGCCCATCGCATCCAGCATGGCGCGGGTGGGACGGCGGCTGGGGCCGACCAGCACCAGATCCGGCGCGAGGGTCACGATCGATTCCGCATCCCAATCGAGCCGCGGAAACCCGGCCGCCTGTTCCGTCATCACCGAGAGCAGCGGATTGACCGCATAGGGCGACAGGCCCGCGATCTGCCCCGGATCGGCCAGCGCCAGCAGCAACTGGTCCGAGCAGAGGTTGAACGACACGATCCGCTTCGGCGGCCCTTCGGCGTGCGCCCGCCGCACGGCTCCATGAAGCGCGGCAAACACGGCCAGAACAAGCCCGCCCGCAAAGATGGTTCTCTTGAACGTCATGCTCTGTTATGCCACGCGAATGACGTTGCGTCAGCGGCTGTTCTGCTGCGCAGACAGCCGGAACACAATGACCGACAACCGCCAGGGATCGCTGCTGACCGTCCTGCTCGCCATGCTGGTGGCGGCATTGTTCGTTTTGTCGCTGATGACCGGTCCCGCGCATTTCTCACCGCACACCGTGATCGATGCGCTGGTCTCCGATCAGGGCGTCGCATCAATCATCGTGCGCGACATCCGCCTGCCGCGCACGCTGTTGGCGCTCTTGATCGGCGCAACTTTCGGCCTCGCAGGTGCATCCTTGCAAGGCTTGCTGCGCAATCCGCTGGCGGAGCCCTCGCTATTTGGCGCGCCGCAGGCGGCGGCCGCGGCAGCGGCGGCGATCATGGCGTTCGGTCTGGCCAATGCGCTCTCCATCGCGGTGCCGCTCGGCGGCATCGCAGGCGCGCTGCTGTCAGTCGGCGCGCTGGTCGCCATCGCCGGACGGCGCGCCTCGCTGACGGTAACGCTGCTCGCGGGCCTTGCACTGGCTAGCCTGGCAGGCGCTGCCATCGCCCTGATCCTCAATCTCGCGCCCAATCCCTATATCGCGCTGGAAATCGCGTTCTGGCTGCTCGGCTCGCTGCGCGACCGCAGCATGGAGCATGTCTGGCTCGCAGCGCCCTTCATGATCGCAAGTTGGGTTATTCTCGCGTTTAACGCGGGAGCGTTCCGCGCGCTGACGCTCGGCGAGGACGCCGCCGCCTCGCTCGGCGTCAATGTGGAGCGCACGCGCGTGCTGGTGGTGATCGGCGTCGCGCTCGGCGTCGGCGCGGCCGTCTCCGTGGCAGGCGCGATTTCATTCGTCGGTCTTGTCGCGCCGCATCTGGTGCGGCGTTTCTACGGATATGATCCCGCGCGCGTGTTGTTGCCCGCTGCGCTGGCGGGCGCGGCGCTTCTGACCGCCGCCGACATCGCGGTGCGTCTGGTGCCCGGCGCAGTGGAGATCAAGATCGGCGTGGTCACCGCGCTGATCGGCGTGCCGTTCTTCCTGGCGATGATCTTCCACGAGCGCCGCGCGCTGGAGGATGGGCAATGAAACCGAACGACGCCCCGCGCCTTGTCGCGTCCGGCATCACCGTCACGCGCGGATCGCGCCGCATCGTGGACCATGCCGACCTGACCCTGAATGCCGGCGAGTTCACCGTTCTTGCCGGGCCGAATGGCGCAGGCAAGACCACGCTGGCGCGCGCGATGGCCGGACTTATTCCTGCTGACGGCTCCGTCACGTTCGACGGCATGCCATTGCGCGATCTGCCGCCGCGTGTCCGTGCGCGCGCGATGTCTTACCTGCCGCAAGGACACGACTTCCACTGGCCGATGCGGGTGGACAGCATTGTCGCGCTCGGCCGCGAACCGCATGCCGATGCGTTCTCGCAGACATCGGTGCAAGACCGGATCGCGATCGAACGCGCCATGGAAGCAACCGGTGTCGGCGAATTTTCGGACCGCCCGATCACGACGCTCTCCGGCGGCGAGCGCGCGCGCGTCGCCATCGCCCGCGCGCTGGCGACCGAAGCATCGGTGCTGATCGCGGACGAGCCCACCGCGTCGCTTGATGAGCGCCATCAGCTGATCGTCATGGATCTGCTGCGAAGGATCACGCAGCAGGGCACGGCGGTGCTGGCCATCATCCACGATCTCGCGCTGGCGATGCGGTTCGCGGACCGCGTCGTGGTCATCAATGAAGGCCGCATCGTCGCCAACGACACGCCGCCTCTTGCGCTGACGCCGGAACGCATCGGCGAGGTGTTCGGGATTTCCGTGAACCGGGTGGAAACGCCGGACGGGCCGCTGCTGCTGCCGTCGCGCGCGCTTTAACGCGCCCGCAGATCCTGCAACCGTTTCCAGGCACCCGACAGCTTTAATTTCGCTGCCTCCGCGCGAGTCGGCACAGACAGCACAGGCTCCTCGTCTTCCGGAAGACGCAGGCCGACCACGTTGACGCGATTGCCGCCGATATGGCGCGCTACCAGCACGATGGAATCCAGCGGCAGGGTCGCGCCCACACGCGGCGCATGATCGAGGTGAATGTCGAAGTAATCCGCCAGCGTCAGATGCGCGTCGCTGGGCGCAACCACCACGCCATAGGTGTCGGCGACGTCCCGCAGCGTGACATCGCCGGGCATCATAAAGTCGCCCAGCAGATGCGGGTCCGGCGCAGGCACCACCGGCATGTCGATGAAGAAGCGGTCCAGCGACTCGGCCTTTTCCGGCGGTGCGAGAAGATAGAGATAATCGCCCTTGACCACCGGTTCCGCCTCGGCCGGCGACAGGATTTTCTCGTCGCGGATCACCAGTGTCGGCTTCGACCACGACGGAATGAGGCCACGCTTCAGGAACAGACTGTTGGCACGCACCGCATAGCCCACCAACTGCTGTTCAAGCTGGCCCGGCAGATCAAGTTCGATGCGGCGCGGCCCCCGGTCCGTTCTCGGCAAGGCCACATGCAGCCAGCGCGCCGCCGATGCCAGCGTCCAGCCCTGCAGCAGCAGCGAGATGATGACGACCACGAAGGCCACATCGAAATAGATTTGCGCATTGGGCAATCCCACCAGCATCGGGATCGAGGCGAGAAAGATCGCCACGGCGCCGCGCAGACCGACCCAGGCAATGAACGTCTTTTCCCGCCAGTTGAACCGGAACGGCGCGAGGCAGAGGAAGACGGCGACGGGGCGCGCCACCAGCATCAGCACCAGCGCCACGGCCACCGCCGGCAGCAGCGTGCTGAGGGTACGCTCGGGCGATACCAGAAGGCCGAGCATCACGAACATGACGATCTGCGCCAGCCATGTCGCGGCATCGAGGAAAGCGACGACGGAATTATGCGCGCGCGTCGGCCGGTTGCCGATCAGCATGCCGGCGACATAGACCGCAAGAAACCCTGACGAGTGCGAGATCTGCGCCACGCCGAAGATCACCAGCGCCGCTGTCGTGACGAACGGCGCATGCAGGCCCTGCGGCAATGAGACGCGGTTCAGCGCCTGGACCACAAGCCACGCACCAGTGACGCCGATCACGATGCCGAGAAAGGCCTCGCGCAGGAATTGCAGAACGACATCCACGGAATCGCTCTGCCCGATCGACAGCAACTCCACCAGCACCAGCGTCAGGAAGATCGCGAACGGATCGTTGGTGCCGGATTCGACCTCAAGAGTGGCCCCGACGCGCGGCCGCAGGCGAAGGCCCTGCGTATGAACCAGCAGGAAGACCGCGGCGGCGTCAGTTGACGCCACGACGGCCCCGACCAGAAGCGCCTCGGGCCAGCCGATGCCGAGTGCATATTTTGCGACCGGCGCTGTGATCAGCGCGGTCAGGAGAACGCCGAAGGTCGCCAGCACGATCGAGGGCGCCAGAACGGCCCGGATGGACTGGAAACGGGTTTTCAGCCCGCCATCGAACAGAATCAGCGCCAGCGCCAGCGATCCAACCAGATAGGTGGTCCGTACATCGTCGAAACGCAGGCCGCCCGGGCCGCCTTCGCCCGCCGCCATGCCGACAAAAAGGAAGACCAGCAGCAGCGGAGCGCCGAAGCGCAGCGCAAGCAGGCTCGACAGAATGCCTGCCATCACAAGAACGGAGCCCAGCAGAATGGCGATGCTGACCGAATCGAGGGACGCCATTAGCCTGTTATGTCTCCACTGCCGTGTGCTGCCCGAAATGCTTGCACTTGCATGAATATCGTCGCGTCGGCCAAACACCAAACGATTTGTCAGGCGATCACGATTGTGCCGGATTTACTGGTGTTAAGTCGTCGCTGCGCGGAATTCTCGCCACCCAATCGCGGCAGAATGTGGGAGTCTGTCGCAGCCATCGAATCGAGATCGACACATTCAGGGACGGCCGAAAGAGCCTTCCTCTTGCAGGACCAATGACTCATGGAATGGGATGATATCCAGCGCGCGCTACAGGCCGCCGTCCGCTCCGCAGAAGCCTATCTCGTCTCGCCGTGGTTCTACATGCAGGCCGGGATCATCCTCACCGTGGCCGGTCTGTCGCTCGCCTGCGCAAGCTTCCTGCGCGGGCGGTTCGACCCGGCGTCACTGGCGATGGGCCTGCCGGCACCGCTGCGCATGCTGGTCCGGGTTCTGATGCATCGGGCCGGCACGATCATTTTCGCGCTGCTGACCAGCATCGCCCGCGCCGTCGTGGTGAAGACCGAACTGATTCGGCACGGCTATCTGCTTTCGACCGCCGCCAGCCTCGCCACCGCATGGGTCATCATCCGGCTGGCGACCAGCCTGATCCGCAACGAACTCGTGGTTCGCGCGGTCTCGGTGGCGGCCTGGATCGTGGCTGCGCTCAGCATCATCGGCAAGCTGGACGAGGTGGCGGCGGCGCTGGACTCGGTCTCGATCCCGCTCGGCGCATTGCGCGTTACGCCGCTGCTGGTCCTGAAGGTCGTGGTGTCGCTCGGCATCGCGATGTGGCTGGTCGGCCTGGTCGGCAACTTCTTCGAGACGCGAATTTCCCGCTCCCGCGATCTGACGCCGTCGGTTCAGGTGCTGCTGATCAAGATGGTTCGCCTGCTGCTGATGGTGGCCGCATTTGCGGTCGTCATGAGCGCCGCGGGCATCGATCTCTCTGCTTTTGCGCTGTTCTCCGGCGCCATCGGCGTCGGCCTCGGCTTCGGCCTGCAGAAGATCGTCGCCAATTTCATCAGCGGCGTGATCCTGCTGGCGGACAAGTCGGTCAAGCCCGGGGATCTCATCACCATCGGCGACAGTTCCGGCAAGATCAGCGCCATGAATACGCGCTACATCTCGGTGGCGGCGGGCGACGGCCGCGAAATCCTGATTCCGAACGAGGATCTCGTGACCCAGCGCGTGGTGAACTGGACCTACACCAACAAGAACATGCTGGTGAAGGTCAACTTCGCCACCAACTACGACGCTGATCCGAACGTGGTCTGCAGGCTCGCCATCGACATCGCCTCGAAGACCGCCAATGTGGCGACCTTCAAGGCGCCCGCGTGCCTGCTTACGGAATTCGCGGAAACAGGCATGAAGTTCGCGCTGACCTTCTGGGTCGCCGATCTTGATGTCGGCGCCGACAACGTCAAAAGCGAGGTGATGCTGAAGCTGTGGAGCGCCTTCAAGAATGAAGGCATCCGCGTGCCCTATCCGGTCCGCGAGATTCGTGTGCGCGGCGGCGCATTGCCGGTCGAGACCGTCATCGAGACGTCGACCTGAATCGCATGCGCTTTGCCAACGACCTGATCCCGGCAACTCTGATCCGCCGCTACAAGCGCTTCCTCGCGGATGTCGAACTCGGCGACGGCACGATCATCACAGCGCATGTGGCCAATCCCGGCGCGATGACGGGCCTGCAGGCGGAAGGCGCGCGGGTCTGGCTCTCGAAATCTCCGAGTGCTGCGCGCAAGCTGCCGTATTCATGGGAGTTGATCGAGGTGGATTTCGGCGGCGCACCGGAGCTGGTCGGCGTCAACACCATGCACCCGAATCCGATTGTCGCCGAAGCGCTGGCAGCCGGTGTCATTCCCGAACTCGACGGCTATGCCACCATCCGCCGTGAGGTGAAGTACGGGCGGATCATCAACGGCAAGGGCTCGCGCGTGGATTTCCTGTTGGAAGATGCTGCCCGGCCACCTTGTTATGTCGAGGTCAAGAACGTCCACCTGATGCGCCGTGAGGACGTCGCCGAGTTCCCGGACTCCGTGACAGCGCGTGGCACCAAGCATCTCGATGAACTGGCGGAGATGGTCGCCTCCGGCGCCCGCGCCGTGATGCTGTTCGTGATCCAGATCGGCTCGGCCCGCGCCTTCGCGCTGGCCCGCGACATCGATCCGGCCTATGGGCGCGCTTTCGACAAGGCCCACGCTGCCGGGGTGGAAGCGCTGGCCTGGACCTGCAAACTCACCCGTCAGGAGATCACACTGGGACAGTCAGTTCCGATCAAGCCTTGAACAAGCCCTGAATACAGGGCCGGGCTGCCCGGCGGCAGCGCGGCTTGCACTCAAGGCTGCAACCATTAAATTGGCTGAAATCCGCATTTTCCCCGAGCCAGAGTCCTCATGAACTACGTCGAAGCCACCGAAACCTCGCTCCGCAAGACCGGGCAGATCAAGCTGCATGGCCCTCAGGCCTTCGCGGGCATGCGCAAGGCGGGCGCGCTGGTGGCACAATGCCTCGATGAGCTGACCGCCATCGTCCGGCCGGGAATCTTCACCTCGCAGATCGACGACTTCGTCCGCAAGTTCGCCTTCGATCACAAGTCCTATCCCGCGACGCTGATGTACCGCGGCTATCGCTATTCCACCTGCACCTCGATCAATCACGTAGTCTGTCACGGCATGCCCGGCGACCGCCAGTTGAAGGAAGGCGACATCGTCAATGTCGACGTGACCTTCATCGTCGACGGCTGGTATGGTGACTCCAGCCGCATGTATGCCGTGGGTCAGATCTCGCGCCGCGCCGAGCGGCTGATCGATGTCACCTATGAATCGCTGATGCGCGGCATCGCCGCCGTGAAGCCGGGCGCGACCACCGGCGATATCGGCCATGCCATCCAGAGCTTCGTCGAACCGCAGCAGATGAGCGTGGTGCGCGACTTCTGCGGCCACGGCCTCGGCCGAATTTTCCACGACGAGCCCAACATCATCCACATCGGCCGTCCGGGCGAAGGCGTCGTGCTGCGCCCCGGCATGTTCTTCACCATCGAGCCGATGATCAACCTCGGCAAGCCGCATGTGAAGGTGCTCTCCGACGGCTGGACCGCGGTGACCCGCGACCGTTCGCTGTCGGCGCAGTTCGAGCATTCGGTCGGCGTGACCGAAGACGGCGTCGAGGTCTTCACCTTCTCCCCCGGCAAGCTGGACAAGCCGGTCTTCGGCAAGTGACCTCGCTGGCGGGTCCGCATCCGGAAACCGCAAACATCTTTGTTATGTGATTCCGGAATAATGCCGGTTGCAAAACCCGCCGGGCGGGGCATGCTTGTTGCGTTTCGAGTACGCATCACATCATGCCGACAAAGCCCGAAGATTTATCCGATCCATCCGGCTTTTCCGAAGCGCCGCATTACCACGGCCATCGCGAGCGGCTGCGGGACCGGTTTCGCGATGCCGGTGCCGACGCCCTGAGCGATTATGAATTGCTTGAGATGGTACTGTTTCGCGCCCTTCCCCGGCGCGACGTCAAGCCGCTGGCAAAGTCGCTGATCGCGAAATTCGGATCGTTTGCCGAGGTGGTCCACGCCCCTGAACTGCGCCTGAAGGAGATCAGCGGACTCGGCGAGTCCGCAATCACCGAGATCAAACTAATCGCAGCGACCGCGAGCCGGGTCGCGAAAGGCCGGATCAACACCCAGAAGACCGTACTGTCGTCATGGTCGTCGGTGATCGAATATTGCCGCGCGGCCATGGCCTTCGCCGACAAGGAGCAGTTTCGCATTCTGTTTCTGGACAAGCGCAATCAGTTGATCGCGGATGAGCTGCAGCAGGTCGGCACCATCGACCACACGCCGGTCTATCCGCGCGAAGTGGTCAAGCGCGCGCTGGAATTGTCAGCGACCGCCATCATCCTGGTGCACAATCATCCAAGTGGCGATCCGACGCCGTCGACCGCCGACGTGCAGATGACGAAATCGATCATGGCGATCTCGAGCCCGCTCGGAATCGCGGTGCACGATCACATCATCGTCGGCAAGAACGGCCATTCCAGCCTGAAGGGCCTGCGGCTGATTTAAGAAGACTACTGCCGCATCAGGATCAGCGGATCGGCGCTATCCGGCACGCGCCGCCACTGCGCATTGTCGTCGGCCTCGAACCGCCAGATATCGCCCCTGGCCGACTGCAGCAGCAGTTCGCCGCGCTCGAGACGCCACATGGTCGGCGCAAAGGCCGCGACCAGCGGGTCGCAACGCGGCTTGAGATAGACCGCGAAATTATCGGCGGTCGTTTCCGTATTCGTCAGCGTGAGCCCGCAGATCGACTTGCCGCTCTCGCGCATCATCGCCCAGTCACCGATCAACTGATCGGTGGATTTCGACAGCGCGCGGGCGGCCGCAAGATTCTGCAGGAGATAGATGCCCTCGCCTTCGCGGCGGCCCTCGAAAATTCCCGCCTCGACTTCGGTGAAGTCGATCACGGACTCGCCCTTGGCGTCCTGCAGGCGCACAATGTCGAGCCCCTTGACGCTCCATGCCGTGATCGCCTTTGCGAAGGGAAGCGCATCGCCGCATCCCTTTTCCAGTTCGAGCTTGAGACCTTGCGAGGAGCTTTCGTTTTTCAGCGTGACCACGCAGGTCTTGTCGCGACCTGCCGTGGACAGTTCCCATTGTCCGACCATGTCGGAGGTGAGCGACCGTGCATCTTGCGCCGTGACATGCGATGCGCCCATGACGCCGAGAGCCAGGGCAAGCAGGCATGCCCGCTTGCCCTTCTCTAGCTTCATGACGCGCGATGACACGGCGCGGATCATAGTCAGCGGCCCTTGAGCGGCGTTTCGGCGATCGGCGTCAGCGGCGCTTTACCTTCGAACCAGAGCTTGAGGTTATCGACCACGAGCTGGTCCATCGCATTGCGCGTGCTCACCGAGGCCGATCCGATATGCGGGAGCAGAACGACATTCTGCAGGGCGCGCAGCTCTTCCGGCACGTTCGGCTCGTTCGCGAAAACGTCAAGACCAGCGGCCATGATGGTGCCGTCCTTGAGAGCCGAAATCAGCGCTGGCTCGTCGATCACCGATCCACGCGCGACATTGACCACGATGCCGCGCGGGCCGAGCGCTTTGAGCACCTCGGCATTCACGATCTTCGCGGTCGAAGGGCCGCCCGGCGTGATGATGATCAGCGTATCGACGTCCTTCGCCATCTCGGCAAGGTTCGGATAGTGCTTGTAGGAAACGCCCTTCGCGGGATTGCGCGAGTGATAGACCACCGGCACCAGCGACGCATCGAGACGGCGCGCGATGGCCTGGCCGATCCGGCCCATGCCGACCATGCCCACCTTGCGGTCGCGCAGCGAGCCGGGGCTGAGCGGGAAGCCCTTTTTGCTCCATTCACCAGCGCGAACGAAGCGATCCGCCGGGATGAACTCGCGGGCCGTCGCGATCAGAAGACCAAGCGCGACGTCCGCGACTTCCTCGGTCAGCACATCCGGCGTGTTGGTGACGATGATGTCATGTCCGGCGGCATATTTCGCATCGACATGATCGTAGCCCACGCCGAAGCTCGAGACGATCTCGACTTTGGGAAAGCTTCCCAGCATGGCCGCATCCGTCGGCACCAGACCGGTCACGGCAATGCCGCGGATACGCGCCGCAACGTCCGGTGAAATCTGGCTCAGGTCGCTCTGTTTCTGGAATTTGTGCAGGACGAAATTCGCGGGAAAGCCCCCGTCAATGACCGGCTTCGAAGGACCATAGATCAGAACATCGATTTTTTCTTGAGCAGCGTTTCCAGCCATTATTTTTCCTTTCCGAGCGCACTTTCGTGCCAGCGTCGTAGCACAAGATACGACACCAGCGAGAGGGCCAAATAGATGACAACTCCGGCAGTCGAGAGCAACAGCAGCGCCGCGAACATCCGGGGAATGTTGAGCCGGTAACCCGCCTCCGCGATGCGGTACGCCAGTCCGGACCCCGCTCCTGCGGAGCCCGCGGCGATCTCGGCGACCACCGCGCCGATCAGCGACAGGCCGCCCGCAATCCGCAGACCGCCGAGGATATGCGGCAGCGCCGAAGGCAGTTTCAGATAGCGCAGGGTCTGCACGTCGGAAGCACCGTAAAGTTCAAACAGGCCCTGCAGGTTGCGATCGACCGAGCCGAGACCAAGAGCCGTATTGGACAGCACCGGAAAAAACGCAACGATCCATGCGCAGACCACCACGGCGACGTGCTGCGGCAGGTAGATCAGGAGCAGCGGCGCGATCGCGATCACCGGTGTGACCTGCAGGATCACCGCATAGGGCAGCAACATATATTCCAGCCATTTGGAGCGGCTGAACAGCAGCGCAAGGCCGATCCCGCCGATCGCTGCGGCGATGAAACCCTGCGCCGTGGTGGCCAGCGTGGCCAGCAATGCTGCGAACAAAATCGGCCAGTCCTGCACCAACGTCGCGAACACCACGCTCGGCGCGGGCAGCACGTAGACCGGAATATCGTTGATCCGAACCACGGCTTCCCAGAGCGCGATGCCGCCCGCCAGCGCCAACAGCGGCAACAGCCATTGCATCGTCCGGGCGGGTGATGCGGTGCGCGCGCTCATCGCACACCCTCGCTGTCGCTGGCCTTTGCGAGCGCGGCGGAAACGTCGCGGCAGTAGCTCGCATAGTCCGGCGACGTGCGGAAGTCCTCGCCGCGCGGCTCGCTCGCCGCAATGCGAAACTCCCGCGCGATGCGTCCGGGGCGCGATGTCATCACGAGAACGCGCTGCGACAGGTACACCGACTCGAACACCGAATGGGTGACGAACACCACCGTCTTGCGCAGGCCGCGCCACAGCGTCAGCAGATCGTTGTTCAGCCTGAAACGCGTGATTTCATCCAGTGCCGCGAACGGCTCGTCCATCAGAAGAATATCCGGATCGGTCACCAGCGCGCGCGCCAATGAGACCCGCATTTTCATCCCGCCGGACAATTCACGCGGATAGACCTCCGCGAAATCGGCAAGACCCACCTGCGCCAGGGCCTGATCGACACGCGCGATGGCGTCGTGATGCGGCAGTCCCGCGATATCGAGCGGCAGCCGGACATTCCCGCGCACGCTCGCCCACGGCATCAGCGTCGGCTCCTGAAACACGAAGCCGATACGATGTTGCGTCCGGCTTTCATGGCGCGCGGTAACATACGCCTCGCCCGTCGTCGGCTCGCTCAATCCGGCGATGATGCGCAATGCGCTGGATTTTCCGCAACCGGATGGACCAAGCAGCGAGACGAATTCACCGCTACGAATGTTCAGATCGAGCGGGCCGAGCCCGGCAACGCCGTTGCCATAGACCTTGGTCACGCCGCGTAGCGAAACCGCCAAACCGCCATCATTTCCGTCAGGACCAGACATGCGCGCGCGATCAATCCGTCATAGCCAAGCGATCATTTCTTCGGCCGCAGGTCGAGCCCGACGGCCTTGTTCACAAACCGCAGGGTGTATGACTTACGATAATCGATGTTGCTGCGTGTCACGCCTGCGCGGACCATCTTGGCGAAAAACGACGCCATCCGTTCGTCGCTCATCGCGCCGATTCCGTTCGTCAGCGCATCTCCCGAATCCACGATGCCATAAGCCTTCATCGCGTCGACGGAATAGGCGAGAAGCTCGTCGCTCATGTCGGGATTTGATTTCTTGATCAGCGCATTGGCCGCACGGTTGTCGCCATAGAGATAATTGTACCAGCCGATGATCGATGCATCGACGAAGCGCTGCACCAGATCGGCTTTCTTTTCAGCAAAGGCCGTGCGCGTCTCGATCAGTGTCGAGTAGCTGTTGAAGCCGTAATCGGCCAGCAACAGCACGCTCGGCCTGAACTTGGCCTGCTTCTCCACCGCATACGGCTCGGACGTGACATAGCCCTGCATCGCGCTGGACTTGTCCGCGAGAAACGGCTGCGCATTCGACGTGTAAGGCTTCACATTGTCCTCGCTGAAGCCGTATTCCGACTTCAGCCACTGGAAATAGGTCGGCATGCCCTCCTTGGAAACGAACAGCGTCAGCGGTTTCAGGTCCTCGATCTTGCCGACCTTGGATTCGGGATGCGCGAGGAAGACCTGCGGGTCTTTCTGAAAGATCGCAGCCACCGCCACCACCGGCACTTTGTTCGCCACCGCATCGAAGGATTGCAGCGTGTTCGCGCTCATGAAGAAATCGAGCTTGCCTGCGATCAACTGAATGCGATTGTTCACGTTCGGCCCGCCGGGAACGATGGTCACGTCGAGGCCATAGGCCTTGTAGGTCCCGTCCGCGACGGCCTGATAGAATCCGCCGTGTTCGGCCTCCGCGACCCAGTTGGTTCCGAACGACACCTTGTCAAGCGTCGTGGCCGCCCGCGCCTCGGGTGACCCGTCCGCCACGGCCAGAGCCACGAGTCCGAAAGTTAACGCTCGCAGCAAAAGGCTGAGGGGCATCGTTGGACTCCGTGGATCGTTTTGCCCATGATGGGCCATGATGGCGATCAGACCCGGCCGGGCGACCGGCGCCCTTGCGATGCAGGGCGTACCCTACAAACCTACTCCGCAAAGACACGCCTGCAAATTGCCAAATCGATGCCTGCCCGAAGAAACCCGCGCGCGATGACTGTACTTCCTCCCCATGATTGGTCCGACATCCGCTTGTCCGAACTCGACAGGACCAAGGCGCGCGACTGGATCGCAGTACTGCCGCTCGCGGCCACGGAGCAGCATGGACCGCACCTGCCGTTCGAGACCGATACGTTGATCGCGCAGGCCTATCTCGCGCGCGTGCGCGCGATCCTGCCGAAGAATCTTCCAGTCACGTTCCTGCCCATCGAGCCGGTCGGAATCTCCACCGAACACGTTGCCTATCCCGGCACGCAAACGCTGGCGACGGACGTGGCGCTCCGCAAATGGATGGCCATCGGCGACACCGTTGCCCATGCAGGACTGCGCAAGCTCGTCATCGTCACGAGCCACGGCGGCAACAGCGCTGCGATGGCGCTGATCGCGCAGGACCTGCGCGCGAAGCACGAGATGCTTGCGGTGAGCACGAGTTGGAGCCGCTTCGGCGCGCCGGACGGTTTGTTCTCGGCGGACGAACTGCGCTTCGGCATCCACGGCGGCGCGGTGGAAACGTCGATCATGCTCGCCGCGTTTCCGGATCAGGTGCGCAAGGCGCGCATCGCGAATTTCGAGTCTGCGGAAAAACAAATGACGCAGGAATTCCGCTGGCTGTCGGCGGGACGTCCCGCGCCATTCGCATGGGCGATGCAGGATCTCAATCCGCTGGGCGCCGTCGGCGATGCCAGGTCCGCAACGGCAGACAAGGGCGAAGCGCTGATCGCGCATGGCGCGCGCGCTTTCGTCGAGCTGCTCCAAGACGTGCGCAAGTTCGACCTGTCGCGGCTCACGCATCAGCCGCACATCCTGCCGTAAGCTCCTAACCGACTGATATTCTGCCGATATCCGGCCGCTCGATTTTTTTGAGCCGGCTATCGAACCGAATTCGCGCAGCTCTCCACCAATGGACATGCGGACCACACGGACCGCCCCAGACAAGGATGGAGAGAGTACCATGTCGATCAAGACCAAAATTGCAGCCCTCGCCGTTGCCGCCATCGCGCTGACCGGCGGCATCACCGCCACCACCCAGCAGGCCCAGGCTGGCGGCTTTCATCATCATCACGGCCACGGTCTTGGCATCGGTGTCGGCCTTGCCGCAGGCGCGCTGTTCGCCGCGGCCGCTGCCAACAACGCCTACGCTTACGACGCCGGCTATCGCCGCTGCGGCTGGGTGCCCCGGTACAACGCTTACGGCGATTACATCGGCCGCGTTCGCACCTGCTACTGACCTTCAGAATTGAGTTCGGCGCGGCGCCTCATCCACGTCGCGTCGACCTAAGGGCCCACCCGGTTGTCCCCCCGGGTGGGTCATTTTTTTGCGTGGGCACATCTGACCGCGCAGACAAATCCACTGTTCCGGGCTCGCGTCACCTGACTGTCACATGACGGTGTCATGGCTCACCGGCCGCGCGGCAGAACGTCATCTCCCCTGCAAAACCCGATAATTGCACTTGCGAGGCATTTGCAACTAAGGCTAGATGCTTGGAGGCAAGGGCTTTCTGATGCCCTCTGCGGCATGCTCAGTTTTTCGTGATTCGGCCCGGCATGATTCGACCGACCTATCGACCTGTCCTGAAAACCGCACTCGCCGGGCTGATGCTTGGTGGGACGTCGCTTGTGACAGCGATGGCCGCCGACGTGCCGGGCGCCATGCCGGTCAAGGCGCCCCGCCTCAATGCCGTCTACGACTGGACCGGCCTGTATATCGGTGGCCATGCCGGTTACGGCGGCGGCAGTTTCGGACCGGGCACCAATCCGCTGCCGCAACAAGGCGTTTTCTTCCCGCATAGCATTACCGGGCTGATCGGCGGCTATCAGGCCGGCTACAATCTCCAGCTGCCCAATCGCGTGGTCCTCGGCCTCGAAGCGGACATCTCGTTTCCGAGCCCGCTGGATCATCCGAAACTCACGCCTGCGCCGTTCAACACCACGTTCGATTATTTCGGAACGGTCAGGGGCCGTGTCGGATACGCGGTCGGAACGTGGCTGCCTTATGTGACGGGCGGCGCAGCCTGGGGACGCACGCATATCGATCTCAACGATCCGGCCGGCGATATCGCCGGAATGAAAGCGCGCATGCATCTCGGCTGGGTTGCCGGCGCAGGTCTCGAATTCGCGCTTGGCGGCAACTGGAGCGGCAAGGTCGAATACAACTACATGGACCTCGGCGCGCGCGCCTATGGCTTGAGCGACGTTCCGCTGCCTGATGTGACAGTCGATCCCAAGGTGCATGCGGTCAAGCTCGGGCTGAATTACCGGCTGTGGGACACGCCGCCATGGGCATCGAACGCATCGATCAAGGCGCCGTCGCTTCCGGAATCCACCGACTGGAACGTGCACGGCCAGACCACGCTGATCACACAAGGCTATCCCTCATTCCGCTCGCCGTATCAGGGCGCGAACAGCCTGCCCGGAATCGGACGCACGCGCGAGACATGGACCGTCGGCGCGTTTCTCGGATGGCGGCTGTGGGACGGCGGCGAATTCTATTTCAATCCCGAACTGGCGCAGGGCTTCGGCATCGGCGGCACGCTCGGTCTTGCGGGATTCTCCAATGGCGAAGCGCAGAAGGGCGGCGCGGAATATCCGAAATTTCGCGCGCAGCGCTATTTCTTCCGCCAAACCTTCGGTCTCGGCGGCGAACAGGAAGACGTCGCGGACGGGCCCAACCAACTGGCGGGCAAGCGCGATATCGACCGCATCACCGTCACTGTCGGCCGTTTCGCAGTGGGCGATTACTTCGACAACAATTCCTATGCGAAGGACCCACGCGCCGATTTCATGAACTGGGCACTGTGGTCATCCGCCGCCTATGATTTCCCCGCCGATCTGCCGGGCTTCACCCGCGGTGCGGTGATCGAACTCAACCGGAAGGATTGGGCGATCAGGGCCGGTGCGTTTCAGGTCCCGTCACAGCCGAACAGCGATGTTCTGACGTTCAATGGCGCGGGCGGCGTGGTTGAATTCGAGGAGCGTCACACACTCTTCAATCAGCCAGGCAAGTTGCGCGTCGGCGTTTTCGCCAATCGCGGCAGCACCGCCAACTATCGCGACGTACTCGGAATCAGTACTGCCAATCCCGGCCTCGACATCAACAATATCGTCGCGGGCGAACGGCGCGAGCGCTCGAAGTACGGCTTCTACATCAATGGCGAGCAGCAGGTCGCCAACGACGTCGGCATCTTCGCGCGCGCAAGCTGGAATGACGGACAGAACGAGATTTTGTCATTCACCGATATCGACCGCAGCCTCTCTGGCGGCGTATCGGTCAAGGGCAGCCACTGGGGCCGGCCTTCGGATACGTTCGGCCTCGGCGGCGCCATCAACGGCCTGTCGGGCGCGCATCGCGACTTTCTGGCCGCGGGCGGCAAAGGCCTTCTGATCGGCGACGGCCTTCTGAACTACAGCAACGAGCGCATTCTCGAAACCTACTATGCGCTGGCGCTCGACAAGGCTTTCACGTTCACCGCCGATTATCAGTTGATCGTGAACCCGGCCTACAACGCGGATCGCGGGCCGGTCTCGATCTTTTCCGGTCGCCTGCACGGCGAGTTCTGATCATCCATGCCGTACCACGGGCATGGCGACGGGCGGCATTACACCGGGCAGCGGAGCGAACGATTCTGCCTGTGCAAATTCCCAGGCCTGAAAATGCGGCGGCAGATCACCGTTACCCTCCAGCAGTTCGCCCGGACGAAGCTGCGGATAAAGCCGAGCGAAAGATAGCACATCCGTCCCGGAAATTCGGTGCGAGAAATGAATCGGGCGGATCTCCTGCGGGTGATTGAGACCGGCCGCCGCGATCAACTCCGCCAGCGCATGCAGCGTGGCGTGGTGATAGTTGTAAACACGCGCGGTCTTGTCCGGCACGACCAGCGCGCGGTTGCGCATCGGATCCTGCGACGTCACGCCGGTGGGACAGCGGTCGGTGTGACAGCTCAGCGACTGGATACACCCCAGCGCAAACATGAATCCGCGCGCGGAATTACACCAGTCTGCGCCGAGCGCCATGGCACGCGCCATATCAAACGCGGTGGCGATCTTGCCGGATGCCCCGACCTTGATGCGATCGCGCGCATTGATGCCGATCAGCGCGTTATGCACGAAGCTGACGCCTTCGCGCATCGGCATGCCGAGATGATCCATGAATTCGGACGGCGCGGCGCCGGTGCCGCCTTCCTTGCCATCGACCACGATGAAATCCGGATAGATTCCGGTTTTCAGCATCGCCTTGCAGATTGCGAGAAATTCCCAGCGATGGCCGATGCACAGCTTGAAGCCCGCCGGCTTGCCGCCGGACAGCCGCCGCATCTCGCCGATGAACTGCATCATCTCGATCGGCGTCGAGAATGCGCGGTGATAGGCCGGTGAAAGACAGTCCTCGCCCATCGCGACACCGCGAATGCGCGAAATCTCCTTGGACACTTTCGCTGCAGGAAGCACGCCGCCGTGCCCGGGCTTGGCGCCCTGACTGACCTTCAGTTCGACCATCTTGATCTGGTCGTCACTGGCGATCTTCGCGAACAGGTCCGGATTGAAGGTGCCATCCGGATTGCGGCAGCCGAAATAACCCGAACCGATTTCCCAGATCAGATCGCCGCCATTCTCGCGATGATAATCGCTGACGCCGCCCTCGCCGGTATCGTGCGCGAAGTTTCCGCGTTTCGCGCCCGCATTGAGCGCACGGATCGCATTGGGACTGAGCGCGCCAAAACTCATGGCGGAAATATTGAACACCGAGGCGGAATACGGCTTCAGGCAATCGGGGCCGCCGATGGTGATGCGAAAATGCTCGTCGGCCGGCGGCTTCGGCGCCACCGAGTGATGCATCCATTCATAGCCGTCGGCGTAAACCTCTTCCTGGGTTCCGAACGGGCGTTTGTCGAGCACCATCTTGGCGCGCTGATAGACGACGGCGCGCCGGTCGCGGCTGAACGGCTTGCCATCCTTCTCGCTCTCGAAAAAATACTGCCGCATCTCGGGCCGGATTTCTTCCAGCAGAAAACGGATATGCGCCGAGATCGGATAGTTGCGCAGCACCGCATGGCTCTTCTGCAGCAGGTCGTGAATGCCGAGCACGGACAATGAAGCAAAAATCACGATCGGAATCGTGAACAGCACCATGTCGTCGGGATCGTAAATCGCGCCAGCAACCAGAAGCGCGGTGAGCACAATGCTGAGAGTCAGGACAATGAGGCGAGGTGAAAACAGCAGCGCGAGAGTTTGCATAAAAACCTCGATAACGAATCGATCCGAAGCACGCGATGCGACCGTATTGAACCTGCGGACGCGCGGGCGATAACGCCATAAATCAGCCGCGACGCCTAAAAACCATACACGAAACCTGGACAATTCGACATCGGTCCCATCGTGCAAGGCATGGCGCCGACGTCATCCTGTCATGGACATGTGCTTGCATTTCGATTCCGGCTGCTTGCTGCAAAGCAACATCCGGCATGTCCCGGCCATTCCATCATCAGTGCGTATGCGGACGCATCTCGCCGGGTATGCCGCCCTTCTCCAGCCCGCCACCGGCGATCCAGGCTTCGGTGTTCTTGATCGCCCGGGTGATATGGTCGGTCGTGCGGGTGAAGTCGTAAGGCGAGCCCACCAGCGGACACAGCGGCGGCACGACATAGTATTCGATGCCGGGCTCCAGATATTCCAGCTCCGTGGTCATCTGGCGGGAGATCAGTAGCGTCAGCGCATGAAGCGCCGTTGCAACGGCCCCGACCGGCGGCCCCTTTTCGGCGCAGGCAAAGCCGGTCGGAATCACGATCAATCTTTGCGCGCCCTTCTCAATCGCGACACGGATCGGCGTATTGCTGGAGATCGCGCCGTCCGCAAGAAATCGTCCCTGATGTTCCACCGGCGCGAAAGCGCCGGGTATGGCCGTGCTCGCAACGATCGCCTCCGCGGCCGGGCCTTCCGAGAGCACAACGGTATCGCCATTGATGATGTCTGTCGTGACGATGTGAACCGGGATTTGCGCGTCCTCCAGATTCCGGTAGGGCAAATTCTCCTCGACCAGTTTGCGGACGCCATCGTGGGAAATCAGGAAGTCCCTGTGCCACAAAAAGCTGACGAACGAACGCAGCGATACCGGGAACACGTCCTGCCGCGTCAATCCGCGCCAGATCTCGGCGAGTTTCCTAACGCCGTCCAGCGTCGGCGCGCCAGCATAGTACGCGCCGTTCATGGCGCCGACGCTCGATCCCACGACGAGATCGGCCCGCAGCCCATGGGCGACGAGCGCCTGCATCATCCCGACCTGAATCGCACCGAAACTGCCACCGCCCGCGAATACGAACGCTGTTTTCTTTCCGGTGCGATTGTCAGTGCCGTGCATCGTTTGCAACTATAGCAACCGGGTTCTGGATGCAGCGATCAAGATCGCTTGTTCGCGTCCTTTTCGACAAACGAACGCATCGGCGCCTTGTGCAAGGCGACCGCATCGGCGCTCCCGGCCACGCGCGGATAAAGCTCGCGCACCAGGGGATCATGGCCGGGAATGACACGGTCGGGATGCCCCGCGAGACGTTCGAGCGTGTTCCAGCCGTCCATCATGTCTCCGATGTTGTAGACGATCGGAAACGGATTCTTGCGCTGCATGTTGGCGTAGTAATGCGCCGCATCGGATGCCAGCACCACCGGGCCGCGCTCGGTTTCCACCCGCACCACCTGCAAGCCGTCCGAATGCCCGCCGATATGATGCAGCGTCACGCCCGGCGCGATCTCGGCGTCGCCGTCGTGAAAGACCACGCGGTCGCTGTAGACATGCCGCACCATCAGCGTGACGTCTTCCACTGAGAACGGATGGCGCAGCAGGCCGTGGCACATGCATCGCCCGGTGGCGAAGCGCATTTCACGGTCCTGCAGATGGAACCGCGCCTTGGGGAAGCGATCGAGATTGCCCGCGTGATCGTAATGCAGATGGGTGATGACCACGTCGCGAATGCTGTCGGGGCTGACGCCGAAATTTTTGAGCGCATCGGCGGGATTGACCATCAATGCGCGGGCGCGCTCGCTCGCGGCGATCGCATTGAATCCGGTATCGACCAGAATATCGCCGTCACCGCCACGGATCAGCCAGACGAAATAATCGAGGTCCGTTCCCTCGTTGTGAATATCCGGTGTCAAATAGTTCTGATGCGGCTGGCGGCCGGTGTGGGTTGCATAGCGGATCGCATAGATTTCGCGGTGATGAGCCAAGGCGTTTCCCGTCGTCTGTTGTTCGTTGTGCCGCACTCTGCACACCGGCAGCCGCCGCGACAAGCATTGAAAGGGAATGGGCGTGTTACGCCAGCGCCGTCGACCAGATCGTCGAAAGACCGATGGCAATGGTGACGAAACCGACCATTCCCTGCAGCGCGCGATTGGCCCAGGTCAGCCAGCGCGCCGAGATCACCAGCGGAACGGCAATGACCACCGACAGCGCGCCCATGCCGAGCATCGATCCGATGCCGAACAGCAGAACATAAAGCAGGCCATGCGTCGGGCTCGACGCCTGCGTGACCGTCAGCACCAGCAGGGCTGCCGAGCCCGCCATCCCGTGCATCAGTCCGACCAGCAGGGTCCGCCACCGAAACCCGTGCGCATGATCGTGAGCGCTGCGCGCGTGCGGCACAGCATCGGCCGCATGGCTGTGGACATGATAGTGCTCGGTACCGTCATGATGACGATGCCGATGGAAGTGAACCCGGTCCCGCCACAACCGCCACAAAAGATGTAACCCAAGCCCGACCAGCATGACGCCTACCGCCGTCTCCAGCGGCTGGGACAGGCGCTCCGGTATCGCGTGACCGATCAGCAGCGCGGCCCCCGCAAAGACAAACAGCGTGATGGTGTGACCGAGGCCCCAGGTCAGTCCATGCTTGACGATGTCGGCAACGCTGGAGCGTCGCGCGGCGATGGTGGAGACGGCCGCGATGTGATCGGCCTCGAGCGCGTGCTGCATCCCGAGCAGGAAGCCGAATCCCAGAATTCCAAACATACGGGGCGATCTCGCATCTTGCAGCCTGCCGAACCTGGCTGCCGCGCCGGATCACGCTGGCATTCCCTGCGAGCGATTGTCAATCGCTCGTCATGTTCGACAAGAAGCACGACGATATCCGCGTCACGATTGACCGTGGCAATAGCGAGTGGACCGCTTTAATCATTGCGCGCCGATTCACGGCGCGGAGATCATGATGCTCAATACGCCTGCTTTTGCCTTCGTTTTGTTCAGCGGACTGAGGCAGCTCGGCGAAATCCTGCTGCTGGTCGGGCTGAGCGGCGAAGTCGCCCTTCTGGTGATCAAGGTTACGAAGGGCGCGTGGGAGAAAAGGCTGGCGGTCACGTTTGCCGCGCTCGTCCTCTCCGGCTGTGCCTTGACATGGTGGGCCGACAGTCCGCGAACACTCAGCGCCGGCTCCCAGCAGCGGCTGGCCGGCGCTCTTAAAGAATATCGCGGCACGCCGTTCGATTTTTCAATCGGGCTCGATCCGGAAGCCGTGAGCCTGATGGAAGAGATCGCAACCGCGCTCGATGCCGCGGGCTGGAAACGGCAGGCCGTCACGCATGGCCAGGGATATGTGCCGCCGGGGAAGCCGGCTGCCGGTCTGGTTGTTCTGAAGGGTGTCGAAGTTCAGATCACGGACTCCCGGCAGGCGGAATGGGGCGCGGCCGGAAAACCGGGCGCCATGCTGTTGAAAGCGCTCCGTCACGAGGGGCTGACGGCCTTCGCCAGACAGGTTCCGGACGACCATGAAAGCAGCGGCGCGATCCACATCAAGATCGGCGCGAAGCCTTGAAGATGTGATGACGCGGCCGCGCGGCCGAGGTAACTGGCGATCCCGGGAAGACTCGAACTTCCGACCTACGGTTTAGGAAACCGTCGCTCTATCCGGCTGAGCTACGGGACCGGCCGCACGACTCGGCAAACATCGCCGGGCCATGAGATATCGTCCATATCAGACCACGCAGGCCCCCGCCAACCCGGCTTGAGCCATTCCGGCAAGCGATTCTAAAAGAATCGCGGCCGCAGCGACGTCCGTCCCGCTATAATATGACAAGGCGCTGAAACTGGCGCGATCCCCGATCCTGAGAGTCGACACATTGTGCTGAAATTCCCGCTGCGGCGGCTGTTCGGAAAGCCACGCAAAAAGCAGACCGCTGACGAGCCGATCTATCTCGGCGAGATCCGCAAGCTCAGCGACGAGGACTGGCAGGCGGCGCTGACCAAAAGCCCGGAGGAAGCCGCACGGCTTGTGCAGGCGGCGGCGACCTATGGCTATCTCGATGCGCAGCTCAACTGGGCGCAGATGCTCCTCGACGGCTATGGCACGCGCCGAGATCCCGAAGCCGCGTTCCGCTGGTTCGGCATTGCTGCCTTAAGCAAGCGCGCCGATGCGCTCAACATGCTTGGCCGCTGCCATGAACTCGGCTGGGGCACGCCAGTCGATTATGCGAAGGCCGTCGCCTGCTATCGTGAAGCCGCGGACAAATCCTACGACTGGGCGCAATACAATCTCGGCTGCCGCCTGCTCGACGGTCAGGATGTCGAGCGCGATCCCGACGAGGCCTTTGCGCTCTTCTCCAAGGCCGTGGCGCAGGGACACGACAAATCGCTGAACATGCTCGGCCGCTGTTATGAAAACGGCTGGGGCTGTCTGCAGGATATGACACAGGCCATCGCGTGGTATCGCCGCTCGGCAGAGGCGGGAGATTTCCGCGGGCAATATCGCTACGGACAATTGCTTGTCGATCAAGGCCTGCTCGATGACGCGCTGGCGCTGCTGCGCCTCGCTGTCGACAACACGCCCGCACACATGTGCGCGGAAATGGCCGACACTTTCCTGAACCATGCGGAGCCGAAACTGCACGAGATCGGTTTGCGCGCGCAGGCCCGTGCGTCGACATCGTGATCCACGCAGCGCGCGCCGCGATGAACGCATGTTCATCGACATTAAACTTGCGCGCGCGTCTGATCGGGCCTCATTTCCGAGAAACTTTTTCGTCCCAATCGCGTCTTGCCTTTAACCGATGGAGGACACCATGAAACTCAAACTCACAATCATCGGCCTGGCCGCGCTTGGAACTGTAGCAGTCACATCAAGCAGCGCATCCGCCTTGCCGAACGGTCTTGCCGGTATCACGGACACCGCCAAGAACGTGGAACATGTTCGCTGGGTCTGTAACCCGTGGGGACGTTGCTGGTGGCGGCCGAACTTCTACGGCGCATATGGCTACTATGGCGGTCCGCGCTTTTACGGAGGACCGCGCTTCTATGGACGCGGCTGGGGTTATCGCGGCGGCTGGCATCATCGCCGCTGGTGAGGTAGCAAAGGAGGGCGAAAGCCCTCCTTTCTCATGAGAGGATTCGCTATCGTTTTACGAAATTGCGCAGGACCTTCTCATGACCGTTCAGATCAGTGCTCTCGACCATCTCGTAGTGAACGTGACCGATGCCGAGAAATCGGCAACCTGGTATGAACGCGTGCTCGGCATGACGCGCAGCGATTTCGATCCCGGCGAAGGAGAGCCGAAGCGCATCGCGATGCATTTCGGCGCGCAAAAGATCAATCTGCGTCCGGTTTCGACAAGCAAGGTGGCATGGTTCACCGCGGATCATGAGGCCGCGGGCAGCGACGATCTCTGTTTTCTCACCGGCGCATCGCCGCAGCAGGTGGTCGATCATCTGAAAAGTTGTGGCGTCGCGATCGAGGAAGGTCCTTGCGAACGGCATGGCGCAAGAGGAACCCTGCTGTCGGTCTATTGCCGCGATCCGGACGGAAGCCTGATCGAGATTTCCTCTTACAAGACCACGGCCCCTTAGGCAGATGAACAAACGTGCAGCATATTCGCTGCGCCGACTGCCTTGTAACCGTCATAGGCAATCACTACTCTTGCGCGGGGCTGAAGAACCGATAGGAGACCACGATCATGGGTTTGCTCGATATTCTGAACGGCATGCAGAACGGCCCGCGCGGCCCGAGTGAGCCAAGCGATTCAAGCCAGAGCAGCGGCGGCATGTCGCCGATGACCATGGCGATCCTTGCCCTGCTGGCTTACAAGGCGGTCAAGCATCTTGGCGGCAGCCATTCCGCTGGCACGACACCGGCGCCTTCCGCACCGCCGCAGCAGTTGCCCGGAACCACTACGGCAAGCGCCGATGGTGGCGGGCTCGGTGGTCTGCTCGGCGGCGGTCTCGGCGACCTGATGAAGGGACCTCTTGGCGGCACGCTCGGCGGATTGCTCGCAGGTGGCGCGGCGGGCGGCGCCCTCAGCGGTGGATTGAACGATCTGCTCAAGCAGTTTCAGGACAACGGCCACAGCGAAGTCGCGAATTCGTGGGTCGGAAATGGTCCCAACAAAGCGATCTCGCCCGGCGATCTTGCCTCCGCGCTCGGCGCCGACCAGATCAACACGCTGACATCGCAAACCGGCTTGTCGCGCGATGAACTTCTGTCGGGTCTCGCAAAGCAGTTGCCCGACATCATTCATCAATTGACGCCGGACGGCAGGCTTCCGACCGAGCACGAAGCGTCGCGCTGGATCTGATCCGCATTTCCGACCGACGCAGGCACCGTAAGTCCGCGTCGGCCGCGCAACCTGAAGGACTTTGACAATGTTCTACATTCTTTTGGTGGGTTTGGTTGCAGGCTTCCTCGCCCGGCTGCTGTCACCGGGCCCGAACAATCCGAGCGGGTTCATCCTGACAATCGTGCTCGGGATCGCCGGCGCGTTCCTGGCCACCTTTATCGGTCAGGCGATCGGTCACTACGGCCCCAATCAGGGCGCGGGCTTTATCACCGCAACCATCGGCGCGCTGGTGGTGCTGTTCATCTGGAACAGGCTTGTTGCCCGCGGCGTCGTGTCCGATCCGGGCAACAGGCTCTGATCGCACTCAACACGGCCCGTTCGATTGAAATCGCGCGGGCCGTTACCAGACGAGATGCGCGCCCGCGTCGATGCGGATGACTTCGCCGGTCAGCGTGCGTGATGCGGGACTTGCAAGAAAGCACACAAGCTCCGCGATATCGTCGGCCGACGATGCGATCTTGAGCGGCGATTTCGCGGTCACCATATCGCGAACCATCTTGGCGGCATCCGCTCCCCGCCCCTTCGTGAACCACGGCGTATCGATATAGCCCGGACACACCGCGTTGACGCGGATCGACGGTGCGAGCGCGCGTGCCAGCGAATAGGTCATGCTGTTCAGCGCGCCTTTGCTGGCGACATACGCATGCGACGATCCGATACCCGCAACGCCCGCCACCGACGAGACATTCACCACCGACGCCGCACGGCCAGTGTACTGCGCGCTGGCTTCGAGCAGCGAACGGGCCGCACGAACCATCTGATAGGGGCCGATGGTGTTGACGGCGAAGATGCGCTGGAATTCCTCGGCGGACAGGCCGTCGAGATTGCCGTGATCCACATGCTTGGTCATGCCGGCATTGTTGATCAGTGCGTCGATCCGCCCCCAGCGCGCGGCGGCAGCGACAATAGTCTTGCAGTCCTCATCGCGCGACACATCGCCCTGCACCACCACGACTTCGGCACCGGCGCTGCGGCAGGTATCGGCCGTCTCCTCAGCCTCCTTCTGACTGGACGAATAATTGATGACGATGCGCGCACCCGCTTTCGCAAGCATGATTGCCGATGCCGCGCCAAGACCGGACGCCGAACCGGTTACGATCACCGTCAATCCATCAGTCGTATTCACTTTGGCCATTTGCGGTCCTTGTTATGTCACTTCTTGATGAAGGGGCAACGCGACGCATCGAGCGACTGGAAAGCCTGATCGCCGGGAATCGTCGCAAGCAGCTTGTAGTCGTCCCAGCGCCCCTTCGATTCCGAAGGCTTCTTCACCTCGAACAGATACATGTCATGGATCATGCGTCCGTCCTCACGGATTTTCGCATTCTTCGCGAACATGTCGTTGATCGGTGTCGCCTTCATGATCTTCATGACTGCGGCGGAATCGGTGGTGCCGGCCTGCTTGACCGCTTTGAGATAATGCATGACGGTCGAATAGACGCCGGCCTGCGCCGAGGTCGGCGCGTGCTTGACTTTCGCCATGAAGCGCTTGGTGAACGCGCGTGTCTCGTCATTCAGGTCCCAGTACCATGCCTCCGCCAGCACGAGGCCCTGCGCGGTGTCGAGTCCGATGCTGTCGATATCGGTGACGAAGGCCAGCAGCGGCGACATTTTCTGCCCGCCCTTCATCAGGCCGAATTCCGCACCCTGCTTGATGGCGTTGATGGTGTCGCCACCCGCATTGGCAAGGCCGACAACCTTCGCTTTCGATCCCTGCGCCTGCAGCAGGAACGATGAGAAGTCCGACGTGTTCAACGGATGCTTGACCGAGCCGAGGACCTTGCCGCCCATCCTGGTCACGACAGCGGACGTATCCTTCTCGAGATCCTGTCCGAAAGCGTAATCGGCCTGAAGGAAGAACCACGTATCGAGGCCGGCCTTCACTGCGGCGAGGCCGGTGGAATTGGCCTGGCCGAACGTGTCGAAGACATAATGGACCGTATAAGGCCCGCAGGCCTCGTTGGTCAGCCGGATTGAGCCGGGCCCGTTGAATACGATGATCTTGTTGCGGGCCTTGGCGATTTCATTTGCGGCCAGCGCGGTGGCGGAAGCCGCCACATCGATGATGGCTTCGACGCCCTGATTGTCGAACATGTCGCGCGCGATGCTCGATGCGAGATCGGCCTTGTTGAGATGATCCGCCGCGACGATCTCGATCTTTCGGCCCAGCACTTCGCCGCCGAAATCCTCCGCCGCCATCTTGGCGGCGGTTTCGCTGCCGACGCCGGTGATATCCGCATAAAGCCCCGACATGTCGAGGATCGCACCAAGCTTGAGCGGCGGCTTGCCCTGCGCCATGGCTGCGCCCGCTGTCAGCGCCAACATTGATGACACCACACCTGCGAAAATTCTCTTCATGGCTTCCTTCCCAATACGTGACATGCCTTGAACGGCATCATCTTTCGTTGTGGTCATCATGGCGTAACGCTGAAGGTGCAGCAAGCAAGGGATCGCACAAATGCCGTTGCCGTCCGTGAACCGCGCTTGACTCCGATCATTCGCCGGCAACACATTTCGCAGATCGGAATTGATTTCGTTCGTGCCCTCCGTTGACCTGCGAGGTCTTGGCGACGTGACGATCCGTTGCGGAATTTTGATGACTTGTTGTGCCGTGCTGGTCCTGGCCAGTCATGCAGCGCACGCCGCCTGCGAATTTTCTTTGCAGGGCGAGGGTCGCGTCAGCGCCGTTCTCGATCCGCGAACCTTTCGTCTCGATGACGGACGCGAAGTTCGGCTCGCAGGCATCGAACCGCCGGGCGATGCCGGTGCAGCCAGCGCGCCAATTCTCGGCGCGCTGATCGCTGGCCGCGAGGTCACCTTGCACGGCTCCGACGACAGGCCGGACCGCTATGGCCGCCAGTCCGCTTTCGCTTTTTTGAAGGGAGCCGAGACACCGATCCAGTCGGAACTGCTTGCACAGGGCACCGCGTTCGCCTCACCCGCCCTGACCGACAAAACCTGTTCCGCCGCGCTGCTCGCCGCCGAGGCCGCCGCACGCACCGCAAGGCGCGGAATCTGGGCCGATTCCGCTGCCTTAAAAAACGCCGAAAGCCGCGACGATATTTTGGCCTGGAGGGGGCGGTTTGCAGTGATCGAAGGCACGGTTCTGTCGGCGCGGCTGGCCGGGGCGATATTTTATGTCAATTTCGGCCGGCAATGGACACGGGACTTTGCCGTGACTATTTCAAGGCGCAGAATGCCTGCGTTCGAGGCCGCCGGAATTGACCTTAAGTCCCTGAAAGGCAAGAGAGTTCGGGTTCGAGGCTGGATCGAGCGGCGGGGCGGACCGAGAATTGAAGCGTCGCATCCCGGCCAGATCGAACTCGTCGCGGCTACGGATACGGTTGCTGAAACAGTCGTCCCGATAAAAGAGGATCAATAGCGGCGTGCCGCAACGCACCAGCCCATCTGCCCGCAACCGTTCCGGCCGCATGCTTGCGGCAGCGATGGTGTGCGCTGCGCTGACGCTGGGTGGATGCGGCGATCTCGGGCGCTTCCAGACCGCTTCGAGCCCCGGCCTGACGCCCCTCAAGCCGAACCGGCCCGCGGCCCAGACGCCGGCCACCGAACGGGAGCACGAACGCATCCTGTCGTCCTATGGCGGCGCTTACGACGACCCCCGGCTGGAAGCGCTGATCTCCAAAACGGTCGACCGCCTTGTCGCCGCGTCCGAGCGGCCGGACCTCACCTACAAGGTGACGATCCTCAATTCCGGCGCGGTCAATGCCTTCGCACTGCCGACCGGGCAGCTTTACGTCACGCGCGGACTGATCGCGCTTGCCAGCGATACATCCGAGCTGTCGTCGGTACTCGCCCATGAAATGGCGCATGTGCTCGCGCGGCACGCGGCGATCCGCGAAGATCAGGCCAAGCAGGCCACGGTGGTGACCCGCGTCGTCGCCGACATGGGCAACGATCCCGATATGAACGCGCTCGCACTGGCGAAATCCAAGCTCACGATGGCGAGCTTCTCGCGCGCGCAGGAATTCGAAGCCGACGGCATCGGCGTCGGCATCGCATCACGCGCCAAATTCGATCCGTTCGGCGCGGCGCGCTTCCTCACCGCGATGGAGCGCAACGCGGCGCTGAAAGCAGGCCGCGCGCCGTCCGATCCGCGCTCGCTGGATTTCCTCTCTTCGCATCCGGCGACGCCCGAGCGCGTGCAGAACGCGCAGGCGAATGCGCGGCAGTATTCGTCTCCCGAATCCGTCGAACGCGATCGGGACAGCTATCTCTCGGCCATCGATAATCTCGTTTATGGCGAAGACCCGAGCGAGGGATTTGTGCGCGGCCGCCGCTTCCTGCATCCGAAGCTCGGCTTCACGTTCCAGGTGCCCGAAGGCTATGTGCTGGAGAACACCGCGCAGGCCGTGGTGGGCGTTCGCGACGGCGGCTCGCAGGCGGTACGCTTCGATGTCGTGCGCGTGCCTGCGGAGCAGACGCTCGGTGACTATCTCAATTCCGGCTGGATGGAGAATGTAGACCGGGCCTCGACACAGGATGTCAGCATCAACGGCTTCCCGTCGGCGACCGCCACCGCCAGCGGCGATCAATGGCAGTTCAGAATCTACGCGCTGCGCTTCGGCAGCGATGTCTATCGCTTCATCTTCGCCGCCAAGACCAAAACCGCCGAAACCGACCGCAACTTCCGCGACACGGTGAACTCGTTCCGCCGCCTGACCCTCGCCGAGATTCAGGCCGCGCGGCCCCTGCGCATCAAAATCGCCACCGTGCAGCCGGGCGAGACGGTGGAAACCATGGCGACACGCATGCAGGGCGTCGATCGCCCGCTCGACCGCTTCCGCGTGCTGAACGGCCTCGATGCGCGCAGCACGCTGAAGCCGCGCGAGCGCGTGAAGATCGTTGTCGATTGATCCGTCGACAATGCTGAATACAAAAAGCCCGGCACAAAGCCGGGCTTTTTCATTCTGTTAGCGTCGCACTCGGATCAGGCGGCTTCGTCGGCAGAGACGTCATCGTCGCCGTCATCGCCATCGTCGGACTGCGCTTCCGCGGTCGCGTCGGCATCAGCCTTGGCGCCACGGCGCGGGCTCTTGGCGAGATTGGATTCGATCTCCTTGACCGCTTCGGTCTCGGTCACGTGTTGCACCACCGCGATTTCACGCGACAGACGATCGAGCGCGGCTTCATAAAGCTGTCGCTCGCTGTAGGACTGCTCGGGCTGCGATTCCGAACGGAACAGATCGCGCACCACTTCCGCGATGGCGACGATATCGCCCGAGTTGATTTTCGCTTCGTATTCCTGCGCGCGGCGCGACCACATGGTGCGCTTGATGCGTGCGCGGCCCTTGAGGGTTTCCAGCGCGCGCTTCACCAGCGCCGGATCGGACAGCTTGCGCATGCCCACATTGATGACCTTCGCGGTCGGCACGCGCAGCGTCATCTTGTCCTTCACGAAGGTGATGACGAACAGTTCGAGCCGGGCACCGGCGATTTCCTGCTCCTCGATGGCGAGGATCTGGCCGACGCCATGCGCCGGATACACGACGAATTCGTTGACCTTGAAACCCTGACGCTGGGTCAGAACCTTCTTCGGCTCCTCCACGCGCGGCGCGGCGGCGGCAGGCTTCGTCGCGGGTTTGCTGGCGGCAGCCTTCACAGGAGCCTTGGCAACGGGCGCCTTGGCCGCAGTCTTGGAGACCGTCTTCGCTGGCTTCGCGGCGGGCTTTGCGGGAGCCTTAGCGGCCGGCTTTACAGTTTTTTTGGTGGGCATCGTGCTTCTTTTGTTTTTTGAGGTGGCGGATGCGCGAGCATCCTTTTTTGGCGCGCTGCGGCTGGCCGCAGTCGCCTTCTTGGTGCCCATATCCTTGGTACCCTTGTCTTTTGTTTTGGAGTTCTTTTTATGACGCAACTTGTCTGACACGGCGCCTATGCGTGGAACCGCCACGCCCCTGTTTAATGGTTTGTCGGGAACCCATCAGGGCCCAAGCGGGGCAAAAGGGTTCGTCTCGCAGAATGTGCCCAAAATAGCACATTTCCCGCAAAAATCAATGATTTATACCCCTGCGCAGGCTTGACCGCCCGCGAACCGGGGGCTGATCGCCCGGTAGGGTTAAAAGTTAGCCGTATTTGGAGGCCGTCACGGCCGGCTGGCGCGCTCGAAAGGCTGAATCAATCGCCGGAGCCGGGATTGGGAGAAAAATATTTGTCGAACTTGCCGTCCATGCCGTCGAAGTCCTTGGCGTCGGCAGGAGCATCCTTTTTCTGAGTGATGTTCGGCCAGGACTTGGCGTAGCTCGCATTCACTTCCAGCCATTTCTCGAGGCTGGGCTCGGTGTCCGGCTTGATCGCATCCGCAGGGCATTCCGGCTCGCAGACACCGCAATCAATGCACTCGTCCGGATGGATCACCAGCATGTTTTCACCCTCGTAGAAACAATCCACGGGACAAACTTCCACGCAGTCCATGTACTTGCACTTGATGCAGTTTTCAGTGACGACGTAGGTCATCCAAGGCTCCGGAACGATCAGATTTCATGGTTGGGGTAGCGCAGGATACACAGCGCTGCAAGGGGACGTCACGCTTGGGATTATTGCGAAATAATCATTCCGGCGGCGATTGCAAATCGAGGTAGATCGCGCGCGCCGCACTGGCATCACCTCTTCGATCGGAAAATCCGATCACCTTCATCAGCCTGACGCGACCATCGAGCGCGACGGTGAGCACGTCACCGGTCTTCACGCCGTGACCGGGAGAATTCTGCCGCTCTCCGTTGATGCGAACGCGCCCCTTGGCGACAAGCGCCGCAGCATCGGTCCGGGTCCTGACCACCCGGGCGTGCCACAGCCACTTGTCGAGGCGCTGCCGTTCCAAATCAGTCTTTGCGTGTGCCCGCGAGTTGATCCTTGAGCGCCGCCAGTTTGGCGAACGGCGAATTCGGATCGGCGGGACGGTCGCGCTCGCGCGGCGTGGCGCTGGTCGCATAGGTGCGAAGTGCGGCACCGCCACGCTCGTCCTTGCGGTTATCGCGGCCGCGCTTGTCGAACTTGCCGCGATCCTGATTGCGGTCCCTGCCCTTGAAGTTGTTATCGCGCGGCGGACGGCCACCCTTGTCGCCGCGCTCGTCGTGGCGATCTGGACGCGGCGCGCGTGCCTCGGCTCCTTCCGCTGCGACAGCCGGCGCATCGGTGCGCGGGCGACGGTGGTCGTTGTTGCGTCCGTGCCGGTTGCGGCCATGGCGCTCGCGCCGTTCGCCTTCGGCCGCCGGTGCTTCGCCTTCGCCAGCAGGCGCCGCGGACTTGTCCGGTCCCTTGTAGCGGCTGCGGTCATGACGTGGGCGGCGTTCGTCGGAACGCCCGCCCGGCCGCCAGACTTCGACCAGTTCGGGCTCAGCCGGAGCCGCTGGCGTTGCATCTGCCTGATCCGCAGGTGCAGCGGCTTCGGCTGTCTCGGTAGCAACAGCAGGCGCGGCTTCGGCAACAACGGCATCCACGGTTGCTTCCGTGGCTTGCGCTGACGGAGCGAAATCCACTGTCGGCAAGGCCGTCGCGGATGAGGCGTCCTGATCCTGCGCTGCCGTTTCGCTGGCGGCATCGGCACCGGATTCCGGTGCAGCAACAACATCGGTCGCAGCAGCGGCGGCTTCGGACGAAACAGCGGCCTCGGTATCAAAAGCAACCGCCGCGTCTGTTGCGGCTTCGGCAGCAGTCGTCTCCGCAGCGACCTCCGCCGGAGGCGTGGGCTCGGGTGGCAACGGCGGCCGCTTCTCCATACGATAACCGAGCGCCTTGAGGATCGACGCAAAGTCGTCGCCCGCCGATCCAGTCAGCGAGGTCATCGCCTGCGTCGCCATGAACGAGCGGCCATCGAACGCGCCGGGCGGCTTCGGGCCCGGCGATCCGGCACGCCATGACAGCGCCGGACGGATCAGATCGGCCAATCGTTCCAGAATATCGACACGCACCGCACGGTCGCCCGCGAGCTTGTAGCCGAGCGTGCGATAGGCGTCCTGATCGAGCGCCTTGTCCGCCGGGAACGATGTGCGTCCGCTCGCCGCCAGATGCTGCGCGCCGGTCAGCGCGGCCCAGTCGGTGTTGTCGTTCTTCAGCGCCATCAGCAGCGACGCGAGGCCGCGCGCGGCGGGCTTGAGCAGCGCGGGCAGGAAGATGTGATAGGCGCCGAAGCGCACGCCGTATTTGCGCAACGACGCGCGCGACGGCTGATCGAGATCCTTCATCTCGGCGGCGATCTTGCTGCGTTCCAGCACGCCCATCGCCTCGACAAGCTGGAAGGCAATGCCGCGCGCGATGCCGGTGATGTCCTCGGCCTTCGAGAGTTCGAACAGCGGCCCGAGAATCTTCTCGATATGCGTCTTCAGCCACAGGTCGAGCCGCGTCTGCACCGCATCGCGCGGCGCGCCGGTCAGCCGTTCGTCGGCGATGATGCGAATGCGCGGCTGCAGGACGTTGTCCGCGGCGACCAGCTTAGCGACCGCATCGCCGGTCCAGCGCAAGGTGCCGTCGGCTGTCAGCACGAACTGATCGTCGGCTGCGTTCGACAGTTTTTCCGCGCGTGCATCGATCTCGCCAGCCAGCGCCTTCAGCGCCGCCGCCTGCAGAGCCTTTGCATCGGAGCCGGCTTCGGCCGATTCCGGAGCGAACATAAATCCGTCGAGACGGCCGATGGTATGGCCCTCCACGATCACGTCGCCGGTCTTCCCAATTTCAGTATTCAACATCGTGTTTTCCCGTAAGCGCCGCATCAATACACTGGTCCGGCGATCAACGAAACGCTCAGTTAGCCGTTCATGCAGGGCATCCGACAATTTATCCTCGACCTCGCGAGCGGTTTTCTGCCACCGCTCGGGGTCCTTCAGCCAGTCCGGGCGGTTCGCGGCGAAGGTCCAGGTCCGGATCTGAGCAATCCGGGCGGATAATGTGTCGATATCGCCGTCGGTCCGGTCGGTTTGCGCGATCTGGGCGCCGAACCAGTCGTCCGGGATGCATCCCTTCCGCATCAGAAACCCGAACAGCGTGGTGACCAGTTCGGCATGGGCTGCAGGCGACAGCTTGCGGTAGTCGGGAATCTGGCAGGCGTCCCAGAGCCGTTCCACGGCCCCTGCGCTCCTCGCCATATCCTTCACATCCGCATCCCGGGCCGCATGATCGAGGACGCGGATATCCTCAGCCACCGGCGCGCGGGTCAGAGCCTCGTGGTTCGGCGTCAGGGCAAGCGAGACCTGAAGCGCCGCCAGCGAGGAGAAATCCAGCCGCGTGTTGCGCCACTGCAGCACCTTGACGCTGTCGAAGGTGTGGTTCTGCAGGGCGTTCACCAGTTCCGGTTCGAACGGCGCACAGCGTCCCGTGGTCCCGAACGTGCCGTCGCGCGTGGCGCGCCCGGCGCGGCCCGCGATCTGCGCGAATTCGGACGGGGTCAGGCGGCGGAACTGATAGCCGTCATATTTGCGGTCCGACGCGAAGGCCACGTGATCGACGTCGAGGTTGAGACCCATGCCGACGGCGTCGGTGGCGACAAGATAATCGACGTCGCCGGACTGGAACATCTCCACCTGCGCGTTGCGCGTGCGCGGCGACAGCGAGCCCAGCACGACAGCCGCGCCGCCATGCTGCCGGCGGATCAGCTCGGCGATGGCGTAAACTTCGTCGGCGGAAAACGCGACAATCGCCGTGCGGCGCGGTTGCCGCGTGATCTTGCGGTCGCCGGCGAATTCAAGCTGCGACAGCCGCGGGCGTGTGACGATATTGGCGCCCGGCAACAGCCGCTCGATGATCGGCCGCATGGTGGCCGCGCCGAGCAGCAGCGTCTCGTCCCGCCCGCGCCGATTCAAAATCCTGTCGGTGAAGACGTGGCCGCGTTCGAGATCGGCCGCGATCTGGATTTCGTCCACCGCCAGAAACGACACGTCAAGATCGCGCGGCATCGCCTCCACGGTGGAGACCCAGTAACGCGGACGCGGCGGCTTGATCTTCTCTTCGCCGGTCACCAGCGCGACCGCATCCGCGCCCGCCCGCGCAACGATCTTGTTATAGACCTCGCGCGCTAACAGGCGCAGCGGCAGGCCGATGATGCCGGACGGATGCGCCAGCATCCGCTCGATCGCCAGATGGGTCTTTCCCGTATTGGTGGGGCCGAGCACCGCCGTGACACCGGCGCCGGGCGCACGGTCATTGGCGAACAACGAAGCAGAAGTCGGCAGGGTCATCGTCTCAAGGGTCCGCAACACGCACACGACGCGGACGCCGCAGCAGGATTCTGGAAGTGTCTCACAATGCGACGGTTTTCACGCCGCATTTTAAACTTTGGAACGGGTAAGGAACGAAAGAAGCCCGAATCGCTGACTCGCGGAACGGTTCTTCCGTTCACCGCAACATGTCGCACAAACGGTCCCGTGACGATACCAGATGAAGTTCGAACATCCACTCCGCAAGATGGAAACGGGCTCAATTCGTTAAAACCGGAGTCGAATCGGATCAGCCGAAGAGTCAATACGATTCATGTCGGAATCGATGCCGGATCGCGGGCCGCGAAGGCGCCCCCTTTTCGATCAGTTGGTCCTAAATCAGTTGGTCTTGGCGGTCTTCTGAACCGAAACGAATTCCGTCGCCTCGATCATGCCGGTGCCGAGCGGGGTCGGAATCGCAATCCGGAACGGCGCCAGCACACGTGTTCCCGCAATCGGCGCGAACCAGATTTCCATATCGCGCTGGGCGGCCACATACTTGATCGACACGCGGTCGGGCACGTAGCCCGCGATCGGCGTGAAGTAGACCGAACAGACCACCACCGGGCCCTGATAGCCCTTCTCCGCCTTTACCTTGTCCATGCGCTTGAAGTCGAGGCGCAGATCGTAGCGCATGCGGCCGTCGAACACCGGCATGGTCTTGCGGCAGGCGTCGGGAGAAAGAAGATCGCCGGTCCCGGCGACACGCAACAGCGCGCCGGTCATCGGATCGAGAACATTGCGACGATGCGCATCGGTCACCGGAATCCGGTCGGGCGTGACAGGCGGCTCCGGCTCGATCGCGGAATCCTTCACATTGCCGCCAGCCAGCGCGATGCGGATAACCTCGGCCTTTTTCCCGTAATTGACCGTGGAGACATAATTCAGCGGCGAAAACTGCCCGCTCACGATGCGGCCCTGCGTCGTGCCGGTGCCATTGCCACCGCCGATAGATTTCATCAGTCCGGTGGTGCCGCCGCTGACCGCAGCCGAATACTGGTCATCGGAAATATCGACAATCCACGCGCCCTTGCCGATGGGGAGACCCGCCAGCGAGGCCTGATATTTGGCCTCCAGACGACCCTGGGCGTGCGCTGGCGCGCCGGCCATCAGCATCGGTGCGCAGACAAGCAAAACGGCCAACAAACGACGTCGCAGGCATGGCATCCGCGCGAATTGAGGAAACCGGGGCATATCCACCGATGCGATCCTTTTGACGTCCATACCGGCAGGCGGTCACTCCTCAGGCGGAAAAAGCCTTGCCGGGCGGCCTGTCACTCTTCGTTTGCTGGCTGAATACGTCGATTATATGTTGGGAAATGATTGGTTTGACGGGATAAATTGGCATTTCCGCAGGAGGGCGGCAACCCACCGCCCAAAGCCGGAAATATCCGGAAATGGCCGCCAAACCTTGACGTTGGGCCGCCAGCCCCTTATAGCTCCCGGCGTTCCTGAAATGGACGGTTTCAACCCGCCCCGCGCGGAGCCCCCTTTCGATGAGGGTGGTCCCGGGGAGATACAAGGATTTCGCCATGTCTCGGCGCTGCGAATTGACGGCCAAGGGGCCGCAGGTCGGCCACAAGGTCAGCCACTCCAACCGTAAGACCAAGCGCCGGTTCCTGCCGAACCTGTGCAACGTCACCCTGATCTCGGAAACGCTGGGCCGCAACGTGCGCCTGCGCGTCTCCACCAACGCGCTGAAGTCGGTCGATCACAACGGCGGCCTCGATGCGTTCCTGCTCAAGGCCAAGACCGACAATCTGTCGCCGCGCGCCGTCGAGCTGAAGCGCCAGATCGAGAAGAAGAAGCTCGCTGCCGCAAGCTGAGCCTTCCTTCGCATCTTTGAGTTTGAAAAAGCCGGACGAGAGTCCGGCTTTTTTATTGCCGCCTCACCAATCCGTTTCGGCGTCATCCTGAGGTGCGAGCAGCACTTGCGGCGAGCCTCGAAGGATGCGCCAAAGAACATGTATTTATCGCCGTCATCCTTCGAGGCTCGCAAGGGCTCGCGCCTCAGGATGACGACATTCATTCCTCCACTATCGCGAACTGCAGCAGCAGGGTCCGCTGGATCATCGAAAAATTGTCGTCCGAGATCATCGTGATGATGGTTTCGCCCTCATCGGTGACATGAGTGTCGATGCCCTCCATGTTGTCGATCTCATAGCCGAGATCGACCTCAAAGATGGTCGGCCCGTCCACGGCCGTACCCACCGCGATGGACTTGAGCGGAATGCGGCGGATGCGAATGCCGACGCCCTCGCGCAATGAGAACTTGCGCTCCAGCACCAGAAGATCGCCGGACGGCAACAGGGTCGCATCGCTGATATCGAAGCCCTTGCTCCGCACCACCGTGAACTCGCCCGGCGACGGGCCTCCGATCAGAAACGAGCGGATGTTGCCGGACTTATCCAGACCTGCTTCGGAGAACGCGATCAGCGTGCCGCCGAGCGGCTGGCCCTTGGGCACGAAGACCAGGGCTTCGAGCCCCTTGTTGAATGGAAGTTCACGAACGCCGGGCGGCACCGGCATCGCCTCGCCGCGCGCCAGAATGCCGTGCTTGCCGAAATCGAACCGCAGGATCTGGTTGACGCGTTCAAGGCCGACGTAAGCCGTGCCGCCATCGAAGGCCAGCGCCTCCGTGTCGAACCAGCCTTTGGCCGTGATCTTCTTGCCGTTGCCATCGAGCATCGGCGCCGATTCCATATCGGCCAGTCCCGCGAGGCGCTTATTCTTGTAGGCGAGCCGCCCGGTAAACCAGCGGCCTTTGTCGCTGAGGGAAACGAACCGCTCGCCCTTCCTGTCGAGCCGCAACGCGGACAAACCTCCGAAGCCGCCGAACGACGATGTGAGGACCAGCCCGCCGCGAAATTCGAGCGATCCGAAGCGGACCTGGCTGGGATCGCGCGGATTGAAGGACTCGATCCGCCGCGCATTCACCTCAAAAGATTCAGGGCCAGCCTGCGCGAAGCCTGGCCGCACCCTGAGCGCCAGCGTGCCCGCGGGAATCGCCGCCGCGGCGGATTGCAGAAAACGCCGGCGGCTCAGGTCATATTTCATCTGTCAGGAATGAAGCCTGCGCCTGTGCGACGGCGCGGGTGCCTCGACATGCGTTTCGCTGAACAGCTCGGCCAGCTTCTCGGTGATCGCGCCGCCGAGTTCTTCGGCGTCCACGATGGTCACCGCGCGGCGATAGTAGCGCGTTACATCGTGGCCGATGCCGATGGCGATCAGTTCGACCGGAGAGCGGGTCTCGATTTCCTCAATGATGTGGCGCAGATGACGTTCGAGATAATTGCCCGGATTCACCGACAGCGTGGAATCGTCCACCGGCGCGCCATCGGAAATCATCATCAGAATCTTGCGCTGTTCGGAACGTCCGAGCAGCCGCTTGTGCGCCCAGTCCAGCGCCTCGCCGTCGATGTTTTCCTTAAGCAGACCTTCGCGCATCATCAGGCCGAGATTCTTGCGGGCCCGGCGCCATGGCGCATCTGCCGACTTATAGATGATGTGGCGCAGATCGTTGAGGCGGCCCGGATTGGCAGGCTTGCCCGCCGCCAGCCACGCCTCGCGCGACTGTCCGCCCTTCCACGCGCGCGTGGTGAAGCCGAGAATCTCGACCTTGACGCCGCAGCGCTCCAGCGTGCGCGCAAGGATGTCGGCGCAGGTCGCCGCCACCGTGATGGGCCGTCCGCGCATCGAGCCGGAATTGTCGAGCAGCAGCGTCACCACCGTATCGCGGAAGGTGGCTTCCTTCTCGTGCATGAACGACAGCGGATGGAACGGATCGGTGACCACGCGCGACAGCCGCGCAGGATCGAGGATGCCTTCCTCCAGATCGAAATCCCAGGCGCGGTTCTGCTGCGCCATCAGCTTTCTCTGAAGCCGGTTGGCGAGCCGCGCCACGATGTGCTGCAGATGCGCGAGCTGCTTGTCGAGATATCCGCGCAGCCGTTCCAGTTCGTCGTGCTCGCAAAGGTCTTCCGCCGACACCACTTCATCGAACTTCGGCGCGAAGGCATGATATTCCGGCCCGCGCGGCTCGTTGCCACCGCGACCCGGCGGGCGATGTGCCTCGCCCGGCGTTTCGTCCTCGCCCATCTCATTGTCGTCGAAAGCATCGCTGGCGGAAGCCTGCGCGCTTTCCATGGCGTTCTCGGACATCTCCTCGGACGACGACTCCGCCTGATCGGCGCTCATCTCCTCGGCGGATTCGGTATCGGGCGATCCCTCCGCGCCGGACTGATCGTTTTCGCCTTCGCGGTTGTCGTCCTGATTGTCGTCTTCGTCCTGATCGGCGTTGCTCTCGTCGCTCAGTTCCAGCGCCTGCAGCACGTCATGCATTGCATCGCCAAAGCGCGCCTGATCCTCGGTGAGATCCTTCAGCATATCGAGACGCGGACCGATCTTGTCCTCAAGAACAGGCCGCCAGAGATCGACCATCTTGCGTGCGGCCGCCGGCGGCGCAAGACCGGTCAGGCGTTCGCGCACCATCATCGCCAGCGCTTCCGACAACGGCGCATCGGCGCGGTCGGTGATCTCGTCATACTTGCCGCGATGGAAATGATCGTCGAGCATCGCGGTGAGATTCTTGGCGACGCCGCTCATCCGCTTCGAGCCGATCGCCTCCACCCGCGCCTGCTCCACCGCATCGAACACGCCGCGCGCCTGCGGATTGCCGGGCACCAGTTTGCGATGCACTTTGGGATCATGACAGGCGATCCGCAGCGCGATGGAATCCGCATGGCCGCGCACGATGGCGGCATCCTTGCGGGTCAGCTTGCGCGCAGGCTCGGGCAGCCGCGCCTTGCCGGGCGAAAGGCCGGGACGCTCGGCGGCGAACGTCACTTCAAGCTCAGGCTGCCTGGCAATGGCGCGTAATGCCGACGTCACCGCCCGCTTGAACGGCTCTGTCGGGGATTCCTTCGATCCGGTCTTGAACTTGATGTTCGATGTGCTCATCGCTGCGATCTTGCATCCTTTGTCCCCTCTCCCCTTGTGGAAGAGGGTGGATCGCCGGGGCGAAGCGAAGGCGAGCCGGGTGAGGGGTAAAACGCTGCCATGGCCCCCTCACCCGCCTCGCAGTCTTCGACTGCTCGGCACCCTCTCCCACAAGGGGAGAGGGAAGTAACTCAGCTCAACGCCACGTTGACGGCGCTCTCCGGCAGTTCGGCATTGAAGCAGCGCTGATAGAATTCGGCGACCAGAGGACGTTCGAGTTCGTCGCACTTGTTGAGGAAGGTCACGCGGAACGCGAAGCCGATATCGCCGAAAATCTCGGCGTTCTCCGCCCAGGTGATGACCGTGCGCGGGCTCATCACCGTGGAGAGATCGCCGTTGGCGAAGGCGTTGCGCGTCAGGTCCGCGAGACGGACCATCTTGTTGACGATGTCGCGGCCGGCGTCGGTCTGATAGTGCTTGGCCTTGGCCAGCACGATTTCGACCTCGTTGTCATGCGGCAGATAGTTCAGCGTGGTCACGATCGACCAGCGGTCCATCTGGCCCTGGTTGATCTGCTGGGTGCCGTGATAGAGGCCCGACGTATCGCCCAAGCCAATCGTATTGGCGGTGGCGAACAGGCGGAACGCCGGATGCGGCTTGATCACCTTGTTCTGGTCGAGCAGCGTCAGGCGGCCGGAAACTTCGAGCACGCGCTGGATCACGAACATCACGTCCGGGCGGCCCGCGTCGTATTCGTCGAACACCAGCGCAACATTGTGCTGAAGCGCCCACGGCAGGATGCCGTCGCGGAATTCCGTGACCTGCTTGCCGTCCTTGACCACGATCGAGTCCTTGCCGACGAGGTCGATGCGGCTGATGTGGCTGTCGAGGTTGACGCGCACGCACGGCCAGTTCAGCCGCGCGGCGACCTGCTCGATATGGGTCGACTTGCCGGTGCCGTGATAACCCGTGACCATGACGCGGCGGTTCCTGGCAAAGCCGGCGAGAATGGCGAGCGTCGTCGCGCGGTCGAAACGGTAGTCCGGATCGGTGTCGGGCACATGCGGGTCGGTCGCGGAATAAGCCGGAACCTCAAGGTCGCTGTCGATACCAAAGACCTGGCGGACCGACACTTTCATGTCGGGGAGGTTCGCGATTTCCTGCGTTTGAGTCGTGGCGGCGCTCATCAGTCCTCCGTGGTCCCGGATGCTCCCGAAACCAGACGTATTTGCTGCGGGTGGGGTGCGTGGTTCAACCTAGCAGACAGATGCGGGCGGAAGAAGCCCGCCCGGACAGGAAAGTTCCTCTGCCTTATCATTGAGATAGGTCATATCCTCGACTTTGGTAGGTCTGCCCTGCGATTGCCGCGACGCCTGCTGTAAATCACCATCGCTTTGCAGCATTTTCGGGCGGCTTGAGGCGGCCTGAGTCCGTGTATGTTGCCTTCATGAAATTCGGGCCAGCGTCGGACAACCGGTGACTTCATATCTCCATGACCTGATCGGCTTTGTCTCGCTGCACGCCGAATTCGCCTATGGCGCGATTTTTCTGGCCGCTTTTCTGGAAGCCATCCCGATCCTCGGCGCCTTGATTCCCGGATCCACCATCATCGTGGCCTTGAGTGCGCTGGTGCCGGGTGGTGACCTCAAGCTCGCGCCAGTGCTGGCAGCGGCGGTTGTCGGCGCTTTGCTCGGCGACGGGGCGGCCTTCGCCATCGGCCGCCGGAACGAACAGAAGGTGCTGACCTCGTGGCCGCTGTCCGGCTATCCCGGCCTTGTCGCGCAGGCCGAAGCGTTCTTCACGCGCTACGGGACGCTGGCGGTGCTGTTCGCCCGTTTCGTGCCGCCGGTGCGGGCGGTTGTCCCGATCACCGCCGGTGCGCTCGGCATGCCGCCGCAACGCTTCTATCCGGTCAACGTCGCCGCGATTCTGTTATGGGCACCTGCGCATATCCTGCCCGGCGTACTGGCCGGCTCGGCGGCGGAACAATGGGGCATGAAGATCGAGCATTACGGATGGCCGCTCGCGGGCGGCATTGTCGCAGCCGGATGCATCGGCTGGGCGATCTACCACTGGCGCAGGCGCAAGGCCGCCTGAAGGAGAATCCCGATGATGCGAAGCCCCCGGCACGCTTTCAAGGACAAGACTGTTGCAAAAGTCTTCGCGGACTATCCAGCCGCCGTCCGCACGAGGCTGCTCATGCTTCGCGAGATGATCTACAGCACTGCCGCAACCATCGATGGCGTCGGCCCTCTCGAAGAGACGCTGAAATGGGGCCAGCCCAGCTATCTCACCACCGAAACGGGCAGCGGAAGCACCATCCGGATCGACCGCGTGAAGGACAACAACCGCGTCGCCCTGTATTTCCACTGCCAGACCGATCTGATCGCGACGTTTCGCGAACTTTACCCGGCGGACATGGAATATGCCGGCAACCGGAGCATCGTTCTCGGCCTGACAGCAAAACTCCCCGAGCAAGCGCTGCGGCACTGCATCGGGCTTGCGCTCACCTATCATGCACGCAAGCAGCCCGGGGCGCGCAAGAAACGGCAACCGGGCAAGACAGGCACGTCACGGCGCGCCCGCCTGAAAAAGCAGACCTGATCAGGTCTCGCTGCGCACGACCGTCTTGAGATAGTTGTAGGCCTTGATGATCTCGATCAGGCGGTCTTCGGTGGAGCGGTCGCCGCCATTGGCGTCGGGATGATGCTGCTTCACCAGCAGCTTGTACTTGGCCTTGACCGATTCCAGTGTCGCGTCCGGTCCCAATCCCATCACCTGCAGCGCCTTGCGCTCGGCATTGAAAATCTTTCGCGTTTCCGCTTTCGGCTCTTCCCGCTTCGCATTGGAATTCCAGCGGCTGCGGCCGTTCATTTCGCTGAAGACGCTGAACGGATCGATAGCGTCCTCCAGGTTCACCTTGCCGGTCTTGCCTTTGCCCTTGGCGCCGTTCTGACCCATTTTCCAGGTCGGGCGGTGACCGGTCTGCGCGTCCTTCTGATAGGTGGCGACAGCATCCTCACTCATGCCCTGGAAGAAATTGTAGCCCTGATTGTATTCGCGGACGTGGTTGAGGCAGAAATGCCAATAGTCCTTCTCCTGACCGCGGCCCTTGGGCGCGCGATGCGCGCCCCGGTTCTTGCAGCCCGGCGCCTCGCACATCTGCGCTTCCTCGCGCGCGGCAGCCTGCTGCTTGGCGCTCAGCTTGTTGGGTTTCACGCGGATGCTGTCGAAGAATTTGGATGAGTCGATGGCCATGACGAACTGATGACGTACCTTGCTGCCGGCTTCAGGTCTTGAAGCGAATTTTCGCGGTCGCGCACTATACACCAGCGCACATGCGCGCTGCAATTGATGCGGCCATTGACCTTCGGCAATAACGCACGATATTGCGCAGATCATGACCGCACGAGATCAGATCACAAAGAAGTTGAGCGAAGCTTTCACACCCGAAAGCCTCGATGTCATGGATGAGTCGCATCTGCATGAAGGCCATGCAGGCCACAGGCCCGGCGGCGAGACGCATTTCAGGGTTTATATTGTATCGAAGGCTTTCGAAGGGAAGACCCGGGTCGACCGCCATCGCATGATAAATTCACTGCTGGCACCGGAATTGGCCGGCTCGGTCCATGCGCTGGCGATCCACGCCTATGCGCCGGACGAAGACGGCCGCCGTCCGCCGCCCGCGGACGCCTGCAAGCACTGAACCGCTGCTAGAACGCCGTTCCGGCTCTGGTCCGCTTTTGCGGGGTTTCGCTTTCGCGCGGCACCGGCACGATCCGCAATGCGGTGATGCGATTGCGCTCCCGCCGCAGCACGCGGAACCTGAAACCGTGGAACGTGAAACTCTGTCCACGGTCGGGAATCGAGCGCGCCTCGTGAATGACAAGGCCCGCAATGGTGGTGGCTTCCTCGTCCGGCAGGTGCCAGTCCATCGCGCGGTTGAGATCGCGGATCGGCACCGAACCATCGACCACCACCGACCCATCCGGCTGCGCGCGAACGCCCGCAACGGCGACGTCATGCTCGTCCGAAATATCGCCGACGATCTCTTCCAGGATGTCTTCCAGCGTCACCATGCCTTCGACTTCGCCGTATTCGTCGACCACGAGGGCGAAGTGGGTCTTGCGGCGGCGGAACGCCTTGAGCTGTTCGGACAGCGGACGCATTTCCGGCACGAACCACGGCGGGCGTGCGATGGCGCCGACATCGACCTTCGAGGTGTCGCCGTCGGCCGCACGAATCGCGCGCAGCAGATCCTTGGCGTGAAGCACGCCGACGATATTTTCCGGCTTCTCGCGCCACAGCGGAATGCGGGTGTATTCGGTATCGAGAATGGACTCGATCACAGCGTCCCGGGGCCCATCGACATTGACGCTGATCATCTTGGTGCGATGGACCATGACGTCGGAGACGGCGAGGTCGCCGAACCGGAACACGTTCTGGATATACTCCGCCTCGCCGCTTTCGATCTTGCCATGCTCGGCGGATTCACCGACCAGCCCCTCGATCTCGGAATCGGTCAGGATCTCGTGCTGCGACGATTCCTTGACGCCGAGCATCCGCAGAATCGCGCGCGACGCGGTGTTGAGCAGCCAGTTCAGCGGATAGAAGACGAGATAAGAGACATAGAGCGGATATGCGATCCACTGCGACACCGGCACCGGTTCACGGATCGCCAGCGTCTTCGGCACCTGCTCGCCGACCACGATGTGCAGCGATGAGAAAATCAGGAAGCCCGCAATGAAGGACGTGAAATGCAGCGCCGACGCCGGCATGCCGAGCGGCTCCAGCACCGGCTTGAGCAGCGCGGCGACCGTCGGCTCGCCGACCCAGCCGAGACCGAGCGAAGCCATGGTGATGCCGAGCTGACAGCAGGCCAGATAGGCCTCGACATCGTCCATCATCGTCATCAGCAGGCGCGCGCCGAAGCGGTTCTGCTCCGCCATCGCCTTGACGCGGAAGCCGCGGCTTTTAACCAGCGCAAATTCCGCCGCCACATAGAACGCGTTGGCGGCGAGCAGAAGCAGCGCGATGAGCAGATTGACAACGGCTGAGTTCATAATGGTCCCGCGATAATGCCGTTCCGGGTCAAACCCTTTGCCACGAAACGCCCCGGCTTCTCATATCCGGATAACAGCGTGATTACCCGGATAGTTTCGCTGCAAGAAAATGACGGACTGTCGACGGATCGACATCATTGGCGATGACCGCCTTGCCGATCTTTTCCAGCAGGATGAACGTCAGCCGCCCGCGCTTCACTTTCTTGTCCTGCGCCATCAGCGTCATCAGTGCGTCCGCATCCGCAAGGCCTTCTTGTTGGAAACCGGCAATGTCCTGCAGCCGGGTCGGCAGTCCCACCGCGGCGAGATGATGCTGCACGCGCGCCGCATCGTCCGCCGAAATCATGTTCAGTTGCGCCGAAAATTCGGCGGCCAGCACCATGCCCACCGCCACGCCCTCGCCATGGAACAGCCGGTCCGAAAAGCCGGTCGCGGCTTCCAGCGCATGACCGAACGTGTGCCCAAGATTGAGCAAGGCGCGGTCGCCGGTTTCGCGCTCGTCGCGCGCCACGATCGCGGCCTTGGCGCGGCAGCTTTCCGCGATGGCATGTTCGCGGGCGGCGCTGCCGGAAAAAATCCCGGCATGGTTGGCTTCGAGCCACTCAAAAAATTTCAGGTCGCCCAGCACGCCGTATTTGGCCACTTCCGCATAACCCGCGCGGAACTGGCGCGGCGACAGCGTGTCGAGCACCGAAGTATCGGCGATCACCAGCACCGGCTGATGAAACGCGCCGACCAGATTCTTGCCATGCGGCGAATTGATTCCGGTCTTGCCGCCGACCGAGGAGTCCACCTGCGCCAGCAGCGAAGTCGGCACCTGCACGAAATCGACGCCGCGCCGGACAATGGCCGCCGCGAATCCCGCAAGATCGCCGATCACGCCGCCGCCGAGCGCGATCACGAGGTCGTTGCGTTCGATCTTCGCCGCGATCAGTCCTTCGGACACATCCTGCAAGACGGAATAACTCTTGGAGCCCTCGCCCTCGCCCACCACGATCCGCGACGATGCGATCCCGGCTTCGGCCAGCGCCGCCTCCGTCTTCGCAAGCCAATGCTTCGCAACCGTATGATCGGTGACAATGGCGGTGCGCGCGCCCGGACGCAGCTTCGCGATGCGCTGGCCGAGCGACGGCAACACGTCGCGGCCGATGATGATGTCATAGGCGCGGTCGCCGAGGGCGACCCCGACGGTCACCGGATCTGCGGTCACCGAATTCGAAGTCTTGGCAGGAATGATCATTTCGTTCCGTTTGAAGAAGATGAAGCCGCGCCGGACACAAGGCGAGCATGGAGGGCGTCGATACATTCATCGACGATTTTCTCGTGCGGCACGTCGCGCGACGCGACCGCAAGATCGGCGAGCCGGTAAAACGGGCTACGCTCGGCGATCAGCCGTTCGATGGTCGCGGCAGGATCGGCGGTCTGCAGCAGCGGCCGGTCGGCGCGGCGCTTGACGCGCTTCAGAATTACATCGCCGTCGGCCTGAAGCCAGACAGAGACCGCCTTGTCGTGAATCCGGCTCCGCGTTTCCTCGCGCATGAATGCCCCGCCGCCGGTGGCGATGACGCACGGACCACCCTCCAGCAGCCGCGCGATCACCCGCGCCTCGCCATCGCGGAAATACGGCTCGCCATGCTGCGCGAAAATCTCGGACACCGTCAGGCCCGCATGCGCGACTTCGATTTCATGATCGGCGTCGAGAAACGGGATATTGAGGCGCGCCCCGAGCCGCCGCCCGATGGTGGACTTGCCCGATCCCATCATGCCGACGAGCACGACCGGACGAGCGCCCAAGGCCGCGACAATCCGCGCTTCCTGGGTCAGGCTGTCCTGCTGTCTGTCTGCGATCTCGGTCATGTCCATCGGCTCAATCGGCCGCTAAAGTGGCTATGGGCCACCTATACTACTCCTGCGCAGGCTGCCGCCAGAGACTCTTGCCCAAACAGCGCGAACATGTTGGTACTTCATGCGGCTGAACGGTCTGTTCCGCCGGTTAACGCGGCGCGGCCGCCGCATCCAAAGGTTAACGTCGAGGCGATTGCGATGCCCAGCCTGTTTCGCTTCCTGACTGTCGTGGCGGTGATCGGCGGGCTGATCTATGGCGCCATTTTCGCACTCGCCAATTTCGTCAATCCGAAGCCGCGCGAAATGACGGTCAGCGTTCCGTCCGACAGATTCCTCAAAAAATAGCGGCGGGGACCATGCCGCGCGACACATCCTCCGATGCCCGGCTGACCGGCCTGTTTCTCGACATGCTCGCCGCCGAGCAGGGCGCGGGTGACAATACGCTCGATGCCTATCGCGGCGATCTCGAAGACCTCTCCGGATTTCTGGCGCAGCGCAAGTCGTCGCTGCAGACCGCCGACACCCAGATGCTGCGCGACTACCTGTCCGATCTGGATAATCGCGGCTTCAAGTCCTCCAGCGTCGCGCGCAAGCTGTCGTCCACGCGGCATCTGTTTCGTTTTTTGCTGAGCGAGCGCGTGCGCAGCGACGACCCCGCTGCAATCCTGTCCGGCCCGAAGCGCGGCCGCGCCTTGCCCAAAGTGCTTTCCATCGCCGATGTCGATCGCCTGTTGACGCAGGCGAAGACGCTCACCGAAGCGCCCGAACAGTCCCCACTGCAACGGTTGCGCGCATTGCGGCTCGCATGTCTTCTCGAAATTCTTTACGCGACAGGCCTGCGCGTCTCCGAACTGGTGGCGCTGCCGCTCTCGGCGGCCCGGCGCGACGCACGCATGATCGTCGTGCGCGGCAAGGGCAACAAGGAGCGGCTGGTCCCGCTCAACGATTCTTCAAAGCAGGCGATGGCGGATTACCTCGCCGCGCGCGATGAACTTCACGGCGACCAGAAGAAAGCGGCCTCGACGTCGAAATGGCTGTTCCCCTCATCGGGCGAAAGCGGCCATCTGACGCGGCAGCATTTCGCGCGCGACCTGAAAGAGCTTGCGCAGTCGGCCGGCATCGCACCGCGCCTCGTCAGCCCGCATGTGCTGCGTCACGCCTTCGCCAGTCACCTGCTTCATAACGGCGCGGACCTGAGAATCGTCCAGACCCTGCTCGGCCACACCGATATTTCAACCACCCAGATCTACACGCACATCGTCGAGGAGCGTCTGAAGAGCCTGGTCCGAGATCTCCACCCGCTGGCGGACAAATAGTTCGGAAACCCCCGAAAAATCAGCGCTTTTTATGACGACCCTGCCCTCATGCCCCTCATCCCGGCCCGCTTCTTGACTTGAAGCCGCCGAGAAGCGATTGAGAGCCCTCAAAAGATCGTTCTCGCGCCCCTTCGCTCAAGCGCGTCCCTCCCCTATATCTTGTCAGATGCCGGACCCGATGCGCAGCTATCTGGATTTTGAAAAGCCCGTTGCCGAACTCGATTCCAAAGTGGACGAGTTGCGCACGCTTGCAGCCAATGGCAGCGACATCAGCGAGGAAGTCTCCCGTATCGAGGAGAAGGCGGCGCAGGCGCTCAACGATCTTTATGCCAATCTGACGCCCTGGCAGAAAACGCAGGTTGCGCGTCATCCGCTGCGGCCGCATTGCGTGGACTACATCAGGGGCCTGATCACGGAATTCACGCCGCTCGCGGGCGATCGCAAGTTCGGCGATGACGAAGCGCTGATCGGCGGCTTCGGACGTTTTCGCGGCGAGAGCATCTGCGTGATCGGCCAGGAAAAAGGTTCGACCACCGAAACCCGGCTCAAGCATAATTTCGGCATGGCCAAGCCCGAGGGCTACCGCAAGGCCGTTCGCCTGATGGAAATGGCCGATCGTTTCGGCATTCCGGTGCTGTCGCTGGTGGACACCGCCGGCGCCTATCCCGGCATCGGCGCCGAGGAGCGCGGGCAGGCGGAAGCCATCGCGCGTTCGACTGACGCTTGCCTCAATCTCGGCGTGGCGAACGTCGCTGTCGTCATCGGCGAAGGCGGCTCGGGCGGCGCCATCGCCATCGCCACCGCCAACCGCGTCCTGATGCTGGAGCATGCCGTCTACAGCGTGATCTCGCCGGAAGGCGCGGCATCGATCCTGTGGCGCGATTCGACCAAGGCGCAGGAAGCCGCGATCAACATGAAGATCACCGCGCAGGATCTGGCGCGGTTCGGAGTGATCGACACAATCCTGAAGGAACCGGCGGGCGGCGCGCACCGCGATCCGGAAGGGATGGTCGCGCGGGCTGGCGATGCCATCGCCCAGGCCTTCAACGACATGCGCAGCCTCGACGCCAAGACGATCCGCGATCAGCGCCGCCAGAAGTTCCTCGACATCGGCCGCCGTCTCGGCTGAGGTCGCCGCAAGGGAACTTTGCGGGCGGCCTCCGGCGCAAATTCACTTCATGGCTTTTTCGCGGCGACCCGCCTCAAGCGCAGCGGCTTTTCGCCTGCGATTTGATTTACTTAGCATTGACTATAAAGCCGTCGCGAGCGGCGGATAAAGGCCGTTCAGCTTGCGACGACCGGGTGTTTAAGGATAATAATTCTTCAATAGTTGACGCGCATTTTGAGCCAAAGAGCGAACGCCGCTTTTACGACGAAAACATGTGCGACCTGTTTGAACGGGTAGCGTTTTCCGGCCGCCAATTGCTGCCACTTTGTCGGGAAATGATCTGCCGCCAGTCTTGGTCTTAGCCGGAATATGGGGATCGCCGGTTTGCCGCGGAGCCTTGGATTAACAGGCCTTGGATTGACAGGCCTTGCATGGATCGAGCGCACGCCTGTTCGCGCGCTGATGACGTCGGCTGCGCTTGCGGCCGCGATCGTGCTTGCGGGCTGCAACGGCGAACAATTGTCGCCAAGCGCCAAGGCCAATCGTCCAATTCCTGAAAAGCTCCTTGCGGACATCGAAGCCAAGAACATGGACAAGGGCTCGCCGATTCTGGTGCGCCTGTTCAAGCAGGAAGCGGAACTCGAAGTCTGGAAGCAGGACCGCAACGGCAAGTTCGCGCTGCTGAAGACCTATCCGATCTGCCGCTGGTCCGGCGATCTCGGCCCGAAGGTCAAGGAAGGCGACCGTCAGGCGCCCGAGGGCTTCTATTCGATCACGCCCGCGCAGATGAATCCGAACTCCGGTTACTACCTGTCGTTCAACATGGGCTACCCGAACGCCTATGACAGGGCGTGGGGCCGCACCGGCTCGCAACTGATGGTGCACGGCGACTGCTCATCGCGCGGCTGCTACGCGATGACCGACGAACAGATTTCCGAAATCTACGCGCTCGGCCGCGAATCCTTCTTCGGCGGCCAGAACGCATTCCAGGTGCAGGCCTATCCGTTCCGCATGACGCCGCAGAACATGGCGCGCTATCGCAACAATCCGAACATGCCTTTCTGGAAGATGATCAAGGAAGGCAACGACCACTTCGAGGTCACCAGGCAAGAGCCGAAAGTCGACTTCTGCGAGAGGAAGTATGTGTTCGACGCGGAGAAGCCGGCCAATGCCACGCGCCCGCTGGCCTTCAACGCCTCCGCGCAGTGCCCGGCCTACCAGATTGCTCCTGAAGTCGCCGAAGCGGTGCAGGAAAAGCAGCGCTCGGACGAACTGAAGACCGCGCAGTTGATCTCGCGCGGCGCGCCGACGGCCCGCTCTCGCGCGGGCATCGACGGCGGCATGCATCCGATCTTCGCATCCAAGCTGCCGGAAGGCGAAGCCGCCATCGACAAGGACGTCACCGATTACGCCATCGCATCCTACGGGCCTGCGCCGGGCACCGTCCCCTCGCATGCGACCATTCCGAGGGCACCTGAGCCGGCCGAGTCGTCCATCTTCTCGTCGTCCAGCAGCGAGCCGATGGTTGCCGTCCCTGCATCTGCCCCGCGCAGCACGGCTTCCAGCGCCGGCACGGAATCGTCGGAAGGCTTCCTGAGCAAGCTGTCGCGCAGCGTCGGTCTGCGCGGCTCCGATCCAGCACCAGCGCCCGCCGCGAGGCCCGTCGCCGTTTCCACCGCGCCGAAAGCGAAGTCGCCACCGGCGAGACCAGCAGCCAGAACATCTCCGCGCGTGATCCCGCTCGAGCGCCAGCAGGCCCAGGCCAAGCCCGCCCCGCCTGCCCCGGTCGCGGCAGCGCCCGCACCCGCACCCGTTCAGCAGCAGTCCTTGGCTGGCGCGCAACCCGCCGTTCCGGCCAATTCGTTCGACAGCCGCTGGTCGACGGTTCGATAGAGCCCAAACACTTCTTCAAATAAAAACGCCGGTCCTTCGACCGGCGTTTTGCTTTTCAGAATGCCATAACGGCAAGCTCAGGCGTACCTGCCGTGGCAGTGCTTGAACTTCTTGCCCGAACCGCAAGGACAATCTTCGTTGCGGCCGACCTTGCCCCATGTCGCGGGATTGTTCGGATCGCGTTGCGCCGCAGGCACCGGCGCCAGCGCCGCCTGAGCCACCGCCACGTTGTCCTCGCCGGTGAGCGGATCGAGGTGATGCGCCTCCATCTGCGGCAATTCCGGCTGCTGCTCTTCCGGCGACACCACTTCCACGCGCACGAGCTGCGCCGTGACAGCCTCGCGCAAATGCGAGATCAGCCCTTCGAACAGCGTGTAAGCTTCTGACTTGTATTCCTGCAGCGGATCGCGCTGGCCATAGCCGCGCAGGCCGATCACCTGACGCAGGTGGTCCAGCATCACCAGATGCTCGCGCCACAGATGATCCAGTGTCTGCAGCAACACCGACTTCTCGACATAGCGCATCACGTCGGGACCGAACTGGGCCGACTTCGCCGCCATGCGCTCGTCGGCGCGCTGCTCGATGCGCGCCAGCATCTCCTCGTCGGCGATGCCTTCTTCCTTGGCCCAATCCTGCACCGGCAGGTCGAGATCGAGCACGCGCTTGAGTTCTTCGTGCAGCCCTTCAACGTCCCACTGCTCCGCATAGGCCTGCGCCGGAACGTGCTTGCTGACCAGTTCATCGACCAGCGCGTGGCGCATGTCGGCGACGGTCTCGGCGACGTTCTGGTCGCGCATCAGGTCGACGCGCTGTTCGAAGATCACCTTGCGCTGATCGTTCTGCACGTCGTCGAACTTGAGCAGGTTCTTGCGGATGTCGAAATTGCGGGCTTCGACCTTCTGCTGCGCCTTCTCCAGCGCCTTGTTGATCCACGGATGGATAATCGCCTCGCCTTCCTTGAGGCCGAGACGCTGCAGCATGCTGTCGAGCCGGTCCGACCCGAAGATGCGCATCAGGTCGTCTTCCAGCGACAGGAAGAACTTCGAGCGGCCGGGGTCGCCCTGACGGCCGGAGCGGCCACGCAACTGGTTGTCGATGCGGCGGGATTCGTGCCGCTCGGAGCCGATGATGTAGAGACCGCCGGGCTTCCGGATCGTCTTGGTGCCGGGCTTGTCCGGATTGAGATCGACGGTTTCTTCCGCCTTGAGCACCATGTCCTTGAAAATCTCGATATCGGCCTTGATGCCGTCGATGATCTTCTGCTTCTCGGCCTCGTCCTCGATGCCTGCGGTGGCGGCCGCGGCGCGCATTTCGAGCGAGCCGCCGAGTTTGATGTCGGTGCCGCGGCCCGCCATGTTGGTGGCGATGGTGATCGCGCCCGGCACACCGGCTTCCGCAACGATATAGGCTTCCTGCTCGTGGAAACGGGCATTCAGCACCGCGAACAGCTTCGCGGGCTTGCCCGCGCGCGCGGCGGCATAGAGCTTCTCGAGCGCCTTCGGATTGCCGAAGTCGATCTGCTTGTAGCCGTTCTTGGCGAGATACTCGCCCAGCACTTCCGACTTTTCGATCGACGCCGTGCCGACCAGCACCGGCTGCATGCGCGCGTTGGCGCGCTCGATTTCCGAGAGGATCGCGCGGTGTTTTTCGTCAGCCGTGCGGTAGACCTCGTCGTCCTCGTCGAGGCGCGAGATCGGCAGGTTGGTAGGAATCTCCAGCACTTCGAGCTTGTAGATGTCGAACAGTTCGTCCGCTTCCGTCGCCGCCGTGCCGGTCATGCCGGCCAGCTTGTCGTACATGCGGAAATAGTTCTGGAAGGTGATCGAGGCGAGCGTCTGGTTTTCCGGCTGGACCGGCTGATGCTCCTTGGCTTCGAGCGCCTGATGCAGGCCTTCCGAATAACGGCGGCCTGGCATCATGCGGCCGGTGAATTCGTCGATGATGACCACTTCGCCGTCGCGGACGATGTAGTCCTTGTCGCGCTGGAACAGCGAATGGGCGCGCAGCGCCTGATTGATGTGATGCACAACCGAGACGTTCTCGACGTCGTAGAGCGAGTCGCCCTTGAGCTGGCCCGCGTCGCGCAGCAGCGTCTCGATCTTCTCCATGCCGGCTTCGGTCAGCGTCACCGTGCGCTGCTTCTCGTCGACCTCGAAGTCGGCGCCCTTGTCGAGCTTCGGAATGAAGGTGTCGATGGTGTTGTAGAATTCGGAGCGGTCGTCGAGCGGACCGGAAATGATCAACGGCGTGCGCGCTTCGTCGATCAGGATCGAGTCGACTTCGTCGACGATGGCGAAGAAGTGCCCGCGCTGGACCATGTCCTCGAGGCGGTACTTCATGTTGTCGCGCAGATAGTCGAATCCGTATTCGTTGTTGGTGCCGTAAGTGATGTCGCAGGCATAGGCGGCCTGCCGCTCGGCATCGTCGAGGCCGTGCACGATCACACCCGTGGTCATGCCGAGGAAGCCGTAGATCTGGCCCATCCATCCGGCGTCGCGCTTGGCGAGATAATCGTTGACGGTGACGACATGCACGCCCTTGCCGGCGAGCGCGTTGAGATAGACAGCCAACGTTGCGACCAGCGTCTTGCCTTCGCCGGTCTTCATTTCGGCGATGTCGCCTTCGTGCAGCACCATGCCGCCGATCAGCTGCACGTCGAAGTGGCGCTGGCCGAGGGTGCGCTTGGCGGCTTCGCGCACGGTGGCGAAGGCAGGCACCAGAAGATCGTCGAGGGTCTTGCCTTCCGCGAGCTGCTTGCGGAACTCGGTGGTGCGCGCCTTCAGCGCCTCATCGGAAAGCGCGGCGACTTCCGGCTCGAGCTTGTTGATGGCATCGACGCGGGACTGATACCCCTTGACCCGGCGGTCATTGGAGGAACCGAAAAACTTGCGGGCGAGCGCGCCGAGCATGAAAAATTCCTGTCTTGCAGTGAGGTGTCGCCGCCGCGATTGCCGCGACTTTGACCCGTATCAGGTATCCCGGAATTGCCTGCCGGGACAAACGCTTGAGACAAATCCCGCGCGAATTTCCAATCGGAATCCCAAGGGTGAGTTCGGGAAGCAAGTTGTGAGGTTCATCCCCTCGGCCGCGGCAAAATCCCACGGCTGCGCGGATCGAGCCCGCGGGGAGAGATATGGGCCGTCCCAAGCCTTGTCAACGCGCGAAACCTGTCAAGGATTTCATGATTTTGGCGGCTTTTTCACGTTGCTTCCGGACAAGGGTTGAGCGAGTGTCCCGCATCCCGAACCGCCCCATAAGGATTTTTCATGACCATCTCTGCGAACAGCATGTCCCGGCTTGGATTGCTCACGTCGGCCGCTGCAATTTGTCTCACGGCCGTTCTCGGCTCCGGCCTGCCGGTTCGCGCGCAGGATGCCAATCCGGTGCTCGCCAAGGTGAACGGCGCGGAGATTCGCCAGAGCGATCTGGCCGTCGCCGAGGAGGAGCTGGGGCCGAGCCTGCAGCAGATGGACCCGGCCACCCGCCGTGAAAACCTGATCTCGTTCCTGATCGACATGAAGATCGTCGCCAAAGCCGCCGAGACCAAGAAGGTGGCCGATTCCAACGAATTCAAGCAGCGGCTCGCTTTCGCCCGCGACCGGCTCCTGATGGACAGCCTGCTGGCCACCGAGGGGAAGGCCGCCGTGACCGACGACGCCATGAAGAAGGTCTACGAGGAAGCCACCAAGCAGGTGTCCGGCGAAAAGGAAGTCCATGCGCGGCACATCCTGGTGCCGACCGAGGAGGAAGCCAAGGCGATCAAGGCCGAACTCGACAAGGGCGCCGATTTCGCCAAGCTCGCCAAGGAAAAATCCAAGGACCCTGGCGCGGCCGATGGCGGCGACCTCGGCTTCTTCACCAAGGAGCAGATGGTGCCGGAATTCTCGGCCGTGGCCTTTGCGCTCGAGCCCGGCAAGATTTCCGATCCGGTGAAGTCCCAGTTCGGCTGGCACGTCATTAAGGTCGAGGAGAAGCGTGACCGCAAACCGCCGACGTTCGATCAGGTCAAGGGCCAGATCGAGAACTTCGTGGTCCGCAAGGCGCAGGCCGACTACGTCACCAAGCTGCGTGGCGAAGCCAAGGTCGAGCGTCTGGACAAGAAGGATCAGCCGGCTGCGCCTGCGACCCCCGCACCTGACGCGAAGGCCGCCCCCGGCGGCGCGATGATGAAGAAGAAGTAAGCGTCACGGATTCGTCATCTGAAACGATGACATATCGGATAATGCCCGGCTTCGTGCCGGGCATTATCATTTCTGCCTTGCGATTCACCCATGCGATGCGTTTGATGCGCTCATTCTCAAACTGGATTGGCCTCGATGTCGACAACGGTCTCGCCCCTCGCTCCCACTTCCGTTCCTGAAATGCCGCCGATCGCAGGCGTGCGTCTGGCGACGGCTGCCGCCGGCATCCGCTACAAGAACCGCACCGACGTGCTGCTGGCGCTGTTCGACAAGGGCACCACGGTGGCCGGCGTCTTCACCAAATCGAAGTGCCCGAGCGCAGCGGTGGACTGGTGCCGCGCCAAGCTGAAAGGTGGCGAGGCGCGCGCGCTGGTGGTCAATTCCGGCAATGCCAACGCCTTCACCGGCAAGACCGGCAAGCAGGCGACGTCCCTCACCGCATCCATCGCGGCAAAAGCCACGGAAAGCAGCGCCAATAAGATCTTCCTCGCCTCCACCGGCGTGATCGGTGAGCCGCTCGACGCGACCAAGTTCAACGGCGTGCTCGACGATCTCGCACAGGCTGCCCAGCCGGATGGCTGGATGGAGGCCGCCAAGGCGATCATGACCACGGACACATTCCCGAAGGTCGCCACCGCCACGGTGAAAATCGGCAAGGCCAAGGTCACCATCAACGGCATGGCCAAGGGCGCGGGCATGATCGCGCCGGACATGGCGACGATGCTCTCCTTCATCTTCACCGACGCGCCGCTGTCGGCGCCCGTGCTGCAATCGCTGCTCAAGACCGGCGTCGATGACACCTTCAACGCGGTGACCATCGACGGCGACACGTCGACCTCCGACACGCTGCTGGCTTTCGCCACCGGCGCGGCGGCTGCCAACGGCGCGCCGAAAATCACCCGCGCCTCCGATCCGCGCCTCAAAGCCTTCACCAAGGCGTTCCATGCTGTGCTGGCCGATCTGTCCGAACAGGTCGCGCGCGACGGCGAAGGCGCGCGCAAGCTGGTCGAGGTCGTGGTGGAAGGCGCGGTGTCGAAGCCGTCCGCCCGCAAGATCGCGATGTCGATCGCCAATTCGCCGTTGGTGAAAACGGCCATCGCGGGCGAAGACGCCAACTGGGGCCGCGTGGTGATGGCGGTCGGCAAGGCGGGCGAGCCAGCCAACCGCGACAAACTGTCGATTGCCTTCAACGGCATCCGCGTCGCCACCCGTGGCGCACGCGATCCATCCTATGACGAGAAGGAAGTGTCCACGCTGATGAAGCAGGACAAGATCCAGATCAAGGTCGGGCTTGGTCTCGGCAAGGGCCGCGATCGCGTGCTGACCTGCGACCTCACCAAGGAATACGTCGCCATCAACGGCGATTACCGCTCGTGATCAAGCTCACCCTCGTTGTCGCCTGCGCGCTGATCGACGCGGACAACCGCGTCCTGATCGCGCAGCGGCCGGAAGGCAAGCAGCTTGCCGGATTATGGGAATTCCCCGGCGGCAAGCTTGAGCCCGGGGAGCGGCCCGAACCGGCGCTGATCCGCGAACTGCAGGAAGAACTCGGCATCACCGTCGAGGAGCCATGCCTCGCGCCGCTGACCTTCGCCAGCCACGGCTATGAGACGTTTCATCTGTTGATGCCGCTCTACATCTGCCGCAAGTGGCAGGGCACCGTCACGTCGCGCGAAGGGCAGAACCTCGCCTGGGTGCGCGCCAACAAGCTGCGCGACTATCCGATGCCGCCCGCGGACATTCCGCTGATTCCGCATCTGACGGATTTGCTGCTGTAGCCCACTATCCGTCATTGCGAGCGAAGCGACGCAATCCATTCTTTGGAACAACAAAAAAGAAGAACATGGATTGCTTCGTCGCTATAGCGCGTCAAAGACGCGCGTAAACGCGCTCATGGCTCCTCGCAATGACGAAGAAACCTAATTCCTCTCACCCGCCTTCTTCACCGCATCCGCCAGCGACATTTTCGCCGAACCGGGCTTGAGCGGCTTCTGCTGGCTCTCATGCGGCGCCCAGCCTGACAGCCACACGATGTCGAAGGTCGCGCGGATGCGTCCATCGGCATCGGCGAACCGCTCGGCATAAATCTGCGCCATCCGCACGAAAGTCGCACGGCGCGACGGCGCGCGGCGTCGCTCATTGAGCACATTGGTCGCGCCCATCCGCCGCAGGTCCTGCATCAACACGAACGCGTTGTCGTAACGCACGACGATGCGATCCACATCCGTCACCGGCAGCGCGAAGCCCGCGCGTTGCAACAGGCTGCCGAGATCGCGGAGATCGGCGAAGGGCGCGACGCGCGGCGACACGCCGCCCTCCACCTCGGCCTCGGCGGCGGCAAACGACTGGCGCAATTCGGTCAGCGTATCGCCGCCGATGATCGCAGCGAGAAACAGGCCGTCCGGCTTCAGCGCGCGGCGCACCTGCGCCATCACGCCCGGCAGGTCGTTGACGAATTGCAGTGCCAGCGCGGACACCACGAGATCGATCGAGGCCGGCGCGAGCGCCAGAGGCTCGGCCTCGGAGAACGGCAAATCCACTGTCCGCCATCGCCGGATACTATCGCCCAGCGCAGCGCGCACCTGATCGTCGGGCGTGCCAATATCTGCGGCGTCGGAGAACTCACGCAGCACCGCACGCTGCCGCTCCGCCATATCCTCCGCAACCCGTTCGAGCAGGAACGATGCTGCGCCCTGCCGCAACGCGCGTGCCTGCCGCTCGCGCAGTAGGGCACGGTCGAACAGGCGTGGCGGAGCGTTATTCGGCGGCGACGTCATGACCGCTAGGTACGCCCTTGAGGAATGGTCTGCAATTCCCCATAGCCCGCTTGTTTCCGGCCGGTGACGGACCTAGCCTAAAGGCGCGAGGGAGATCATGTCCGACCCGGATCAGGCATCGTCATATCCTTCAGGCCGGTGGCGCGGACGGTTTCGCGGCACACTGAAAGCCTGTGGCTCTGCTTTTGCTTCACTTCCCCGCGCCGCGCTCGACGTCGTCCTGCCGACGCTCTGCGTCTCTTGCCACGAACCTGTCGCAGGCGACGGTGTCTGCGCGGCGTGCTGGTCGCAGCTCGCGTTCATCGCGCCGCCGTTCTGCCCGCGGCTCGGCATTCCCTTTGTCTACGATCCGGGACCGGGCCTGCTGTCGATGCAGGCCATCGCCGATCCGCCTGCCTATCAGCGCGCCCGCGCCGCCGTCCGCTACGACGACATCGCGCGCACGCTTGTGCACGGGTTGAAGTATCAGGACCGCACCGATCTTGCGCCCATCATGGGCGGCTGGATGGCGCGGGCGGGAAGCGAGCTTCTGCGGGACGCCGATGCGCTGGTGCCGGTCCCGCTGCACTGGCGCCGCGGCTGGAGCCGCCGCTACAACCAGTCCGGCGCGCTGGCCGCGGTTATCGCGAAATCGGCCCGGCTGCCCGTACTCGGCGACGCGCTGCGACGGGTGCGCCCGACCCTGCAACAGGTCGGTTTGTCCAAGGCGGACCGGGCGCTCAACGTGCAGGGCGCGTTCAAGGTCCCGCCGGAGAAAAAATCTGCCGTGCAGGGCCGCCGGATCGTGCTGATCGACGACGTTCTGACTTCGGGCGCGACAGTAGACGCTTGCGCCCGCGCATTGCTGCGGGCCCGGGCTGCATCGGTGGACGTGCTGGTCTTCGCCCGGGTTGTGGACACCCCTCCGGCCCCCATATAATTTGGGTCCTCACCGTTTCACAAAGGCGAACCATGGCGGCACTTGTCGAAATCTACACGCGTCCCGGATGCGGCTATTGCAGCGCTGCCAAATCGTTGTTGGCGCGCAAGAACGCCGCCTTCACCGAATATGACGTTGCGGCCGATCCGAACTTTCGTGCCGAGATGCTGGCGCGCGCCAACGGCGGAACGACCTTCCCGCAAATCTTCATCGACAAGGTTCATGTCGGCGGCTGCGACGAACTCTATGCGCTCGACCGCGACCGCAAGCTCGACGATCTGCTCGACGGCCAGAAAGTATCGTGATGACAGAAACCCCCGCCACGCCCTTCACCGCGGCCATGGTGCAGATGCGCACCGCGATGCATCCGGAAGCGAGCCTTGCCGAAGGCATCAGGCTGATCCGCGAAGCCAAGGACAAGGGCGCGGACTATGTGCAGACGCCGGAAGTCAGCAACATCATCCAGCAGAACCGCAAGGCGCTGTTTGAAATTCTCGCCGCCGAGGAAGACGACCTGTCGCTGAAGGCCTATCGCGAGTTGGCGAGCGAATTAAAGATCTATCTCCACATCGGATCGCTGGCGGTGCGCGCCACGCCGGAGCGCGCGGTAAACCGTTCGTTCCTGATCGCGCCGGACGGCGGCATTCTCGCCCGCTACGACAAGATCCACATGTTCGATATCACGCTCGACAACGGGGAGAGCTATCGCGAATCCGCGAGCTACCAGCCGGGCGAAGCCGCGGTCATTTCCGATCTGCCATGGGGCCGGATCGGGCTGACCATCTGCTACGACATGCGTTTTCCCGCGCTTTATCGCGCGCTCGCGGAGGCAGGCGCGTCCTTCATCACCGCGCCCTCGGCCTTCACCGTGAAGACCGGCGAAGCCCACTGGCACACGCTGCTGCGCGCCCGCGCCATCGAGAACGGCTGCTACATTTTCGCCGCCGCACAGGCCGGCAAGCACGAAAGCGGACGCGAGACCTACGGCCACTCGCTGATCGTCGATCCATGGGGTGAGATCATCGCCGAAGGCAATGGCACCGATACCGGCGTCGTGCTGGCAAAGATCGATCCTGCCAAGGTCCAATCGGTTCGCAAGAGCATTCCTTCGCTGCAGCATGGCCGCCGCTTCGGCCTGATCGATCCGAAGGGCGGGCCCGAGCATCTGCATCTCGTGCGGGGATCGGCATGATCCGCTACGCACTCCACTGCGAGCGCGGTCACGAATTCGACAGTTGGTTCCAAAGCTCGGGTGCGTATGACAGCCAGCGCAAGCGCGGGCTGATCGCCTGCCCGGTCTGCGAATCCACCAAGGTCGACAAGGCGATCATGGCGCCGCGCATCACGCGCAAGGGCAAATCCAGTCCCGCGCCGCAGCCTGCGGCTGTGTCCGAAGCGGCATCGCCCCCTTCATCGCTGGTGATGGCGCCGCAGGAACGCGAGCTTGTCTCCAAGCTGCGGGAATTGCGCGATCACGTGCTGAAGAACGCGGACAATGTCGGCAACAAATTTCCGGAAGAAGCCCGCAAGATGCATTACGGCGATATCGAGCACCGCGCGATCTACGGCGAGGCCACTGCCGAGGAAGCCCGCTCCCTGATCGACGAAGGCGTCGAGGTCGCGCCGCTTCCCGTGCTCCCGGACGACCGCAACTGAACACTGAGGACCGGATCGATCATGAGCCCTGACTCGCTATCGTGGTCCGGCTCGTGGCTGGTCTGGGCCGTGCTCTCTGCCGTGTTCGCGGCGCTGACCGCGATCTTCGCCAAGATCGGCGTCGAAGACATCAATCCCGATCTGGCGACCTTCATCCGCACCGTCATCGTGCTGATGAGCTTTGCGGTTATTCTTTTCGCCACCGGCCAGTTCCGTGCACCCGGCCCGATCACGCCGCGGACATGGCTGTTTCTGGTTCTGTCGGGTCTTGCCACCGGCGCATCGTGGCTGTGTTACTTCCGCGCGCTCAAGCTCGGTCCCGCAACACTCGTCGCGCCGATCGACAAGCTCAGCGTGGTCCTGGTGACGCTGTTCGCCTTCGTGTTTCTCGGCGAGCGGCCGTCCGCCACCGGCTGGCTCGGAATCACGCTTATCGCTGCGGGCGCGATTCTTCTCGCGGTGAAAAAGTAGCTCAGCCCGCCACCAGCATGGCGACGCCGATCAGGATCAGGGCGATGCCTGACAGCTCTCTCATCGAAATCGGCTGCTTCATCGAATAATACGCCACGCCCTGCGCGAACAGCACCTCGACCAGCGCCAGCGTGCGCACATTGGCCGCCGCCGTCAGCGCAAAGGCGAGAAACCAGAACAGCGACGCAAACGATCCCATGAAGCCGGCGAACATCGACGGCTTCCAGAGCCGGAAGATCGCCGTCATCGTCCCGGGCGAGCGGACGATCAGCCATCCCGAAAGGACGACGGACTGCATCAGCAGCGTCGCGACCAGCGTCACGCTGGCGGCGGTGACGAAGCTGACACCGGTAACGTTGAGGATCGCGCCGCGATAGCCCACCGCCGACAGTGCGAAGAACGAGGCGGCGACAAGACCGAGCACCGTCGGTTTGAGATTGCCGAAGCCTTTCATGCCGTCGGGCCGGATCGCCGTGATGACCACGCCGATCGTGGCGATCACGATCGCCGCCACCTTCATCATGGTGAGATGATCCGACAGAAAGACGAAGCCGAAGATCGCCGCCTGAATCGCCTCGGTTTTCAGATAGGCCGTGGTCACGACGAACGAGCGCTCGTTCATCGCCATCAGCATCAAGGCGGTGGCAAGAATCTGCGCCATGCCGCCGACCACCAGCCACGCCCAGAATCCGCTTTCAGGCCACGCGAGCCGGTCGCCGTTCACTGCCAAAATAATGCCGAGAAAAATCAGCGAAAACGGAAAGCCGAACAGAAAGCGGATATGGGTCGCGCCGAGCGTGCCGAGCTGCGCGGTCAGTCCGCGCTGCATGGCGTTGCGCACGACCTGTCCGGCCGCGGCCAACACCGTGAAGGGAATCCAGAGCCAGATGAGCTGGGTCATCAAGACCCTCGCGACGTCATGGCCGGGCTTGTCCCGGCCATCCAAGTCTGTCTTGGTTCAAGCAAGCCGTGGATGCCCGGCCCAAGGCCGGGCATGACGCCTGAGCAAGATGCTTGATCGCAGACTCTCACCCTCAAACCGCCGCTTCCGCCACCAGCATGTAGTTCACGTCCATGTCGGACGAAATGGTCCATTTGTCGGCAAGCGGATTGTAGACCACGCCCGCCTGATCGCTGACGGCGAGCTTGTTGCGCTCGAGATGATGGGTCAGTTCGGCAGGCGTAACGAACTTGTCCCACTGGTGCGTACCGCGCGGCAGCCAGCGCAGCACGTATTCGGCGCCGACAATGGCGAGCGCGAAGCTCTTCCAGTTCCGGTTGATGGTCGAGGCCACCAGCATGCTCGACGGTTTCAGCAACGCGGCGCAGCGATCCAGGAACATCCCGACATTGGCGACATGCTCCACCACTTCCATCGCCAGCACAATGTCGAAGCGCTCGCGCGGGTCCATCTCCTCGATGGTGGTGCAGCGATAGTCGATGGAAAGATGCCCGCGTTCGGCATGAAGCTTGGCGACCGAAATGTTGGTCGCCGACGGATCGACACCGATCACCTGCGCGCCGAGCCGGGTCAGCGGCTCGCAGAGCAGGCCAGCGCCGCAGCCGATGTCGAGGATACGCAGGCCCGACAGGCAGTTCAGGCTTTTCGGACTGCGGTCGAACTTGCGGCAGGCCGCATCACGGATATAGGCCAGCCGCAGCGGATTGATCTTGTGCAGCGGGGCCATCTTGCCCTTGGGGTCCCACCACTCCTCGGACAACTTGGAGAACCGCGCGACTTCGCCGGGATCGACCGTGGATGACGATGCTGAATTCTGGGTCATGCCGAATTTTACCGTGAGCTAGCGCGCCGTGATGTGGTTACGGAATTCGATCGGCGCACCGATCATCTTTATCGTCTTCGAGCCTTCGCCGACACCGTTCACCCGCACATCTCCCCATCCGAAAATCCGGCCGAGGATACTCTGGGTGACGTCGACACTTTCGATTTTATCTAAACTGATTTCAAAGGTCTGGCGCTGGATAAACCCTTCCTTGTGAACCACGCGCAGCGAGGTCACGTCGGTCTCCGTGATCCAGCGCTGAAACCAGGCCCTGAACACCAGAAACAGACCGATCAGCCCCAGCAAGGCGCCAACCGCCGCCAGCGGAAAAATGACGCCTCCGCCCGACGCGACCAGGCAGGCGACAGCGCCCGCAAGGCACAGCAGCCCCGGCGCGTAGACGATCCCGTGAATCGTGGTCGAATAGAGAATCTTCTCCCCCGGCTGCAGAATATCGTCGATATAACGGCCCATTCCCGTCTCCGGCTGTGTTCGGGCCGCCAAGCGTGTTGCTTGCTCCCGACCTGATGGGTATGTATAGCCGCCTTTTCGGGGTCATGCTTCCGTTTTGCACGGAACCGGCTCCAGCCTGACATCAGCCAACCGGGACAGCGCCATTCGCCGCGATAAGAGATCATGGGCCGCCTAGTCATGAAATTCGGCGGCACGTCCGTCGCCAACATCGAACGTATCCGCAATGTCGCGCAGCACGTGAAGCGCGAGGTCGATGCCGGCCATGACGTGGCCGTGGTGGTGTCGGCCATGTCGGGCAAAACCAACGAACTCGTTGGCTGGGTCAACGAGGCGTCCGCGCTGCACGATGCGCGCGAATACGATGCCATCGTGGCGTCCGGCGAACTCATCACCGCGGGCCTTCTCTCCATCGTGCTGCAGTCGCTCGGCATCCAGGCCCGCTCGTGGCAGGGCTGGCAGATTCCGATCCTCACCGACGACGCGCACGGCTCGGCGCGCATCACCGGCATCGACGGCGGCGAACTGATCAAGCGTTTCAAGGAGCGCAAGGAAGTCGCGGTGGTCGCTGGCTTCCAGGGCATCCATCAGCCGACCGGCCGCATCACCACACTGGGCCGCGGCGGCTCGGACACGTCGGCGGTGGCAATCGCCGCCGCGATCCACGCCGACCGCTGCGACATCTACACCGACGTCGACGGCGTCTACACCACCGATCCGCGCGTGGTGCCCAAGGCGCGGCGGCTCGACAAGGTCGCATTCGAGGAAATGCTGGAAATGGCGTCGCTCGGCGCCAAGGTGCTGCAGGTCCGCTCCGTGGAACTCGGCATGGTTCACAACGTCCCGGTGTTCGTGCGCTCGAGCTTCGACAAGCCGGAAGATATCGATCCCCACGGCACGCCGCCGGGAACGCTGATTTGCAGCGAGGAGGAAATCATGGAAAGCCAGGTCGTCACCGGTATCGCCTTCTCCAAGGACGAAGCGCAGATCTCCGTGCGCCAGATCGAGGACAAGCCGGGCATTGCGGCCGCGATCTTCGGGCCGCTGGCGGACGCCAGCATCAATGTGGACATGATCGTCCAGAACGTCTCCGAAGACGGCAAGACCACCGATCTCACCTTCACGGTGCCGGCCTCCGAATATACCCGCGCCAAGGACACCATCACCAAGGCCAAGGACAAGATCGGCTACAAGACGATGGATTCGGCCACCGATGTCGCCAAGGTGTCGGTGATCGGTATCGGCATGCGCAGCCATGCAGGCGTCGCCGCGCAGGCGTTCAAGGCGCTGTCCGAGCGCAGCATCAATATCCGCGCCATCACCACCTCCGAGATCAAGTTCTCGCTGCTGATCGACGCCGCCTATACCGAACTGGCGGTCCGGACCCTGCACACCCTGTACGGGCTCGATCAGGCCTGAGACGCGATGCGGCCGCGGCGTTGCGCCAAGGCCATCTTCTGGAGCAGGTCTCATATTTGGCAGGTGTTTTGCTTGGCAAAACACGCCTCAATTCGATATAGCCTCATGACAAGGCACGCGCTGGTGGGCCTCTGATTCCGGACCGCTGGATATGTCCGGAGCCACACAAGGAGCTCTGGCGCGTCCTGAAAAGTCGTTATTTTAACGTCAGTTAACCCTATCGCGGCCACCCGGGCGCCGCGCTGGAGTTGCAGGGTAGGATATCAACGGATGCGGAGCGCGCTGGGAGGCCCCCGCGTCTTGTTGAGACGGCTCCGCGAAGTGATGGCCGAACAGGTCAGCGCTCAGGAACGGCTCGACAAGATCGTGGTGCTGATCGCCGCCAACATGGTGGCGGAGGTCTGCTCGTGCTATGTGCTGCGCGTCGACAATACCCTTGAGCTGTATGCCACCGAAGGTCTGAACCGGGACGCGGTCCATCAAACGGTTCTGACCGCGCATGAAGGCCTTGTCGGCCTCGTCGCTTCCGAAGCCACCCCGCTCAACCTGTCGAACGCCCAGTCGCATCCAGCGTTCTCCTACCGGCCGGAAACCGGCGAAGAAATTTACCACTCGTTCCTCGGCGTGCCGATCCTGCGCTCGGGCAATACGCTCGGCGTGCTGGTGGTGCAGAACCGCGCCCACCGCACCTATGTCGAGGAAGAGGTCGAGGCACTGCAGACCACCGCGATGGTGCTCGCAGAGATGATCGCGTCGGGCGAATTGTCATCGCTCGCAAGGCCCGGCGCAGAACCCGCCGCGCGGCACTCGATCCACAAGAGCGGCGCCATTCTCTCGGACGGCATCGCCCTCGGTCATGTCGTGCTGCACGAGCCGCGCGTCGTCATCACCAACTACATTGCCGAAGACCTTCCCAAGGAGGTCAAGCGGCTCGACGCCGCCATCACCAAGCTGCGCGCCGATCTCGATCGACTGCTCGAGCGCGGCGACATGGCCGACGGCGGCGAGCATCGCGACGTCCTTGAAGCCTATCGCATGTTCGCCAACGATCAGGGCTGGCAGCACAAGCTGCACGAGGCGGTGGCGACCGGCCTCACCGCGGAAGCCGCCGTCGAGCGCGTGCAGTCCGATACGCGCGCACGCATGCTGCGCTCCACCGACCCTTATCTGCGCGACCGCCTGCATGACCTCGAGGATCTGGGCCATCGCCTGATGCGGCAGCTCGTGGGGCAGGACCACGCGCCGTCGCGCGAACAGTTGCCGGACAACGCCATCCTGATCGCCCGCTCCATGGGGCCTGCGGCGCTGCTCGACTATGACCGCAAGCGGCTGCGCGGCCTTGTGCTGGAAGAAGGCACCGCCAATTCGCATGTCTCGATCGTCGCGCGCGCACTCGGCATCGCGGCTATCGGCGAAGTGGCGAATGCCGCGGGCATCGCCGATCCGGGCGACGCCATCATCGTCGATGGCACGTCGGGCTCGATCTACATCCGCCCCTCGCAGGAAATCCAGTCGGCTTATGCCGAGCGCGTGCGCTTCCGCGCGCGGCGTCAGGAACAGTATCGCGAACTGCGCGACAAGCCGTGCATCACGAAAGACGGCCAGCCGGTCGATCTCATGATCAACGCCGGCCTCGTGATCGACCTGCCGCATATCGACGACACCGGCTCGTCCGGCATCGGCCTGTTCCGCACCGAACTGCAGTTCATGGTGGGACAAAGCCTGCCGCGCACCAGCGAACAGCTTGCGCTCTACCGCGCCGTGCTGGACGCCGCTGGCAAGAAGCCGGTCACCTTCCGCACGCTCGACATCGGCGGCGACAAGGCGCTGCCCTACATGGATACGATCACCGAGGAGAATCCGGCGCTCGGCTGGCGCGCGATCCGCCTCGGCCTCGACCGTCCGGGACTTCTGCGCGGACAGGTCCGTGCGCTGCTGCGCGCCGCCTCCGGACGTTATCTGCGCGTGATGTTTCCGATGATCTCGCAGGTGGACGAATTCGATCAGGCCAAGCTCGTGATCGAGCGCGAGTTGACCTATCTGCGCCAGCACGGACACACGCTTCCCGAGCGCGTCGATGTCGGCACCATGGTCGAGGTTCCGGCGCTGCTCTTCCAGATGGACGAACTGCTCAAGCGGGTCGATTTCATTTCGGTGGGGTCGAACGACCTGTTCCAGTTTTTGTTCGCCGTCGACCGCGGCAACTCCCGCGTCACCGACCGCTTCGACACACTGTCGGCGCCGATCCTGCGCGCGCTTCGCGACATCGCGCAAAAGGCGAATGAAGCTGGAAAATCCCTGTCGCTCTGCGGCGAAATGGCCTCGCAGCCGCTCGGGGCGCTGGCTCTGATCGCGCTCGGCTATCGCTCGCTCTCGCTGTCGGCGACAGCCCATGGGCCCGTGAAGGCGATGATCCTCGATCTCGATGCAGCAAAAGCCGAGACGATGATGAAGTCCCTGCTGGAGGCACCGGCCGGAAGCGTCTCGATCCGCACCCGGCTGACGGAATTCGCCGAAGCCGAAGGGCTCGCATTGTAGCGGCGCTTTCAAACTGCTCCGAAGCTCGCCTTTTTATTCCTGACGATCGATCCGTTTCATGACCCTGCTCCCTGAAGCCAAACTCGATACCCTGCTGGCGCGCCATGCGGCGCTTGAAGCTGAACTGCTCGGCCAGGTGAATTCGGAAACCTATGTCCGCATCACCCGCGAGTTGAGCGAACTCGCGCCCGTGGTTGATGCGGTGAAGGCCTATCGCTCGGCGGCCAACGAAATCGCCGGGATCGACGCGCTGATCGCCGATCCCGGCACCGACGCCGCCATGCGCGACTTGGCAGAGACCGAGCGGCCCGACCTTGAGGCCAAACGCGACGAGCTGGTACAGAACATCCGCATCGCGCTGCTGCCCAAGGACGCGATGGACGACCGCAACGTGGTGCTGGAAATCCGCGCCGGCACCGGCGGCGACGAAGCCTCGCTGTTCGCAGGCGATCTGTTTCGCATGTACGAGCGCTTCGCCGCCTTGCAGGGCTGGAAGGTGGAGATCGTCTCCGCGTCCGAAGGCACCATGGGCGGCTACAAGGAAATCGTCGCCGAGGTGCAGGGCCGCGGCGCGTTTGCCAAACTGAAATTCGAATCCGGCGTGCATCGCGTTCAGCGCGTCCCCGACACCGAAACGCAGGGCCGCATTCACACCTCCGCCGCGACCGTCGCCGTGCTGCCCGAGGCCGAGGATGTCGACGTCGACATCAAGGACACCGACCTGCGCATCGAGACCATGCGCGCACAGGGCGCAGGCGGTCAGCACGTCAACAAGACCGAATCCGCGATCCGTATCACGCATCTTCCGACCGGCATTGTCGTGATGATGCAGGACAGCCGTTCGCAGCATAAGAATCGCGCCAGCGCCATGAACATCCTGCGCTCGCGCATCTACGACGCCGAGCGGCAGCGCCTCGATTCCGAGCGCTCTGCCGAGCGCAAGGGCCAGGTCGGCTCCGGCGACCGCTCCGAGCGCATCCGCACCTACAACTTTCCGCAAGGCCGCGTCACCGACCACCGCATCAACCTGACGCTCTACAAACTGCCGCAGGTGATCGCGGGTGACGCGCTCGGCGAACTGATCGATGCTCTGACCACCGAGCATCAGGCCGCACAACTGGCCGAACAGGGCAACGCGTGAGCGCGCCTCTCGCCGGACTGAGCGTCGAGGCCGCCCGCCGCGCGCTCGCCGCACACTTCAAGGCCCACGACATCGATTCGCCCGACCTCGATGCGCGCCTGCTGATCGGCGCGGCACTCGGCCTCGATCACACCGGTCTTGCGATACAGGCCAGTCGCATCATCGCCGGTCACGAAGCCGAGATCATCGCGAGCCATGCTGCGCGCCGGGTCGCGCATGAACCCGTCGCGCGCATCCTCGGCCACAAGGAATTCTGGGGTCTCGATTTCGAACTGTCCGATGCAACGCTGGTGCCGCGGCCGGACACTGAAACCGTGGTGGAAGCCGCGCTGGACATTCTGCGCCGCGAATCGCGCGCCGGCTTGTCGCTTCGCATCGCCGATATCGGCACCGGCTCCGGCGCGATTCTGCTGGCGCTGTTGTCCGAGCTTCCGGCGGCCACCGGCATCGGCACCGACATCAACCCCGCGGCACTGGACACCGCGAAAACCAACGCCACCCGGCTGGGCTTCGCCGATCGCGCCTCCTTCGTCGCATGCGACTACGCGGGAGGCCTCTCCGGCCCGTTCGATCTTATCGTGTCGAATCCGCCCTATATCCGCTCGGCGGACATCGCCGCGCTGGACCCCGATGTGCGCGATCACGATCCCGCTCTGGCGCTGGATGGCGGCGCGGATGGACTCAACGCTTATCGTGCAATCATGCCTCAGGCAGTGGGCCTGCTCGCTTCCGAGGGGCTTCTGATCGTCGAGGTCGGGCATGACCAGAGCGCCGACGTGAGTGCTCTCATGCGCATGGCAGGGTTAACTCTGCCCCATCCGCCAAAGGCCGATTTGGCGGGCATTCATCGTGCCGTCATAGGCCGAAAGAAGGCCGTTTAAAGGGCTGTCCGGGAACAAAAAACCTCTTGGAATATTGCTCCGGAGCGACTACGTTCCGGCCACACCATCGGTTCAGGGAATGGCCCCCGTTAAGGAATACGGGGTCGGAGCCAGAGGTCTCGAAAGAGACGCCCGCCGGATGAAAGGTTCCTAAAACACTGGTCATGACGAGCGCGAAGGCTGAAAGAGCTGCGCTGCTTGAGACCGGGAAGCGAACGAAAGCCTGATTTTGCGCTCGAACATTCAACTGCAGAACATGATGCCTGTTTGCTCAGGCTGATCCAGCCCAGGCGGCAACTGCCTGCGGGCATTTGGAGAACGCGTCTTTGTTGAGCGCGACGAATGGCTACCACAGTATGAACGATGGGCAGTACGCCACCTGCGCGAATGCATTGTGCTGTGTCCTGTACACGAAGTCTTGCACACGAATTTTCACGATCCAGAAGCGGTAAAAGGCATCTCATGAGAAACGGCCCGAATAACAACAAGCGTATGCGCAGCCGGAATAACAACAACAATAACAACAACAATAACCGGCGCGGCCAGAACCCGATGACCCGGGTCTTCGAGTCCAACGGACCCGACATCAAGATTCGCGGCACCGCTTCTCATATTGCCGAGAAATATGTTCAGCTCGCCCGCGACGCGCGCAGTTCGGGCGATCCGGTTGCCGCCGAAAATTACTACCAGCACGCCGAACATTATTTCCGCCTGATCGCCGCGGCGCAGGAACAGTTCCGCCAGAACCAGCCGCAACAGCAGCAGCCGCGCATCGATAGCGACTCGCTCGACAACAACGACGATGATGCCGACGGCTTCTCGAGCTTCGGCGCAGAACCCGGCTTCGTTCCGCAGCCGCAGCAGCAATTCCAGCCGCGTGAGCAGCAGCCTTATCCCCGCGATCAGCAGCAGCCGCGTGAGCAGAACTTCCGCGATCGCGATCAGCCGCGTGAACATCGCCAGCAGCCGCAGCCCGCGGCGCAGCCGATGGAAAGCGAAGCGGTGGATCGTCTGCCGTCGTTCATCACCGGCGGCGCTCCGCAGCCGGCAGTCGGCGGCGGCGAGAATGGCGGCAATCAGGGGAATGGCGAACGCTTCAATCATCGCCGCCGGCGCCGGCCGCCCGGCCCGCGCCCGGACAATCAGAATGCTCAGCCACCGGTGGAAGATCTCTCGGCCGGCGAGTAATACCTCCCGCTGATACGAATGGACTGCCCGTCCGAGCAAGCCTCGGGCGGGCAGTTTTCATTTGGCGATGTCGTTCAACCCGTCGCGGGCTTGTCGTCCCGCCGTGTCGGCGTCGGCACCAGAACAGGCGGCATCGACGGAATCAGCCGCGTGCGTTCGCGATGCGCCGGGATCGCGCGGTACACCTGCTTCGATGCCTCGACAATGTGAACGCCTGCGAATGGCGACGACACCGCGGCGCTCATCCGCTCCCAGGCCATCGCCGATTGCAACACCCATCCACTGCCGAACGGCGGCATGAACAGGGCCTCGCCCCATGCGGTCGGCGTGAACCATGTCTGCCGCAGCAGTTGCGTGATCTGCGAACGCGAATAGGGACGGCCATGGCCGAACGGCGTGCTGTCGGTCCGCGTCCATACGCCGCGCCGGTTCGGAATGATCGCCATCATCCGCCCCGACGGCGCGAGAACGCGCCAGACCTCGCGCAGCAGGCTTTCGGGATCGTCGCACATCTCAAGCGCATGCACGATCAGGATGCGATCGACCGCCGCATCCGCCAGCGGCAGCGAAAACTCATCCACCAGCGTCGAAAGCGTCGGGCGCGCAGTGGGCCATTTCATCACACCCTGCCCCGCCGGCATCAGCGCGATGCAGCGCTCCGCGTCCTCACGAAACAGGCCGAGATACGGTGTCGGATAACCAAGTCCCGCCACGCGCAGGCCATTCGCATGCGGCCAGTGCCGCTGGATGCCGCGATTGATCAGACGCCGCGCCACGATGCCGAGGCGCTGCGAATAGAAGTTGCGAAGATCGATCACGTCGATGGTCATGTCATCAGTCTATCATGTCGGGATGCGGCATCCAGCGCGGATGGATCAGTCTCCGTGGAACGGCGTTAACGTATTTCACCGGCCCCTTGGCCGTGTTAGCTTGGAGACATCCCTAGATCTGGAGACGTCATGACTGCCGAGATTCGCCTGTTTTCCTGCCTGTCCGACAATTTCGGTTATCTCATTCACGATCCGGCGACCGGGGCGACGGCATCGATCGACGCGCCGGAGGCGGGCCCGATCATCGCCGCCCTTGAACGCGAAGGCTGGACCCTGACCGACATTCTGGTCACCCATCATCACGCGGACCATGTCGGCGGCATCGCCGAACTCAAGACGAAATACAATTGCCGCGTGGTCGCGCCGTTTGACAACGGCACCGCGATTCCGCTGGTCGATGTACGCGTGAAGGAAGGCGATACCGTCAAGGTCGGCAACCTCTCCGCGCGCGTGCTGGAGACGCCGGGCCACACCCTCGATCATATCAGCTACATGTTCGACGCCGAGCGCGCGCTGTTCTGCGCCGACACGCTGTTTTCCATCGGCTGCGGCCGCGTCTTCGAAGGCACCTATCCGATGATGTGGGAATCGCTGCTGAAGCTGCGCGCGCTGCCCAACGATACGCGGATCTATTGCGGTCATGAATACACCGCATCCAATGTGAAGTTCGCGCTCGGTATCGAGCCCAACAATCCGGCGCTCAAGGCCCGCGCTGAAGAAGTCGCCAGGCAGCGCGCGGCAAACCAGCCGACGGTGCCGACATTGATCCGCGACGAGAAGGAAGCAAACACCTTCCTGCGCGCCGATGTGCCCTCCGTCGCAGCCGCGCTCGGCATGACGGGCAGAAGCCCGGCCGACGTATTCGGAGAAATCCGTGAGCGTAAGAACAAGGGCTGATGCAGACTTCTTCCGCGCTCAGCGCCGCGCAGGTCATCGCGCATCTGGATCTCAAGCCTCATCCCGAGGGCGGACACTATCGCGAAACCTTTCGCGACTCCCGCACCATCGAAGGTGGACGCGCCGCGTCCACCGCGATCTATTTCCTGCTGGCGCGGGGTGAACGATCACACTGGCATCGCGTGGATGCGGTAGAAATCTGGCACTATCATGCGGGCAGTCCGCTGACTCTGCACATCGCCGACAATGGCGGAGAACGCGCGATCCGGCTCGGTTCAAATCTGGCGGAAGGCGAGCAGCCGCAGGCCATCGTCCCCGCACATGCGTGGCAGGCCGCGGAAAGCACCGGCGACTGGACGCTGGTCAGTTGCACGGTCGCGCCGGGATTCGATTTCGCGACCTTCGAACTCGCGCCGCCGGGATGGAGCCCGGCCTGATTATTTGGGCATGATCTTGTCCGAAAACCGGTGCCCACTTTTCGGGATCATGCCTTACCGAACACCATGTCCTTCGCCGCGATCAATCCGCCGATGGCAATCAGCGCCGCAGCGATGGCGAGCGACGCCGTCGGCCTGGCGAAGCCCGCCAGAATCAGGAATGCCGTGGATAGTAACGGCGTGGCATAGGACGCCGCCCCGAGCACGCGGATGTCGCCGCGCTTCATGCCGATATCCCAGGCAAAGAACGCAAGCCCCACCGGGCCGATCCCCAGTGCAATAACGGCCAGCCATTGCGTCGCGCTCTCCGGCCAGACTGTCGTTTCCAGCACAACATGGCATAGCGTCGCCAGCAGCGCGGTGGCCAGACAAAATCCCGCCACCGCATCGGTCGGCACCGCCGCGAACTTGCGCGACATCACCGAATATCCGGCCCAGACGAAAGCGGCGACGAACGCCGCGACGAAGCCGGGCACATGAGCCGGATTAAAACCCGATCCGCCGTTACCTGCAAACAGCATTACCGTTCCGGCAAAACCAAGCACCGCGCCGATGATGTGATGCGCCGCAAGCCGCTCGCCCGGCAAGAGCGACGACAGCAGCACGATCAGCAGCGGCCAGAGATAATTGAGAAGACCTGCTTCGGCGGGCGGTGCAAGACGCAGCGCCAGGAAATATAGCGCGTGATAGCCAAACAGTCCGCCGATGCCGACCACCCACACCGCGAGCGGCTGGCGCAGGGCACGAATCGCCGATGGTCGCCACAACCATGTCAGCGGGCCAATGCACGCGCCGATAGCGAATGTCATGGCGAGAAGCTGAAACGGAGGAATGCGGCCCGTCGCCACGGTAAGCGCTGCAAGCAGCGACCACATGAGTATGGCAGCGAGACCGATGAAGGTGGCGGTGGACGGCGTCATCGCGGATCAATGCCATTCAATCCGCGACAACGCCATATCCTTCGAGCAATTCCGGTATTCGTAACCGCCTTACTGCAGGTACTGTCCGCCGTTGATGGTGAGCGTCGAACCGGTGACGAAGCTTGCGTCATCGGACGCGAGGAAGACCACGCCGCGTGCAATTTCCTCCGGCTCGCCGAGACGGTTCACCGGAATCTGCGGGATCACGGCCTTCTCGAGAACATCCTTCGGCACGGCCTGCACCATTTCGGTGTTGATGTAGCCGGGGCAGATCGCGTTCACAGTGACGCCGCCCTTGGCATTTTCCAGCGCCAGCGCCTTGGTGAAGCCGATGTCACCCGCCTTCGCCGCGGAATAGTTCACCTGTCCGAACTGGCCCTTCTGGCCGTTGATGGAGGAAATATTGATGACGCGGCCGAACTTGCGCGCGCGCATGCCTTCGATCACCTGCCGCGTCATGTTGAACAGCGAGCCGAGATTGGTGTTCATCACCGCGTTCCACTGATCGAGGGACATTTTGTGGAACGGCACGTCACGGGTGATGCCGGCATTGTTGACCAGAACATCGACCGGTCCGAGATCGGCTTCAACCTTCTTCACGCCTTCGGCGCAGGCGTCGAACACGCTGACATCCCATTTATAGACGGGGATTCCCGTCTCGGCCTTGAACTTCGCAGCGGCTTCGTCGTTGCCGGCGTAACTCGCCGCGACGTTGTAGCCTGCAGCCTTCAGAGCCTTGCTGATTGCTGCGCCGATGCCCCGAGTCCCGCCCGTTACCAATGCTACGCGTGCCATATAGAGTCCCTCCTTCACGCATTCACGTCTCTTTTGGACGAGAAGTATTTCGGCCAAATTACAAGACCGCAAGAACAAATGCCCGGCGCGAGGCCGGGCATTGAGAAATTGTGTTGTGCACTGCGCTACAACGCAGCGACGAGTCTGCGTTGTACGATCTTATCGCTCAAGGCACATCGCGATGCCCATGCCGCCGCCGATGCACAGCGTGGCGAGACCCTTCTTCGCATCACGCTTCTGCATTTCGTGCAGCAGGGTCACCAGCACGCGCGCGCCAGACGCGCCGACGGGATGGCCGATGGCGATCGCGCCGCCGTTGACGTTGACCTTCGCCGTATCCCAGCCGAGATCCTTGTTCACCGCGCAGGCCTGCGCCGCAAAGGCTTCGTTGGCTTCGATCAGATCGAGGTCGGCGATATTCCAGCCGGCCTTTTTGAGCGCAGCGCGGGATGCCGGGATCGGTCCGGTGCCCATGATCTTGGGATCGACGCCCGCCTGACCCCACGAGGCGATGCGGGCCAGCACGGTGCGGCCTTCCTTGGCCGCCTGCTTGGCGCTCATCAACACCACTGCGGCGGCGCCGTCGTTGATGCCCGAGGCGCTGCCCGCGGTCACGGTGCCTTCTTTTTCGAAGGCGGGCTTCAGCTTGGCCATGGCATCGAGCGTTGCGCCGTGACGCGGATACTCATCCGAGTCGACGACCACGTCGCCCTTGCGGCCCTTGATGGTGAAGGGGACGATTTCATCCTTGAACTTGCCGGCCTTCTGTGCGGCTTCCGCCTTCTGCTGTGAAGCGACGGCGAACTCGTCCTGCTGCTGGCGGGTGATCTGATACTGGCGCGCCACGTTCTCGGCGGTGTTGCCCATGTGATAGCCATTGAAAGCATCCCACAGACCGTCCTTGATCATGGTGTCGATGAATTCGACGCCGCCCATCTTGACGCCGCCGCGCAGGTGCTGGGCATGCGGCGCCATACTCATGGACTCCTGGCCGCCCGCGACTACGATTTCCGAATCGCCGTTGAGGATCGCCTGATAGCCCAGCGCGACGGTGCGCAGGCCGGAGCCGCAAAGCTGGTTGACGCCCCAGGCCGGGCTTTCCACCGGAATGCCGGCCTTGATCGAGGCCTGACGGGCCGGGTTCTGTCCCTGCGCTGCGGTCAGGATTTGGCCCATGATGACTTCGGAGACGCGCCCCGGCTCAACCCCGGCGCGCGAAAGCGCCGCCTGGATGGCAACCGCGCCAAGGTCGTGGGCGGGCGTGTTGGCAAAAGCGCCGTTGAAGCTGCCTACGGCAGTACGGGCGGCGCTGACGATGACGACATCGTCTGACATGGGCATCTCCTGCTTTTGAAGTCGAAAACGTGAGGGCGCGAGAGGGAAACCTGCCAGGTTCGACCGGGCAGATCGTTCGGGGCGATCCGATGAACCGGCCCCACAGCTAGCCTAACCTTTTCGCGCCTGCGAGCCAAAGGCATTCTGGCGGCCCCCAGCTTGGGAATCTTATCCTGCACTGCATTAACCGTCCTGCACAAAACGGTAGCCGCACCTTTCTGAAAGTGCTTAGTTTATTGCGATGCATTGTTTGCGCTGCGCTCGGCAACCTCGCCGGTTCTGTTCCTCGCTAGGTAGGTATGTGTAATTCCATGGCCAAATCCGATCAGCCAATTACGATTAAAAAATACGCCAATCGGCGCCTCTACAACACCGGCACCAGCACCTATGTGACGCTCGAAGACCTCGCCGCGATGGTGAAGGAAGGTGAGGACTTTCTCGTCTATGACGCCAAGACCGGCGACGACATCACCCGGTCTGTCCTGGCCCAGATCATCTTTGAACAGGAGAACAAGGCCGGACAGAACCTCTTGCCGACGACCTTCCTGCGCCAGCTGATCCGCTTCTATGGCGACAGCATGCAGATGGTGGTGCCGAAATATCTCGAGCAGTCCATCGACACCCTGACGCGCGAGCAGGAAAAATTCCGCAAGCAGATGACCAACACCTTCAGCAACACGCCGTTCGCGCCGCTGGAGGAGCATGTCCGCCGCAACATGGAAATGTTCGAGCGGACGTTCGCGATGTTCAAACCGTTCGGCGCGCCGACCCGTAAGGAGCCGCCAGCGTCCGATTCACCGCCGACCGCGAACGATGCGAACGACGCGGATATCGACGATCTCAAGCGCCAGATGAAGGAAATGCAGGATCGTCTCGAGCGGATGTCGAAAGAGCCCGAGAGCAAGAGCTGAAAATACAGGCCTCGCCGCAATCAGTTGGCGAGGCCTTTTTCTTGGCGCTCAACTTCTGGGCGCGCGGCGTCAGTTCGTGGCGCGCCTCAGACGAGGCTCCTGCACGGCGGCATCCAGGGCGGCCCATGGCTTCGACAGCGATGCCAGACCGATCAGACGCCCCTGAATATAGTCGCAGCCCCACCCCTGCAGCAGCGCGGCCGACTCTTCGTCTTGAACCCATTCGGCGACAGTCTTGATGCCCAGACGATGCGCCAGATCGATCAGCGTCTGCACGAAGGCACGGTCATCCGACGAGCGCGCGATATTCTGCACGAATGCGCCGTCGATCTTCACGATATCCACGCCGAGCTTTCGCAGATTGCGGAATGACGTGTAGCCCGCGCCGAAATCGTCGATCGCAATCTGGCTGCCGAGTTTCTTCAATCGCGCGACGAAACCGCGCACATCGTCCAGATTCTGGATCGCCACGGTTTCGGTGATTTCCACGATCAGCCGTTCGGCGACACCGGGATGGGTTTGCATCAAGGTCTCGATGCTGGCCCACCAGTCGGGGTCCATCGTGGTGCGCGGCGAGATGTTGAGACTGAGATGCGCCTGCGGAGCCATCGCAAGTTCGCTGACCACCAGTTCGAGCACCCGGTGGTCGACCAGGCGGATCAGGCCCAGCTTTTCGGCGACAGGCACGATGTCGGGAGACAGCGAGTATCCGCCGTCCTCCTGACGCGTCCGCACCAGACATTCGTGAAACGCCACCTGCCGCGTATCCGTGGTGACCACCGGCTCGAACGCCATCACGATGCGGCGCTCGTTCAGGGCGGTGACGATCTCGTCGGTCACACGGATGTTGACGCGGCGCTGAGCATCGCGCTCGACGTTCGGCTGCCAGACCATCAGCGACCCGCGCCGGCGCATCTTGGCAAAATCAAGCGCCTCCTGCGTGCGACTCATCGCTTCTTCAACGGTCCGCGCATGGCGGAGTGCGTTGACGGCGCCGATCGAAACCGTCACGGCCACCGGGCCGGACCGGGTTGGCACGACATCATCGCGCACGCCGGACAGAAAGCGCTCGGCGGCGACATGCATGTCGTCCACGGAACAGTTCTTGAGGATCAGCCCGAATTTGTTGCCGGAAAAGCGGCCCAGAACATCCCCGCCGCGCAGCCGCGCGCGAATGCGGCCGGCGACTTCGCAGATCACTTCATCCGCGACCTCATGACCGAAAGCGTCGTTGATCTGCGCCAGATGATCGATGCCAACCAGCATGAACGCAAAGGAGGAGCGGAAGCGGACGGCCTCCTCGATGGCCTCGGCCAGCGCGGCGGTCAGGCGCGTGCGGTTGAACTCGCCGGTCAGGGAATCGTCCTGCGACAGCTTCAGAAGCTGCTCGTCGCGCGCATGCCGCTCGTTGTTGATACGGATGATGCCATGGACGTGCGACGGCTTGCCGTCCGGCCCGGCAAACCAGTGGCCGCATTCGTCGACCCAAAGCACCGGGGCCGCCACGCTGGCGCGCAGACCGTATTCGATCTGATAAGGGACGCCTTCGCCGATATCGACCGCGGCGGAATTGAGCACGGCATTGTTACGGATGGCCACCGTGGGCTCGATCAGCTTGGCATAGTCGCTGGCGTTTGAGAGCGCATCCGGGGGAATGTCGCGCAGCACCGCACCGACATTGTCGCTCCAGTGCAGAACATCGCTTGCGATGTCCCAGATGAAGCTGACTTGACCGAGCATCGCCAGAAGATCGCGATCCGTGACCGGCGCACTCCGGTTAACCGGCGCAGTGTCTGCGGGGCCCGGCGCGAGCCCCGGTTGCGGCGGGGTATGGAGGCGCGTGAATGTCAAAGGTGCCTCATTCTGGGGCGCGTACAGGTGATTCGCCGACAAGAGTAGATTGTCCCGACGTCGAAAGACTAGGCGAATTTCCTGAAGAAACCGACAAACCGGGCGTTTCACGATGCGCAGTTGCCGGTAAGGTAATCCCAACCCTATCCGGCACAACCCTTGCGATGCTGCCTTGAAGAGACGCGCTGCGTCTCAAAATGAAACAGACGGCATTCCGCGATGATCGTTTCCGGCATTACCCCCATCGCCTCCAGCGCTTCTCATCCCAGAGAAACCGCATACGACAACGAGACGCATCAGCCTTCCGCTGCGCGCGCCATCGTTGCGCAAGAGACGATATCGCGCGCGCCTCAACTCCGTAGCACGACACGCCCGGATGCCGCCTTCGTTACCCATCTGATTGCAATGGCTGAGCAAGCGCCGCAGACGCGCTCGCTGCGGCGCGATACACCTGCGACCGCTCGCGCGATTTACGGGGCCGCCGCGACGCAGGGCATGACTTCTTCGGGCAAGACGATCTCGCAGACCGCCTGAACCAGATCAGGGCTTCGGAGATGAGGGGCGGTCGGTCTCATGATCGGACACGAGATCCGCGAGGCTCCAGGTCGCAAGCTTGCGTTCGGCAGGCGGCGCGGATGACGCCGGAGCCGGTGCAGACGCAGGCACCTGGGGCTCGGGCGGGTTAACCACAACGACAGGAGGCTCGGGCTGCAGCGCCACGGTTGGCGCAGCCGGCACAGGTTCAGGCTGCGGAGTGAACTGCGGCTCGCGCGCCGCCGGTTCAAACATCGGCTCAGCCGGCTTCGGCGTCACGGGCACGGGTTCAAACGATGGCTCGGATGGAGCGGCCACAGGCGCAGCTGGAGTTCTATCGTGGATGTCGCTGGCGGGAGCCGCGGGAAATGCCTCAGGAATAGCGGCAGGGCGGCGGCGATTGCGGATACCGAATGACACGCCGGCGAGAAACTCCACCGCCATCAGCACCGTCAGCAGGAAGAACGTCGAAGTAGCGAACGGCGCGAGCAGCACGAACTCCGCCACAGCCGCGCCGAGCAGGATCAGCGACAGCAGGTGATCCATCAGATAGCGCGCGCCCGGACGTGCGGCCTTGATGACCTCGATCATCAGCAACAGCGCGCCAAGCGCCAGCAGCGCGTCGCCGAATGTCGGCGCCCATGTCGCGCCGGATATCAGATGCACGTCAACGACCGGCGTGGTGAACGCCACGCCCGGCATCAGGAAGACGAAGATGTTGTAGATCGCGAACGGAATCAGAAGTAGCGGAAAACCGATCATCGCCGGCAGGCTCTCTCTGAAGACTTCAACCTGTGAGGCGCCTGTCGTCACATGGGTCTGTGGCGTTCTTGTGAAGGTTTCAAACCTTCATCTCAAGAGTTTAGCGCCACGACCTTCCGCCACTGCACGTTTGCGCTCCGCGAGGGAGCGCAAACGAAGAAGGACTTAGTCCTTCTTGACCTTCAGGACCTGACGGCCCTTGTACATGCCGGTCTTCAGATCGAGGTGATGCGGACGGCGCAGTTCGCCCGAGTCCTTGTCCTCGACATAAGTCGGCTTCTTGATCGCGTCCGCCGAGCGGCGCATGCCGCGGCGAGACGGCGAGGTTTTCCTGCGTGGAACGGCCATGGGATCGTCGTCCTCTAATCAAGGCTCACCCGCCGGGCGGGGGCTCTCGGAGAATTGGGATTGAGGCCGCGCTTATAGAGGAAGCCGATGGCGAAAGCTAGACCGCCAAGACCATCAAAATAGAGCGAAATGGCCCAAAATCAGCGATTCCGGCCCCAACAGTCGGAAATTTCCGCCGACCGGGCCCGCAGCGCATAGGTTGAGGCCAGCCTGCGGACCCCGGGTCCAGGCTTGCGGGCGCTCCGGGTCACCGGATTGGGCAGGATCGAGGCCAGAAGGGCCGCCTCGTGGGCGGACAGGGCCGAGGCCGGACGGCCAAACGCATACCGCGCTCCAGCATCCGCCCCGAACTGTCCGGCGGGACCGAGTTCGGCCACGTTCAGATAAAGCTCCAGAATGCGCTTTTTCGGCAGGATGTAATCGATCCAGAGCGCCAACGGAAACTCCAGCGCCTTGCGCACGAAGCTACGGCCCGGCCACAGGAACAGGTTTTTCGCCACCTGCTGGGTGATAGTCGAGCCGCCACGCGACACCTCGCCATCCTGCGCGTCCTCAAGGACGTCCTGCACCGAGTCCCAGTCAATGCCGCTATGAAAGCAGAATTTGGCGTCCTCGGCAGCGACCACCGAGCGCGGCAGAGCCGGAGCGATGGTGTCGATATCCATCCATGTCCGTATTACCGGCTCGCCCGACAGATAGCGGCCGACCATCAGGGTGGAAACAGGATGCCCGGCGCTGTAAAGCGGCGTCAGCACGTAGGGCAGCAAAACCAGCCCCACGATCACCAGCACCACCCAACGGAACAATCGCCGCATTCCACCTCGCGTCCGGCTTTGCCTCTGATCCCGCCACCAGAATGCGCGTGGCCGGTCTTGAGTCAAATCTCCTGCCAATCCCTTGCCGAATTGACGGGAGCCGCCCCATAACCGATTGTCCGCCGAAATTTTCTTTTGGAGTATTCGATGACCAACGGCACGTCACCCCAGGATTTCATAAAGCGGCTGGATGCCACCGCGGCCGACACCGAGGCGCTGCTCACGCGCCTTCTGTCGGACACCCCGATGGCGGGAGAAATCCTGCGCCCGGCGCGGCTGATGGAATCCATGCGCTATTCGAGCCTGAATGGCGGCAAGCGGCTGCGTCCGTTTCTGGTGGTGGAAAGCGCCGCCGTATTCGGCGTGTCGCGCGAGTCGGCACTAATGGCCGGCGCCGCGCTCGAATGCATTCACTGCTATTCGTTGATCCACGACGACTTGCCGTCGATGGACAACAGCGATCTGCGCCGCGGCCGCCCTACCGCGCACAAGAAATATGACGATGCGACCGCGATCCTCGCGGGCGACGGCCTGCTCACCGTCGCCTTCGACATCATCACCCGCGACGAGGTACACAAGGACCCGACCGTGCGCCTGCTGCTGACCCGCGCGCTGGCGCGTGCTGCCGGTGTCGGCGGCATGGTCGGCGGCCAGATCATGGATCTCGCCGGTGAAGGCCGCTTCGGCGATCCGGCACCGCCGGATGTCGCCAAGCTCCAGCAGATGAAGACCGGCGCGCTGCTCAAATACGGCTGCATCGCAGGCGCGTTGCTCGGTCAGGCGCCGAAGGACCAGTACGACGCGCTCGACACCTATGGACACGCACTCGGCGAAGCGTTCCAGATCGCCGACGATTTGCTGGACGTCGAAGGCGACGCCGCCGCGCTCGGCAAGCCTGCCGGACAGGATGCGGCCGCAGGCAAGACCACGTTCGTGACACTGCTCGGCATCGACGGCGCCAAGGCACGGGTGCGTGATCTGCTCAAGCATGCGGATGCGGCGCTTGCGCCGTTCGGCGCGAAGGGCGACATTCTGCGCGCGACATCCCGCTTCGTCGCGGAGCGGCAAAACTAGGACTGAGATGGCAGGAAAGATCGACGGCGATCCCTATCTGCATCGCCTCCGGGCGATGCCGGCACCGGTTCGCATCGTTCTCGCCCGTCCGCGCCTGTTCATCTCGATCGCCATCGGCCTCGCATCGTTGCTGGTGTTGCCCGCGACGCTTCGCATCGCAACCCGGCTGCTGATCGCATGGGACGTGTCGATCGCGCTCTACATCGTCCTCGCCTTCTCGCTATTCCTGTCATGCGACAGCGAGCGCATCCGCAAGCTGGCGGCGCGGCAGGACGATGGCCGTTTCCTGATCCTTATCCTGACTGCGGTTGCGGCCTTCGCCAGCATCGCCGCCATTGTCATCGAACTCGGCATCAAGCCGCAACAGACGCCGCAACTCGTGCTCGCGGTCGTAACCATCGTGCTGTCGTGGTGCGCGATCCACACCACGTTCGCGCTCCATTACGCGCATGAATATTATCGCGGCGGCAACGTCGGAGGTCTCGCCTTTCCCGGCGACGAAAAGGACCCCGACTATTGGGATTTCGTCTATTTCTCGTTCGTGATCGGAATGACGGCGCAAGTCTCCGACGTGGGCATCACCGACAAGATCATTCGCCGCACCGCGACTGCTCACGGCGTCGTGTCTTTCATCTTCAACACCGCGCTCGTGGCCCTGATGGTCAACATCGCTGCCAGCGCCATATAATAGCAATATGGTCGCAACCTTCCTCACCTTCCTGATGATCCTGACGGTGCTGTGCGGCTCCGCCGTACTGGCGCGAAAACTCGCCATCGCACCCGCCATCGTCTTCCTCATCGTGGGCATCGCGCTGGCGTTCACGCCGGGATTCCCGCGCATCGAGATCAAACCGGAAGGGGTGTTGCTGCTGGTGCTGCCGCCGCTGATCTATTCGGCCGGCGTCTCCATGAGCTGGCGTGAGTTCAAATCCAACCTCCGGCCCATCACGCTGCTCGCCATCGGGTGCGTGATTTTCACCACCTGCGCGGTGGCCGCCGCGGCGCACTGGGTGCTCGATCTGCCGTGGGGCGTCGGCTTCGTGCTCGGCGCGATCGTGTCGCCGCCGGATGTGGTGGCGCCGCTCGCCATCGCCAAGCGGCTGAAACTGCCGCATCGCATTCTGGTGATCCTCGAAGGCGAAGGCCTCGCCAACGACGCCACCGCGCTGATCCTCTATCGCTTCGCGGTGCTGGCCGTATCCAGCGGCACGTTCTCGCTTGCACCTGCCGCGGGCACATTCGTTGCGATTATCGTCGGCGAAGTCATCTTCGGCATTGCCGTCGGATGGCTCAGCCTGTGGCTGCGCCATCGCGCGCACGATCCGCGGGTGGAAATCGCCCTGTCGCTGCTGACACCGTATCTCGCCTTCTGGGTGCCGGAACATCTCGGCGGATCGGGCGTGATCGCCACCGTCGCGACCGGCCTTTACATGAGCTGGAACGGCCCGCTGCTGATTCCCGCGAGCACCCGCCTGCAAGGGATCTTTTTCTGGGACATGGTGACCTGGCTGATCGAGGGCGTGCTGTTCCTGATGATCGGCTTTGAAACCCGCATCCTGGTGGAGAAATCCAAGGAGCTTCCGATCGGCGAGATTTTCGCGGCGATCGGAATCATCTCCGCGATCGTGGTCGCGGCACGCTTCATGTGGATTTTCCCCGGCACCTATCTGACACGCGTCTTCAGCAAGCGCCTTGCTGCCCGCGATCCGTTGCCGCCCTGGCGCTCCATTGTCGTGATCGCCTTTACCGGCATTCGCGGCGTGGTTTCGCTGGCGGTCGCGCTCGCCGTTCCTCTGACATTGCCGAACGGCGAGGGTTTTCCCCATCGCGATCTGATCCTGTTCGTGACCTTCGGCGTCATCTTCGTCACGCTGGTCGGGATCGGACTGACGCTGCCGTTCGTCGTCAAACTGCTTGGCCTATCGAAGTCCGGGAAACTCGAAGCCATCCAGGAGCGCGAGGCTGAAATCGCGGCGCGGCGCGAGATCATCGAGGCCGCGCGCGGTTCGCTCGACACGATCATTAAGGAACGCAACCTGCCGGAAGGGCTGGCACGCTTTCTCGAGGCCCGCCATGAAACCCGCATGCGCGCCCTGCCCGAGCCGCCACAGGAAGAAGGCCAGTTTACGCCGGCAACGCAAGGCGCCTCGCTGGTGCGCGAGATCATCACCATCGAACGCACGCATCTGCACAAGCTGCTGCGTGACGGGAAGATCACCGACGAGACCCGGCGGCGGATCGAGCGCGATCTCGATCTTGAGGAAGCCGTGGTCGACAATCGCGAAAAAAATCAGCCGCTCTGAGAGCGGCTGATTTCAGATATTCGGTGCGCTTATTCCGCCGCCGTGACGGCCGGAGCCTTGGCGCCCGCGCCGTAGCGCTGGTCGATGTAATCGATCACCAGCGCCTTGAAGTCGGCGGCGATGGAGGGCCCGCGCAGGGTACGGAATTTCTCGCCATCGACGAACACCGGTGCCGCCGGCGTTTCGCCGGTGCCCGGCAACGAGATGCCGATATCGGCGTGCTTGGATTCGCCGGGGCCGTTGACGATACAGCCCATCACCGCGACGTTGAGTTGTTCGACGCCGGGATAGCGCGTCTTCCAGCCCGGCATTTCGTCGCGGATGAAGCTCTGGATGTCGCGCGCCAGTTCCTGGAACACCGTCGAGGTGGTCCGGCCGCAGCCGGGGCACGCTGCAACCAGCGGCACGAAGGTGCGGAAGCCCATGGTCTGCAGGATTTCCTGACCGACCTTCACTTCCAGCGTGCGGTCGCCGCCGGGCTCCGGCGTCAGCGAGACGCGGATGGTGTCGCCGATACCGTCCTGAAGCAGGATGCCGAGCGCGGCGCTCGATGCCACGATGCCCTTCGAGCCCATGCCGGCTTCGGTGAGGCCGAGATGGATGGCGTAATCCGAGCGCGCGGCGAGTTCGCGATAGACCGCGATCAGGTCCTGCACGTTCGACACCTTGGCCGACAGGATCATCTTGTTCTTCGGCAGGCCGATCTCTTCGGCGCGCTTTGCCGAGAGCAGCGCCGACTGCACCATCGCCTCGCGCGTCACTGCGCGCGCATCGATGGGATCGGGCGACTTGGCGTTTTCTTCCATCAGCTTCGTCAGAAGCTCCTGGTCGAGCGAACCCCAGTTGGCGCCGATGCGGATCGCCTTGTTGTTCTTGATCGCGATCTCAACGATGTCGGTGAACTGGCTGTCGCGCTTGTTCTTGAAGCCGACGTTGCCCGGATTGATGCGGTACTTCGCCAGCGCCGCCGCGCAAGCCGGATAGTCGGCGAGCAGCTTGTGGCCGATATAGTGGAAGTCGCCAATCAGCGGCACGTCGACGCCCATCTTGTCGAGCTTCTCGCGGATGTGCGGAACGGCGGCTGCGGCTTCCTCGCGGTCCACCGTGATACGGACCATTTCGGACCCGGCGCGCGCCAGCGCCGCAACCTGCGTCACCGTGCTTTCGACATCCGCGGTATCGGTGTTGGTCATCGACTGCACCACGATGGGCGCGCCGCCGCCGACCTTGACGTTGCCGACCGTTACCTGAACCGTCCGATGGCGCCCCTTGGGGCCGGCCTGGATTTCCTTGGTCCGTTCTTTCAGATCGCTCACGTCAAATCTCTTTGGGCTCAGGTGTCGTTTTCGGTGGCCGGAATCAGGGGGTTCCCTGCTGGCTCGCCGGGGCGGTTTACCAGATATAGGCCCGCCATGACCAGAAGGGCAGCCCCCAGGAACGCCCATGTGAGGGCGTCATGGAGCACGAAGTAGCCTCCAATAACGCCGAACAACGGCGTCATAAAGGTAAATGACGACAGTTTGCTGGCGGAATAGCTTTTGATCATGGACACCCAGATCAGGAATGTCGTCCCAACCACCCAGATCGCCTGATAGGCCATCAGGGCCCAGGCGCCCGGCCCCGGCATGTGGGTGAAGCTCTCTCCGGAAATCAGGGCGCCAATCGCCAGAATGGGGATCGAAACCGCCACCTGATAGGCCAGCGTCTTCTCGGCCGGCGCATGCAGCAGCGAGGACGCCTTCACCACCAGCGTGGTGACCGCCCACAGGATGCCGCCCACCATCACCAGCATGTCCCCCATGATGACTTTCCCATCCACCGAGGGCTGCGGCACGCCGATCGCCAGCGCCACCCCCACGAAGGACAGCGCAAGGCCACCCCATTGCAGCCTGTTCAATTCCTCGCCGAGAAACCGCTTCGATCCGAGCGCGACGACGAACGGCGCGATGTAGAGAAACACCACCGCGCGCGATGCCGTGGTGTAGACCAGTCCGCGATAGATCAGAATGAACTCAAGACCGAAGATCGTCCCCGCGAGCAGGCCCGCCTTGAGCGTGCCGTCGCGCGCGAGCAGCGGCACGCCCCGCGCCCACGCAACCGCGATCAGAACGATCAAGCCGCCGACCGAACGGATCGTGGCCTGCATCAACGGAGGAATGTCCGGAAGCGCGAGCTTGACGGTGATCTGATTGAAGCCCCAGCTCAGGCACAGCATCACCATGAGGGCGACGGCCGTGGCATTCAAAGGCCGCCCTGCCCGCGAAGCTTTCAGATCGTCCGATGACATGCGCCCCCGCGTCCGGCTTGCCGCCGTGTTGTTGTTGGGAGCATGACGCCGAAAAGCGATCATGCTCGAAAATTACGCTGCGCGCTGACAATGCGCGCAAGTGCCGGTGATTTCCACCACCGACAGCTTAGGCGCAAACCCCGTGCCGCGCGCGGCGTCGTTGAAACTCTGGGCCAGCGGCGCAGCCGGGATTTCGCCGACCGATCCGCAGATCTCGCAAATCAGGAACGCCACCACCGAGGTCTCGTCGTGATTATGCGCGCAAGCCAGAAACGCGTTGCGGCTTTCGATGCGATGGACAAGGCCGTTCTCCATCAGAAAATCGAGTGCGCGATAGACTGTGATCGGCGCAGGCCGCGGCATGGTCTTGGCAAGTTCGTCGATCACTTCGTAAGCGCCGAGCGGACGATGGCTCGACAACAGCGCGCCCAGCACCTGACGCCGGATCGGCGTGAACTTCTGGCCACGTCCGCGGCACACCTCTTCCGCATGCGAAAACGCATCCTCGGCACAGCGTCCGTGGTCATGATCGGGAGCGGGAAAAACGGGCTTCGCCTGGGTCATCGTTCAATATGTAGTGCGAATAACGTGATTCCGCTCGTCATTTCAGCCGGATCACTTTTGCATCAATATTTTGCAATGCAGCATTATTCATTGCATTGCATCATAAAAGCCCCAAATCATTGGCTTACAATCGATCGGCACGACAGGGCAGCCAGCCCGGAACCGGCGCAGAAAGAACAAAGCTGATGGCATCGACGCTCAAAACCTATCTCGACAATCTTGCGCCCTGGAGTTTCTCCGGCGCGCGGAAGGTGAGCACGGCGAAGAAGGTCAATCTGGCGCTGCAGGGCGGCGGCTCGCACGGCGCGTTCACATGGGGCGTACTGGATCATCTTCTGGCGGACGGACGATTGGAGATCACCGGCATTTCGGGTGCGTCCGCCGGCGCGCTGAATGCCGTGATGGTTGCGGACGGCCTTTCCCGCGGCGGTCCTGAAGAAGCGCGCAAACGGCTGGCCGCGTTCTGGCGCGCCACGAGCACCGGCGGGGACCTGCCGCCGATCCAGCGCGCCATCACCGACCGGATGTTCTCACTGATGCCGTTTGCGGCAACGCCGATCCAGAGTTGGTTCGAGGCGATGGCGCGCTATTTCTCGCCCTACGAACTCAACCCGCTCAACATCAATCCGCTCAGCGACCTGATCGAACGCTTCGTGGATTTCGAGGCGATCCGCAGCAACACCGATCTGGCGCTCTATATCTCCGCAACCAACGTCCACACCGGGCGGCTGCGCATTTTCGCGAACGAGAAAATCACTGCGGATGTGGTGATGGCATCGGCTGCGTTGCCGTTCATGTTCCGCGCGGTCGAGATCGACGGCGTGCCCTATTGGGACGGCGGATATATGGGCAATCCCGCGATCTTTCCGTTCCTGCACGCAACCGATGCGGAAGACGTACTGGTGGTCCAGATCAATCCGGTGTCGCGCGACACCACGCCGAAAACCTCCGGCGAGATCATCAACCGCCTGAACGAGATCACATTCAACTCGGCGCTAATCTCCGAACTGCGCACGATGGATTTCGTCAATCAGCTGATCGACGACGGGCGGCTGCCGCGCGGCACCGCAAGCGGCCAGTACCGGCGGCTGAACATCCATCGCATTGATCTCGGTCCGCTAGGCATCCGTCTGGCCGCCTCCAGCAAGCTCAAGACCGATTTCGAATTCTTCGAGCTGTTGCACCGGGCCGGCATGCGCGCCGCCAAGAAATTCCTCGACAATCACTTCGAGGACATCGGCCGCAAGAGCACCATCGATCTCGCCGCGGAATCCGGCGTCGAATGGGCCTGACCGCAAGCATTTGAATTAATTACTGAACTGACTCCGCATATGCGCTTTCGCATGGCTCATATTTCGATTCGCCGGCTTCCGAAATTAGTAAGCAAGCTTATTATAACTGAGCTTATTAATGGAACCGCCGATGCCTCGGAGCAATACCGACTTCCTGTTCGCGCTGTTTGAAACCCAGCGCATGCTGCGCCTCTACGCGGACAAGCTGGCCGCGCAGCACGGCATCACGCGCGCCCAGTGGGCGGTGCTGGCCAAACTCGAGCGCACCGAAGGCCTCAAGCAGTCCGAACTTGCCGACATGATGGAAATGCAGCCGATCACCCTGACACGGCTGATTGATCGGCTCTGCGGCAACGATCTGATCGAACGCCGCGAGGATGCGAAGGATCGCCGCGCCAACCGCCTTTATCTGCGTCCGGCCGCGCTGCCGCTTTTGAAAAAACTCGCCCGCCTGCGCTCCGATATCACGGAAGCCGCGCTCGGCCACCTGAACCCGAGCGAAGCGGACGATCTGGTCCGGCACCTCGAATCCATCAAGGACAACATACGCGACGCCCTTGCGAGCGCCGACAAGAAGACAAAGGAACAGCGTTATGGCTGATCAGATCGTCAAATTTCCCGCCGAACAAAAACTTACGGACAAGCCGTCGACACCCGCGGCAGATACGCCGCGTAAAAGCTGGGGTCAGATCGCCCGCGAACGGCGGCGCACGCTGCTGCTCGTGGTGCTCCCGATCATTGCGCTGATCGGCGGCGTGGCGTTCTATCTGTCCGGCGGGCGCTATGCGAGCACCGACGACGCTTATGTCGGCGCGCAGAAGGTGCTGATCACGCCTGATATTTCCGGCAAGATCGAAAAAGTCCTCGTCAAGGAAGGCCAGCGCGTCAAGGCCGGCGACGAATTGTTCGAGATCGATCCGGTGCCGTTCCGTTTCGCGCTTCAGCAGGCGCAGGCCACGCTCGAAACGGCGAAGACGAACTACAACAATCTGCGCGACAACGTGAAAATCTACGCCCAGATGATCGACCTCGCCAATCAGGGCGTTGACCTGAAACAGCGCGACGTCGAACGCAAGAGCACGCTGGTGAAGTCGATGTCCGGCTCGCAGCTCGATCTCGATACCGCAACGACCAATCTGGTGCTGGCCCGCGCCCAGCTCGAATTGCTGAACCAGCAACTCTCCAGCGCCAAGAACCAGTTGCTCGGCAATCCCAATCTGCCGCTCGAACAATTCCCGCCCTACTTCCAGGCCAAGGCGGCGCTCGATCAGGCACAGCGCAACCTCGATCACACCGTTTTGCGCGCGCCGATCGACGGCACCGCCACGCAGGTGGACAGCATCCAGCTCGGCCGCTTTGTCGCGGCAGGATCGCCGGTGTTCAGCGTGATCGATGACGCCAATCCGTGGGTCGATGCCAACCTGAAGGAATCCGATCTCACCTACGTGGCGAACGGACAGAACGTCACCATGTCGATCGACGCATTTCCCGACCACACCTTTGTCGGCAAGGTCGGCTCGCTCAGCCCCGGCACCGGCGCGCAGTTCGCGATCCTGCCGCCGCAGAACTCCACCGGCAATTTCGTCAAGGTGGTGCAGCGCGTGCCCGTGCGCATCTATTTCGACAAGAATGACAAGGCCGTTCGCAAGCTTAAAGCCGGCATGAGCACTTATGTCTGGATCGATACCCAGCATCACCGCTCGCTCGCAGGCCTGTTCGGATTCTCCTCCGCTTCGGCGCAGGAGGAAGCCCGGTGACCGCCGCCGCCTCCGCCTCCACGGCGGCGGTCCCGGGATTTCGCCGCAACATGGTGACGATCTGCGCCATGACGGCGACGATCATGCAGGCGCTGGACACGACGATCGCCAACGTCGCGCTGCCTTACATGCAGGGCACGCTGTCCGCCTCGCAGGATCAGATCAACTGGGTGCTGACGTCCTACATCGTGGCCGCCGCGATCATGACCGCGCCGGTCGGCTGGATCGCGAACCGCTTCGGCCGCAAGAAAGTGTTCGTGGTCTGCTCGGCGGGCTTCACCATCGCATCCGTCATGTGCGGCCTCGCTCAGGACATTACGCAGATGGTGCTGTTCCGACTGCTGCAGGGCGTATTCGGCGCGGCGCTGGTGCCGCTGTCGCAAGCCGTGATGCTCGATTCCTACGCGCTGCACGAGCGCGCCAAGGCGATGTCGATCTGGGGCATGGGCGTGATGCTCGGCCCGATCATGGGCCCTTCGCTCGGCGCGTGGCTGACGGAGACGTATTCCTGGCACTGGGTATTCTTCGTCAACATCCCGTTCGGCATCGTCACCGTCGCCGGGCTGATCGTTTTCATGGACGAAACTCAAACCAACAACGAATTGAAATTCGACTGGTTCGGCTTCGGTGCGCTCGCCATCGGCATCGGCGCGATGCAGGTGGCGCTCGATCGCGGCGAACAGCTCGGCTGGCTTGAATCGCCGGAGATTGTCGCGGAAACGATCCTCGCGGTCGCCGGATTCTATTACTTCTTCGCCCATTCGTTCACGACTGAGCGTCCCTTTATTCAGTTCGCGATCTTCAAGGACCGCAACTTCCTCAGCGGCTGCGTCTTCATGTCCGTGATGGGCCTCGTGCTCTACAGCACCATGGCGCTCGCCTCGCCCTATCTGCAGAACGTGATCGGCTATCCGATCCTCACCGCTGGCCTGCTGCTGGCCACACGCGGCTTCGGCACCTTCATCGCCATGATGCTGGTGGGCCGGATCATGAAATATATCGAGGCGCGCACGCTGATCGCAGGCGGCATGCTGCTGATGTCCGCGTCGCTCTATGCCATGACGGGATGGACGGACCAGACCGGCGTGCCGACTATCGTCGTGGTCAGCGTCGCGCAGGGCTTCGGATTGGGACTGGTGTTCGTGCCGCTGAGCACGGTCTCGTTCATGACCTTGCCCGGTCACCTGCGCACCGACGGCACGTCGATGCTGACGCTGGTCCGCAACGTCGCAAGTTCGGTGGGCATTTCGGTTGTGACAACGAAGCTGACCGAGGGCGGACGCGAAGCCTATGCGATCATCAACGAGAACGTGACGCCGTTCAACAAGGCGCTGCAGATGCCGGATGTCGCCAGCATCATCAATATGGGCACCGATGCCGGACGCGCGATCATGGATGCGTTGATCGGCATGCAGGCGCAGATCATCGCGTTCTCGTGGGACTATCAGATGGTGATGATCATCACGCTATGCGCCGCGCCGCTCGCCGTCATGATCGGTTCGACCAAGGCCGCGCTGCGCCAGCAGGCGCAATCGGCAGATCATCCGGCTGTGCTGGAGTAAACCTCGCGAAACAAAAACCTCATGGTGAGGAGGCGCTCTTGCGCCGTCTCGAACCATGAGGCTTTTTGGCACCTCATCCTTCGAGACGCGGCCTGACGGCCGCTCCTCAGGATGAGGATAAACGGTTCAGTTCACTTTCTCGATCGCTGCCGCTGCGCCTTGGCCGACACCGACGCACATGGTGGCGAGCGCATACTTGCCGCCGCGCTTTTCAAGGCCGTGCACGGCCGTCAGCACCAGCCGCGCGCCGCTCATGCCGAGCGGATGGCCGAGCGCGATCGCGCCGCCATGCGGATTGACGAAATCCGCATCTTCCTTGACGCCAAGCTGGCGCAACACCGCGATACCCTGCGACGCGAAGGCTTCGTTGAGTTCGATCAGGTCGATGTCGCCGATCTTAAGGCCGAGCTTTTCCAGCAGCTTGCGCACTGCAGGCACCGGGCCGATGCCCATGACGCGCGGCGCGACACCGGCGGAGGCATGGCCGAGCAGCTTGGCGCGCGGGGTCAGGCCGTGCTTCTTCACTGCGTCTTCCGATGCAAGGATGATTGCCGCAGCGCCGTCATTCACACCCGAGGCGTTGCCCGCGGTCACCGTGCCGTCGGGGCGCACGATCGGCCGCAGCTTGGCAAGACCTTCAAGGGTCGTTTCGGGGCGCGGATGTTCGTCCTTGTCCACCATGGTCGGACCGGCCTTGCCGGGAATCGTGATGGGTGTGATTTCTTCCGCGAAGTAACCGGCGGCAATCGCCTTGCCCGCGCGCTGCTGCGAGCGGATGGCGAAGGCGTCCTGATCGGCCCGCGAAATCTGATAGTCGGTGGCGACGTTCTCGCCGGTCTCCGGCATGGACTCGACGCCATACTGCTTCTTCATCAGCGGATTGATGAAGCGCCAGCCGATGGTGGTATCGAAACTTTCCATGCTGCGCTGGAACGGTTCGGACGCCTTGCCGGTAACGAACGGCGCGCGAGTCATGGACTCGACGCCGCCCGCGATGGCGAAATCGATTTCACCGGCGCGGATGGCGCGCGCCATGCCGCCGACCGCATCGAGGCCCGATGCGCAGAGCCGGTTCACCGTCATACCCGGCACGCTGTCCGGCAGGCCCGCGAGCAGCAGCGCCATGCGCGCGACATTGCGGTTGTCTTCGCCGGCCTGATTGGCGCAGCCATAGGAGACTTCGTCCAGTGCACCCCAGTCGGCCTTGGGATTGCGCTCCATCAGCGCCTTGATCGGCGCCGCCGCCAGATCGTCCGCCCGCACCTTCGCCAGCGACCCGCCAAAGCGCCCGATCGGCGTCCGCACCGCATCACAGATGAACACATCACGCATGGTCGCTCTCCCTGAAAATCCCGCGGGCGTTGGTGCCCGCTTCCGCCTGGCCCGAGTTTTAGGAAGCACCTCTCACCACGTCAAATAAAGGATGGCGGAATGCGGCCATCGCCCGGCAGAGCCGCCATGCGCGGCCCGTTCAAGACGTGGAAAACGCCCCGCGCAATTCCACCGTGCGGAAGAAACTTGCTAAGGTCGCCGCCATGACCATTCATTCCACGCCGCCGACATCGCCGACCGCCGAGCCCGCAGCCACCGAGGCTGTGGGCCGCGTTACGCCCATGATGGAGCAGTATCTCGAGATCAAGGCCGCCAATCCGGGCCTCCTGCTGTTCTATCGGATGGGCGATTTCTACGAACTATTCTTCGAGGACGCGGAAATCGCCTCACGTGCGCTCGGCATCACGCTGACCAAGCGCGGCAAGCACATGGGCGAAGACATCCCGATGTGCGGCGTGCCGGTGGAGCGGTCCGACGACTACCTGCATCGGTTGATCGCACTGGGCCATCGCGTCGCGGTCTGCGAACAGACGGAAAATCCGGCCGAAGCGAAGAAGCGCGGCAACAAGAGCGTAGTCCGCCGTGACGTGGTGCGGCTGGTGACCCCGGGCACGCTGACCGAGGACACGCTGCTCGATGCCAAGGCCAACAACTACCTGCTCGCCATCGCAAGGGCGCGTGCCTCGGCCTCCGCGGGCGACCGCATGGGCCTTGCCTGGATCGATATTTCCACGGCGGAATTCAGCGTCACCGAATGCAGCGCGAACGAGCTCGGCGCCACGCTGGCGCGCATCAATCCGAATGAAGTGATCGTCACCGACGCACTCTATTCCGATCCGGACCTGTCCGCGCTGTTCCGCACGCTGGCCGCTGTGACTCCGGTGACGCGCGATGTGTTCGACGGCGCCACCGCCGAGCGGCGGCTGTGCGATTATTTTGCTGTCGCCACCATGGACGGGTTCGGCGCGCTGTCGCGGCTGGAAGCAACCGCCGCAGCAGCCGCAGTCACCTATGTGGAGCGCACCCAGGTCGGCCAGCATCTGCCGCTGTCGCCGCCCTCGCGCGAAGCGGCGGGCACCACCATGGCGATCGATCCCGCCACCCGCACCAATCTGGAACTGACGCGCACGCTGGCAGGAGAACGGCGCGGCTCCCTACTCGACGCGCTCGACTGCACGGTGACGGCCGCCGGATCGCGCCTTCTGGCGCAGCGCCTCTCCGCGCCGCTCACCGACAGCGCGGTGATTTCCCACCGCCTCGACGCGGTCGCGCTGTTCGTCGGCGACAGCGCCGTGCGCGACGACCTGCGCACCATCCTGCGCGCCGCGCCGGACATGTCGCGCGCGCTGGCGCGGCTTTCGGTCGGACGCGGCGGGCCGCGCGATCTTGCGGCTTTGCGCGACGGCATTCTGGCGGCAGACAAGGTCATCGAGTGGCTGACGCGGATCGACAACCTGCCGCGCGACATGACGCTGGCCATCGACGCGTTGCGCCGCCCCTCCCGCGCTCTCGCACAGGAATTCGCGCGCGGCCTCGCGGACGAACTGCCCCTGTTCAAGCGCGATGGCGGCTTTGTCCGCGCCGGCTATGATGCGGCGCTGGACGAGACACGCAACCTGCGCGACGCCTCGCGGCTCGTGGTCGCAGCGATGCAGGCGCGCTACGCCGACGACACCGGCATCAAGGCGCTCAAGATCCGGCACAACAATGTGCTCGGTTATTTCGTCGAAGTCACCGCGCAGCACGGCGACAAGCTGATGACCGCGCCGCTGAATGCAACCTTTATCCATCGGCAGACGCTGGCCGGACAGGTGCGATTCACCACCACCGAACTCGGCGAGATCGAAGCCAAGATCGCCAATGCCGGCGACCGCGCGCTCGGGCTCGAACTGGACATCTTCGAGCGGCTTTGCGCGCAGGCTGTTGCTGCAGGCGACGATCTGCGTAGCGCCGCCCACGCCTTCGCGCTGCTCGATGTCACCGCATCGCTGGCGAGACTGGCGGTCGATGAAAACTACACGCGGCCCGTGGTCGACAACTCGCTGAAGTTCTCCATCGAGGGTGGGCGGCATCCCGTGGTCGAGCAGGCGCTCAAGCGCGACGGCCAGCCCTTCATCGCCAACGCCTGCGATCTGTCGCCGGGACCCACACAATCATCGGGGCAGATCTGGCTGATCACCGGTCCCAATATGGCCGGTAAGTCCACCTTCCTGCGCCAGAACGCGCTGATCGCGCTGATGGCGCAGATCGGCAGCTTCGTTCCGGCAAAGCTCGCGCATATCGGCATTGTGGACCGGCTGTTCTCGCGTGTCGGCGCGGCGGACGATCTCGCGCGTGGACGCTCGACCTTCATGGTCGAGATGGTGGAAACTGCGGCGATCCTCAATCAGGCGAGCGAGCGCGCGCTGGTGATCCTCGACGAGATCGGGCGCGGCACGTCGACTTTCGACGGCCTGTCGATCGCGTGGGCCTCTATCGAACATCTGCACGAAAGCAATCGTTGCCGTTCACTGTTCGCCACGCACTATCACGAACTGACCGCGCTGTCGGCGAACCTGCCGCGCCTGTTCAACGCCACCGTGCGCGTCAAGGAATGGCAGGGCGACGTGGTGTTCCTGCACGAGGTGCTGCCGGGATCGGCTGACCGCTCCTACGGCATTCAGGTGGCAAAACTCGCGGGTTTGCCCGCCGCCGTGGTCACACGCGCGAAATCGGTGTTGGCGAAGCTGGAAGCGCAGGACCGCAACACCACGACACGTGCCCTTATCGATGACCTGCCGCTGTTCGCCGTGCCGTCGCGTGCGGCCTCGGAGCCGCAACCGCCAAGTGAGGCCGATCAGCTGGTCGAGGCGCTCAACGCGCTGCATCCCGACGAGATGTCGCCGCGCGAAGCGCTCGATGCGCTGTACGCGCTGAAGGCCAAGCTGCCGAAATAGCCACGTATTGTCCAATACGACATTTCGCACCGTCATTGCGAGCGAAGCGAAGCAATCCATTCTTGAAAGTGAAAGCTGGATTGCTTCGTCGCTCCCGCTCCTCGCAACGACGGTTGCAGAACGTTCTTCGCTAAATAGCCATCGCTCTGCAGGGCGGCTGACGCCTCACACCCGATTGATCGACACGCTGGTCTTCGGGCCGTTCTTGATGGTCTGATAAACCACGCAATAGCGCTCGGTCAGCTTCAGAAGCTGATCCAGCTTCTCCTGCGGCACATCGGTCTCGACATCGAAGCGCAGACGAATTTCGGCAAAGCCCACCGGCGCTTCCTTGTCGACGCCGAGCGTGCCGCGAAAATCGAGATCGCCTTCGGCAATCACGTTGCCGGATTTCAGCGGCGCATCAATCGCGGTGGCGACCGACTTCAGCGTAACGCCTGCGCAGGCCACCAGCGCCTCCAGCAGCATGTCGCCTGAACACAGTTCAAGGCCCGAGCCGCCGGTGGCCGGATGCAGGCCTGCAATGGCTGCGGCCGCCTTGCCGGTTTCGACCTTGCAGGACAGGCCTTCGCTATCGAGCGAGCCCTTGGCTTTCAGCGTGATGAAAGCGGCCTTCGGGTCCGCCTTGTAGCGATCCTTGATCGGCGCCTGCATGGCGCGCAGTTCGGTCGAGTCCATGTTTCGTCTCCATTTTCCGTCGGCTTCAGCAATGCCGAGCAGCCTGTCCGTCTTCAAATTCCGTCGCCAACCGTCAGCAAATTATCCGCCGGGCGCACCGCACGATTGAGCGAGCGGTCGAGCGACGCCAGTACCTGATGCTTGACGTCCTCGAACGCGCTCGAACTCCGGTCGCGCGGGCGCGTCAGATCGACCCTGATTTCCTCGAACAGGCGTCCCGGCCGCGGACGCATCACCATGATGCGGTCCGCCAGCACCACGGCTTCATCGACGTCATGGGTGACGAGAACAAGCGTCGGCTTGGTATCGGCCCACAGATCGAGCAGATGATCCTGCAGGTCGGCGCGCGTGAACGCATCGAGCGCCGAGAACGGCTCGTCCAGCAGCAGCACTTCGGGCGACGGCACCAGTGCACGCGCGATGGCGACACGCTGCGCCTGCCCGCCGGACAATTCACGCGGCCACGCATGAGCCTTGTCGGCGAGGCCGACGCGCGCCAGCGCGCGCGATACGCGCTGCTCCCGCTCGGAAGCCGGCAGACCGCCTAGGCCGAACCCGATATTGTCCGCGACGCTCAACCACGGCAGCAGCCGCGGCTCCTGAAAGATGATCCCGATCTTTTCGTGCGGCGCGGTGATCGCATTGTAATCGAGCGTGACGGAGCCCGTGGTCGCGCGATCCAGCCCGCAGATGGCGCGCAGCAGCGTGGACTTGCCGCAGCCCGAGCCGCCGATGATCGCAATGATCTCGCCCAGCGCGATGCGCGCCGAAAAATTCTCCAGCGCACGAACGCCGTTGGGATAGGTCTTGCCGACTTGATCGAGCACCAGCATCAGGCGCCTCCCGCCTGCGTGCTGAACGAATCCTGCCAGCGCAGGAAGGGCAAGGCGATCAACTGGATCAGCCAGTCGGTGATCTTGCCGAGGATCGCGAAGACGATGATGGCCGCAAGAATCTGCGCCGGCTTGCCGAGTTGCTGGCCGTCGGTGAGCAGATAACCGAGCCCCTCGGATGCGCCCATGAATTCGGCGGCGACCACAAACATCCAGCCCAGTCCAAGGCCCGAGCGCAGCGCGATGACATAGGACGGCAGCACCGCTGGCAGCAGGATGCGCCGGATCATCGCGAAGCCACTCAGGCGAAAGATGCGGCCGACCTCGACGATCTTGCGATCCACGTCGAGGATCGCGCCGGTGACGCCGAGATAGATCGGAAAGAACACGCCGACCGCGATCAGCGCAACCTTCGACGTTTCGAAAATGCCGAGCCACAGAATGAACAGCGGCACCCATGCGATGGAGGGAATCGCACGCAGCGCCTGCATCGTCGGATCGAGCAGACGCCGCGCCAGCGGCCAGTAACCGCAGATCGCGCCGAGCACCGTTCCCGCCAGAACACCGAGCCCGAAGCCGACGCCAACACGGCTCAATGTCGCGAGCATATGCCGGGCCAGTTCGCCGCTTGCAGCAAGTTCCACCAGCGTCTGCCAGATGCGGCTCGGCGGGGGCACCAGCCGGCCGTTGGAATAGCCGAAGCGAACGGCGAATTCCCACACCAACGCGAGCCCGATCGGCAGCAAAAGACCGAGCGCAGGACGCACCAATCGTCCGAAGCGAGCAGGAGGCGATCCCGCGGTGTCCGCGAGGTCGGATGGCGCTGGCGTGTCGAGTGTCATGGCCACAGCAAGAACCTCTTATTGCGGAGGATTGCAAGGGTCGTCAGCGCGAAGGCCCGCAAGCTTGCGCATGCGGGCCTCACGACGCGTCATACGCCGCGTATCTCAGTTCGTCGGCAGCGGCACCTGATCGTCGATCAGCGAATCCAGCGCAGCCTTCACATCCACGCCCGGCTGAATCACGCCGGCCTGCTGAAGCGCGAGACCCGCCGCGAGAATGGACTCGCGCTGCGGCGCGCCGATGCGGTTATGCGTCAGTTCAGTGCGCTCCTTGAGCTGCTTGTCCACAACGTTGTCCGGCAGCTTGGTCACGGCGATAAAGCCGCGCTTGAGTTCATCGTAATTCGCCAGCGAATATTTGCGGGCTTCCTCGTAAACCGCGAGCACGCGCTGCACGATCTTCGGATTGTCCTTCAGGAATTCTTCGCGGACATTAAGAATGCCCCAAGTGTTGGCTTCCGGCTTGCGGAAGAACAGCTTGGCGCCGTCCTCGATCTCGGCCTGCGCCATCATCGGATCAAGGCCCGCCCAAGCATCGACATCGCCGCGGATCAGCGCGGCCTTGCCGTCGGCATGCTGCAGCAACACCGGCGTGATGTCCTTGTCGGTCAGTCCGGCATCGAGCAACGCACGGACGAGGAAGATGTGCGGATCAGTGCCGCGCGTCACCGCGACACGCTTGCCCTTCAGGTCGGCAACCTTGGCGATCTTGGAATCCTTGGTCGTCACCAGCGCGGTCCATTCAGGGCGCGAATAGACGTAGATCGATTTGATCGGATTGCCGTTGATCTTGGCGACCAGCGCAGCCGAGCCCGCAGTCGAGCCGAAGTCGAGTGAACCTGCATTGAGGAATTCGAGCGCCTTGTTGGAGCCCGCCGACTGCACCCAGACAATCTTGATGCCGTCCTTCGCGAATTCCTTTTCGAGCAAACCCTTCTCTTTCAGGATGATCGAGACGGGATTGTAAGTCGCCCAATCGATAACGATCTGCTTTGGCGCGTCCGCAGCGAAGGCCGCGCCAGGCGCGAACACCGCGCCTGCAACAAGCGCTGCGAAAGCGCGTCGTGTGAACTTGAACATCGTGGTCTCCATCGGATGGCAGGAATAGAAATGCGACACGGATCGTTGCCGTCGAGGATGGACAAGCCATCGCTCAAATGCGCAAAATCTCCATATATTTCAAATAGTTATTTCGTCTCGTCAACGAGAAAAAAGCTGCACGAATGATGCGCACGGGAGAATGGGCTTTCATCGATCGCGGGAAAAACAGCAGGGATGGCTATCGTCCCTTCATTCCCTTGGTGACACCGCAGCCGCTGTCCATTATCCGGATAGGATGGACACTGTGACGGGCAAGCCTCCGGCAGAGGCCGACATTGCTTTCGATTCCGCGCGCATCGCGGAGGCGATCGCCGCGCTCGCGGATCAGCACGCAGGCAAGGATGATGTCTTCCGCACGGCCATTGCCCAGTTGCTCAAAGGCGAACTGGCGCAGGCCCGCGCCGACGCTCAGTCGCAACTGCTGAAGGATCGCCACGGACGGCGCTGCGCCGAGTGGCTATGTTTTGTGCAGGACGAGATCATCCGCATCCTGTTCAACGCCGCGACCCGGCATCTCTATCATTTTCCGACGCCGTCGGACTCGGAGCGGATGGCGGTGATCGCCACCGGCGGCTATGGCCGCGGACTGATGGCGCCGGAGTCCGACATCGATCTGCTCTTCATCCTGCCCTACAAGCAGACGGCGTGGGGCGAGCAGGTTGCCGAAGCGATCCTCTATTGCCTGTGGGATATGGGGCTGAAGGTCGGCCATGCCACGCGCTCGATCGACGAGTCGATCCGCCAGGCCCGTGCCGACATGACGATCCGCACCGCCATTCTGGAAACCCGATTCCTGACCGGCGACCGCGCGCTCTATGATGAACTCGTCACCCGCTTCGACAAGGAAGTCGTGCAGGGCACCGCCGCCGAATTCGTCGCCGCCAAGCTTGCCGAGCGCGAGGAACGCCATCGCCGCGCGGGACAGTCACGCTATCTGGTCGAGCCCAACATCAAGGACGGCAAGGGCGGCCTGCGCGACCTGCACACGCTGTTCTGGATCGCCAAGTACGTCTACCGGGTCCATGACGCCGCGGACCTCGTCCAGCAGGGCGTATTCGATGCGCAGGAATATCGCACGTTCCGCCGCTGCGAAGACTTCCTGTGGTCGGTCCGCTGCAACATGCATTTCTTCACCGGCCGCCCCGAGGAGCGGCTGTCGTTCGAAATGCAGCGCGAGATCGCGCAACGGCTCGGCTACACGTCTCATCCCGGCATGCAGGATGTCGAGCGCTTCATGAAGCACTACTTCCTGATCGCAAAGGAAGTCGGCGATCTCACCGCGATCCTCTGCGCCAAGCTGGAAGATCAGGAAACCAAGCCCGCGCCGGTGCTGAGCCGGGTGATGGCGCGGCTGCGGCCGGGCCGCAAGCGCGGACGCGTTCCGGGCGGCGAGGACTTCGTTGTCGACAACAACCGCATCAATCTCGCCTCACCGGACGTGTTCAAGCGCGATCCAGTCAATCTGATCCGCATCTTCCGCCTCGCGCAAAAGAACAATCTCGCATTCCATCCGGACGCCATGCGCACGGCGACACGCTCGCTCGGCCTGATCACGCCCAAACTGCGGGAGAACCTGGAAGCCAACAGCCTGTTCATGGAGATCCTGACGTCGAACGACGCGGAGATCGTGCTGCGGCGGATGAACGAAACCGGCGTGCTCGGCCGCTTCATTCGTGCGTTCGGCCGCATCGTGTCGATGATGCAGTTCAATATGTATCATCACTACACGGTGGACGAGCACCTGCTCCGCTGCATCGGCATCCTTCAGGACATCGAGCGCGGCGGCAACGAAGAGTTCGCCGTCGCCAGCGATCTGATGCGGAAAATCCGGCCGGACCATCGCTCGGTTCTCTACATGGCCGTGTTCCTGCACGACATCGCCAAGGGCCGCCCGGAAGATCATTCCATCGCCGGCGCGAAAGTTGCGCGGCGGCTTTGCCCGCGCTTCGGTTTCAACGCCGCCGACACCGAACTGATCGCCTGGCTGATCGAAGAGCATCTCACGATGTCGACGGTGGCGCAGTCGCGCGACCTGTCGGATCGCAAGACCATCGAGAATTTCGCCGCCGTCGTGCAATCGGTCGAGCAGATGAAGCTGCTGACCATCCTGACCACCGCCGACATCCGCGGCGTCGGCCCCGGCGTGTGGAACGGCTGGAAGGCGCAGTTGATCCGCACGCTCTATTACGAGACCGAGCCTGTGCTGACCGGCGGCTTCTCGGAGGTCAATCGCGCCCAGCGTATTCAATCGGCGCAGGCCGAATTCCGCGCCAATTTCACCGAATGGCCAGCCGACGAACTCGAAACCTATATTTCAAGGCATTATCCGGCCTACTGGCTCAAGGTCGAACTCGCCCGCAAGATCCGCCATGCGCGCTTCGTTAAGGCGAGCGAGGCTGGCGGCCACAAGCTCGCGGTCAATGTCGGCTTCGATGAAGGCCGCGGCGTCACCGAACTCACGATCATGGCGCCGGACCATCCCTGGCTGCTGTCGATCATCGCCGGAGCCTGCGCATCCGCAGGCGCGAACATCGTCGACGCACAGATTTACACCACCACCGACGGCATCGCGCTCGACACCATCGCCATCACCCGCGAATATGATCGCGACGACGACGAGGGCCGCCGCGCGACCCGGATCGGTGATACCATCGAGCAGGTATTGGAAGGCAAGCTGCGCCTGCCCGACATGATGGCGCGGCGCACCGCGGCGAAAGCGCGTTACAAGCCCTTCATCGTGGAACCAGAAGTCATCATCAACAACCAGTGGTCGGACCGCTACACCGTGATCGAGGTGTCCGGCCTCGACCGCCCCGGCCTGCTGTTCCAGCTCACCACCGCGATCTCGAAGCTCAATCTCAACATCACGTCCGCCCATGTCGCCACTTTCGGTGAACGTGCCCGCGACGTGTTCTATGTCACCGATCTGCTCGGCGCGCAGATCACCGCGCCCACGCGACAGGCGGCAATCAAGCGCGCGCTGATCCATCTGCTCGCCAACGGCGACGCTGCCGAGAAGCCGGCGGCCTGATTACGGCCGAACCTGATTCACCGCCGCGCCTTCATGCGCGAGCAGCCATTGCTTGCGCTCCAGTCCACCGCCATAGCCGGTGAGCGAACCGTTGGCACCGACGAGGCGATGGCACGGCACGACCACGCTGACGGGATTGGCGCCGTTCGCGGCGCCGACAGCGCGCGCCGCATTCGGAACATTGAGCCGCGCGGCCATGACACCGTAGCTCGCCGTCTTACCTGCCGGAACGCTCTGCAGTTTCGACCAGACCCTGCGCTGGAACGGCGTTCCATTGGTCCGCCATCTGATGGTGCACAACTGATCGAGATCGCCGGCGAAATAGGCCTTGAGCGCGCGGGCGATGTCTTTCGGCGCCGGTGCATCCTTCAGAGCCACCGCGCCATAATGCAGCCGGAGCAGCCGGTGCATCCGCTCCTCATAGTCGGACCAGTCCAGCGCGCGCAAAAAGCCCTCATCATCGGTCACCAGCAGGGCTGTGCCGATCGGCGTCGCAAGCCGATCGAGAGACAAATGCTGGGGTTGCTGTTCGGTCATGCCGGATATCCTTCGTCGCATCGTGCATCCACCATCGCCGCGACCACGCGATTTGTCTTTCCGTTTTCCGACAAGATCATTTGCCCGGAGTGCGGATGCCGTCGCGTTGTTCACGTACCGCGTGCTAGGTTCCGGCATCGGATTCGGGGGAGCCAAGTATGACATACATCGCCAATGGTCTGGTCGCGCTCGTCGCGGCGCTGCACGCCTATTTCCTGGTGCTGGAGATGTTTCTCTGGACCAAGCCGAAGGGATTGAAAATCTTCGGCAATACGCTGGAAAAGGCGCAGGCGTCCGCGGTGCTTGCCGCCAATCAGGGACTTTACAATGGCTTTCTCGCCGCCGGTCTGGTCTGGGGCCTGGTCCATCCGAATCCGACTTTCGGCTTTCAGATCAAGGTGTTTTTCCTGCTCTGCGTGATCGTTGCGGGACTTTATGGCGGCTACTCCGTCTCCAAACGAATTATCATGGTTCAGGCGCTTCCGGCCGCCATTGCGCTGCTATTGGTGTGGTTGGCCTGATCACACATTTCCAACACACCTGCGCGAAGTCTGAATCCGCGTTAACCTTTGCGTAACGCGCCTTTAAACCGCCACCGCTAGCCTGCACGCCTTCATCTCTGGTTATCGGTGCGGGCGCGTTTGAATGGCGGCGGGGCGGAAAAAGAAGGGCGGACGCACGGAGCCAAAGTTCGACGTCGATGCGTCGCTTGATGGCATCCGCCTCAATCCGCGCGACCGCGTCGGCGGACCGCGCGACGACAACCCGAAACCCAAACGCCGCGCCGCCAAAAGCCGTCCCGTCGAAGATTATGACGATGAGGATGACATGCCGCGTGAACCGCGTCCGCGCAAAACGCGCGCATCCCGCAAGGATGACGACCGCAGGTCATCGCGCCGCTCGCGCTCCGGCTGGGGCCGCGCGATCTACTGGAGCGCGGTGCTCGGCCTGTGGGCCCTGATCGCCTGCGCTGGTGTGATCGTCTGGATCAGCGCGCACCTGCCTGCGATCCAGTCGCTTGAAATTCCCAAGCGTCCGCCCACCATCCAGATCACCGGCATGGACGGCAGCGTGATCGCCACGCGCGGCGAAATGCCCGGCGCCAATGTCGCGCTCAAAGACCTGCCGCCTTATCTGCCGAAAGCCTTCATCGCCATTGAGGACCGCCGCTTCTATTCGCATTTCGGCGTCGATCCGACCGGCATCATGCGCGCAGCCGTCACCAATCTTCTGCATCGCGGCGTGTCACAAGGCGGCTCGACGCTGACGCAACAGCTCGCCAAGAACCTGTTCCTGACTCAGGAGCGCACCTTCCAGCGCAAGCTGCAGGAGGTCGAACTCGCGCTGTGGCTCGAGCGGAAATACTCGAAGAACGAAATTCTCGAACTTTATCTCAACCGCGTCTATTTCGGCTCAGGTGCCTACGGCGTCGAGGCGGCCGCGCAAAAGTATTTCGGCAAATCCGCCAAGAACGTTTCGCTGTCGGAAGCCGCAATGCTGGCGGGCCTCGTCAAATCGCCGTCCCGCCTTGCGCCCAACCGCAATCCGGAAGGCGCGGAAAAGCGTGCGCAGACCGTGCTGACCGCGATGGCGGATGTGAAGTTCATCACCAATGCGCAAGCCCAGGCCGCCATCGGCCATCCGTCCTATGCCGTGCGGCCGGTCGGTGCCGGCACCATCAACTACGTCGCCGACTGGATCGGCGAAGTGCTGGACGATCTGGTCGGCCAAATCGACCAGAACATCGTGGTGGAGACCTCGATCGATCCCAAGCTGCAGAGCGTAGCCGAAGCTTCGATCATCGACGAACTGGCGACCAAGAGCGTGAAGTTCAACGTCTCGCAGGGTGCGCTGGTGGCGATGACTCCAAGCGGCGCGGTCCGCGCCATGGTCGGCGGGCGCAATTACGCCGAAAGCCAGTTCAACCGCGCGGTGACCGCGAAGCGCCAGCCCGGCTCGGCCTTCAAACCGTTCGTCTATCTCACCGCGATCGAAGCGGGCCTGACACCCGACACCGTGCGGCAGGATGCCCCGCTCGACGTGAAGGGCTGGCGGCCCGAGAATTACAGCCGCGAATATTTTGGCCCGGTGACGCTGACGCAGGCGCTCGCGATGTCGCTGAATACAGTCGCGGTGCGGCTCGGCCTCGAAGTCGGCCCGGCGAATGTGGTGCGCACCGCTCATCGTCTCGGCATCGCCTCGAAACTCGAACCCAACGCCACGATTTCGCTCGGCACCTCGGAAGTCTCGCTCAACGAACTGGTCGGCGCCTATACGCCGTTCGCCAATGGCGGCTTCGCAGCGTCGCCCTATGTGGTGAACCGGATCCGCACCAGCGAAGGCAAGGTGCTGTATGTCCACCGCAACGATCCGCCTGCGCGGGTGATCGATCCGAACGCGGTCGGTATGATGAACCTCATGATGCACGAAACGCTGACCATCGGCACCGCGAAGAAGGCGGACATTCCGGGCTGGTCGGCGGCGGGCAAGACCGGCACCAGCCAGGATTTCCGCGACGCCTGGTTCATCGGCTACACCGCGAACCTCGTCACCGGCGTATGGCTCGGCAACGACGACAATTCACCGACCAAGAAAGCCACGGGCGGCGGATTGCCGGTCGAGGTCTGGACCCGTTTCATGAAAGCCGCGCATCAGGGCGTGACACCTGTCCCCCTGCCAAGACCGACACAGCCGCAAGACGGCGGTTTCCTGTCAAATCTCTTTCCGGGACAACCGCGCTCCGCACCGGCTCAGCCGCAACCTTACCCGCAGCAATCCGCCAATGACGGTTATGTGCGGCCTCAGCCCGGCGCACCCGCACCCTATCCGCAACAGGCACGCCCACCGGTCACGCAGACCTCGACGCGGCCGGAAGCGGCTGCGGGTCTTGATGGCTGGTTGATCGATCGCGTGTTCGGCGGACGGCGCTGAGAGCGCCTTACGGTATATTCTCTGCCGTCATCCTGAGGTGCGAGCACTTGCGAGCCTCGAAGGAGGACGGCTGTTACCCATCCTTCGAGGCTCGCCGCAATTGCGGCTCGCACCTCAGGATGACGCTCTCACCGTATCACTCTTCGATCCCGTAACGATGCAGATCGTTGCCGTGGGTGTCGAGCCACCGCTTGGCACGTTCGGTGGCGGGACAGATCCGCGCCACGACCTTCCAGAACCGCGGCGAGTGGTTCATTTCAACCAGATGCGCGACTTCGTGCGCGGCGAGATAATCCAGCACGTAAGGCGGCGCGAGAATGAGACGCCACGAATACGAGAGCGCGCCCGCCGAGGTGCAGGAGCCCCATCGACTGGACTGATCGCGGATGGTGATGCGCTTCACCTTGACCCCGAGCATCTCCGCATAGCGATGCGATGCCTCGGTCAGCAGGCGGCGGGCCTCGCGCTTGAGGAAGTCATGAACGCGGCGATCAATAAATTCGACGCCGCCGGCGACGCAGAGAATCTTGTCGCCGCTCTCGCGCATTTCAGTCCAGACGGTTCCACGTTCGCCCGCACGATGCACGATCCGGTGCGGCACCCCGCGCAACGGGATGGATGCGCCCTGCGAAAACGGCGCGGCTTTGGGCAAACCACCAAGACGGGCCGCGATCCATGCGCCGTGACGTTGCGCGAAGTCCTTGGCTTCATACAAATTTCCGCGCGGAGGCATGGTGAGGACGGCTTCGCGCTTGCTCGGATGAATGCGCAGCGTGTATCGGCGCGCGCGGCGGTGTCGCCTGAGCTGAATCGTATAAGTGGATGAGCCAATTTTCACCGCGAGCGTGCGCGGCTCGGTGGGACGGCGGTAAAGAAGTGCGCGAAAAGCCATGTCAGCGGACCCGGACAGCAGGAATTCGCCGGGATTCTGCCATATCCGCCGCCAGTGAAATTCATCGGCGCAAAAACAAATCATTTGCCCAATATATCGTAGATTTAGGGGCTTAGCCTCCTACATCCGGGGCCATGAAACATGAAATTCTGATTCATTTCTAACGTCGTGACGCCTAAAGAAGGGAGCGTGGAAATTCACTCTCATACGCACCCAAGCGCAAATCTAAACACCCTTTGATTTCAAATAGTTATGAAAAAGAAAAGAGGGATTCCGGAGTGGAAAACTCCAGAATCCCCCGTAAAATGGGCACTTCTGAACGAAAGGCTCTTTAAAAAGACCTATTCGGCAGCGGCCAGAACCGGCCTGGACTGGGTCGACGACCGCATGAAATCCGAGATTCGCGGCACGATTTCAGACCTGAAGCGCGAACCGTTGAACACACCGTAATGGCCGACGCCCTTCTGCACATAATGCACGCGACGATCGTCTGGAATCGCGCTGCACAGCCCATGCGTCGCTTCGGTCTGGCCGAGACCCGAGATGTCGTCGTTCTCGCCTTCCACCGTCATCAATGCAACGCGTTGGATCTGCGACGGATCGACCGGCTGACCGCGATGCTTCATCTCGCCCTTCGGCAAGGCATGCTTCACGAACACCAGATCGACGGTCTGCAGATAGAACTCGGCGGTGAGGTCCATCACGGCCAGATATTCGTCGTAGAACTCGACATGCTTGTCGACGAGGTCACCATCGCCCTTCACCAGATTGGCGAACAGGCGCTTGTGCGCATCGACATGGCGGTCGAGGTTCATGCTGACAAAGCCGGTGAGTTGAAGGAAGCCCGGATAGACGTCGCGCATGAAACCGGGATGCGGGAACGGCACCTTGGTGATGACGTTGTTGCGGAACCAGTCGATGCCCTTCTGCTCGGCCAGATCGTTCACACCCGTCGGGTTGCGGCGGGTGTCGATCGGACCGCCCATCAGCGTCATCGACGTCGGGAAATAGCGGTCCTTGTTGGCTTCCATGATGGAGACCGCCGCCAGCACCGGCACCGCGGGCTGACAGACGGCGACGACGTGAACATTGCCGCCGAGCACATGGATCATCTCGATCACGTAATCGATGTAATCGTCGAGATCGAAACGGCCCTGCGCCACCGGGACCATGCGCGCATCGGCCCAGTCGGTGATGTAGACATCGTGACCGGGCAGGAAGGCCTCCACCGTGCCGCGCAGCAGCGTCGCATAGTGTCCCGACATCGGCGCGACGATCAGCACGCGCGGCTGCGGCTCACGGAGCGGCCGCGCCAGCTTGCGGTCGAAATGCAGCAGCCGGCAGAACGGCTTTTCCCAGACCGGCGTGATCTCGACCGGCACCCGCATGCCGTTCACTTCGGTGTCGTGCAGACCCCATTCCGGCTTGCCGTAACGGCGCGTGGTGCGCTCGAACAACTCACAACCGGCGGCAACCGATTTGCCAAACTGGGTCGTCGCAAGCGGATTGAACGGATTCTCGAACCACAGCTTGGTCATATCCGCCACCGCCCGCGCCGGATTGAGCGAGGCGTGTCCCATTTCGTACATCCAGTACATGGGGGTGGTCAGCGCGGGGCTGACCTCGGACGGCAGGTCAGGCGGCCTTCCAAATTCACCGATAGGCATTGCGTTTTCCTCGAATCCCGGTTTCGCGGCGCAGCATAGTGTCGGGAGTGCGACAAAGCGTCAATCCAACGCGAAAGCAAGAGAGACAATCGATACTGGACGGAACCGGCGCAGGGCGGTCTTTTGCTACAAATCGGCTTGAAAACGTTGGACTATTCCCCGCTCTGGACCAGAGCGCCATGAATCCGGGCACTTTTCAGGAGTAACAAAAAGGCCACGGTCGAGATCGCAAACAGCATGGCATTGATCGCCAGAGCCTCTATCATGAGGTCGGCGCGAAAAACTCCATCGATCAGAAGAGCGCGCATGCCCTCGAAAACGTAGGTTGGCGGCAGCATCCAGGCCACGACCTGAAGCCAGTCCGGCAGCACCGAAACCGGATAATAGACACAGGTCAGCGGCAACAGCGCGAACATCAGCGTCCACGCCAGACCTTCCGCGCCCATGCCATTGCGCAGCACAAGTCCCGACGAGATCAGACCGAACGACCAGCTCGTGAAGATCAGGTTGCAGAAGAACGCCACCAGCGCGAAGCCGAAACCGAACAGGTTGAAACCAAAGAACGCGATGGCGAGGATAGTCATCGGAATGACGCCGACCGCGAGCCGGATCACGCTCATCACCATCAGCGAGATCAGATACTCGCTGACCTTGAGCGGGCTCATCAGCAGGTTGCCGAGATTCTTCGACCACATCTCCTCGAGAAACGACATCGAGAAACCGAGCTGCCCGCGAAACAGGATGTCCCACAGGATCACCGCGCCGATGAAGGTGCCGCCGGCCTTGGCGAAGAATCCCGCGTTCTGCGAGATATAGGCCTGTGAAAAGCCCCAGGTGATCAGTTGCAGCACCGGCCAGTAGATCAGTTCCAGCAGCCGCGGCCATGACGACGTCAGCAGGTACCAGTGACGCAGGATCATCGCGCCGATACGATGCGGCGCGATGCCAAAGCCATGCGGCTGATGCGACTGCACCTCGCTCACGACGACACCTGCTGCACGCGCCCACGCGCCACATCGAGAAAAACATCTTCCAGCGTGGTTCGGTTGTAACGCGCCAGAATGCCGGCCGGACTGTCATCGTCCTCGATGCGCCCACGCTTCATGATGATGACGCGGTCACACAAACGCTCGACCTCGAGCATGTTGTGCGACGCCAGCAGAACCGTCGCACCGCGGGCCTTGCGATAAGTCTCGAGGTGAGTACGGATCCAGTCTGCGGTATCGGGATCGAGCGAGGCGGTCGGCTCGTCCAGCAGCAGAAGCTCCGGCTCGTTGATCAGGGCTTTGGCGAGCGCCACGCGCGTCTTCTGGCCCGCGGACAGCTTGCCGCTCGGCCGGTCGAGAAATTCATTCAGATCGAGATCGGCGGCCAGCCTGCCGATCTGCTCTTTCAGGTTTGGCACGCCATAGAGCCGGCCAAACACATTGAGATTCTGCCGCACGGTGAGGCGTCCCGGCATGTCCACATAGGGACTTTCAAAGTTCATCCGACCCAGCACCGCGGAGCGTTCCCTCGGCATCGCATGGCCGAGCACGCTGACCGTTCCCGATGTCGGCGTCACCAGCCCCATGATCATCGATATGGTCGTGGTCTTGCCCGCACCGTTGCCGCCCAACAAGCCGGTCACCGAGCCACGCGGAATTGTGAAGGAAATATCGTCCACCGCGCGGGTGGCCTTATAGACCTTGACCAGCCGGTCGACATGAATCGCCGCTCCGGACGCGTCCGGAGCGCTGGATGCGGCATTTTGGGGAATCGTCGCGGCGGCCATGATCGACGTTCATTGAGCCAACGTGGCACCGTTCGCAAGGCCCGCGAATGCAGACCTCTCACGACAGACCGATTTGTGATCGGACAGGCGGAACGCTAAGGATATGGCATGAGCGACGTTGCCGATACCGTCTTCCGCCAGCCGCGGCGCTATGTGCGCCTCGACACCATCCTGCGGCTGCGCTGGCTTGCCGCGCTGGGACAGCTGACGACGATCTTCGTCGTCTCCGAAGGCCTCGACTTCGAGGTTCCTGTCATTCCCTGCGTGGTCATCATCGGCCTGTCCTGCGCACTCAATCTTGCGCTGCAGACCGCGTTCAATCCGGTGCATCGACTGGAGCCACGCTATGCGGCCGCCCTGCTCGCCCTCAACATCGCTGAACTCGCCGCATTGCTGGCGCTGACCGGCGGATTGCAGAACCCGTTTTCATTTCTGTTTCTGGCGCCGGTGCTGATTTCCGCAACCGCGCTGCCGACGCGGATCACGCTGGCGCTGGTCATTTTCGCCGCGGCGTGTGTCACGGTGCTTGGCTTCTACCATCTGCCGCTTCCCTGGAACGGCGATGAGCCGCTGGTGCTGCCGCCCACCTATATGATCGCGGTCTGGATCTCGATCGTGCTGGCGCTGAGCATCACCAGTCTCTACGCGTTTCAGGTGACGGAGGAAGCGCGCAAGCTGTCGGACGCGCTCGCGGCCACCGAGCTTGTCCTGACACGCGAGCAACACCTGACGCAGATCGACGGGCTTGCCGCCGCGGCCGCGCACGAACTGGGAACGCCGCTTTCCACCATCTTCCTGATCTCCCGCGAACTGGAACAGGCGATCCAGACCAACGGCTTCGACGACCATGCCCGCGGCGATCTGAAAACCCTGCGCGAACAAGCGCAGCGCTGCCGCGAAATTCTGGCGAAGATCACGCAGCTTTCATCCGAAGGCGCGCCGTTCGATCAGATGCCGCTCTCGACCCTGATCGAGGAAGCCGTCGCGCCTCATCGCGACTTCGGTATCGCCATCAAGGTCCGCATCGCACTGGCGCAAGACCCCGAGCCGGTGCTCGCCCGCAACCCGGCGATCCTCTATGGCGTCGGCAACATTATGGAAAACGCTGTCGACTTTGCGCGCGAACGTGTCGAGGTCAACGCATGGTGGAATGCGACCACCGTCGAGATCAATATTTCAGACGACGGGCCGGGCATTCCGCCGGACATTCTCAAACGGATCGGCGAGCCTTATCTGACGCGGCGGCGCTCGGGCGACCCGCAGGGCGAACGCGGCGGGCTCGGCCTCGGCGTCTTCATCGCACGCACCCTGCTGGAGCGAACCGGCGCCAAGGTCTCGTTCACCAACAGGATTTTCCCCGATCACGGCGCCGTGGTGACGATCGTCTGGCCGCGCGACAGCTTCGAGACCCTGGACGTTCCCGCAACCGCGCTGCAGTAGCCACGCCCGGCTGCGACGATTTGCAGCCTGCCGTCCGGCATTCTGACGGTATCCCAGCCTTGGCATCGCCCGAATGTCACGCCATATCTGAAGGATCGCAGGAGGAGGCCTGAAACGTGACCGCAACCGCCGATTTGACCGAGATTCCCGACCGATCCTTGCTGATTGTCGAGGATGACAAGGCATTTCTTGACCGGCTGGCGCGCGCCATGGAGACCCGCGGGTTCACGGTGAGCACCTGCGACAATGTGTCCGACGGACTGCATCACATCGATAAGACGCCGCCGGCCTTCGCCGTCGTGGACTTGCGACTCGGCGACGGCAACGGTCTGGACGTGGTGTCGGCGTTGAAGCGCCAGCGTCCTGACGCACGCGCCATCGTGCTGACCGGCTATGGCAACATCGCCACCGCCGTCACTGCGGTGAAGATGGGTGCCATCGACTATCTATCGAAACCCGCCGATGCCGACGACGTGGTCGCCGCGCTGCTGGCGAGTTCGACCGACAAGTCGCAGCTTCCTCAGAATCCCATGTCCGCTGACCGCGTGCGCTGGGAACACATCCAGCGCATTTACGAGATGTGTAACCGCAACGTGTCGGAAACGGCGCGCCGCCTGAACATGCACCGGCGCACCCTGCAGCGCATTCTGGCCAAGCGCGCGCCGCGCTGACGGCGGGCGCTGGAACCCTTCCGGGTGGGACTGCGTTGTCTGCGCATGACCACAGGAAGGGCGGCGGCATCGCCGGAACATCATGCGCAAGGCACGACATATCGACATCGCCTCCCGTCTCGAAGTCACCAAACAGTTCGGTCTTGTCGAGGATTACCGGATTGACTGGCCTTCAGGCCCGTCGCTCCGCCCGCCGCGCGTGACCGTTCGCAGGCGTGAAGCCTATCCCGTGACCCTGACCCGCAGTTACGTCACCAGCCTGCTCGATCCGTTCGTTCCGTCGCGCGACATTGTCGTGAAATAGCGACCGCCGCTTGAGTTGCACACAGGAGGCAACATCATGGGCACCGCCATCTGGGACATCATCCGTCAGGCGACACATGCGTCTCATCGACGTCTCGACGATGCGCTGTCCCGGCTGAACCTTGCGATTCCCCTTTATTACGAGAGCTTTCTGCGCAGCCAGGCCGAGGCGCTGTTTCCCATCGAAGCCGCGCTGGATCGTGATGGCGTCGAACGCATCATTCCCGACTGGCGAGCCCGCGCGCGAACCGCAGCACTCACGCACGATTTGAAAACCTTAGGCATTGCCTGCGATCCGCTGCCGATGCCCTATTTCAGGTCCGCCGCTGAAATACTCGGCGCGGTCTATGTGCTCGAAGCATCACGTATGGGCGAGCGCGTGATGCTGGCGCGTCTGGCCGAAGATCCCGATTCCTCCGCGATGAATGCAACCGCGTATCTGCGCCATGGATTCGGAAAACGCTTCTGGCCAAGCTTCCTTGCGCTGCTTGAAAATCATCCCGAGGCGCAGGCTGACCCCGCAGGCGTCGTGCATGGCGCGGACATCGCGTTCGCGATGTTCGAAGATACGCTGCTGCCGGTGACGCAGATCGCGCCGGCGTCTTTCACGCAGGTCAGCGCTTAATCCGCATCGAAGCTTTCATAGCCTTGCGGATCGCTCAGGCGGCCGATGCGTTGTGCCGCCAGCAAGCCGAAACTGATCAGCATCGATTTGCGCGTTGCCGCCGGCAGGCGATGTTCCGGCGCGTTACAGTGCAGATGCGCGCCATAAGCATCGGCGACGATCAGTCCCGTATCCACCGGAAAAATCTCGCACGGCAGATCCTGCGTGAAGGCAAAGAACAACCGGTCGCAATGCATCCGGTAGTCCTGCCATTTTTGATCGGCGCGCAGATCGTCGACCGACGACTTGATCTCAACGATCCAGATGTCGCCGCGTGCATTCATCGCGACCAAGTCGGCGCGGCGGCCGGACGGCAGCGTCAATTCACTGACACAGGAAAATCCCAAGGATCTCAACAATCTGGACGTGCCGCGAGCGATCGCGAGCGCTGTGTCGGACTGGCGGCGATCCGGTGGCAAACCGGGCTCCATATGGCGAAACGGTGAATTCATGATTCCGACAAGGTAGCAGAAAAGCGAAAGCCCCTCAGCCCCAAAACGGTACGGACGCCGACACAATTCGGACCCCGAGGCGACGCGAAGCAGCGGAACCATCACGCTGTCGTGAACCGACGCGACGCATCACCGGAGGGGAATAATGACATCACGCATCACCAGTGGATTCAAACACGGCGTCTGCGCATTCGTGCTGGCCGCCGTCAGCCTGCCGCTCGGCGCGGCGCTCTCGCAAGCCATGGCCAGGCCGACCGTCGAGGTCGCCTTCGTGCTCGACACCACGGGATCGATGGGCGGATTGCTCGACGGCGCCAAGCGCAAGATCTGGTCGATCGCCACCAGCGTGGTCGATGCCAATCCGGATGCCGACATCCGTCTCGGCCTCGTTGCCTATCGCGATATCGGCGATGAGTACGTCACCAGGACCTTCGATCTCACCAGCGATATTCAGGATATCTACGGCAACCTGCTGGACCTGAAGGCACGCGGCGGCGGCGACTGGCCGGAGAGCATCAACGAGGCGCTCGATGTCGCGGTCAACAAACTCCACTGGACTGAAGGCAAGGATGCACACCGCATCGTGTTTCTGGTCGGAGATGCGCCGCCGCACATGGACTACGCGCAGGACACCAAATATCCGAAGACGCTGGCGGTCGCGAAGCAGCGCGACATCGTTGTCAATGCCGTGCTCGCCGGCGGCGCGCGCGACACCGAACGGGTCTGGAAAGACATCGCGCAGCTCGGCGATGGCCGCTTCATTCCGATTCCGCAGGACGGCGGCGATCTCGTGGTAATCGAGACCCCTTATGACGACGACATCATCATCCTGCAGAAGGAAATCAACGGCACCGTCATTCCCTACGGTCCGCAGCGATTGCAAAAACGTGTCGAGGAAAAAACGCGGCAACTATCGCAGGTCGCCGCCGCAGCGCCTGCATCGGCGTCCGACATGGCGAGCTATCTCAACAAGCGCTCCAGGATTTCATCCGAAGCGGTAACCGGCGACGGCGATCTCGTCAGCGCGGTTGCATCGGGGCGCACGACAGTCGCAGGCGTGAAGGACGACGAACTGCCGGATGCGCTGCGCAAGCTTTCGCCGGATCAGCGCGCCGCAGAGGTCGAAAAGCAGACACAGGCGCGCAAGAACCTCAATGAGAAGCTCGCGGCATTGGTGCGCAAACGCGACGCATTTGTCGCCGAAAAGAAACGCACCGCCGCGCCCGGCAAGGCGTCGTCATTCGATCGCGCGGTAGAGGAGACGCTCAAGGTCCAGATCAAAAAGTAACGCTTCATCAATCATAACCGCCGCGCCATCGATAGCCGGCCCGGCCGATCCGGGCCGGCTTTTCAATGCCGTTGAACGCGCTGCAGGTCCGCCAATTCGGCCCGCGAACTCGGAGTGCGGGCGCATTGTCAACAATATGTATCCGAGCATTTACGCCCGATTCACGCATTCCGCGAGTTTCGCAGCGCGCGCGGGGGAAATTCTCCCCCTCTTAATCACATCGCGGCAAGGTTTGCCCTGTGCGTGTCGGCCGAGAACGATCGGCGCGTGTCACGGGAACTGGGAATCGGAAGGCAACAGCGAACTTTCGTCAAAGAATGACGACGGAGCCGATAGCATCCAATGAAGCTACTTTCTAAATCCGCGAATTTCCCGTTGCTGCGGCTGGTTGCGCCTCTCATCGCCATTGTCCTGCTTCAGGCCTGCCTGGCCGGACTGAGCCTCAATATCCTGTCCTCGGTGCGCGCCTATGTCGGCGGCGAAAGCCTGTGGTCGAAGGGCCAGAAGGATGCCATCCACTATCTCTCCCTGTATGGCGAAACCGGTGACGACACGCTCTACCGGAAATACGAGCAGGCCATCGCGGTCCCGCTCGGTGATCGCGCCGCCCGGATCGCGCTGGAAACCAATCCGCCGGACTACGAAGCGGCCCGGGCCGGATTCCGACAAGGCGGCATTCATCCCGACGATATCGACAGCCTGATCTGGCTCTACCGCTATTTCAGCGAGCTGCCTGCTCTCAAGACGGCGCTAACGCACTGGATCAAAACCGATCCTCTGCTGGACGACCTCGCCGCGCTCGGAAAGGAAATCCAGAGCGAGCAGACAGGCAAAGTATTTTCCACCGCGCAAAACGCCTCGCTACGCGAACGCATCGACCATTTCAATGTTCGCTTCGCGCCCGAAGCCATGGCTTTCAGCGCAGCGCTCGGCAATGGCTCGCGGCATGTCAAGCTGGTGCTCACCATCGCGAATCTGTTTACGGCAGCGTTGCTAGTGGTGGCGCTGATCCTGCTGGCCCGCCATTTCCTTGCCCAACGGCATCGGCTCGTTCGGGCGCTGCACTCCGAGAAGGAGCGCGCGCAGACCACGCTGGCCTCGATCGGCGATGCGGTCGTCTCGACCAACAAGGAAGGGCTGGTGGATTACATGAATCCCGCGGCCGAGAAATTGATCGCATGCCGCCTGCATGACGCGCGCGGACGGCCGCTCGCTTCGCTGTTCGAGATTCTGGATGAAGACACCGGGCATCCGGTCGAGGGGCAGATTCCGCGCATCCTGCAAGGCGAGCATCTGCCTGCCCCCACCCGCCCGCATCTGCTCCAGCGCCATGACTCCACCTCGGTGCCGGTCTCCATCGTGGGAGCGCCGCTTCACAAGGAAGGCGCGCTTGCCGGCGCGGTGGTCGTGCTGCACCATATGACCCGCGAGAAGAAATACATCGCCCGCCTGTCATGGCAGGCCTCGCATGACAGCCTGACCAAGCTCGCCAACCGCCGCGAGTTCGAGCACAGGCTGGAGCGCGCGTTGCATCAACTCGGCACCGGTCAGGATAAGTCGCACGGCCTAATGTATGTGGATCTCGACCAGTTCAAGATCATCAACGACACCTGCGGCCACGCCGCCGGCGACAAGCTGCTGTGCGAAGTGGCTTTGGCACTTCAGCGGCATATCCGCAACGAGGATCTGCTCGCGCGCCTCGGCGGCGATGAATTCGCCATCCTGCTGGAAAACGGCGATCTCGATCAGGCCGCCATTCTTGCGGAGCGGCTGCGGCAGACCGTGGAAGACATGAACTTTGTCTGGGATGGCCGGACCTTTACAGTCACCGCAAGCATCGGCCTCGTGCAGATGAAGCGGGAGCATGCCACCCAGGACGAGATCCTGCGCACCGCGGATCTCGCCTGTTACATGGCCAAGGAAAAGGGCCGCAACCGCGTCCAGATTCACAACCCCACCGATACCGAACTGCAGAACCGGTTCGGCGAAATGGCCTGGGTTCAGCGAATCCACGATGCACTGGACGAGGAGCGTTTCTGCCTGTTCGCCCAGAAGATCGCGCCCCTGCAGAACGCTGGTCATTGCGGCATGCATATCGAACTTCTGCTGCGGTTGCGCGATCGCGACGACAAGCTGGTGCCCCCGATCGATTTCATTCCCGCCGCGGAGCGTTATGGCCTGATGCCGCTGATCGATCACTGGGTGGTCGGCCATGCTTTCAAGATTCTCGCAAGCCGTTTGAAAAACGCGCCGCACGAACCGATCGCGACCTGCGCCATCAACCTGTCGGGCGCGACCTTCGGCGATGACGGCTTCATCGACCATGTCCGCGAACAGCTCGCCCTCCACGACATTCCGCCGACCATGATCTGCTTCGAGGTCACGGAAACCAGCGCGATCGCCAATATCGAAAACGCCAGCCGTTTCATTGACGTTCTGCAGGCGCTGGGATGCCGCTTCTCGCTCGACGATTTCGGCAGCGGCATGTCGTCGTTCGGCTATCTGAAGCATCTGCCAGTCGATTACCTGAAAATCGACGGCGGCTTCGTCAAGGACATGCTCGACGATCCGATCGACCGCGCCATGGTGGAAATGATCTGCCGCATCGGCAAGGTGATGGGCAAAAGCACCGTCGCCGAGTTTGTTGAGAATGACGCCATTCTCGACGCCGTGCGCGAGATCGGCGTCGATTATGCGCAAGGCTATGGCGTCGGGCGTCCGGAGCCGTTCGAGATGGCGGACATCGAAACCGACGCCCGGCTGTGCGTGGCGTAGGTCCGCCACGCAGAATGCAGTCTACCAGCCACAGGAACCGGTCGCGCGAAGGACACGGCTAAAACCGCTTGGCGCGGCGCAAAAAATCGGCATTGTGGCCGCATGACCCAAGACGATCAGACCCAGGCGCCAGCCGGCGCGCTCATCATTCCGGTTTCCCCCTTCGAACAGAACTGCACGCTGCTCTGGAGCGAGCCGAGCAAGCGCGGTGTCGTGATCGATCCCGGCGGCGACGTTCCGCGAATTCTCGAAGCCATCAAGCAGGCTGGCGTCACCGTCGAACAAATCTGGATTACTCACGGCCACATCGATCATGTCGGCGGCGCTGCGGAACTGCGCGACACGCTGAAGGTGCGGATCGAAGGCCCGCACATCGCAGACAAATTCCTGCTGGACAATGTTGTGGAGAGCGGCGCGCGGTTCGGCATGTTCGGCGTTCGCGATTTCGCGCCGGACCGCTGGCTGGAGGAAGGCGATCAGGTCAAGGTCGGCGACCTGACATTCGACGTCTATCACTGCCCCGGCCACTCGCCGGGCAGCGTGGTGTTCCACAACAAAGGCATGCACTTCGCGATTGTCGGCGACGTGCTGTTCAACGGCTCGGTCGGACGCACCGATCTGCCGGGCGGCGATCACGGCACGCTGATCCGCTCCATCAAGGAGAAGCTGTTGCCGCTCGGCGACGATATCGGATTCATCTGCGGGCATGGCCCCGGCTCGAACTTCGGGCACGAGCGCGAGACCAATCCGTTCCTCGACGGCGAACTGAGCTGACACCGGCCGCCGAATCGACGGCGGATGCTATACGGGCACGGCGGACGCCACCGCCTGCATCAATTCCTGCTGGCGGAACGGCTTGCTGAGTTTCAACAGGCCGGCTCCGACGCCGGACGGCAGCTCCGCATAACCGGTCGCGAGAATGACCGGAATGCCGGGCCGCTCCACCCTGATCGCTTCGGCCAGCTGAGCGCCGGTCATTTTCGGCATGGCGTGATCGGTGATCACGAGATCGATGGTCGCCTGTTGCCGCAGAATGTCGAGCGCGTGCTGTCCCGACGCCGCCTCGAGTACGAGGTGCCCCATGTCCTGCAGCATCAGCGACGTGTTCATCAGCACAAGGCCGTCGTCGTCGACCGCGAGCACGGTGAGCGGACGCATCGGCGGCTCGACGCTTTTGATAACGACGTCGCTGTCGGCGGCTTTCCTGGCAGGCGCCGGCACCGGCAGCCAGATTTCTGCCGTCGTCCCCGCGCCCTTGCGGCTCTTGAGCACAAACTGTCCGCCGGACTGCTCCGTCATGCCGTGAACCATCGATAATCCCAATCCTGTTCCGCGCCCCACGCCCTTGGTGGTGAAGAACGGCTCCATCGCCCGTGTCAGCGTCGCCTTGTCCATACCCTCGCCGGTGTCCTGCACCGACAGGCAGACATAACGTCCGGCCTTCAGCTTGCCGGCCGGCTGCGCAGGCGCAACGGTTTCCTCGCGTGCCGCGATGATGATGCGGCCGCCGTCCGGCATCGCGTCGCGCGCATTCACCGCGAGATTCAGCAGCGCCATTTCGAGCTGATTGGCGTCAGCATGAACAGGATTGAGCTTGATCGGAAAATGAGTCTCAATGGACATCGATGGGCCCAGCGAGCTCTGCAGCAGATCGGTCATGCCGCGCACGAGGTCCGACACATCGACGGCCTTGAGGTCCAGATCCTGACGCCGGGCGAAGGCCAGCATGCGCTGGGTCAGGGCCGCGCCGCGCTGGGCGGCCTGCATCGCGTTGGCGATCAGTCCCGTGACGCGCGGGTCGCTGTCCGACAGCCTCCGCCCGGCCAGTTCGAGACTGCCGAGAATGACCGTCAGCAGATTGTTGAAGTCGTGCGCGATGCCGCCGCTGAGCTGGCCGATCGCATCCATCTTCTGCGAATGGGCGAGCGCTTCGCGGGTCTGTTCGAGCGCCTTCTGGGTTTCCATGCGCTCGGTGATGTCGCGCGTCACCTTGGCGAAGCCGATGATGGCTCCGGCATCATCGCGGATCGGATCGATGATGACATGCGCCCAGAATTGCGTGCCGTCCTTGCGCACGCGCAGGGCTTCCTTCTCGAACCGGCCTTCGCGCCGCGCGGTTTCGAGCGCGGTCTGCGGATCGCCTTTTTCCCGATCGCCCGCCGTGTAAAATTTTGAAAAGTGCTGGCCGATGATTTCATCGGCGCGATACCCCTTGATGCGTTCGGCGCCCTGATTCCAGCTGATGACGTGCCCGTCAGGATCGAGCATGTAGATCGCGTAGTCGGTGACGCCCTGCACCAGCAGCCGGAACTGCTCTTCGTTTTGCCGCAGCCGCTCTTCGGCCGTGCGGCGCTCAGTGAGGTCCCAGGTGATCTCGGCGAAGCCGATCAACTGCCCGTCCGGCGAGCGGATCGGATCGATCACCACATGCGCCCAGAACCGGCTGCCGTCCTTGCGCACGCGCCAGCCTTCGCTCTCGAACTTGCCTTCGGTCTCGGCGGCCTTCAGCGCGCGCCCGGGAAGGCCCGCGCGCCGGTCGTCCTCGGTATAAAATTTCGAGAAGTGGCTTCCGACGATTTCCGGCGCCGCGTAGCCTTTGACCCGCCGTGCGCCGGAATTCCAGCTTGTCACGATCCCGTCGGGATCGAGCATGTAGATGGCGTAATCACTGATCGCATCGATCAGCAACTGATAGCGCTCATCCGCCGACGGCAGCGACGCATCGAAAGCTCCGTCCGTGTGTAACGCGGTGATGTCAGCCATCCAGCTTGCCCCGGCAATAACAGGTTAAAACGCCGATCGTTGGATAAAGTTCCACCTGACGCCCTCGCCCAAAAATCCTAGTTCAGGGCCGCCTTCAATGCGGTTGCGGCAGACGCATAGCCGCCGCGGGCCCCGTCGACAAAATGAAAATGCTCCGGCCGTGTCGCCGACAGCGTGAAGCAGGTCATCATGGCGGCGTCCTGCCGGTGCAGACCATACCGGGCCACGCCAGCAGCCGCGGCCGCCGCCAGCCGGCTCTCCAGGGCATCGGCCAGTTCGGGCGTGCAGTCCAGCACCATGCGCAGGCCATCATCGTATTTCCGGAAGTCCGAATTCTCGACCACCTGTTGCATATAGACCTTCGGCAGGAAGCCGCCGACCGGAACGCCGAGACGGAAGATCGCATAGACGAACAACGTCCGGACCTGCACCTGGAATTGCCGGATCAACAGCGACGGCCCGCGCCGCGCCAGCGCTTCATAGCGCGCGCCCTCCGCCGGCCAGCGCAGCGGCGGCCCATTTGCCGGGACCGGCCGGCCCGCACCGGGGCTGCGCTCGACCAGCGCCACGACATCCTCGATCAGGCGGCGATACGCCGCGCCATCAGCCGAAGATGGCACGACCAGCACCGAGAGGATCACGCCGCGCTCCGAGGGAATTTCCGAGAACCGGCACGACAGGCCGGTGAGATCGGGATGCGCGCCCGCCGCGGCTGGCTCGACGGCGAACTCGCCGCGCTTCATGGCCGCGTCCGCGAAGGCCAGCCCGCCGCCCGAGAACATGGCGTAGGACACATGCGGCGACGGCGCATAGCGCGCAATGCACACATCCAGTCCCTGCGCGCGGATCGCCGCGATCGGCACCAGTGCCACGCGCAGGATCAGATCGAGATCGTCCCTCACCCATGTCGCGGTGGCGGCCAGCGCGTCACGGGCACGCTCCGCATCCTGCGGCGCGACCGAGAAACTCGCGCCGTCACCGCCGAACGCAAACGGAAAATCGCGGCCGTCGAGCGCATTGGTGATCGACGCGATCACCGCCGCGCCCGCCATGTTCACCGCCTTGTAGCGATTGTCCGCGATCGCCCTGGTCGACTGCACGATATCGGCGACACCGATCAGCCAGCCGTCCGGCACCGGGCGATACAGCGACGGCTCCATCAGGCTGGCGAAGCCATGAAACACCGGCATGGCGCTGTAGAACGTATCGCCCGTCATGTCCGCGCTCCTGTTGTCCGATCCGCTCATGCTTTGACCGTTTCAAACGCTACGAATGACTGGCCATATCGGTTCACATCGCCCACGTTCCGGCGGGCGGATTGTTTGCCACAGCATCGCCTGCCATAAAGGATCGTCAACCCGCGCTCAACAGCGGGAGATGGGAGACAACATGACAAGCAGGATTTCGCCGGGCACTGACCTCGCACCGGGCCATGTCGGCCCCTTCGCCGGACTGGACGTGCCATGGCTGCTGCGGCTGCGCGCGGAAACACGGCGCGATCACACCTTTCTGATCTGGGCGCCGTTCGATGCGCCCGCGCGGCCCTGGACCTATGGCGAATTCCATGACCGCGTCGGCGCGCTCTCCGCCGGTCTGGTCAGACGCGGCATCAAGCCCGGCGATTGCGTGCTGATCCATCTCGACAATTGCATCGAGATGCTGCTGGCATGGTTCGCCTGCGTCGAGCTTGGCGCCATCGCGGTGACCACCAACACGCGCTCCGCCCCGGCGGAGATGAACTACTTCGCCGATCATTGCGGCGCGGTGGCGGCCATCACCCAGCCGGCCTATGCGCAGACCCTTGCAGATCATTGCCCGAAGCTGCGCTGGCTCGCGGTGACTTCCCATGACGCGGGCGCAGCGCCCGCACAAGGACGGCCCGCGAAAAGCGAGGCATTCGATTCCCTCTTCGCCGACAGCACGGATCGTCCGCGCCGCGCCGCCGATCCGCACGCCTCCTGCAGCGTGCAGTACACCTCCGGCACCACATCGCGGCCGAAGGCGGTGCTGTGGACTCACGCCAACGCGTTGTGGGGCGCGAAGGTCAACGCCGCGCATGAAGACCTCCGCGCCGAGGACACCCACCTGATCTATCTGCCGCTATTTCATACCAACGCGCTGGCCTATTCGATGCTGGCAACGCTGTGGGTCGGCGCCACCGCGGTGATCATGCCGCGGTTTTCCGCAAGCCGCTTCTGGAGCACGGCGCTGGCGCATCGCTGCACTTGGACATCGCTGGTGCCGTTCTGCGTCAAGGCGCTGATGGAGCAGGAACGCCCGAAGGCGCATCATTTCCGGCTATGGGGCAGCGCGGTGTGCGAGCCGCCAGCGGACGCACATTTCGGCGTCAAGACCATCGGCTGGTGGGGCATGACCGAAACCATCACCCACGGCATTGTCGGCGAGGTGACCCAGCCGAATATTCCGCTGGCGATCGGACGCGCCGCGCCGGAATACAGCATCCGCGTTGTCGATGCGGACGGCGCGGTCACACAGCCGGGCGACACCGGCGATCTTCTGATCCGGGGCATTCCCGGCCTGTCGCTGTTCAAGGAATATCTGCACAACGAGCAAGCCACGCGCGGCAGCTTCGACGATCGGGGTTATTTCATCACCGGCGATCGCGTGAAGCTGCTGGAGAACGGATTCATCCGGTTCGGCGACCGCGCCAAGGATATGCTGAAGGTCGGCGGGGAAAACGTCGCGGCCTCCGAGATCGAACAGGTGGTGATCGCCGTCGCCGGCGTGCGCGAAGCCGCTGTGGTCGCCAAAAAACATCCGATGCTGGACGAGGTGCCGGTCGTATTCGTGATTCCGCAGAATGGCCTTGCGGGCGCAACACCGACGCTGCACGACGACATTCTGGCGGCGTGCAAGAAATCGCTGGCGGATTTCAAGGTGCCGCGCGAAATACGCCTGGTCGACGACATGCCGCGCTCCACCCTTGAGAAAGTGGCCAAGGCGGAACTGCGCAAACTGCTGGCGTGAGCCGTATACGAGAAAAGGAAACCGCGATGACCCAACCGAAATTCGATGTCGTTGTTTACGGCGCAAGCGGTTTCACCGGCAAACTGGTCGCTGAATATCTCGCCGCGCAATACGGGCCGGGAAGCGAACTGACCTGGGCGATGGCGGGCCGCAGCCGCGACAAGCTCGCCGCCGTGCGCGACGAGATCGGCGCAGCGAAGGACACGCCGCTGATCGAGGCCGACGCCGGCGATTCCGCATCCCTGAAAGCACTGGTCGGCCAGACCAGGGCAGTGCTCACCACCGTCGGCCCCTATCAGCTTTACGGCTCCGATCTCGTTGCCGCCTGCGCGGCGTCAGGAACCGACTATCTCGATCTGTGCGGCGAACCGGCATGGATGCGCCAGATGATCGATGCACATCACGCCACCGCGCAGGCCAGCGGCGCGCGCATCCTGTTTTCCTGCGGATTCGATTCGATCCCGTTCGAACTCGGCGTGTTCTTCCTGCAGAGCGCCGCGCAGAAACAATTCGGCGCGGCGTGCCCCGTGGTGAAGGGCCGTGTGCGCAAGATGAAAGGCACATTCTCCGGCGGCACCGCCGCCAGTCTGAAAGCGACTTACGCAGCCGCCGCGAAAGATCTCAGCATCGTGCCGCTGCTGAAGAATCCCTTCGCGCTGACGCCGGGCTTCGAAGGACCGAAACAGCCGCCGGGCAACAAGCCGCTGCATGACGACGATCTCGGCCTATGGGTCGCGCCGTTCGTGATGGCAACCATCAACACCCGCAACGTCCATCGCTCGAACATGCTGATGAATTTTCCTTACGGCCGGGAGTTCATCTACGACGAGATGATGCTGGCCGGCCCCGGCGAGAAGGGCGAAGCGACGGCGAAGGCCATTGTCGGCGCCAACGCCGCGATGGGCGGACCGGGCGGGCCGAAGCCCGGCGAAGGTCCCTCAAAGGAAGAGCGCGAGACGGGACTGTACGACATTCTGTTCGTCGGCCTGATGCCCGACGGCAGACAGATCCGCGCGTCGGTGAAGGGCGACCGCGATCCGGGCTACGGTTCGACCTCGAAGATGATCGGCGAGACCGCGGTCTGCCTGGTGCGCGACGCCAAAGATGTCGCGGGCGGCATCTGGACGCCGGGCGCGGCGCTGGGAGATCGCCTGATCAAGCGGCTGACCGATCACGCCGGGCTTCAGTTCGCGGTCGAGAGCTGAGGCAGGGCGCCTCAGCTTTCTGCCGGACTACTCCGCGTTGCGCGCCATGAAGGTCGCGGGCGAGCCGTCGTTCGGGTCCACGAAGATGATGTCGGTCGGATTGCGCCGCGGCGTATCGATCGACAAAAACACCACCGGCTCTTCATAGAGTTCCGGCATCGCATGCACGGTGTTGCGCTCGAAAAACAGCAGCTGCCCGGGACCGAACTCCGCCTTGGTCGCCGCATCCTTCATCCAGAAGGTGCCCCGGCCCGATACGACATACAGATACTCGTCGCAGGTCGCGTGATAATGCGGCGGAGTCGGCCGGTACACGCGGAACACGCGTGCGCTCGCCTGCTCGCGATCGGTCAGATATTTGTCGACCAGCAGGGTCTTTGCGGTGTCCGGCAGCGATTTCGCGATGGCGGGAATGTCGAAGATGCCGGTCGAGGCGTGACGATCATCGGGCATGGTTGGTCTAGGTCTCCTGTTGTCCAGCGGCGAGACGCCATCGTTGTCCTGCAGCCATCCCCCGCGGTGAGCGGACGGCTGGTGCCTGTCTGGCATCAACCGCCGGACCTGCAATTGGCTTATATCAAAATAACGGCCGAGGCAGTCCCCGCGGGTGCCCGAAAAACCCCCGTCAACCGTTGCCCGCACCCGGCCAATCGGCTAAATGAAGTGCGCCGCACCCGTAGCTCAGCTGGATAGAGCGTTGCCCTCCGAAGGCAAAGGTCACACGTTCGAATCGTGTCGGGTGCGCCATTCCGGTACACAACTGCGGACATTGTCGTGTGAGGCATTTTTGCCCATGACCGCGCCGGTATTGGCCCTCTCGCGCCGGACTTTCAGGATCGCGATTTGCGCGCCATCGACCCGAAGGTGACGAACTGTTCCTTCGAGGCATTCAAACTGCGCTAGACCCCGCAGCGCAGTATCGTCGGCAACAACTTCGCGCTCACCGACAAGATCCAGTCATGGCTTCATCCTCTGCCAAACTAGATGTTGCAGCGATTCCGACCAAGCCGGCACACGAGGAAAAGACGTTCCGGTGATGATGAGACATTCGTCGACGTTCCAGCTCTGCATAGAGAAAAGCCAGCGGCCGGAATTCGCGGCAGCAGAAATTGCATTAAGGGGCCGGTTGCTACCAGCATCCACTTTCAGCAAGGAGAAGGACAAGCCCGACGGTCCAGGCATCTTTGTAGCGTTGCACAATATCCCCGCATCGGCGAGATTAGCCGAATGTCCGCCGGGCCAACCCTCAAGATTCTCGTCATCGACGAGAACAAGATTCGCGCATCGATCATCGACGCGGGGTTGCGGGACGCCGGCTATAGCGAGGTGACGCTCATGCACGAGATCGCGGGAATTGCGGCGCGGATCGAGGCTCTGCAGCCTGATGTGATCGTGATCGATCTCGGCAATCCCAACCGCGACATGCTGGAGAACATGTTCCAGCTTTCCCGGGCGGTGAAGCGTCCCATCGCGATGTTCGTCGACCAGTCCGACACCGAGTCGATCGCGGCAGCCGTGGACGCCGGCGTGTCGGCCTATGTGGTGGACGGGCTGAAGCAGGAACGGGTCAAGCCCATACTGGAAATGACGATAAGCCGCTTCAACGCCTTTTCACGCATGGCGCGCGAACTCGAGGAGGCACGCTCGGAACTGGAAGGCCGCAAGGTCGTGGAGCGCGCCAAGGGCATCCTGATGAAATCGCGCGGGCTGTCCGAGCCGGACGCCTACGCTCTCTTGCGCAAGACCGCGATGAGCCAGAACCGCAAGATCAGCGAGATCGCGCAAAGTCTGGTGACCGCCGCCGGCTTGCTGGGTCCGGGGCACGACGAATGAGCGCCGAACACCAGATCGAAGCCGGCTTCATCCCGCTGTTCGACAGCGCGGTTCTTGTCGTCGCCCGCGAGTTGGGATTTGCCTCGCGCGAGGGCGTCAACCTCAACCTGCACCGCGAAACCTCCTGGGCAAACATCCGCGACCGCATCGCAATCGGCCATTTCGATGTCGCCCATATGCTCGGGCCTATGCCGCTGGCGTTCAATCTTCGCCTGGCTCCGCTGTCCGCCGACACCATCGTCCCGTTTGCGCTGAGCCTCGGCGGCAATTGTGTGACCGTCTCCAACGCCGTGTGGGCCGGCATGGCCGATCACGGCGCGGAAGCGGATGCCGACCCGGCGAGGGCCGGCGCGGCGCTGCGCAAGCTGATCGCCACGCGCAACGCGAAGGGAGAGCCGAAGCTGCGTCTGGCGGTGACGCACCCGCATTCGGGTCACAAATACGAGCTGTCCTACTGGCTTGCGGCCTGCGGCATCGATCCGCTGGCCGATGTCGATATCGTCATCGTACCGCCGCCCTTTATGCCGGATACGCTGGCGGCCGGGCATGTCGACGGCTATTGCGTTGGCGAGCCGTGGAACAGCCTGTCAGTGGTTCGCGGCACGGGCCGCATCGTCACCGCCAAGGCACGTATCTGGCGCAACAGCCCGGAAAAGGTGCTGGGCGTGCGCAAGAGTTTCGCCGAAGCCCGGCCGGAAGCGCTGGCCGCGCTGCTGCGCGCGCTGCACCACGCAGCCCGCTGGTGCCAAGCCCCGGAGAACCGCGCGGCCCTCGCCGACCTGATGGCGCAGCGGGCCTTCCTCGGAGTGCCGGCAGCGTTGCAGATGCCCGCGCTCTCTGGCCGGCTCGACCTCGGCGCGGGCATCATCCGCACGATCGACGATTTCTTTCTGCCTTTCGACAAGGCAGCGAACTTCCCGTGGAAGAGCCATGCGCTGTGGTTCTATACGCAGATGGTGCGCTGGGGGCAGGTGGCCCACACGGCGGAGAATAGCCGCACGGCGCACGAAACCTACCGGCCCGACCTTTATCGCGCGGCGCTCAAGCCGCTCGGTGTGGCGTTGCCAGCAGCCAACGCCAAGGTCGAGGGGGCGCTGACCGTGCCGACACCTGTCGGCTCGGCGGGGGCAAGCCTGGTGCTGGGGCCGGACGGATACTTCGACGGCAAGGTCTTCGATCCGGACGAAATCGAGGCCTATATTTCCGCACAGAGCCAAGCGCCTTCAAAATAGACCTGCTTTTGCGGCGCACAAATATTGCACAGCGCAGCTTAACATTCTGCCCCAATGCTGGGCGGCTGCACGGACGCAAAATTTCGCGATCTCACCACATGCTACTGATATTATTAGAGTATTTTCAATAAATAGAACTGGCACGCTTCGTGCTTCTCTAAGATCGGACCCGATGGGGTCATGAATTTCGCGTCCAGCGCCGGGCGCATCCATAGGCAATGCCGCCGATCAGAACTCCCGAAGCCGTCCGTCGGCCATCGGGGTTCTGGCCGGCGGCATTTTTCGTTTCAACGCAGGAGACGCGAATGACCGACACCAAAACCATCCAGTTCACGCGCCGCGGACTGTTGAAGCAGACGGCGGCGACGGCCGCGCTGCTGGCCTCGGCCAGGGCGTTGCTGCCGTCCGGCGCTTATGCTGCACCGGCAACGCCTGAGGTGACTGGCGCCAAGCTCGGCTTCATCGCGCTCACCGATTCCGCGCCGCTGATCATCGCCAAGGAAAAGGGCCTGTACGCGAAGTACGGCGTGCCGGATGTCGAGGTGTTGAAGCAGGCCTCCTGGGGCGCGACGCGTGACAACATGGCGCTCGGCGGCAAGGGCGGCGGCATCGACGGCGGCCACATCCTGCGTTCCAAGGTGCATCTCTATTCGTCGGGCGCCGTGATGCAGAACAAGCAGCCGCTGCCGATGTACACGCTGCTCAATCTGGATGAGGACTGCCAGGGCATTTCGGTCGCGCAGGAATATGCCGAGACCGGCGTGACGCTGGATGCGGGCAAGCTGAAGGAAGCCTTCGCCAAGAAAAAGGCCAGCGCCGGCAAGGTGTCGGTCGCGATGACGTTCCCGGGCGGCACGCATGATCTCTGGATTCGCTACTGGCTGGCCGCCGGCGGCATCGATCCCACCAAGGACGTCGATCTGATCGTGGTGCCGCCGCCGCAGATGGTCGCCAACATGAAGGTCGGCAACATGGACGCCTTCTGCGTGGGCGAGCCGTGGAACGAGCAGTTGGTGAACCAGAAGATCGGCTTCACTGCGCTGACCACCGGCGAGCTTTGGTTCCGGCACCCGGAAAAGGTGCTCGGCATGCGCGCCGATTTCGTCGATGCCAATCCCGTCGCAACGCAGGCCATCATGATGGCGGTGATGGAGGCCCAGCAATGGTGCGAGAAGATGGAGAACAAGGATGAGATGGCCGCCATCGTCGGCAAGCGGCAATGGTACAACGTGCCGGTCAAGGACATCATCGGCCGTATCAAGGGTGACATCGATTACGGCAACGGTCGCACCGCGAAGGGCACCAATCTTCTGATGAAGTTCTGGGGCAACAAGGGCGAAACGTCCTACCCCTGGAAGAGCCTCGATACCTGGTTCATGACCGAGAACATACGCTGGGGCAAATTTCCGGGCACGACCGACGTCAAGAAGATGGTCGACGCGACCAACCGTTCGGATCTTTGGCTCGCCGCCGCCAAGGGCCTCGGCCTGACCGATCTTCCCTCCGGCGATAGCCGCGGCGTCGAAAAGTTTTTCGACGGCAAGATCTTCGATCCGGCCAATCCGACAGCCTATCTCGACAGCCTTTCGATCAAGACGATGGTCTGACGCTTCCGGCCGGCGACTGCCCGCCGGCTCTTCTCCTTAACCTGACAAAGGTAAGCCCCATGTCCGCTTCCGCCGCCAAGAACGATGTCGTCGTTCCCGGCCCGTTCAAGCAGCCGGCCTCCAAGGTCGTGCCGCTCGCAGTCCAGTCTAAAAAATTTAACTACAGGGCAATGGCGGCCAGCGTCGCGCAAACAATCGTCCCGCCGCTGGTCGTGCTGGTCATCCTGCTTGTGATCTGGCAGGTGGCCTGCTCCAACCCGTCGTCCTCGCTGCCACCGCCCTCGGAAGTCTGGGCCCAGAGCAAGGACCTGATCGTCAACCCGTTCTACGTCAACGGCGACCAGGACATCGGTCTCGGCTGGCGCGTGCTCGTCTCGCTGGAGCGCGTTGCCTACGGCTTCGGTCTGGCGGCCATTGTCGGCGTGTTGGTCGGCGCGATTATTGGCCAGTCGGTCTGGGCGATGCGCGGGCTGGACCCGATCTTTCAGGTGCTTCGCACGGTGCCGCCGCTGGCCTGGCTGCCTCTGTCGCTGGCGGCTTTCCTCGACTCGCGGCCGTCTGCGATCTTTGTGATCTTCATCACCTCGATCTGGCCGATCATCATCAACACGGCCGTCGGCATCCGCAACATTCCGCAAGACTACCGCAACGTCGCGCAGGTGCTGCGGCTGAACCCGATCGAGTTCTTCTACAAGATCATGGTGCCGGCTGCTGCGCCCTACATCTTCTCCGGTCTCAAGATCGGCGTCGGCCTGTCCTGGCTGGCCATCGTCGCTGCCGAGATGCTGACCGGCGGCGTCGGCATCGGCTTCTTCATCTGGGACGCATGGAATTCGTCCCGGCTCACCGACATCATCGTGGCGCTGGTCTATATCGGCACTGTCGGCTTCGTGCTCGACAAGCTCGTGACCCTTCTTGGCGCGGTCATTACCCGCGGCACCGCGTCGAACTGAGGGGAGCGAACATGAGCGCCTATTTGAAACTCGATCACATCGGAAAATCCTTCCAGCGCAGTGGAACGACCAGCGAAGTTCTGCGCGACATCCGCCTGACCATCGGCAAGGGCGAGTTCGTCTCGATCATCGGCCATTCCGGTTGCGGCAAGTCGACCCTGCTCAATCTCGTCGCCGGGCTGACCTGCGTCACGACCGGGGCGGTGATCCTGGAGAACCGGGAGGTCAATTCGCCCGGCCCCGACCGCGCGGTGGTTTTCCAGAACCACTCGCTGCTGCCTTGGCTGACCGTCTATGAAAACGTCAATCTCGCAGTCTCCAAGGTCTTCGCGGGTTCGAAGACGAAGGCCGAGCGTAACGAATGGATCATGGAGAACCTGAACCTCGTCCAGATGGCGCACGCCAAGGACAAGCTGCCCGGCGAGATTTCCGGCGGCATGAAGCAGCGCGTCGGCATTGCGCGCGCGCTGGCGATGGAGCCGAAGATCCTGCTGCTCGACGAGCCATTCGGCGCGCTCGACGCGCTGACCCGCGCGCATCTGCAGGATCAGATGATGGAAATCCACACGCGCCTCGGCAACACGATCATCATGATCACCCACGATGTCGACGAGGCGGTGCTTTTGTCGGATCGCATCGTGATGATGACCAATGGCCCCGCCGCGACCATCGGCGAGGTGCTGGAGGTGCCGCTTGAACGGCCGCGCAACCGCATCCAGCTGGCGGGCGACCGCATCTACCTCAAGTCGCGCGAGGCGGTGCTGAAATTCCTCTACGAACGCCACCGCTTCGTGGAAGCCGCGGAGTGACGCCATGACCGAGAAACTCGTCATCATCGGCAACGGCATGGCGCCCGGCAGGATGCTGGAGCATCTGCTGGAAGATGCACCCGGCCGCTATCAGGTCACCATCTTCAACGCCGAGCCGCGCGTGAACTACGATCGCATCATGCTATCGCCCGTTCTCTCGGGCGAGAAGGCGTTCGAGGAAATCGTCATCCACGGCGACGGCTGGTACATCAAGAACGGCATCACGCTCTACAAGGGCCACAAGATCGTCGCCATCGACCGCGCCGCGAAGACGGTGACGTCGGACCAGGGCATCACGGAAAATTACGACCGGCTGGTCATCGCCACCGGCTCCAATCCTTTCATCATCCCGGTGCCCGGCAACGACCTGCCCGGCGTGCTGTCCTACCGCGACATCGACGATGTCAGCGCCATGTTGCTGGTGGCGCAATCGCGCGCCAAGGCCGTGGTCATCGGCGGCGGGCTGCTGGGCCTGGAGGCCGCTGCCGGTCTGAAGGAACGCGGCATGGACGTAACCGTGCTGCATGTCATGGGCTCGATCATGGAGCGCCAGCTGGACCCCGCTGCAGCCTATCTGCTGCAACGCAAGCTGGAACAGCGCGGCATCAAGGTGCGCACCAAGGCCAACACCAAAGCCATCGTGGGCAACGGCAAGGTCGAGGGCGTGGAACTGGACACCGGAGAAGTCATTCCGGCGACGCTGGTCGTGATGGCGGTCGGCATCCGGCCGAACGCCGGGCTTGCGAAGGAAGCGGGGCTCAGCGTCAATCGCGGCATCGTCACCGACGACCGCATGCAGACGTCCGACCCGTCGATCTTCGCGCTTGGCGAGTGCGTCGAGGTCGGCGGCCATGTCTACGGCTTGGTCGCGCCACTCTACGAAATGGCGCGCGTGCTGGCGGCGAAACTCGGAGACGGCGAAGACAGGCACTTCGTTCATTCGGACACACCGACCAAGCTGAAGGTGACCGGCATCGATCTCTACTCGATCGGCGACTTCGCCGATGGCGACGATCGCGAGGAAATCATCCTGCGCGATGCCTCGGCCGGCATCTACAAGCGGGTCATCCTGCAGGACAACAAGATTATCGGCACGGTGCTTTTCGGCGAGACGGGCGACGGGGCCTGGTTCAACGATCTGAAGAAAAAGGCGACAGACATTTCGGAGATGCGCGACACGCTCATCTTCGGCCAGGCGTTTCAGGGGGGCGACTCCTCGGACCCTCTTAGCGCCGTTGCGGCTCTGGCGGATGATGCGGAAATCTGCGGCTGCAACGGCGTATGCAAGGGCAAGATCACCTCGACGATCAGGGACAAGGGCCTGACCTCGCTGGACGACGTGCGCGCGCACACCAAAGCCTCGGCCTCGTGCGGCACCTGTACGCCGCTCGTTGAAAAGCTGATGGCGCTCACATTGGGCGATTCCTACAACCCGGCCGCCACCCAGCCGATGTGCAACTGCACGGAGCTTGGTCATGACGAGGTGCGCCGGCTGATCAAGGCGAAGTCGCTGAAGACCATTCCGGCGGTCATGCAGGAGCTGGAGTGGAAGACCTCCTGCGGCTGTCACAAGTGCCGCCCTGCGCTGAACTACTATCTCGTCGCCGACTGGCCGGACGAATATGCCGACGACTACCAGTCGCGCTTCATCAATGAGCGCGTCCACGCCAATATCCAGAAGGACGGCACGTATTCCGTCGTTCCGCGTATGTGGGGCGGTGTAACGAATGCGGCGGAGCTGCGCGCGATCGCCGATGTCGTCGACAAGTTCGCAATCCCGACCGTCAAGGTCACCGGTGGCCAGCGCATCGACATGCTGGGCGTCAAGAAGGAAGACCTGCCGGCTGTCTGGGCCGACCTCGGCAAGGCCGGGTTCGTCTCCGGCCATGCCTACGCCAAGGGATTGCGCACGGTGAAGACCTGCGTCGGCTCGGACTGGTGCCGCTTCGGCACACAGGACTCGACGGGTTTCGGCATCCGCCTCGAAAAGTTCATGTGGGGTTCGTGGACGCCGGCCAAGGTGAAGCTCGGCGTATCCGGCTGCCCGCGCAACTGCGCCGAGGCGACCTGCAAGGACATCGGCGTCATCTGCGTGGACTCGGGCTTCGAGATCCACTTCGCCGGAGCTGCCGGTCTGGACATCAAGGGCACCGAGGTTCTCGGCCTCGTGAAGACCGAGGACGAGGCGCTTGAGGTGATCGTGGCGCTGACTCAGATGTACCGCGAACAGGCGCGCTACCTCGAGCGCATCTACAAATGGACCAAGCGCATCGGCATTCCCGAGATCAAGCGGCAGGTGCTGGACGATCCGGAGCGCCGCAAGAGCTTCTATGACCGTTTCGTGTTCAGCCAGAAGTTCGCGCAGGCCGATCCCTGGTCGGAGCGCGTATCCGGCAAGGACAAGCACGAGTTCCGGCCGATGGCCGTCACCCAATTCGCTGAAGCTGCGGAGTGATGATGACCTGGTTCGATATCGGTACGATTGACGACATTCCGCTGCGCGGCGCGCGTTGTGTCAAAACTCCACAAGGCGAAATCGGCGTATTCCGCACCCATGACGGCCGCATCTTCGCGATTGAAAACCATTGCCCGCACAAGGGTGGGCCGTTGACTCAAGGCATCGTTCATGGAGCGGCGGTCACCTGCCCGCTGCACAACTGGGTTTTTTCGCTCGAAACCGGCAAGGCGCTCGGCGCGGACGAGGGCGAGGTCAAGACGATCCCGGTCAAGGTTGACGATGGCCGCATCTCGCTCGCTCTGCAGAACATTCTGCTGGCGGCGGAGTGATCCGGCATGACAGCCAGCCAGCCAGCCGAGGTGAGGACCACCTGCCCCTATTGCGGGGTCGGTTGCGGTGTGCTGGCGCGGGTGGCCGAGGACGGCGCCGTTTCCGTTCGCGGCGATCCTGATCATCCCGCGAATTTCGGCAAGCTCTGCTCCAAGGGCAATGCTCTCGGCGAGACGATGAGCCTTGAGGCCCGGCTGCTACATCCGGAGATCGCGGGCCGTCAGGCGGATTGGGATACGGCGCTCGATCTGGTTGCAAAAAAGTTCCGCGAAACGATTGCCGCGCACGGACCGGATTCGGTCGCCTTCTACATCTCCGGGCAATTGCTGACCGAGGACTATTACATCGCCAACAAACTGATGAAGGGCTTCATCGGATCGGGCAATATCGACACCAATTCCCGGCTTTGCATGGCGTCTTCGGTCGCCGGCCATCGCCGCGCTTTCGGCGAAGACATCGTCCCCGGGATCTATGAAGACTTCGAGCAAGCCGACCTCGTCGTGTTGACCGGCTCGAACACCGCCTGGTGTCATCCGGTCCTTTACCAGCGCCTTCTGGCGGCGCGGAAGAAGCGCGGCACGCGCATTGTCGTCATCGATCCGCGCCGCACCGCAACTGTCGATGAATGCGACCTGCATCTGGCGGTCGATCCCGGCACGGACGTGCTTCTGTTCAACGGATTGCTGGCGCATCTTTTCCGCCATGGCCTGGTCGACAACGACTTCATCGCCAGGCGCACCACCGGCTTCTCCGAAACGGCCGCACTGGCGACGGCGGATGCGCCCGGCATCGAAGTCGTCGCCAAGGGCTGCGGTCTTAGCCCGGCCGATGTGCGTTTTTTCTACGAGCTGTTCGCGGTGACGGACCGCACCGTCACCGTGTACAGCCAGGGCGTCAACCAGTCGTCGCGCGGCGCCGACAAAGTCAACGCCATCATCAACTGTCATTTGGCGACGGGGCGTCTCGGCAAGCCTGGCATGGGACCGTTCTCGGTGACGGGCCAGCCAAACGCCATGGGCGGCCGCGAAGTCGGCGGTCTGGCCAATCAGCTGGCCGCGCATATGAACTTCGAGAACCCGGACGATGTCGCGCGCGTCGCGAAGTTCTGGAACGCGCCGGGGATTGCGACCAAGGTCGGGCTGAAAGCCGTCGATATGTTCCGCGCCGTTGGCGACGGCCGTATCAAGGCGCTGTGGATCATGGGCACCAATCCCGCCGTCTCAATGCCCGACGCACGGCATGTTCGCGCGGCGCTCCGCTCCTGCGCCTTCGTCGTTGTGTCTGACGTGACGCGCACCGACACAACGCGCTTCGCCAACGTCCTGCTGCCCGCCGCCGGTTGGGGCGAGAAGAGCGGCATGGTGACCAATTCGGAGCGGCGCATGTCGCGGCAGCGCCCGTTCACCGACTTGCCCGGCGAGGCGCGGCCGGATTGGCGCATCATCCGCGACGTCGCCATACGCATGGGCTTCGGCGAAGCGTTTGCCTATGACAGCCCAGCCGCCATCTTCCGCGAGCATGCGGCGCTCTCCGCATTCGAAAACAAGGGCGAACGGCTGTTCGATATCGGCGGCTTGGCGAATATCGACGCCGGCGCCTACGAGGATTTCGAGCCAACGCTCTGGCCGCAGCCCGAGCGGCGCAAGGCAGCGGAGCGCCTGTTGGCCGAAGGACGCTTTCCAACGCCGACCGGCATGGCGCGCTTCGTGCCGGTGCGCCAGGAAAGCACTGCGAGCACGACCGATGCCGCTTACCCGCTGGCCCTCAACACGGGCCGCCTGCGCGACCAGTGGCACACGATGACGCGCACCGGCGCGGTGGCGCGGCTGGCGGCGAATGCGCCCGAACCGACGGTCGATATCCACCCCACCGACGCAGCGGCCAACAAGCTCACGGACGGCGATCTCGCGCGCCTGACGACTCGCTACGGCTTTGCGCGCGCCAAGGTCCGCGTGACCGAAACCCAACGTCCCGGCCATGCTTTCCTGCCGATGCACTGGAGCGGCCACTTCGCCGCCAACGCTGCGGCCGGATCGCTTGCAACGCCCGTTGTTGACGCCGTCTCCGGGCAACCCGAACTGAAACATGTGCCCGTGCGCATCGAACGCGAGAAGGTCAACTGGGCAGGCGTGCTGATTTCCCGCCGCGATCTGTGTCCGACAGGCTTTGTGCACTGGAGCCGGGCGCGCGTCGATGGCGGCTGGGTCTACGATCTGTGCGGGACTGAACCGCCGGACCAGGGCATTCTTCTCGCCAGCCGGTTTCTCGATCTCTACGAGCGCGATCATTTGCTTGAATATCGCGACCGGCGCGGCCTCGCCTATCGGGCTGCCGCCGTCGATGCGAACGGCGCCATGGCGGATGCCCTTCTGGTCGCCACGCCCGATCAACTGCCGCGGCGCGACTGGCTGATATCGCTGCTCGCCTCGCGCCAGCCGCTCACCCTGCTGGAGCGGCAGGCGCTGCTTTCCGGCCGCTCGCCTGCGCCCGTCGTTTCGGTTGGGCGCATCGTCTGCTCTTGCTTCAACGTGGGCCTGAACCAGATCGCAACCGCCGTCGCAAACGGCTGTTGCAGTGTCGAGGCGATCGGCAAGGAACTGAATGCAGGAACCAACTGCGGTTCCTGCCGCTCGGAGATAAGGAACATCATCGATGCAGGTCGTGTCCAGGCTGCCGAATGAAGTGACATCCGCACGAATCCAGCCGCTGGCCGTGTTGCCGGTCTTTCTGGATCTGCAAGGCAAGCGCGCGATCGTCGCCGGCGGAACGGATGCCGCTGCCTGGAAGGCCGAACTGCTCGCGGCAGCAGGCGCAAACGTGCAAGTCTTCGCCGCCGAAGTCTCCGACGAAATGCGGCGCATCGCAGCGCGCGAAACTCGCATTGAGCTGCTTGAGAGGCCCTGGAAGCCCGGCGATTTGCTGGACACAGCGGTCGCGGTCGCAGACGCAGGTGACGACAGCGAAGCGGCGGCCTTCGAAGCGGCGGCGCGCCGGGCTGGCGCGACATGCAATATCATCGACAAACCTGCCTATTGCGGTTTTCAGTTCGGCTCCATCGTCAACCGCTCGCCCGTCGTCGTCGGCATCTCGACCAGCGGCGCCGCGCCGATCCTCGGGCAGGCTATCCGGCGCCGCATCGAAACCCTGTTGCCGCCAGCGCTCGCAAGCTGGGCGCAGCTGGCGCGCGACCTGCGTGATCGCGTCGCTGAAGGGCTGGTGCCCGGCCCGCGCCGCCGCGCACTCTGGGAAGCCCTTGTGGACCGCGCCTTTGGACCCGAGCCGACCGCCAACGACAAGCGCGACCTGAATGAACACATCGCCATCGTGCCCCATTCATCGAGGGCCGGTCATGTCACCTTTGTCGGCGCGGGCCCGGGCGACGCCGGTCTCATGACGCTCAAGGGCGTTCGCGCGCTGCAGGCCGCTGATGTCATCCTGTTCGACGATCTCGTTTCCGATGACGTGCTGGAACTGGCGCGGCGCGAGGCGAAGCGCATTCTGGTCGGCAAGCGCGCAGGGCGCCCGAGCTGCAAGCAGCACGAGATCAATGCCATGATGGTGTCGCTGGCCAAGGCGGGCCGGCGCGTCGTGAGGCTGAAATCGGGAGACCCGATGATCTTTGGCCGTGGTGGCGAGGAGATTGAAGCGCTGGAGCAGCAAGGGATAGGCTATGACGTGGTGCCAGGTGTCACGGCAGCATTGGCGATGGCGGCGTCACTCGGCGTCTCACTGACGCATCGCGACAAGGCGCGTTCGGTGCGTTTCATCACCGGTCACTCCAAGGATGGCGGCCTACCGAAAGACGTTGATTGGAAAGCCGTCGCAGACCCCTCGGCGAGCACGATTTTCTACATGGGAGGCAGGACGGCGACCGCAATAGCCGACGTCCTGATCGGACACGGCCTGTCGCCTTCCACGACCGTGGCTGTTTGCGCCGATCTCAGCCGTAAGACTGAGAACAAACTCCATTGCAGCTTGGCAGAGCTTCCGACCGCGATCGGCACGATCGGCGACGATCATGCCGTTATGATCGGGGTCGGCGCGGTATTCGCAAAGCGCGAGTTCGCGGCTCTGCAACGCCCGGAATCTCAGCTCGTCAACGGATGAAAGGCGCGATCAAACGCCAAGGACCTGCTTGGCGATAATTTCGCGCTGGATTTCCGAACTGCCGCCGAAGATCGTGTTGGCGCGGCCGTTGAGATGGCGCGGCACCAGCGTCAGGAATGCTTCCGGCAGCAGGCTTTCGTGATTGAGCGCATAGAGCGGCCGCATCGGCTCCTCGATCAGCGCGCTCTGCCCGATGACCTCGACGCCGATGCGCGTGATGGCCTGATGGATTTCGCTGGCGCGCAGCTTCAGCGACGACGACACCGCGCCGGGATTCTGGCCGCTCTGCAACGCGGACAGCACGCGCAGTTCGGCGAACTCGAGCGCATCGAGATCGAGCGAGATTTCCGAAATCTTCATCGCGATTTCGGGATGCGCGATCGCATGATCGGTCACCTCGCTCTCCGCGACCTCGCAGATGTTGCGCAGCGCCTGACGCAGCTTCGGAGATACCACGCCGCCGCCGCGCTCGAACTCGAGCAGATACTTGCCATAGGTCCAGCCCTGCCCTTCTTCGCCGACCAGATTGGCGGCCGGGACATGAACGTCGTCGAAGAAAACCTGATTGACCTCGTGGTCGCCGCCCATCGTCCTGATCGGGCGAATGGTGATTCCCGGCGTCTTCATGTCGATCAGCAGGAAGCTGATGCCGTCCTGCTGGCGCGCGCCGTCGCTGGTGCGCACCAGCGCGAACATGCGGTTCGCGAAATGCGCGTGGGTGGTCCATATCTTGGTGCCGTTGACCACGTAGTGGTCGCCCTTGCGCTCCGCCTTGGTGCGAAGCGACGCCAGATCGGACCCCGAGCCCGGCTCGGAATAGCCCTGGCACCACAGATCCTCGCCGGAGAGGATGCGCGGCAGATAGAAATCCTTCTGCTCCTGCGAGCCGTAGCGGATCAGCAGCGGCCCCACCATGCGCACGCCCATCGGCGACATCGCCGGCGTGCCGACCCGCGCGCATTCGGCTTCGAAGATGAAACGCTGCGCAGCATTCCAGCCCGGCCCGCCGGCGTCCTTGGGCCAGCCCGGCGCGACCCAGCCGCGCGCATGCAGCGCTTTCTGCCAGGGCACGACCACATCCGGATCGGACTGGAACGACGGCGTCAGCTTCTGGGCGCGGCGGGTTTCGGGCTTGAAGTTGTCTGCGATGAACGCGCGGATCTCGTCACGAAACGCAAGCTCTTCGGCATTGAATTCGAGTTCCATGCTCTTCTCCTCAAACGCTTGCGGACTGGCGCATCAGCGCGGCGTGACGGCGCAAATGATGGTCGCCGCTGCCGAGCATCGTCTCGAAAGCCAGCAGGCGCTTGAAATAAAGCCCGACATCGAGTTCATCGGTGACGCCCATCGCGCCGTGCAATTGAACCGCTTCCTCGGCGATCTTGCGCGCGCTGGTTCCGACCTTGCACTTGGCCCCGGAGGCCGCCATGGCGCGCACCACGTCGTTGCTGCTCTCGCCGGAATACAGCGCCGCGCGAAGCGCGGTCGAACGCGCTTCATCGCAGGCGATATACATATCGACGAGGCGATGGCGGATGACCTGATTGGCGGCCAGCGCGCGGCCGAACTGCTTGCGGGTCTTGGTGAACTCGATGGTGGTGTCCACCAGCGCGCTCATCAGGCCGACGGCCTCGGCGCTCATCGCCGTCAGCGCGCCATCGATGATCCGCGCGATGGCGGGAAGCGCGTTGTCGTCTTCGCCCAGCCGGGCATCATACGGCAACACAACATCGTCAAGAACCAGATCGGCGATCCGTCCGCCTCCCATGCGCGGCGCATCGCGCAGCGTCAGGCCCCTGGCATTGCGCGGCACCAGAAACAGCGCGACGGCATCGTCGCCCGCACCCGCGATCCGTGCGGACACGACATGAATGCCGGCCGCCGCCGCATCCAGCACCGCGACCTTGCGGCCGCGCAGATGCCAGCCGTCCTGCTCGCGCCGCGCTTCCGCAGCAATCGCATCGAGGCCGTGGCGCGGGTCCTTTTCATAATGCGCGAATGACAGATGCAGATCGCCCTGCACGATCTGCGGAAGAAAATCCCGCTTTTGCGCAGCGCTGCCGCACGTGGCAATCGCGCCGCCGCCCAGAAGCACGGTCGACAGGAACGGCTCCGCGACTGCGCCCCGGCCGAATTCCTCCATCACGATTCCGATGTCGACCGGACCTCCGCCAAAGCCGCCGTCTTCCTCGGAGAAAGCAAGGCCGAGCCAACCCAGCTCGGCGAAATTGCGCCAATGCTGCGCACTGAAACCCTGCGGCTCCTGCGCGGCCTTCCTGCGGCCTTCGGAATCGTAGTTCTCGGCCACGTAACGCGCGACACTCTCGCGCAGCATCCGCTGAGAGTCGGTGGGGGTCAGATCCATGTTGATGTCATCCAGCGAAAACGATCAGAAAACGAAGCACGCCGGCGCAGCGATACGGTCACCTGCGCGCGAGCGGCAAATGTCCGGCCCAGTTGCCAGGGCGGAACGAAGGCCGCGGTCGCGACGCAGGACGAGATGCTTCAGTGGAGCGGGAGTGCGACCGGACTGTCGATGCGAGATGCCGCGCCTGCTTGGTCCGTCGGTCATGGCACTCCCCGCGACTTGTTGTTGGGCGTTCCGCATCCCTTAAAACAAGAATGCCAAGCGCTGCCCGCGATCTTCGCGCAAGCTTTAGTCTTCTCTATCGTGTCGTCCAATCGGGTGGGAAGGCGTGAATATGACCCGCCATCGTTCCATATTTGGAACGCAGGTATCCGGGCGCGCTGCGCCTTTTCCTAGCGCGAGATGGTGGACCGTTGCGGGCGCGCCGCCAGCTCCGCATCATCCGGCAGATTCGGCACCAGCGACGGAAACGCAGGCTGAGCCTGCCGCACGCGATTGCGGCCGTCGGACTTCGCGCGATAAAGCGCCGCGTCGGCAGCTCCGATCAGGCGACGCCACGCAAGCTGCCCGAGATTGCCGCTGGCAACGCCGAAACTCGCCGTGACATGCAGCGTCACGCCATTGGACAGCGCGATCTCGCTCGCCTCCAGCACCTGACGAATCTGTTCGGCCAAATCCGCCGCCGTGCGGACATCACGGTTCGGCCTCAGAATGACGAATTCCTCGCCGCCGAAGCGCGCGAACAGATCGTTTTCCTCCAGCAGCGGACGGATCAGCCGCACAGTTTCCTGCAGGACGAGATCGCCTTCCAGATGGCCGTGCCGGTCGTTGATGGCCTTGAAGTGGTCGATGTCCATCAACACGAGACAGGCGTCATCCGCCATCCCGTCGCTGCCGGCATGGCTTTCGCCGATCATGTCTAGCGCCCGCCGGTTCATCAGTCCGGTCAGGCTGTCGGTTTCAGCCTGCAGCTTCAACTGCTTCACCAGCGAACTGCGCTCCGCAAGACTGCCGCGCAGAACATCGATGGCATCGAACAGGCGGCGCATTTCGCTCGCGCGAGGCTGGTCCTGGCGCAGAACCATCGGCCGGTCCTCCGCCAGCGAGATCACCGCGTCCCGTGCGCGCATCAGGGGACTGAAGACGATCCGCTGAGCGGCAATCATCAGGCTCACGAGAATCGCCAGAATGAGCGCAGTCATCCCGGCGGTCGCGCCAAGGAGCACGAGGGCATGGTTGCTGATCTGCGTCAGACGATCGACCGCACTGTCGAGATAGGCGCCGCGCAATAGCTCCAGCGGCTTCAGCGTCTCGACATAACGCACGGTGAACTCATCGGCGGTCATCGTGTACGCGCCGGACTTTCGCCCCTCCGCGATCATTCCGTCCACGATGGCAAGGCCCTTGCCGAAAAACATCGTGTCGGCGTCGTTCAGCCCCTGAACCACCCTCGGGTCTTCGCTGACGCGGCTGCGCGTCTCGATCAGCGACCACAATTGAACGATGCGGCCGCGCGTCCGGTTGCTGTCGCTGAAATTCTTGAGCCGCATCGGCTCGCCCACCGCGATCGGCGCCATGATCTGCGATCCGATCCGCCCGCCATATTCCCGCAGGTCGCTGAAGATCTTGCCGGTCATCACCGCCCCGGCGAGGCCGGGACTCGCCGCCGTCAGCAATCTCGCCTTCCAGGAAACGATCGGCGCGAAGGTATCGACCACCTTGACCATGCTTTCGATCGCCGCTTCGACATCGTCGACACTGCGGCGTTCGCGCGGCATCGCTGCGACGCGATCGACGTTTTGACGGCCCTCCAGCAGTTGAGCCTTCACCGCCTTCAGCAGGTCAGCGGGAACGCTGGGACCGCTGGGCGCGGCCAGACGATCGAGGCTGGCATCGGCGCGCGCACGGAACATCGCAAGACGTTCGCGCAGCATCTCGCGGTCCGCGCCGGAATCGCCGAGCAGACTGTTTGCCGGTCCACGCTCGGCCGAAAGCAAATTCGCGGCGAGAAGGATGAGCCGATAGCTCTCCAGTCCACGCAGGTTCTGATTGGCGCGATGATAGTCCTCGACGGACCGCATGATGACGCCGGCTGCAAGAACGGCGGTGCAGACAAGGGCGATTCCGGTCCCGATCAAAAGCTTGCGTCGCAGGCTGTGACCATTGCTGTCCGTCAGATGCGCCGCACGCAAAAGCCTGATCCTGTGCCGAATGGCATGAAGGGGACGGGTGTACCGGAATATCATCTAAGTATTCTTCTTTGAGCGATTAAACCCGCTGTTCTCTTCCATACGCGCCCGGGGATTGCATTTAAGTAAAGTGACACAGTTAAGATTGAGTCCCAATCCGCAACCCCTGCGGTTGCAGCTCAACATGAACGCAAGTTGCGCGTAATTCCTTGGAATATGGCCGGACCCGCGCGCCCGTCCCGCGCGCGTTAAAGGAAAATTGAGCTTAACAGGCGCAGGCGGTGAACAGCCGGAGAGTCATCGCGCGCGGCCGCGCGCAACAGCCTCCGTCACGTCTCTTTTAGTTGCGATCGATTCGCTTCAACAGCACCAGCAGGCAGGACACCGCGCCGATCACAATGGTGAAGCAGCCGAGGCCGATCAGCGTCGCCTTGAAGATAAACTCATCGCGGAAAATCCACGCAGCCGCCCAGCACAGCAACGTGACCAGAGGCGCGAAGATCAGGATCGGCAGCAATGCCTTTTCCAGATTTTCGCGCAGCCGCTCCGGCCTAGTCTGCTTTGCGTTCATCCCGGCAGACTGCGGGCATCACCGCGGCCGGTCAATCACGATGTGGAACGCCATTGCCGCACCTGCACGCAGGCAGGATGCTTTGGTCAGGGCCTTGCCGCCGCCGGCGCGCGGCGCTGAATGGTCATCAGGGCGATCCCGGCCACCACGCAGACCAGTCCGACGCCCACCGTGGGCGACACCGTCTCGCCGAGAAATACCACGCTGAGCAGAACGCCGATCGGCACGCGCAGATACGCCTGCGCGGTGGTCCCGACCGGACCGAGCGTCCGGATCAGATGGAAATAGATCACGAAGGCGCCCGCGGTGGAGAAAACGGCAAGCACCAGCAACGCAATGATGGTGTTTGTCGACGGCGTCAGCGTCCATGGATGATCGACAATCAGACTGGTCGGCACCAGCACGCACGCGCCGCAAAGCAACGAGCCCGCCGCCGGCACGATGGAATCGAGACCGTTGAAGTTGCGCCCGAACAGTACCGCCGCGCCGAACGCCACCGTGGCCAGCACCAGCGCGAGCTGCGCCACCACATCCTTACCGAGTCCGCCCAGTGCGTTGACGCCGATCACAAGGCAGATTCCCGCAAGGCCGATCATGATGCCTATGCCCTGACGCAAGGTCGGGCTTTCGTGACGAACGAACAGCAATGCCAGCAGCACGGCAAAGATCGGCGCATTCGAACCGAGAATGACCGCCAGCCCCGCATCGACATGGCTTTCCGCCCAGGCGATCAGGGCGAACGGAACCACGCTGTTCAGGCTGGCCTGGATCATGAAGCGCCGCCAGACATCGGGATCGCGCGGAAGCTTGATTCCGCGGAAGGCCATGACGCCCAGCAGGATAATGCTGGCAATCAACGTGCGCGACGCAATCAGCGTCAGCGGCGGGACTTCCACGACTGCGATCTTGATCAGAATAAAGGCCGACGCCCATAGCGTCGCCAGCAGCAGCAGCATCCCAAGGTTGATCACGGTGCGGATGCGGGGTGTCTCGATCGCAGAAGTCATTCCAAATCCCGGTTGCCTCAAAGCCCGACAGTGCCATGTCAGGCCCCTCATGATTACGATGCAGGCTGAACCTTATGCGCCGCGCAGAAGATTGCCGTATTGCTCCGGCACCTCGACCTCGAAACCGAGAATCGCTGCCGACAGCGCCTTACCATAGTTATCAAGGCTAAGACTTCGCGAGACGCCGCCGCCAAGCGCGCCTTCCGCGACAAAGTTCAGCGCCGCGAGATTATCCGCGGCATGGCGCGTCACCTCGCCCTTGATCGCGTCGCGATAAAAAGCCTTGAAACGCGCGGCCGTCAATTGCTCTTTCAGCAGCGGATAGAACTCGTCGTGATAGGCAATGACCGCGATGTTCGAGGTGTTGCCCTTGTCGCCGGAGCGCACATGCGCCACGCGCTCAAGCTTGACCTTCAATTTTCCCTGCATGCTCAGCTCTCGTACCAGGAGATGGCGTGCGGCACCTGTTCGCGCGGCACGAGGGTGGACCACACGCCGATGATCTCGCGCGTGCGATCCTGATGCGGCACGCGCTTGCCGGTCATGGCCACACCCGACACCGCCATGCCGTCAATCTCGCGGCCGACCTTCATCGCTTCCTCGCGGGTCTTGCATCGGGCCGCGACACGCACTGCGACTTCATAGGGCTCCGGCGCGTCCGATGGCGTGGCCTCGCCGTGAATCGCATTGAGGCCGAGAAAATCGATCCGCAGGTCATCGGCCTTGAGATTCACGATGCGGAAGCGTTCCTCGAGAATTTGTTTGGCCAGTTTCGCGCGGCGCAGCGCGCCGGGTCCGGCATAGAAGAACATGTCCTCGCCGATGAAGCCTTCCATGCAGCCCATCGAGACTTTCAAGGTAGGCGTGCGCGGCTTTCCCGAGATTGCACTGACGCGCATGCGATCCGGCCCGGCTTCCTCGATCGCTGCCGTGGTGAAATCCACCACCACATCCGGCGTGATGTAATTGGCCGGATCGTGCACCTCGTAGAGCATCTGCTCTTTCACGGTCATGGCATTGATCGCGCCGCCGGTGCCCACGACTTTCGCAATGACCGCGCTGCCGTCGCTCTCCACCTCCGCGATGGGAAAAGCCAAGTCCCAGGGATTCGGCACATCCTTGAAGCCGGGATCGGCGAAATAGCCGCCGGTGACCTGCGCGCCGCATTCGAGCAGATGACCGAGCCCGCTGCCCGCGCCGAGCTTCGCAAAATCATCCGCGCGCCAGCCGAATTCATGCATCATCGGCGCGAGGAACAGCGATGGATCGGCGACACGTCCGGTGACGACAATGTCCGCGCCGCCCTGCAAGGCTTCGACGATCGGCTCGGCGCCGAGATAGGCTTCGGCGGAAATGACATCGGACGCGATGGACGACACTGGCGCGCCGTTTTCCAGAATAATGCCGTCGAGCCGCGCGATCTGATCCGTGATGAGACTGCCAGAAACCGCCGCGACCTTTTTTCCTTTGGCCCCATGCGCGCGCAGCAGTTCGGCGATCCGCCGTGCCGCGCCGTCCGGATTGATCCAGCCCTGATTGGAGATGATCTTCGTGCCGCGCTTCAGGCAGCCCGGCAGCACCGCATTCATGCGGTCGTGGAGGTAAGTGTCATATCCCGGGAACGATGGATCGCGGCGCTTGCGTACCTGCGCGGCGGACACCGTCGCTTCCGCCATGGTCTCGAAGCAGAGATAGTCCAGATCGCCCCGCTCGGCGTTGAGTTTCGCCGGCCCGATGCGGTCGCCCCACCACGCCGATCCCGCGCCTATTCGCAATGTCGACAAAAAGTTGATCCTCCCCGGCGGCTTTTGTCCGGCTGGCGGCTTGCCTTGAACGGCAAATCCAACAAGTATTTGGCCATGAAACTACTTACGTTCGCCGCCCTTGTCGCCCTCGCCGTTGCGCATAGCCCTGTGCGCGCGGAGCAGGCGCTGCCGCCCTCGCCGTTCACCACCACGCTGTCCAATCACACACCGCTGGTGTTCGGCATGAGCGCGGATGACGCGGCCATGGCGCTTGGCCAGCCGCTGACCTATGTGAGCGGCAGACGGGGCCATGAGATTTACCTCGTGATCCGCAATGTCGGCGGCAGCCGCTGGTCGTTCCGTGACGATCCGCTCTATCTGCAATTCCGCGGCGGACGCCTCACCGGCTGGAAGGCCGACTGGAGCCGCAACTGGATGTGGCAATAGCATCCACGCGGCCATCCTCCCGTTCAAACTCACATGAAAGGAAAGTCCTGATGGGACAGACCGTGACATTGACCGCTTCCGATGGTTTCAAGCTGGGTGGCTATCGCGCCGATCCCGCCGCCGCGCCGAAAGGCGCGATCGTGGTGATCCAGGAAATCTTCGGCGTGAATTCCCACATCCGCAATGTGTGCGACCGCCTGGCGAAGGAAGGCTATGTCGCCATCGCGCCCGCGATCTTCGATCGCATCGAACCGGACTTCCAGTCCGGCTATTCGCCCGAGGAAGTAGCGGTGGCGCGCAAATTCGTGGCGTCGCCGGACTGGCCTGCGATGCTGCGCGACACACAGGCTGCGATCGACGCGGTGAAGGACGTGGGTCCTGTCGGCATCATCGGCTTTTGTCTCGGCGGCAGCGTCGCCTATGCGGCGGCAAACAAGCTGTCGGGATTAAGCGCCGCCATCGGTTACTACGGCGGCGCCATCGTGCGCTTCGCCGACGACAAGCCGACGGCACCGACGCAGCTTCACTTCGGCGAGAAGGACAGCGGCATTCCGCTGAGCGACGTCGAGACCATCAAGGCGAAGCGACCCGAGATCGAAGTGTTCACCTATCCCGGCGCGCAGCACGGATTCGGCTGCGACGAGCGCGCCAGCTATGACAAGGCAAGCTCGGATCTGGCGTGGCAGCGCAGCCTCGCGTTCTTCGCAGCGCATTTGAAATAATGATCTGGTCTTCCCGGCGAAGGCCGGGAAGACATGCGGTGAGATCGAACTTCAGAACCACCGCTCGGTGACGACAATCGTGTCACCCGGCTTGAGGAAGGTGCCGGGCGGCACCACGGCCTGCGCGGCGCCGCCTTCACCCACGCGGGTCAGCTTGATGCTGCTGCGCTCGGCGCGCGGCGTAAAGCCTCCGGCAATTGCCACCGCCGTTTCCGCCGTCATGTTGGGAACGAACGGATACTGTCCAGGCGCGGTCACTTCGCCGAGAATGAAGAAGGGACGATAGCTCTCGACCTCCGCGGCCACATAGGGCTCGCGCAGATAGCCCTTCTTCAGCCGCGCGGTGATGGCGGCGGCGAGTTCGGCAGGCGTCAACCCGCGCGCAGGCACCGCGCCGATCAGCGGCATCGTGATCGCGCCGCTCGCGCCGACCGCATAGGTGTTAGTGAGGCCGTCCTGCCCGTAGACCACGACGCGCAGCTTGTCGCCGGCATCGAGCCGGTACGGCTCGTTGACCGGCGCATAGCCTGTCGTCACCGGCGCGGTCGTCCGCATGCAGCCGGACACCGCCAGCGCAAACAGGACGACGGCAATCAGCGGCAGTCGCGACGCACGCATAAAAACGCTCCGGGCCCGCCCTCACATGAGGGACAGGCCCGGTTTGCGGCATTTATGGTTAATAAAGGGTAAGCGTTAGGCGCTGACGCCCACGCCGATCGGGCACGAGACGCCGGTACCGCCGAGGCCGCAATACCCGCCCGGATTCTTCGCCAGATACTGCTGGTGATAGTCCTCTGCGAAATAGAACGGACCAGCCGGCGCGATCTCCGTGGTGATCGAGCCGTAGCGCTTGGCATTGAGCGCCTTGTTGTAGGCGTCCTTCGAAGCCAGCGCCGCTTTCATCTGCGCATCGCTGGTGGTGTAGATCGCCGAACGATACTGCGTGCCGATGTCATTGCCCTGACGCATGCCCTGGGTTGGATCGTGGCTTTCCCAGAAGGTCTTGAGCAACGCCTCGTAGGACACCTTCGCCGGATCGAACACCACCAGCACCGCTTCAGTGTGGCCGGTGCGTCCCGAGCAGGTTTCTTCATAGGTCGGATTAGGCGTCACGCCGCCGGCATAGCCAACCGCCGTGACATAGACCCCGTCCATTTCCCAGAACTTGCGCTCGGCGCCCCAGAAACATCCGAGCCCGAAGATCGCGGTTTCCAAACCGGCGGGATAAGGCCCCTTCAGCGTGTGGCCATTGACGAAATGCGTGCGCGCCGTCGGCAGTTCGGCCGCGCGGCCCGGCAGCGCCTCGGCGGCGCTCGGCAAGTCGAGGGATTTGCGGGAGAAGAACATGACTTCCTCCTTCAGTTCGCTGCACTCTATATATGTCTCTACGCAGCAGGCAGCAGGACGTTACATCCAGACCGGACATCATATGTCCGGCAGCGCGCCTAGTTCCGCGAATAGCCGATCAGCGGCTTGGACGGCCGGAACACCAGCATCATCAGGATGCCCAGAATCCCCATCACCGCCCAGGCCGGCTGGTTGAGCAGCAGCTTCATCACGCTGTTCCAGAGCAGCGGCGAAACGCCCTCCACCATGGCCTGAAAGGACTGCTGGCTGGCCTGGTTGATGTCGTTCCAAAGCTCGCCCAGCCGGGTGATCCGGAGCGTCTGGTCGGCAATGGTCCGGGCCCCGTCATAGACCAGCGACAGGAAGCCGATGACCAGCAGAAACAGCCCGATCAGACGAAAAAACCCGCGGATCATCCCTCACCCCTTGTATTTCAGCGGCTTATGTAGCCGCCTCGCCGGTCCCGGAAGGCCCCCGAACCCGTCTCGAAGCCCCAAAACGGCCCCGGAAAACGTTGACGGTCCGGGCCGTTATCCCTATAAGAACCCGCAACTGGCGGCGGGCGCAATCCTGCCGCCGATGTTCTTTAAGAGCATGTTCTGCTAGACATGTCCTCAGCTAAGAACATTTCAGACAACACGATTTTCACCCAGCATCGGCCGAACGGTCGATATCGATCAGCCCGGCGACGCAGGATCGCAGTCGCAGCCTGACCGACCGAGAGAAACCGAGAGACCATGGCCAACACGACCTCTGCCAAGAAAGCGACGCGCAAGATCGCCCGCCGCACCCTGATCAACAAGTCGCGCCGTACCCAGATGCGCGGATCGGTTCGCCGCGTCGAGGAAGCGATCAAGAATGGCGATCGCAACGCCGCGCTCGAAGCGATGAAGCTCGCCGAGCCGGACCTGATGCAGGCAGCGCAGCGCAACATCATTCACCGCAACAACGCGAGCCGTAAGGTGTCGCGCCTGACGCACCAGATCGCAAAGCTCGCCAAGTAAGCCGCGAGTATTGCTCAGGTCATCGCAAGCAAGCGTCTGATCGAGCGAAGCGTTCCTGAAAAAACCAACTCGCGAAAGCCCGGCAAATGCCGGGCTTTTTCTTTTGCTCCTGCAAACAGCAGCACGATCATCGCACCGGCGACGGCAGCTTCGGGCAAACAGCGCCGGCAAAACCATCGCCGCATGCACGCAAGAACCTGCACCCATGCGAGTTTGAAAAATGCAAGGGCCTCGCCGCACTCATGCCGATGCGACGCGAAGGGTTACCCTCCTCCGCCGATCACAAAAATCCACGAGTCACGAAGACCTTATCGGCATAGCATCACGCACCAGTTGGAAAACGCGCTCGCCGCCAGACGAATCTTAAATAATTTATGAAGACTATTCGGGCGCTCCGAAGCTTTGTGACAGTTGTCCGACTTTTCGAATCTCCGCACAGATTCAAAACCTTGCTGTTTTGTCATCAAGCGCGCGCGGTTTCACATCGCATGCGAGTCGAATTTCAAGCGCGCGTTCTGGAATCAATTTCATTGCGAGGCGTGTCCCGTCGTGTATTTCTAATTCTGTCGCGGCGCCCAAGGTTCTTCTGATCAGCGCGATTTGAGTACCTTGGCGGGCATGCAATCAGTTACGGGTTTGCAAGCTAGCGATGCTTTCCAAGCGATGGTTCGGTCGAACTCACGTGAGTTGTGGGAACGTTGTTCTGTGCGAAGATTTCTCCGGGGCGTGATCGGACCTTTCCGATGTTACGCCAAAAGCGAGAGGCCGCAGATGGACCGTTCGTCAGTTCTGGAAAGCCGGGTGAGGAAGTGAGACGGGGCGACTAACGCTGCGTGAAAGCCGGATCATCTGACCGGGCGACGCGAGCGAAACTTGAACAGTTTTAACGTGATGATGACTTGCCGCGGCATCTCCGCGGCGGGAGGGGTGATTTCTATGTCCAGCAATCGGAAACGACAAAGCGGCATCGTGGAATTCCTTTTCATCGGCACGATGTCCCTGGACGTATCCGCCGCGTCCTGCGGCCCTCCTCTCCACGCCAGTCGGCCCTAGCGCCCGGCGCGTTCTCCTTCTCCCGAACCAGCGATGCCAAACGGCGATGAACGCCGAATGGCGAAGCATCGGCGGATGACGGACAACGCAACGGCCGCAGGCGGCCAAGTCATGTCGTGGCGATCGTATCGCCGAGCAGAACACAAATCAGAAGATCAGAGCGCAAATGACCATCTCGACACAGTCCATCCAGCCGGCCATCGAACTTGCAGACGCGGAGCGCGACCAGTGGGCGCGTTTCAAGGACCGTCTGCGCAGCAACGCGGGTGAAGATGTCTATTCGAGCTGGTTTGCGCGCATGGATCTGGAGCGCATTCAGGACGACTGCGTCTACATGACGGTGCCGACCAAGTTCCTGAAGAGCTGGATTCAAAGCCACTATGTCGATCGCGTGCTGGCCTGCTGGCAGGCCGAAGCCCCCGGCGTCAAGCGCGTGGAGCTGTCGGTGCGCACCGCGATGCGCGTCGCCGCGCCGGCCGTGAAGGGCCCGCAGGTCGAGCGCCGCCCCGACCTCAGCGCCGCCCGCCCGCCCGCGGAAGTTCGCAACACCGCGACCGCGCCGGTGTCCGCAAGCCATGACGCGCTCGGCGGCTCGCCGCTCGATCCGCGCCTGACCTTCGCGACCTTCGTGATGGGCCGCTCCAACACCCTCGCCCACGCCGCCGCGCGTCAGGTGGCCGAAGGCCGCCGCGGCGACAGCGTGATGTTCAATCCGCTTTACATCCACGCCGGTGTGGGCCTCGGCAAAACCCATCTGCTGCAGGCGGTGACCTGGGCCGGCAATTCCAACCCCGAGCGCAAGGTGCTGTATCTGACGGCCGAGAAATTCATGTACGGCTTCGTCGCGGCGCTGAAATCGCAGACCGCGCTGGCGTTCAAGGAAGCGCTCCGCGGCATCGACGTGCTGGTGATCGACGACCTGCAGTTCCTGCAGGGCAAATCCACCCAGTCCGAATTCTGTCACACGCTGAACGCGCTGATCGACGCCGGCCGTCAGGTGGTGATCGCCGCCGACCGTCCGCCGTCCGACCTCGAAAGCCTCGATGATCGCGTCCGCTCGCGTCTCGCCGGCGGCCTTGTGGTCGAGATGGGATCGCTCGGCGAAGAACTGCGTCTCGAAATTCTCAAATCGCGCGTCTCCGCCGCGAAAACGCATCACGCCACCTTCGACGTGCCGATGCCGGTGCTGGACTATCTCGCCAAGACCATCACCCATAATGGCCGCGACCTCGAGGGCGCGATCAACCGCCTGCTGGCCCACTCCAAACTGAACGCCACGCCGGTCACGCTGGAAATGGCCGAGCGCGAAGTGCGCGATCTGGTGCGCCCGATGGAGCCGAAGCGGGTCAAGATCGAGGAGATCCAGCGTGTGGTCGCCCGGCAGTACAATGTCAGCCGCTCCGACCTCTTGTCCTCCCGTCGCACGGCGAACGTGGTCCGCCCGCGCCAGGTCGCGATGTATCTCGCCAAGACGCTGACCCTGCGCTCGCTGCCGGAAATCGGCCGGCGGTTCGGCGGCCGCGACCACACCACCGTGCTTCATGCCGTGCGCAAGATCGAATCCCTAGTGGCCAAGGACCTCTCGCTGTCCGATGAGGTCGAACTCCTCAAGCGCCAGCTTCAGGAATAAGCAGCCCGTTCCCGGCGCGGCCTGAGATAACGCTGAGATAACAAAGGTGGAAAGCGGCCATGAGGCCGCCAGCACCCTTGCGCTCCGCGCGCATTCGCGCCACCTTACGGCCCCCGTGGGGTGCGGCGAAATCTGGTTTTTCCGGCCCGCGGGTCCAATCGCCGCGGTGCGCTGTCCGGCCGCCCGGCACTTCCAATCACGCTATGGACTTGGGATCAGGCGGAATTGTCATGAAGGTTACCGTCGAGCGCGCGCAACTCCTGAAATCGCTGAGCCACGTTCACCGCGTGGTCGAACGGCGGAATACGATTCCGATCCTCGGCAACGTGCTGATCCGCGCCGACAAGTCGCGCCTCAGCCTGAAAGCCACCGACCTCGATCTCGAAGTCACCGAAACGCTCGCCGCCGAAACCGCCACCGGCGGCTCCACCACCGTGCCCGCGCACATGTTCTATGACATCGTGCGCAAGCTGCCGGACGGCTCGCAGATCGTGCTGGAGGGCGACGGCGACCGCTCCGTGCTGGCAATCCGCGCCGGGCGCTCGCGCTTCACGCTGCAGACCCTGCCGGAAAGCGATTTCCCCGATCTCGCCGCCGGCGACATGACCCATTCCTTCACGCTCGGCGCCGCCGACATGAAGCGGCTGATCGACCGTACCCAGTTCGCGATCTCGACGGAAGAAACGCGCTACTATCTCAACGGTATCTATCTGCATGCGGCGGGGACCGCCAAGGACGGCACACTGCGCGCGGTCGCCACCGACGGCCATCGCCTCGCGCAGGTCGATCTGCCGTTGCCCAAGAGCGCCGAAGGCATGCCGGGCGTGATCGTGCCGCGCAAGACCGTGGGCGAAGTGCAGCGCCTGATCGAGGACACTGAGGCCGAACTCAAGATCGAACTGTCGCAGGGCAAGATCCGTTTCACCATCGGTGACGTGGTGCTGACCTCGAAGCTGATCGACGGCACGTTCCCGGACTATGGCCGCGTCATTCCGCAGAACAACGACAAGGAACTCGTGATCGACAAGAAGGATTTCGAGGACGCGGTGGACCGCGTCTCGACGATTTCCTCCGAGCGCGGCCGCGCGGTGAAGCTGGCGCTGTCCGCCGGGAAGCTGGTGCTATCGGTGACCAACCCGGATTCCGGCAGCGCGACAGAAGAACTGGAAGTCGAGTACGCGTCCGACCCGCTCGATATCGGCTTCAACTCGCGCTACCTGCTCGACATCGCCGCGCAGATCGAGGGCGAAGTCGCGGTGCTGCGGCTGGCCGATCCCGGCTCGCCGACGCTGGTGCAGGACAAGGACGCCAAGGGCGCGCTCTACGTCCTGATGCCGATGCGGGTGTAAGCGCCCGCATTCTGCTGTAGAAGACGGCTCATCATGACCGTCTCCCGCATTCTGCGCCTGTCGCTGACGCATTTCCGCAATTACCGTGCGGCGAGCGTGGAGACGCGCGGCGACCTCATCGCGCTGGTCGGCGCCAATGGCGCGGGCAAAACCAACTGTCTGGAAGCGATCTCGTTTCTCTCGCCGGGACGCGGCCTGCGCCGCGCCACGCTGGACGACGTCGCCGACATTCAGGGCGACGGCTCCTGGGCGATTTCCGCCGAAGTGGAGGGTGCTTACGGGCTCGCCACCCTCGGCACCGGCATCGATGCGCCCCGCGCAGATGGAACATCCTCGGCGCGGCGCGTGCGCATCGATCGCGAGCCGGTGACATCCGCCGCAGCGTTCGGCGATCATTTGCGCATGGTGTGGCTGACGCCTGCGATGGACAGCCTGTTCATGGGCGCGGCCTCCGAGCGCCGCAGGTTTTTCGACCGCCTCGTGCTGGCCATCGACTCTGAGCATTCCAGCCGCGTCTCCGCGCTCGACCGCGCACTGCGCTCGCGCAACCGCCTGCTGGAAGACCGCAATTTCGATGCGCACTGGTGCGACGCCATCGAACGCGAGACTGCGGAACTCGCCGTCGCCGTTGCCGCCCAGCGCGGCCAGACGTTGCAGCGGCTGAGCGCGAGGCTGGCCACGCGCGGCAGCCAGTCCGCGTTTCCGTCCGCACTGATCGCCCTCGACGGCTGGATGGAAAACGCGCTGCTCACCGAAACGGCCACCGCCGTCGAGGACCGCTACCGCGACATGCTGCGCGACAGCCGCGCCAAGGACGCCGCGGCCGGACGCACGCTGAACGGACCGCATCTCACCGACCTTCAGGTAATCTACGCGCCGAAAAACATGCCCGCGCGCGATGCCTCCACCGGCGAACAGAAGGCGCTGCTGATCGGCCTCGTGCTCGCGCACGCCACTCTCGTGGCAGAGATGACCGGCATCACGCCGCTGCTGCTGCTCGATGAAATTGTCGCGCATCTCGATCCGGATCGCCGCCGCGCGCTGTTCGATGAACTGGCGAGGCTCGGCGCGCAGGTCTGGATGACCGGCGCGGACCCTGCGGCCTTTGCCGACATCGGCGCCCATGCGGATGTCTTCAATGTCGACGCCGGGGCCGTGACCCGGCCGAGGTGAGATCGCGACAAGGTATCTCCTTCGTCATTGCGAGCGAAGCGAAGCAATCCATTTTTCACGCAACCAAAGGCTGGATTGCTTCGTCGCAAGGGCTCCTCGCAATGACGAAAAGAGCCACCCAAAATCCTGTCTCGAGAGCGCGCCGAATCAGCCTTTTCGACAGCCTCGAAAACGCCGATTCCAAGCCTTGAAAAACAGCCAAAAATGCCCATTTATTCAACAGCTTGGGGAACATCACTTTGCCCTAGGCGCATTGCTGTTTTCGTGGCACAAATCGGCTTTCAGGGGCGCATTTTCTGCGACCCGATTCGAGCCGCTCGCGCCCAATTTCTGAAGGCAACTCATGACCGAACCAGCCCGGCAAACCAGCGCCGAACCTGTCGCCAATCCGGGTGCGGAATACGGCGCGGAATCCATCCGGGTGCTGAAGGGCCTCGACGCCGTTCGCAAGCGGCCGGGCATGTATATCGGCGACACCGATGACGGCTCCGGCCTGCATCACATGGTTTACGAAGTCGTCGACAACGCGATCGACGAAGCGCTGGCGGGCCATGCTACGCGCGTCGAGGTGATCCTCAACGCCGACAATTCCGTCACCGTGCGCGACGATGGCCGCGGCATTCCCGTCGGAATTCACCAGGGCGAAGGCATCTCGGCGGCCGAGGTCATCATGACCCAACTCCATGCCGGCGGAAAATTCGACCAGAATTCCTACAAGGTCTCCGGCGGTCTGCACGGCGTCGGCGTTTCCGTCGTCAACGCGCTGTCAAGCAAGCTGGAATTGCGCGTCTGGCGCGACGGCAAGGAGCATTATGTCGAATTCGCCCATGGCGATTCCGTCGCGCCGCTCAAGGTTGTCGGCGACGCCAATGGCAAGCGCGGCACGGAAGTGACCTTCCATGCCTCGGTCGAAACCTTCAAGAACATCGACTACGATTTCGCGACACTGGAACATCGCCTGCGCGAACTGGCGTTCCTCAATTCCGGCGTCAACATCACGCTGTCCGACATGCGGCACGCGGTGGAGCACCGCGTCGAGCTGTTCTACGAGGGCGGTGTCGAGGAATTCGTCAAATATCTCGACCGCAACAAGAAGGCGATGGTGCCCTCGCCCATCGTGATGCGCTCGGAGCAGAACGGCATCGGCGTCGAGGTCGCCATGTGGTGGAACGACAGCTACCACGAGAACGTACTGTGCTTCACCAACAACATTCCGCAGCGTGACGGCGGCACCCATCTGGCCGGCTTCCGCGGCGCGCTGACGCGTCAGGTGACGAGCTATGCCGACGCCATGGCGAAAAAGGAAAAGATCGCGCTGACCGGCGACGACTGCCGCGAAGGCCTCACCGCCGTTCTGTCGGTGAAGGTGCCCGATCCGAAGTTCTCCTCGCAGACCAAGGACAAACTCGTTTCCTCCGAAGTCCGCCCGGTAGTCGAGAACGTGCTGAACGCCGCGCTCTCTGCATGGTTCGAGGAACATCCGACCGAAGCGAAAGCCATCGTCGGCAAGGTGATCGAAGCGGCGTCGGCGCGCGAAGCGGCGCGCAAGGCCCGCGATCTCACCCGTCGCAAGGGCGCGCTGGACGTCGCCTCGCTGCCCGGCAAGCTTGCCGACTGTCAGGAGCGCGATCCGGCGAAGTCCGAACTGTTCATCGTCGAGGGTGACTCCGCAGGCGGCTCCGCCAAGCAGGGCCGCAACCGCGAATTCCAGGCTGTGCTGCCGCTGCGCGGCAAGATCCTCAACGTCGAGCGCGCGCGTTTCGACAAGATGCTGTCATCGGAGCAGGTCGGCACGCTGATCACCGCGCTCGGCACCGGTATCGGCCGCGACGACTTCGACCTGTCGAAGCTGCGCTACCACAAGATCATCATCATGACGGACGCCGACGTCGACGGCGCGCATATCCGCACGCTGCTGCTGACGTTCTTCTTCCGCCAGATGCCGACACTGATCGAAGGCGGCTTCCTCTATATCGCGCAGCCTCCGCTGTTCAAGGTGACGCGCGGCAAGTCCGAGCAGTACCTCAAGGACGAGCGCGCGATGGAGGATTACCTGATCGAGACCGGCCTCGACGACTGCACGCTCAGGCTCGCCACCGGTGAGGAGCGCCGCGGCCGCGACCTGCAGACGCTGGTGGACGACGCGCGCGTGATCCGCGGCGTCCTCAACAGCCTGCACAGCCGTTACAACCGCGCCGTGGTCGAACAGGCCGCGATCGCGGGCGTGCTGAGCCCGAGCGTGGTCGGCGACATCGAAGCCGCCAATCAGGCCGCCGACTATATCGCCAAGCGTCTCGACGCGCTGGCCGACGAAGTGGAGCGCGGCTGGGTCGGCAAGTTCACCGAGGGCGAAGGCTACTTCTTCGAGCGCACCGTGCGCGGCGTGAAGGATGTCGCCATCATCGACGACGCGCTGCTCGGCTCCGCCGAGGCGCGCAAGCTCGACGAATATGCGCCGCGGCTGCAGGACGCCTATCCGCGCAGCGCCGTGCTTCGCCGCAAGGACCTTGAAACGCCGATTCACGGCCCCGTCAGCCTGTTCGAGGCGGTGACCGAAGCCGGGCGCAAGGGCGTCGCCTATCAGCGCTATAAAGGCCTCGGCGAAATGAACCCGCAGCAACTGTGGGAGACGACGCTCGACGTCAATGCGCGCTCGCTCCTGCAGGTGAAGGTCAAGGAGGTCGATGCGGCCGACGACATCTTCACCAAGCTGATGGGCGACATCGTCGAACCCCGCCGCGAATTCATTCAGGATAATTCGCTCGACGCCAACGTGGACGTGTAACGCCACATCCCGGGTGATACCGGCCTCGTCATTGCGAGGAGCATTTGCGACAAAGCAATCCATGCCGGTAGCCCAAGATGGATTGCTTCGCGGAGCATGTCATCGGGCAGCGCTTTGCGCCGACCCGTTGGCTCGCAATGACGAATGAAGCCGGTCATCATTTGGCCGGGCGCTTTGTGCTAAGACCGCACCATGACATTCCTCGACAAGGCGGAGGCCCGCGCGCAGACGGTCATTCCGCGCAATCCTCTGGCGGCTGAATTCATAGAAACGCTCAAGCTGGCATGGCCGATCGCGCTAACGCAGCTCGGCCAGATCGCGATGATGACCACCGATCTCGCGCTGATCGGCAGGCTGGGCGATAACGCGGTCGCTGCGGCATCGCTGGCGCACATCGTGTTCTTCGTGGCCTTCACCATCGGCATGGGTCTGGTCTCGGCGGTCGCGCCGCTGGCGGCGCAGGCGCTCGGCGCGCGGCAACCACGCATGGTCCGCCGTTCGCTGCGGGTCGGCCTGTGGGCCGCGCTGTTGTTGTGCATTCCGATCAGCCTGCTGCCGCTCTATGGCGAACAGATCCTGCTCGCCCTCGGCCAGACGCCGGACAATGCGCGCCTCGCTCAGCGCTATCTGCTCGGACTGACGCCCGGCATCGCGCCCGCATTGTGGTTCATGGCGATCCGCAATTTCATGGGCGCGGTGAACCGACCGGAGCCGGGCCTGTGGATCACGCTGGCCGCGATTCCGGCCAACGCCGTGCTCGGCTACGGCCTGATCCATGGCCACTGGGGCCTGCCGAAACTCGAACTGCTCGGCGCAGGCGTCGCCACCACCACGGTGAGCATCGGCATGTGCGCGGCGGCGCTGTGGTTCACCACGTACCAGCGCCCGTTCCGGAAATTCCATGTGCTCGGCCGCTTCTGGCGGAGCGACTGGCCGCTGATGGGACAGCTCGTGGTGATCGGCGGGCCGATCGCGATGTCCTTTCTGCTCGAATATGGCCTGTTCTCCGCCGCGGGCTTGCTGATGGGCCTCATCAGTACGACCGCTCTGGCCGCGCATCAGATCGCGCTGCAGATCGCCGCCATCCTGTTCATGGTGCCGTTCGGTATCGGCATGGCCGCCACCGTGCGCGTGGGCCATGCGGTCGGACGCAGCGATGCGGTCGCGATCCGGCGCGCCGGCATTGCCGCGATCGTGCTCGGGATTGCGTTCATGGGCGTGATGACGCTTGTGGTCGTCCTGCTGCGGTTCGATCTCGCCGGATTCTTTTTCGGCGATACCAGGCAGGGGCTCGCGGCCATCGACCTCGCCGCCACGCTGATGCTGGTGGGCGCCAGCTTCTTCATTGCCGACGGCGTGCAGGCCGTGGCCGCCGGCGCGCTGCGGGGCTTGAGCGATACGCGCATTCCATTGCTGCTCGCCGCCGTCAGCTATTGGGCGATCGGCTTCACGGTGGCTTACGGCCTCGCCTTTCACGGCGGTCTTGAGGCCATCGGGGTCTGGATCGGCCTGTCGGCCGGCACGGCCGTCTATGCGATGTCGCTGGTGCTGCGTTTCCGCCTGCTGACGCGGCGGCTCGGCTTCGCTGCCGCATCGACGCTCTCAAAAACCTGACCGACCGCCGGCGAGAGAGACCATACGCCGCATCCCGGCTTGATCCGGATCAAGGGGCCGCGAACATGGAGACGCTATGGAATCCGTTCATCCGCAAGAAGCGGACGCACCGGAGGCCCCCATGTCCTTGCTCGTTCGCCTGCTGCTGGTTCTGGCCGCGCCCATTACGGCCATGTTCGTCGCCCGCGACAGCCTGAACTTCGGCATCATCCAGACTCTGGTTGCGACCGTGATTGCAGCCATCGTCGTGATTATCCTCGCGTTCTGGCCCTACATCCGCAAAGCCAAACCCGATTTGTAAGGCCTGACCCGTCCTGCCTCTCGCGGATGGCGCCATGCGCGCCCGCGCACTGGCACTTCCGCGCCAGTGATCCTAGAGTGCCGGCAACGATCAATGCCGAACCGGGACGGACGACACCATCAATGGCGAATGAAACCGCAATGCTGGCCGCTTATGTCGCAAATCTCAAATATGAAGACATCCCGGCCGAAGTGCTGGAGCGCGCCAAGGCGCTGACCCTCGACTTCCTCGGCAGCGCCGTGCGCGCACGCGGCGAGGCGGAGTCCACTCCGTCCCTGATGGGAATGCTCGCCACCCTCGGCCTCGACGGCAAGGGCGAGGCGACGGTGTGCGGCGACGCCAAGACCTACACGCCCGCTATTGCGGCGCTGATCAACGGCGCACTCGGCCACTCGCTCGACTTCGACGACACCCACGCGGACTCCTCGCTGCATCCAAGCGCGCCCGTGGTGCCCGCCGCTTTCGCGGTCGGCGAAATTTTGGGCTCAAGCGGCCGCGAGGTGCTGACCGCCATTGTCACCGGATATGAAGTGTGCTGCCGCCTCGGCAACGCGCTCGATCCGACTTCGCATTATGCGCGCGGCTTTCACCCCACCGCCACCGCAGGCACCTATGGCGCGGCGGCGGCAGCGGCCAAGCTCTACAAGCTCACTGCCGATCAGATCGTCGCCGCCTTCGGCGTATCCGGAAGCCAGGCCGCAGGCTCGCTGCAGTTCCTCGTCAACGGCGCATGGAACAAGCGCTATCAGGTCGGCGCCGCCGCGATGAACGGCGTCATCGCCGCGTCGCTGGCCCGCGAAGGCTTCGTCGGCGCGACGGAATCCGTCGAAGGCAAGCACGGCCTGCTCGTCGGCTACACCGACAACGCCCGGCCCGACAAGGCCACCGCCGGTCTCGGCAGCATCTATGAGACCATGAACATCGGCGTGAAGCCCTATCCGAGCTGCCGCTACACCCACGCCGCCATCGACGCGCTGATCGCCATGCGCCGCGAGCACAATCTCACACCCGAAACCATCAAGCGGGTCGAGATCGGCCTGCATCGCAACGGCATCACGCTGACAGGCGACGCCGAAACCAAGCGCCACGCCCGCACCGTGGTCGGCGGGCAGTTCTCGATGTTCTTCACCGGCGCGCTGGCGCTCGATCAGGGCTCGTTCGGCTGGGACGATTACAAGCGGCTCGGCGATCCGGCGATCGAGGCGATCGCGGACCGGATCGAGGTGGTGCAGGACGCGCGGCTGGAAGGCAAAAGCCATCCGTTTGGCGCGCGCGTCTCGATCGAAAGCGGCGAAGGTACGTTGGAGCGGCTGATTCCCGATCCCTCCGGCGAGCCGTCATCGTTTCCCGATGCGGTCGCCATGCAGCAGAAGTTTCTGCAACTCGCGCGCCCTGTCCTGCATGAGCGCGCGGACCGCTTCGCCGATGCGATCCTCTCCCTCGACACGTTCGACCGCATCGACCGCGTGACCTCGCTCGCGCGGCTTTGAGCCGCACCGGCTGAAACCGCCTGCACATCAGGCATTCCCGAACGAAAGTCGGGCATGCGCCGTCTGGAATCGGTCGCATTCCGTGCGTATCATCCGTTCAGGCTGAACCGCACGGGAGCGAGCAGACGCGATGGCAACGCTGGGACTTGACCGCGCCTTTCTGGGCAACCTCCTGAGCACGCTGACGACGCGCGGGCGCAACCTGCTCGGCCTGTCGAACGGTTCGGATGCCGTCTCGAAAGCCGAACTGATCGCGCTCGGCGAAACGCTGCTGTCGCGGCGCGGCGAGGCCACCGGCGTCGCTCTCGCCAATTCGCTGCTCGCCGGTTACGAGGGCGCGAGCGAGGACGACCAGCTAGCCTTTCTCAATGCGCTTGCCGATCTGTTCGGCCCGGACGCGGACGAACTCGACGCCGCGCTCAAGGCCGTGCACGCCAAGGGGACGTCGCCCGATGCCGTCAGCCAGTTGCTGAAGGCGGCCGAGCCGCGCCGGCAGGAGCTGATCCGGCGGCTCAATCTCGCGCCCGGCGGCACCGCCGCGCTGGTGAAGATGCGCGAAGCGCTGCTTTCGCATCTGAAAGAGAGTCCGGCGCTCAAGCATGTCGACAGTGATTTCGTGCATCTGTTCGCGTCATGGTTCAACAGGGGCTTTCTCGTGCTGCAACGGATCGACTGGACCACACCCGCCAACATCCTGGAAAAGATCATCCGCTACGAGCAGGTCCATGCCATTTCCAACTGGGACGATCTGCGCAGCCGTCTCGCACCATCAGACCGGCGCTGCTACGGCTTCTTTCATCCGCAACTGGTCGACGAGCCATTGATCTTCGTCGAAGTGGCGCTGACCCGCGACATTCCCGGCGCAATCTCGCCGCTGCTGGACCTGACGCGCACGCCGATTCCCGCAACCGATGCCACGACCGCGGTGTTCTACTCGATCTCCAACACCCAGCGCGGCCTGACCGGCATTTCCTTCGGCAATTTCCTGATCAAGCAGGTGGTCGAGGAGATCAAGCGCGAGCTGCCGAACGTCCATACGTTCGTGACGCTGTCGCCGGTGCCCGGATTCGCGGCCTGGATCAATCGCGAGCGCGCCGCGGAGAATTCTCCGTTTATCGATGTATCCGCGCGCACCGCGCTCGCCCTGCTCGACACGGCGGACTGGGCCGACGATGCGGCGAAGGCCGAACAGGTGAAAAACGTGCTGATGCCGCTCGCGGCCACCTACTTCCTTGACGCGAAGACGCCGCGCGGCCTGCCCGTCGATCCGGTCGCGCGTTTCCATCTCGGCAACGGCGCGCGGCTGGAGCGGCTGAATTTCCTCGGAGACCGCTCCGAGAAGGGCATGCAGCAGTCCTACGGATTGATGGTCAATTACCTCTATGCGCTCGACAAGATCGAGACCAATCACGAAGCCTATGCCGAGAAGGGTCAGGTTGCGTCGTCGTCAGCGGTTCGCAAGATGCTGCCGGCACGTTCTGCCGCAGAGACCGCCGTGAGCGCATAAACAAACCGACAACCGCAGGAGACGCGTCATGAGCTGGATGCCCTCGAACGATCCGATCCTTGGCGATCCTGAAAGCTGCGATGCGCTCGATCTCATCATCGTGCCGCGCACCCGCGATCTCGGCGACGGCTTTGCGGTGCGCCGCGCGCTGCCGCACGGCAAGCGGCAGATGGTCGGCCCTTTCATCTTCTTCGATCACTTCGGTCCGGTGCAGTTCGTCGCCGGCAAGGGCATGGACGTGCGGCCGCATCCGCATATCGGCCTTGCCACCGTGACCTACCTGTTCGACGGCAGCATCATGCACCGAGACAGCGAGGGTAACATTCAGGAAATCCAGCCCGGCGCCATGAACCTGATGACCGCTGGACGCGGCATCGCGCATTCCGAACGCACACCCGACGTCCAGCGCGCCAACGGCCAGATGATGCTCGGCCTGCAGAGCTGGATCGCCCTGCCCGCCGGCAAGGAAGAGATCGCGCCGTCGTTCCAGCACTTCGCGGCGACCACGCTGCCCACCGTGCAGGACACCGGCTTCAGGGCGCGCATCATCGCGGGCTCGTCGTTCGGCGTGAAATCGCCCGTCGACATGGTGTCGGAGTGGTTCTACACCGAGGTTGCGCTGGATGAAGGCATGCGCATTCCCCTTGATGCGGATCACGAAGAACGCGCGATCTATGTGGTCGACGGCGAGATCGAAATCGCGGGCGAGCACTTTGAAGGCCCGCGCCTTCTGATCTTCCGTCCCGGCGATCGCATCACGGTGAAGGCGACGCGCCCGGCGCGGATGATGTTTCTCGGCGGCACGGCGCTGGAAGGCCCGCGCCATATCTGGTGGAATTTCGTTTCCTCCAGCAAGGAGCGCATCGAGGAAGCCAAGGCCGACTGGAAGGCCGGGCGCTTCGCCCACGTTCCCGGCGAGCATGAATTCATTCCGCTGCCGGAGTGAGCAGCAAACACATTTTCAAAAGAGCTGGATTTAATGAGCGAAAACACCGATCGGCTGCTCGCGCAGATCAAACTGCTTCAGGGCGAGCTTGAAGCCGAATTCGCCATCCGCCGCGCGAAATTGCGCTACACCCTGCAGGGCACCCGCGCCGTATTCGAGGAGGAAATCCTGCGCGCGCATCGCGAATTGCGCGTCGGGCTTTTCACCTACATCTTCAATGCGCGGCTGCTGACGATCCTCACGGCGCCGGTCATCTACGCGATGATCGTGCCGTTCGTGCTGCTCGACATCACGATCACGATCTATCAATGGATCTGCTTTCCGGTCTACGGCATCGAGCGGGTGAAACGCAGCGACTACTTCATCTTCGACCGTTACCACCTCGCCTATCTGAACATTCTCGAAGCAATTAATTGCGCCTATTGCTCCTACGGCAACGGCCTGATGGCCTATGCCGGCGAAATCACCGCCCGCACCGAACGTTACTGGTGTCCAATCAAGCATGCCCGCAAGGCGATTTCGTCACATCAGCATTATATCGGCTTTGCCGATTTCGGAGACGGCGAAACTTTCCGCAAGAAATACGGCCACACCGATACGCCGGAAGCGAGCTAGACACAGTTAGTTAGCCGTCATTGCGAGGAGCACTTGCGACGAAGCAATCCAGCTTTTTAAGAATGGATTGCTTCGCTTCGCTCGCAATGACGATGAGGCAGATCCAACCTCCGCGAAACTTCATTAGAACGCGCTGTAGCCGCCGTCGATCAGCACCATGTCGGCGGTGTGATAGGACGATGCCTTGCTCATGAGATAGACCGCGATGCCGCCGAAGTCCGACGGCTCGCCGAAGCGGCGCATCGGAATCCGCGGCATCACATTGCCGACGAACTTGTCATTGGCCATCAGGCCTTCGGTCATCTCGCTCTTGATCCAGCCCGGAAGAATCGCATTCGCGGTGACGCCGTAACGCGCGAGTTCCACCGCCAGCGCGCGGATCATGGCGTTGATCGCCGCCTTGGTGGCCGCGTAATGCTCGTTGCGCGCGGTGCCGAACAGCGACGCCATGCTCGAGGTCGCGACCAGACGGCCGAATGCATCGCCCTTCTCCGCGCGCTCGGTCATGTGCCGCGCCGCCGCCTGAAACACATGAAAGACACCATCCAGATTGGTGGAGAACATCCGGCGCCAGTCCTCCTGCGTGCGGTCGATGAAGGCATGCCGTCCGCCGCCGCCAATGCCCGCATTGGCGAAACAGCCATCGACGCGCCCGAATTTGTCCAGCGTCGCGGCCATCGCGGCTTTCACCGACGCCACATCGGTGACGTCGCACACGCGGGTGTCGACCTTGCCGCCTTTCGCGGAAATCGTGGCGGCGGCCTTCGCGTTCTTCTCGGCGTTGCGGCCCCAAATCGACACCGCGCAACCGGCTTCGCCCAGCGCCTGCACGATGCCGAGACCGATGCCGCCGTTGCCGCCAGTCACCACCGCCACGCGGCCGTTCAGATCGAAAATGCTCATCACCATCTCTCCCGATTTAACTGTGCCGCGCAGCCGCGCCGCGTTCGCTGGCCGCGACATTGACGAATTGGCGGCGTGAAATCAAACACGTCGCGACAGGCGCGAGCCTCGCTTCCGCCATGCGAAATTGAAATCGCCGCGCATGGCTGGTCCGATATCGCACGGGCGATCCGGCGCGCCGTTTACAGGCCTCGCCGTTTCCTGAATAGTTCGCGGCGAAGCGATCGACAGGATCGCCGTCATTCAATCAGAACAGATCACGCGAGGAACGCATGCAATTCAAACACTGCCGGCTCGAATTCGACGGCCCGGTCGCAACCCTTGTGCTCGACCATCAGGAAGTCATGAACGCCGTGTCGCACGACATGCTCGCGGGCCTCATGGAAGCGATGGACACGCTCGACGAGAAGCGCGAGGAGGTTCGCTGCCTCGTGATCACCGGCGCGGGCAAGGCGTTCTGCACCGGCGCAAACCTGCAGGGCCGCAACGACCAGAGCGGCAAGCGGCCAAGCGCGGGCTCAACGCTGGAGACGGCCTTCCATCCGTTCCTGCGCCGCCTGCGCAACCTGCATTGCCCGATCGTCTCATCGGTGAACGGCCCGGCGGCGGGCGCCGGCATGAGCTTCGCGCTGATGGGCGACATCATCCTGTGCGCACGCTCGTCCTATTTCCTGCAGGCATTCCGCCGCATCGGCCTGGTGCCGGATTGCGGCTCGACATGGATCCTGCCGCGCCTGATCGGCAAGGCCCGCGCGGTCGAACTGTCGCTGCTGGGCGAACGCCTGCCCGCCGAGAAGGCGCTGGAATGGGGACTGGTCAATCGCATATTCGATGACGCGGCGCTCGCAGAAGAAACCAAGAAACTGGCTCATGATCTCGCCAACGGTCCGACCGTGGCGTTGGCGATGATCCGCCGCCTGTACTGGGACAGCGAGAACAATTCGTTCGAGGAACAGCTCGACCTCGAACAGCAGCTTCAGCGCGTGGCGGGCCGGACCGAAGACTTCAAGGAAGGCGTCGGCGCATTCCTTGAAAAGCGCCCGGCCAAGTTCAAAGGGCGCTGATTCAAGGCAGCACGCCGGCATCCGGACTGACAAAGGCCGCGCCATACCAGCGCGGCCTTTTGCTGTGACGCTCTACGCGATCAATGTCAGGCCGGAAGCTCTCATCCTGCGCAGACTGTCATAAAAATCATCTTGCGCTGAACCGCGGTTGGTCTAGGACCAAAGTTCACTCCAGCCAGGACATCGCTGCGTGGTTAGCCCACCCATTCAACGCTCGTCGCGTCTTTTCATCAATGAAAGCTCCGTCTGGCTGCGAGACATCCTGTCGGCCGGCGCACCCAGCGTCCTGACCGTCTCGTTCGGTCTGTCCTACGCCGTTCTGATTTTCTCCGGCCCGCTGGCGATCTATCTGCCCTATGGCATCGCGGCGACATTCACCGCCACCGCGATCATCGCAATCGTCATTGCCATCGGCAGTTCGTTTCCATTCGCTATCGGCGCGCCTGAAACATCCACCGCGGCGGTGACCGGAATCTTGTCGGCGTCGCTGGTCGAGCACATCGTGGCGGCGAACCCATCCGCGCCGCTGCTCGCACCGGTGCTGATGACGCTGGCGGGCGCGACGATCGTCACCGGCCTCGTTCTTTGCGGCATCGGCCTGACGCGGGTCGGGCGCGCGATCCGCTACGTTCCCTATCCCGTCATCGGCGGCTTTCTCGGCGCCACCGCATGCCTGATCGTACTGGGCGGCATCCGCGTCATCACGGATCGCCATTTGCATTTCACCAATCTCGGCCTGTTTGCGAATGCGACCACGATCAAGCAATTGCTCGCGGGCTGCGCGCTGGCCTGCGCGATCTATCTGACATGGCATCGCTCGCGCAATCCGCTCGCCCTGCCTGCGATCCTGATCGGCGGCGTGATCATTGCGCATCTTATCTTCAACGCCGCGGGCATATCGCCGCAGGAAGCGCAGGCACTCGGCTGGACATTCCGCTCCCCGCCGCGCGCCAGCCTGATCCAGCCCTGGCATCTCGATGATATCCAGCAATTTCCCTGGCAGGCTTTGCCCGGTCTTCTCGGCAACCTTGTCGCCGTGATCTTCGTCACCGCGATCAGCACGCTATTCAACACCACCGGCATTGAGGTCGCGACCCATCGCGAGGCCAATCTCGAACGCGAACTCAGCATCACGGGCCTCGCCAATATCCTGTCTGGTCTGTTCGGCGGCTATTCCGGATGCATCTCGCTCAGCCGTTCGGTGCTCAGCTTCAACACCGGCGCGCGGGGCCGCCTGCCCGGCATGACCGTCGCAGCCGTCGCCGGACTGATGCTGGTCGCCGATCCGGCGCTGCTCGGCTACATGCCGAAATTCGTGCTCGGCGGCCTCCTGATCTATCTCGGCGCCGATCAGCTCAATCGCTGGATCGTCGCGTCGCGGCAACGGCTCGGCGTGGTCGAATATCTTTCATTGCTGGCGATCATCGTCATCATCGTGCAGTGGGGATTCGTCGCCGGCGTCCTGATCGGAACGGTGATCGGCTGCGCGACCTTCGCGCTGAGCGCCTCGCGCATCAACTCGATCAAGTTCGCGTTCAACGGCGGTGAGTATCGCAGTTCACTCGACCGCTCGCGCGACGAACTCGCGCTGCTGGACCTTCACGGGCGCGCGCTGCACGGGCTCGGCCTGCAGAGCTACCTCTTCTTCGGCTCGGCCAACCGCCTCTATCAGCACGTCAAGCTATTGCTGGAGCGGCATCCGGAATGCCGCTATCTAGTGTTCGACTTCCGTCTGGTGACGGGCATCGATTCCTCGGCGGCTTACAGCTTCGCCCAGATCAAGCGCAGCGCCACCGAAAAGGGCGTGCGGCTTCTGCTCGTCAACCTGCCGCGCGCGGCGGAGAAAATCCTGCGGTCGAGCGATTTCCTGTCCTACGACGTCAAGATCATGCCGGAACTCGATCACGCGCTGGAATGGTGCGAGAACGAGATCATCTCGCAGCATCGCGGACCGCAGCAGGACGAGGGCGACCTGCAGAACTGGTTCACCAACATTTTCGGCAACGAAAAAGATGCGGAAGACCTCGCAGGCCGTTGCGAGCGGATGGAGGTTCTGGGTTCGGACGTTATCGTCCGCGCGGGCGATCCCGCCGATTCGATGCTGTTCATTCTGAACGGCCGCGTCGGCATCATGGTCGACACCGGAAACGGCCGCATGACGCGCGTCCGCAGCCTCGGCCGCTACACCACTGTCGGAGAAATGGGACTGATCGCGCGGCAGCCGCGCAGCGCCACGATCAAGGCCGAAACGCGCAGCACGCTCTATGTGCTTCACGCAAGCGCGCTGGACGACATCCTGGCGTCCAATCCGGCGCTCGGCCAGAAACTCCTGACCTACTTCATGCAGGTGATGGCGGAGCGGCTGTCCTTCGCCAGCCGCACCATCGGCGTGCTACGCCGGTAAGCATGAGGGCAGATTTTTCAGATAAGCCGGACGGTCAGGCGACGTGACTCATGAACGCTTCGCGGCGTCCGATCATGCGCTCTGCAACGACCTTGGCCTCCTCGCGCGTCGATGTCGCGTAAGTGCGATATTCGAGATCCGGCAATGTCACCGGATCGCGCTTGCCGAACCACGAGGCGAACGATTTCGGCCCCGTGGTGATCGACGACAGCGCCGCCGCGATGTTCTCGACGGCATCGAAAGCAAACAGCGCACCGGACGAAGCGTGCCTTACTTCGAAAACCCCCGGCCCGATCGGCGCTTCCAGCATCTCGCCACGCGCCGCTTTCGGATAACGCTTCCACTCACTCCAGATCGCGCTCATTTCAACCTTCCAACCCGCGACAGCGCAGGTACGCACACAACTCAACTCTCGCCTGCATCGCATCAGACGGCCCAACGCCGGGATGCGATGTTCGTTCCCGGCGAAGGCCGGCTTCTTATGTGGGGAGACCGCGGCCTGTCTTCAAGCGCGCGACAGGGTTAACGGGCGACGTCCGGAGAGGTCAGACCGGCAGTCCGGCCGCTTTCGCCAGCGCCTTCAGCGAGGTTTGCGGGCGGGCGCCAATGTGCTGGATCACCTCGGCGGCGGCCAGCGCCCCGAGACGTCCGCAATCCTCATGCGAGAGGCCGCGCACGGTGCCGAACAGAAATCCCGCCGCGAACAGATCGCCCGCGCCGGTCGTGTCCACCACCTGCTTCACCGGAGAGGCGGAAACCGCCGTCACCTTGTCCTTCGCAGCGACCACGCAGCCCTTCTCGCTGCGCGTCACCACGGCCAGAGTCGCATCATTGCGAAGCTGGGTCAGCGCCGAATCGAAGTCTTCGGTCTGATAGAGCGAGGTCAGTTCAGCTTCGTTGGCGAACACGAGATCGACGGTCTTGCTGCGGATCAGGTCGAGAAATTCATCACGATAGCGGCCGACGCAGAATGCATCGGACAATGTCAGCGACACGCTGCGCGTGTTGTCGTGCGCGATCTTTGAGGCCTTCAGGAAAGCCTCCTTCGCGTCCTTCGGGTCCCACAGATAGCCTTCGAGATAGACGATCGAGGACGCCGCAACCTGCGCCGGATCGATGTCCGCCGGTGAGAGATCCTGCGCCGCGCCGAGATAGGTGTTCATGGTGCGCTCGCCGTCCGGCGTCACCAGCACGTAGCAGCGCGCCGTCGCCGCACCCACGGATGCCGCGCGGGTCTCGAACGCCACGCCCGCGGCGCGGATGTCATGGCTGAACACATTGCCGAGCTGATCGTCGCGCACCTTGCCGACAAAAGCCGTCCGCGCGCCGAGATCGGCAAGGCCCGCGATGGTGTTGGCGGCCGAGCCGCCCGAGATTTCGGTGGCCGGTCCCATGGCCTGATAGATCGCGGCGGCCCGCGCCTCGTCGATCAGCGCCATGGCGCCCTTGGTCATGCCCTGCCCGCTCAGGAAGCCGTCCTCGGTCCTCGCCAGAATGTCGACGATGGCGTTGCCGATTCCGAGAACGTCGTATGTCGCTGCTGTCATTAATGATATTCCTGTCGGGAGGGAGCAAAACCGGCAAAAGCTGGTATTTCAGGGGAGTGAAAAGGCCTTCAAAGGCCCCTGAATGATCCGGCGACCTATCACGACACGCCGTCCGCCAGCAAGCATGTGATCCGCAGAATAGCTCGATGATCCGTCACATCCTGACAGTCTCGACCGGAACACTGGCGTCGCGCACGCTGGGCTTCACGCGCGATGCGCTGATCGCGGCGCTGCTCGGTGCGGGTCCGGTCGCCGATGCGTTTCTGGTGGCGTTCCAGTTCATCAATGTGACGCGGCGCTCCTTCACCGAAGGCGCGCTCAATTCCGCGCTGGTGCCGGATTATCTGCGCGTGCGCGACACTGAAGGTGCGGCGGCGGCAGCCGCCTTCGCCGGGCGCGTGCTCGGCAGCGTCAGCTTCATACTGATCGCCATTGCGCTGATTTTCGGCGTGGCGATGCCGCTCGTGATCTCCGTTCTCGCGCCCGGCTTCATCGGACACGAGACGCTGCAACTCGCCGTCACCGATGCGCGGCTGATGATGCCGTATTTCGCGTTCGTCGGCCCCTCCATCGTGATGATGGGCGTACTGAACGCCGAACAGCGCTTCATGCTCACCGCGATCTCGCCGGTGCTGTTCAACGTGACGATGATCACCGTCATTCTTGTGCTGCTGGCATGGCGGCACGATCCGCAATTCTCCGCCACGCTGATCGCGGGTGCCGTCGGCGTCGCCGGATGCCTGCAGATGCTGATCCTGGTGCAACGCAGGCCGTGGCGCGACGGGATCGCAACGCCGATCTGCATTTCGTTCGATCCGCAGATTCGCGGCTTCTTCCGCAAGGGCGTACCCGGCATGATCGCCAATGCCGGGCCGCAGTTTCTCATTGTCGGCGGCGCGATCATCGCGTCCAGCTCTCCGGCTGCCGTATCGTGGCTCTATTTCGCCAACCGTCTGATCGAACTGCCGCTCGGCATGGTCGGCGTCGCGATGGGCACCGTGCTGGTCCCGGAAATGACCCGCGCCATCCGTAGCGGCGATAAGGCCGCGCTGATGCAGGCAGAATCGCGCGGGCTCGAACTCGCCACCGCGCTGGTGCTACCCGCCACCATCGGCCTTTTCATTCTGAGCGAGCCGATCATCCGCGTTCTGTTCGAACATGGCGCGTTCACGGCCGCAGATACTGCGGCGACCGCACAGGCGCTGTCGATCCTCGCGCTGGGCCTGCCCGCCCATGTGCTGATGAAAGTGCTCTCTCCGGCGTTCTTCTCGCGCGACGACACCAGGACGCCGCTGGTGGCAACGCTGGCCGGTCTCATTGTCGCGGTGACCTGCGGCCTCCTGTTCGGGCGCGCATATGGCGCCAACGGCGTCGCCGCCAGCATTTCACTCGGCGCGTGGTGCTGCGCCGCCATTCTGGGATGGCGCGGCGCGATCACCTTCGGCTTCTCCATCGATCCGGTGGCCTGGCGGCGGCTGCCGCGCATCGCGCTCTGCGCCGCAGCCATGGGGGCCATGCTGTTTCTGGCCGAGTCTTTCGTGGCATCCGTGGCCGCCACGGCAGGCTTCGCGGCCGGGATCACCATTCTCGGCGGCCTCGTGGCGGCGGGCGTCTCGTTTTACGGCCTGCTGCTGGACCTCTCCGGCGTGATCAACTGGGGCGAAGCGATCAGCAATTTGCGCGATGGCCGCTTGCGCGACTAGCGCAAGGGTGGGTAAAGACGCGCATTCACATGACGGCCGCTAGTGGTCCGATTCTAACATTCGCACCCCGCTTCAGCAGGCTTTCCTGCGAATGTTAGAATCAAAGGACCACTAGCAAAATATAAGCTTCTAGTGGAGTTTAGGATTTGACATTCGCTTTACGGACTCGCTGTTAAGCGGTTGCGAATGTCAAATCCACTCCACTAGATGGCGGCGCGGGAACGATCAAAATGGCTGCAAAAGAACTGGTGTTTTCGGGCGTCCAGCCGACGGGCAATCTGCATCTCGGCAATTACCTCGGCGCCATCGTCAATTTCGTCAAGCTCCAGAACACCCACAACTGCATCTATTGCGTTGTGGACCTGCACGCCATCACCGTCTGGCAGGACCCGGCCGAACTGACCCGCACCATCCGCGAGGTCACCGCCGCGTTCATTGCCGCCGGCATCGATCCGAAGAAGCACATCGTGTTCAACCAGAGTCAGGTCTCCGAGCACGCGGAACTGGCATGGGTGTTCAACTGCGTGGCGCGGCTCGGCTGGCTGAACCGCATGACCCAGTTCAAGGAGAAGGCGGGCAAGGACCGCGAGAACGCGTCGGTCGGCCTCTATGCCTATCCGAACCTGATGGCCGCCGACATTCTGGTCTATCGCGCCACGCATGTTCCGGTCGGCGAGGACCAGAAGCAGCATCTCGAACTGGCGCGCGACATCGCGCAGAAATTCAACAACGACTTCTCGGATTCCATCCGCAGCCACGGCTTCGACGAGAAGTTCTTTCCACAGCCGGAGCCGCTGATCACCGGCGCCGCGACGCGGGTGATGTCGTTGCGCGACGGCTCCAAGAAAATGTCGAAGTCCGATCCGTCGGATTACTCGCGCATCAACCTCACCGACGACGCCGACGCCATCGCGCAGAAGATCCGCAAGGCGAAGACCGATCCCGAGCCGTTGCCGAGCGAGGAAGAAGGCCTGAAGACCCGCCCCGAAGCCGACAACCTCGTCGGCATCTATGCCGCGCTGGCCGGACAGACTCGCGCCGATGTGCTGCGTGAATTCGGCGGCGGGCAGTTCTCGAGCTTCAAGGGAACGCTGGTCGATCTCGCGGTCACCAAACTCGGCCCGATCGGCGCCGAGATGAAGAAGCTGACGCAGGATGCGGCTTATGTGGATTCGGTGCTGGCCGACGGCGCGGACCGCGCCCGCGTCATTGCATCCGAAACCATGAATGCCGTGAAGGACATCGTCGGTTTCATCCGCAAGCGCTGAACCGAATCACACGCCGTCAAGTCTCTTCTCGCCTTGTCGGCGCGCCCTCGCACGTGGCAGCATGAATCCGGTTCATCAGCCGGGATCTTCATGAGCACGCAACGGCGCAGTTACGAGCAGGGCCACAAACCGAAATGTCTTGTCGTCGTTGACGACAGTGCGGAAGGCGACCGTGCAGTGTATTACGCCAGCCGCTGGGCGATGCGTGTCGGCGGCGGAGTGGTGATGCTGCGCGTCATCGATACCGGCGACCGCAACCAGCAGTGGCTCGGCGTGGCCGACATCATGCAGGCGGAAGCAACGGAAATCGCCAATGCCGCACTCGACCGCGCCGCCGGCCGTGCCAACGGCATTGCCGCCATCACGCCCGAGCGCGTGATCCGCGAAGGCGATCCGGGCGAGCAGATCCTCGACGTGATCGACAAGGATGTCGATATCGCCATGCTGGTGCTTGCGGCGAGCGAGGGCGCGGAAGGTCCCGGCCCCATCATCACCCTGCTGGCGAAAACCGCCGGGACGTTTCCGATCCCGATCACGCTCATCCCGGGCAATCTCGGCGACACCGACCTCGACGCGCTGTCGTAAAGTCTTCCAGTTGCCCTGCGGAGGGTGGAACGGCCGCTCGGGCACACCCGCCATGCGCCCTTGATCGCACTTTTTCCGGCGTTATCTGTGGTATAGGAACCGCTATCCGAAACCCCGATCTCGCCGGCCTTGAACCGGCGATGTGCCGGAGACCCAGATGTTTATCCAGACCGAAGCAACCCCCAATCCCGCCACCCTGAAGTTTATTCCCGGCCGCGCCGTGCTCGACAGCGGCACCATGGAATTCACCGACCGCGACAGCGCCACCCGCTCGCCGCTGGCCGAACGGCTGTTCGGCGTACCCGGCGTCACCGGCGTGTTCTACGGCTCGGACTTCGTCACCGTCACCAAGGACGACAGCGACTGGCAGCATCTCAAGCCCGCGATCCTTGGCGTGATCATGGAGCACTACATGTCCGGCGCGCCGCTTCTGGCCGATGGACAGGTGGCGGACGGCGACGCGCCCCATGCGGACGAATTCTTCAGCGAGAATGACGCCGAGACTGTCGCCATCATCAAGGACCTCCTGGAAACCCGCATTCGTCCGGCGGTCGCCGGCGACGGCGGCGACATCACCTTCCGCGGCTTCAAGGAAGGTATCGTCTATCTCGACATGAAGGGCTCCTGCGCGGGCTGCCCGTCGTCGACGGCGACGCTCAAGCACGGCATCCAGAACCTCCTGAAGCACTTCGTCCCGGACGTGGTCGAAGTCCGGCCGATGTAAGCGGCACCTCCGCCCTCATCGATAGATTTCGTCATGGCCGGGCTTGTCCCGGCCATCTCGATTTCAGGACACTGTACTCCACTGGTCGGGATCACCGGGACAAGCCCGGTGATGACATTGAACTGTTATCGCCTTCAATTGGCATTCCTCGCACACCGTTATCGGTGCTAGATCACTACCATGATCATTCTCGCCATCGATACCGCGCTGGAATACTGCGCTGCCGCCGTGCTGGACTCGAGCGCGATGACCATGATCGCGCAGGAAGCGCTGGAGATGAAACGCGGCCATGCCGAGGCGCTGATGCCGCTAATCGCCCGCGTCATGAAAGCCTCGGGGCGTTCCTATCTCGACCTCGACCGCATCGCCGTCACCACCGGCCCCGGCAGCTTCACCGGCCTGCGCGTCGGCATTTCCGCGGCGCGCGGCATCGGCCTCGCCGCAGGCAAGCCGGTTGTCGGCCTCACCACCCTCTCGGCCTACGCCGCCCCGCTGATCGCCGAACAGCAGGACCAGCAGCCTGTCCTCGCCGCCATCGATGCGCGGCACGACAATGTTTATTTCCAGGTCGTCGCAGGCAACGGCACGACGTTGATGCCTCCGACCATCGCACAGATCGATGATACCTTCGCGGCCTCGCGTTTCGGCGCGCTGCGCATGGTCGGCAATGCCGCGCAGATGCTGGCGGATCGCTGGCCGGAGCAAGCGCCGCGTCCGGCGCTGGTCGATCCACGGCCCGGCCCCGACATCGGCTGGGTGGCATGGCTCGGCGCGGCCACCGATCCGGCTCTCGCGCCGCCAAAGCCGTTTTATCTCCGTCCGCCGGATGCCAAGCCGAAGGCCGGATACGCTCCATCGGATACGCACGCATAACATGGCGCATCCTGCCGCATTCCTTGCAAAGCTGTTTCCCCGACTGTTCAAACCAGCTGGTGCAACGGTCGAACCGGCGAACCTGCGCGACGCGCCGCAGCTGTCGCAACTGCATCGCGCGTCGTTTCATCGCGGCTGGGGCACGGAGGAATTCGAGCAGATGCTGATCGAGCGCAACACGCTCGCGCATCGCCTGCGGCTCAGTGGATCAACCGTCGGCTTCATCGTCTCGCGCACCGCGGCGGACGAAGCGGAAATCCTGTCCGTGGCGGTGGCGCAGAAACATCGCGGGCGCGGCTTGTCGCGCGATCTGCTGCGGACGCATCTCGGGCATCTTGCGGGCTACGGCCTCAAAACCGTGTTCCTCGAAGTCGAGGAAAACAATAGCCCGGCACGCGCGCTGTATGAACGCGCCGGATTCGTCGTGGTCGGCCGCCGCGAGCGCTATTACAAGGATTCAAGCGGCGAACAGTTGAACGCCGTGGTGATGCGGCGAGACTTGTCGTAAGCTCCGTCAGGTGGCAAAACACCCCCCGCGCAGACCGGGAACGATCATGACAGCCCTCAAATCCATGCCCGCAGCCAAACATACCGACATCGAAAAACGCTGCGCCGCGGCGGGCATGCGCATGACCGAACAGCGCCGCGTGATCGCGCGCGTGCTGGCGGAGGCCATGGACCATCCGGACGTCGAGGAACTTTACCGGCGCTGTATCGCGGTGGACGACAAGATTTCAATCTCGACGGTCTATCGCACCGTGAAGCTGTTCGAGGATGCGGGCATCATCGAGCGGCACGATTTTCGCGAAGGCCGCGCCCGCTACGAGCAGGTGCCGGAAAGCCATCACGACCATCTCATCAATCTGCGCGACGGCACGGTGATTGAATTCACCTCCGAGGAGATCGAGAAACTGCAGACCGAGATCGCCCGCAAGCTCGGCTACAAGCTGGTCGATCACCGGCTTGAGCTTTACTGCGTGCCGCTGGACGAAAAGATTCGGGACGACGACAAGGCTTGAGCACTCCGTCGCCCTACGATCTTGTCATCTTCGATTGCGACGGCGTGCTTGTCGACAGCGAAGCGCTGGCCTGCGTGGTTCATGCCGACGTGCTGACGCAGTACGGCTACGCCATCACCGCCGAACAAGTGCATGCGCGCTTTCTCGGGCGCTCGGCGCGCGAGGCTCGCGCAGAAGTCGAAGCCGAACTCGGCCGCGTGCTGCCCGATACCTATACGGCGCAACTGCGCGCCACCATCGATCAGGTGTTCGGCGAACGGCTGAGGCCGATCCCACATATCGCCGATACGCTGGATCGGTTATCCCATCGTGTCTGCGTCGCATCGTCCGGTACGCCAACGCGAATCCGCAGCAGCCTCGGCACGACTGGCCTGATTGGCTATTTCGATCCGCACATGTTCTCTGCCTTGCAGGTCGAGCGCGGTAAGCCCGCGCCGGACCTGTTCCTGTTCGCCGCCGCCCAGATGGCGTCGGCGCCCGCGCGGTGCATCGTCGTCGAGGACAGCATTCCCGGCGTCACCGCGGCGCGCGCCGCGGGAATGACCGTGGTCGGCTTCACCGGCGGCAGCCATTGCCGGCCCGGCGATGCCGCCCGGCTGCTGGAGGCCGGCGCCTTTACCACCATTGATGACATGCGCAGGCTGCCGAATCTGATCGCCGACGCCCCTATCGCGATGAAATAACAGCCATTTGGGTCATTTTTTCGCGGTTCCGGGCAGCTCCGGTCGCTGGATTCCGCCGCCCTTTCCCTATATCTGAGGCGCGAGAGAATTGGCGCAGACCTGCGCCGTCAACAAGGTTTCGATGACCGCGCCGCGCAAGCTGCACATCAAGTCATACGGCTGTCAGATGAATGTCTACGATGCACAGCGCATGGTGGACACGCTGGCGCCTGAGGGATTCGTGGAGACGGCGAGCGCCGAAGACGCCGACCTTGTCATCCTGAACACCTGTCACATTCGCGAGAAGGCTTCCGAAAAAGTCTATTCGGAACTCGGACGGCTGCGCACGGCGAAGGACGAAGCCGCGCGCAATGGCCGCGAGATGCGCATTGCCGTCGCGGGCTGCGTCGCGCAGGCCGAAGGCAGCGAAATCATCCGCCGCGCACCGGTGGTCGATGTCGTGGTCGGCCCGCAGAGCTATCATCACCTGCCGCAACTGCTGGCGAAGGCGAAAGCCGACGGCCGCGCCATCGAGACCGAATTTCCGGTCGAGGACAAGTTCGCGGCGCTGCCCGATCCGAAGCCCGCAGCAATTCGCGCGCGCGGCATCTCGTCGTTCGTGACTGTGCAGGAAGGCTGCGACAAGTTCTGCACCTTCTGCGTGGTGCCTTACACACGCGGCCTGGAAGTGTCGCGTCCGGTCGCGCGCATCATCGACGACGTGAAGCGCCTCGCTGACAACGGCGTGCGCGAAATCACCCTGATCGGCCAGAACGTCAACGCCTTCCATGGCGAGGGCGAAGACGGCCAGCCTTGGTCGCTCGGCCGGCTGCTGCATCGCCTTGCCGCGATTCCCGGCATCGTCCGCCTGCGCTATTCGACCAGCCATCCCCGCGATGTGGACAATGCGCTGATCGAGGCGCATCGCGACATTCCTGCCGTGATGCCGTTCATCCATCTGCCGGTGCAGTCGGGCTCCGACCGAATTCTCGACGCCATGAACCGCAAGCACACCGCGGCGGACTATCGCCGCATCGTCGACCGGTTCCGCAAGGTCCGCGATGACATTGCATTTTCATCGGATTTCATCGTCGGCTTCCCCGGAGAGACCGAAGAGGATTTTTCGGCCACACTCGCGCTGGTCCGGCAAATCAGCTACGCTGGCGCCTATTCGTTCAAGTATTCGCCGCGCCCCGGTACCCCGGCGGCGGACATGCAGGAGATGGTCACGGCAACGGTAATGGACGAGCGGTTGGCCCGGCTCCAGGACCTGATCGACAGCCAGCAGGCCGCCTTCAACGCGGCCTCCATCGGCAAGACCGTCGACGTGCTGTTTGAACGCGCCGCACGCAATCCCGGCCAGATCGTCGGACGCACCGCCTATCTCCAGCCCGCGCATGTCATGGCCTCGCCCGATATCATCGGCCAGGTGCTGCCGGTCGCGATCGACAGTCTCGAACGCTACAGCCTGATCGGCGCGCTTGCCGGTCCCGCGCCTTCGCCGTCCGCCAACGCGTCCCCGTCAGCCAGTACTTCCTTGTCAGCCATGACCTCCGGAGCCTGAACCCTTGCCCAAAAGCGCATCGGATTCGCCGACCCTCGCCCCAGGCCGCAAGCACGACCGAGACGTTTCCGCACCTCAAGAAGCCCAGATCGTTGTCGCCTTCGACGATAACGCTGCAACATCGACGCTGGTCGGCCCCTACGGACAGAACCTCGCCTTGATCGAACGCCGTCTCGGCGTCGTCGCCGATACCCGCGGCAATCATGTCACCATCGCGGGCACGCGCGACGGCTGCGACGCGGCGCGGCGTGTCCTCGAAATGCTTTACGAACTGGCGACACGCAACAAGGACGTGGCGCAGGGCGATGTCGAAGGCGCGATTCGCGCGGTGATCGCGCAGGGCTCGCTGTTCGAGTTCGATCCGAAGGCGGCGAAAACCCAGTTCGAGGAGTTGAACCTGCGCAAGCGCCCGGTGCGCGCCCGCACCGCCGCGCAGGATTCCTATATTCGCGCGCTCAAGCGCCATGAACTCGTGTTCGGCATCGGCCCCGCCGGTACCGGCAAGACTTGGCTCGCGGTGGCACGCGCCTGCCAGTTGTTCGAACGCAAGGAGGTCGATCGCATCATCCTGTCGCGCCCCGCCGTCGAAGCGGGCGAGCGGCTCGGCTTCCTGCCCGGCGACATGCGCGAGAAGGTCGATCCCTATCTGCGGCCGATCTACGACGCGCTTTACGACCTGATGGACTCGCGCGTGGTCGAGCGCGGGTTGCAAAGCGGCGAAATCGAAATCGCGCCGCTGGCCTTCATGCGTGGCCGCACCCTGACAAACGCCGCGATCATCCTTGATGAGGCGCAGAACACCACGTCGATGCAGATGAAGATGTTCCTGACCCGCCTCGGCGAGAACAGCCGCATGATCATCACCGGCGATCCGAGCCAGGTCGATCTGCCCAACGGTCAGCCTTCCGGCCTCGCGGAAGCGGCGCGTTTGCTCGACGGCGTGGAAGGCGTGGCGCAGGTGCGCTTCACTGGTCAGGACGTGATCCGCCATGAACTCGTCGCGCGGATCGTCGCCGCCTATGAAGGCGAGGCCAAGCAGCCCGGCCTCGGCAAGGCCTGACCCGCACCATCGATGACACCGGATCGAACGATAACGACACGCAAGACTAGTCCATGACGCCCGCCAATATCCCCGCGACCGAAGTCCTTGTCACAGCCGAATGCTGGGACCAGGAAACCGATGCGGAAACCACGATTCACCGCGCCATCGAAACTGCCGCCGCCATGGTGGACGCCGACACTGCGGACGCCGAACTCGCGATCATGCTGACCGACGACGCGGGCATCCGCACGCTCAACAAGAACTGGCGCGGCATCGACAAGCCGACCAACGTGCTCTCGTTTCCAGCGCTGCAGCCCGAACGCGCGCCCGACGGCGACGATGCGCCGCGCATGCTGGGCGACATCGCCATCGCCTATGAGACCACGCGCAGCGAAGCCGACACCGAACACAAGCCGTTCGAGCACCATCTCAGTCATCTGGCCGTGCATGGCTTTCTGCATCTGATCGGATACGATCACGAAAACGACGACGACGCCGAGATCATGGAAAATCTCGAACGCGAAATTCTGGCGCAGCTCGGGATTCCCGATCCCTATGCGCAAGACGGTCAGGTGAACTAGTGCCCGACTCCGACGACAAACCGAACGCGCAACGCGCGGACAATCTGCCGGTTCCCGTGCAGCACGGCGAGGTGCTGCGTCCGTCATCCGAACTGTGGCTGATGCGCGCCCTGCGCTCGCTGTTCGGCTGGAAGGCCGGCTCCGCGCGCGCCGACCTGCAGGTCGTCCTCGACGCCACCGCGCCGGACGAGACCAGCTTCACCACCATCGAGCGCACCATGCTGCGCAACATCCTGGACCTGCACGAGCGGCGCATTGCCGACGTCATGGTGCCGCGCGGTGATATCGTCGCGGTGAAACGGGATATTTCCCTCGGCGAACTGATGAGCCTGTTCGAGAGCGCGGCGCATTCGCGTCTCGTGGTCTACAACGACACGCTCGACGACCCCGAAGGCTTCGTCCACATCCGCGACCTGCTCGGTTTCGTGACGGCGAAGGCGAAGGTGCCGGACGAGGTCAACGCCAAGCGCAAGAAGCCCTTCCCGGCGGGCCTCGATCTCAAGGCAGTGGATCTGCGCACCAAGCTTGCCGACGCCAGCATCATGCGCAAGCTGATCTATGTGCCGCCGTCGATGCCCGCCATTGACCTTCTGGCGCAGATGCAGGCGACGCGCATTCATCTTGCGCTGGTGGTCGATGAATACGGCGGCACTGACGGACTGGTCTCGATCGAGGACATCGTCGAACAGGTGGTCGGCGAGATCGACGACGAGCATGACGGCGATGAAGCGCCGTCGGTCGTCAAACAGGGCGACGGATCGTTCATCGCCGATGCGCGCGCCAGCCTCGAAGACGTCACCTCGATCGTGGGCGAAGCCTTCGACACCGGCGAAGCCGGCGAAGAGGTCGATACGCTCGGCGGCTATCTCGTGACGCAGGTCGGCCGCCTGCCGGTGCGCGGCGAAATCATCTCGGGTCCCGGCGATTTTGAAATCGAAGTGCTCGACGCCGATCCGCGCCGCGTCAAGCGCGTGCGCATTGGCACCCGCAAGGATCGCTCCAACCTGCGCCAGCGCGAAACGCGGCGGCGCGAAGCCGCGGCCGACGCCGCCGCGGCGCAGACCAACGACAATCCGGCCTCGCCGGGCGACGGCACCGGAAACCCATGAAAACACTTCGCGCCATCGCCTCCAGCATCGTCCTGTCCTGGGGATGGCGGCGCGCGCTGCTTGCGTTCGTCGCGGGCGCGTTGTCAGCGCTGGCGATGGCGCCGTTCAACGCATGGCCGATCCTGTTTCTCACGATTCCGGTGATGGTCTGGCTGATCGACGGTGCAGATGCAGGCCGTCTCGGCGGCATTCCCGCGGCCGCCCTGAGCGGCTGGTGGTTCGGCTTCGGCTATTTCGTCGCCGGACTTTACTGGATCGGCTACGCGTTGCTGGTCGATGCCGACACCTTCGCATGGCTGCTCCCATTCGCGGTGATGGGCCTGCCCGCAATGCTGGCGTTGTTCATGGCGGTGGGTTTCGCGCTGGCGCGGCTGCTCTGGACCGCCGATGGGTTTCGTATTCTCAGCCTCGCCTGCGCGCTCACCGCCAGCGAATGGCTGCGCGGACATGTGCTGACGGGATTCCCATGGAATACCCTCGGCTATGCGCTGACCGAACCGCTGGCCCTCGCGCAGACCGCGTCGCTGATCGGCCTGTGGGGCCTGACGTTCATCGCGGTCGCCGTGTTCGCAAGTCCCGCGGTGCTGGCCGACGACCGCAAGGTCACGCGCCGCCCATGGCTCGCGCTCGCTCTTTCCGCGCTCGTTCTCGTTGTCATGGCCGCTTACGGCGCGATCCGGCTCGGCAATCATCCGACGCAATTCGTCGACAAGGTGAAGCTGCGGCTGATGCAGCCGAACCTGCAGCAGGACGTGAAATTCAACTATGCCGCGAAGCAGGCGGTGATGGACAAGTACCTGTCGCTGTCCGACCGCGCCACCGGCCCCCGCTCGAGCGGCGTTCGTGACACGACAATCTTGATCTGGCCGGAATCGGCCTTTCCATTTTTTCTCGCCCGTGAAGCGGATGCGATGGCGCAGATCGCAAATTTTCTGCCGCAAGGCACCGTGCTCATCACCGGAGCGGTGCGTCCGCCCGACCAGCCTGCGGGCACGGTGGTCACGCGCGCCTATAATTCGATTTACGTGATCGATCACGACGGCACGATCCTGTCGATGTACGACAAGCTGCATCTGGTGCCGTTCGGTGAGTATCTTCCGTTCCAGTCCGCAATGGAAAAACTCGGCTTCGTGCAGATCACCAAGATGCGCGGCGGATTCATTCCGGGCGACAGGCGGCGCTCCATGTCGGTGCCAAATGCGCCGCGCATGCTGCCGCTGATTTGCTATGAGGCGATCTTTCCCGGCGACATCGTGCCGCAAGGTGAACGGCCGGGCTGGATCGTGAACCTCACCAATGACGGATGGTTCGGAATCTCCACCGGTCCTTATCAACATCTTCAGCAAACGCGCGTGCGCGCCATCGAGGAAGGACTTCCGGTTGTACGCGCCGCGAACACCGGCATCTCCGCAGTGATTGATCCACTGGGCCGGATTGTTGTTCATCTTGCTTTGGGAACAGAAGGCGTGGTGGACTCGGCATTGCCGAAACCCTTGTCAAATACGGCTTTCTCACGCGTTCATGATGTTCCTGTTGCAATTGTCGTTGCCCTCTCCGTCATTTTTGCAATACGTCGCCGGACTGGATCAAAGATGATGAATGTACCAGTCTAGGTTACATTATCTTTGGCATACGAAACGCATGGAACCGAAAGCGCCTGCAAATAAGGGGCTTTAACGCAAATTAATTCGGCAATCGCACGACAAGTATTTGACGTTACCATTGCAACAAGCGTATCTCCGTTAAGTCATCGCGACTGATATTACTTTTTATTTGTTCATCTTGGCCGATGTCGCGCGGAGACTTTCGATGACGACCAAAGCGCCGAACCCCGTAGACAAGTATGTCGGGAGCCGCGTTCGCATGCGGAGAATCATGCTTGGGATGAGCCAGGAGAAACTCGGCGAGTCGCTCGGACTGACGTTTCAGCAGGTGCAGAAGTACGAAAAGGGCACCAACAGGATCGGCGCGAGCCGCCTGCAGCAGATCGCCGAAATCCTTCAGGTCCCGGTGTCGTTCCTGTTCGAGGGCGGCCCTGCCGGCCCCAACGCCCTCGCCGGTTTCAGCGAAGCCCAGTCGCCCACCTATGTCTCGGACTTCCTTGCGACATCCGAGGGCCTCGCGCTGACCCGCGCCTTCACCCGCATCACCGATGCCAAGCTTCGCCGCAGCATTGTCGAGCTTGTCGAGCAGATGGCCTCCCGCGAACCGTCCAACCCCTCCTGAGCAAACCTCCCGCGCGATCGCATCGCCAAGCTGCCCCTTCCGAAAGCCGGTTTCCTCTTTTCAGGTCATGTCCTAAAAGCCGGATCGTCTTTTACGATGATGGCCGACCGGCGGAGACCCATGTCCAACAACGATTCTGCGCGCGAACCCAAACCGACTGACCACGGTCAGGGGTCGTTCTTCGGACGCCGCAAGGGACACAAGCTTCGTCACCATCAGGCCGACCTGATCGACCACCTGCTGCCGCATCTGGCGCTGGATTTGTCGACTGCTGACGCGTCCGATCCCGCCTCGCTGTTCGACGCGCCGATCGACAGCCTGCGCCTCGAGATCGGATTTGGCGGCGGCGAGCATCTGGTCGCCGAAGCGCTCGCCTTTCCCGGGATCGGCTTTATCGGCTGCGAGCCTTACGTCAACGGCATGGCGAAGATCCTGTCGCAGATCGAGGCGAACAACGTCACGAACATTCGCCTGTTCGCCGGTGACGCCGCCGAACTTCTCGCCTGGGCGCGGCCTGCGAGCTTTTCACGCATCGACCTGATCCATCCCGATCCGTGGCCGAAGCGACGGCACTGGAAACGCCGTTTCGTGCAGGACGCGACCATTGCGGAAATGTCGCGCGTGCTGAAGCAGCGCGGCGAATTTCGCTTTGTCAGCGATATCGACGACTATTGCGCCTGGACATTGATGCACATGCAGCGCGCGGCGGATTTCGCCTGGACGGCCGAGCGTGCCGACGACTGGCGGCAACCTTGGCCGCATTACACCATGACGCGTTATGGCAGAAAGGCCGACCGCGAAGGGCGCAAGGCCTCGTATCTGATCTTCAAGCATCTGGAATCATAACGGCGCCGGGCATCGGCCCGCACGATCCCACGCAGATCATTCCGGAAGGTTCTTGTCCCGCGCGCGCCAGAACGCCAGCACGCGCTGCGCCGTCGCGGGCGAAAGCCGTTCGTAGTTCACCCGCGCTTCCTCGATATCCGGCCCGGCCAGACCGCGGCCCGGCCCGAGCCGCAGCACGACCAGCGCACGCACCGTCGCCCATTCCAGCCCGATCGATTTTCCGAGCAGCAGAACAGGATCGTAGCGATCGCCCTGCACCAGTTGATGAACCACGCTCAGGCGCATGCCGGTCAGTGCGGCGAATGCGGCGATCGCCTCTTCATATTTGTGTTGCCGCGCGAAGCCGAGCAGCGCGACCTCGTTCAATCCGCCGGCATTGCGTAGCGCGAGGACGGCGCGCTGCCCCGCCGCGAAGTCGCGCACCTGCGGCGCCTTCGGCACATTGGAAATCTCGTTCAAGGCCTGATTGATCGCCGCCTTCTGCTTCGGCTTTGCAACATCGAACAGACGCTTGCGCACGATATCGACCGACTTGGTCAGAAGCTCTTTCAGCGAAGCGGGCGTGATGTCCTCGCGCTGGCCGACGGTGAGCGCCAACATGCCATCATCGGTCGCGCGCTGGATCAATCCTGAATAACCACGGTCGGAGAATTGCGCACCGGCATTCGCCGCCACGCTGCGCACCACATCGCGGTCTCCCCGGCGCACGATCACGTCGGTGATGGACGGCGAAAGCGTGGGACGCCCGGAAATCGCGGCAAGATGCTCCTGGCCCTTGCCGCGCGCGATATCCACCAGCGTGGGTTCATCGAGCAGCGGCGAACTGCTCAGGAGCGGGCCCGCGACCTTGATCTCGTCCTCGCGCGCCAGTTGCCTCACCAGCGTCGGCGGCGCATTGTCGAGGCTCGACAGACGGGCTGCGAGTTCTGCGCGCGCATCGATCGGGGTCGCCGGGACAAGGCCGACCAAAATGTCGTCGAACAGCGCGACATGCCGGGTCTCGAACTGCGCCGCGCCTTCCAGGAACAGGCCGGAAATCCGCTCGATCGCATCCGCCCGCCGTTCGGCCGTGCCGTTATTGACGATGTCGTCAAGCTCGGGGATCAGGGAAAAGGCTGTAGCCATTCGCAACTCAGACGCGTCTCGGTTCACCGCCGGGCCGCGTGTGATCGGCAGAGCCCCGGGAACTGCGCGGACCTTAGTCAGGGCGGATGAAGGAACGGTTAGCCGGAAAGCTCGCTTTGATACGGACTGGCGGCCAAAAGCCGCCCGAATCCGCCGCAAACCGGAACGAAACAGGCCCGCGCCAACGGCAGCCATTCGGACAAGCCGGTTCCACGACAGGCGCCGAGGGCCGGTACGCCCTTGCCGGGAGGGCCAAAAACGTCTATATCCGCCGCGACTGATAAATTCTCATACGGATATGTAGGAGAGTGGGCCCCGCGGGACCCGCTCTTTTTTATTACCCGATGACCGTGTTGCCCGCTGGCCGGCCCAAACCTGCGAAGTTTCCGGCGACTGGCAAGCAACCGGCAACCATACGAGCGCTTTGACCTGATTATGACCGCTCCGACCGATACGACCGCGACCGAAGCCGAACTGCTGGACGAACCGCGTCTGGTGGTCGAGCCCGGCGTCGGCGCGCGCGTCGCCGCCGTCGCGGTCCCTGTGCTGCAGGGCATGGGTTACCGGCTGGTCCGTATCAAGGTCTCCGGCGAAGCCGGCTGCACCGTGCAGATCATGGCGGAACGGCCGGACGGCACCATGCAGATCGAGGATTGCGAAGCGATCTCGAAAGCGCTGTCGCCGGTGATGGACATCGCCGACCCGGTCCAGCGCGCCTATCGCCTCGAGATTTCGTCTCCCGGCATCGACCGTCCGCTGGTCCGCCGCACCGATTTCGAGCGCTATACGGGACATCTGGTGAAAATCGAGATGGCCGTGCCGCACGAGGGCCGCAAGCGCTTTCGCGGCGCCATTCAGGGACTTGAGGGCAACAGCGTTCGCATCGTGCGTGACGACGCCAAGGATCACAAGGGCGCGCAGGAAGCCGAAGTTCTGCTTCCGATCGAGGATATCGCCAGCGCCAATCTGGTTTTGACCAACGCGCTGATTGCTGAATCCATGCGCCGTGGCCGTGATGCCGAGCGCGAGCAGCTCGAACAGTCCGGCGCGATTCCAGAGCCGCCTGCCCATGCGCGCCGCGCGCGCGAAAAGCGTGATCTGAAGAAAAGTTTTCAGCCGAAGCCGAAAGCGGCGAAGGCAAAGCCGCAGAACACCAAGGAACATCGCCTCGCCGCCGAGAGAAAGAAGCGCGAAGGCTCATCGGACCACCACGAAGGAGAGTAAGCCATGGCCGCTGTCAGCGCCAATAGACTCGAACTGCTGCAGATCGCCGACGCCGTCGCGCGCGAAAAGTCGATCGACCGCGGCATCGTGATCGCTGCGATGGAAGACGCCATCGCCAAGGCAGCTCGCGCCCGCTATGGCAGCGAAACCGACGTGCATGCCGAGATTCATCCCAAGACCGGCCAGTTGCAGCTGGCCCGCCACATGCTGGTGGTTGAGCAGGTCGAGAACGCCTCCAACCAGATTTCGCTGAAGGACGCGCAGAAGGCCAACCCCGGCGCGCAGATCGGCGACACCATCGCCGACACCCTGCCGCCGCTGGAATACGGCCGCATCGCCGCGCAGTCGGCCAAGCAGGTGATCGTGCAGAAGGTGCGCGAAGCCGAGCGCGACCGGCAGTATCAGGAATTCAAGGACCGCATCGGCGAAATCGTCAACGGCGTGGTCAAGCGCGTCGAATACGGCAGCGTGATCGTCGATCTCGGACGCGGCGAGGCCATCATCCGCCGCGATGAAATGCTGCCGCGCGAAGTGTTCCGCAACGGCGACCGCGTGCGCTCCTATGTGTTCGATGTCCGCCGCGAAACCCGCGGTCCGCAGATTTTCCTCTCCCGCACCCATCCGCAGTTCATGGCGAAGCTGTTCGCGCAGGAAGTTCCTGAAATCTACGACGGCATTGTCGAGATCAAGGCGGTGGCACGCGACCCGGGCTCGCGCGCGAAAATCGGCGTGATTTCCCGCGATTCTTCCGTCGATCCGGTCGGCGCCTGCGTCGGCATGCGCGGCTCGCGCGTGCAGGCCGTGGTCAACGAACTGCAGGGCGAGAAGATCGACATCATTCCGTGGTCGCCGGATATCGCGACCTTTGTCGTCAACGCGCTGGCGCCCGCCGAAGTCGCCAAGGTCGTCATCGACGAAGACCGCGAACGCATTGAAGTCGTGGTGCCGGATACCCAACTATCTCTTGCGATCGGCCGCCGCGGCCAGAACGTGCGTCTGGCCTCGCAGCTCACCGGCTGGGACATCGACATCCTGACCGAGCAGGAAGAATCGGAGCGCCGTCAGGCCGACTTCGAGAATTCGACCCGCGTCTTCATGGAAGCCCTCAACGTCGACGAAGTGGTCGGCCAGTTGCTGGCGTCCGAAGGCTTCGGCTCGGTCGAGGATCTGGCGCTGGTGGACCCGCGGGAACTGACCAGCATCGAAGGCTTCGATGAGGAAACCGCAGCCGAACTGCAGAGCCGCGCGCGCGAATATCTTGAACAGCTCGAGGGTGAACTCGAAGCGAAGCGAAAGGAATTGGGCGTGGACGATGCCCTGAAGACCGTACCGGGCGTGACCTCGAAGATGCTGGTGAAGTTCGGCGAGAACGACATCAAGTCCGTCGAGGATCTGGCGGGCTGCGCGACTGACGACCTGGTCGGCTGGACCGAACGCAAGGACGGCGAAAGCGTCAAGCACCCCGGTATCCTCGATTCCAACGAGGTGTCGCGTGAGGACGCCGAAGCCATGATCATGCAGGCGCGCGTCGTTGCCGGCTGGATCACCGAAGCCGACCTGGCGAAGCCGTCGGAAGAGGCTCCGGCCTCCGAAGATCATCCGGCGTGAGCATGAAACGGTTGTCGGACAACACCATGCTCTTCACGAGTTAAAGGATATGACCCGCGCATGCTTGCCATTGCCGATCCCGCAGATCTGGACCGCGGCCCCCGGACAAAATCCGGGACCGAACGGATGTGCGCGGTCACGCGGCAGGTTGCGCCGATCGACGACCTGATCCGTTTCGTCGTCTCGCCCGCGGGCGAGCCGGTGGCGGATCTGAAACGCAAGCTGCCGGGCCGCGGCCTGTGGGTCTCGCTGTCCCATGCCGCAGTTGCGGAAGCCGCCCGGCGCAACGTCTTCGCCAAAAGCTTCAAACGCGACATCAAGGTTCCGAAAACTCTCGCCGACGATGTCGGACGGATGATGCTCCGCAGTGCTGCCGAGGCGCTCGCCATGGCCGCCAAGGCGGGCGAGGTCGTTTCCGGATTTTCCAAGGTCGAGGACGCCATTAACGGGCGGCAGGCCGTCGTCCTGATCCATGCGACCGACGGCGCGCCGGACGGAATCCGCAAGCTGAACGACCGGATGGCCGCCATAACAAGGGACATGGCACGGGAAACCGGCGCGGATTCAGCGGATTTGCCGGTCCTCAGCGTCCTGACCACCGATGAATTGGATTTGGCATTGGGGCGGGCAAATGTGGTACATGCTGCCCTGCTCGCGGGCTCGGCGGCTAAGACCTTCCTCGCGCGCTGCCAGACTCTCCTCCGGTTCCGGATGACAGACGGCGGCAAGAACAGCGGCACGGACAAACGCACTTAAGGGCATCGCCGGCACCGGCCGGCATGCGAGCAACGAACGAGATTGGACTTTTGAATGGCTGATACGAAGAACCCTGGCGACAAGCCGCTGAGCGTCGGTACGAAGACTCTGTCGCTGAAGCCGCGCACAGAGACCGGCGTGGTGCGCCAGAGCTTCAGTCACGGCCGCACCAAGCAGGTGGTGGTCGAGAAGAAAACCAAGCGCCGCCTTGCCGGCGATCCGGCGCCTGAAGCCGCGCCCGTGACACCTGCGCCGGCCGCAGCGCCTGCCAGGCCCGCGCCGCGCGCGGCTGAGCCGGCGCGCCCGGCGGCGCGCACCTCCGGTGTCGTGCTGCGCACCCTCACCGAGGACGAACAGAGCGCCCGCGCCAGCGCGCTGGCTGAAGCGCGCATCCGCGAGGAAGAAGAGCGCCGCGCCGCGGAAGCCGAAGCCGCACGCCGCAACACCAAGGAATTCAAGGAACAGCAGGAGCGCGAAGCCGCCGAAGCCCGCAAGAAGGCCGAGGAAGAACGCCATCGCGCCGAAGAAGAAGCCAAGGCCCGCGCCGAACGCGAAGCCAACAAGCGCACCGAAGCCGCCGCCAAGCCCGCGACAACACCGGCACGCGCGCCGATCACGCCGGCGAAGCCCGCGGCTGTTGCCGCCGACGGCTCCGATGACGATGAAGCCCCGCGCATGGTGCGCCGTCCCGGTGGCGGTCCCGCGCGTCCCGTGGTCGCGCCGAAGCCGACCGCGAAGCCCGGCCCCGCCAAGCAGCGCGGCCGCCTGACCATTTCGACCGCGCTGAACGCAGACGACGTGCGCGAGCGCTCGATCGCCTCGTTCCGCCGCCGCACCCAGCGCCTCAAGGGCCACGCGTCCAACGAGCCGAAGGAAAAGCTCATCCGCGAAGTGACGATTCCGGAAGCGATCACGATTCAGGAACTCGCCAACCGCATGTCCGAACGCGCGGTAGACGTGATCCGCCTGCTGATGAAGCAGGGCGCGATGCACAAGATCACCGACGTGATCGATGCCGACACCGCGCAGCTGATCGCCGAAGAACTCGGCCACAGCGTCAAGCGCGTGGCTGCTTCAGATGTGGAAGAAGGCCTGTTCGACGTCGCCGAGGATCATGCCTCGGATACGACGCCGCGCGCCCCGGTCGTCACCGTCATGGGCCATGTCGACCACGGCAAGACCTCGCTGCTCGACGCGCTACGCCACGCCAACGTGGTCTCGGGCGAAGCCGGCGGCATCACCCAGCATATCGGCGCCTATCAGGTCACTTCGCCCGACAGCGGCAAGAAGATCACCTTCATCGACACTCCCGGCCACGCCGCATTCACCGCGATGCGCGCACGCGGCGCCAAGGTCACCGACATCGTCATCCTTGTGGTGGCGGCCGATGACGGCGTCATGCCGCAGACCATCGAAGCGATCAATCACGCCAAGGCGGCTGGCGTTCCGATGATCGTGGCGATCAACAAGATCGACAAGCCGGACGCCAAGCCGGAGCGCGTGCGCACCGAACTGCTGCAGCATGAAGTGCAGGTCGAATCCTTCGGCGGCGAGGTCGTGGACGTCGAAGTGTCCGCGAAGAACAAGACCAATCTCGACAAGCTGCTCGAGATGATCGCGCTACAGTCCGAAATGCTCGACCTGAAGACCAATCCGGATCGTCCGGCCGAAGGCACCGTGATCGAAGCCAAGCTCGATCGCGGCCGTGGTCCGGTGGCGACCGTGCTGGTCCAGCGCGGCACCCTGCGCGTCGGCGACATCATCGTGGCAGGCGCTGAAATGGGCCGCGTCCGCGCGCTGATCAACGATCAGGGCCAGACCATTCAGGAAGCGGGCCCGTCGGTCCCGGTGGAAGTGCTCGGCTTCAACGGTCCGCCGGAAGCCGGCGACCGTCTCGCCGTGGTCGAGAACGAAGCCCGCGCCCGTCAGGTCACCGAATATCGCGCGCATCAGAAGCGCGAGAAGTCCGCGGCGTCCTCCGCCGGCATGCGCGGCTCGCTCGAGCAGATGATGAGCCAGCTCAAGACCTCGGGCCGCAAGGACTTCCCGCTGGTGGTCAAGGCCGACGTGCAGGGTTCGCTCGAAGCCATCATCGGCTCGCTGGAGAAGCTCGGCACTGACGAAGTCGCCGCACGTATTCTCCATGCCGGTGTCGGCGGCATCTCGGAATCCGACGTCACGCTGGCGGAAGGCTTCAATGCCGCGATCATCGGCTTCAGCGTCCGTGCCAACAAGGAAGCGGCCGCGCTCGCCAAGCGCGACGGCATCGAAATCCGCTACTACAACATCATCTACGACCTCGTGGATGACGTGAAGAAGGCGATGAGCGGCCTGCTCGCGCCGACGCTGCGCGAAACCATGCTCGGCAACGCGCAGATCCTCGAAGTGTTCAACATTTCGAAGGTCGGCAAGATCGCAGGCTGCCGCGTCACCGACGGCACCGTGGAACGCGGCGCCAATGTTCGCCTGATCCGCGACAACGTCGTCGTGCATGAAGGCAAGCTCTCGACACTGAAGCGCTTCAAGGACGAAGTGAAGGAAGTGCAGTCCGGCCAGGAATGCGGTATGGCCTTCGAGAACTATCAGGATATGCGCGTTGGCGACGTGATCGAATGTTATCGCGTGGAGACCATTCAGCGCTCCCTGTAAGTCCAAGTCTTCAGGGCGCGTTGAATTTCTACGAAAGCTAGAGACGTCATGGCCGGACAAAAGCGCGAAGCGCGTCTTCGTGATTAGCGTTCCGGCCATCCACGTCTTTCTTAAGTTTCACAGCAGGCACGTCAGTGGCCGGGACCCGATCCCGGCCCTGTCGATTTGATTTTTTGAACAGGAACGGCGATGGCCACTCGCAAGAAGGATAGCAGTCCGCGCACCGGCAGCGGCGCTTCGCAGCGCCAGTTGCGCGTCGGCGAACTCATTCGCCACGCGGTGGCGGATATTCTCTCCGGCGGCGGCGTGCACGATCCGGCACTTGAAGGCCACATCGTCACGGTGCCGGAAGTGCGGATGTCGCCCGACCTGAAACTCGCGACGGTTTATGTGATGCCGCTGGGCGGACATGGCACCAGCGACGTGATCGCGGCGCTCGATCGCAACAAGAAGTTTCTGCGCGGCGAGGTTGCTCATCGCGTTAACTTAAAATTCGCACCTGACCTTCGATTCCGCGTCGACGAACGATTCGACGAAGCGGAACGGATCGAGAAATTACTGAGAACACCCGCGGTTCAAAGAGACCTCAAGGCCGATTCGGACCAAGACTGATGCAAGGACTGATGAACGTGACCACTCCAGACCGCGTGATCGAACAGCCCATCGCCGATTCGAACGCGCCTGCCGAAAATAAATTTTCCGATGCTGCGCGCGTGCGGCACAACGATCCGCGCGAGCAGCAGGCCGGCAAACAGAAACGTCAGGGTGGCCAGCAGAAGCGCGACCGCCGCGACGTTCATGGCTGGATCTGTCTCGACAAGCCGGTGGGCATGACCTCGACTCACGCGGTCGCCGTGCTCAAGCGTCTGTTCAACGCCAAGCGCGCGGGCCACGCCGGCACCCTCGATCCGCTCGCCTCCGGCGGGCTGCCGATCGCGCTCGGCGAAGCCACCAAGACCGTTCCGTTCGTGATGGATGGCCGCAAGCGCTACCGCTTCACGGTGTGCTGGGGCGAAGAGCGCGACACCGACGACACCGAGGGCCGCCCCACCCAGTCGAGCCCGGAGCGCCCGACCGTCGAGACCATCATGGCCCTGCTGCCCCGGTTCACCGGGGTGATCGAGCAGGTTCCCCCGCAGTATTCCGCCATCAAGGTCCAGGGCGAGCGGGCCTATGACCTCGCCCGCGACGGCGAGGCCGTGGCGTTGGCGCCCCGTCCGGTCGAGATTCACGAATTAACCCTTGTAGAACAACAGGGTAACGACCGTTCGGTATTCGAGGCCGAGTGCGGCAAGGGCACCTATGTGCGGGCGCTGGCCCGCGATATGGGCCGGCTTCTGGGCTGTTACGGCCATATCTGCTCGCTCCGCCGCACGCTTTGCGGCCCATTCACCGAAGCGGACATGATTCCGCTGGCAGATCTGGAGGCTTTGTGCGATAGAGCCGCGTCTGGCGAGGGCAGCCTCGCCGACGCGCTTTTGCCCGTTGAGACCGCGCTGGACGACATCCCGGCACTGGCCGTCACACGGGCTGATGCCGCAAGGCTCCACAGGGGCCAGGCGGTTTTGTTGCGCGGACGGGATGCGCCAATTTCAAACGGCACAGTCTATGTCACCGTCGGAGGAAGGCTTCTGGCCCTCGCCGAGATTGGCAATGGCGAACTCATCCCCAAGCGCGTGTTCAACCTGAACGGACTGACTGCCAGTCCTATTCGCAAAGAAGGTGTTTGACGATGTCGATTGCCGCAGAACGCAAAGCGGAAGTCATCAAGACGAATGCAACCAAGGCCGGTGATACCGGTTCGCCTGAGGTCCAGGTCGCGATCCTGTCGGAACGCATCGCCAACCTCACCGAGCACTTCAAGACCCACAGCAAGGATAACCATTCCCGCCGTGGTCTTCTCAAGCTCGTCTCCACGCGCCGTTCGCTTCTCGACTACGTGAAGAAGAAGGACGAAGCGCGCTACAAGGCGCTGCTCGAAAAGCACAACATCCGTCGCTGACGGACCAACGCGCGCAGCCTTGCGCGCGTTTTTTACATGATCCGGTCGATCATGTTTCTGATCAACGCGCGGATTTTCGATGTCCGCGCGGCGTGTCCAGCAGCAATCCGGCGGCTGGGCGTAAACGGGTAAAGAGGCCCGTACCATCGGAAGGATGGACGCCATTCGATATACAAAAACCATGGCAGGATCGCCGGGCACTGACGCGCATTCGCGCTCGCAGCGTCCCGCAATCTTGCGCATGGTTTTTGTGTTTCGGGGGTCCATGCTTTCGTGAACTGATGAAAGCACAAGACAATGTTCAAGACTCACTCTGTTGAGATCGATTGGGGCGGGCGTCCGCTCAAACTGGAAACCGGCAAGATTGCCCGTCAGGCCGACGGCGCCGTGATTGCCACCTACGGCGAGACCATCGTGCTCGCCACCGTCGTGGCAGCCAAGGCGCCGCGCGAAGGCGTCGACTTCCTCCCTCTCACCGTCGATTATCAGGAAAAGACCTATGCGGCCGGCCGCATTCCCGGCGGCTATTTCAAGCGCGAAGGCCGTCCGACCGAAAAGGAAACGCTGGTTTCCCGCCTGATCGACCGCCCGATCCGCCCGCTGTTCGCCGACGGCTGGCGCAACGAAACCCAGGTCATCGTCACCGTGCTCTCGCACGACATGGAAAACGATCCCGACATTCTGGCGCTGGTGGCATCATCCGCCGCGCTGACGATCTCCGGCGTGCCGTTCATGGGTCCGATCGGCGCCGCCCGCGTCGGTTTCGTCAACGACGAGTACGTCCTCAATCCGACGCTTGACGAGATGACCGACACTAATCTCGATCTCGTGGTCGCCGGCACCGCGACCGCCGTTCTGATGGTGGAATCGGAAGCCAAGGAACTCAACGAAGACATCATGCTCGGCGCGGTGATGTTCGGCCACAAGCACTTCCAGCCGGTGATCAAGGCGATCATCGAGCTGGCCGAGAAGGCCGCCAAGGAGCCGCGCGAGCTCGTCGCCACTGTCAATGCCGACCTCGAAAAGGAAATCCTCGGCATCGTCGAGCAGGACCTGCGCAAGGCCTACGGCATCGCGGTCAAGCAGGACCGTTATGCCGCCGTCGGCGCCGTCAAGCAGAAGCTGCTGGACCAGTTCTTCCAGGAAGGCGTCGAGGAGCGTTACACAAAACTGCGCGTGCTGGACGTGTTCAAGGAAGTCGAAGCCAAGATCGTGCGCTGGAACATCCTCGATACCGGCCGCCGCATCGACGGACGCGACCTCAAGACCGTTCGTCCGATCATCGCCGAAGTCGGCGTATTGCCCCGCGCTCACGGTTCGGCGCTGTTCACCCGCGGTGAAACCCAGGCGATGGTGGTCACCACGCTCGGCACCGGTGAGGACGAGCAGTACATCGACTCGCTGTCGGGAACGTACAAGGAGCGCTTCCTGCTCCATTACAACTTCCCTCCCTACTCGGTCGGCGAGACCGGCCGCCTCGGCGGCACCAAGCGCCGCGAAATCGGCCACGGCAAGCTCGCCTGGCGTGCGCTGCATCCGGTGCTCCCGGCTGCGCATGAATTCCCGTACACGCTGCGCGTCGTCTCGGAGATCACCGAGTCGAACGGCTCGTCCTCGATGGCGTCGGTCTGCGGCGCATCGCTGTCCCTGATGGATGCGGGCGTGCCGCTGAAGCGGCCGACCGCGGGCATCGCCATGGGCCTCATCCTCGAAGGCGATCGCTTCGCGGTCCTGTCCGACATTCTCGGCGACGAGGATCATCTCGGCGACATGGATTTCAAGGTGGCGGGCACGGAAGCCGGCATCACCTCGCTGCAGATGGACATCAAGATCGCCGGTATCACCGAAACGATCATGAAGCAGGCGCTCGCCCAGGCGAAGGACGGACGCATCCACATCCTCGGCGAAATGGCAAAGGCCCTCACCGTGGCCCGTGCCGAACTCGGCGAGCATGCGCCGCGTATCGAGGTGCTGCAGATCCCGACCGACAAGATCCGCGACGTGATCGGCACCGGCGGCAAGGTGATCCGCGAGATCGTCGAGAAGACCGGCGCCAAGATCAACATCGAGGACGACGGCACCGTGAAGGTCGCTTCCGCCAACGGCGAATCGATCCGCGCGGCGATCAAGTGGATCAAGTCGATCACCTCGGAGCCGGAAGTCGGCCACATCTACGACGGCACCATCGTCAAGGTGATGGAGTTCGGCGCGTTCGTGAACTTCTTCGGCCCGAAGGACGGCCTGGTTCACATCAGCCAGCTCGCGGCCAACCGCGTGCAGAAGACCTCCGACGTCGTCAAGGAAGGCGACAAGGTCAAGGTGAAGCTGCTCGGCCTCGACGATCGCGGCAAGGTCCGCCTGTCGATGAAGGCCGTCGATCAGCAGACCGGCGAAGACCTCGAAGCCAAGCAGAAGGCCGCCGACAACGCGGCACCTGCCGCCGAGTAACCGGCGAGATCATCACGAGACACAAGGGGCGGCATTTTGCCGCCCCTTTTTGTTTGTCTCTGCCGATTTGTCCTGCCGCAAGGCGCCGCCGCCCGTCACCGTCTTTCATCGGCCTTTCAAACCCGTGTGGGAAGCATTCTCCCCGGACTGCTTTGTTATTTACAAAGATCAGAATTTCTGATCGTAGCGCAAAGAAAAACCGAATGGACCTGATGCTGAAATTCTTCCAAAGTCGAGGTATTCCATTGGCGAATGACGCTGCCCGCCCGACACGGCGCTAACCGCCGCGCGCATTCGGCCTTCGAATTCCGGACAGCACCAACATAACAATCGGAGAACAACATGGACGCGAAAACCGACGACAAGGGCGCAGGCAAATGTCCCGTCATGCACACCGGCGGCCACACCAACCGTGACTGGTGGCCGACCCAGCTGGACATCCAGGTGCTTCACCACAATTCTTCCCTGTCGGACCCGATGGGAGCGGCCTTCGACTATGCCAAGGAGTTCGAGAGTCTCGATCTTGATGCCGTGATCGCCGACCTCAAGGCGGTGATGACGGATTCGCAGGAATGGTGGCCGGCTGACTTCGGCCACTACGGGCCACTGTTCATCCGCATGGCCTGGCACAGCGCCGGCACCTACCGCATCACCGACGGGCGCGGCGGCGCAGGCGCGGGACAGCAGCGCTTTGCGCCGCTCAACTCATGGCCGGACAACGTCAACCTCGATAAGGCGCGCCGCCTGCTGTGGCCGATCAAGCAGAAGTACGGCCGCAAGATTTCGTGGGCCGACCTGATGATCCTTACCGGCAACGTCGCGCTGGAATCGATGGGCTTCAAGACGTTCGGATTCGCCGGCGGCCGCGCCGACGTGTGGGAGCCAGAAGAACTCTATTGGGGTCCGGAAGGCACCTGGCTCGGTGACCAGCGTTACAGTGGCGAACGCGAATTGCAGAACCCGCTCGGCGCGGTGCAGATGGGCCTGATCTACGTCAACCCGGAAGGACCGAACGGCAACCCCGACCCGATCGCAGCAGCCAAGGACATTCGCGAGACCTTCGCCCGCATGGCGATGAACGACGAGGAAACCGTGGCGCTGATCGCGGGCGGCCACACCTTCGGCAAGACGCACGGCGCGGGCGATGCCTCGTTTGTTGGCCGCGAGCCGGAAGCGGGAGTGCTTGAGGATCAGGGCCTCGGCTGGAAATCCACCTTCGGCACCGGCAAGGGCGGCGACACCATCGGCAGCGGCCTGGAAGTCACCTGGACCACCACGCCGACCAAGTGGAGCAACAACTTCTTCTGGAATCTGTTCGGCTACGAATGGGAACTGACCAAGAGCCCGGCCGGCGCGCACCAGTGGAAGCCGAAGCATGACATGGGCGCAAACACCGTGCCCGACGCACATGACGGATCGAAGCGGCACCCGCCGCAGATGCTGACCACCGACCTGTCGCTACGCTTCGACCCGATCTACGAAAAGATCTCGCGCCGCTTCCTGGAAAATCCGGAACAGTTCGCGGATGCTTTCGCCCGCGCCTGGTTCAAGCTGACCCACCGCGACATGGGCCCGATCGTGCGCTATCGCGGCAAGCTGGTGCCGAAGGAAACCCTGATCTGGCAGGACCCGGTTCCGGCCAACGATCGCGCGTCACTTGGCGACAAGGACATCGCGGACCTGAAGGCGAAGATCCTCGCCTCCGGCCTCACCGTGTCGCAGCTTGTCTCGGCGGCATGGGCCTCGGCCTCCACGTTCCGCGCTTCCGACAAGCGCGGCGGCGCCAACGGTGCGCGCATTCGCCTTGCTCCGCAGAAGGACTGGGAGGTCAACCAGCCGCAGCAGCTCGCAACCGTGCTGGCGAAGCTGGAGGCCATCCAGAAGGAGAGCGGCAACAAGATCTCGCTCGCCGACCTGATCGTGCTCGGCGGCAACGCCGCGATCGAAAAGGCCGCGAAGGATGCAGGCGTTACCGTGACCGTGCCGTTCGCTGCGGGCCGCACCGATGCAACGCAGGAGCAGACCGACGTGCCCTCGTTCGCACCGCTCGAGCCACGCACCGACGGCTTCCGCAATTACGTCAACGCCAAGGCTTTCCATCTTATGAAGCCGGAAGAAGCGCTGGTGGACAAGGCGCAGTTGCTGCGGCTGACCGGTCCGGAAATGACCGCTCTGGTCGGCGGCCTGCGCGTACTCGGCGCCAACGCCGGCGACTCGAAGAACGGCGTCTTCACCGCCAAGCCGGGAACGTTGACGAACGACTTCTTCGTCAACCTGCTCGACATGGGCACGGTGTGGTCGCCGGCCGGCGACAACGCCTATGAAGGCCGCGACCGCAAGACCAATGCGCTGAAGTGGACGGCAACCCGCGTCGATCTGATCTTCGGATCGCATGCGCAGCTTCGCGCCTTCGCGGAAGTCTACGGCAGCAGCGATGCCAAGGAGACCTTCGTGAAGGACTTCGTCAAGGCATGGACCAAGGTAATGAACGCCGATCGCTTCGATCTCGCTGACAAGCCGCAGACGCTGCAGGCGGCGGAATAATCCAGGCCTCTCTTAAAAATAACGAGCCCCTGCGAAACCATCGCAGGGGCTTTTTTTCATGGCTTCGGGTCATGAGAATATCCGCATTGCCAGCCAGAATCGCATAATCAGGATCGGCAACACGGAGGAACGCCATGATGAAGCTCTACTGGTCGCCGCGCTCGCGCTCGTTCACCGCGCTGTGGCTGATGGAAGAGACCGGCCAGCCCTATGAACGCGTCCTGACGGACATTTCCACCGGCGCGCAGAAGCAGCCGGGGTTTCTGGCGATCAATCCGATGGGCAAGGTGCCCGCGCTGAAGGATGGCGACGCGACCATCGCTGAAGCATCTGCAATCTGCGCCTATGTGGCGGAACGCTATCCAGAAGCAAAGCTCGCGCCGCCGCTCGGCGATCCACGCCGCGGCAAGTATCTGCAATGGCTGTTCTTCACATCCGGCTGCATCGAGCCTGCGATCCTGCAGGCCTATCTCAAGTTCGACATTCCGACATCCAGCGCCGCCTGGGGCAGCACGACGCAGACCTTCGATGTGCTCGATCAGGCTCTGGCGAAAGGCCCATGGCTGCTCGGCGATGACTTTACAGCCGCCGACATTGCTATCGGCGCCGGCATCAACTTCGCCATTCGCATGTTCAAGATGATTCCGGCACGGCCGAATTTCGACCGCTACCTTGATGCCTGCGCGGCGCGCCCTGCATTCCAGCGCGCGATGGTGCTCGCGGCCGGATAAGGCGCTCAGTCTTCCGCTTTGGCGTCCGACTTCAGCGCGTCCGGATGCGGCATCGAGATGATGTTGTATCCGGAATCGACGAAGTGCACCTCGCCGGTCACGCCGCCGGAGAGATCCGACAGCAGGTAAAGCGCGGTGCCGCCGAGTTCTTCCAGCGTCACGCCGCGGCCGAGCGGCGAATGCTTCTGCTGGAAAGCAAACATCGCGCGGGAATCGCCAATGCCCGAACCCGCCAGCGTGCGCACCGGCCCTGCGGAGATCGCGTTGACGCGAATGCCGTTGCGGCCGAAGTCAGCCGCGAGATAGCGGGTCGAGGCTTCCAGCGCGGCCTTGGCCACGCCCATCACGTTGTAGTTCGGCATCACGCGGGTGGAGCCGCCGAAAGTGAGCGTCACGAGGGAGCCACCGTTCGGCATCATCTCCGCCGCGCGCTTGGCGACTTCAGTGAACGAGAACACCGAGATCACCATGGTGCGCGAGAAATTCGCGCGCGTGGTATCGGCATAGCGGCCCTTCAGTTCATTCTTGTCGGAGAAGCCGATGGCATGGACCAGAAAGTCGATCGAGCCCCACTTCTCCTTCATGGCCGCGAACACCGCGTCCACACTGGCGATGTCTTCCACATCACACGGCAGGATCAGCGGCGCATTGAGGGATTCCGCCAGCGGCTTGACGCGCTTGCCGAGCGCATCGCCCTGATATGTGAAGGCGAGTTCGGCGCCCTGCGCGTGCAAGGCTTTCGCGATGCCCCATGCGATGGAGTGATCGTTGGCGACGCCCATGATGAGCCCGCGCTTGCCTTGCATAAGTCCTTGCATATCAACGTCACCCAACCCGCTGCGCTTGATACCCCCTCTCCCCGCTCGCGGGGAGAGGGTCGGGGTGAGGGGCAAGACGATGCGAGGGACTATCGCCCCTCACCCGCCGCGAAGATGCGGCGACCTCTCCCCGCATGCGGGGAGAGGTGAAAACATCACGCATCCAGCCGGCTGAACACCAGCGTCGCGTTGGTGCCGCCAAAACCGAACGAATTCGACAGAACGGTGTTCAGCTTCGCATTGTCGATGCGCTTGCGCACGATCGGCATGTCCGCGAAGGCCGGATCCAGTTCCTGGATGTTCGCACTCTCGCAGATGAAACCGTTATTCATCATCAGCAGCGAATAGATCGCTTCCTGCACGCCGGTTGCACCGAGCGAATGACCGGTCAGCGACTTGGTCGCGGCGATCGGCGGGCACTTGTCGCCCTCGCCGAACACGGCGCGGATCGCGTTGATTTCCGGCGGATCGCCCGCCGGTGTCGAGGTCGCGTGCGGATTGATGTAATCGATCGGCGTCTTCACGGTGGAAATCGCCATGCGCATGCAGCGCTCCGCGCCCTCCCCGGACGGCGCAACCATGTCGTAGCCATCGGAGGTCGCGCCATAGCCGACGATCTCGCCGTAAATGCGCGCGCCGCGCGCCCTGGCGTGCTCGAGTTCTTCCAGCACCAGCACGCCCGCGCCGCCTGCGATCACGAAGCCGTCGCGGTTGACGTCATAAGCGCGCGACGCAGTGGCCGGCGTTGCGTTGTGCTTGGACGACATCGCGCCCATGGCGTCGAACAGCACCGACATGGTCCAGTCGAGATCCTCGCAACCGCCCGCGAAGATGATATCCTGCTTGCCCATCTGGATGGTCTCGTAGGCATTGCCGATGCAATGGTTCGACGTCGCGCAGGCCGACGAGATCGAATAGTTCACGCCCTTGATCTTGAACCAGGTGGCCAGCGTCGCGGACGCCGTGGACGACATGGCTTTCGGCACGGCGAACGGGCCGACGCGCTTCGGTCCCTTGGTGCGGGTGATGTCGGCCGCTTCGACGATGGCGCGCGCGCTCGGTCCGCCCGACCCCATGATGATGCCGGTGCGGACGTTGGAAACGTCCTTTTCCTCAAGGCCCGAATCGCGGATCGCCTGCTCCATGGCCACGTGATTCCACGCCGCGCCCTCGCCAAGAAAACGCATGGCGCGGCGATCGACCACCTCGGCCGGATTAAGCGTCGGCTTGCCGTAGACCTGCGAGCGGAAACCGAGCTTCGCATAGTCCTCGGAATGCGTGATGCCCGGCTTGGCCTCATAAAGGCTCGCAAGCACCTCCTGAGTGTTGTTTCCGATGGACGAGACAATCCCCATCCCCGTAACGACAACCCGCCTCATGATTTCTCGCCCTTGTTCTTGTAGCGCCTGAAAAAATGCGCCTTCGATTGCCCCATGCCGGTCTTGTGTGCCAGCAGCTCTGTTCCGTTCCTCGCGGACTCAACAATCCTGCATCACGTTCCCGGCTGCAATGCGGCATCGCGCGGAAGCAGGCCAACTTTCAAATCCTTGGCGCGATAGATCACCTCGCCATCGGCGGAGAGTGTGCCGTCGGCAATGCCGAGCCACAGCTTCGAGCGCATCACACGCTTCATATCGATGTCGTATACGACCTTGGTGACGTTCGGGAGGACTTGACCGGTGAACTTGAGTTCGCTCAGCCCCAGCGCGCGGCCGCGGCCCGGCCCGCCGGACCAGCCAAGGAAAAATCCGACCATCTGCCACAGCGCATCGAGCCCGAGACAGCCCGGCATCACCGGATCGCCCTTGAAATGGCAGTTGAAAAACCAGAGATCGGGATTCACATCGAGTTCGGCGCGGATCCGGCCCTTGCCATACTCCCCGCCCTCTTCGGTGATATCCGTAATCCGATCGAACATCAGCATCGGAGGTAACGGAAGCTGGGCATTGCCCGCCCCGAACAGCTCGCCCCGGCCACAGGCCAGGAGCTCTTCGTAGGAGTAGCTGTTCTGGCGGTCTTTCATTGTCGTCCCTTATTTTGGCATGCCGGTCCTGCGGCGGCGTCGCGGTCCTGTAACATAGGCCTGCCGGGGGGCAAAGTGGCCCGGAATCGTCCGATTCGGAGCCGTTTTTAACCTAAATCAAAGACTTCCAGTTGCGAAAAACTTGCATGTAACTGCATCCATACCCTATATTGCGGGTAACGTGGCCCTTGAAGGCGTGCGCTGCAGACATTTGCGCTGCCGACATGGCTCAAGCCGTATCCACGGCCCATGTGTATGAGTGACCTGATGAACGACGTAATGACCACCGAGACCACCCACGAGGAGCCCCATGGCCACCACAGCCATGCACCGGCGCTCACCGGATGCCCGTGGCATGACGTCAATGAAATGCTGCAGTCGGTCGGCCTGCGTCCGACCCGCCAGCGCATGGCGCTGGGCTGGCTGCTGTTCGGCAAGGGTGGCCGCCACCTGACCGCTGAAATGCTTTACGAGGAAGCCAGCCACGCCAAGGTGCCGGTGTCGCTCGCCACCGTCTACAATACGCTGAACCAGCTCACCGAAGCCGGTCTGCTGCGTCAGGTCAGCGTCGATGGCACCAAGACCTATTTCGACACCAACACCAGCGCGCATCACCACTTCTACATGGAAGGCAGCCACGAACTGGTCGATATCCCCGATCAGCACCTGATGCTGCAGAAAATGCCGAATGTGCCGGAAGGCTACGAGATCAGCCGCGTCGACATGGTCGTGCGCCTGCGCAAGAAGCGCTGATTTCAAAATCGATTTTCGCTTTCAAGGCCGGGCTCGCCCCGGCCTTTTTGCTTTGGCGGCGCAGGTGATCGAGCGCGAGGGCGTCAGTTCACCTTCTCGTCGGCGTAGACGCCCCACAGCCGCTGCTGCTGGATCCAGCCGTCGAAGCCGTTCCCAAACACACGGCACCAGCCATCGTTGCAGCGTTTGACGTTCGCCACCACCCCGGCCTGAAGCTTGGCCGCAACGGCGCTGTTCGCATCGGCGCTGTCATAGATCGGCGCCAGCTCGTCCTTCTTCTTCATCGTCACCACCGCGGTGCGCTTGCCCGACAGCAGCGAGTGATAGACCCAGCCTTCCGCGCCTTCGGAATCGCGCACGCGCCGCCAGTTCTCGAACTCGGCGGTGATTTCCACAGGCAGGCCGGAGCGGGTGTAGATCCAGGTGACGTCCTGATCCTTGGTCGGACCGGCGCGGACATTGACGTGATCGGATTTCAGGCTGACATAACGCGGCACCGGCAGACCGCTGACCGTTCCCGCCACGTCCCTGCCCGCGAAACCCGCGCCGCATGACGCAGTCCAAACTGCACAGGCCGCCGCAAGCGAAACAAAATTCCTGAACCCCATCACACTGTCCTTCGCGCGGTCCCCACCGCCTTATTGCCATGTCCAAATGCCGGATTTCAGGAACTTCCGCGACACCGTTTCGGTGCCCGGGGTTCTTGTCTTGGCGCGGCCTTCTGCTAGAGAGGGACCGCAGGCCAAGCGCCTGAAAAGCTGCGAAAAGCTCAACGGACCGGCAACGAATTCCTACCTTCGAACAGGCCGGTTAATGTGGGCTGAACGTCCGGGCTAAAGAGTCCGGGAACACACGCGAAGGGGGCCTCTGCGAGAATGAATCCGGGTAAGAAAAAGCCTCTGGTCGTCGTCACGCGCAAGCTGCCCGACAGCACCGAAACGCGCATGCGCGAGCTTTTCGACACCCGCCTCAATCTCGACGACACGCCGATGACTCCGGATCAGCTCGCCGAGGCCGTCCGCAGCGCCGACATTCTGGTGCCGACCGTCTCCGACGAGATCACCGCCGAAATGCTGAACCAGCCCGAAGTGCGCCTCAAGCTGATCGCGCATTTCGGAAACGGCGTGGACAATATCGATGTGGCCGCGGCGCTGGCGCGCGGCATCACCGTCACCAACACGCCGAAGGTTTTAACCGAAGACACCGCCGACATGACCATGGCGCTGATCCTCGCCGTGCCGCGACGGCTGGTGGAAGGCTCCCTGATCCTGACCGAAGAACGGGACTGGCCGGGCTGGTCGCCGACCTGGATGCTCGGCCATCGCATCGGCGGCAAGCGTCTCGGCATCATCGGCATGGGCCGCATCGGACAGGCGCTGGCGCGCCGCGCCCACGCCTTTGGCATGCAGATCCACTATCACAACCGCCGTCCGGTCGCGCCGCAGATCGAGGAAGAGTTGGGCGCGACCTATTGGGACAGCCTCGACCAGATGCTGGCGCGGATGGACGTCATTTCGGTGAACTGCCCGCATACCCCGGCGACGTTCCATCTCTTGTCGGCACGGCGGCTGAAGCTGGTCCGCAAGGACGCCTACATCATCAACACCGCGCGCGGCGAAATCATCGACGAGGCGGCGCTGACCAGGATGTTAGAAGACGGCGAAATCGCGGGCGCGGCGCTCGACGTGTTCGAGAACGAGCCTGCGGTCAATCCCAAGCTGGTCCGCCTCGCCAAGGCAGGCAAGGTGGTGTTGCTGCCGCACATGGGCTCGGCCACCATCGAAGGCCGTGTCGAGATGGGCGAGAAGGTGATGATCAACATCCGCACCTTCCTCGACGGCCACCGCCCGCCGGACCGCGTGCTGCCGGGCATGGCATAACGTGTTGTCGCGCTATTGATGCGCCGACAGATCGATAATCGTCGGTGCGTCGCCGTTCAGCGGGTTTGACGGATCGCGCGCATAACGCAGCGTCTCGAACCGCATCGCGCGGGCATCGATCATCACCAGCCGCCCGACGAGGCTCTCGCCGAAACCGACGATCTCGCGGATCGCTTCCAGCGCCATCATCGAGCCGAGCACGCCCGCCAGCGCGCCGAGCACACCGGCCTCCTCGCAGCTCGGCACCGTGCCGGGCGGCGGCGCTTCGGGGAACAGGCAGCGATAGGTCGGGTTGAGCACGCCTTCGGCATTGGCCTCATGCGCGCGGATCGTGGTTAGCGACGCATCGAACACGCCGAGCGCGCCCGCGACCAGTGTCTTCTTCGCAAGATAACACGCATCCGACACCAGATAGCGGGTGGAGAAATTGTCGGACCCATCGACGATCACATCGTAACCGCCAAAAATCTCCCGCACATTGGCGGCGTTCAGCCGCACCGCGTGGGTGCGTAGCGTCACATGCGGATTGAGCGCCAGAATTTTATCCGCTGCACTGTCCACCTTCGGCCGCCCTACATCCGGCGTCGCATGGATCACCTGCCGCTGCAGGTTGGACAGCGACACCTCGTCGTCATCGACGACGCCGAGCGTGCCGATCCCGGCCGCCGCCAGATACATCAATGCCGGCGCGCCAAGGCCGCCCGCGCCGATCACCAGCACCCGCGCCGCCTTCAACGCGGCCTGGCCCGGCCCCCCGACCTCGCGCAGCACAATGTGGCGCGCATAGCGCTCAAGCTCCTCGGACGTCAGCATACCCGTCATCGCTTCCCGTTATTTCAGCGCAAGGATCGAACCGATGCGCCGCTGTCGCAAACTCATATAGTGGAGCATGATCTTGTCCGAAAACCGGTGTCCACTTTTCGGGATCATGCTCTATGCTTGGCTACGCTTCTTACCAGTTCAGAGACCCATCATGAAACTGCCGCTTGCCACCGCCGCGATGATGGCTGCCCTGCTTGGCGCCGCGGACGCGCAGACGCCGCAGGCCAAACAGGCGCCGCAGCCAAAGCAGGCTCCTTCGGCCATCAAGCCGAAGCCGGTGGCCACGGTACCGGTCCGCCCCGCGACCCAGACGCCGGCAGATACGGCGAAAGCCATGGCGCAGACCGAGCGGCTGGTGATCCAGTCGGATCTGGCCTGGGTCAGCCTCTACAACGGCGCGATCAACGGCGAGGTCAGCGAGCGCATGGTGAGCGCCATCAAGGCGTTCCAGAAAGATCACGGCGGCAAACAAACCGGCGTATTGAACCCGCAAGAGCGCAGCGTACTGAGCGCCGAGGCGAAAAAGCTGCAGGACAATGTCGGCTGGAAGGTCGTCACCGATGCCACCAGCGGCGCGCGCGTGGGTCTTCCGGCCAAGCTGGTGCCGCTGATCGTCAGCGATGTCAGCGGCACGAAATGGTCGTCCGCCACCGGCACCATCCAGATCGAGTTCACGCGGCGCAAAGAAGCGGGCGCAACCACCGCCTCCATCGCCGACAAGGAGAAGAAGCTCAACGCACGCAAGGCCGATTACAGCGTGGTGAAGCCGGACTTCTTCGTGCTGTCGGGATCGCAGGGCCTGAAGAAATTCTACATCCGCGGTCAGACCCGTAACGACGAGGTGCGCATTCTCACCATCCTTTACGATCAGGCCACCGAAGGCACCATGATCCCGGTGACGGTGGCGATGTCGAGCGCCTACAATCCGTTCCCCGGCAACGCGGTGGCGCAGAACGCGCCGCCGCCGCGCAAGAAGGTCGAATATTCCACCGGCATCATCGCCAGCGCCGACGGCGCCATCATCGCGGACCGGCAGGCCACCGACGGCTGCATGACCATCGCGGTGCCGGGTTATGGCAACGCCACCCGGATCTCCGACGACGAGACGCGCGAACTGGCGCTGCTGCGCATTTACGGCGCGAACGGGCTGAAGCCTCTGGCGATGTCCGGGAATGGTGCCGCGAAGCCGAACGTGACTCTCACCGGCATTGCGGATCCGCAGAACCAGGGTGGCCGCAACGCCATCACCAGCACCGCGGCAACAGCAACACCCGCCGGCACCGACATCGTGCTCTCGCCCGAACCGGCTGTCGGCTTCTCAGGTGCGGCAGCCATCGACGCCGACGGAAAATTCGCGGGCGTTGCGCGACTGAAGCCCGCCGTCGTCGCGGGACCTGCGGGCACGCCGATGCCCTCGCAAGCGCTGCTGGTTCCTGCGGGCTCCGTGCGTGAGTTTCTCACAGCCAAAGGCGTGACGCTTGCATCAGGTCCATCCGATGCGAAGGCTTCGGTGCTGCGGCTGGTATGCGTGCGGAAGTAAATGCTGGCGGAATTTGCAATTCGTCATTGCCGGGCTTGACCCGGCAATCCATCCTCTTGAAAGATTCTTTTCAGATGGATGCGCAGGTCAAGCCCGCGCATGACAATCGAGAATGTTTCAGCATCACTTCTGACAAACAGGACACCAGAACGTCGATCGCCCGTTCTGTGTGAAACGCTTTATCGTGCCCGTGCATTTCGGCGTCTTGCAGGGTTCGCCTTCACGGTCATAGACCAGAAACGAATGCTGGAAGTAGCCGAGTTCGCCCGACGTCTGGCGATGATCGCGCAATGATGAGCCACCCGCCTTGATCGCGGCGTTCAGCACGGTGTGAATGGCCGTCACCAGATGCCTGGCGCGGTCGTTCGGCTCGCCCTTGCGATCGGCCAATGTGGAGGCCTGCCGCTTTGGCGACAGATGCGAGCGAAACAGCGCCTCGCAGACATAGATGTTGCCAAGCCCTGCGACCACACGCTGATCCAGCAGCGCGGCCTTCAGCGAGGTTTTCTTGCCCGCACAGGCATGGGCCAGCATCGCGGCATCGAATGCATTGCCGAGCGGCTCCGGCCCGAGGCCCTTGAGCAGGGGCTCCGCATCGAGTTCTGCGCGCGCGACGATCTTCATGTAGCCGAAACGGCGCGGATCGTTGAACGAGATGACCGCACCGTTCTGCATGTGAAACACCACATGGTCGTGGGTGCGATCCTCGCTGCGCGGATAGTGAAACTCGCCCGGCGTGCTTTCGCCTTCCGGCAGGGTGACGCGGAACGATCCCGACATGCCGAGGTGCATCAGCAGCACGTCGCCGGTCTCAAGGTCCGCCATCAGATATTTCGCCCGGCGACCGAGGCCGTTCACGACATAGCCCTGTAGCCTCGCAGCGAAATCCTTCTGAAACGGAAACCGCAAGCCGTCGCGGCGAGTATCGACGCGCGCAATGCGCTGCCCCTCCATCACCGGCTGCAGGCCGCGCCGGACGGTTTCAACCTCGGGTAATTCAGGCATCGGCTGTGCTCATGCCGACGTCTCGGTCGGTTCGCTGAACGTGATGTGATTGGAGAACGGATCGTACACCGTCATGGTGGTCGCGCCCCATGGCTGGTTCTCGAGACCGGGGCGCATGTAGTTGTATCCCTTGGCCGCCAGTTCGGCATGGTATTCGGCAAGGCCCGCCGTCTCGACATGGATATGCACGCCGGGCGAGCCGTCGCCGTGATGCTCGCTCAGATAAAACTGGATGCCGCCGCGCGAGACACCCATGAACAGCGGCAGTTCGGGCTCGAAACGATGCTCGAAATCCACCTTGAAGCCGAGATAGTCGAGATAGAACTCGCGCGCCTTGCGAGTGTCGAACATCCGCAGGATGGGAATGACCCGGCTGAAAGCGATCGGCATCGGCATTAACCTTGACGGCAGACGGCGTCGGAATGGCGCGTTTCGTCAGGGGTATGTAGCGCGGCCCGGCGCGACAGGCTATGGTCCCGCCGCAAATTGGCGTTTGGATTGACGGATGATGGAACGGCCTGACGGAACGACGCATTTCGGCTTCCGCGACGTGGAGCTTGGCGAGAAGCAGACGCTGGTGAACGAGGTGTTTCACAGCGTGGCGAAGCGCTATGACCTGATGAACGACCTGATGTCCGGCGGCATGCACCGGCTCTGGAAAGAGGCCATGATCACGGCGCTCAATCCGCCACGCTCCGACGCGCCGTTCGCGCTGCTCGATGTCGCCGGCGGCACCGGCGATATTTCGTTCCGCGCGGCCAAAGCCGCCGGCGCCGGATTCCGGTCCACGGTCTGTGACATCAACGGCGACATGCTGGCCGTCGGGCGCGAGCGCGCCGAGGCGCAGCATCTCGATCATCAGGTCTCGTTCGTCGAAGGCAATGCCGAGTCCCTTGCCTTTCCGGACAAGAGCTTCGATGCCTATACGATCGCGTTCGGCATCCGCAACGTGCCGCGCATTCCGCTGGCGCTGAGCGAAGCTTATCGCGTGCTCAAGCCCGGCTCGCGCTTTCTGTGCCTCGAATTTTCATCCGTCGATGTGCCGGGTCTCGACAAGATCTATGATCTGTTTTCGTTCAACGTGATTCCGAAAATTGGCCGCGCAGTCACCGGCGACGCCGAGTCCTATCAGTATCTCGTCGAATCGATCCGGCAATTTCCGAAGCCGAATGCATTCGCGGACATGATCCGCGCCGCCGGCTTCTCGCGGGTCAAATACGACATCATGTCCGGCGGCATCGTCGCGCTTCATTCAGGCTGGCGTTTGTGATCGCTGCTCTCGCCCATACCGCCCGGCTGGTGCGCGCGGCTTATGTGTTCGCGCGCGAAGGCGTGTTCGCTTTCGCCGATCCCTCCGCCATGCCACCGCAGGCGCAATTCGCTGTGCGCGTCGCGCGGCTGATCGAGCGGCGCGGTGCGGCCACCAGCGGCCGACTGTCACGCGCGCTGACCCGGCTCGGCCCCACTTACGTGAAGCTCGGCCAGTTTCTTGCCACGCGGCCGGATGTGATCGGCGTCGCGATGGCGCGCGATCTCGAAAGCCTGCAGGACCGCCTGCCGCCATTCCCGCAGGCGCAGGCGGAAGCGGTGATCGCCGCCGCCTTCGACAAGCCGGTATCGGAGCTGTTCACCCGCTTCAGCGAAGCGGTCGCCGCGGCCTCGATCGCACAGGTGCATCGCGCCGAGATCGAAAAGGACGGCGTCCGCAAACAGGTCGCGGTGAAGGTGCTGCGGCCCAATGTCGGCGGCCGCTTCCGCAAGGACCTCGGCTCGTTCGAATTCGCCGCGCGCAAGATGGAAGCCGTCTCCGCCGAGGCGCGGCGGCTGCGCCTTGTCGAGATCGTCGATACGCTGGCGCGCTCGGTCGCGATGGAAATGGATCTGCGTCTCGAAGCGGCTGCGCTGTCCGAGATGGCGGAGAACACGCGCGACGATGCGGAATTCCGCACGCCGCAGGTGGACTGGGACCGCACCAGCCATCATGTGCTGACCATGGAATGGATCGACGGCATCGCGCTGAACGACCGCGCGAAGCTGGAAGCGGCGCATGTCGATCTGCCGGACCTCGGCCGCAAGGTGATCCAGAATTTCCTGCGCCATGCGCTGCGCGACGGCTTCTTTCACGCCGACATGCATCCGGGAAATCTGTTCGTCGATGATGCCGGACGCCTCGTGGCCGTTGACTTCGGCATCATGGGGCGGCTCGGCCTCAAGGAGCGGCGCTTCCTTGCCGAAATCCTGCTCGGCTTCATCACCCGCGACTATCGCCGCGTGGCCGAAGTTCATTTCGAGGCGGGTTATGTGCCCGCGCATCACTCGGTGGAGAATTTCGCGCAGGCCATCCGCGCCATCGGCGAGCCGATCCACAATCGCGCCGCCGACGAAATCTCGATGGCGAAGTTGCTGTCGCTGCTGCTCGAAGTCACCGGCCTGTTCGACATGCGCACCCGGCCCGAACTGATCCTGCTGCAGAAGACCATGGTGGTGGTCGAAGGCGTCGCGCGCGGCTTCGATCCCAAGCTCGACATCTGGACCACTGCCGATCCCGTGGTGCGCGAATGGATCGAGCGCAATCTCGGCCCGCTCGGCAAGATCGAAGGCGCGGTGACCGGGGCGGGCGAGCTTGGCAAGGTGCTGTCCGGTCTGCCGTCGATTGCCGCCCGTTCGGTGGCGGTGCTGAACCAGTTCGAGGCCATGACCCGCGACGGATTGGTGCTCTCACCCGAAACCGTCGCCGCCATCGGCAAGGCCGAGGCCCGGCACAGCCGCTGGCAGACCGCCGCGCTCTGGGTGATCGCGGTGACTTTTCTCGTGATTCTCTGGAGCATCCGCTGATTTGATATCATTGCAATCATTGATTTGATTGCAATGATATCATTTGCTATAAAATGCCGAGCGGAGAGCATGTTATGGCCAGCCTGACCGTCCGGAAACTCGACGAAGCCCTCAAAGCCAGCCTCCGGCTGCGCGCCGCGCAGAACGGCCGCTCCGTCGAGGACGAAGTGCGGATGATCCTGCGCGAGGCCGCGGAGCGACCGGCAGCCGCCTCAGTGCCACGGGCTCCCGAGACAAAGGCCGCCACCCGATCGACACGCACCCACGCCGCAGCGGATCGCCCACGCTTGACGCTCATTATCGGCGGCGGCATCGCCGCCTACAAGGCGCTGGACCTGATCCGCCGCCTCAAGGATCGCGGCATCCATGTCCGCTGCGTCATGACCCGCGCCGCGCAGCAGTTCGTCACCCCGCTCACCGCAGGCGCGCTGGCGGACGAGCGCTGCTACACGGACCTGTTCGACGCGCAGAGCGAATTCGACGCGGGCCATATCCGCCTCGCCCGCGACACCGACCTGATCGTGGTCGCGCCCGCCACCGCCGACCTGATGGCGAAGATGGCGCAGGGCCACGCCGACGACCTCGCCACCGCGATCCTGCTCGCCACCAATCGTCCGGTGCTGCTGGCGCCTGCGATGAATCCGCTGATGTGGATCAACGCAGCCACCAGACGCAACGTGGCGCAGCTCGCGCGCGACGGCGCGCATTTCATCGGCCCAAACTCCGGCGAGATGGCCGAGGCCAACGAGGCCGGTGTCGGCCGCATGTCCGAGCCGCTGGAGATCGCCGCTGCCGCCGACGCACTGTTGCGCCCGCCGCCGGCGAGATCACTGTCAGGGAAAAGGATTCTCATTACCGCAGGCCCCACCCACGAGCCGATCGATCCGGTGCGCTACATCGCCAATCGCTCGTCCGGCAAACAGGGCTTTGCCATTGCCGCTTCCGCGGCGGCGGCCGGTGCGGACGTCACGCTGATTTCGGGGCCCGTCGATCTCGACGATCCCGCAGGCGTGCATGTCATCCATGTCGAATCCGCGCGAGACATGCTGGCGCAGGTGGAAGCGGCCTTGCCTGCGGACATTGCGATTTTCGCCGCCGCCGTGGCCGACTGGCGTGTCGCCAATGCCGGAGAGCAGAAGATCAAGAAGACATCGGGAGGGATGCCGCAGCTCGCGCTTGTCGAGAATCCCGACATCCTCGCCACGGTCTCGAAGCTCAGGCAGAATCGTCCGGCCCTCGTGATCGGCTTTGCCGCCGAAACGGAGAACCTGATCGAGAATGCGACCTCCAAGCTGAAACGCAAGGGCTGCGACTGGATCGTGGCCAATGATGTCTCGCCATCGACCGGGATCATGGGCGGCGACCGCAACACGGTGCATGTCCTGACACTGGATAACGGCAACGTGGCTGTTGATTCCTGGCCGGTGATGACCAAAGAGGACGTGGCTGAAGCGCTTGTCGCGAAGATCGCCGCAACCAGGGCCTGACCTGTCATGACTCACGATATTACCGTCGATGTCCAGCGCCTGCCGCATGCCGAAGGCCTTGCGCTGCCGGCCTATCAGACCGCGCATGCCGCCGGCATGGACCTTCTGGCCGCGGTTCCCGACGACAAGCCGTTGATCATGCAGACCGGTCAACGCGCGCTGGTGCCGACCGGCCTGATGATCGCCGTTCCGCCGGGCTTCGAGGCGCAGGTGCGCCCGCGTTCGGGCCTTGCGCTCAAGCACGGCGTGACCGTGCTCAATTCACCCGGCACCGTGGACGCGGACTATCGCGGCGAGGTCTCGGTGCTTTTGATCAATCACGGCGAGGAGCCGTTCACGATCCGGCGGGGCGAGCGTATCGCCCAGCTCATCATCGCCGCGGTCGCGCAGGCGAACCTCGTGGCCGTCACATCGCTGCCGCCGACGGATCGCGGCAGCGGTGGATTCGGTTCCACCGGACGGTAATCGATTCCTCTTGCTGTCGCGTGCGCAGCAAGGCTCGCGAATCGCACTGCAACATCGCGATCGCAGCCATTATTTGCCCGTGTGATTCACGTTCACGGTCTGGACTCTTACCCGGCGAGTCCTGTTGGGGATATTGTCGTTCGATTCGTATGAGCGGCGGTTGGGACAGATCATGTCAGGCGTGATCGACAGGATGCGGCAGGGCTTGCTGTCGTGCACTTCGATTGTGCGCGGGAGCGCGCTTGGCGTGGCCGCAGCGACGCTGTTCGGCGTCGCGCCAGCCTTCGCACGCGACGGCTTCCTCGCCGAGGCCATGAGCCTCACCGCACGATTCGAACGCCAGGAAATTGCCGCGCTCAGTCTTGCCGCGGCCGTGCTCGGTTTCTCCGTGGTTGCCGCTATTTTGCTGATGCGGACGCGGCTGCGCGCCGCCAGCACCGAATCCCGCTTGCTGTCGGAGAAGCAGGCGCTGCAACTCGAAGCCGATCGTTTCCGCGCTCTGCTGTTTGCCGAGCCGCAGGTTCTGATCTCATGGGCCGCAGGGGAAGACCTTCCGGATATCAGCGGTGACGTTTCGCTGCTGTTGCCTCACGGCTCCGACCAGTACACGCCTCAGCGCGTGCTGGCGTTCGGAAGCTGGCTGCTGCCCGAGCAGGCGCTGGCCATGGATCACGCCGTCGACCATCTGCGTGAGGCCGGCGAAGGCTTCCTGCTCAACCTCTCCACCGCGAACGGGCGCTCGATCGAGGCGATGGGCCGCGCCATCGGCGGACAGGCGATCGTCCGCATCCGCGAATTGTCCGGCGTGCGGATGGAACTCGCGGAACTGAGCATCCGGCACAACCGGCTGATCGAGGAAACCGACGCGCTGCGCGCTTTCGCCGCCGCCGTGCCGCTGCCCGTCTGGGCCCGGCGCAGCAACGGCACGCTCAGCTTCGCCAATGCCGCCTATGCGCAGTCGGTCGATGCTGGCTCGGTCGCCGACGCCATCGAGCGCAATCTCGAACTGCTCGACCATGACGATCGCGACCGCATGGCGGCCGTGCTGGCCGAGGGCAAGGAATTCCAGGCGCGCCTTCCCATCGTCACCAATGGCGAGCGCCGCATCTTCGACATTCACGCCCTCAACGTGGCGGGCGGCAGCGCGGGAATCGCCGTCGATGTGAGCGAGGCCGCAGGCCTGCGCGCCGCGCTGGAGCGCATGGCGGACGCGCATCGCCGCATGCTCGATCAATTGTCGTCCGGCGTCGCCGTCTTCGACGGCGCGCGGCGGCTGACCTTCTACAATGATTCCTATCGCAGGCTCTGGGACCTCGACCGCGCCTTCCTCGATGACAGCCCGGACGACTCCAGCGTGCTCGACAAGCTGCGGGTGGCGCGCAAGATCGCCGATCAGGCCGATTTCCGCGCCTGGAAAAACAAGCTGTTCGAGGCCTATCGCGCCATCGAGCCCGCGAAGGACACCTGGTATCTGCCGGACGGGCGCGCGCTCAGCGTGGTCACCACGCCCAATCCGGAAGGCGGCGTGACCTATCTGTTCGACGATGTCACCGAAAGCCTGAAGCTGGCGCGGCAGAACGACGGACTGATGCGCGTTCAGCGCGAAACGCTGGACAATCTGGCGGAAGCGGTCGCGGTGTTCGGCAGCAACGGCCGCGCGCAGCTTTTCAATCCGCCGTTCGCGCGGATGTGGAAGCTGTCACCGGAACAACTGGCGCAGCAGCCGCACATCGAAACCATCGAGCAGTGGTGCCGTCCGCTTTTCGACGACGAGGCGACGTGGCAGACGCTGCGCGCCGCGATCACCGGCATCGACGACCGCGCCCCGGTTCCGCTCCGGCTCGAACGCAAGGACGGCAGCGTTCTCGACTGCACCACCATGCCGCTGCCCGACGGCGCGACCATGCTGACATTCCAGGACGTCACCGACACCGTGAACGTCGAGCGTGCGCTGCGCGAGCGCAACGAAGCGCTGGAAACCGCCGATCAGATGAAGATCGACTTCGTCCATCACGTCTCCTACGAACTGCGCTCGCCGCTGACGACCATCATCGGCTTCGCGCATTTCCTCGCCGATCCGTCGACCGGCCCGATGACGCTGAAGCAGAGCGAATATCTCAGCTACATCACCACCTCGACCAACGCGCTGCTGGCGATCATCAACAATATCCTCGATCTTGCGACCATCGACGCCGGCGCTATGACGCTCAATCTCGGCCCGGTGGATGTGAAGAAGACCATCGACGATGCCACCGCCGGAATTCAGGATCGCATCGTGCGCGAGCAGATTCGGCTCGATGTCGAAATCGATCCCGCCATCGGCGACTTCGTCGCGGACGAGCGCCGCATCGTTCAGGTGCTCTACAACCTGCTCGCCAATGCCGTCGGCTTCTCGCCGCCGAACAGCGCGGTGACCCTCCGTGCGCGGCGCGATGCCGGGCACGTCGCCTTCTCGGTCTCCGACAGCGGTCCCGGCATTCCCGAAGACGTCAGGGGCAAGGTGTTCGACTGGTTCGAGAGCCATGCCAACGGCTCGCGCCATCGCGGCGCAGGACTTGGCCTCTCACTCGTGCGGTCGTTCGTCGAGCTGCACGGCGGCAAGGTCCATGTCGATTCGGTGGTCGGCAAGGGGACCACGGTCACCTGCGAATTTCCGATCGACCAGTCTTATCGCAATGCCGCCGAATGACCGAGCCGTCGACATTCCATACGGCGCTCGCCAATGAGTTCGCAACCGCGCAACTGATGGCGGATCTGGCGCTGCTGCTCGGCGCAGGCGACGTCATCACGTTGACCGGCGATCTCGGTGCGGGAAAAACTGCCGCAGCCCGCGCGCTGATCCGTTATCTCGCGCAGGACGATGAACTCGAGGTGCCGAGTCCCACGTTCACGCTGGCACAGACCTACGATCTCGCGCCGTTTCCGGTGCTGCATGCCGATCTCTACCGCGTCACCGATCCGGACGAACTGGAAGAGATCGGGCTGTCGCCATTGCCGGACGGCACGGTGGCGCTGATTGAGTGGCCGGAGCGCGCGCCGAACATGCTGCCGCCCGACCGCATCGACATCGCGCTCACCCATCGCCCCTCGCTCGGCACCAGCGCCCGCGCCGCGGAGATCACCGGCTTCGGCAAGCTCGCCGCGAAGGTCGAGCGGCTCGGTGCACTGCGCCGCTTTCTTGAAATTTCGGGCTATCTCGGCGCGAAGCGCCAGCGCATGCCCGGCGACGCCTCGACACGTTCCTACGCGCGGCTGTTCAAGGATGATCGATCCACCATCCTGATGAACTCGCCGCGCCGTCCCGACGGTCCGGCGCTGTACGACGGCAAGACCTACAGCGCCGCCGTGCATCTGGCCGAGGACGTCAAACCGTTCGTCGCCCTCGCCAACGGCCTGCGCGACCGCGGCTACTCCGCGCCCGCGATCCATCACGCCGATCTCGAAGACGGTTTTCTCATCACCGAGGATCTTGGCCGCGAACTTTTTATCGAGGGCAATCCACCGCGGCCGATCCTCGAGCGCTATCAGGCGGCGGTCGACATGCTGGCGGCGCTTCATGGCGAACCGCTGCCCGATATGCTGCCGCTGGCGCCGCAGCTCGACTATGCCGTGCCCGTGTTCGACGGCGACGCGATGATGATCGAAATCGGGCTGATGCCGGAATGGTATCTGCCCGACAGGGGCGTCACGCTCACCAGCAATATGCAGGCGGACTTCGTGCTGATCTGGCGCGATCTGCTCGGCAAGGTGTCGGATGCACCGCGCACCTGGATGCTGCGCGACTTCCATTCGCCCAACCTGATCTGGCTGCCGCGGCGCAAGGATACCGGCCGCGTCGGCCTGCTGGATTTTCAGGACACCGTGATGGGCCCGGCAGCCTATGACGTGGTCTCGCTGCTGCAGGATGCGCGGATCGACGTGCCGGAAAACACCGAGATCACCATGCTGGCGCGTTATGCGAAGGAACGCCGCCGCGCCGATCCGGCGTTCGACCCCGCCGCGTTCGCGCGGCACTACGCCATCATGTCCGCGCAGCGGAACACCCGGCTGCTCGGCACTTTCGCCCGGCTGAACCGGCGCGACGGCAAGCCGCAATACCTCAAGCACCAGCCGCGGATCTGGACGTACCTCAACCGCGCCCTCGCTCACCCGGCGCTGGAAACCTATCGCGAGTGGTGTCTTGCCCACGTGCCACCGCCAACCGCTTAACCCGGCGGATTTGGACGGTCTCCTTTACCGCTTGTTAGCCAGCCCACCCGTAGTTTGGTTGCAGGAAACCGGGTGCTGCACGGAACGCGCGATCCTGCTTTTCGCGATAGCCGGCATCGGGTTCAGAATGCGAAACAGATCACCGCAGACCATGAGCGGAGCAGGGAATGGCTGAACGGCAACGGGGCGACCGCGTAGTCTTCGAGCGTGGCTTTCCGGCCCATCTGATGGGCATCGACGGAACGTGGCGGCGCAACTGCCTGGTCGAGGATATTTCCGAGACCGGCGCGAAGCTGACGGTCGATGGCTCCGTCGAAGGCCTCAATCTCAAGGAATTCTTCCTTCTGCTGTCCTCGACGGGACTGGCCTACCGCCGCTGCGAACTGGCCTGGGTCAACGGCGAACAGATTGGCGCGGGCTTCCTGAAACAGTCCGACGCCAAGAAAAAAGCCACCCGGCGCAGCGGCGCCAACAACCAGATTATCGAAGTCTGATGCACGAGGCGGCTTGGTCCGGAGTCGCAGCGCTGTCACAATGTCCGACTACCACCTGACCTGCCCGGGTCATAGCTTGCGATTCGCATGCGAGGCCCGGCTTCCCGGATGACCGCGCGCAGCATCGCCCGCGCCTGTGAGACCCGCCCCAATGCCGACCAAGCCTACCTTCGCCATGGTTCTCGCCGCCGGTCTCGGCACCCGGATGCGGCCACTGACCGACACCATGCCGAAGCCCCTGGTTCCGGTGGACGGCAAGCCGCTGCTGGATCATGTGCTCGACCGGCTTGCGGAAGCGGACGTGGCGGCCGCTGTGGTCAATGTCCATTACCTGCCCGACCAGATTATCGAGCACGTCAAAGGCCGGACAAAGCCGCGCGTGCTGATCTCCGACGAGCGCGACATGGTGCTCGGCACCGGCGGCGGCGTGGTCAAGGCGCTGCCTCTGCTCGGCGATGCGCCGTTCTACCATCTCAATGCCGACACCATGTGGATCGACAGCGTGCAGCCCAATCTGCTGCGCCTCGCCGAAGCCTTCGATCCGGCGCGCATGGATGTCCTGCTCCTGATGGCGCCCACCGCCAGCAGCATCGGCTATTCCGGCAGCGGCGACTACGCGATGCTCACCGACGGAATTTTGCGCAAGCGCAAGGAGCATGAAGTGGTGCCGTTCGTCTATGCCGGCGCGGCGATCCTCTCGCCTGCAATCTTCAGGAACGCGCCGAGCGGTGAATTCTCGCTGACGAAGATGTTCGATGCCGCCAACGAACAGGGCCGTCTGTTCGGCCTGCGGCTGGAGGGCCTCTGGATGCATGTCGGCACGCCCGAGGCCGTCCACGCTGCCGAAGAAGCGCTGCTCGCCAGCATCGCGTAATCGACACAAGACTCCCTCGCCTGCTCTCCGCATGCCATGATGGCGCCGATCGCGAATCGGACCTCTCATGCGCGTTTTCAATGTCCCTTCATCGACGCCGTTTCTGCATACGGTGATCGAAGCCCTTGTCGACGGCCGCCTTGTCGACGGATTTTCCGCGCGCATCGCTCCCGAACGACTCGCCGATGTTACGCTCTACCTGCCGACGCGGCGCGCGGGCCGTCTTGCGCGCGAAGTATTCCTCGACGTGCTCGACACCGACGCTGTCGTGCTGCCGCGCATTGTCGCGCTCGGCAATGTCGATGAAGACGAATTGGAATTTTCCGACGCCGCGCAATTCGGCGGCGCCGCGGCGCAGTTTCTGCCGCCAAAGCTGGACGATCTTGAAAGACGGCTGACACTGGCCAGGCTGGTGTCGGCATGGGCGAAACGACAGCCGGATTCGCTTGTGGTGGGCGGACCGGCCTCGACACTGGCGCTGGCTGGCGATCTGGCGCGCCTGATGGACGACATGGTGACGCGCGGTGTCGGCTGGGATGCGCTCAACGACATCGTGCCCGATGAACTCGACATCTACTGGCAACACACCCTGACGTTTCTCAAGATCGCCCGCGAAACCTGGCCGGATTATCTCACCACCATCGGCCGCATCGAACCGGCAGCACGGCGTGACCTTCTGATTGCAGCGGAAATTTCGCGCCTCTCCAGCAATCCCAAAGGCCCCGTGATCGCCGCGGGCTCCACCGGCTCCATGCCCACCACGGCGCGGCTGCTCCATGCGATCGCGACCTTGCCGCAGGGCGCAGTCGTGCTGCCCGGCCTCGATACCGATCTCGACGACGACGCCTGGAATTCCATCGGCGATGTCGAGAATCCTGACGATCCCTCCATGCCGCCGCCGACATGGAGCCATCCGCAGTTCGCGCTGCATCACCTGCTGTCGCGCGTATTCCGGATCGCGCGCCGCGATGTGATCGCACTCGCGCCATCGCACGGGCGTGAGGTGCTGACGTCAGAAGCGATGCGTCCGGCCAGCGTCAGTGGCGCATGGCATACAGAACTTGAGAAACCGGAGATCATCGCGAAAATCGCCACCGGGATGACAAATCTCGCCGTGGTCGAAACTGCCAATCCGGAAATGGAAGCACTGGCGATTGCGGTCGCGATGCGCGAGGCGCGCGAGAACGGCCAGACCGCCGCACTGGTGACGCCCGACCGCGCGCTGGCCCGCCGCGTGGTCGCGTCGCTCGGCCGGTGGAATCTGGAATTCGACGATTCCGGCGGCGATTCGCTGATGGATACATCGGCGGGAATTTTTGCGCGCCTCATCGCCGAAACGGTTGCGGATGACCTCGCACCGCCCGCCCTGCTGGCGCTGCTCAAGCATCCGCTGTTCCGGCTCGGACAGGTGCAAGGCTACTGGGCGCAAGCGACTGCCGATCTCGAACTCGCGCTGCTGCGCGGCACGCGGCCTGCACCATGCACCGATGGACTGGCGCGGGACTTCGCGCACTTCCACGACGAACGCGACAAACTCAACCGCGGCGAAGCATCTGCGCTTCATCCATCCGAACTGCGCGCTCATCTGAAAGACATCGCGCTCGATGCCGTGCAGACATTGATCGATGACCTGTCGCGCGCACTGAAGCCGCTGGAGGATCTGCGCCGCGACAAGACGCATGATTTCATCGATTTCGCATCGTGCCACAGCGGCGTGATCGAAAAGCTGTCGGACGACGGCGCAGGAAAATGCTGGGCGTTTGAAGGCCCCGACGGCAATGCACTGTCCACGGCGTTCGACGATCTGTTCAGCACGCCGGAGAGTGACGACAAGCCGCTGCCGCCGTGCGGACTCGTGCTCGCGCTCGGCGATTATCCGGACGTGTTCCAGACCGCGTTTGGCGACCGCATCGTGCGGCGGCCGCAGGCCGCTTCGGCGCAGCTTCGCATCTATGGCCCGCTCGAAGCGCGCCTCACCGAAAACGACCGCGTCATTCTCGGCGGCCTGATCGAAGGCGTATGGCCGCCCGCACCGCGCGTCGATCCATGGCTGAGCCGCCCGATGCGCCACCAGCTTGGTCTTGATCTGCCGGAGCGGCGTATCGGTTTGTCCGCGCACGACTTCGCACAACTGCTCGGCGCAAAGGATGTGATCGTGACCCGTGCGGCGAAAGCCGGTGGCGCGCCCGCAGTCGCCTCGCGCTTCCTGCACCGGCTCGAAGCCGTCGCGGGCAAGGATCTCTGGGCGCAGGCGAAGCAGCGCGGCGAAATGTACACCCGCTGGGCTGACGAACTCGACAAGCCCGCTGCCGTGGCGGCCGCGCCGCAGCCGATGCCGGCGCCGCCGCGTGCGCTGCGGCCTACAAGGATGTCGGTCACCGAGATCGAGGACTGGCTGCGCGATCCCTACACCATCTACGCCCGGCGCATTCTCAAACTCAGTGCGCTCGATCCCGTGGATATGCCGCTGACCGCGGCGGATCGCGGCTCGGCGATTCATGAAGCACTGGGTGAATTCACCGAACAATATGCCACGACATTGCCCGATGACCCCGCGCAGGTGCTGCGCGCCATCGGCAAGACGTATTTCGCGCCGCTGATGGAGCGGCCCGAAGCGCGGGCGCTGTGGTGGCCGCGCTTTCTGCGCATCGCGTCGTGGTTCGCCGGATGGGAACAGACGCGCCGGATCAATGTCACAAGTATCGATGCGGAAATTCGCGGCGAGATTCCGATTCCCATCACAGACGACCGCGCGTTCACGCTCTCGGCGCGTGCCGACCGCATCGAGCACCGCACGGATCGCACCTTTGCGCTGCTGGACTACAAGACCGGCAATCCGCCGAGCGGCAAGCAGGTCTATCTCGGCCTGTCGCCGCAACTCACGCTGGAGGCCGCGATCCTGCGCGGCGGCGGGTTTAAGGATATTCCGCCCGGCGTTTCCGTCAGCGAACTGGTCTATGTCAAACTCAGCGGCAACAGTCCCGCGGGCGACGAGCGCGTGCTGGACCTCAAGGTCAACCGCGGCGATCAGGCGCAACACCCTGACGACGCTGCCGACGACGCCCTGCGTGAACTGACAGCCCTGATCCGGCGCTATGACGACGAGGCGCAGCCCTATCCTTCCGTCATCGCGACCATGTGGGCCAACCGCTATGGCACCTATGACGATCTTGCGCGCATCAAGGAATGGTCTGCGACCGGCCTCAAGGGAGGCGACGAGTGAGCGCCCCGCGAAAGGATATTCCCGAGGCCGTCACCGCGCTGCAGGCCCGCGCGTCCGATCCCGAGGTCTCTGCCTTCGTCGCCGCCAATGCCGGTTCGGGCAAGACCCACGTGCTGGTCAGCCGCGTGATCCGCTTGCTGCTCAATGGCGTGCCGCCGGAAAAGATTCTCTGCATCACCTTCACCAAAGCCGCCGCCGCCAACATGGCGCAACGCGTATTTGCGACGCTTGGCCGCTGGGTGCGGATGCCGGACGGCGAACTCGATGCCGCGATCCGCGCGATCGGTGCGCAGACGCCGACTGCGACAACACGGATGCGCGCGCGCAAGCTGTTCGCCAGCGCGCTGGAAACGCCGGGCGGGCTGAAGGTGCAGACCATTCACGCGCTGTGCACCCGCCTGCTGCAGCAGTTTCCGTTCGAGGCGAACGTTCCGGCGCGCTTCGCGGTGCTGGACGACCGCGACCAGAACGACATGATGGAGCGTGCCAATCTGGCGGTGCTGCTGGATGCATCCGCCAATCCCGACAGCCCCACCGGACGCGCGCTCGACATCGCCATGGCGAACGCGGCGGACGCGACCTTCAAGGACGTGGTGCGCGAGGCCTGCCTCAGCCGCGATCATTTCATGGCGTGGGCGGAAAGCGCAGGTTCGGTCGCGGCCGCGATGGCGCAGGTGGCGGCGGCACTCGGCATTGGGCTCGATGAGCGCATCGAAGATATCGAAAGCGACATCGTCGATGGACCGAACCTGCCGCGCAGCGAATGGCAGGCCGTTGCCGCGGCGCTCGACGGCGGCAGCCCGGCAGATATTACGCAAGCTATTCGTTTCCGGACAGCTTGCGAGCTCACCGGCGCGGCGCAGATCGAAGCCTATCTGGATATCTTTCTCACCGAGTCGAAAGGTCAGGTCGGCCTGCGCAAAGTGCTGATGACGAAGCCGCTCGGCAAGCTGCATCCCGCGCTCGCGGCACGGCTCGACACAGAGCAGACCCGCGTTTTCCAACTCGACGTGAAACGCCGCGCAGTTCTGCAGCGCGACCGCACCTATGCGCTGCTTGTGATCGCAAATGCCGTCTCCGCGCACTACCGGCGCGAGAAGCTGGAGCGCGGGCTGCTCGATTACGACGATCTGATCGCCAGGACTCATGATCTACTGATCAGCGTGTCGGAGGGCTGGGTGCACTTTAAGCTCGATCGCGGTATCGATCATGTGCTGATCGACGAGGCGCAGGACACCAGCCCCCGGCAATGGGATATCATCGACCGGCTGACGCTGGAATTCACGTCGGGCGCGGGTGCGCGCGACGGCGTCAAGCGCACCATCTTCGCGGTCGGCGATGAGAAGCAGTCGATCTTCTCGTTTCAGGGCGCGGCCCCGCGCGAATTCGACAGCCGCCGCCGCGAGATCAAGACCCGGTTTGAAGGTGCGCAGCTCAAATTCGAGTCGGTCGAATTCAAGCATTCGTTCCGGTCCGGCCGCACCATTCTGCAATCGGTAGATCAGGTGTTCCGCGAGGCGGAGATTTTCAAAAGCATCCACGCAGTGACCAACGGCTATCCGGTGCACGACGCACTCGGCGATGCCGCCCCCGCGCTGGTCGATCTATGGGAACTGGAAAAGCCCGCGGAGAAGCAGGATGGCAAGGGATGGACCGCGGCTCTCGACGCGGTGTCCGGGAGCGATCCGGAGGTGCGGTTGGCGCAGCGCGTGCGCGACGAGATCGCGTCATTGATCGCAGCGCGCGCCATGACCGGCCCCGTCGGCAACCGTCGGCCGGTGAGTTATGGCGATGTTCTCATTCTGGTGCGGCGGCGCGGCAAGGCCTTCGACGCGATCATCCAGGCGCTGAAACATGCCGGCATTCCCGTCGCCGGCGCGGACCGGCTGAAACTGACCGAGCACATCGCGGTCATCGACCTGATGAACCTGGCCGACGCGCTGCTGCTGTCGCATGACGATCTTGCCCTTGCAGTGGCTTTAAAGAGCCCGCTGTTCGGCCTCGACGACGACGACTTGATCAAGATCGCGCCGCTCCGCAAGGGCACGTTGCGCGCGGCGCTCGCCGATCATGCTGACGGCAACGAACGGCTCAACGCAGCACTCAAACGTCTCGAAGCCTGCGAACGCCTGTTCGCCAGTGTCACGCCGTTCACGTTCTATGCGTGGCTGTTGGGCGGGGACGGCGGGCGTGCGCGCATTCTGGCGCGGCTTGGCTTCGAGGCCAACGATGCCTTGGATGAATTCCTCGAACTCGCGCTGAGCTACGAGCAGAAGGCCCCCGCATCGCTGCAGGGCTTCATGGCGTGGCTGCGCGCCGCCGATACGGAAGTGAAACGCGACATGGAAATCGCGCGCGACGAAGTCCGCGTCATGACCGTGCACGGCGCCAAGGGACTTGAAGCGTCCGTCGTGTTTCTTGTCGACACCACAACATCGCCGGCGGATTCGCAGCGCCTCAACCTGATCCGCATGCCGCAGGGCAACGCCGCGCCGAATACGCCCGGCGTGGTGCTGTGGGCTGGCAGGAAGGCGGACGATCTGGACTCTGTCGCCACCGCCCGCGACACGATGAAGGGCGAAACCGAAGACGAGTATCGCCGTCTGCTTTATGTGGCCATGACCCGCGCGGCCGATCGCCTGATCGTCGGCGGCGTGATGCCGGGCAACGTCAAGGCGGTGCGGCCGAACTCCTGGTATGACCTGATCGACAAGGGCCTCGGCAGAAGCGTCGAGAACGACGTGCTGCAGATCAACGTGATCGAAACACCAGGCGGCCCCGTCAAACGCTTTTCGCGCGCGGCGGATACCGAACCGCCTGCGCCGCCTGTCGCGCAGCAAGCGACTCTTTCACTCACAGAATTGCCGGTATGGCTGCGCACTCCCGCGCAGCGCGAGGAGCCGCCGGGCGTGCCGCTGCGTCCCTCCGATCCGGCCGACAACGAGGCTGACGGTCACAAGGTCATCAGCAACGAATCCCGCGCGGCACGCGAGCGCGCGCTCAAGCGTGGCACGCTGACCCATCGCCTGCTGCAGTCGTTGCCCGACGTTTCCCCCGAACGGCGCACCGAGGCCGCGCGCAACTACCTTCAGCGCAACGCGCAGGACCTGTTCTCCGAGGCGGAGCGCGATGCACTCGCAAAGCAGGTCATCGCGCTGATCACAACACCTTCATTCGCAGCGCTGTTTGCCGAAGGCAGCCGCGCCGAGGTCTCGATCGCCGGGCGTATCGCACGCGATGGCAAACCGCCTGCGCTGGTGTCCGGCCAGATCGACCGGTTGGCGGTGACGCCCGATGCAGTTCTGATCGTGGACTACAAGACCAATCACGCGCCGCCGCGCGTCGCCACCGATGCCCCGCCCGACTATGTGCGCCAGCTCGCGCTCTACCGCGACGTGCTGCAGCGGCTTTATCCCGACCGGGCGGTGCGCTGCGCCCTGGTCTGGACCGAGACCGCGGCATGGATGGACATTCCAGCCTCCGCGCTGGACGCAGAGCTGCAATCGGTCGTCGCCTGACAGCCGACAGGCATGGACCGGCGGCCCGAGCCAGCTTCTAACCCCTTGACCCAGTGCGGATTTCGAACCGTTCCTTTGTCCACCGCAGGGAACACGACCCGGTGACCAGCCTTGACCGCGCAGGGGCGCGTTCCTACGTTGCACCTACGTTTCCGGCGCGATTCTGTTCACGACACCCGCGCCTTTCATCCAACGAGGCAGATCAACATGAGTGTGGGCAAGGTTTCGGACGCCGATTTCGACAAGGAAGTGCTGAATGCGGACGGCCCGGTGGTCGTCGATTTCTGGGCGGAATGGTGTGGCCCGTGCCGCATGATCGCGCCCGCGCTTGACGAGATCGCCGGCGCCATGGGCGACAAGGTCAAGATCGTGAAACTGAATGTCGACGAGAGCCCGAAGACGGCCTCCAAGTACGGCGTGATGTCGATCCCCACCCTGATGATCTTCAAGGGCGGTGAGATGGCCTCGCGCCAGGTCGGCGCAGCGCCGAAGGCCAAGCTGCAGCAGTGGATCACCGCCGCGGTCTGATCGCGTCTAAATGAGAATAAGAAAACGGCCGGTGACATCACCGGCCGTTTTTGTTTTGGCCGTCATTGCGAGCCAACGGATCGGCGCAAAGCGCCGCCCGATGATAAACTCCGCGAAGCAATCGATTTCTTCGCTTTCAACAGCTCATAACTGGATTGCTTCGTCGCCATAGCGCGTCAAAGACGCGCGTCAACGCGCTAATGGCTCCTCGCAATGACGAGGAGTTACCCCGGCAGCGTACCGTTCTCGCTCAGCACATGCCCCGCGAGATAGAGCGAGCCGGTGATGAGAATGCGTGGCGGCACCTCATAGGCAAGCCTGCCGATGGCCCGCAACGCGGCCTCCACGCTGGCGGCGGTCTCGACACGCATGCCGAGGCTGCGCGCGGCGTCCGCCAATGCCTCCGGCGCCATCGCATTGTCCTGATCCGGAATTCTCACCGCGATGATGTGGCGCGTCTGTCCGGCGAAATTGGCCAGGAACCCCGCCGCATCCTTGTTGCTCATCATGCCCGCGATCACCACCAGCGGACGCGGCACGCGCTCTTCCAGATCGCCGAGCACATCGGCAATCACCCGGCCGCCATCCGGATTGTGCCCGCCATCGAGCCACAATTCCGCATCCTTCGGCGCCGCATCGACCAGCGCGCCGGACGTCAAGGGTTGCATCCGCGCCGGCCATTCGGCGCGCGCGATGCCACGCTCGAAGGCCGCCGGCTCGATCTTCAGGGATTCGATGGCGCGCAGCGTCGCGATCGCCAGGCCCGCATTATTAAATTGATGCCGTCCAAATAATCGGGGCGCGGAAAGATCGAGCAAACCGCGTTCGTCGGAATAGACCAGCCGCCCGTGCTCGACATTGACATGCCAGTCCTGCGTCGCGGCATGCAGCGGCGCGCGGGCGCGCTTCGCCGCCTGTTCGATCACGACTTCCGCATCCGGCTGCTGTTCGGCGCAGATCACCGGCACGCCTTTCTTGATGATGCCAGCCTTCTCCGCCGCGATCTTCGCCAGCGTATCACCGAGAAACTCGATGTGATCCATGCCGATGGAGGAGATTACACTGGCCAACGGCGTATCGATCACATTGGTCGCGTCCAGCCGCCCGCCGAGACCGACTTCCAGCAGCGTGACATCGGCCGGATGTTCCGCGAATAGCAGGAACGCCGCAGCGGTTTCGATTTCAAAGATCGTGATCGGCTCGCCGGCGTTGATACGCTCGCAATGATCCAGCGCCGCGCGCAACTGATCGTCGGTGACCAGCACACCGCCGCCAACCTTGCCGAGACGGAATCGTTCGTTGAAGCGCACCAGATGCGGCGAGGTGTAGACATGCACGCGCAGGCCCGCAGCTTCGAGGATAGCGCGCAGGAACGCGACCGTCGATCCCTTGCCGTTGGTCCCGGCGACATGGATGACGGGCGGAATCTTCTTTTCAGGATGGTCGAGGCGCTCAAGAATCCGCTGCATCCGGTCAAGCGTCAGATCGATCCGCTTGGGATGCAGCGATGCGAGACGCGCCAGAATGTCGTCGTAGGACGGCGAAGATTTTTCGGCGGCAGGCAAGATTACGCTGTCGGCGTTGCCGCGGGCAGATCGATCGGCACCGCCGCAGCCGGAACTGCAAAGCCCTCGGCGGCAGGAGCCTTGGTCAGCAGGCGGCACAGCCGTGCCAGCGTCGCGCGCAGGTCGTGACGATGCACCACCATGTCCACCATGCCGTGTTCCTTCAAATACTCGGCGCGCTGGAAACCTTCCGGCAGCTTCTCGCGGATGGTCTGCTCGATCACGCGCGCACCGGCAAATCCGATCAGCGCGCCGGGCTCGGCGATCTGCACATCGCCGAGCATGGCGTAAGATGCCGTGACGCCGCCCGTGGTCGGATTGGTCAGAACCACGATGTAGGGCTGCTGCGCCTCGCGCAGCATCTGGATCGCCACCGTGGTGCGCGGCATCTGCATCAGCGAGAGAATGCCTTCTTGCATGCGCGCGCCGCCGGAGGCCGCGAAGATGATGAACGGCGATTTCTTTTCGACCGCGAGTTCAAGGCCCTTCACCACGGCCTCGCCGGCGGCCATGCCGAGCGACCCACCCATGAAATCAAAATCCTGCACCGCGACCACGACGGGATTGCCTTCCAGCTTGCCGTAACCGACTTTCACCGCGTCGTTCATGCCGGTCTTGGTGCGCGCATCCTTGATGCGGTCGGCATACTTGCGCTCGTCACGGAATTTCAGCGGATCGGGCGTCACTTCCGGCAGCGCGACATCGTACCAGGTCTCGTTGTCGAAGATCGACTTCAGCCGCGCCACCGCGCCCATGCGCATATGATAGTTCGAGCCGGGAATGACGAACTGGTTTTGCTCGACATCCTTGTAGAACACGAGTTGCCCGGAATCCGGGCACTTGATCCACAGGTTCTCCGGCGTGTCGCGGCGAATGATGTTGCGGATTTTCGGGCGGACGACGTCAGTCAACCAGTTCATGCGTGGGCTCCATGCACATCGCGTCGTGAATCATTGTAGCCGCTTATGTGCGACCGGGCACCCTTTCCGACAAGAGGAAAGGACTTAAAGAGAAACCTATTCCGCGGCCTGTTTGGCCCCGCGCACGCCTTGCGCCAGCGCGGCCGCCAGGTCGGCGACGGCGGGAACCGTCTTTGCCGTGGCACGGCCTTCCGAATCGAGCGTCGCCCGCAACGCGTCGATCAGCGCGGAGCCGACCACAGCGCCGTTGGCTGCCTGCGCAATGCCGCGCGCGGCCTCCGGCGTGCGGATACCGAAACCGACACACACCGGCAACTGCGTATGACGCTTGATGCGGGCGACCGCTTCAGACACTTGCGCCGTATCGGCGCTGGCCGAACCGGTGATGCCGGTGATCGAGACATAATAGACGAACCCCGATGTGTTCGCGAGCACGGCTGGCAAGCGCTTGTCGTCCGTGGTCGGCGTCGCGAGACGAATGAAATTCAGTCCGGCCTTCATCGCGGGGATGCACAGCTCGGTGTCTTCTTCCGGCGGCAGATCGACAATGATCAGGCCATCGACACCGGCGGCCTTCGCATCGACCAGAAATTTATCGACGCCGTAGATGTAGATCGGATTATAGTAGCCCATCAGCACAATCGGCGTCGCGTTATCCCCGGCGCGGAAATCGCGCACCACCTGCAGCGTCTTCTTCAGCGTGGTGCCGGCTTTGAGCGCCCGCAGGCCCGCCGCCTGGATCGCGGGACCGTCCGCCATCGGATCAGTGAACGGCATGCCGATCTCGATGATGTCCGCGCCCCCCTTCGGCAGCGCCTTGATGATCTCGAGCGAGGTCGCAAGGTCCGGATCGCCGCACATCACGAACGTGACGAACGCCGCGCGGCCTTCGGTCTTCAACTCGGCGAAACGTGTGTCGATGCGCGTGGTCACTTCGTGTCCTTTAGATTCTTGCCCTTCAGAATATCGCCGACCTGCGGCACGTCCTTGTCGCCGCGGCCGGACAGATTGACCACCATCAGGTGATCCTTCGGCCGCTTCGGCGCGAGGTCCATCACCTTGGCGATGGCGTGCGCTGGCTCCAGCGCCGGGATGATGCCTTCGAGGCGCGACAGCAACTGGAACGCTTCCAGCGCTTCGTCATCCGTCGCGGAGAGATAGGTCACGCGGCCGGTCTCATGCAGCCACGAATGCTCCGGACCGATGCCCGGATAATCGAGGCCCGCCGAGATCGAATGCGCGTCCTGGATCTGGCCGTCGTCATCCATCAGGAGATAAGTGCGGTTGCCGTGCAGTACGCCGGGACGTCCGCCCGCGATCGAGGCCGCATGAAGATTGGTCAGGCCGTGGCCCGCCGCCTCGACGCCGAAAATCTCGACGCCCGGATCATCGAGGAACGGATGAAACAGGCCCATGGCATTGGAGCCGCCGCCGATGCAGGCCACCAGCGAATCCGGCAGACGGCCTTCGGCCTCCTGCATCTGCGCGCGCGTCTCGGTGCCGATGATCGACTGGAAATCGCGCACCATCATCGGATAAGGATGCGGGCCCGCGACAGTGCCGATGCAGTAGAACGTGTTTGCGACATTGGTGACCCAGTCGCGCAGCGCGTCGTTCATCGCGTCCTTGAGCGTGCGCGAGCCGGACTGCACTGGCACGACCTTCGCACCGAGCATCTCCATGCGGATCACGTTGGGCTGCTGCCGCTCGACATCCACCGCGCCCATATAGACGATGCATTCGAGGCCGAAGCGCGCGCAGAGCGTCGCGGTGGCAACGCCGTGCTGGCCTGCGCCGGTTTCCGCGATGATGCGCTTCTTGCCCATGCGCCGCGCGACCATGATCTGGCCGAGCACGTTGTTCACCTTGTGCGAGCCGGTGTGGTTCAGCTCTTCGCGCTTGAAGTAAATCTTCGCGCCGCCGAGATGCTCGGTCAGACGCTCGGCAAAATACAGCGGCGACGGACGGCCGACATAGTCCTTCAGATAGCCGTTCATTTCCTTCTGAAAGGACGGATCGGCCTTGGCGTCGGCATAGGCCTTTTCCAGGTCGAGGATCAGCGGCATCAGCGTCTCGGCGACGTAACGGCCGCCGAAAATGCCGAAATGCCCGCGCTCGTCGGGACCGGACCGGAAGGAATTGGGAAGAGGCAAGTTCGTCATACCGTCAGCTCTTGTTGTTGTCGCGCGGCGCGAATGAAGGCACGGATCAGGTCGGGGTCTTTCACGCCCGGCGCGCTTTCAACGCCGGACGAAACATCAACTCCGTTGGCGCGGGTGACGCGGATGGCTTCTGCGACATTGCCGACATTCAGCCCGCCGCCCACCATGAACGGGATCGTCGTCTTGATGTTCTCAAGTAGATGCCAGTCGAACGGCACGCCGAGACCGCCGGGACGGGTGGCGTCCTTCGGCGCGCGCGCATCGAACAGGATACGGTCAGACACGGCGGCATAACCGGGCAGGCTCGCAAGATCGGCGGCGGTTGCCACCGCCAGCACCTTCATCACCGGCAGGCCGAATTTCTGCTTGATGTCGCGCACGCGCGCCACGCTCTCCGAGCCATGAAGCTGCAGCAGGCCGGGCTGAAGCGCCTCGATATAATTCTCCAGCGAAGCGTCGTCGGCATCGACCGTCAGCGCCACCTTCAGCGCACGGCCCTTCACCTGCCGCCCCAGTTCGCGTGCGGTGCCGAGTGAGACGTGGCGCGGCGAGGCTTCGAAGAACACGAAGCCCACCATATCCGCGCCGGCATCCAGCGCGACCTCAAGGGTCTCGCGCGTGGACAGGCCGCAAATTTTTACCGCGAAGGACATGGATCAGGATGCTTGGTTTCGGAGCGTCAGGACTGGCCGTCGCCGCGGCCCATCGGGCTTTGCAACAGCCGGGCGGGTTCTACAACGCTGCGCCCTGCTTGTCTCGCCCGATAGCCAGATAAGAGGGGGCCAGGCCGCCGCCGGCACCGGCCGCCGGAACCCGGTTTTCGCCGCTGCGCGCAGCCGCCAGAGACCGCTCCCGCAAGTCGGCCAGTTCGGCACGGGCGTGGCGGGCATCCGCTTCATGCTGGCGGGCCGCCCGCCGCCAATGGCGCTGGCCGAACCAGGTGGCGACGCCGCCGGCGACGACGCCGAACATGGCCACGGCAATAATGACAACGAACAACGGCAGCGACACGCCCAGCGCCGGATCGCTGGAGCTGAAGGGATCGAATGACAGCGTGACAATGTGACGGTTGGCAACCGCGAACACCACGAACAGGATCGCGAGCGGCAGGATCACAACGGCGTTGAAAATCTTGCGGAGCATCGTGCGTCCTCGCTGCCGGTGATCCGAGTGGCGGCGACCGATATGACCGCGCCGCACTTTAGAATGATTATTCGCCCAACCGCATCATTTGCAGGACGGTTACGTCGCGGCCGGATCAGCCGCCTCGTCGCGGTTCAGCCGCTCGCGCATTTCCTTGCCGGTCTTGAAGAACGGCACGCTCTTCTGCTCGACCGGAACATGCTCGCCGGTGCGCGGATTGCGGCCCGCGCGCGCCGGACGGTGCTTGACTGAAAAAGCGCCAAAACCCCGCAATTCGACGCGATCGCCGCGTGCCAGGGCCGCAACGATTTCATCGAGAATAGCGTTCACGATGTTCTCGACATCCCGCTGATACAGGTGCGGGTTATGCTCGGCGATGCGCTGAACGAGTTCGGATTTGATCATTGAGTGTTTGGGCCTGTGGTGCGGGGGACATTTCCAAGAAAAAGCCTTGAACTGTCAAGTCGCTAATTCAAAGTGAGGCGAGGTGAAAGTGCGTGACAAACCTCTCGTTTCGTTGTTGCGGCTGACACCGCAATGCAATGAAGCCGGACTGAAACCGGACTCACGCACGTGTTTCCCGATCAGTTCGCGCGCGATGGCTGCCACAGCGCCAGCATGCCATCGAGGCCGAGCCGATCGACAGCCTGCACCGCGCCGGTCGCCTCAAGCTGACGCGAAATCGCGCCCAGCCCGACGGTATCGAGCGCCACGGAAGCCGCTGCCCGCAGGAAGGTCATATCACCAAAGCGCGGCGTCAGCCTGAAATCCTTCACCGGCGTATCCGCGCCGATCTTCTTTTGCGCGACCAGCCACGCAACGGCGGTTTTTTCATCGCCCAGTTGGTCGATCAGTTTGAGGCCGACCGCCTGACGTCCCGTGAACACGCGTCCATCCGCCACAGTCTGCAACGTCGCGTCGTCCATGTTGCGGCGATCCTTCACGAGGCCGCGAAACCACGCATAGGAATCCTTCACCAGCGCGTCGAGCGCGGCGCGCGCTTCGGGACTTGTCGGCTCATAGCCGTTCGGTGCGGCCTTAAGCGGTGACGATTTCACTTCCTCGACCTTGACGCCGACCGTCTTGAGCAGTTCCGATACGTTCGGAATCTGGAACAGCACGCCGATCGATCCGACAAGCGAGGTCTGCTGCGCGATGATCTGATCCGACGCCAGCGCGGCGATGTATCCGCCCGATGCCGCAAGACCCTCCACCACGACGACCAGCGGCTTCTGCGCCTTGAGCCGCGTGAGCGCATCGTAAAGCTGTTCGGAACCCGCCGTGGTGCCGCCCGGCGAATTGATATGAACGATGACGGCGGACGCCGAAGACTTGCCGAGCCGCTCCAGCGCCTCGACCCGCGTCTGATCGCTGCGGATGAGGCCGTCGATCTTGACCCGCGCAATCGCATTCGACGAGCCGATCGCGTTGCGGCCCGCCGGCGAAACGAACACGGCAACCGCAACCACTGCCGCGATGATGCACAGCGCCGCGATCACACGCCAGAACGTCAGCTTGCGGCGAATGCGGCGGCGATCAACGATCACATCGGAATCGAGCGACATGAATTTTCTCCTCGGCGCGAAACTTATTTTGCAACGACCACGAAGGCAGCCAGCCGGAAAGTTATCCCGTGCTTTTGCGAATGCAGCCTTGAGACATGATTACTTCAATACATCAACTGTGATGCAATTTGAAGATAACAACGGACGCAATCAGACGCGCACAGATTATGTGAGCAATCGCTCACCATCATGTCCAGCGACGGTCATCGCATGCACGGCGCCCGGCGTGCCGCCGCTGACGGCAACCGGAACGAAATGCTCGGTGCGTCCCTGCGTCGCGCTTTCGATCAGAACCTGACGCGTCGTTCCCACATCGGATGCGAGTCTCCGGAGCAGCGCAGCCTCGCCATCCGCGCGAAGACGCGCGGCGCGTTCCCGGATCGTGCGGCCATTCACCTGCGGCATCCGTGCCGCTGGCGTGCCGGGACGCTTTGAATAGGGAAACACATGCAGGAATGTCAGATCGCATTCCGCGACCAGATCCAGCGAGCGCGCGAACATCTCCTCGGTCTCGGTGGGAAATCCCGCGATGATATCCGCGCCGAAGGCCATGTCCGGCCGCAGCGTTCGCACCTGCCTGCAAAAGCCGATGGCATCGGCGCGGGTATGCCGCCGCTTCATGCGCTTGAGAATGAGATCGTCGCCCGCCTGCAATGACAGATGCAAATGCGGCATCAGCCGATCATCCGTCGCGATCACATCGAGCAGGTCGCGATCCGCCTCGATGGAATCGATCGAGGAAATGCGCAGCCGCTTCAGGTCCGGCACATGCTTGAGAATCTGCTTGGTCAGCATCCCGAGTTTCGGCGCGCCCGGCAGATCCGCGCCATAGCTCGTAACATCGACACCGGTCAGCACGATCTCGGCATGCCCGGCGTCCACCAGCGCGCGCACCTGATCGACCACCGCGCCCATCGCGACCGATCGCGAATTCCCGCGGCCATAAGGAATGATGCAGAAGGTGCAGCGATGATCGCAGCCGTTCTGCACCTGCACGAAGACGCGCGGCAGGCCGCTCTGGAAGCCTTCAACCAGATGCGGCGCCATCTCGGTGACGGCCATGATATCGGAGACCGCGATCTTCTCTTGCGGAACATCAAAGGCGCCCGTGAGTGCGGCCTTTGCATCTTGCCAGGCCTCAAGGCGCATCTTGTCGTCATTGCCAACCACGCGATCGACTTCGCCCATCTCCGCGAACATCTGCGTCTGGGTCTGGGCGGCGCAGCCCGTGACGACAATACGCGCACCGGGCTTGTCGCGCTTCAGCCTGCGGATGGTCTGGCGGGCCTGCGCCACCGCTTCGCTGGTGACCGCACAGGTATTGACGACGATGGTGTCCTGAAGGCCTGCGCCTTCCGCTTCGCGCCGGATCACTTCCGACTCGAAGCTGTTCAGCCGGCAACCGAAGGTGACGACATCGACGGTCATCTTACGCGACGCTGTTAAAAAGCGCCGGGTCGAACCGTCCCTCGAATTCAAACGCGGCCGGGCCGGTCATCAGCACATGGTCGTCGCTCGCGCGCCATTCGATGGTCAGTTCGCCACCGGGCAGTGTCATATGAACGGTGCGCTCGGTGCGCCGCAGCCGCGCGGCCGCCACCGCCGTGGCGCAGGCCGCCGAGCCGCACGCCTTGGTCAGACCCGCGCCACGCTCCCATGTGCGCATCTCGATGTGCTCGCGGTCCACGATATGCGCCAGCGTGATGTTGGCGCGCTCCGGAAAGATCGGGTGATTTTCCAGAAGCGGCCCGAAGCGTTCGAGATCGTAGGCGTGAATATCGTCGACCCAGAAGATCGCATGCGGATTGCCCATGCTTACCACCGACGGCGAGTGGAGCACCGGTGCATCAATCGGCCCGACCTGCAATTCGATGTAACGCGTGTCGCGGAATTCCTCCGCCAGCGGAATGTCCTTCCAGCCGAACTTCGGTACGCCCATGTCCACGGTATAAAGGCCGGGCGACGGGCCCTGCCAGCAGTTGAGAAGTCCTGCCCGGGTTTCGAATGTCAGCGCGCTCTCGCCGGTTTCTCCGAACACCTGCCGCGCCACGCAGCGCATGCCGTTGCCGCAGGCCGCCGCCTCCGAGCCGTCATTGTTGAAGATCCGGATGAACGCGGCAGTGCCCTGAGCGCGCGGCGGCTGCAGCACCATCAGTTGATCGTAAGGCACGCCGGCAGGCGACGCGATGGCGCGCGCCTCGTCGGGGCTGACGGTCGCGCCCGAATCGCGCAAATCGAGAACGACGATCTCGTTACCGATGCCGTTCATCTTGGCGAAGGAATGGTTGGCCAGCGTGCTCATGATACCGGCCTATATGGCGAATGCGGACGGACTTGACCAGAGCAGCGCGCGATCCGGCTGGAACGCGCCTCGCGATTGCCCAGTTTGGAACGCATGCCACACCGGTGAGGCGGTTCGTGATAGACTGCGTCTGCTTCGCCGCCGGACCGATCCGCCCCCCCTACCGCCCTCGGAGACCCTTGGATGACGAATACCCGTGTTGCAGTTCTGGTCGTCCTGGCGCTGGTCGTCGCGGCCGCGGTCTGGAGCAAAATGCCCGCCAACGCGCCCACGGGGACCGTCCCGCCGCCGGCCAGCCCGGCAGCACCCGCTCCGGCTCCGGCAGCGCCTCCCCCCGCACCGGCGGCCCCCGCAGCCGAAGCCCCGCCAGCACCCGCCCCTGCGCCACCTCCAGCAGCAGCCCCCGCGGCGGAAGCTCCCGCGACTCCGCCCGCCGCGCCGAGTGCGCAGGCCGCCGATCCGTTCGGCGAACAGCAGACGCTGACCGCGAAGAAAGTGGTGATCGTGAAAGGTTCGGCGTCATGGGATTCCGCCTTCGACACGCTGGTGGGATCGCTGAAGACACTGTCGAGCCTGCTCGCCCAGCAGGGTATCAAGCCCGCCGGTCCATCACTGATCGTCTACACCTCGACCGACGATGCAGGATTCACCTATCAGGCAGAGATTCCCGTCGATCAGGAGCCGAAGACTCTCGGCAAAGGCATGAGCATCGGCATGTCGCCGGAAGGCCCGACGCTGAAGTTCATCCATCGCGGTTCATACGACAACATGGACAACACGTATGAAGCGATCACCAATCACCTCGACGACAAGAAGCTCGAAGCGAAGGACACGTTCATCGAGGAATACGTCACCGACCCGCTGACGACGAGCGAAGACAAGCTCGTCATCAACGTGTTCGTCCCGCTCAAGTAAAACCGGAGTGCCGCCATGCAGGTCCGCACAATCGCCGCCGCTGTCGTCCTTGCCGTCTCGGCATCATCCGCATTCGCGCAGGCCAGCCCGCCGACCATTTCGGTCACCGGCGAAGCCTCGATCTCGGTGCCGCCGGATCTGGCGCAGATCGACAGCGGCGTGACCACCGAGGCCAAGACCGCACGCGAAGCTTCCGAGGCCAACAACAAGGCGATGGGCGTGGTGCTGCTGGCGTTGAAAAACGCAGGCATCGCGGAGAAGGACTACCAGACCTCCCGGCTCTCCCTGTCGCCGCAGAGCGCACCGGGCCGCAATCCCAACGCACCGTTCCAGATCATCGGCTACCGCGCCAGCAACCGGATCACCGTCACCATCCGCGACGTCACCAAGGTCGCCGACACGATCGACGTGCTGGTCGGCTCCGGCGCCAACGAGATCAGCGGCATCAGCTTCATGGTGGCGAAGGCTTCCAAGCTGCTCGATGACGCCCGCGTGGAAGCCATCGCCGACGCCAAACGCAAGGCGGATATTTACGCACAGGCCGCCAATGCGACGGTCGGCACGCCGATCAGCATTTCGGAGGAAACCGCGCCGGGCCCCGTTCCTTATCGCAAGATGTCGGCAGGGATCGCAGCTTCCGCGCCGGTGGCACAGGGCGAAGAGACGCTGCGCGTGAGCGTCAGCGTCTCGTATGAGCTGAAACCGAAGGGGCAGTAACTCCCGTCATTGCGAGGAGCGCAGCGACGAAGCAATCCATCCGCTCGTCATGCCCGGGCTTGACCCGGGCATCCATCTGAAAAAGCCTTCTTAAAAGATGGATTGCCGGGTCAAGCCCGGCAATGACAAATTAGATTTTGTGGCCAGCTTTAAATCTCGAACACCTGCCCCGGCTGCAGCGCCAGAAATCTGTCGCGCGGCACCTTCGCCGCATCGAGCGCATCCGCCAGCGCCTTCACCGGCGCGTCGATGGCCTCGTCCGTTAACTGGAACGTGCCGTGATGATGCGCGAGCGCAATGTCCGCGCCGCAGTCGGCCAGCGCCTTCACCGCATCGTCCGGATTCATGTGCATGTCGCGCATGAACCAGCGCGGCTCATAAGCACCGATCGGCAGCGTCGCCGCGCGCAACGGACCATGCGCCTCACGCACCTTGCGGAAATGCGTGCCGGTACCGTAGCCCGAATCGCAGACCAGATAGATTTTTCCCGCGGGCGTCTCCAGCACGAAGCTGGCCCACAGCGCCTTGTTGCGGTCGAACAGCCCGCGCGCGGTCCAGTGCCGCGTCGGCACCAGCGTGACGGCCACGCCGTTGCCGATCTCGACGCGGTCGTTCCAGTCGAACGCCTCGACGCGCACCGCATCGTCCGTGGATTTGATGGTGACGTCGTTGCCGAGCGGCGTGATGACACGCGGCGAAAACTTCGCAGCGAGTTTCGATAGCGTGCGCATGTCGAGATGATCGTAATGGCCGTGCGAGACCAGCACCGCGTCGATCGGCGGCAATTTATCGAAGGGCACGCCGGGATCGTTGACCCGCTTCGGCCCGGCGAAGGAGAACGGCGAACAGCGCTCCGACCAGACCGGATCGACCAGAATGTTGAGGCCCGCGGTCTGGATCAGCCAGCTTGCGTGGCCGATGAACGAAAACCGCACCTTGGGGCCTATGACCTGCGGCGGCGGCGTGTCTGAATAGGGGCTCGGCGCCCGGTCCGGCCATTTGGCCTGGTTCCGCGTGGTCTGCCAGCGCAGCACCTCCCAGAGCTTCTTGGGCGGCGCGCCGTCAGGGTCGAAGAAATAGGTTCCGTCGAAATGATCGGACGGCGGGCCGGCATAGGTTTTCATGCGGGAAATCCAGACGGAGGGCAGCCCCACGGCAACCGCCGCACCGGCAAACAGACCGAAAAGGCGGCGGCGGGTGACTTTCATGGGCTCCGATTGGCCAGAACGGCCGTTTCGGGCAACAGTTAGGGTCCGCTCCCCGGGAACGCAACCCGCCCCGAAATCAGCGTTTTCCGCTCCTTTCTTGACTTTCCGGGCGTCTGGGGGTTTAACCGCGCCACTTCTCGGAAAGATTTTCTTTTCGACCCGCCGCCCGGTGCTGGATGCCGGAGGCCAACGCCCGACAGCGCTGTGCGCCCTCGGGCGCAAACGTGTTTGGAATTTCATCTCCTTCGGGAGCAACAGGTAGGCCGCGATGTTCGACAATCTGTCGGAACGACTTGGAGGCATCCTCGACCGGCTGACGGGGCGCGGCGCGCTGTCCGAAGCCGATGTCGATGCCGCCATGCGCGAAATCCGTCGCGCCCTGCTTGAGGCCGACGTCGCGCTCGAAGTCGTACGCTCGTTCACCGACAAGGTGCGCGAACAGGCTATCGGTGCCACGGTGGTCAAGTCGGTCACCCCCGGCCAGATGGTGGTGAAGATCGTCCACGACCAACTCGTGGAGACGCTCGGCGCCGACGACCAGCTCATCGATCTCAATGCGCCCGCGCCCGTCGCCATCATGATGGTCGGCCTGCAGGGCTCCGGTAAGACGACGACCACCGCCAAGCTCGCGCGGCGCATGACCCAGCGCGACAAGAAAAAGGTGCTGATGGCGTCGCTCGACGTCTATCGCCCGGCCGCGCAGGAACAGCTTGCGGTGCTCGGCCGCGATCTCTCCATCGAAACGCTGCCCATCGTCGCAGGCCAGCAGCCGGTGCAGATCGCGCAGCGCGCGCTGCAGGCGGGCAAGCTCGGCGGCTACGACGTCGTGCTGCTCGACACCGCGGGCCGCACCACCCTCGACGAACAGATGATGACGGAAGCCGCGGAGGTGAAAGCCGCCGCGAAACCGCATGAAATCCTGCTGGTCGCCGACTCGCTGACCGGTCAGGACGCCGTCAATCTCGCACGCGCCTTCGATCAGCGCGTCGGCCTCACCGGCATTGCGCTGACCCGCGTGGATGGCGACGGCCGCGGCGGCGCCGCGCTCTCGATGCGCGCGGTCACCGGCAAGCCGATCAAGCTGATCGGCACCGGCGAAAAGACCGACGCGCTGGAAGACTTCCACCCCTCGCGCATCGCGGGCCGCATTCTCGGCATGGGCGACGTGGTGTCGCTGGTTGAAAAAGCCGCCGCACATATCGACGCCGAGAAAGCCGCGCGCGTCGCCGAGAAAATGCGCAAGGGCAAGTTCGATCTTGCCGACCTGCGCGATCAGCTTGCGCAGATGCAGACCATGGGCGGTCTTGGCGGGCTGATGGGCATGATGCCCGGCATCGCCAAGATGAAGAACCAGCTCGCCGCCGCCAATCTGGACGACAAGGTCGTCAAGCGTCAGATGGCGGTGATCGATTCCATGACGCGCGAAGAGCGCAAGAATCCCGACATCCTCAAGGCCAGCCGCAAGAAGCGCATCGCCGCAGGCGCGGGCCTCAAGGTCGAGGAAGTCAACAAGCTGCTCAAGATGCACCGGAACATGGCCGACATGATGAAGGCCATGGGATCGGGCAAGCGCGGCCCGCTGGCGGGCATGGCGCAGATGATGGGTCTGGGCGGCGGCATACCCTCGCCCGAGCAGATGAAAGAGCTTGCAGCGAAGATGCCCGGCGGACTGCCGCAGGGCGCGTCACTGCCGAAAGATTTTCCAAATCTTCCAGGATCCGGCCTTCCGGGGCTTGGGAAACCGACACTGCCGGGCCTCGGCGGATTTCCGGGGATCGGCAAGAAGAAATAGCCGAACAGTTTTCACATCATTCGAACACACCAACGGAGAAATAAATGTCAGTCGTTATCCGCCTCGCCCGCGCAGGCACCAAGAAGCGCCCGGTCTATCACGTCGTCGTCGCCGACTCGCGCTTTCCCCGCGATGGCCGCTTCATCGAGCGCCTCGGCCACTTCAACCCGCTGCTGCCGAAGGACAGCGATCTTCGCCTCAAGCTCGACATGGAGAAGGTGAAGTCCTGGCTCGCCAAGGGTGCGCAGCCGTCGGACCGCGTGATGCGCTTCCTCGATGCTGCCGGCGTTGCGAAGCGTACCGCGCGCAACAACCCCGAGAAGGCCGTGCCGCGCAAGGAGCGCAAGGCCGCCGCTGAAGCCGCCAAGTAATCGCATTTCGCAGTGACGCGCGATCCGCGCATCTGCGTTGCACGAATCGGCGCCGCGCACGGTGTGCGCGGCGAAGTGAAGTTGTGGCCCTTTACCGAAGACCCGATGGCGGTCATCGACTACGGGCCGCTCACCAGCAAGGACGGCGCGCGCCAGTTTGAGGTGGTGCGCGCCCGGATCGCCAAGGATCACCTTGTTGCTGTGCTCAAGGGCATCGCGACACGCGACGACGCCGAGCGCGTCAACGGCATCGAACTCTACATTCCGCGCGACCGGCTGCCGCCGACCGAGGCGGGCGAGTATTATCACGCCGACCTGATCGGGCTGCGCGCCATCGACTCCGCAGGCGCGGAGATCGGCAAGGTTCTGGCGATCCATAATTTCGGCGCGGGCGACATCATCGAAATCACGCCCGCGCGCGGCCCGACATTGCTGCTGCCGTTCCACGATGCGGTGGTGCCGACGGTCGATCTCGACAACGGCCACATCGTGCTCGTGATGCCGCAGGAGATCGACGGCGATTCTCCGCAAAACGCGGATATCTGAACCGGGATACCCGACCCATGTGGCGTGCCACCCTGCTCACGCTGTTTCCGGAGATGTTTCCCGGCCCGCTCGGCATCAGCCTCGCGGGACGTGCGCTGTCATCCGGCATCTGGGCCCTCGACGCCCGCGACATCCGCGATGCCGCCATCGACAAACATCGCAGCGTCGATGATACGCCCGCGGGCGGCGGACCCGGCATGGTGCTGCGCGCCGATATTCTCGCCTCAGCCATCGATGCCGTGCCCCGCGTGCCCCGCCAGCCGCGCCTGCTGATGAGCCCGCGCGGTCGGCCACTGACCCAGTCCCGGGTGGCGGACCTTGCCGCCGGCCCCGGCCCCCTGATCGTCTGCGGCCGGTTCGAAGGAGTGGACCAGCGGGTTATCGAAGCCCGCCAGCTCGAGGAAGTCTCCATCGGGGATTATGTGCTCTCCGGCGGGGAAATCGCCGCCATGGCCCTGCTGGACGCCTGCGTGCGCCTTCTGCCGGGGGTGATGGGGAAGCTAAGCTCCGGCACCGACGAGAGTTTTTCCGACGGTCTGCTGGAATATCCGCAATACACCCGTCCCCAAGCCTTCGAGGGCCGGGAGATCCCGGATATTCTGACCTCGGGGAACCACGCCCGGATCGAAGCCTGGCGGCGGGCCGAGGCCGAGGCCCTGACCCAGGCCCGGCGGCCGGACCTGTGGGCCGCCCGGACTGCCGAAAACGACGTCTCCCGGTCACCAAAAAACACGACGAAAGGGTGACAACTCGCCGCTAATGGCGTATAGGACCGCCCAATCCGTGCATATGCTGGATACGAATTTCCGCGCAGCCCCTTCCGGGCGCGCCGCCGATGGAGTTTTGCGATGGACATCATTCAACAGATCGACAAGGAGCAGCTCGACAAGCTGTCCGCCGGAAAGACCATTCCCGACTTCGGACCGGGCGACACTGTGATCGTCAATGTGAAGGTCGTCGAAGGCGAGCGTTCGCGCGTGCAGGCCTATGAAGGCGTTTGCATTGGACGTCATGGCGGCGGCATCCACGAGAGCTTCACCGTGCGCAAGATTTCCTACGGCGAAGGCGTGGAGCGTGTGTTCCCGATCTACTCGCCGATGATCGACTCGATCAAGCTCGTGCGCCGCGGCAAGGTGCGTCGCGCCAAGCTGTATTACCTGCGCGGCCTGCGCGGCAAGTCGGCGCGCATCGTCGAGAAGCAGGACAATCGCGACAAGGACGCGCCGAAGGCTGCTGCCGGCGCGTAACCGCGCGACCATCGACGGTTTCAAAAAAGCGCGGTGCCTCACCGCGCTTTTTTATTAATGCGATTTGTTGGACCGCGCCTATTTCTGCGCAAGCGGACCGTTCATGATCCAGCGGTGGCCGAACGGATCGCGCAAGATCGCGGTTCGCGTGCCCCAGAACGAATAGGTCGGCGAGACTTCGCCTTTTGCGCCGAGTTTCGTGGCACGCTCGAACACCTCGTCCACCTGTTCGGCAGTGGCGAATTCAAGCGACACCGACATGGTGACGGGCTCGCCCGGCAGCGGCATCCGCGCGGTGCCGAATTCGGGAAACGCATCGGACAGGAACAGTGCGCCGCCATTGATTTCAAGTTCGCAGTGCATGATGCGCAGTCCGTCCAGCGCCGGCATCAACGCCTTCTGCCGGGCGTCGAAGGCCGCCGTGTAGAACGCGATCGCGCCCGCGGCAGGCGAAACGGTCAGGTAGGGCGCAACCGGCGGGCGTGCGGACATTGTGCGATCCTGGTTAAGCAGCTATCTGGGAAGGATACTTTCCCCTTTTGGGTTAAGCGAGTAAAAAGGGCGCACAAGTTACCGGCGGCCGGCAGGCGGCTGCGACCAACCATCGGACATGACGCGGACATCACAATGACCAAGGCGACCACGCTTTACGACAAGATCTGGAACGATCATCTGGTAGACGAGCAGCCCGACGGCACCTGTCTGCTTTACATTGATCGGCATCTTGTCCACGAGGTGACCTCGCCGCAGGCATTCGAGGGTCTGCGCAATTCAGGCCGTAAGGTGCGCGCGCCGCAGAAGACGCTCGCCGTGGTCGATCACAATGTGCCGACCACCGACCGCTCCAAGCCGAACCCCGATCCGGAAAGCGCCGAGCAGATCGCCGCGCTCGCCGAGAACGCGCGCGAATTCGGCGTCGAGTATTTCAACGAATACGACAAGCGTCAGGGCATCGTGCACGTGATCGGTCCTGAGCAGGGCTTCACCCTGCCCGGCACGACCATCGTCTGCGGCGACAGCCACACGTCGACGCACGGAGCGTTTGGCGCGCTGGCGCATGGCATCGGCACTTCTGAAGTCGAGCACGTGCTCGCCACGCAAACGCTGATCCAGAAGAAGGCGAAGAACATGCGCGCCGTGGTCGACGGCAAGCTGCCGGACGGCGTGACCGCGAAGGACATCATTCTGGCCATCATCGGCGAGATCGGTACCGCGGGCGGCACCGGCTACGTTCTGGAATACGCGGGCGAAGCGATCCGCTCGCTGACCATGGAAGGCCGCATGACGGTCTGCAACATGTCGATCGAAGGCGGCGCGCGCGCCGGCCTGATCGCGCCGGACGAGAAGGCCTATGAATTCCTGAAGGACCGTCCGATGTCGCCCACAGGCGCGGCATGGGACGCCGGCATCCGCTACTGGGATACGCTGCGCACCGACGAGGGCGCGCATTTCGATCACGAAATTCGTCTCGACGCCGCGAAACTGCCGCCGATCGTGACCTGGGGCACATCGCCCGAAGACGTGATCTCCATCACCGGCGTCGTGCCGGACCCGGAGAAGATCGCGGACGAAGCCAAGCGCCTGTCGAAGGAACGCGCGCTGGCCTATATGGGCCTGAAGGCCGGCACCAGGATCACCGACATCAAACTCGACCGCGTGTTCATCGGCTCCTGCACCAACGGACGCATCGAGGATCTGCGCGCCGCTGCACAGGTCGTAAACGGCCACCATGTCAATGGCAACGTCAACGCGATGATCGTTCCGGGCTCCGGCCTCGTGAAGGAGCAGGCGGAAGCCGAAGGCCTCGACAAGATCTTCATCAAGGCCGGGTTCGAATGGCGTGAGCCGGGCTGCTCGATGTGCCTTGCGATGAATCCCGACAAGCTGTCGCCGGAAGAGCGTTGCGCATCCACCTCGAACCGCAACTTCGAAGGCCGTCAGGGCTTCAAGGGCCGTACCCATCTGGTGTCGCCCGCGATGGCGGCAGCCGCGGCGATTGCCGGACACTTTGTCGATGTCCGCGAGTGGCGCTCGTAAGCCTTCTCAATCGCATCAAATAAAAACAGGCGCCCTTTCGGGCGCCTGTTTTGTTTTGATCTCTGTTTCGCGCGGTTACCAGCCGAAGCCGAAACCGAAGCGCGGCCCGTAGAACGGACGATAGCCGTATCCGTAAGGATAGCCGTAGCCATAGGGCCGGTAATAGCGAGGCCGGTAGCCATAGCCGTAACCGTAGTACGGCCGGTAATAGGGACGATAGTACGGGCGATAATAATGCGGCCGATAGTAGCCGTAGCGGCGGTAGTGACGCCGGCGGGCGCTGACATCCGTCGGCTTGGCATCGGCAACGCGCGCATCATGTTTCTGCGACGCGGCGGCAGTGGCAGGCTCGGCGCTCGCAGGCGCGAGCGACATCCAGCCTGCAAACGAAAGAGCGGCAGCAACGACTGCAGCCCCCACAAACTTCCTCATTGCAATTCTCCTTCGATCGTTGCTCGACACGTTGAAATCAAAACGCGCGACGCCGATTTACGTTCATCCGGACGGCAACGTCATCGGTCGCGCAAGGCGGACAAAGCCAACTCTGGCCTTGCCCGGAACCTAGATGACTGCGGATTTGCAGCAAGATCATGACGTCAGGATTTGACGGCCTTGGTAAAGGCCGTCCTCTGAAACGTGGTTACCAGCGGCGATGGTGCCAGTGACGGCGCGGATGCCAATAATGCCTGCGATGCCAGTGATGCGGGCGATGCCATCCGCGATGACGGTGCCAGCCGTGATGCCGCCGCCAGCCATGATGACGCCAGCGCACTTCGGTCGTCATGCTGCCGGATACATCCTTGGTGGATGCACTCGCAGCAGGATTGATCAACGACATCGCCTGTGCGCGATTGGCCGGGGCGGCAACCGCCAGCAATCCGGCCACGGCTGCGAGTCCGAAAATCGTTCTAATGTTCATCTTCATGAATTTCTCCCTTGATCGACATGCAAACGAACTGCGGCCACACGTGTTCCGTGATCGGCGTTCAGTATCGGATGATCTCAGGCTAAAAGTGCTGGCGTGAATGCGCGCTGAATGTTCGCGCCATATTGATGAACGCGCGCCATCGCTTGCATGCAGAGCGAGTTTGCCAGATGTCGCTAACCGCTCCAGGCGCAGCGCATGCGGGGAACGATCACCGTTCCGCTCGGCCGGTATTCCTGTTCGTAATACGCGTTGCAGACGCGCACCGAATTCGGACCCGGTGATTGCGAGCCGCGATAGACCGGAACGCGGCGCGGCGTGCGGCGAAGCACACGGCGGCTCTGCGCGGAGAACTCTTCTGCAGTCAATCCGTGATGATGCGACGACACGGCGGTCGCCGGCTGGGCGCGTGCTGCGCCCGGAGCCGCAGCGACGATCAGACCTGCGAAAAGGCTCATGAGAATTGCCGAAGTCCGCATCATGGCGCGCCGTCCCATCCCTCGTTCCGAGGGGAACGTCTCCGATTGAGCCGCGCGCGTCAACAGGCCGCGCCCCATAAAATCGGGCAGACAGCGCCCGTCCGCCCTTCTAAACAGGCGTGATGTGGCCGACCGCAAAATCACCGACCCTCGACGACTTCGAGGCCATCGCGCTCGATGCATTCGCGCGGCTGCCGGATCATTTCCGCGCGCTGTGCGAAGGCCTGATCATCCAGGTCGACGATTTCCCCTCCGATGACGTCCTCGACGAGATGAAGGCGGAGAGCGAATTTGACCTGCTCGGATTGTTTCAGGGCGTCGGCCTGCCGTTCCGCTCAAGCGGCGATATCGCGCCGATGCCGAACATGGTCTGGCTGTACCGGCGGCCGATTCTGGATTACTGGGCCGAACACGACGAAACGCTGGGCCATGTCATCACCCATGTGCTGGTGCACGAGATCGGCCATCATTTCGGCCTCTCGGACGAGGACATGGAGGCCATCGAGGCATCGGTGGCCTGATGATGAAGATGAGTGCCGAAAGCCGGAAACGACCCTGAAATCCCTGCAAATTCCGACGTTCATGGTCCGTCCCCAAGGCGCATGGCCTTGACGGCCATGATGGGTTATTTAGAACAGCTCGAATTCAAGCATCCGGTTCACGGGAACATCATGGACAAGTTTACGACGCTCGAAGGCGTGGCCGCGCCCCTGAAGATCATCAATGTCGATACCGACATGATCATCCCGAAGCAGTATCTCAAGACCATCAAGCGCACCGGCCTCGGCAAGGGCCTGTTCTCCGAGCAGCGCTACAAGGACGATGGCAGCGAGAACCCGGATTTCGTACTCAACAAGCCGTCCTATCGCACGGCAAAGATTCTCGTGGCCGGCGACAATTTCGGCTGCGGTTCGAGCCGTGAACACGCGCCGTGGGCGCTGGCCGATTTCGGCATCCGCTGCGTGATCTCGACCTCGTTCGGCGACATCTTCTACAACAACTGCTTCAAGAATGGCCTGCTGCCGATCCGCGTTTCGCAAGAGGAACTGGACAAGCTGTTCGACGATGCCGATCGCGGCGCCAATGCGACGCTGACCATCGATCTCGAGAAGCAGGAAATCCGCGGCCCCGACGGCGGCACGATCAAGTTCGAGATCGATCCGTTCCGCAAGCACTGCATGCTCAACGGCCTCGACGACATCGGCCTGACCATGGAAAAAGGCAAGTCGATCGACGTGTTCGAGGCGAAGGAAAAAGCCGAACGGCCCTGGCTGTAGGCTCGTTGCCGTAGTTCACGATCCAGCTAAGTAAAGATGCGTCATACGCGGGCTTGACCCGCGTATCCATCACTACAACAAACTTCTTTTGAGATGGATTGCCGGGTCAAGCCCGGCAATGACATCCGCGATGCAAGCACGGCCACGTGCTCACAATCAACTAGCCCGCCTTCAGCGCCGCAATCGCATCCGCGATCGCAATGGTGCGCTTCGCCATCTCGACATGCAGACGCTCGACCATCTGGCCGTCGAGCTGCACCACACCCTTGCTGACATTCTCCGGCAGATCGAACACGCCCATGATCTTGCGCGCGCGGGCAACGTCTTCCGCAGCGGGCGTATAGGCCGCATTGGCAGCATCGATCTGGCCCGGATGAATCAGGGTCTTGCCATCGAACCCCATGTCGCGGCCCTGCGCGCATTCCTTCGCAAAGCCCGCGATGTCGCTGATGTCGTTATATGGTCCGTCGAGAATTTCGATGCCGTAGGCCCGCGCGGCGAGAATACAGTGCGAGAACAGCGGCAGCATCGCCGCGCGGCCCGGCAGCATCCGCATGCGCGTTTCGCGCGCGATATCGTTCGGGCCGATGATGAAACCGGCGAGGCGTTTGTCACCCTCGCGCGCGGTAGCCGCGATCTCCTGCGCCGACAGCACGCCGAGCGGCGATTCGATCATCGCCCACAGCACAATGGCAGGATCGGCATGCAGCGCGCGCAGCCGCTCCTCCAGCGTCCTGATATCGCCCGGGCGCGCAATCTTCGGCACCAGAATGCCATGGGGCCGCGCCGCTGCAGCCATCGCCAGATCGTCCTGCCACCATGGCGATTCAAGATTGTTGATGCGGATGATGATTTCACGGCGGCCAAAACCACCGGCCGCCACCGCGGCCGCGATCTGCTCTCGCGCCATCGGCTTGGCATCCGGCGCGACGGAATCCTCGAGATCGAGGATCACGCCATCGGCCGGAAGATTACGGGCCTTGTCGATCGCCCGCGCGTTGGAGCCCGGCATAAACAAGACACTGCGTCGCGGACGGATCATGGCCGGGTTCCATTGGGAAAGCAGACTCGTAGCATTTTGCCTTTGCCCCCGAAAGGCTTGTTCCGGGCCGCAGCCTGGGTTAGCCACCAGTGTCCCGGTCCGAAGTTCGCCCATTTTGCAAGTCCGCAACCCGCGAGGCTGCGAAGCATGGCGGGCCTGCGGACCACCATCCTGGCCATCAAATTGCGAGGGCTTGCCATGTCGCCATTTCCTGAACGCCTGCTCGAGGGCTATCAGTCCTTCGTCACCGAACGCCTGCCCACCGAGCAGTCGCGTTACCGCGAACTGTCCCAGAAGGGCCAGTCACCCGAAATCATGGTTGTCGGCTGCTGCGACTCGCGCGTGTCGCCGGAAGTGATTTTCGACGCCGGCCCCGGCGAACTGTTCGTGGTGCGCAACGTCGCCAATCTGGTGCCGGTTTACGAGCCGGACGGGCGCGGCCATGGCGTCTCTGCGGCGCTGGAATATGCGGTGCAGGTCTTGAAGATCAAACATCTCGTGGTGCTCGGCCACGCGCAATGCGGCGGCATCCGCGCCTTCGTCGACAAGAGCGCACCGCTGACGCCGGGCGACTTCATCGGCAAGTGGATGTCGATGTTCGTCAAGCCGGGCGAAGTCGTCGAACAGCGCGACCATGAGACGATGCAGCAATTCGTCACCCGGATCGAAAAGGCGGCCGTGCTGCGCAGCCTCGAGAACCTGATGACGTTCCCCTTCGTGAAGAAGGACGTTGATGACGGCGCGCTGAAACTGCACGGCGCCTATTTCGGCGTGGCGGAAGGCTCGCTCTCGATCGTCGATCGGGCAACAAACGAATTCGCCCGCGTCTATCAAGGCTCGCTGGCGTCCTGAACGAAAACGGCCGGGCAAGCCCGGCCGTTTTATCTTTTTATCTTTCGACTTTTGACAATCGCGCCGAGATCAGGCCGCTTTCTTCTTCGCGGTGATCAGCTTGCGGTTGATGAGGCTTTCCGCGATCTGCACCGCGTTGAGTGCTGCGCCCTTGCGCAGATTGTCCGACACGCACCACAGCACAAGACCGTTCTCCACCGTCGCGTCCTCGCGGATGCGGCTGATGTAGGTGGCGTCTTCGCCTGCGGCTTCATAGGGCGTGACGTATCCGCCCGGCTCGCGCTTGTCGATCACGAGACAGCCCGGCGCGTTGCGCAGGATGTCGCGCGCTTCGTCCGCGGAGATCGGATTCTCGAACTCGATGTTCACCGCCTCGGAGTGACCGACAAACACCGGCACGCGCACGCAGGTCGCGGACATTTTGATTTTGGGATCAAGAATCTTCTTGGTCTCCGCCATCATCTTCCACTCTTCCTTGGTGTAACCGTCCTCCATGAACACGTCGATCTGGGGGATGACGTTGAAGGCGATCCGCTTCGAGAATTTGTTATTGACCAGTTCGTCGTTGGTGTAGACCGCCTTGGTCTGCGAGAACAGTTCGTCCATCGCATCCTTGCCTGCGCCCGACACCGACTGATAGGTCGCGACCACGACGCGCTTGATCACCGCCTTGTCGTGCAGCGGCTTCAGCGCGACCACGAGCTGCGCCGTCGAGCAGTTCGGATTCGCGATGATGTTCTTCTTGGTGAAACCGGCGGCCGCATCGGCATTCACTTCCGGCACGATCAACGGCACGTCTGGATCCATGCGCCAGGCCGACGAATTGTCGATCACCACCGCACCGGCTGCGCCAATCTTCGGCGACCATTCCTTGGAGACGGAGCCGCCCGCCGACATCAGGCAGATATCGACATCGCTGAAATCGTAATGCTCCAGCGCTTTGCATTTCAGGGTCCGGTCACCGTAGGACACTTCGACGCCAATGCTCCGGCGGGAGGCCAGAGCGACCACCTCATCAGCCGGAAAGCTGCGTTCGTCCAGGATGTTGAGCATTTCCCGGCCCACATTGCCGGTCGCTCCAACTATCGCAACCTTGTAACCCATCGTTGACTCTCCGAAGAAAAATGCCTCGCCCAGACCGTTCATGGAAAGGGAAGAGGCAGCGCTTCTATGCGAAAAACCGCCCAAATACAACGCAGAAGCAACTGCGGGGGCTGATCTGACGCCGGGCGGAATTCACGAATTCCATCGCGCGGCAGCAGGACGTTCCCGTTTCCAGACCGGAACAGAATGTCCGCCCAGAGCCGCGCATGAGCCCGATTGTCCTCGATCAGCCCGCCTTGAATACCTCCGGCGTCCATCCGACCCTGCGCAGCTTCGCAGACGAATGCAGCGCGGTCCTGGTACGCGTGATGGCCTATCTTTGCGGCCTCGCTGTGTTGGCGGTGATCGCGGTGGACCTGTTTTCCGCGATGCCGGTGGAAGCCAATGCCGGCATGCCCGCCGCACGGGGCTGGACACCGGCCAGCCGGCCGCGTCCTGCCTTCGCCATCAGCAAGCTGGATTTATCCGACAGACCAGACGCTTACGAAATCCTGCGGCACCCCGAGGGCGGCCGAAAGGATATCCTGCGCTGGGCCGCCGGTTCGGCCGAAGCACCCACTTCCGAGATCGAGATCTACCGCCCCGGAGGCGAACTGGATGCCTTCGCCGCGCCGGCGGCGGGTATCGCGGGCCGGATGGCTGGTCCTGAGGTCACTGGCGCTCCAGAGATCGAACCCGCCGGCGTCATCGACACCAAGTTCGGACGCATCGCGCTGCTGCGGCTCAGCGGGGCGGTTTCGCCGGACAAGCAGGCGTGTCTCGGCTTCGCCAAGACCTTCGTCACCCCGCATCTCACCATCAGCGGCTGGTCCTGCCAGGCGGCTTCGCTCGCGGCGCAAAGAGCGTTGCTCGGCTGCACGCTGAACCGGCTGACGCTGCTGTCGGCGGGCAACGATCCCAAGGTCGCAGAACTGTTCGCGCGCGCCGAACTGAAACGCGACACCTGCAACACGACGACGGCCGCGACGGCCACGAACTGGATCGCATCCGGCGAAGCCCCGACGTTGCGCGGTCAATTGATCCCGGATTGAGGGAGATCGGCGATGCCCTTCGATCAGAGGCAGCTATCGGCCGCCGGGACCTATGCAGGAAGGGCGATCCGCGTTTCCTTTTACATCGCGGGCACCGTTATTTTCGCGCTGATTGCGATCGTTCTCCTGCGGGTCTCGAGCTTTTTCAACCAGCCAAGCAGCGTCAGCACGAGGACTTCGTTCCAGATCAATTCGCCCGACATCACGCGCCGGCCCGCAAAGAGCAGCGCGGCGCATTTCAGCGGGGGCTGGCAGGAAATCCTGCAGCACGGCCAGATCTACGATCGCGATACCGATTTCACCCTGGTGGTGAACATGCCGTCCAATCCGGATACGCCGGTGGTGCGCGACTATTCCCACGAGATGAGCACGCTGCGGCCGCTGCTGCGCACGGCCTATATGGGCGGGATCAGCAACTACTACGATCTGCAGACCCGGTTCGGTCCGGTGCGCGCCGCGAGCTTCCAGACCAATGCGGACGGCCGGATCAAGCTCTGCGTGTCCTATCTGAGCCGCTTCGACACCAACGCGGTGTACCTCAAGGGCTGGCTTTGCGAGGCCAGCGGGGTGCGTCCGAACTTCCATACGCTGGCCTGCCTGCTCGACCGCATCACCCTGAAGGGCGCGCTGCCGACCACGGCCGCACAGACCTTCTTCGAGGAACGCCTGACCCGCTCCGCGCGTTGCAGTGCCGAGCCGGTGTCGCAGACCACCGATACCCGTCCGCCCCGCCCGCCGCGGCGGCTGTAAACCGGCCGGCCCGGCGGTAAAGGGCTGCGCCGGTGACGATCCGTGGCAAGTGTGGCCCATTGGTCCTTGTGGGAGCCTGCCGGAAACGGGTATGGTCACCCGCAATTGGAATTCCACGAGGATGCGATGGCTTTGAAGTATAAGGGCGCGAAAACACTGGCGATTTTGCTGGCGACAGCCGCGGTTGTGACGGCTGGATTCGGCGCCACCGCAGCCGATGCGGCACCCCGGAAGCGCTATGTCCAGAACGATCCGACCTATGACGGCGCGCCGCGCAAGCCGGAAAACCGCGTCTATCAGCGCGGCCGCACCCGCATTTACGTGACCCGCCGCTCCTGGCTCGACGCCGGCACCGAGGTCCGCCCGGGTGAACGCAAGTTCACCGACTACGCCTTCCCGCCGGGCTACTCCTACGGCCAGCAGATCGACCGGCTCTATACCAGCCGCCGCCCGCTCGGCGACCAGTGGGACACCGGAACGCCGTTCCCCTTCCCGCTCTACTGATTTTGGCATCCGCCAGATCAAAAATGCCCGGCTCGCGCCGGGCATTTTTGTTGGCCGTTTGCATAAGGCGAAACGGTGACAAACTTCGCTGCAAAGGGCGAAACAGCGGCAGGCAGCTTTTCGCCCTTCGAGCGGCGATTACGTCGTCATCGCGTCCAGTTCCGCGACAATCGCCTCGCCCATCTGCGACGTGGAGACCATGGTTGCGCCGTCCGACTTGATGTCGGCGGTGCGCAGGCCCTTGGCGAGCACGGCGGCCACCGCCTTGTCGATCAGGTCGGCTTCCGCCTGCATGTCGAACGAGTAGCGCAGCGCCATCACGAAGGACGAAATCATCGCCACCGGATTGGCCATGCCCTTGCCGGCGATGTCCGGCGCGGAGCCGTGCACCGGCTCGTACAGCGCCTTGCGCTTTTTCGTTTTGGGATCGACTTCACCCAATGATGCCGACGGCAGCATGCCGAGCGAGCCGGTGAGCATCGCGGCGATGTCGGAGAGAATGTCGCCGAACAGGTTATCGGTGACGATGACGTCGAACTGCTTGGGAGCCTTCACGAGCTGCATCGCGCCGGAATCCGCGAGCTGATGCTCCAGTGTCACGTCCTTGTATTCGCGGCCATGCACCTGGGTGACGACTTCCTTCCACAATACGCCGCTCTTCATGACGTTGTGCTTTTCCATCGACGTCATCTTGTTGCGGCGCTTGCGCGCAAGATCGAAAGCCACGCGCGTGATGCGCTCGATCTCGTAGGTGTCGTAAACCTGCGTATCGACCGCGCGCTTCTGGCCGTTGCCGAGATCGGTGATGGTCTTCGGCTCGCCGAAATAGACGCCGCCGGTCAGTTCGCGCACGATCATGATGTCGAGGCCTTCGACGACCTCTTTCTTCAGGCTCGACGATTCCGCCAGTGCCGGATAGCAGATCGCCGGACGCAGGTTGGCGAACAGCGCCATGTCCTTGCGCAGCCGCAGCAGGCCCGCCTCGGGACGCGCTTCATAGGGAACGTCCGCCCATTTCGGTCCGCCCACTGCGCCGAAGATCACCGCATCCGCCGCCTGCGCGCGCGCCATGGTGGCGTCGGTGATCGCGACCTTGTCCGCGTCATAGCTGGCGCCGCCGACCAGACCGGTCTCGGTCTCGAATTTCGCGGGGCCACGCTTGTTGAGCCAGCCGATAATGCGCTCCACCTCCGCCATTACTTCGGGGCCGATGCCGTCGCCGGGGAGAAGGAGGAGCTTGTGAGATGCCATGAGTTACGTCCTGAACTGAGAATATGTCATCACCGGGCTTGCCCCGGTGATCTCGATCATCGAAGCACAATGCCCCGTGATCGGGATGGCCGGGACAAGCCCGGCCATGACAAGGGAAGGAAAATTACGCCGACTTGCTAAAACGCCCTTGCAGGATTGGCAAGACGCCTCGGCGGCGCAGGTCCCGTCGGCAGCCATGGACACCGGCGGCATTCGATATGCGGCGGAACAGCCACGAACTGCCAAATGCTGCGATCCGCTGCGGGCCGGCGCGCTTTTCCTTGCACCCGCCCATGCAAAGCAGGGCATGGTGATTTGCGCGTCGTTGGCGTAAAGCACCTCCATCAAGTCGCCCCGTGTGCGACTGTCCGGCTTGCCGGCGCGCAGCCTCATCACCGGCTCCGCGTCGTGCGCCTGAACCAACCAAGGTTTCATCCCGTGTCATTCCCGACCACAAGTGCGCCGCTCGCCCGGGCGTTAGCCGAGCGCAGCTACGATCAGCCCACCCCCGTTCAACTCGCCGTGCTGGCGGACAAGGCCGTCGACCGCGACCTGCTCGTTTCGGCCCAGACAGGATCGGGCAAGACGGTCGCCTACGGGCTGGCCATTGCGGCGAATCTTCTGGGCGAGGCCGAACGGTTCGAGCGGGCTTCCGCGCCGCTGGCCCTGATCGTCGCGCCGACGCGCGAACTCGCATTGCAGGTCCACCGCGAACTCGCATGGCTTTATCAATATGCGGACGGGCGCATCGTCTCCTGCGTCGGCGGCATGGACCCGCGCCGCGAACAGCGCGAGCTTGCCGCCGGCGCTCACATCGTCGTCGGAACGCCCGGCCGGTTGTGCGATCACCTGCGGCGCGGCCATCTCGACATCTCGGAACTGAAAGCCGTCGTCCTCGACGAGGCCGACGAGATGCTCAATCTCGGCTTTCGCGAGGATATGGAATTCATCCTCACGACTACGCCGGACACCCGCCGCACGCTGCTGTTCTCGGCGACATTTCCGCGCGGCATCGTTGCGCTGGCAAAGCAGTATCAGCAGCAGGCGGTCCGGATCGAAGTCGCGGGCGACGAAGGCGGCCATGCCGATATCGAGTACCGCGCGATCCGTGTCGCCCCGAACGATATCGAGCATGCCGTCGTCAACGTCCTGCGTTTCTTCGAGTCGCCCAGCGCACTGGTGTTCTGCAATACGCGGGAGGCCGTCAGGCATTTGCAGGCGGCGCTGCTGGAGCGCGGTTTCCCCGTGGTCGCACTCTCCGGCGAACTGACACAGAACGAGCGAACCCATGCGCTGCAGGCGTTGCGCGACGGACGCTCGCGCGTCTGCGTGGCGACCGACGTGGCGGCGCGCGGCATCGACCTGCCGAGCCTTGATCTTGTAATTCATGCGGATCTGCCGAACGATCCCGAGGTGATGCAGCATCGCTCGGGCCGCACCGGCCGCGCGGGCCGCAAGGGCGTCAGCGTCCTGCTGGTGCCGCCCGCACGAAGACGGCGCGCGGAGACGCTGCTGAATCTCGCCGGTGTCGCCGCCGCCTGGGGCACCGCGCCCCAGCCGGATGAAATCCGCAAGCTTGATCAGGAACGCATGCTGCAGGATGCGGTGTTCACCGACGAGCAGACCCCCGACGATCTTGTTCTGGCGCGCGCATTGCTCGCCGAGCGCTCGCCCGAGGAGATCGCGTCGGCGCTTGCGCGGCTTTATCGCGCACAGCTTCCCGCGCCCGAAGACATTCTCGATCCCGGCACGGGCGGCAGAACCCGTGACGATCGCGGCCGGGACAATCCGCGCCCAGCGCGCGGCGACGATCGTTCCAATGGGCCGCGGTCGAAGGGCGAAAAATCGTCGCCGCGTCACGAGCCGCTCGGAGCCAGCGTGTGGTTCAGCGCCAATATCGGGCGAAAGAAGAATGCGGAAGCGCGCTGGCTGCTGCCGATGATCTGCCGCCGCGGCGGCATCGACAAGCGCGACATCGGCGCCATCCGGATTCTGGACGGCACCACCGAATTCGAGATTTCCGAACGGGTCGCGGACCGCTTCGCCGCCAAGGTGAAGCGGCCGGACAAGGAAGACAACATCCGCATCGAGCCGCTGGGGGACGCGCCGCGCGAGCAGGCGCCTGCGCCAAAGCGGGCCCATGCGCCGCGGCGGGACGCCGATGACGGCGATCGCAGCGCCCGCCGCAACGAAAGTGTTCGCGACTCCGCGGGACCGAAACACCGCGGCAAGCCTCACGGCGAAGGCAAGCCGAAATTCGGCGGCAAGCCCGACTTCGGCAAGAAGAAGAAAGACCGGACGAGGTCTGGCCATAACGGACAACGTGGCGGTCACGATTGGCCGGACGTCGCGCCGCCCGCGAAAGGCGCACCCGGAAAGAAGATCAAGAAGACGCGGCGCGACTGATCCGTCGCGCGCACTCTGCCCTTGCAGAATCAGCAATACACCATTGCCTGCGTCCGGTTGGTCAAACGCAACGGAAACTGTCATGCTCGCAGCATTCCGGAGACGTTCGTGACCTCTGCCCCTCCTTCCCGTGATGCGCATCCCGTCTGGTCGGTTCTGACGCTGTCGCTGGCGCCCGCCATCGGGCTTGGCGTCGGCCGCTTCGGCTACACGCTGGTGCTGCCGGACATGCGCGATTCGCTCGGCTGGTCGTATTCGACCGCGGGCTTCATGAACACGGTCAATGCCATCGGCTATCTCGCCGGTGCGCTGGGCGCGGCATGGTTCATCCGCCGAACCGGCGTGTTCCGCGCGGTGTGGATCGGCACGCTGGCCTGCGTGATCTCGCTGGCGATCTGCGCGCTGTCGGGCAATGCGTTCCTGTTCGGCTTCGGCCGGCTGCTGTCCGGCCTCGGCGCGGCGGCCACCTTCGTCGGCGGCGGCACGCTGGCCGCGACCATCGCGCAGTCGCGGCCTGCGCAGTCCGCGTTCCTGCTCAACCTATTCTACACCGGCCCGGGCACCGGACTGATCGTTTCAGGCCTCGCCGCGCCGTTCCTTCTCCAGTTTTTCGGCCCGGGCTCGTGGTGGATCGTCTGGCTGGCGCTGACCGTCATCTCCGCGGCGATGATGATTCCGCTGATGCTCAATCCGATCGACGTCGCCGCCAGCGAAACATCATCCGCCGCGCCCGTGGTTTCGCTACGCCCGATCGCATTCTATCTCGCGGGCTACTTCCTGTTCGGCGCCGGCTACATCGCCTACATGACCTTCATGATCGCCTATGTGCGCGACGGCGGCGGCGACGCCATCGCGCAGAGTGCGTTCTGGTGCCTGATCGGACTGATGTCGTTCGCGGGACCGTGGCTGTGGCGCGGGCTGATGGCGCGCGGCAACAGCGGAGCGACCATCGCCACCATGATCGCGGTGACATGCCTCGGCACGTTCATCGCGCTGCTCGGCACCTCGCCGTGGCTGCTGGTGGCGTCAGCCTTCGTGTTCGGCCTGTCGTTCTTCCCAGTGGTGGCGGCGACCACGGTGTTCACGCGAATGAACTATCCGCCGGAGGCATGGGCCAAGGTGATCGGCGTCATGACCATCACCTTTGGCCTCGGCCAGACGCTGGGCCCCTTCGTCACCGGGGCCATCACCGACGTGATGGGCCTTCCTTACGCGCTGCGCGTCTCCACCGCCGCCCTGGCGCTCGGCGCGGTGCTGTGCGCGTTTCAGCGGCCGGTGAAGAGCTAGCCGTCATTGCGAACGAAGCGAAGCAATCCATCTTCGCAAAAGGATGGATTGCTTCGTCGCCGTAGTGTGTCGAGAACGCGCGTGAACGCGCTAATGGCTCCTCGCAATGACGAGAAGCCGCGCTTCAGCTTCCGCTGAACGAATTGTAGCCCTGGTCTTCCCAGTAGCCGCCCTTGTAATCGTTGGTGACTTCCATCGAGATCACATATTTCGGATTCTTGAAGCCGAGCTTGGTCGGCACCCGGATCTTCATCGGATAGCCGTAGGCGCGCGGCAGGATCTGATCGCCGAACTTGAACGTCATCTGCGTCTGCGGATGCAGCGCGGTCGCCATGTCCAATGGCGAATTGTAGCCGTCCATGTCGGCGCACTGGAACCAGCAGTATTTCGCGCGTGTGTCCGCGCCGATCAGTTGCAGGAAGTGGCTGAGCCGCACGCCGGTCCAGCTTCCGATCGCGCTCCAGCCTTCCACGCAGATGTGGCGCGTGATCTGCTTTTCCATCGGCAGCTTGTAAAGTTCGTCCAGCGTCCACGGCTTTTTGTTCGCGACAAGGCCGCGCACCTCGAGCTTCCAGCCCTTGCCATCGATGTCCGGCGCATCGTCGAGCCCGTAATAGGCATTGAACGGAAACGGATTGGTGATCGCGCTTTCGGGATAGGTCGGCGCCAATGTGTTCGGATTGAACAGTTTTGCCTGCACCGCGTCGTTGAATTTCGAGATCTGCGTCAGCATCGCGTCCGCCGAAAAGCTGTCGGTGACATCGCAGCCGGTCAGCATGGTCAGCGCGCCGAGGCTGGCGCCGCCCGCGATGAAGCGGCGGCGTGTCAGGTCGGGCATCGCTTTCACGGCGTCCTTCACCAGAAGCTTTGTGTCGACGCCGGGAATCAGAAGCTTGCGCAGGCGGCTCATGGCACGATTCCTTCTCCCTCTCCCCAATGGGGAGAGGGTTGGGGTGAGGGGGTTCCTGCCCCGACCCTAGATTCTACGCCCTCACCCGGATTGCTTCGCAATCCGACCTCTCCCCACGGGAGAGGTGAAAGAAAGGCGCTCGCACGATCCGTCATCGCGATCCCCTACTTCCCCACGACCATCGCGCGCAGGCTTTTCGGCACCAGCAGCGCCAGCGCGACATGGACAACGAGAAACCCGACAATCGACGCCATGCAGACGAAGTGGACATAACGTGCCGCGTCGTAGCCGCCGAACAGCGCCGTGAGCCATTGCAGCTGCACCGGCTTCCACATCGACAGGCCCGACAGCACGATCACGATGCCGACCACGATGATCCCGGCATAGAGCAGCTTCTGCACCTGATTGTAGACGGTAAGATCGGCGTGGGAGAGTTTGCCGGTGAGCGCCGCCTTCGCATCGTGCGCCACGCCGCTCGCTGAGATCGGCAGCAGCTTTTTGCGGAAGCGCCCGGTGACAAGGCCGAGCACGAGATAGACGAGGCCGTTAACCATCAACAGCCACATCGCCGCGAAGTGCCACATCAGGCCCCCGCCCAGCCAGCCGCCGAGCGTGACCGATGGCGGGAAGGAAAAGCCGAACAGCGGCGAGGCGTTGTAGACCTGCCAGCCGGACATGATCATCAGCACCATCGCCAGCGCGTTGATCCAGTGCACGATACGGACCCAGGCGGGCTGGATGATCTTCCGAACCGGTCCGTCCGCAGGTACGGTTGGCGAATGATCGGCGGCGATGCTGGATATGGCGTTGGACATAAGCGTTTCCGGGTTCACGATGTCACCAACACCATACGGATGTAGTTTAGTCCCCGTTACATGCACGACGGCAAAACACCAAGACCCGCCGTTCACGAAAATGAGAGCTTTGCCTGCGTCGTCCCGGCGCTCGCCGGCTTTGTTTTCCGTTCGTCCCCGCGAAAGCGGGGACCCAGAGCCGGAAAAAACTGGATCCCCGCTTTCGCGGGGATGAGCGGAGAAATTTATCCGCAGAGAACGCGCCTGTCCTACACCCCCTCCCCGTAACGGGGAGGGAGCGTACTGGCCGTAAGGCGCGTGCGCGAACGATCTCGGATACCCTTACGACGCGGGCATCAGCACCGTATCGACAACGTGGATCACGCCGTTCGACTGGTTGACGTCGGCGATGGTGACCGCCGACTTTCCGCCCTTGGCATCGATCAGCCAGACCTTGCCGCCATCATGCTTGACGGTGAGCTGCTCGCCCTCGACCGTGGTCAGCTTCTTGCCGTCGGTCAGGTCCGCCGCGCTCATTTTTCCCGGCACGACATGATAGGTGAGGATCTTGGTGAGCATCGCCTTGTTTTCCGGCTTCACCAGCGTATCGACCGTGCCGGCGGGCAGCTTTGCGAATGCCTCATTGGTCGGGGCGAACACCGTGAACGGGCCCTTGCCGGACAGCGTATCGACAAGACCCGCGGCCTTCACTGCAGCGACCAGCGTGGTGTGGTCCTTCGAGTTCACCGCATTCTGGACGATGTTCTTCGATGGATACATCGGCGCGCCGCCGACCATCACGGTCTTTTCGCCGGACATTCCGCTTTTCATTTTGTCCTGCGCCTGTGCGGGCGTCGTGACGGCGGCCGTCAATGACAGCACGCCGATGGCGGCGGACAACAGAGCAACACGCATTGAAGTGATCCTGGACATGTTTTGTCTCCCGGGAACTGAAAGTTCCATCGACCATTCGACGGAACGGGCAACGGCACTGCTCGTCACAGACGATCACCGCGCGGCCATGGTCCGAGCTACGGGAGTGCGTGAAACGCGTTTCAAAGAATATATTTTCGGAAATCTGAAACTTTTTCGGATGAAGGACGTGACCTGACCTGAAAATCGCGACCTACCAGCCGTCATTGCGAGGAGCGCAAGCGACGAAGCAATCCATCTTGCGAAGAATGGATTGCTTTGCTCCGCTCGCAATGACGTCTTACAAAATCGTCGGCGTCACGAAGCCGCGATTCCAGGTCGGCGCGATCAGGATTTCGTTGACGCAGGCGCGCGCGGGCATGCTCGCGACGAACGCGATGGTGCGTCCGAGATCCTCCGGCTGCAGCATCTTCGCCATGTCCTCCGCGCTCGGCGGCACCGGACGCAGCTTGAGAATCGGCGTCGCGACTTCGCCGGGCGAGAGACAGGTGGCTCGCAATCCATTTCTGAACTCGTCCATGTTGAACGAATGCGTCAGCGCCAGCACCGCATGCTTGGTGGCGGTGTAGGCCGGGCCCGTCATCTTCGACACATGCCGCCCGGCCCATGACGCGACGTTGATGATGACGCCGTCCTTCTGCGCGCGCATCGCAGGCAGCGCCGCGCGCATGCAGTACATCACGCCGCTGAGGTTGATATCGACGACCTTGTCCCAGCCTTCGGTTGTGACGTCGTCCCAGCTCCGCTTCGGGACATTGAGGCCCGCACTGTTGACCAGACAATCGATGCGGCCGTGCCTGGCGACGATCGCATTCGCCACCTTCTCCGCATCCGCGGCATTGCTGACATCGAGCACCATGGCCTCGGCCGCGCCGCCCTCCTTGACGATCCCGGCGACGGCGTCATCCAGCACGTCCTTGCGGCGTCCGGAGATCACCACGGTCCAGCCCTCCTTCGCCAGCGCCTGTGCGCCCGCAAGGCCGATGCCCGACCCGCCTCCGGTAATCCACGCCACACGTTTCTTGCTGTTGCTCATGCCGGTTGTCTCCGTTGCTGCGAGTGATGATTTTGGTGTAGTCAAAAGACCCGTTGTCTCCCGATGGAATGATGCATGAACACCTCCGCGAACGCCAATCTGTTTTCTCGCCTGTTCGACGATCTGACCGAGACGAACCGGCTGGCCATCGAGAAAGCCGACGGCACGCGGATCAGCTATGGCGACCTGATCGCGCAATCCGGCCGTGTCGCGAATGTGCTGGTGGCGCGCGGCGTGAAGCCCGGCGACCGTGTTGCGGCGCAAACGGAAAAATCCGTCGAGGCGCTGGTGCTGTATCTCGCCACGGTGCGCGCGGGCGCGGTGTTTCTGCCGCTCAACACCGCCTACACCCTCAACGAACTCGATTACTTCATCGGCGATGCGGAGCCGTCGCTGGTGGTGTGCGATCCGTCGAAGGCCGACGGCATCGCTAAGCTGGCCGACAAGGTCGGCGCGAAGGTCGAGACACTGGATTCGGACGGCAAGGGCTCGCTGACCGAGGCCGCCGCGAAGGCGAGCGCTGATTTCGTCACCGTGCCGCGCGCGGGCGACGATCTCGCCGCCATTCTCTACACATCGGGCACCACCGGCCGCTCCAAGGGCGCGATGCTGACCCATGACAATCTCGCGTCGAACTCGCTGAGCCTTGTGGAGTACTGGCGCTTCAGCAAGGACGACGTGCTGATCCACGCGCTGCCGATCTATCACACCCACGGCCTGTTCGTGGCGAGCAACGTCACGCTGTTCTCGCGCGCGGCGATGATCTTCCTGCCCAAGCTCGATCCCGAACTGATCATCAAGCTGATGGCGCGCGCTACCGTGCTGATGGGCGTGCCGACATTCTATACGCGCCTGCTGCAGTCGCCGAACCTGTCGAAAGAGTCGACCAGGCATATGCGCCTGTTCATTTCGGGCTCCGCGCCGCTACTCGCCGAGACCCATCGCGAATGGTCGGCGCGCACCGGGCACGCGGTCCTCGAGCGCTACGGCATGACCGAAACCAACATGAACACGTCGAACCCCTATGACGGCGACCGCGTGCCGGGCGCTGTGGGCTTCCCGCTGCCGGGCGTTGAGGTGCGCGTCACCGATCCGGAAGCCGGCAAGGAATTGGCGCGCGACGAGATCGGCATGATCGAGGTCAAAGGCCCGAACGTGTTCAAGGGCTACTGGCGAATGCCGGAGAAGACCGCGTCCGAATTCCGCAAGGACGGCTTCTTCATCACCGGCGATCTCGGCAAGATCGATCCGCGCGGCTATGTGCACATCATCGGCCGCGGCAAGGACCTCGTGATTTCCGGCGGCTTCAACGTCTATCCGAAGGAAGTCGAGAACGAGATCGACGCGATTCCGGGCGTGGTGGAAAGCGCGGTGATCGGCGTGCCGCATGCCGATTTCGGCGAAGGCGTCACCGCCGTGGTGGTGAAGGACAAGAGCGCCGCGCTGGATGAGAGCGCCGTGCTGCATGCGCTCGACGGCCGGCTGGCGAAATTCAAGATGCCCAAGCGGGTGATGTTCGTGGATGATCTTCCCCGCAACACCATGGGCAAGGTGCAGAAGAACGTGCTGCGCGAGACGTATAAGGGGCTGTACGCGAAGTAGCTCAGTGGTCGTCCCGGCGCAGGCCGGGACCCAAGGAAGCGTGACGCCTTCAACCGCTCATTCCCGCGCAAGCGGGAATCCAGTTCGCTTTCTTCGATCTTTTCTTTGGCTCTGGGTCCCCGCTTCCGCGGGGACGAGCGGAGAGAGTGCAGACCTCGCAATCTGACGCCGTCATTGCGAGGAGCCATTAGCGCCTTCGACGCGCTAATGGCGACGAAGCAATCCAGCTTTCTTCTGTTTAAAAAGATGGATTGCTTCGCTTCGCTCGCAATGACGGGAAGGTCCCTCAATACCCCGTCACAAGACTCACGACGAAGCGCGACGACACCACCAGCAGATAAATCCCGAACGCGATTTCGAGTTTGCGCTTGGTGAGCAGATGCGCGACGCGCACGCCGAGCGGCGCGATCAGAAGACTCGTCGGCATCACCAGCAGCGCGCCGATGATCGAGATGTAGCCGATGGCGAACGGCAGTTGCAGCGCGGCGACTTCGGGAAAGCGCGCGGCGGCGGGCCAGCCCGCATAGATGTAGCCGAGCGCGCCGGGAATCGAGATCAGCACCGCAAGCCCCGCCGAGGTGCCGATCGCCTGATGGATCGGGCGGCCGTAGAAGGTCATCAAAAGATTCGAGAACAGTCCGCCGCCGATGCCCATCAGCGTCGAGAGCAGGCCGATGAAAAAGCCGTAGGCGCGCATGAAAAAGCCCTGCGGCATCTCATCGCCCAGCCGCCAGTTCTCCTTGCCGAGCAGCAGCCGCGCCGCCGCCGACCACGCGACACCGACGAACACATATTTGAACAGCTTCTCCGGCGCGTAGCGCGCAATCACGCTGCCGACAATGACGCCGATCAGCACGGGGAGCGCCCACTTCTTCAGGATCTCCATGTCCACGCTGCCGCGCTTGTGGTGGGCCTGCCATGAGCGGATGGAGGTCGGAATGATGATGGCGAGCGACGTTCCGATGCACAGCGGCATCCGCGCATCCAGCGGCACGCCTGCGAGGCGAAAACATTCGTACAAAACCGGGACCAGCACCGCGCCGCCGCCGATGCCGAAAATGCCGGCGAGGAACCCGGCCAGCGCGCCGGTCAGCACCAATAATGCGGCGAGTTCAACCAGTTCGGAGACATTCAGCCCGGCGATCATCCGCAGTGTCCCTTGTTCTGTTGTATTTTATGACCCGTCCGTGACATCCGCTGAATCCCGCTTCAGAAGTGCGGCGGGAAGCCTCGCGTCTGGCATACAAAAAACCAGTATACCACAGTATTGTCATAGACAATGAAAGCAATGACCGAGTATTCAATTCTTGTTCAGTTCTGCGTTGCGCTCGTTCCCTCTACTCCGTAAATAGAAGCCCTCTAATAAACGATCCCGCATAAAAATCCGGCAACGTTCGTTGCCCGCCAACAGTTAAAGTCGCCCATGGCCCCAAGGATCGACCGTCCTCTTTCACCCTTCATGACCTACCGCTGGACGCTGACGATGGCGATGTCCATCATTCATCGCGCCACCGGCGTCGCCCTCTATGGCGGCACGCTGCTGATGGCGTGGTGGCTGATCGCCACCGCATCCGGCCCCGGCGCCTACGCCAATATCCAGGGCTTCACATCGAGCTGGATCGGCCGCGTTGTCGTGTTCGGCTACACGTGGGCGCTGCTGCACCACATGCTCGGCGGCCTGCGCCATCTGGTGTGGGACCTCGGCTACGGCTTCGGCCCCAACGAGCGCGAATGGCTGACCCGCGCCGCGCTGATCGGCTCCATCACCCTGACGATCATCGTGTGGATCGTCGCCTACGCCGTCGGAGGCGGACGATGAGCACCAAGACCTCCATTCGCACGCCGCTGAACCGGGTTCGCGGCCTCGGCTCGGCCCATCACGGCACCTCGGATTTCTTCCGCCAGCGCCTCACCGCCATCGCGATGGCGCTGCTGTTCATTCCGGTGATCGTGATCATCATGTCGCTGCTCGGCCGCAACCAGGCCGGCGCCGCCGCGATCCTCGGCTCGCCGCTGGTCGCGATCGTCATGATCCTCTTCATCATCGCCAGCGTCTGGCACATGAAGATCGGCATGCAGGTGGTGCTGGAAGACTACGTCACCGACGAGAAGACCAAACTCGCCGCGATCATCGCCAACAATTTCTTTTCGGCCGCGGTCGGTCTCGCATCGATCTACGCCATTATCAAACTGTCGTCGGGAGTTTAATCGATGGCGCCGAACGGCACTGCTGCGCCGGCCGCGAACGGCCAGGCTTATCCTATCGAAGACCATACCTTTGACGTGATCGTGGTCGGCGCCGGCGGCGCGGGCCTGCGCGCCGTGGTCGGCTGCTCGGAAGCCGGTCTTCGCACCGCCTGCATCACCAAGGTGTTCCCGACCCGCTCGCACACCGTCGCGGCGCAGGGCGGCATCTCCGCCTCGCTCGGCAACATGCATCCCGACGACTGGCGCTGGCACATGTACGACACCGTGAAGGGGTCGGACTGGCTCGGCGATCAGGACTCGATCGAATACATGGTGCGGCACGCGCCGCAGGCCGTTTACGAGCTTGAGCACTGGGGCGTTCCGTTCTCGCGCACCGAAGACGGCAAGATCTATCAGCGTCCGTTCGGCGGCATGACCATGGACTACGGCAAGGGCCAGGCCCAGCGCACCTGCGCCGCGTCCGACCGCACCGGCCACGCCATGCTGCACACCATGTACGGCCAGGCGCTGCGTCACTCGGCCGAATTCTTCATCGAATACTTCGCCATCGACCTGATCATGGACGATCAGGGCGTCTGCCGCGGCGTGATCGCGCTCAAGCTCGACGACGGCACCCTGCACCGCTTCCGCGGCCAGACGACCATTCTGGCCACAGGCGGCTACGGCCGCGCCTACCAGTCCTGCACCTCGGCGCACACCTGCACCGGCGACGGCGGCGGCATGGCGCTGCGCGCGGGAATCGCGATGCAGGACATGGAGTTCGTTCAATTCCATCCGACCGGCATCTTCCCGGCGGGCTGCCTCATCACCGAGGGCGCGCGCGGCGAAGGCGGTTATCTGTCGAACGCCGAAGGCGAGCGCTTCATGGAGCGCTATGCGCCATCCGCCAAGGATCTCGCCTCGCGCGACGTGGTCTCGCGCGCGATGACCATCGAAATCCGCGAAGGCCGCGGCGTCGGCAAGAACAAGGATCACATCTTCCTGCACCTCGATCATCTCGATCCGAAGGTGCTGCACGAACGCCTGCCGGGCATCTCGGAATCCGCGAAGATCTTCGCGGGCGTCGACGTCACCCGCGCGCCTATCCCGGTGCTGCCGACCGTGCACTACAACATGGGCGGCATCCCGACCAACTATCACGGCGAAGTCGTCACCAAGAAGAACGGCGACGACAACGCGGTGGTGCCGGGCCTGATGGCCGTGGGCGAAGCCGCCTGCGTCTCGGTCCATGGCGCCAATCGCCTCGGCTCCAACTCGCTGATCGACCTCGTGGTGTTCGGCCGCGCCGCGGCGCTGCGCTGCGCCGAGAAGCTGACGCCGAATGCGCGCCAGCCCGAGCTTCCGGCCGCCGGCTCCGACATGGCGCTCGGCCGCCTCGATCGCTTCCGCCATGCCTCCGGCGGCACGCCGACCGCGAAGCTGCGCGACAACATGCAGCGCGTGATGCAGAACAACTGCGCGGTGTTCCGCACCGGCGACGTGCTGCATGAAGGCCAGGACCTGATCCACAAGGTTCATGGCGGCATCGGCGACATCGGCGTGTCCGACCGTTCGCTGGTGTGGAATTCCGATCTGGTCGAGACCCTCGAATACGACAACCTGATCGTTCAGGCCGTTGTGACGATGGACTCCGCCGCCAACCGCACCGAAAGCCGCGGCGCGCATGCCCGCGAGGACTTCGCGGACCGCGACGACAAGAACTGGATGAAGCACACGCTGTCGTGGATCGACGACAAGGGCAACACCACGATCGATTACCGCCCGGTCCACGACTACACGATGACCAACGACGTTCAGTACATCGTGCCCAAAGCACGCGTGTATTGATGAGACTTTCCCCGGACGCGGTGCGGCACGCAGTGCCGCTCCGCTGATCCGGGGCCGTAACGGTCCCGGTTCTGCGACGCAATGCTGCGCATTGCATCGCGCCCGGGACAAGAATGCAGGGAAACCGCAGGAAGACCCCAATGGTTCAGTTCACACTGCCGAAGAATTCCACGATCTCGGGCGGCAAGGAATGGCCGAAGCCCGAAGGCGCGACCGAGACGCGCGAATTCAAGGTCTATCGCTGGAATCCGGACGACGGCAAGAACCCGACCATCGACACGTATCACGTGAACACCCACGACTGCGGGCCGATGATCCTGGACGCTCTCATCTGGATAAAGAACACCGTCGATCCGACGCTAACTTTCCGCCGCTCCTGCCGCGAAGGCGTCTGCGGCTCCTGCGCCATGAACATCGACGGCCAGAACACGCTGGCCTGCACCCGCGCCATGGACGAAGTCGAAGCCGGCCCGATCAAGGTCAATCCGCTGCCGCATCAGCCGGTGGTGAAGGACCTCGTGCCCGATCTCACCAACTTCTATGCGCAATACGCTTCGATCGAGCCGTGGCTGCACACCACCACCGCGACCCCGCAGAAGGAATGGCGTCAGTCGCCGGAAGACCGCGCCAAGCTCGACGGCCTTTACGAGTGCATCCTCTGCGCCTGCTGCTCGACCTCATGCCCGAGCTACTGGTGGAATTCGGACCGCTTCCTTGGCCCCGCTGCATTGCTCGCGGCCGACCGCTGGGTGAAGGACTCGCGCGACGAAGCCACCGGCGAACGCCTCGACAATCTGGAAGACCCGTTCCGGCTCTATCGCTGCCACACCATCATGAACTGCGCCAAGGCATGTCCGAAGGGCCTCAACCCCTCGGAAGCCATCGCCGACCTCAAGCTCAAGATGGTCGAACGGCAGGTGTAAAAAAAGTCTGGTCGTCCCGGCGAAGGCCGGGACCCACACTCCCTGTCGATCCATCCAAACCACGAGGTCCGAGCGTCTTTCGGAAAGCCGGTGATTATGGGTCCCGGCCGGAGCCTGTCATCGGACGGCGCTTTGCGCCGATCCGTTGGCCGGGACGACGCGTTGAAGTCAACGCCCGGCATCAAGTTGACACAGGTCAACGCGCCTTTCCCGCGATGGCCTCAGGATCGGGACATGCCGATTCCCGCACTTCTCAGCCTCACGCTGTTTCTCTTCGCCATGACCGCCTCCACGACGACGGCGCTGGCCGCATCGCCTGCGGAAATTCGCGGACGCGCTTTCGCGCGAACCAACTGCGCGCGCTGTCATTCCATCGACCGCCATACGCCGAGCCCACTCGCCATCGCGCCGCCGTTCCGCACCCTGCACACGAAGTATCCGATCGAGACGCTGGCGGAAGCGCTCGCGGAGGGCATCGACAGCGGCCATCCCACCATGCCGATGTTCACGCTGGAGCCCGACCAGATCAACGATCTCCTGTCGTTTCTGAAAAGCCTGCAATAGGCTCAACACGCGCCTGTCGCGGGCATCCGCATGACCGGCCGCGACGCGAAATAGCGGTTGCCGGACTGTTGCGTTGAAGCCGATCCCGCGCGATGAATCCGCATGGACCTGAACGCACGGCTCGACATCATGAACTGGCTCGCCGGCGCCGGACTGTCCGGCGTCGCGGAAACGGAACTCGTGCGCGAGTTCTGCGAACGCACCCGCGCGGCCGGACTTGAACTCTCGCGCGGCCTCGTTTTCATCGACACGCTTCATCCGGTTTTCGAGGGCCAGGGCTTCCGCTGGAGCGACATCGAATCGAACGAAAGCGACGCCTTCGAATACAGATCGACCAGCGAAGGCGAGGCCGCGGAGAACTGGCAGCGCTCGCCGTTCTACACGATGCTGCAGACCGGCGAGAACGAAATGCGCATCAGCCACACCGATGAGCATTACAACATGACGGCAAAGCTGATCGGAGACGGCCACCGGCATTTCGCAACTTTCATCCACCGTTTCGGCGACACCGGCATCATCGGCGAAATGGACTGCGTCTATTCGCTGTGGGGCATGCGGCGCGACCACGGCTTCGACGAAACCGCCATGGGCGCGATGCGCGATCTCGTGCCGCTGCTCGGGCTTGCGGTGAAATCCGCCGCCCATGCGCGGATCGCGCGCACGGTCGGCCATGTCTATCTCGGCCGCGATGCCGCCGACCGCGTGCTGAGCGGGCGCATGTCGCGCGGCGTCGCCGACCGCATCAATGCGGTGCTGTGGTTTTCCGACCTGCGTGGCTCGACCGCCATCGGGGAATCGATCGATCCCGGCGAATTCATTCCGTTCCTCAACGACTATGCGGGCGCGGCCATCGGCGCGATCCATGACGAAGGCGGCGACGTTCTCAAGCTGATCGGCGACGGCGTGCTCGCCATTTTCAGGGAGGACGACCTGACGGCCGCGCGGCGCGCGGCGCTGCGCGCGGAGAACCGGCTTCGTATGTCCATCGAAACGCTCAACCAGCGGCGCTCCGCCGAGAACAGGGTGACCACGACCGCCTATGTGGCTCTGCATGTCGGCGAGGTGTTCTACGGCAATATCGGCAGCGACGAGCGGCTCGACTTCACCGTGGTCGGACCCGCGGTCAATGAGGTCAGCCGCATCGCCTCGATGTGCCGCACGGTCGAGCGCGAGTTTCTGGTGTCGTCGGCGTTTCTCGACGGCCTCGGCAGTTCGGAAAAACGGCATTTCGTCTCCACCGGCCGCTATGCGCTGCGCGGCATCGGGCGGGCGCAGGATCTGTACACACTCGATCCCGCCATCCGCGCGGAGGGCCATGCCGCCTCGCCGTTCGAGCCGTATCTGCAGAATCGCTGAAACATTGCCGGCGCCGCGCAACGACAGGCCCATGAACATGACCTCCGGCGACGATCAAAAGCCCTTCGGCCGTTACGCCCCGAACGCCCTGCAACGCGCGGTGATCGCCGCCGCGCACAGCTCCAGCCTCAAGCACGGCGCGTTCCGGCCGTGGCTGTCGCACCTTGTTCGCCTGTTCGGCGCGGGGCCGATCGACGTGAGCTATCAGGGCGCGTCGTTCCGCCTGCACGATCTCGCCAGCGGCGCCGAGCGCGGCGTGCTGTTCAATCCGGACTACAACCTGCCCGAACTCGATTTCCTGCGCGAATACCTGCCGCGGGGCGGCGTGTTCGTCGATGCCGGCGCCAATGTCGGCACCTATGCCGTACCGCTCGCGAAACATGTCGGCGCAAACGGTCGCGTCATCGCCATCGAACCCTTGCCGAGCGCGGGCGCGCGCCTCGCGTTCAACGCATCGGCGTCGAATCTGACCAATCTCACCTTGGTGAAAGGCGCAGCGGGCGAAACCGACGGCACGCTGGAAATCAAAACCCGTAGCGGCGTAGAAGGACCGTCGTATCGGCTGCTCACGATCCTGAACGGCATCGGCATCGATCATATCGATGCGATGAAAATCGGCGTCGGAGGTTTTGAAGACCGCGTGCTGGTGCCGTTCTTCCACGACGCGCCGCAAGTATTGTGGCCGAAAGCCGTCGCTATCGAACATCTGAAACGGACTGTCTGGCAGAACGATTGCATCGCCGACATGACCGCACGCGGCTACGCGATTGCAGGCAGGACGCGCAGCAACACGCTGCTGGTGCGCCGCTGAATTGTACCACTCCCGAAGATGGATTGTCTCACTTGCGAAAAACCTTTGCCGCTTAGACAATCCCCGAACGTCTCTTTGACAAGACGGATTTCAAACTTCGAGGAAAACAGATGGTCGAAATCAACGCCACACGTCGCGCCGTTCTCGGAACGGCCGCGGCAGGACTGATCGCGAGCGCGACAGGCGCGCGCGCGCAGACGCCCGCTTCGGCGCGCAAGACTTTCGTGCTTGTTCACGGCGCCTGGCATGGCGGCTGGTGCTGGCGGCGCGTCTCGGACATTCTCGAGAGTCACGGGCACAAGGTGTTCACGCCGACCCTGACCGGACTGGGCGAACGTTCGCATCTTCTGACCAAGGACACCAACGCATCGATGCATGTCGAGGATGTCGTCAACACCATCAACTGGGAAAACCTGACCGATGTCGTGCTGGTGGGACATTCCTACGGCGGCATCGCCATCAGCGGCGCGGCGGATCGCATTCCGGAGAAGATCGGATCGATCGTCTTTCTCGATGCCTTCGTGCCTGCGAACGGCGAGAGCCTGATCGAGAAGGCATCCGCCAATACGCAGGGCGTCATCAACGCCGCCATCGAGCGCAAGGAACTCTCGATCAAGTCGCCGCCATCGGCCGTGTTCGGTGTCGAGGAAAAGGATCGCGCCTGGGTCGATTCCAAGATCACGCCGCAGCCGATCGCGACCTTCACCGAAAAGGTGACTTACACCGGCGGGCGCGAGAAGATCGCGCGCAAGAGCTACATGCGGGCGCTCGACTACAAGAGCCCGACATTCGACGCCAATCTGGCAAAGGCCAAGGCCGACAAGTCATGGCAGACGCATGAATTCGCGTGCGGCCATGATGTGATGGTGGCTCAACCGCAGCAGCTCGCCGAACTGCTTCTGAAGGCGTAAGCAGACTCTCTGCCGGTACGGCGGCCGCGATGCGCAGACCATCGCGGCCGTTCGCGCGGATGAATCAGGCGAAGCGGCTACGCCTTGAACGCCGGCAGAACGAAGATCGCGACATTCACCGCCATCGCCAGGGCGAAGGCCGCCGAGCGCAACGGCGGCCTGTTGAAGACATAGAGCAATGCGTGGGCGATGCGCAGCAGGATGTAAAGCGCGGCAAGTCCGTTCACGATTCCGGGTGATACGCCCGACGTCACCGCGATGATCACCGCCGCCGCGAAGATCGGAAACGTCTCCAGCGCATTCTGATGCGCGGCATAGGCGCGGCGCTGTTTCGGCTGAAGCGTCTCATAGTCCTCGCGCGGATAGCGGTTGTCGCTGCCCGAGCCTGTCTTGGCATATTTCGCAAGCGCATAAGGTATCAGCGCCGCGATCAGCACGCACCAGTAAGCCAGCGGCATCGGTTGTTCTCCGTCGATAATCTTCCGCGACTCTCGGTGGCTTTGCGCCGCGCTGTCAAGTTGCGGAACCCGGCGCGCGCAATTGGGATTCACCGGAACATCCCTGCCTTGCATCCGTTGTCGGTCGAACCATCGAAAGGACAAACCATGGCCACCACGACCAACGACGCCGATCGCGTGTGGGAGCTTGCGCAAAAAATCTCCATCGCCATGCTCACGGGCTGGGATGGCCACAACCTGCATTCGCGCCCGATGGGCGCCCATGTCGTTCCCGACGAGAACGCCTTCTATTTTCTGGCTGACAGGCGTCACCACAAGGACGACGACATCCGCAACTATCCGACCGTCTGTCTCGCCTTCGCCGATCCCGGCAGTCAGACATACGTCTCGATCACAGGCGAAGCGGCCGTGTCGGGCGACCGCGGCAAGATCAAGGAGCTTTGGAATGTCTGGGCCAAGGCGTGGTGGGATTCGCCCGACGATCCGAACATCTGCGTGCTGAAGGTCACGCCGCGCGAAGCGGAATACTGGGATGCGCCCGGCAAGATCGTCAGTTCGGTCAAGATGGCGGTCGCAGCCGCGACCGGCAATCGTCCCGACATGGGCGAAAATCGAAAGGTCGCGATGTGATGCAGCTTCCCGGAGATCCCGGCGTCGATCCGCCGGAAATTCCACCGCCGACTCCCGGCACACCCACCGAGCCGCCGCAGGAGAGTCCGCCGGGCGATCCGCGCCCGGAAGTGCCGGTGCCGGTCAACGATCCCGCTGAGCCGGATGCGCCGCGCGAACTGCCGCCCGATCAGCCCGACGAAACGCCGGGACCGGGCGGTCCCAGAACACCGCCTGTCAATCAAGCGTCACATTGATGCGGCGCGATTGCGCCACATCATGCAATTGCCGTTCAAACCGATTAACGTGCATTCATTCTCGCGCGCCGATTCGCGTGTGGAATCAAAATAGTTGGCGCACCAGCGAGCTTCGCCACATTGCTGCCGCCTAATCACTATCGGCTGATCACGTAGACATGATGCGACGACAGCGCCGGATGACATCCCGCAAATCATACGGCGCTCCCTTTTCTTCTCACTGTCAAAGGGCCCCATGAAGAACATTCGACTCATTCTGATGACGACCACCGCAATCGCTGCCGTTCAGCTTTCGCATGTGCCGGCGCATGCCGAAGCATCGCTGCCGGGCGCATCGTCATTCGTCGTCGCACAAGCCGCGCCTGCCGATCCGAACGCACAGAAGGGTCCGCCCAAAGGACCACCGCCGAAGGCAGCGCCACCTGCCGCACGCCCAGCGCCGCCGCCGGCCGCGCGCCCTGCACCTCCTCCAGCGGCACGCCCTGCACCGCCCCCTCCGGCTGCGCGCCCCGCGCCGCCCGCACCTCCTGCCGCGCGCCCCGCACCGCCTGCGCCACCCGCGGCCCGTCCTGCACCTCCGCCGCCACCTGCCGCGCCGAAGGCTGCTCCGCCTCCACCCCCGGCAGCGCCCAAGGCCGCGCCACCTCCGCCGCCCGCGGCTCCGAAGGCTGCAACACCTCCGCCTGCCGCTGCGCCGAAGGCTCCGCCTCCGCCGGCCGGAGCAGCGCCGCATGCGCCGCCTCCAGGAGCGGCACCGCACACACCTCCTGCACCCGGCGCCGCGCCGACGCCGCCCGCTCAGGGACGGCCGGCACCTCAACAGGGCGCTACGCCTGCAACGCCGCCCGCCGCCGGACAGCGCCCGCCGAACGCACCGCCGGTCGCGCCGGGCGTGCGCGATGTGACGCCGCAACGCGCGCCGGATTCAACCGCGCCCGCACCGGGCCAACCGCCTGCTCCGGGACAGCCCGGCGGGTTTGGCGATCGCCGTGGCCAGCGCCAGGGTCCGCCGCCGGGCCTTCCGGCCGGCACGCCCGCTGCGCCGGCCACCGCGCCGATCGCGGCGCCGCTGCCGCCCGCGCCTGCGGTTCAGGCCGCGCCGATTCCGATCCAGAAGCCCGGCATGCGTCCGGTCGGACGGCTGGATGATTTCCGCGGCCAGCGCCAGGAACGCACCGAAGGCGGCCGCACCATCATCACCGAACCGGGCCGCGTGATCGTGCGCGATCCGAACGGTCAGTCGTTCGTGCGGCACAACGACGTCGATCGTTTCCGCTACGGCGCGAAGGACGTGCGCGTCGATCGTCAGGGCAACGACAGCCGCACCATCGTGGTGCGGCCCGACGGCACGCAGATCATCACGCTCACCGACGAGCGTGGCGGCCTGCTGCGCCGCAGCCGCCGCGGACCGGACGGACGCGAAGTTGTCATCATCGACAACAGGCGCCATGGCGGTCCCGGCTTCGGAGCCGGACTTGCCGCCGGTGTGGTCGCGGGCGCGATCGGCGGTTACTTCGTGTCGCTGCCGCCGCCGGTGCTGCGCATTCCGCAGAACCGCTACATCGTGGAAGCCGACGGCGCGCCGCCGGACCTGATCTACGACACGCTGATGGCGCCGCCGGTGGATCGCATCGAGCGTCCCTACACGCTCGACGAAATCCGCTACAGCCCGTCGGTGCGCCAGCGCATGCCGTCGATCGATCTCGACACCATCAACTTCGAAACCGGATCGTGGGACATCCCGCCGGATCAGGCGGCGAAGCTGCAGGTGATCGCGGACGGCATCAACCGCGCGATCCAGCGCAATCCGCAGACGGTGTTCCTGATCGAAGGTCACACCGACGCGGTGGGCAACGACGTCGACAACCTGTCGCTGTCCGACCGCCGCGCGGAATCGGCAGCGGAATTGCTGACCCAGCAGTTCGGCGTGCCGGCGGAGAACCTGACCTCGCAGGGCTACGGCGAACAGTACCTGAAGATTCCGACCGACGGGCCGGAACGCCGCAACCGCCGCGTCACTGTGCGCAACATCACGCCGCTGCTCAACGGCGGCGAGGCCAACGCGGCGCCGCGCTAGGCGCAGCACCCATCACGACAATGCGATGGCCGGGACACTGTCCCGGCCATTTTTCTTGCAGGCACACAAGCCTGAATATGATTTATCGAGATTGAAGTAAGTCCGCTCGTCCCCGCGAACGCGGGGACCCAGACTTCAGCGGCTGGATTCCCGCTTCCGCGGGAATGAGCGGAAGAACATCGCTTCAGTTTCCAAGGAATCAAATTCCAGAATCCACGCCATGACACACACTCCGATCCACCATGCCGCATCCGCGGGCTTTGCCGCCAAGGCCGACGACTATGTGCGCGGCCGCCCCGATTATCCCGATGCCATCGCGGACTGGTTGCGCGACCGGCTCGGACTGCGATCCGGAACCACCGCCGTCGATCTCGGAGCAGGCACCGGGAAATTCACGCGCTATCTCTTGCAGACCGGCGCGCATGTCATTGCCGTCGAGCCGGTGAAGGAAATGCGCGCAAAGATCATCGCGGACTTGCCCGAGGCCGATGCCTGCGAAGGTACCGCGGCATCGATCCCGTTGCCTGACGGCAGCGTCGATGCGGTGACCTGCGCGCAATCGTTTCACTGGTTCGCCACGCAGGATGCACTTGCCGAAATCCATCGGGTGCTCAAGCCGCACGGCAGGCTTGGCCTCGTCTGGAACATCCGCGACGAGAGCGTGGACTGGATCGCGGCGCTGACGCAGATCATCACGCCCTATGAAGGCGACGCACCGCGCTTCAACAAGGGAACATGGCGCAATGTGTTTCCGTTTCCCGGCTTCACGGATCTGCGGGAGGATCGTTTCCCTCACGCGCATACCGGCTCGCCGGAGGACGTGATCGTCAACCGCATCCGCTCCACCAGCTTCATTGCGGCGCTGCCGCCGGACGAGGAAGCGAAAGTGGTGGGACAACTGCGCGCGCTGATCGCGGCAACCCCGGCGCTGGCGGGCAGGGATGTGATCAGCGTGCCTTACGCGACTGCGACGTATTGGGTGGAGAAGATCGCGTAGCAGGGCTGCGTGATAAACTAGACTCGCCTGATCTCGGACGGAGAAATTAGATTCACTTGGCCGCCGACGTCGCCTTTCATACGTAGCGAGAAGCCACGCTGCAAATAGCTTTCGATCTGGTCTTCGCGAACCGAGAGCTGATTCTTGGCGTGATGTTTGACGTCACCCATAGCGGGATCGGCCACGCGAAACAGTCCGTTGGGATAACGGTGCGGCCTGAAGATTTCGCCGTCGGGCCCGACGCGTTCCCAGCCCATATGCAGCACCCCGCTTCCGTTAAAGCACTCCCGCCCCTCAGCCCTTGTCGCTGTCGAGCTTCGGAATGTGCGCGCCCGGCTCGGACGACAGCAGCCCGGTCTGCGTGTAGAGATCCAGCTTCTTGCGCGTATCCGAAATATCGAGATTGCGCATGGTCAGCTGGCCGATGCGGTCGGCCGGTGTGAACGCCGCGTCCTCGACCTTCTCCATGCTCAGCCGTTCCGGCGCATAGGTCAGGTTCGGGCTCTCGGTCTTCAGGATCGAATAGTCGTTGCCGCGGCGCAGTTCGAGCGTCACTTCGCCGGTGATCGCGCCCGCCACCCAGCGCTGCGCGGTCTCGCGCAGCATCAACGCCTGCGAATCGAACCAGCGGCCCTGATAGAGCAGACGGCCGAGCCGCATGCCGCTGATGCGGTACTGTTCGATGGTGTCTTCGTTGTGGATGCCGGTGACAAGACGTTCATAGGCGATGTGCAGCAGCGCCATGCCCGGCGCTTCGTAGATGCCGCGGCTCTTCGCTTCGATGATGCGGTTTTCGATCTGGTCGCTCATGCCGAGGCCATGACGTCCGCCGATGGCGTTGGCTTCAAGGAACAACGCGACCGGATCAGCGAAGGTCTTGCCGTTCAGCGCGACAGGCTGGCCTTCCTCGAACCGCACCGACACCGTTTCAGCCTTGACGGCGCAGTCGTCGCGCCAGAACGGCACGCCCATGATCGGGTTGACGATCTTGATGCCGCTGTCGAGATGTTCGAGATCCTTGGCCTCGTGCGTCGCACCGAGCAGATTGCTGTCGGTGGAATAGGCCTTCTCGGCGCTCATCTTGTAGGCGAAGCCGTGAGCGGTCATGAACGCCGACATTTCCGCGCGACCGCCGAGTTCGTCGATGAACTGCTGGTCGAGCCACGGCTTGTAGATGCGAAGCTCCGGATTGGTCAAAAGGCCGTAGCGATAGAAGCGCTCGATGTCGTTGCCCTTGTAGGTCGAGCCATCGCCCCAGATGTTGACGCCGTCTTCCTTCATCGCGGAGACCAGCATCGTGCCGGTCACGGCGCGGCCGAGCGGCGTGGTGTTGAAGTAGGTGATGCCGCCGGTCGAGACATGGAAGGCGCCGGACTGAATCGCGGCGATGCCTTCGTGCACGAGTTGCGTGCGGCAATCCACAAGGCGCGCCTTCTCGGCGCCGAACTCCATCGCCTTGCGCGGAATCTCGTCGTAATCGGCCTCATCCGGCTGGCCGAGATTGGCGGTGTAGGCGAAGACGCGCGCGCCTTTCTGCTTCATCCAGAGCAGCGCCGCGCTGGTGTCGAGGCCGCCCGAGAACGCGATGCCGACGTTCTCTCCCTTGGGAAGGTTTTTCAGAATCGTGCTCATGGGACTTCCCTTCAGGCAATTTCGTGGAACGGCGGAGGTGCGGGACCCCACCGGGATCGGACCGGCTTTCTATAGAAAGATTGGCGGGCCATGGGAAGGCCGAGGCCGCGCCGTGAATCCGATAGTTCGTGCCCCGGACGCGGTGCAGCGCCCTTGCGCTGCTCCGCAGAGCCGGGGCCGCAAAATCGGTATGTGTAACGGTCCCGGCTCTGCGATGCTAACGCCGAAGCGTTGCATCGCACCCGGGACACACGAGGCACTATGACCGTTTGCTGGGAGCCGCTTCATCAGCTCCCGGACGGATGCGCGGCGACGGGCCGATATCGCGACCCAACCGCTTCTGCCGCCAGCGATAGCCGGGCCAGGCCAGGCGCGTCATCCATGCATCGACACCGGCGTCGGTCAGCCGCGTGGACGGCCAGCGATAGATCAGCGCATAGAACAGCCAGGTCACCAGGAACGCGGCCGTGCCGGAGAACAGCACATCGGTGAAGAAGTGTCCGCCGAAGGTCATGCGCAGGCCGCCGGTCAGAACGCCGAACGCGGTGGCGGCGACATAGGCCAGCGGCCGCCATGCGGGCGGCGTCAGCGCGGCGGGCGCATAGGTCCAGAATGCCGTCGCGCCCTCGCCGGAGAAGAACGAGCAGTTCTTCGGGCATGCGCCGCGCGGGTCCCACCACGGCTTGAAGTCGAGCTTGCCGTTGAACTCCGTCACCGTCACCGGACGCGGGCGGCCCCAATAGCCCTTGAACACCACATTGGAGAGCACAATGGCGGTGAGCAGCATGGTCACCAGCAGGAACGCCATGGCGCGGCCGGACATGATCAGCGGCTTCACCGGACGGATCAGCTTCACCACGAAGGCGACGATCGCGGGCGCGACCAGCGCCCATGCGATCCACATCGCGCCGTCGCGCGCGATCACGGCCCATGTGCTGGCCTTCAGCGGGAAGGTCTTGGTCGCCGCGTCATAGAACAGCGCCGCGATTTTCAGATCGAGTTCGGGATGAAGAGCGAACAGCACTCCGAAAAACACGGAGATCGTCAGCGCAATGATGAGGCCGGTGCGGTTCATGGCCGGTGTTTAGCCGAGGCTTGAAGTACTGAAAAGGCCCGACCGTCATTGCGAGGAGCACTTGCGACGAAGCAATCCATCTCTGACGCGCGGCGCATTTTCATGGATTGCTTCGCTTGCGCTCGCAATGACGAAACAGAATCAGCGCGGCAGCGGCGGCAGGGCGGGCGGAGGCGATGCCGGCGGCACGTCGCGCCACCTGCCGGCGTTGCGCCCCGCGATCAGCCAGTAGACCACGCCGCCGAGAATGCCCGCGCCGACCATCACTTCGAGATGCCGCCGCACGATGCCATTGAAGGTCATGTTCACGGTATCGAACGGGATGAAGCCGAGATAGCAGAATAGTCCCGCCAGCGCGCCACCGACGGCATAGGCCAGAACATGGCGGATCGAGAACACTTCGGTGATCAGCGCGATGATCGCCGCGGGCAGCAGCGCGAAGCCGCTGACGAGCACGAAGCCGAAGCCGAGAATGAGATTGATCGCGCCCTGATCGATATCGACCGACATGTCGGTCATTTCCGGGAAGAAGATGGCCCACAGCACGACAATGCTCGCCACCAGACATGCGGCGCAGAAGCCGATGATCACCGCGAAGAACCGTCCGATCAGAGCCATGACTTGTATTCCGCCTGTCTGTCATCCTTCGAGGCTCGCCAAAGATGGCTCGCACCGCAGGATGACGCTATTTGCTTTGACCTCATCCTGAGGAGCGGCGTTTTCGCCGCGTCTCGAAGGATGAGGTGACACACTAGTCCGTCATCGCCATGGCGCGTAGCGCCTGCCGCTCGCGCGCGGAGAGCTTTTCCGTTTCCGATTTCAACTGCCCGCAGGCGGCGAGAATGTCGCGGCCGCGCGGGGTGCGCACCGGCGACGAATAGCCCGCGTTGAAGACGTATTCCGAGAATTTCTCGATCTGCTCCCAGTCCGAGCATTCGTACTTGCTGCCCGGCCACGGATTGAACGGAATGAGATTGATCTTCGCCGGGATGCCCTTGAGCAGCTTCACCAACAGCCGCGCGTCATCGAGCGAATCGTTGACGCCCTTCAGCATCACATATTCGAAGGTGATGCGTCGCGAATTGGACGAGCCGGGATAGGCGCGGCAGGCGTCCAGCAATTCCCTGATCGGATACTTCCTGTTGAGCGGCACGAGTTCGTCGCGCAGTTCGTCGCGCACCGCATGCAGCGAGATCGCCAGCATGACGCCAATCTCGTCGCCGGTGCGCGCGATGTTCGGCACCACGCCCGACGTCGAGAGCGTGATGCGGCGGCGGGAGATGCCGATGCCCTCGCCGTCCGACACGATCAGGAGCGCATCGCGCACCGCATCGAAATTGTAGAGCGGCTCGCCCATGCCCATCATCACGATGTTGGTGACGAGGCGGTTGCCGTTCGGCGTCTCGCGATCGACCCAGTCGCCCAGACGATCGCGCGCCACCATCACCTGCCCGAGAATTTCTCCGGCGGTGAGATTGCGCACCAGACGCTGCGTGCCGGTGTGGCAGAACGAGCAATTGAGCGTGCAGCCGACCTGCGAGGACACGCAGAGTGTGCCGCGATCGGTTTCGGGAATGTAGACGCACTCGACCTCATGGGCGCGGCCGACGCCGTCGCCCGGCAGGCGCAGCAGCCACTTGCGAGTGCCGTCATTGGAAATCTGCTCGGTCACCACTTCCGGGCGGTCGACTGTGAAATACTGCTCGAGCTGCGCGCGCATGTCCTTCGACACGTTGCTCATCTCGGCGAAGCTGCGCGCGCCGCGCACATACATCCAGTGCCAGAGTTGCTGGACGCGCATCTTCTGCTGCTTTTCGGCGACGCCGATGCCGCCGAGACGCTTCGCCAGTTCCTCGCGCGACAGCCCGACCAGCGACGGCTTGGCCAGCGGCACGTAGGTTTCAAGGGCGGTCTTTTCGAGGACGCCGGAGGCTTCGATCACGGTCATGGCACTATGTATCTCGGGAAAAGGGCAGCCGCACAGGGCCGCAAACGGAACCTCAGGCCCCGTAACCCGCTATATAGAGGCAATACCGGACAATTGCGACCGTCTTTAACGGCGGCATTCCTGGGCCAGCTTGTCCAGCGCCTGGGACAGGCCCTTCAGCGGGAAAGTGTCGATGGTCTCGGTGCCCTTGGCCGAGACGCCCTTGACCACCGCATCCGCGCCCTTGCGCAGCGCCTCCACCAGCCGGTCTTCCTCGGCGGCGTTCTTGATCCAGAGCCCGTCGCCCTGGGTGTACATCGCATAGCGGGCGCCGCCGACCTCCACCGAACCCTCGGAGCCGGGCTTCAGGGGGTAGCCGATCATGATCGAGACTTCGTTGGTGACCTTCTCGCCGGGGCGGGTCGAGATGAAGGCATAGGACGCGTCGCGCGGCCGATTCGGCGGATTGGTCTTCGAGGAGCCGGGCTTGGCCAGCGCGAAGCAGACCTTCTTGCCGTTCGGGGTCGCGGTATAGGCGCCCCATGTGCCGAATTGTCCGATCAGCGAGGGCTCGGCATTGCCGGCGACGGCTGGCGCCGGTTTCGCGGGCGCACCTTTCGCGGCAGACTTGGCCGAAGACTTGGCATTCGATTTGGCGGGTGCAGCTTTCGGCGCGGCCTTTGGGGTGGATTTGCTCTGCGCGGACGCAGAAACGGCAAAGCCGAAAACCGGCAGGGCCGCCACGGCCAAGATCAAGGTTCGCTGCAAGGACATCACCGGAACTGGTTCCTTCAATATTGTGACTGGAAGATGGCCCGTCATTCCGACCGGATGCGCAATAGACCGCAAACCGCTTGTTGGAAGGTTAACCCCCGCCGCAGCGCATCGTCGCAGCCGCGCGATCACCGCGTTGCACGGCTTACTTTTTCAAACATAGTTCGGCCCTGCAAGCTGATTGTCCAGATGCATTAAATCCGGCAAAAAGCGCACCTGTTTTATTGAACGGTCAGGTGTTCCGATGAAAGCCATTCTCTGCTCGCAATATTGCGGCCCCGACGATCTCGTGCTGAGCGACATTCCCGATCCGGTCGCGGGTCCCGGCGAAGTGGTGATCGCCATCAAGGCGGCAGCGCTGAATTTCTTCGATCTGCTGATGATCCAGGGCAAATATCAGATCAAGCCGCCGTTTCCGTTTTCGCCCGCTGCCGAGATTGCCGGCGTGATCGAAAGCGTCGGCCCGGGCGTCAACGATCTCAAACCCGGCGATCGCGTTGCCGCCTCCTGCGGATATAACGGCGCGCGCGAGAAGATCGCGCTGCCTGCAAGTTCATGCATGAAGATTCCCGATAATCTCGATTTCGACCGCGCCGCAGGCGTGATCGTGATCTACGGCACCGCGCTGCATGCGCTGGAAGACCGCGCCGATCCGAAGCCCGGCGAAACGCTCGCGGTGTTCGGCGCGGCGGGCGGCGTCGGCCTTGCCGCCTGCGAACTCGGCAAGGTGCTCGGGCTGAAAGTGATCGCCTGCGCCTCCAGCGATGAGAAACTTGAATTCGCGAAACAGCACGGCGCGGACCTGACCATCAACTACGCCAAGGAAGATTTGAAGGAGGCGCTGAAGAAGGCCGGCGGCGACAAGGGCATCGACATCGTGTTCGATCCGGTCGGCGGCTCCTACGCCGAAATCGGCGTGCGCTCGCTCGGATGGAAAGGCCGATTCCTCGTGATCGGCTTCGCCGCAGGCGAGATTCCGAAGATTCCGCTCAACCTCGCGCTGCTCAAGGGCTGCGACATCCGTGGCGTGTTCTGGGGTGCGCACGGGAAGCGAGATCCGGCGGCAGGCAGGGCGGCGCTGGAGAAACTCATGCGCTGGGCGGCGGAAGGCAAGATCTCATCGCATGTCGACAGCACCTTCCCGCTGGAGAAGACCGCCGACGCGCTCAAGGTCCTTGCCGCGCGCAAGGCGATGGGCAAGGTGATCTTGCATCCGTGACGTGAGTCACGTCGTCATTGCGAGCGAAGCGAAGCAATCCACGCTTGGAAAAGAAAGTTGGATTGCTTCGTCGCCATAGCGCGTGGAAGGCGCGCTAAAAGCTTCTCGCAATGACGGGCTAGACCTGACTATCTGTCTCACCCAGCCCGCGCGCCATCGCCTTGCGCGCGGCGTCGCGGTGCTCGGGCGTGATGTGGCTCGACACCATGCGGATCGCGGTGGCGAGCACCGCCGCGTCGTCGGTGAAGCCGAGCACCGGCAGCATGTCGGGCAGGAAGTCGAACGGCAGGATGAAATAGGCGATCGCGCCCAGCAGCGCCGCCTGCACATGGCGCGGCGTGTTGCGGTCGAACGCGCAGTAATACGCCGCGAGCAGGTCCTCCGCGAACGGCAGCTTGACCGCGAGGCTCTTGAGCTTGCGCCAGAAACGCCGACGCACCCGCTCGGGGTCCTTCGCGAGTTTTTCGGCCTGTTCAAAATGCGCCGTCCGGTCGGACGCCATGGTCGGTTCCCTCCGAGCGGCCGCACGTGCGGGCCGCAGGCTTTATTTAGGAACCGCCGCGCCCGTCACAAGCCGCCGCTGCGACGGCTCGCCCGCGGCGATCTCATCCCGCGATCCGGTTCATCGCTTCCGCCAGCGCGATGTCGCGGCCGGTGACGCCCCCGGCGTCATGGGTGGAGAGCACCACCTCCACCGTCTTGTAGACGTTGCGCCATTCCGGGTGATGGTCGCTCTTTTCGGCCACCATCGCGGCGCGGGTCATGAAACCGAAGGCCTCGTTGAAGTCCTTGAAGATGAACGTCCGCGCAATCGCCTCCCGGCCCGGAACCTCGGACCAGCCGTGCAGTTTCTCCAGCGCCGCGCGTCGCGCCTCCAGCGAAAGCCGTTCGACAATTCCCGCCACCATGCTCGCCTCCTGACGTTCATTCACCTGAACTTTACAGCACCCGGCCAACAGCCTCACATACAAATGCGGCCGGCAGCGTGACGATCCGCCGGTAACCATGGCCGATATGAGGCCTGCAAACGGACGGCCCGTCTGCTATGATGAGCCGAGAGCACGCGGTGAACCATGAGCTTCAGCGACATGTTTTCCAGATCTGCGGCCGGCGACGGCACCAAGCCTTCCGCTGCCCAGCCGCGCCGGCACAAGATGAAGGCCGCTCTCGTGGCGATCGCAGCCGTGCTCGCGGGCGTCGCCGCAGTGGTGGGCGGGGTCTATTACGTCAACCGCCCCGTTCATCTGCGCATCGCGGTCGGGCCTCCCAACAGCGACGACGTGAAAGTCATCCAGTCGATCGCGCAGACCTTCGCGCGCGAACGCAAATATGTGCGGCTTCGTCCCATCGTCACCGAAGGCACCAGCGCGAGCGCGGCGAGCCTCGACGCCGGAACCACCGATCTCGCCGTGGTGCGCGGCGACGTCGAACTGCCGAAGGACGCGCAGGCCATCGCCAGCATCCGCAAGAATTTCGCCGTGCTGTGGGCCATCAACACCGGTAAGAAAAAGGGCGGCGTCACCAAGATCGAACAGCTCGGCGGCAAGCGCATCGGCGTGATCGGCCGCACCCAGGCCAATGTCCGCCTGCTCAATGTCATCCTGACCCAGTCGGGCGTGAAGCCGGAGAGCGTGCAGGTCGTGCAGTTCACCACCACCGGCTTCGCCGAAGCGGTCAAGCACGAAAAGCTCGATGCCTTCCTCGCGGTCGGCCCGCTCAACAGCAAGATCACGGCCGACGCGATCAACGCCACCACGCGTGACGGCAAGGAAGCCACGTTCCTGACGCTCGATACCGCCGACGCCGTCGCGCAGAAATATCCGGTTTACGATTCCGGCGAGATTCCCGCAGGCACCTTCGGCGCCAAGCCGGTGCGGCCCGACGACAAGATCGACACCATCACCTTCGCCCACCATATCGTCGCACGCAAATCGCTGTCGGAGACCGTTGCCGGAGCGCTGACACGCGAACTGTTCTCGGTGCGCCAGACCGTGCAGAACGAATTCCCGCAGACCGCGAAGCTGGAAACACCCGACACCGACAAGGACGCCGCGATCCCCGCGCATCCCGGCGCCGCCGCTTATGTCGACGGCGAAGAGAAGAGCTTCCTCGACAGATACAGCGATTACATCTGGGGCAGCCTGATGGGGCTCTCCGCGCTGGGTTCGGCCGGCGCGTGGTTCGCAAGCTACTGGCGGCGCGACGAGCGCGTGACCAATTCCAACCTGCGCGAACGGCTGCTGGAAATGCTGACCGCCTCACGCAAGTCCACCTCGATCGATGAACTCGACGCCATGCAAGCGGAGGCCGACGAGATCATGCGCGAAACGCTGCACTGTTTCGAGGACGGCGCGATCGAGGAAGGATCGCTCACCGCTTTCAGCATCGCGCTCGAACAGTTTCACAATGCGGTGGCCGACCGGAAATCGTATCTGCTGGAAACCGGCGGACATCCGGCGCTTTCATCACGCCACGTCGCCTGACAGAATCGCTTCTCACATCTCCTCTCAAGGGATGCGACCGGCTCCCTCTCCCCTTGGGGAGAGGAAAAGTGTCTGCGCATAACCACGGATCATCATTTTCAACGCGCACTGCGCACATCGCGCCCCCACGTCACACAACCTTCAGCGAAGGGTTGCATCATACCGAAGCAAGGCAGGCGACCTTCGTCGCTACCCAGCTTACGGAGATCATCGTGACCCTTCGCCTCTCGCGTCGCCGCTTTCTGACCACCGCCGCCGCAGGCACCTTCACCACCGCAAGCGGCATCGCCCTGCCCTATGTGAGCCGCGCCGCCGACCGGCCAATGGTCAGCCACGGCGTGCAGTCCGGCGACGTCAACACCGACAGCGGTGTGGTGTGGGCGCGCGCGGACCGGCCGTCGCAGCTGATGGTCGAAGTCGCGACCACGGAATCATTCAAGGATGCCCGCGCGCTGCCGCCGATCACCGCGCTGCCGGAAAACGATTTCACCGCGAAGATGCTGATCGAGGATCTGCCGTCCGATCAGACCATCTTCTATCGCGCGCGCTTCCGCGATCTCTCCCACATCAACATCGTCGGCGATCCCGTCGTGGGCCGCTTCCGCACCGCGCCGGCCTCGCGCCGCGACGTGACGTTCGTGTGGGGCGGCGATGTCGCGGGACAGGGCTTCGGCATCAATCCCGATGACGGCGGCATGTTCACCTTCAAGGCGATGCGCGGACACAACCCGGATTTCCTGCTGCATAACGGCGACACTATCTACGCCGACGGCATCATTCCCTCCGAGGTCAAACTTCCCGACGGCAAGGTGTGGAAGAACGTCACCATTCCGGAGAAAGCGAAAGTCGCCGAGACGCTCGACGAATATCGCGCCGCGCACAAATACAATCTCCTCGACGAACATCTGCGCGCCTTCAACGCCGAGATTCCGATCTTTGTACAGTGGGACGACCATGAGGTGACCAACAACTGGTCGCTGTCGAAAGAGCTGCCCGCCGCGTACAAGGAACGCAACGTCACTTTGCTGGCCGCGCGCGCCGCCAAGGCGTTCCACGAAATGTATCCGATGCGCGAGAGCATCACAGAGCCGGGCCGCATCTACCGCACCATCAACTACGGTCCGCTGGTGGACGTGTTCATGCTGGACGAGCGCAGCTATCGCGGCCCGAACGGCGAGAACCTGCAGGCCGAATACGGACCGGGCGCTTACTTCATCGGCCCGGATCAACTCGCATGGCTGAAGCGCGAACTGGCAAGATCGAAAGCGCTGTGGAAGGTGATCGCCTCCGACATGCCGCTGTCGATCATCGTCTATGACGATGCCGTCGCGAAGAAAGGCTCCGAAGCTTTCGCGCAGGGCGACGGCCCGGCGCGCGGGCGCGAACTCGAGATCGCCGACCTCTTGCGCTTCATCAAGGCCGCCGGAATCCGCAACACGGTGTGGCTGACCGCCGACGTGCATTACACGGCGGCGAACTACTACAACCCCGACAAAGCCCAGTTCCAGGATTTCGAGCCGTTCTGGGAATTTGTCTCCGGCCCGTTCCATGCCGGCAGCTTCGGACCGGGCGCGATGGACAACACCTTCGGCCCCGAGGTCCGGTTCGTGAAGGCGCCGGGCGCCGACCGGCAGAACCTGTCACCACTGGAGGGCATGCAGTTCTTCGGCCATGTCAAAATCGACGGCAAGACCGGCGAACTCACGGTGACCCTGCGCGACCGCAAGGATGCTGCGCTGTGGGCGATCACGCTCGATCCGAAGATGGGTTAAGGCGAGGGACGGCAGATCACGCCGATGCCCGCCACGACTGCAGCGCTATCCGCAGATTGTCGAGCACGTAGGGTTTGATCAGCACGGCAACATCCGCGAAGGCCGCTGGCACGCCGCCGGTGCCGACATAGCCGGTCGTGAAAGCGAACGGGATCATCAACGTCTTGAGGCGCTGCGCAACGGCGAAACTCTTCTCGCCGCCCAGCCTGAGGTCCAGCAGCACGAAATCCGGCTTCCGCTCGTCGATTTGCTGCAAGGCTCCCGCCACGGTGCCCGCTGTCCGCACCGAGGCCACCCCGAAAGACATGATGGTCTCGCTGAGATCGAGCGCGATCAGCGGGTCGTCCTCCACGATGAGAACGTCGCCGGGAAGATCGGCAGGGCTCTGAGCCGCCGGCTGGCCAGCGTCGATGGTTGTCATGCGAATTGTCCCGAAACCGTTGAGCAAAGGCCCGCAGGGACACCGGATGCCGCGAATGCGACCCGCTGGTTCCCGCGTGGAACCGACCACAAAAGCACCCTCGGCGTCTGTGCACTTTTGCACATAAAAACCAACGAAATTTGCGCTACATTCTGGCCCGATCACGAGGGAGCCATGACACGACAAGCGATGCGGGCCGCCAATGACGGCCGCCCATTCAATAATCTGCTGCGGCGCCTGAACGAGTGCGACTACGCATTGATCGAACCGTTCCTGGAGTCTTCAACGGCGACGCCCGATGATCTGCTGTACAATCCCGGAGACGACGTCGAGACCGTGCACTTTCCCTGCGGGCCGAGCCTCGTTTCGTTTCTCGTGGCGAATGAGGATGGCCGCGATGTCGAAACCATTCTGGTGGGCCGCGAGGGAGCAGTCGGCGGCATTGTCAGTCAGGGATTTCTGCCGGCCTACACGCGCATCACCATAAAGGTCGGCGGGCCGTTCGTGCGGCTGCGGGTCGCCAAGCTCGACGCGGCCAAGGCCCAGTCGCCGACGCTGCGCTACCTGTTCGCCCGTTATGCCGACTGCATGATGGCGCAGATGTTTCAGTCCACGGCCTGCAATGCGATCCACTCCATCGAGCAGCGCACCGCCAAATGGATTCTGTCGGCGCAGGAGCGGACCGGCGACGATCTCGTTCCCCTCACCCACGAACAGCTCTCCACCATGCTCGGCGTGGGCCGCAGCTATGCCAGCCGTGTCATCCAGATTTTCAAGGCCGAGGGCATCCTGGAGACCCGGCGCGGCGCCATCCTGATCAAGAATCATGAGGCCATGGCGGCCCGGTCGTGCCTGTGCAACGAGGCCGTGAAAACCCATTTCGAGGAAGTGCTGCGGGGCGTCTATCCGGTCGATGACGATGCCTCCAAATCAGCCTCGGGAGCGCCGAAATAGGCCCTCGGCGCCCTCAGAATCGCATTGTTTTTCGGGAATTCCCGACTATATTGCGCCGCAATGAGTGAAGCGTGCCCGGTTCTGATGGACCGGGCACCGCGTTTTTTGGGCCCGCAAGCCCCGCACGGACGAGACCGTCCTCCACTCACCCGTCGCAAAGACACCAACGCGAAGACGCTGCACTCGATAGCTGGAAGACATTGAACCCATGAATCTGCGAAACATCGCCATCATCGCCCACGTCGACCACGGCAAGACCACGCTCGTCGACAAGCTGCTGCAGCAGTCCGGCACCTACCGCGACAACCAGCGCGTTCAGGAACGCGCGATGGATTCCAACGATCTGGAAAAAGAGCGCGGCATCACCATTCTCGCCAAGTGCACCTCGGTGCAGTGGGGCGACACGCAGATCAACATCGTCGACACCCCCGGCCACGCCGACTTCGGCGGCGAAGTCGAGCGCATCCTCTCGATGGTCGACGGCGTGATCGTTCTCGTGGACGCCGCCGAAGGCCCGATGCCGCAGACCAAGTTCGTGGTCGGCAAGGCGCTCAAGCTCGGCCTCAAGCCGATCGTCGCGATCAACAAGGTGGATCGTCCCGACGCGCGCATCAACGAAGTGGTCAACGAGGTGTTCGACCTGTTCGCCGCGCTCGATGCCACCGACGAGCAGCTCGACTTCCCGATCCTCTACGGCTCCGGCAAGAACGGCTGGATGGGCAACAGCCCTGAAGAGAACGACAAGGGCATGACCCCGCTGTTCGAACTTGTTCTGAAACATGTCGCGCCGCCGCAGGTCGAGGAAGGCCCGTTCCGCCTGCTCGGCACCATCATCGAAGCCAACCCCTATCTCGGCCGCATCATCACCGGCCGCATCGCCTCCGGCAGCGTGAAGCCGAACCAGGCGGTGAAGGTGCTGTCGCGCGACGGCAAGCTGGTCGAGAACGGACGTATCTCCAAGATCCTCGCCTTCCGCGGCCTCGAGCGCGTGCCGCTCGAACTCGCCGAAGCGGGTGACATCGTCGCCATCGCGGGCCTGACCAAGGGCACCGTCGCCGACACCTTCTGCGATCCGACCGTCGAAGCGCCGATGCAGGCGCAGCCGATCGATCCGCCGACCGTGTCGATGACCTTCATGGTCAACAACTCGCCGCTCGCCGGCACCGAAGGCGACAAGGTGACCAGCCGCCTCATTCGCGACCGTCTGCTGCGCGAAGCCGAAGGCAACGTCGCGCTGCGCGTGGTCGAAGCCGCCGACAAGGATTCGATGGAAGTGTCGGGCCGCGGCGAATTGCAGCTTGCGATCCTGATCGAAACCATGCGCCGCGAGGGCTTTGAACTCGCCGTGTCGCGTCCACGCGTCGTTCTGGAGAAGGACGAGAATGGCCAGTTGCAGGAGCCGATCGAGGAAGTCGTCGTCGACGTGGACGAGGAATTCTCCGGCGTGGTCGTGCAGAAGATGAGCGAGCGCAAGGCCGAGATGATCGAGATGCGCCCCTCCGGCGGCAACCGCCTGCGCCTCGTGTTCTACGCGCCGACCCGCGGCCTGATCGGCTACCAGAGCGAACTGCTGACCGACACCCGCGGCACCGCGATCATGAACCGCCTGTTCCACGGCTATGCCGCCTATAAGGGCGACATCCAGGGCCGCCGCAACGGCGTGCTGATCTCCAACGATCAGGGCGAAGCGGTGGCTTATGCGATGTGGAAGCTGGAAGACCGCGGCCCGATGATGATCGAGCCCGGCTGGCGCGTCTATCGCGGCATGATCGTCGGCGAGCATACCCGCGAGAACGATCTTGAGATCAACGTGCTCAAGGGCAAGCAGCTCACCAACATCCGCACCACCTCGAAGGACGAAGCGGTGCGCCTGACGCCTCCGATCAAGATGACGCTGGAAAAGGCGCTGTCCTACATCGAGGACGACGAGCTGGTGGAAATCACGCCGAAGTCGATCCGCCTGCGCAAGCATCACCTCGACCCGAACGACCGCAAGCGCGCCGAAAAAAGCAAGGAAGCGCTGGCGAGCTGATGGCTTTCTCATAAGACAGTTTCAAATGCCCGGCCTTGTGCCGGGCATTTCTGTTTCAGCCATAACTCACGTTCGCGTCGTTGCGAGCCAACGGGTCGGCGCACGCGCCGCCCGATGATAAACTCCGCGGAGCAATCCAGAGCCACAGAAAGAAGCCGGGTTGCTTCGTCGCTGTCGCTCCTCGCAATGACGACCTATATAGTCGGCCTCGCCCTGTTTCCGGAACTGGCTTTACATGTCCCTTCCCTCTTATATCGATGTCGCGATCATCGGCGCCGGCGCTGCGGGCCTTGCCGCCGCGCGCACGCTGGAAGGCGCGAACCTGTCATCCATCGTGCTGGAAGCACGCGACCGGATCGGCGGACGGGCGCACACGATGATCGTCGGCGACAACATTCCGTTCGATCTCGGCTGCGGCTGGCTGCATTCCGCCGACCAGAATCCGTTCGTCGCCATCGCCGAACAACTCGGCTTCGCCGTCGACCGCGCGATGCCGCCGTGGCGGCAGCGCAGTTACAAGGAGATTTTCCCGCAGGCCGACCGCGACGAATTTTTTGCCGCGCTGGATGCGTTCTTCACGCGCACCGAAGCCGCAGCGAAGGCCGCGCAGGACAGCGTCGCGTCCGACTATCTCGAACCCGGCAACCGCTGGAATCCGATGATCGATGCGATCTCGACCTATATCAACGGCTGCGAACTCGATCAGGTCTCGGTGCAGGATTTCGAGAACTACGAAGACACCGAGATCAACTGGCGGCTGCCGCGCGGCTATGGCGCGCTGGTCGCAGCCTATGGCGCGCCCTGCAACGTCGCGCTGAACTGCAACGTGACACTGATCGATCATTCCGGTCCGCGCATCCGGATCGAGACCTCGCGCGGCACGCTGACCGCGGACAAGGTGATTGTCTGCGTGCCGACCGATCTGGTCGCCGCCGAAGCGATCCGCTTCTCGCCCGCGTTGCCGGACAAGGTCGATGCCGCAACAAACCTTCCGCTCGGCGCCGACGACAAGGTCATGCTGGCGCTCGATAGCGATCACGATCTGCCCAAGGACGGCAATCTGCGCGCGCCCACCATGCGCACCGCCATGGGCACCTATCATCTGCGCCCGTTCGGACGGAACTGCATCGAAGGCTTTTTCGGCGGACGTTACGCGCGCGAACTGGAAAACGCAGGCGACGGCGCGATGGCGGCGGCGGCGATCGATGAAATCGTGAGCCTGCTCGGCAATGATTTTCGCGGGAAGCTGACGCCGCTCGGCGAGTCTCACTGGTCGCGCGATCCGTTCGCGCGCGGGGCTTACTCGCATGCGCTGCCGGGACACGCCGACAAACGCGCCGTGCTCGCCGCGCCGGTGAACGGCCGCATCTTTTTCGCGGGTGAAGCGACCTCGCCGGATTTCTTCACCACCGCGCACGGCGCACAGCAAAGCGGCGTGCGGGCGGCGAGGGAGGTAGTGGGGGGAGTAGTTAGTGCTTGACGCCCTATAATTCCGCCGTGCGTTAACATAGCTTTCTAGAGGATGGATTTTTGTGAACACAAGTAGATCAGCCTCAGCCTCTTTCAAGACATGGCGCAATGCTGTTGATTGCTACTTACAAGATACTTACTGCATAACCATCGCCGATGCGGGAATCGACGATGAGCGACTCGCCTATCATTGGAAAGTCAACGATCCACCTAGAGAATTTGTGGAATGGTTCGGAGCGAAGCACGCCCTTGACTCGAGATGAAGTGCTAGGTTCCTTTGAAAATATTATCTCGGTGAAACTTCAAAAAATGCGTATTCGGATGAAAAGTTTGATCCGTTGGAAGATTCAGCATTCGGTTCTGGTTTATCAGACGCAGCGCATCATCCGGAACATGATTGTTCGCGACGAGAATGTGATAGTCATCGTCAATCGAGATAAGCCCTCGATCAAACATCCAGTGAACCGTGCCGGATAGCGCCAAGCCATTCCGTACAGAATCGGGACCATTTGATGCAACTGGCTGAATGTGAGCCGCTTGAACTTCGGGTCGGCCGCCGCCATTTATCAACCGTAACCCGGTAATCGCACACCGATTTGCATATGCTGCACGGACATTATGCATAAACGACCTCTCGCGAAATGGACGAGAGACTGTCATCTCAACCACTGGCCTGACAAATAGCTGCGACGGCTCCGAGAAACCTTGCGTAGCATTTTCTGCAGGGAAAGTTTGCTCCGTTAAAACGGGGGCAAATCCAGCTTTCAGAATCAGATCAAATTCATCATCTGGAACGAGACGTACGGCACGACCAAAGGCGCCTTTATTGGTGCTGCCATCCTCCTTCCGCAATGCACTTTCGTAATAAAGCGCACCTTCAGCAAAGGGCACCGGCCTATCAAAATCTAGATAATCACCCACGATTGCGTAGTAGTGATCCGGCTGTTGCTCATCCTCGATGATTGATTCGACCCGAGCAACGCCAAAATATGACTGCCTACCCCCGCCGCTCGAAAGATCCGCACTTGATCGCCGTGGCTCATAATACACAACATAATCGCCGACCGTTTGCCGAGCGTAGTTGAGATACGTTTTTGGAAAATGATACCGGACCTCTGGCAGGTCGTCGTAGCTCGGCGTCACCTTGGTAGTAAAAACTGCTTTTGCCATGAACAGCCAATCAGAACGGCTTCGGTCAATTTAATCCGCAGACCAGTATATATACGACCGATCCCTCGCGTCGATGATCACCTCTTACCCGTCGTACCTCGGACGGTCTGCGCGCCCTGCCCCGCCGTATCCGCGATCAGCGCACCTAGCATCCCCTCATCCCCAGCCTCCGCAAGCCAGTGGCCTTCCTTGCCGAACGGCGGCAAGATCTGAAAATCGATCTTGCCTTCGCTTCCCTCGACGAACGCATCGGCCATCTGCTTTGAAAATTCCGGCGGGAAATATGAGTCGTTCTCCGCCACGAGCCATGTCACCGGCACGCGCGCGTCTTCGCCGAACTCCCTCGTGGCGGCGATGAGTTTGTCCGGCGCGCAGATGCTGTTCGCGCGATCGTCCTTGCGGCCGCCGCGGCCCGGCGCAAACACAACGATCACAGAAATATCTTTCGGGCTGCGGTCGGTCAGCGCCAGCGCGCCCCATCCGCCCGCTGAATGACCGACAACAACGGACGCATCCTTGCGCGCGAAGGATTGCGCGCGGATGAAGGTCAGCGCGGTCATGATTTCTTCGGCCGTGGTGCGCGCCGACATCGCATATTCGGCGTTGTCGCAGCCTTCCTGATCTTCAAGGTACGGCCCGCCGGTCTTGCCATGGCCGAGCCGCTGCGGAATGAGCACTGCAAAACCCTTCGCCACCAGCGCCGAAGCTAGCGCCGGATACTCGGGCTGCGGCATCTGCGCACGCGCCAGCCGGTTCTGGGTCGAGGCGTGAGCGATCACCGCGATGCGGAACGGACCCTTACCTGGGGGGCGAAACAGCACCGCTCGCGAAGGTGTGATCTGGTCCTGCGTCGGCACCAGCCAGTCCTGACGCCGGTTCGGCGCGCCTTCCGCGCCCTGCGGCCCCAGCCGCGGCTCGCCCCATACGGGCCCCGCCTGCGACAGGCCTACCGCGAGAGCCATAACCAGCGTCACGGCCGCGGATGTGAACGATGTGATTCCCCTCATATGGGGGGATCATTGCCCGTGCCGCAGCGCGAAGCCAAGCGCTTCCCGGCGAGCGCTGTCCTCTTTCGGCACAGCCTGTCACCCCCGTGATGCAAAAAGTCCACATATTAACCGATAATTAACGATGGACCTTGAAGGCAGCCCGCCGACTTGCTTTGATTACGTCATGAGCACAACCCTTATCGAAGTCCGGCCAGCCAAGGCATCCGATGCGTCCGCAGTCGCCGCGACGCATGACGAGGCATGGCGCTCCGCCTATCAGGGAATCATCCCGGGGGCCGAACTCGAGAAGCTGATCAATCGCCGCGGTCCGCAATGGTGGGATTCAGCGATCCGCAAGGGCAGCCGCGTCAGCGTGCTGTCGTTTGGCGACAAGGTTGCCGGTTATGCCAATTACGGCCGCAACCGCGCCCGCAGCCTGCATTTCGAAGGCGAAATCTACGAATTGTATCTGCGCCCGGAATTCCAGGGCCTCGGCTTCGGCAGCCGCCTGTTCGCCGCCGCCAAGCGGGACCTGATCCAGAGCGGCCTGCGCAGCATGGTGATCTGGGCGCTCTCGGACAACGAGCCGGCGGTCGAGTTCTACCGCACCCTCGGCGGCCGCATGGTGGCGCGCTCCTCGGAGCGATTCGGGCCGAAGTCGCTCGACAAGGTCGCATTCGCCTGGACGGCGTAACCGCCGCCGGTGTGTTCGGGCCGATCCGGCCTTAATTATCCTTTTGGCCGAGGTTTTCGGGCTTCCAGCCCCGCCTGCGATTCGCTAACCAGCGCGCTAGACCCGAACAACCACAAGGCCTCTCAATGCGCATCGACGCGATTTCTATCGGAAAGAATCCACCCCAAGAGGTGAACGTCATCATCGAAGTGCCGGTCGGCGGCGAGCCGATCAAGTACGAGATGGACAAGGACGCCGGCACGCTGGTGGTGGACCGCTTCCTCTACACCGCGATGCGCTATCCGGGGAATTACGGCTTCATCCCGCACACCCTGTCCGACGACGGCGATCCCTGCGACGTGCTGGTGGCCAACACCCGCGCCATCGCGCCGGGCGCAGTGATCGCGGTGCGCCCGGTCGGCGTGCTGTTCATGGAAGACGAAGCCGGCGGCGACGAGAAGATCATCGCGGTGCCGACGTCCAAGCTGACCCAGCGCTACGACAAGGTGCAGAACTACAGCGACCTGCCCGACATCACGCTGCAGCAGATCCAGCATTTCTTCGAGCACTACAAGGACCTCGAGCCCAAGAAGTGGGTGAAGGTGCTGCGCTGGGGCGACGCCGAGGAAGCGCGCAAGCTGATCGTCGATGGGATCGAGCGCGCGAAGAAAAAGTAGCACCTGCCGCGGCGCGGCCGCGGTCAGCCTTCAAAGGGATTGACCGATGCGCCGCCCGCTCAGGCTTCTTCGCAACATCATCCTGATCCTGATCGCGGCGGTGATCGTTCTCGCCGCGGTCCTGATCGCGAACGCGTTCCGCATGCCCTCGCAGCAGATCGCGGTGACGCCGCTCGCGCCCGTGACCATCGACAAGGATACGGCCGCGCGGCGGCTCGGCGCGGCCGTGAAACTGCAGACCATCGCCAGCGCCACCGACGCCGAGCAGAGCGCCGATGCCTTTCTCGCGCTGCATGACCTGATCGCGAAAGACTTTCCCGCATTCCACGCCGCCGCCAAACGCGAAATCGTCGCCAAATACAGCCTGCTTTACACATGGGAAGGCAGCGACCCGAAGGCTCCGCCGGTCGCGCTGCTTGCCCATCAGGACGTGGTGCCGATCGCGCCGGGCACCGACGGCGACTGGCAGGTGCCGCCGTTCAGCGGCGCGGTGAAGGACGGCTTCATCTGGGGCCGCGGCTCGTGGGACGACAAGGGCAACCTGTTCTCGATTCTCGAAGCCGTCGAGCAACTAGCGAAGGAAAACTTCCGCCCGAAGCGCACGGTCTATCTCGCCTTCGGGCACGACGAGGAAGTCTCCGGCAAGCGCGGCGCCGCCGCGATCTCGAAACTGCTGCAGTCGCGCGGTGTGCGGTTCGACTACGCGTTCGACGAAGGCCTGCTGATCACCGAAGGCGTTCTCAAGGGCATCGACAAGCCGGTGGCGCTGATCGGCGTGGCAGAGAAAGGCTATGTCACGCTCAATCTGTCCGCCACGGCGACGCCGGGCCATTCCTCGCTTCCGCCGCGCGACACCGCCATCGGCAAGCTGAGCGCAGCGCTGGCGCGGCTCGAAAACAATCCATTTCCGGCGCACATCGGGGGCGTGATGCGCGAGACGCTGGAGACGGCCGCACCGGAGACCGGCTTCGGCATGCGTGTCGCGCTTTCCAACCTGTGGCTGCTCGAACCCTTGGTGAGGATGCAAATGGAGGCCTCCTCGCAGACCGCTGCCACCATCCGCACCACCACGGCGCTGACCATCTTCAACGCGGGCAACGCGGAGAACGTGCTGCCCGGCCACGCCGACGCGATCGTGAATTTCCGACTGCTGCCGGGCGAGACGGAAGACAGCGTGATCGCGCGGGTGAAATCGGTGATCGCGGATGAGCGCATCAAGGTGACGCCGCTTCCCGGCAACACCAATCCGCCGCCGGTGACATCGACCGATACCGCGAACTATCGCGCCGTGAACCGGACCATCCGCGAGATTTTTCCCGACGCGCTGGTGGTGCCCGGACTGATGGTCGCGGCGACGGATTCGCGCAACTATCTCGAGATGACCGACAACATCTTCCGCTTCTCGCCGGTGCGCGCCACGCCCGAAGATCTCAAGCGCTTTCACGGCACCAACGAACGGCTCAGCGTGGACAACTATGCCGACATGATCCGGTTCTACCGGCGGCTGCTGCAGAACACGGCGCAGTAGTTCGGTGTCGTCGCTGAAAGCCGTCATCCTGAGGAGCCGCGCCCTTGCGCGGCGTCTCGAAGGATGCGGCGCATATACGTCATCCTTCGAGGCTCGCCGAAAACGGCGAGCACCTCAGGATGACGCGGCAGCTACACGCCCGGCGCTTGCAATCTCCTGATGGCACACGCCGCGCGCAGCGTGTTCACCAGAAGGCATGCCACCGTCATCTGGCCGACGCCGCCGGGCACCGGCGTGATCGCGCCCGCAATCTCCAGCGCTTCCTGATAGGCGACATCGCCGACCAGCCTGCTCTTTCCATCCGCGCCCGGAATGCGATTGATGCCGACATCGATCACCGTCGCGCCGGGCTTGATCCAGGAGCCTTTGACCATTTCCGGCCTGCCGACCGCCGCGAGCACGAGATCGGCCTGCCTGCAGATGCCTGCGAGATCGCGCGTGCGCGAATGCGCGATGGTCACCGTGGCGTTTTCATTCAGCAACAGTTGCACCAGCGGACGGCCCACCAGATTCGAACGACCGATCACCACGGCGTTCATGCCTTCCAGCGACGCATGCACGGTCTTCGCAAGAATGATGCAGCCGAGCGGCGTGCAGGGCGTCAGCGCAGGCAGCCCCGTCGCCAGCCGCCCGGCATTGATCGGGTTCAGTCCGTCGACATCCTTGGCGGGATCGATGGCGTTGATGACCGCCTGACTGTCGAGGCCGGCGGGCAGCGGCAGTTGCACCAGAATGCCGTGGACGCTGGCATCCGCATTCAGCTTCGCGATCAGCGCCAGCAGATCTGTCTGCGGCGTGTCGGCGGCGAGCTTGTATTCGAACGAGGCCATGCCCGCCGCTTCGGTCTGCTTGGCCTTGGTGCGGACATAGACCTCGGAGGCGGGATCGCTGCCCACCAGCACCACGGCAAGACCCGGCGTGAGGCCATGCTCGCGCTTCACCCGCGCCACCTCGCCGGCAACGCGCGCGCGCAGATCGGCGGCAATGATTTTTCCATCGATGATTTTTGCGGACATCACGGGTCTTTCGTCAGGAGTCTTTGGTTGCGGTGAGCGCGGTCAGGGCCACGCCCAGTTGTTTCGGATCGCCGTCCACCGCAATCTGCTTGAGCCGCGAGGTGGTGCCGGACAGCACCCGCACATGGCTTTTCGGCACGTGCAGCGCCTTCGCCAGCAATTCGGTCACCGCGCGATTGGCCGCGCCGCCATCGGCGATGGCGCGGACGCGCACCTTCATGACCGTGCGGCCATCGGCCAGCGTTTCAATCCCGTCGATGGCGTCGGAGCCGCCGCGCGGGGTGACGCGCAATGCGATCGCGACGCCCTGAGTGGAAAAACGCCAGGGAAAAGTCACGTAATACTCATGCAACCGTCCGGGAACCGCCTCGCGCGGTCAGATCACGTTCGGGTAGATGTAGTAGGTGATCACGCGCTGGATGAACATGATAATCAGGATGACGATGATCGGCGAGATATCGAGGCCGCCGAAATTCGGCAGCACATTGCGGATCGGCCGCATCACCGGCTCTGTGATCTTGTAGAGGAACTCGGCCACCGCCGCGACGAACTGGTTGCGCGTGTTCACGACATTGAAGGCGATCAGCCAGGACAGGATCGCCGAGGCGATCATCAGCCAGACATACAAATCCAGAACGATCAGAACGATATCGAGAATGGCGCGCATGGGTGGCTGCTGTCCCTGTATCCGGCGTCGCTGCGAATGCTTGCCTCAATACCGGGTCGCGGCGCTGCAAACAAGGGAGGTTTCAGCACCGGAACAGCCCTGACCCGGTCCCGGCGACACGTCGCCGCTGTTTCGCGCGCCATCCGGCCGCGGACCCGGCGCCCGGCCCCCGGCGAAAACCGGTGCCGGAAACATTGATTTGGGCGTTCTTGACTTGGCCATGATCGGGATTGTAAATGGCGCCACTTCATCCGCCGCCGTTTGGCAGCCGATCAAGGGGCCATAGCTCAGCTGGGAGAGCGCGTCGTTCGCAATGACGAGGTCGGCGGTTCGATCCCGCCTGGCTCCACCAGCCTCCGCAGGCTTCGCCTGCTACGGCTCGATAAACCACATCCGAAACTCTCGAAAGCGAAGCCGCAGAGGCTTCCGCGGCGTAGCCTGAGGCGAAGCCAGGCTCCCATCCATCACGCACAATTGGCTGCACGCCCGGCTCCCGGCTAAGCTAAACGGCAGCATTGATCCGCTGCGCGCTCACAGGACCGGAGGCCGCCATGCCGCTCGAAAAATTCCAGTTTCCCGGGACCGACGGACAGATGCTGGCCGCGTCGCTGGACCTGCCGGACGGCGCTCCCGTCGCCTATGCGCTGCTGGCGCACTGTTTCACCTGCGGCAAGGACGTGCTGGCCGCCAAGCGGATCGCCGAGGGCCTCGCCAAGCACGGCATCGCCACGCTCCGCTTCGACTTCACCGGCATCGGCGCCAGCGAAGGCGAATTCGCCAACACGACATTTTCGTCGAACATCGCCGATCTGGTGCTGGCGGCAGACCATCTGCGCAAGACGCGGCAGGCGCCGTCGGTCCTGATCGGGCACAGCCTCGGCGGCGCGGCCATTCTCGCGGCGACTCCATTCATTCCCGAAGCCAAATGCGTCGCCACCGTCGGTGCGCCATCGGACCCGGCCCATGTCACCCATCTGTTCAAGGACCACATTCCAGCGATCCGCGAGCAAGGTGAAATCGATGTGTCGCTGGCGGGACGGCCGTTCCGCATCAAGCGCGAATTCCTCGACGACATCGCCGAGCACAAGCTTACGGATACTGTTGCCAAGCTTCACAAGCCGCTGCTGATCTTCCACTCGCCCACCGACAACTATGTGGGCATCGACAACGCCACCCGCCTGTTCGTCGCGGCGAAGCATCCGAAGAGCTTCATCTCGCTCGCCGGCGCGGATCACCTGCTGTCGCAGCAGCGCGACGCGGTCTACGTCGCCGACATGATCGCGGCCTGGGCGATGCGCTATCTCGATGCGCCAGCGTTCTCGGCGGTGGATGTCCCGGAAATGTCCGACGGCGTGGTGGTGCAAGAAACGCGCGCCAGTCCTCTGCAGCAGATGATCTCGGTCGGCAAACATCGCATGATCGCGGATGAGCCGGTGTCGGTCGGCGGTGGCGACACCGGGCCTGGACCTTATGACTTCCTGCTCGCGGGCCTCGGCGCCTGCACCTCCATGACCATGCGCCTTTATGCGGACCGCAAGTCCATGCCGCTCGATCGCGTCACGGTGAAGCTGAAGCACGGACGCATCTACGCCAAGGATTGCGAGGACTGCGAAACGAAGGAAGGCATGATCAGCAAGATCGACCGCGAGATCACCATGGACGGCAATCTCGACGCCGAGCAGCGCGCGAAGCTGATGGAGATCGCGGACAAGTGCCCGGTCCACCGCACGCTGACATCGGAAATCAAGATCGTGACGACGGCGAAGGAAACCTAGCAGTCACTCGCCATCTTCCCACGAGTCATCCCGGCGAACGCCGGGATCCATAACCACCGACTTTTTATTTAATCGCGGTGGTCGAACACGTTTAAAAACACCGACAGGGAGTATGGGTCCCGGCCTGCGCCGGGACGACGATCTCTCATCTGGAGAAGGCGAGCCTACTCCGCCGCCAGCGAAACGATCGATGCGGCGTTCTCCGCCGCCGGAACGCGCGGCGGCCGATGCAGCCAGCCGTCGAGGAACGCCGACAGCCACGCGCGCTCCGAATGATCGTGCAGCATCCGGCCCGCGAAATGTTCGGCGCGGCTGCGCGCGCCGGGCAGCAACATGCGCTCATGACCGCGCGTGGTCCAGCGATGCATCATCGCCTGGGTCACATCGGGATGAAACTGGATGCCGAAGCAGCGGTCGACCCGGAATGCCTGCACCGGAAAGTCGTCGCCTTCCGCCAGAAGCTCCGCGCCGGACGGAAGCTCGAAACCTTCGCGGTGCCAGTGGTAGACATGCTCGGGCCAGCGCCCGCAGATGCTTCGCCCGGCATCGGTGGGGCGGATCGGATAGTAGCCAATCTCGGCGCGGCCTTCGGGATGCGGCGCAACCTTCGCGCCAAGATGTCTTGCAAGAAGCTGCGCGCCGAGGCAGATGCCGAGAAACGGCCGCTTCTCCTTCAGCGGAACGTTCAGCCAGTCCATCTCGCGCCGGAGGAAGTCTTCGCCATCGTTGGCGCTCATCGGCCCGCCGAAAATGACCGCCCCGGCATGATGCTCGAGTGTGTCGGGCAAGGGATCGCCGAATACCGGGCGGCGCACATCGAGCGGATGACCCATGGCGCGCAGCGCATTGCCGACCCGTCCGGGGGTGGACAGCGGCCCATGCAGGACGATCAGCACCGGAAGCGCGGTGAACCGGCCGCAGGTGGTCGGGCCGAAGCGGGTCAGGCCGTGATCGCTCAGGCCGTTGTCCGTGGGGTGATTGCCGTCAGTCCGCAGCATGAAATCGTCTTCAATCCGGCAGAGAACGAACGTTTCTATTGGACGCCGAAATGGAAAATATTGTGTTGCCGGTGCGGCGTCGAGCAGGGATTTCGCGGACGTGATCTGCGCGGACGGCCTTAATCCACAGGCAAGGCCTTGTCCTCAAGACCCTGCCCTCAGCGCTTCTGCTGCACCCGCGCGACCGAGGCCAGCACCAGACTGCGTGGCGCAAAGCGCAGCATGAACGGAATCATCCGCACCCCGACGCCCGGCAGCACCAGCCGCTTGTTCGACATCAGCCCGCGGTAACCCGCCCGCGCCACCGCCGCCGCCGACAGATTCAGCACCGCCGAATCGAGCCCCGGCTTGAAACCCGCGACATCCTGGAATTCGGTCGGCACCGGGCCGGGGCAGAGCGCCGTGACCCGGACGCCCTTGGGGCCAAGCTCGCCGCGCATCGCCTCGGTGAAGGACAGCACATAGGCCTTGGTGGCGTAATAGACCGCCATCCGCGGCCCCGGCAGGAACGACGCGATGGAAGCGACATTGAGAATGCCGCCGCGATTGCGGACGATGCTGCCGGCAAAACGCAGGGTCAGGTCGGTCAGCACGCTGACGTTGAGATTGACCATCGCAAGCTGCTCGGCGCGGCCGAGATCGACGGCCTCGCCGAACAGGCCGTAGCCCGCGTTGTTCACGACCGTCTCCACCTCGACGTCCATATCCTGGAGGATGGCCGCGAGGCGGTCGCAGGCGTCCCGCTCGGTCAGATCGAGCGCGATCGTGGCGGGCTTCGGCTGTCCGCTCGCGGCGATGGCGCTGGCAAGCTGTTCGAGGCGGTCGGCGCGGCGCGCCACCAGCACCGTCCTTGCGCCATTCTGCGCGAAGATACGCGCGAGCTCTGCGCCGATCCCCGACGAGGCACCCGTGATCAACGTGACGCGTTCAGTCATGACTGCATTCGATAAGGTTGTTCTGAAAATCGATAAACGGAATCAAACGGACATGGGTGGAAAAACTAACTCGCGGCGTCAGGCGCAAGGCGCCCGTCGGCCACACGATGCTTCAGGTTGATCCGGTCGCGCGACGAAATGCCGAGCAGGTCCGCCGCGCGCCAGATGATGTTGTCCTCGAATTCGGTGACATGGCCGTCCGCGAACACAAGCTCCCACATCATTTCAATGATGCGCAGTCGGCCGTCCTCGTTGAGGGACCGCATGATGACGCTGGTGAAGTGGTACAGGTCCACAGCCTCGCCTTCAACAAGAGTGGCGTCCGCGATCAGCCTGTCGGCGGTGCCGGGATCGAGTTCGAAGCGGTATTCGAGCAGCGCATGGAGCTTGCGCTTCTCGGCCTCCGACGGCTCGCCATCGAGCGAGATCACATGGATCAGAAGCGCGGCAGCCGCCAGCCGGTAGTCGCCATCGGCAAAGGTACGCGTCTCTGTTCCGGAAGGGGACACAACGTCGGCGATAAAGTGGCGCAATCTGTCGAGCATCAATCTCTGCTATCGAAAACGGGACCTGACGAAGGCTCGACATTCGAAAAAGCACATGCAGCTTTCCGAAAGGTCACACCCGGACAAAATCTAAGGCACAAGATCGTCAGGTTCTATGGCCTGAAAATGAAACTCTGGCAATCTCGGGCGGGTTCCGCAGGCTTGGCGCATCCTCGGGCGCTGCCGACACAATCTCGTCATGGAATTTCATAGATCACCACGCTGTCGGAAATCCCCCGCAATTCAACGGTTTTTTCCGCCGGTGTCAGCCCGGCTTTGTCCAGCAATGCCATCACTGCGGGGGATTTGACTACGGGCCCGGTGGCGTTGATCGCCCGTTCGGTGGCCTGCCCCTGCACCCGCGCCGCGATATTGACGGTCTGGCCGAAATAATCCTGCCGCTCGTTCAGCATCACCGCGAGGCAGGCGCCCTCATGAATCCCGATCTTGACCAGCAGGTCTTTGGTCCCCCGCGCCTCGTTCAGTTCATCCATCGCCTTGCGCATACGAATGCCGGCGGCAACCGCCTGCTCGGGCCGGACGAAGGTCGCCATCACCGCATCGCCGATGGTCTTGACCACGGCGCCCGCCTCCGACGCGATAATCTCGAGCAGCGCGCGAAAATGCGCGCGGACCAGATCGAAAGCCGCAAGATCCCCCACGCGCTCGTAGAGTGCCGTCGATCCCTTGAGATCGGTGAACAGGAATGTCAGCGAGGTGATCTTGAGACGCTGATCGATATTGAGATTGTCGGCCTTATAGAGATCGCGGAACGTCTGGTTCGCCAGAATCCGTTTCGCGGTCACGATGGGCTTGCGCTTGCCGAGCAGATCGTGAAGCGCATCGCCCGCGATCCATACCGACGGCAGAACGCGGTTTCTGGATTGATTGTCCAGCGCCAACCGCAGCGGGCCGGGGTGCATTTCGACGGTGCCGGTCGGCGCATGCACGCCGTCGAAGGTCAGCGACGCGTTCTGCTTCTCTTTGGTCGGCTCACCCTTGACGTCCAAAAACAATGCCGAATGGGTCACCGGCTCGAACACGATCACGAACTCAGCGGGCAATTGCAGCGAGACAACAGCCTTCTCGCCTGCGGCCAGTTCCACCGCTTCGAGCGTCGCCTCGTTCACAAGACGGGAGAAGGAATCTTCGTTGATGTCGATCCCCGAACTCCAGAAAATCTGTCGCCAGTAATCCCAGCTTGGCAGCGTATGCGGATCGTGCGCCGCGATCCGCCGCACGCGCGGGCTGACAGTGAAAGCGACCTCGACCTGATCGTCGATGGAGGCCTGATAGCCCGCGGCACACAGGCCGCAATGATAGTCCTCCGGCTGAAGCTGCTTCAGCGTGTCATGCGCGCCGAGCACGCCGCTGCAGCCGGGGCACAGCACATTCCAGGTCAAATCGAAAATGCCGATCTGCGAGGCATGGAGAAACCCCGAGATCACCTTCTCCTCGGCAAGACCGGTTCTGGCGGCAAACTCGATCAGATTGATCCGGTTCAGCTCATGATCGGCGCCGGTTTCGACCAGAGTCTGAATCGCGGCAGCCACCTTCGGATCGGCGGTCTGCTTCAAGGTCGCGTACAGGGAATTAAAGTCGCTCATGGCCGCAGTTTACGGCAGACCGGCCGGGTATCCAAGTAATGCCTGCGGCGGATCGGCCGGAGACTTGCCCCGGCCGATCACGTTTTTGCGTCAGCTTCCATAGAGATAGTTCGGCAGCCACAAGGTCATGCCCGGCCACAGATACATCAGGATCATGCAGATAATGACAATCAGCATGTACGGCATCATGCCGGCAAAAATCTTGTTCAGGGTGACGTGTGCCGGCGCGACGCCGCGCAAATAGAAGGCGGACATGGCGACCGGCGGCGACAGGAACGCCGCCTGCAGATTGACGAACACCAGCACGCCCCACAGGACCGGATCGATGCCGAAGTGCTTCAGCAGCGGTAGGAAGATCGGCACGAAGATGATGATGATCTCGGTCCATTCCAGCGGCCAGCCGAGAATGAAGATGATCACCTGCGACAGGATCATGAACTGAACCGGCGTCAGGTTCATCGACAGCACCCACTGTTCGATCAGACTCTGACCGCCGAGAAGGGCGAACACCGCCGAGAACAGCGCCGAGCCGACGAACAGCCAGCACACCATCGATGTGGTCTTGGCGGTCAGAAACACCGCTTCCTTGGTGCGCTTCCAACTCAGCGTTCGCGCTTGCAACGCAAGCAGGAGCGCGCCCGCCGCACCGATCGCCGCCGATTCCGTCGCGGTCGTGATCCCCAGCAGGATCGCACCGAGCACGAGGACGATCAAAAGCGCCATCGGCATGACCGACGAACTGAGCAGCTTCACGACCTGAAGTCGTTCGGCACTCATGCGCCAATAGTAGCGAACGATCATCGCCGCCGCGACCACGGCCATGACCGCGAAGGTGATGTAGAAACTTGTCGCAACGCCCGCATCTGCTTCGGGATCGGCGCTGTCGGCCACCGGCGCGCCGAGCTGCTCAATTCCCTGCACTGCGCTCTCAGCGCCGGTTTGTGGATGGATGACGATATACCACCAGAGCAGCCCGAGAATGCCTGATGTCAGCACGAACGGGACCAGCATCACGGCGGTATTGGCAAGCAGCTGGCGGTAGGTGAGAGGCCCATTCTCCGTCTCGATCGCAACCGCCTTCGACGGCGACAGCAGGGAGCGGACCAGACCGGACGCCATGTTGGGAGAATAGGCCTCTTGAAACCGGCGCATCCAGTCCGGCACCGGAATACGGGTCTCCTCCTCCGTGAGCGGCGGCGCGATCGCCGGATTCATGACGGCACGGCCGATCACATACAAGACATACAGAAATGCCAGGAAAAGGCCGGGAAACATGGCAGCCGCATAGAGCTTCACCACCGACTGCCCTGCGACGGCGGCATAGACGATAATCATGATGGACGGCGGGATCAGGATGCCGAGCGTGCCGCCAGCAGTGATCACCCCGGCCGCGAGCTTGACGTCATAACCGGCGCGCAGCATCGGCTGGAGCGCGACGACGCCCATCAAAACGACAACCGCGCCGACCAGACCGGTCGCCATTCCCCAGAAGGCGCACACGACAAGCGTTGTCACCGCGAGAGACGCCGGGATGCGGCGGAACACGAGTTGCACCGCGTAGAACATCTTGTCGACGAGCGCTCCGCGCTCCATCACGTAACCCATCAGCACGAACAAAGGAATCGCGATCAGGACGTCGTTGGTCATCGCGCCATAGGTCCGCTGGACCATCAGGTCGAAGACGCGGTTGTCGAACCAGTACTCCCCCGGAACGTAAAACGCGTAGAAGCCGAAGAAAACGCCGAGGCCCATCAGCGTGAAGGCCGTCGGGAAACCCATCATGATCGCGATCACGATAAGGCCGAGCATCAGCAGCCCGAGTGCGGGATCGCTCATTTCAACAAATCTCCACTCATGCCGCGCTTCCGGGCGGTCTCATCGATAGTCTTCGCATGATCGATCGCGTTTCTTTTCGTTTCCTCATCGACGAACTCGCTATCGGCGAGCTGATCCCCGATGACATCGATCTCGGATACGTCCTTCAGACGTGAGGGCCACGAACCGGTTCTCAGGCAGATCACGCAGCGCGCGATCTCCGTGGCGCCTTGCAGCAGCAAAAGCGTGCCGGCGATCGGGATCACGAACTTGAATTGCCAGACGGGCGGCCCATCGGCGGTGATGTTGGAATGTTCGTTGATGTGAAAGGACGTGACGGCGTAGTCCCAGCCTGCATAGACCAGCGCCGCGACCCCCGGCAGGAAGAACGTCAGATAGAGGATGAGATCGAACGTTGCCTGCGTGCGCGGCCTCATCGAACCGTAGAGGAAGTCGCCGCGGACATGGGCGTTCTGGGCCAGCGTGTAGGCACCGCCGATCATGAACAAAGTGCCGTACAGCATGTTGGAAGCGTCGAAAATCCACGCCGTGGGCATGTTCAGAACGTAGCGCTTGAACACTTCGGCGCAGACCAGAAGCATCAGAGCCATGATCAGCCACGAGGTGGTCTTGCCAGTCCACGTGCTGATGCCGTCGATGGTGTGCAGAATGCGTTGCGCGTTCATGGGAAGCCGCCACTCGTTGGGAAAACGTCAGAGCAATCGCGAAAACGATGCAAGGCACCATCCGGGAGGATCATCCCGGATGATGCTGTGATCGCGCTTGGCGATTGCGTCAGGTCTTCTTCTTGGCGTTCGGCCCGAAGTAGTGGTTATACGCCATGCGGCGGTTGGTGACCGTGTCCTGCTCCCACTGCGTCGCGCGCTTGGCGAAGGCGAGCTGCGATTCGACGATCTCCTTGAACAGCGGATCGGCGGCGGACTTCTTCGCGACAACCTCGTCGTAGATTTCGAGCTGCTTCTGCAGAACCGAGTCAGGCGTCTTGTAGAACTTCACCTTGTCCTTGCTCTGCATCTCCGCGTAGTCGGTCGAATAGCGGTCGATCGCCTTCCAGGCCATGTCCTGTCCAGCGGCCTCGGCCGCATTGTCGAGGATCGCCTGGATCTTCGGCGGCAGCGCGTCGTACTTGGCCTTGTTGAACATGATCTCGAACTGCTCGGCGTTCTGGTGATAGCTCTGCAGCATGCAGACCTTCGAGACGTCCGGGAAGCCGAGCACGCGGTCCGACGAGGCGTTGTTGAATTCAGCCGCGTCCAGCAGGCCACGGTCCATCGCCGAAACGATTTCGCCGCCGGGCAGCGCGTTCACCGCAGCACCCATGCCTGTGAACACGTCGATCGAGATGCCAACGGTGCGGAACTTGGTGCCCTTGAGGTCATCGACCTTCTGCACCGGCTTCTTGAACCAGCCGAGCGGCTGCGACGGCATCGGCCCATACGGGAACGACACGACGTTGGCGCCGACCGACTTGTAGAGCTTTTCGAGAAGCTGCTTGCCGCCGCCGTACTTGTGCCAGGCCAGCAGCATGTTGGCGTCCATCGCATAAGCCGGGCCCGATCCCCACAGCGCCAGCGCATTGCTCTTGCCGTAGTGATAGGCAAGCACGCCATGGCCGCCGTCGAGCGTGCCCTTCGACACCGCTTCCAGCAACTGGAACGCCGGCACCACCGCGCCCGCGGGCAGCACGTCGATCTTGAGATCACCGCCGGTCATGTCGTTGACCTTCTTGGCGTAATCGAGCGCGTATTCGTGGAAAATATCCTTCGACGGCCATGTGCTCTGGAAGCGCATGGCAACCGGGCCGCTCTGCGCGAGCGCGGCCGGCGCCGCGACGCTCGCGGCTGCGCCTGCCGCGGCAACCTTCAGAAAGTTGCGACGGCTGGATTTGTCTTGTCGTTTGGTCATGGCGTTCTCCCCTGCCTGAGCCATTCTTTTTGAATTGGCTCTTATTGATTGGCCGCAAGACAAAAGCCTGAGACACACTTTTGCAACCATGATCGCAGCGCTGCGACGCTTGGACGCGGCACCGGCAGGCGATGACCAGAACGTTGGAATGAGAATGGACGCTCTCGCCGCGGCGCAATACGCCGTGCGTGATGTGCGGGACATGAACCCCGCGCGATCATGAGCTGCGGACGCAGCCCATGACCGGCAACCGGATCAGTTCGCCGTCGCGCCCGATGCCTTGACCACTTCGGCCCACTTGGACCGTTCGCCGGCAATGAAAGCCGTGAACTGATCGGGCGTCATCGGCGAGGGCACCGCGCCGATATCGGTGAGTTTGGCGACGGTATCCGGCATCTCCAGAATCCGCTTCACCTCTGCCGCCATCTTGTCGACGACCGGACGCGGCGTACCCGCCGGCGCGAACAGGCCGTGCCACGAAGTCGCATCGAATCCGGCAATCGTATCCGCGATGGGCGGCACCTCCGGCGCGGACGGACTGCGCTGCGGACTTGTCACACCCAGCGCGCGGATCGTTCCGGCACGGGCCTGCGGCCAGGCCAGCGTGATGTTGTCGAAGGCGAGATCGATGTGTCCGCCGGTCAGGTTCTGCATGATCTCATTGGACGAGCGATATGGCACGTGCGTCATCCTCGTGCCGGTCGCGATCTTGAACAGCTCGGCCGCAAGATGGATCGAGGTGCCGACGCCGGACGAGCCGTAATTGAGCTTGTCCGGATTGGCTTTCGCATAGGCGATGAATTCCGCGACATTCGTGGCGGGCAGCGCGTTCCTGACCACCAGCATGTTCGGCAAGCGCGCGATCAGCGAGACCGGCTGAAAGTCCTTCGCCGCATCGAATGTCAGGTTCTTGTAGAGCGTCGGATTGATCGCGTGGGTCGATACCGTGCCGAGCAGCAGCGTGTAGCCGTCGTTCGACGCCTTCGCGACGGCGGCGGCGCCGATATTGCCGCCCGCCCCGCCACGGTTCTCGACCACGAAAGACTGCCCGAACGTCTGCTGCATATGATTGGCAACCAGCCGTGCGAACAGGTCCGCCGTGCCGCCCGCCGTAAACGGTACGATGATCGTGACATTGCGCGTCGGCCACGCATCCTGCGCATGAGCAGATGGCAAGGCTTGAAAGACACAAGATAGCGCCGCCAGCGCGGCGAGAATGAAACGCATGATCGCCTCCCCGAATGCGCGATCATGACGCCAACGACGGCTGCCTGACCGCGCTTGTTGTAAGATCTTCATTTCCGCACAGCCGGGCGACGGGCGCAATATTCCTGTTCATCTGGGCGGCGACGCCAAATCGTTGAAATTAACCTCGTCTCGCCCACGACTTGTTAGGAATTCACCGCCATTTTGCGGCAATGAAACCGGCCGCCTTTTTCCGCTTTCCGCACCCAAATCCGAACATCCGGCGCGAACTCGTCGAGATGCTTTACACCTCGTTGCCGCAGGTTGCCGCGATCTCGGCGACCTCGTTCTGCGGGGCGGTGACCCTCGCAGTCCTGAGCGGCGACACCGGTTATGCGATCATCGCCTGCCTGATCTTTCTCACCGCCGTGATGCGGCTGAGCAGCCTCTTCCGGTTCAAAACCCATACCACCAACCTGTCCGACACCGATGTCATCATCTGGGAGCGGATCTACGGCATCCTCGCCGGCGCGTTCTCCATCGCCCTCGGTCTGTTGTCCTGGCACGCGCTCCAGATCAAGGATGCGCCCGGCGCGTGGATCTCGTTCGGGCTGTCGATGTCCTATTGCGTCGGCATGGTGTCGCGCGCCGCGATCCGTCCGTGGATCGTTCTGACGGCCGCGGCACTCCTGCTACTGCCGACCATTGTCGCGGGACTGCTGCAGCCCGAATTGCCCTACAAGCTGGGCGCCGTCATGCTGCTCCTGTTCTGGATCACGCTGCGGGAAGCCTCGCATCACCTCAGCTCCGCCTTCATCGACCGGCTGGAAGCCAAGCATGCCCTCGCGCGTCAGGCGCATCAGGATTTTCTCACCGGGCTTCCGAATCGCGCCGCGTTCCTCTCCGCGCTGCAGAATGCGACGGGACAGATCGCGATCATCGCGATCGATCTCGATGACTTCAAGCCGGTGAACGATCGCTTCGGTCATCACATGGGCGACAACCTGCTTCAGCAGGTCGCCGCACGTCTGGCGGACTGCATCGGCCCGGACGGACTCGCCGCCCGCTTCGGCGGTGACGAATTCATGTTGCTGAAACAGATCGACGACGGACCGGCCGGAGGCGAAGCGGCTCTCGCGCTCGCCCGCGACGCGGTGCTCACGCTGTCGATGCCTTATCTGGTCGCGGATCTGCCGGTGCAGATCGGCGCGAGCGCCGGAATTCTGGTCACCGAGATCATTGCGACGAACTCCGCACACACGACATCGCGCCTGCTCGAACGTGTCGATCGCGCGCTTTATGCTGCCAAGCGCGCGGGCGGCGGGCGCTGGCAATGGGCGGACGACGACGCGATCACCTGCGCCGAACTGGCATGATCCAGCGCGCCGAAAAGACTGCCGTGACGCGATCGCGCGCACATCACGCACATTCTCGCATCAACACGCCTTGAATCTGCGCGCATCGATATTGCGTCAGAACTATTTGCATGGCGGCGCGCCATTTGAGAATGCGTGAAGCCGTTGAGCCGCATAGAGAGAGACGCTATCTTCGGACAGCCCGCGCGGCACGCAACAGTTCAGCCCATCCAAATCCGGCATCGGTGAGAGGACGCTGAACCACTATGACAAAAAAAGGGGATAATGAATGAGCGCTGTGACACATCCGGTGATTATCGCGGGTGCAGGGCCGGTCGGAATGGTGGCAGCGGCGGATCTGGTGAGGCAGAACATCCCGGTGCTTGTTCTGGAGAAGAATGAAGCGCTGAGCACCGAATCGCGCGCCTCAACCTTTCATCCGCCGACGCTCGACATGCTCGACGATCTCGGCTTCGCGAAAGACCTGATCGCGCAGGGCCTCAAGGCGCCCACCGTGCAGTACAGTTCATCGGCGGACGGCGTTCTCGGCACGTTCGATTTCGGTGCGATCTCCGATCTGGTGCGCCATCCGTTCCGTCTGCAGGCCGAGCAGTTCAAGCTCACCCGCATTATTCTCGAAGGCCTCAAGGATCATCCGCTGTTCTCGATCGTATTCGGATGCGAGGTCAAATCCATCACGCAGACGGATGATGCCGTCACTCTAACCGCGACGGTGGGCGGAGAGGACAAGACTTATCAATGCGCGTGGCTGATCGGCGCCGACGGCGCCAACAGCATCGTCCGACGCAGCCAGGACATGGGATTCGAAGGCTTCACCTGGCCGGAGCGCTTCCTCGTCATGACCACGCCGGTGGACTTCACCGCGCTGCGTCCCGGCGTATCGTCGGTCAGCTATGTCGCCGATCCCGAGCGCTGGTATTTCCTGCTGCGCATTCTCGGTGCATGGCGTGTCATGATGCCGGTGCCCGCGGAAATGTCGGACCAGCAGGCGCTGTCGGAAGCCTATGTGACTTCGTCGATCCGGCGCATCGTCCCGGCTGACATCGAGGCGCCGATCCTGCACACCACGCTCTATCGCGTGCATCAGCGCGTCGCCGCCAATTTCCAGAAGGGCCGCTCGTTCCTGGCCGGCGATGCCGCGCATATCAACAATCCGCTCGGCGGCATGGGCATGAACGGCGGCATCCACGACGCGCTCAACCTGACCGCGAAACTCGGCCCGGTGATCAACGGCAAGGCCGATGCAAGTATTCTCGCCGACTACGATCTGCAGCGGCGCACCGTGACCATGCAGGCGATTCAGGGCGATACCATTCGCAACAAGAAGAATCTCGAAGCCAAGGACGAAGCCGATCGCGTGCGTTTCCGCGACGATATTCGCGCCGCTGCCGCCGATCCGGAAAAGGGCCGCGCGCTGCTTCGCCGCATCGCCATGCTCGACTCGCTCGACCGCGCCGCCGCGTTGCATGTCGACAGCAACACCTCACAATAAACCACCCGCAGGCTTCAAACTGTTCCACCCGGCGACAAAAGGAATCGACTAATGAAATGGACAACGTTCGCTCTGGCCGCGCTGCTGTCGACGGCCATGTTTCCCGCGCCAAGCGCGCACGCGGCCGGCTTTCCCGAGAAGACGATCACGATCGTGGTCCCCTATCCGGCCGGCAGCACCGCCGATGCGATTCCGCGGCTGGTGGCGCCGCTGATGTCCAAGGCGCTCGGCGTTCCCGTGATCATCGAAAACCGCGGCGGCGCCAACGGCTCGATCGGTGCGGTTCGTGTCGCGACCTCGCAGCCGGACGGCCACACGCTCCTGCTTGCGACCACCGGCATGATGGCGATCAATCAGTGGATCTATGAAAAGCCGACCTACAATCCCGAGAAGGATTTCCTGCCGATCACCAACGGCGCGTGGACGCCGAACATTCTCGTGGTCAATCCCTCGCTCAAGGCGACAACGCTGAAGGAACTGGTGGCGCTGGCCAAGGCCGAGCCCGGCAAGCTGACCTTCGCTTCGGCCGGCATCGGCAGCACCAGCCACCTCTGCGGCGAGACCTTGAAGGTGATCGAAGGCATCGACGCCGTTCACGTGCCTTACCAGGGCGCCGCGCCCGCGCTTCAGGACGTGGTGAGCGGGCAGGTTTCCATGATGTGCGACAACCTGTCGAACACGGTGCAGCAGGTGCAGGGCGGATCGCTGCGCGCGATCGTGGTCACCGCGACCGAGCCGAGCAAGCAGTTGCCGAACGTGCCGACCTCGCCGCAGGCGGGAGCGCCCGATCTTCTCGCGGGCAACTGGTACGGCTTCTTCGCACCGGCGGGGACCCCGAAGGACGTGGTCGAGAAGCTCCACAAGCTGATCGCCGAATCGCTGCGGGACCCGACCGTCACATCCCGTCTGGAAGGCCTTGGCCTGACCGTGATCGCGGACACGCCGAGCGAGTTCGCGGCGACGGTCACAAAGGACTCGGCGCGGATGAAAGATATCGTCGAACGCGCGAAGGCGAAGATCGCCAACTGATCCTGCGCAATCACTCGATGGATCTTTGACCTGGTTGTCCCCGCGAAAGCGGGGACAGTCTTTTCGGCCCGGATTTCCGCGACTGCGGGCGCGGCCGAAAGCGAGTTCGCGTCAATTTTGATGGATCGGACTTGGCCGCGATCTTGGAAAAGTGGTGCCGCCTATAGGATTCGAACCTACGACCCCATCATTACGAATGATGTGCTCTACCAGCTGAGCTAAGGCGGCGAAAAACGCGACGTCCGTCTGTGCACCTGATACTGGCCGGAGCCCCGCTTTGCAACATCGGCAGGGGCCGGCACGGCGCTTTTTCTGGCTCACTTTCGAGGCCGGTGGCCAGTTTGCCAGCCAGCCCTTAATCAACTGACAAGACGGGACAAAAAGCCCTTCAGCCCGCCGGGCTGGGCCTGTTCCGGTTTCACCGGATCGTCAAATTCATCATGCTGGATGTCGTCCGCCACGCCCGGATCGTCCGGCGCCCGGACAATGGGAATCACGGCGGGGATTTTGGCCGCATCGACCTTCTCGATGTCCCGGCGCGGACGGAAGACCGGCGGCGGCACATCGGCGGCAACGGGAGCTGCGGCCGGCGCCGGCGAAGACATCTCAGGCGCAGGTTCATTGTCCTGGGCGGTGGCGGGAGCGGACTCAGGCGCAACCGGCGCAGGGATTTGTTCCACGGCGGCGGGAATCTCATCGCGGCGGGGCTCGATCAGGACCGGCGCATCGTCCACCACATCAGCCTCCAGCACCGGCGTCTTGTCCGACGGCAGCGCGGCGACCGGCGTGAGCCACTGGAACGCATCGAGACGGCCGGTCACCGGCGACACCGGCCGCCAGCGATCCGACACATAGCCATCCGCCGTCCAGGCCGGATCGAGCGCGGCGCGCACCGCGCGCAGCATCCAGCCGCGCGCATTGCCTCCGTCGCCGTGTTCGGCACGCTCCAGTTCGGCCATCAGGATCGCGACACGCTGGGTCGGCGCATCGATAAAGGACGCCAGCGCCTCGCGTGCGCGGGACAGTTCTCCGGCATCGATAGCGGCGCGCGCGATCGCCAGCGCGCCCTCGATATGACCCGGCGTCTTCGCCGCAAGCTTCTCGACGCGGCTCAGCCGATTGAGCGCGGAATCGCCGAGCCGCACATGCGCATAGGCATCGGCGAGATCGGGATGCGGCTGCGCAGCCCATGCGGTCTCGATCACCTGCATGGCGCGGCGGGTCTGGTTGCTTTCGCTGAGAAACTTCGCGGCAAGCGTCGCGGCGGGCACCAGCGTCGGCGCGAACTTCACTGCCTCCATCGCGCTGGCGCGCGACCTGTCGCGATCCGATGTTTCGAGATCGATGGCGCGCGCGGTGAGCAGCACGCCGCGCTGGCGCTTGTAAGGCGCGGGATCGATCAGGCCCGCGGCGAGATTGTTCTCCAGAAGTTTCAGCGCGCCGTCCCAGTCGCCCTGGCTGCAACGGAAGCCGAGCACCGCCTGCGAGGCCCATGCCGTGCCGGGTGCGGTCTTCAAGGCTTCTTCCGCCAGCGCTACAGCGGTGGCCGGATCGTCATGGCGCTGCGCTTCGACGAACAGGCCGCGCAGGCCGAGCAGCCGCATGTCCTTGCGCTCCGCCATGGCATGGAACGCGCGCTGCGCACCCGCGCTGTCGCCATGAAGCTGCGCGGTCTGCGCGGTCAGCAGCATCGCCAGCGGGTCCTGATGCGCGAGGCGCTTGGCGGCATCGGCATGGCGGCGCGCCGCGAAATGATCGCCGGTGCCGATCGCGATCAGGCCCTGGGTGATGGCATGACGGCCCTTCCTGAGGCGGCGTTCGCGGGCCGCGCGCCGCATGCGCTCCGGCGCGTTGAGAAAGCTGCGCATGATGGCCCACACCAGCATCACCGCGAGCACGATAACCAGCAGCGCCAGCACCAGCACGGGCAGCGACGTCTCGATGCGCCAGACGCTCCATGACAGCGTCACATCGCCGGTCTGATCGGCGATCACGGCGGCGCCGAGCGCAACCGCGCCCACCAGAAACAGAAAGAGAATGATGCGGATCATGATCTGCCTATCGCGCCGATTTTGAGATCGCGGTCAGAGTGTCCATTGTAAACTGCTCGGACGCCGCCAGCGCCTTTTCGCGCCCATCGACCTTGGCAATCCACGGCCGCACCAGACCGCTATCGGATGGCGGCAACAGCAGGAGTTCATGCTTCGCGGCGTTGACGTCATTTCGCTGCGCAGCAGCCGTTGCACGCGCGATCACCCTGACCGAACCGCTCGCCTGCGCATCGGTGCGCTGGATGCGAACAAGCCTTGCAAAGCTCTGCTGAAGACGCTCGACGATTCCGGAAGGTGCCGGCTGCACCTCCGGCTTCGGCGTAAGTTGCGCCAGCAGCCCGAGCAGTTCCTTGCTCAGCGCATCGGCATCGGGAATGCCGCTCTGTGCGAAAGGATCGAGCGTCCTGAGCGCGTCGTTCTCACCGGCAACGGAACGGGCGGCAGCAAGTTCTGCGACATAGGGCGAACCACGACGCACGGCCTTGTCGAGATCGATCAGTGTATCCAGCCTGCGAATTTTTGAATCGTCCGCGGGCGGCTGCGGCGCGGGTGCTGCCGCCGCCGCGCTCAGCGCCGCAGTAGCGCGCTCGATCTTGCCGAGACGTTCCTCGACCGCGGACATGTCGACGGACGGCGCGCCCTGCGGCTCGCCGCTCATAGCCGCCTGCGGCGAAGCGGATTTCATGTCGTTCAGTGCGGCGGCGGTCTTCTCGGTTTGCGTTCGCATTGCTCCGAGATCATTGCGCAGCGCTGTCACGGATTTTTCGACGGCATCGAGACGTGCGGCAATCGCGGGATCGGCAGCGGGGCGCGGCGCAGGCTTCGCCGCGTCGGCTTCGACCTTGGCCACACGCGTGCCGAGCCTGTCGATGTCCACCTTGTTCGCGGCGATGTTTTCCGCCAGCGGGGCGGTCGAGACCGGCGCGGAACCGGAAGGCCAGCCTGCAAGTGTGGCGCCGCCGATGACAAATCCGCCCGCCACCGCGCCGGCAAGAGCCGAAACAAGAATCGAGGACGTGGATGAAGTGGGTGGCGGCGACGCGGTGTCTGAATCGGGCCGCGCCTCGCTCTCTTCAGAAGCAGACTCCGGCGCGGCAGCGGTTTCCGCTGCGGCCGGCGTGGTGTCCGTGACATCCGACGCGTCGAGATCGATGGTCGGCGGCGCACGCTTTGCCGCGTCTCCGATGCCCGCCTTGTCCTGCTTGTCATCGTCCATCGAACACTCCCTGCGTAGCGAACCGCCACACTAGCAGATTCCATCGGCTTCGCCCGCTCCAATTAGGACGACGACGCCTTAACCATTCTGTCCACCACATCGAGCAGGGCTTTTTCGTCGGGCGCGCGCGCCGCCGCAACCTGCATCGCGCCAGCCTCGCGCAAAACCGTCGCCACCGCCTCGGAGATGCAACATTGCGGCAAAGCCAAGGCGGAAATTTCAACGCCATCATTCCGCGCGGCATCGAGATAGGCCCGCGCGCTGCGCCGGGAGTAATGCATCACGGCTTCGATGACACCCATGCGAAAGGCATTGCCGATGGCCTCGGAGAAACCCGCGATCGGAACCATGCGGTAGGCAGTGTGCGTCACCACCGTAAAGCCCCGCGCGCCAAGCTCTCCGGCCAGATCGCGCGTGAGATTCTCGCCCGCGAGATAGCAGAGTGCGGCTTTCTTTTTCAGCTTGCCTGCCGCCGCTCTGTCCACGATCCGGTCGCGCAGCGACACCGCATCGCCGTCCGCCACCGTGATCCTGGCGAATCCCGCGTCAAGCGCCACCCGCGCGGTGTGTTCTCCAACCGCAAACACGGGCAAAGGCATCAGCCGGGAGCGGATCGGATGCTGTGCGACGGCGCGGACCGCATTGGCGCTGCTCAGGATCACGCCATCGAAGGCGATCTCGTCGTCATCCTCGAATGCGACGGGTTCAAATCGCAGCATCGGCGAAAGCAGCGCCTCATGGCCCCGCGCGCGCAGGGCCGCGGCGGTCTTCTCTCCGTCCGGAACCGGACGTGTGACAAGAATGGCCATTTATGAAGCTCCATGCAGCTCAAGCAAGGATAGCCCGCCTGACGATTTCACGTTATGAACCCCTTCAACGACGGGAAGGCAAGGACTGAAATTGGCAAGCAAGCCGACACTGGTATTGGGGATCGAGACCACCTGCGACGAAACCGCCGCCGCCGTGATCGAACGACAGCGCGACGGATCGGGGAAGATTCTGTCCAATATCGTGCGCTCGCAGATCGACGAGCACGCGCCATTCGGCGGCGTGGTGCCTGAGATCGCGGCACGTGCCCATGTCGATATGCTCGACGGCATCATCCGCGCCGCGATGAACGAAGCCAATGTCGGCTTCGGCGATCTGAGCGCGGTGGCGGCCGCGGCCGGCCCGGGTCTGATCGGCGGCGTGATCGTCGGCCTCACCACGGCAAAGGCCATCGCGCTGGTGCATGACACGCCACTGATCGCTGTCAATCATCTGGAAGCGCATGCGCTGACGCCGCGCCTTACCGTGCCGCTGACATTCCCCTACTGCCTGTTCCTCGCCTCCGGCGGCCACACCCAGATCGTCGCGGTGCTCGGGGTCGGCAAATATGTGCGGATCGGTACCACGCTGGACGATGCGATGGGCGAAGCCTTCGACAAGGTCGCCAAGATGCTGGACCTGCCCTATCCGGGCGGGCCGCAGGTGGAGCGCGCCGCCGCGCATGGCGATCCCGCGCGGTTCGACTTTCCGCGCCCGATGCTCGGACGGCCCGATGCGAATTTTTCGCTCTCCGGATTGAAGACCGCCGTGCGCAACGAAGTCGCGCGTCTCGATCCGCCCGAACCGCAGGACATCGCGGATCTTTGCGCAGGCTTTCAGGCCGCCGTGCTCGATCTCACCGCGGACCGCATTCGCGTCGGCCTGCGCCTGTTCCAGCAGCAATTCGGCCCGCCCCGCGCGCTGGTCGCGGCCGGCGGCGTGGCATCGAATCTCGCGATCCGCAGCGCGCTGCATGACATCGCGGCGCAGGCGCAGACCACGCTCATCGTGCCGCCGCCCGCGCTCTGCACCGACAACGGCGCGATGATCGCATGGGCCGGGGCGGAGCGTCTTGCACTCCGGCTGACCGACGACATGGAGACCGCGCCCCGCGCGCGCTGGCGGCTGGACGAAACCACGCAGACACCTTTGAAATTCGCCAACACCCGCGCGCGGCATTAAAATGATCACGCATCAGAACATCGCCATCGTCGGGGCGGGCGCATGGGGCACGGCGCTGGCCAATGCCACCGCGCGCGCCGGACGCGACGTGACGCTGATCGCGCGCGATCCTGCCGCGGCGAACGCCATTGCGCACACGCGCGAGAATCCGAAACTGCCCGGCATTCCGCTCGCTGCATCGATCAAGGTCAGCAGCGATCTCGCGCAGGCCGGGCAAGCCGATGCGGTGCTGCTGGTGACGCCCGCGCAAAACCTGCGGCAGGCCGCTGTTGCGATGGCGCCGCATCTCGCATCCGGCACGCCGGTGATCGTTTGCGCCAAGGGCATCGAGCGCGGCACGCATCGCTTCATGACGGAGATTGTCGCGGAATCTGCGCCGCAGGCTGTGCCCGCGATTCTCTCCGGCCCGAGCTTCGACGTCGATGTCGCGCGCGGGCTTCCCACCGCGGTAACGCTGGCGACGCGCGACGAAGCGCTGGCGAAAGCGCTGGTGCAGGCTTTGGGATCATCGACCTTCCGTCCCTATCACTCCACCGATGTGCGCGGCGTCGAAATCGGCGGCGCGGCCAAGAACGTGCTGGCGATTGCGGCGGGCATCGTCGCGGGCAAGCAACTCGGCGCATCGGCGCTGGCGGCGCTGACCACGCGCGGCTTCGCGGAACTGATGCGGCTCGGCCTCGCCTGCGGCGCGCGGCCCGAGACCATCGCGGGCCTGTCCGGCCTCGGCGACCTTCTGCTGTCGTGCTCGAGCCCGCAGTCGCGCAATTTTTCCTACGGCCTCGCATTGGGCAAAGGCGAGACGCCGCCGCTGGGCAAGCTGGCCGAGGGCGCGTTCACCGCGCCGGTGCTGATCGAACTTGCGACCGAAAAGAATGTGGAGATGCCGGTGGCCAGCGCTGTCGCCGCTGTGCTGGGCGGCGCGGTGTCCGTAAACGATGCGATCGAGGCGCTGCTGACGCGGCCGTTCAGAAGCGAAGGATAATCTAATCGACTGTCATGGCCGGGTTTATCCCGGCCATCCCGACCAAGTGAGCACTCTGCCTCATTCATCGGGATCACCGGGACAAGCCCGGTGATGACATGAGGAGAGAACAGGACGAACGCAATGAACTACTGGCTCGTGAAATCAGAACCGTCGGTGTGGTCGTGGGACCAGCAGGTGGCGAAGGGCGCGAAGGGCGAAGCCTGGACCGGCGTGCGCAACCACAGCGCCAAGCTGAACATGATGAAGATGAAGAAGGGCGACCGCGCCTTCTACTATCATTCCAACGAGGGCAAGGAGATCGTCGGGATCGTCGAGATCGTGAAGGAGCATTATCCCGATCCGACCGACGCAAGCGGAAAGTTCGTCTGCGTCGACATCGCCGCCGACAAGCCGCTGAAGACGCCGGTGACGCTCGAAGCGATCAAAGCCGACAAGAAACTTGCCGACATGGAACTGGTGAAACTGTCGCGGCTGTCGGTGCAGAGCGTGACGGCCGATCAGTGGAAATACATCTGCAAGCTGGGTGGGGTGTCGTAGACGTATCGTCATTGCGAGGAGCGCTTGCGACGAAGCAATCCAGCTCCTTGTCTTTTAACTTATGGATTGCTTCGCTTCGCTCGCAATGACGGCTGGGTCCAACATATCCATCATCGACAAATCCGCCTTCATCCGCGCCAACACGCGGCTGCGGCCGGTACCGCTGGCGCCGGAGATCGTGCTGCATGTGGCCGATGAAGCCGTGCCGCTCTGGCACAAGACCGAGGAAGAACTCGGCGAAGCCGGATTGCCGCCGCCGTTCTGGGCCTTTGCATGGGCCGGAGGCCAGGCGCTGGCGCGGCATGTGCTCGACAATGCGGACAGCGTGCGCGGCAAGACCGTGCTCGATCTCGCCAGCGGATCGGGCCTTGTCGGCATCGCCGCGATGAAAGCAGGGGCCGCCTCCGTCGTCGCCGCCGATCTCGACGCCTTCGCCTGCGCCGCCGCCGAACTGAATGCGGCGGAGAATAACGTCACGCTGACCACATGCCCGGACGATCTGCTCGGCGCGTCCGACGACCGCCGCTGGGATGTGATCCTCGCCGGGGACATCTTTTACGAGCGCGACACCGCGCAGCGCGCCTTCGATTTTCTCAGCGCCCACGCCGCGTGGGGCGCGGCGGTCCTGATCGGCGATCCCGGCCGCAGTTATCTGCCCCGCGACAAATTGCGCCGGATCGCCGATTACAGCGTGCCAGTGACCCGCGATCTTGAAGACACCGAGATCAAACAAACCGCGGTCTGGACGCTGCTTTAATGCCAGCGCGCCGCGTAAAACGGAGTGCGGCCGCAGCGGGCCAGACAAAAGTCCTATTCAGCGCGGCTTGTGGTCCCTGCGGGCAAAAGCGCATAATGGGGACAATCAAGAACACGCCCGTGCGCATGTTGTGACGCGGGATTTGGCGTGGAGGATTGAGAAGTTATGTCCGACAAGATTTACGACGTGTCCGCAGAGTGGGCGAAGCGCGCTTTTATCAACGACGCCAAGTATCGCGAGATGTATGCGCGCTCGGTCAAGGACCCGAACGGCTTCTGGGGCGAGGAAGCCGCCACGCGGCTGCACTGGAGCAAGCCCTTCACCAAGGTGGAGAATGTCTCCTTCGCGCCCGGCAACATTTCGATCAAGTGGTTCGAGGATGGCGAGCTGAACGCCGCCTATAACTGCATCGACCGCCATCTCGACACGCGCGGCGATCAGGTCGCAATCATCTGGGAAGGCGACGATCCGTCCGAATCGAAGAAGATCACCTATCGCGAGCTGCATGACGAAGTCTGCAAGATGGCCAACATCCTGCGGCTGCGGAATGTGCAGAAGGGCGACCGCGTCACCATTTATCTTCCGATGATTCCGGAAGCGGCCTACGCCATGCTGGCTTGCGCGCGGATCGGTGCGATTCATTCGGTGGTGTTCGGCGGCTTCTCGCCGGACTCGCTGGCGCAGCGCATCACCGACTGCAAGTCCAAGGTCGTCATCACCGCAGACGAAGGCCTGCGCGGCGGCAAGAAGGTGCCGCTGAAGGCCAATGTCGATGCCGCCATCGCCAAGACCGGCGGCGTCGACTGGGTGATCGTGGTCAAGCGCACCGGCGGCGCGATCAATATGGACCCCGTGCGCGACGTCTGGCATCACGAAGCCGCCGCCATGGTGGACACCGACTGCCCCGCCGAGCCGATGAATGCGGAAGACCCGCTGTTCATTCTCTACACATCGGGCTCGACCGGCACGCCGAAGGGCGTGCTGCACACCACCGGCGGCTATCTCACCTTCGCGTCGATCACCCATCAATATGTGTTCGACTATCACGACGGCGACATCTACTGGTGCACCGCCGACGTCGGCTGGGTCACCGGCCACAGCTACATTCTCTACGGTCCGCTCGCCAACGGCGCGACCACGCTGATGTTCGAAGGCGTTCCGAACTATCCGGACAATTCCCGGTTCTGGAACGTGATCGACAAGCACAAGGTCAACATCTTCTACACTGCGCCCACCGCAATCCGCGCACTGATGCAGAGCGGCGACGAACCGGTGAAGAAGACCTCGCGCGCAAGCTTGCGTCTCCTGGGTTCGGTCGGCGAGCCGATCAATCCCGAAGCGTGGGAATGGTATCACCGCGTCGTCGGAGACGACCGCTGCCCGATCGTCGATACATGGTGGCAGACCGAAACCGGCGGCATTCTGATCTCGCCGTTGCCCGGCGCCATCGCGCAGAAGCCGGGCTCGGCGACCAAGCCGTTCTTCGGCGTCGTTCCCGAGATCGTCGATGCCGACGGCAAGGTTCTGGAGGGCGAGGCGCAGGGCAATCTTTGTCTTGCGAAGTCATGGCCGGGCCAGATGCGCACCGTCTACGGCGACCATGCGCGCTTCGAACAGACGTACTTCTCGACTTACAAAAACAAGTACTTCACCGGCGACGGATGCCGCCGCGACGCCGACGGCTATTACTGGATCACCGGCCGCGTCGACGACGTGATCAACGTGTCGGGTCACCGCATGGGCACCGCCGAAGTCGAAAGCTCGCTGGTGGCGCATGATGCGGTGTCGGAAGCCGCCGTTGTCGGCTATCCGCACGACATCAAGGGCCAGGGCATCTATGCCTATGTCACGCTGATGAGCGGCGTCGAGCCGACCGAGATGCTGCGCAAGGAACTGGTGGCGTGGGTACGCAAGGACATCGGTCCGATCGCCTCCCCCGACCTGATCCAGTTCGCGCCCGGCCTGCCGAAAACGCGATCGGGCAAGATCATGCGCCGCATTCTGCGCAAGATCGCGGAGGACGAACCGTCGAGCCTCGGCGACACCTCGACGCTCGCCGATCCGATGGTGGTCGACGATCTCGTCAGCAACCGGCAGAACAAGAAACCCGGCGCCTGAGATTTTCAGTTCTCCGGACAATCCGGCGCATCAACAGCAATGAGGGCCCGTATCGTCCGATACGGGCCCTCATTGTTTTCAGGTGTGCCTCGTTTATTTGGCGCGAAGAAACGGCAGGATCACTGCAATCGCCTGATCGGGCTGTTCTTCCATGATCCAGTGGCCGGAATTGGCGATCACGGCGCCGCGCACATTATTGGCCGCAAAACCGATCTCGCCGGCAAACGCGTCGCCGAACGAATGATCGCCGCCGATCGCAAGCACCGGCATGGTCAACTTGCCCTTCTCCGCAAGCAGCTTCTGATTGTCGGCGGCATCCTGCGCGAAAGCCGCGAACTGGCCGCCGAGCGCGTTGTGGATCGCGCCGGGCCGCGCATAGAGGGCTGCATAATGATCGCGAGTCTGTTCGTCGATCCGCGCCGGGGTTGCGGACAGGTCATTGTAGAAGCGATCCAGCAGGATGCGCTCGCGTCCGGCCACCAGACGCTCGACATCGGGACCGCGGAAGTTGAAATGCCAGACCCTCGGATCCTTGAACAGGTCGTTCCAATGGCCAAGGCCAGGTAATGGTGCATCCATCGCCACCCATCGCGTGGTGCGTGACGGATACTGCACAGCGAAGGCATAACCGACCATGTTGCCGATATCGTGGGTGACCAGCGCCGCATCCTTGATTCCCAATCGGTCGAGGATCGCGGCGAGATCGCGCGCCTGCGCGACCTTCTCATAGCCGCCTTCAGGGTGGGACGAGAGGCCCATGCCGCGCAGGTCGGGGACGACGACTGTGTGATCCTTCTTCAGGACATCAGCGAGCGGCTGCCACATGTCGCCGGTGTCGCCGAAGCCATGCAGCAGCACGATGGCGGGACCGGTGCCGCCCACGCGAACATATTGCGTGCCATCGCTGACCGGGACCTGCTCGCCGCGAAAGTCCGCGGCCCAGGGTTTGACCTCGGCCTGCGCCAACGGGACGGCGAAACATGCCGCCGCGACACCTGCGATGAAGACGCGGGGCAGGCGGCGGGTCACGGCCGAAACAATGAAATGCGAGAACATGACCGGTCTCCTTGCCCTTGGCGTCATGCTGCGAGCCGATGTTCACCGGATAGCCGCGATCCCGGCTTCCGTGACGATCATGACAGCTTGGCGTGCAACGGAGGCTGGCGCAACGGCTGTGTGCGGATCGAGGTCGCGGCCTTAATGCCGGGGACAAGGTCCCGGCCCGTTACATGGTTGTCACGCCATAAGATCCACGCCCGTGACCTGCCCCTGATAGCGCTGCATCGTCTCCAGCGCGGCCTGCAATCGTGCGGCGCCTTCCTGATCGCCGCGCGACAGCGCACCGGCAATGCCGCCTCTGGCGCGATCCATGAAATTCACCGGCGTGGTATCGCTCGCCATATCCACCGGCTGCATGGTCCGCGTATCGATCTTGACCGTCATCCCGAGAAACGACGAACTTTCATCCAGGGACATCGCGCCGGATTTGATCTGGCCGTTCATCCAGTCGAACAGCTGCTGGCGCGTCATGCCGGTGAAATCCGTCGTGGTCACGCCGGATGACGATGCATCAGTCGCTGCGCCGGCGGAGGACATGGCGGCGGGAAAAACCTGCTTCGCGTCCTTCACCGGAACGGCCTGCTGATAAAGATACGGTCCTGCATCGATGCGCATGGGCGGATATCCCGTCGGTCCATATTGATCCGCGACCACGCAAGCTGCATGCCAGCGACGGCCCGCATCCGTCGCCTTGAAGCAAAAGACGTTTTCAACCCCGCGCCCATCACCGCATGTCACAGAGGAGGAACGATGTTGCCGCGCGCGGCATTTTTTACCCGCCTGCATGTCGTTCGCATTACATCAGGCCGCGATCATCTCCGCTTTCGCGGGACCGAGTGGAACATCTCGATCCTGCGCGACAGCTTTCCGTGACCTCACAAAAATGTCAGCCGCCGGAGCGCTTTGGGACGGCTTTTGAGCGGCGGTGTTGTTTTCCGGGCATTTACTTTGCCGCGGTAATTTTCTTTTTAGGGCGCATCCGCCGGACCTGCGACGAACGGGAGACAACGATGTTGCGTAAATTCACGATGGCCCTGGCAGCCACGCTGGCGATCGGCGTTTCCGGCACCACCGCGAGCGCCGCGCCGTCACTGGTCGCGTCCCCGAACGGCTACGCGCCGGGCACCATCGTGGTGAAGACCCATGAGCGCAAACTCTATCTCATTCTCGGCGAAGGCCACGCGCTGCGTTATCCGGTCGGCGTCGGCAAGGCCGGCAAGCAGTGGGCGGGCACCACGCGCATCGACGGCAAGTATCGCCAGCCCGCATGGTCACCGCCCGCGGACGTGAAGCGCGACAATCCGAGCATTCCCGATGTCATTCCCGGCGGCTCGCCCGCCAATCCAATGGGCGTCGCGGCGATGACGCTCGCCGGCGGCGAGTACGCCATCCACGGCACCAACCGGCCGAACTCGGTCGGCGGCTATGTCTCCTATGGCTGCGTGCGTATGTACAATCAGGACATCAGCGATCTGTTTGACCGCGTCTCGGTCGGCACGCAGGTGGTGGTCACCGCGCGCTGATCGATGCAAAAAATTCTAGGATGAAAAAGCCGCCTAACGACGCGGCTTTTTCATATTGGCATCGTCCCGGCGCAGGCCGGGACGATGAGAAAGTCATTCCGCCTGAACCGCAGCTCGGCACCATCCACCTCGTCTGCCACCCTGATAGGCCCGCGCATGGCCAGCCGTGAGCAAGGCTTGCGAGATGCTCGGCGTGCGCCGTGTCGCGGCATCTGCGACCACGCGGCCGTTGTATTTGTCGGGACCGATATTGAAGATCGTCACGTCGCCGTCCGCGAGTTGTGCGCGCAGGGCGTCCGTTGCCGCGCTCGCCATGCGCGCCTCGTCGGCGCAGGCGGCATTCGTTTCCGGCGCATCGATGCCACGCAAGCGCACGCGCGTGGTCATGTCCAGTCCGGGCCACAGATGCACCCGCGCCTCGAACGTGTCGCCGTCGATCACGCGCACCACTTCAATGGCGTGGCGCACGATTGTATTGCCCTCGCGGCTCCAGGTCTGCGCTGGTGGCGACGGCGGCGCAGCCGGCACCGTTGAAATCGTGGTTTGCGGTCCGGGAAAATGACCGCGCGCCGGGATCAGCGTTCCCATGGCCAGCCCTGCAACAAAGACAAATCCCAGCAGCCAGAGCGGTAGGGCCGGAGTCCGGTCGAACGATCGGTGTCGAAGGGAACGATCTAGGAACATAAGCCGATCTTAAGGCAAATGATCCTATTTGCGCAAGGCGCGCCGGTTACGGACAGGGATTCTACGTAAGCTCAGAAATCCGACGCGATTCCTTTGACTTCCCAGTCGCCGTAGCGCGTCGGCTCCGGCCCCTTGGGGCCCTGAATTTCCTTCGGCAGGACAGCGTGTTTGTCCTGCGCCGCCTTGAGCCGCCGCTCCTCGGCTTCAGCCAGCGCACGCTGGGCCTGCGGCGGCAACGGTTTGCGCGGAGCCTCTTGCGCAGGTGAAGAATCGGGCGCGGGTGAGGAATCAGGTGTCTTGTCGTCGCTCATCGCGGTGGCTCGCTGGTTAGGTTTATTCATTCACAAAGGAAAGATGGCGCTCCGCGTCAAGCCCTGCAATGTCATGACCCCGGCCACGGGATTCTTACATTTGGCATATTCCCGTGCCATCTCTCCGATCCCGCGAAGCGGCGCACCACCGCCGCATCATGTGTTCTCCCGTCAGTAAAGTTTTTTGCATGCCCTCCACCAGATTTGCCCCGCCGACCGAGGTCCCCGGCCTCGCCGCGCGCCGGATCGCGGCCGATATTCTGGACGGCGTGCTGCACAAGCATCGCATGCTTGACGATCAGCTCGACGGCGCGGGCGCGCATCCGGGCCTCAAGACATTGTCGGACCGCGACCGTGCGCTGATGCGCCGTCTGGTGGCGACCATCCTGCGGCGGCTCGGCACCCTCGGTCACCTGCTCTCGCGCCTGCTCGATCGTGGCATTCCGAGCGATGCGCCGCGCGCGCAAAGCGCGCTGCTGATCGGCGCCGCGCAGATTCTCTGGATGGATGTGCCGGATCACGCCGCCGTCGATCTGTCGGTGCGGCTCGTGCAGGCGGACCGCCGCGCGGCGAAATATGCCGGCCTCGTCAATGCCGTGCTGCGGCGTTGCGCACGTGAAGGCCAGCCGCTGATCGACGAGGTGAAATCGGAAATGCTCGACCTGCCGCCATGGCTTGCGGCGCGCTGGGTCAAGGCTTACGGCGAAGACACCGCGCGCGTCATGACCGCCGCGCTGGCCGTCGAGCCTGCGCTGGATCTCACCGTGAAATCGGACCCGCAGGAATGGGCAACGCGCCTGCATGGCGAAGTGCTGCCAACCGGATCGGTGCGCACGCTGCTGCACGGTTCGGTGACCATGCTGCCTGGCTTCGACGACGGTCAGTGGTGGGTGCAGGACGCAGCCGCCGCGATTCCCGCGCGCCTTTTCGGTGACGTAAAAGACAAGACCATCGCCGATCTGTGCGCCGCGCCCGGCGGCAAGACCGCGCAGCTTGTCCACGGCGGTGCGCATGTGACGGCGGTGGACCGCTCCGCCAATCGCATCGCACGTCTGAAGGACAATCTTTCCCGACTCAATCTTGCGGCGAACACCGTGGTGACCGACGCCGCCGAATGGCAGCCGGGTGGCGAACTGTTCGACGGCATTCTGGTCGATGCGCCGTGCTCCGCCACCGGGACCGTGCGGCGTCATCCCGATGTCGCATGGCTGAAACAGGAAGACGATCTCGTCGCGCTCACGGCGTTGCAAAAACGCCTGCTGCAAAGGGCTGTCAGCCTGCTCAAGCCCGGCGGAACGCTGGTTTACTGCACCTGCTCGCTGGAACCGGAAGAAGGCGAAGAGACCATCGCCGCATTGCTTGCATCCGAAACCGGGCTGCGCCGGTCTCCGGTCGGTCGCGACGAGGTGGCGGGCCTTGATGAAATCCTCAACCGGGACGGCGACATCCGCACGCTACCTTCTCATTTAGCGCACGCCGATCCGCGCCTCGGCGGCCTCGACGGCTTTTACGCCGCGCGGCTCATCAAGTCCTGATTCGCACAATTCACCCGCACGGGTGATTCGCGCCGGACCGCTTTGCCGCTTTCTATCCCCATGCCTGCGTCAATGGGGTGTTTTATCATCGTTTCCAGACTACAAGGATGCGCGGGGGATTCTCTCATGCGGCGCTTCGGCGCGGCTGACGACTGTCGGGATGGAATCGCCCGGTTTGTGGACAGCGACCACGTTCGGCTGCGGCCATTGATGCCATCTCAGCCAGCGTGATGGGGGACAGTGCGGAAGTGGCGGTCGCGCATCGAAGAGGCATCTCGTCGCTCCTGCTGGGCCGCGCCGCCAGAACCGTTCTGGCGCGCGCCAGCGGACAATCCGTTGCGCTGTCACGCTTCTGGCCCGGCCGCACTGACCGCCTGCTGATCGCGCCGAACGATCTGCGCACCGTGGACGCCACGCGCGCGTCCGAAATCTATGCGGGCCGCTTCGTGTTCGCAGGCAAGATCGTCACCTCGCATGGACGATCGATCTTCGAACTCGATCCGCCGTCGGAGGACTGGGAAGCCAGCCTGCTCGGCTTCGGCTGGCTGCGCCATCTGCGCGCCGCGGATTCCGCCATCACCCGCGCCAACGCGCGCTCGCTGATCGACGACTGGATTTCAAAACCGATCCGCAAGGGCGGCACCGGCTGGCGCGCCGACGTGCTGGCGCGGCGCGTGATCTCGCTGCTCTCGCAGGCGCCGCTGGTGCTGAACGACGCCGACGGAAAATTCTATCGCCGCTTCCTGCGCAGCCTGACCCGCGAGATCCGCTACCTGCGCTATACGATGGTGGACATTCCCGACGGCGTGCCGCGCCTGCAGGTGCTGATCGCGCTGTGCTACGCCTCGCTCTGTCTCGCCAATCAGGCGAAGCACATCCGCTCGTCCTCGCGCAAACTGTCGGAAGAATTGACGCGGCAGTTGCTGCCCGATGGCGGTCACATCTCGCGCAATCCCGGCGCGCTGATCGAATTGCTGCCCGACCTGCTGCCGCTGCGGCAGACCTATTCCGCGCGCAACATCGCGCCGCCGAATGCGCTGCTCAACGCCATCGACCGCATGATGCCGATGCTGCGCTTCTTCCGTCACGGCGACGGCAGCATCGCCCTGTTCAACGGCATGAGCAGCGCGCCGTCGGGCCTGCTCGCCACGCTGCTCGCCTACGACGACACCCACGGCACGCCGATGTCGAGCATGCCGCATTCGGGCTTCCAGCGCCTCGACGCCGGAACCACCGCCCTCATCATGGACACCGGCGCGCCGCCGCCGCCATCGGTGAGTCAGGATGCGCATGCCGGGTGTCTGTCGTTCGAACTGTCGTCCGGCACCAGCCGCATCATCGTCAATTGCGGCATTCCTTCCACCGGCCGCGACAACTGGCGCGCCTTCGCGCGCAGCACGGCGGCACATTCGACCCTGATCTGCCACGACACATCGTCATGCCAGTTCATCGAACGTCCGGCGATGAAACGCATGCTGCGGGGCGCACCCGTTGTCAGCGGCCCCTCAAACGTCAGCGCATTCCGCGAAGCGACCGAAGACGGAATCATGCTGACCGCGAGCCACGATGCCTATGCGCGCGCCTTGGGCGTGGTGCATCAGCGCACGGTCATGCTGTCCAACGACGGCATGCGGCTGGAGGGCGAGGACACGCTGCTGAACGCATCCAGCGCCTCGACCCGCAACAAGCCCGACGATTACGCGCTGCGCTTCCATCTGCATCCCTCGGTGAAGGCGAGCCGCCTGTCCGATGCCCATGGCGTGATGCTGGTGCTGCCCAACCGCGATGTGTGGACCTTCGAGGCGCTGAGCGACAAGGTGGATCTCGAAGACAGCGTGTTTCTCGCAGGTTCGGACGGGCCGCGCCGCACCGCGCAGATCGTGATCCGGCAGAATCGCAAGGACGTCCCAAGCATTCGCTGGAGTTTTACCCGCTCCTCCGCATCGCCTGCCGTGACCAGCGCCCGCCGCGATGCCCGGCGCGAGCCGGAATTGCCGCTTTAAGGCCGCGTTCACCAATCCGCGGCTTCGACCTGCAGAAAACTGCAGTTTTTGCTGCGAAAAGACGGTGGATTGGAGGTTTTGCCGGGGAGAAAACCATGCTACCGGGCGACAGCAACGGTATCCATCCGCACAGGAAAATTCTCTTATGGCTGACCATCCGCGCCGCGTTGCGCGTGCACTGCTCTCGGTTTCCGACAAGTCGGGCCTGATCGATTTCGCCCGCGCGCTCAAGGACAAGGGCATCGAACTCGTCTCTACCGGCGGCACGGCACGCGCAATCGCCGACGCCGGTCTGGAGGTCCGCGACGTCTCCGACCTCACCGGCTTTCCCGAAATGATGGACGGCCGCGTCAAGACTCTGCATCCGAATGTGCACGGCGGCCTGCTGGCGATCCGCGACAATGCCGATCATGCCCGCAGCATGAAGGATCACGGCATCGCGCCGATCGATCTTCTGGTGGTCAATCTCTATCCGTTCGAAGCCACCGTCGACAAAGGCGCATCCGAGGACGACTGCATCGAGAACATCGACATCGGCGGACCGGCGATGATCCGCGCCGCGGCGAAGAACCATCACGATGTCGCCGTGGTGGTCGAACCGTCCGACTATCAATCCGTTCTTGATGAACTCGCCGCGCATAACGGCGCGACCACGCTCACCCTGCGCAAGCGCCTCGCGCAGAAGGCCTATGCGCGCACCGCCGCCTACGATGCCGCGATCTCGAACTGGTTCGCGGGGCAGCTTTCCATCGATGCGCCGGACTTCCGCGCCTTCGGCGGCAAGCTGATCCAGGCACTGCGCTACGGCGAGAATCCGCATCAGCAGGCGTCGTTCTACAAGACGCCGGACCGGCGCGCCGGTGTCGCCACCGCGCGGCAGCTTCAGGGCAAGGAACTGTCCTACAACAACATCAACGACACCGACGCGGCTTATGAGGCCGTTGCGGAATTCGATGCCCGGCGCACCGCCGCCTGCGTCATCGTCAAGCACGCCAATCCCTGCGGCGTCGCGGAGGGCACGGATCTCGCGGAGGCCTATCGCAAGGCGCTGGCCTGCGATTCGACCTCGGCCTATGGCGGCATCATCGCCTTCAACCGCACGCTCGATGCGGACGCGGCCAACGCCGTCGCGGGCATCTTTACCGAAGTCATCATCGCGCCGGACGCGACAGATGAAGCCATCGCCATCATCGGCAAGCGCAAGAACCTGCGCCTGCTGCTGGCGGGCGGCCTGCCCGATCCGCGCGCGACGGGACTGACCGCGAAGACCGTCGCCGGTGGCCTTCTGGTGCAGTCACGCGACAATGCCGTGGTCGACGACATGACATTCCGGACCGTGACCAAGCGTGCGCCGACCGACGCCGAACTGAACGATCTGCGTTTCGCGTTCCGCGTCGCCAAACATGTGAAGTCCAACACCATCATCTATGCGAAGGACCTCGCCACCGTCGGCATCGGCGCGGGGCAGATGAGCCGTGTCGATTCCGCGCGCATCGCCGCGCGCAAGGCCGAGGACGCCGCGAAGGAATTGAAGCTCGCAGCCCCGCTCACCAAGGGCTCGGTGGTGGCATCCGACGCGTTCTTCCCGTTCGCCGACGGTTTGCTGGTCGCGATCGAAGCCGGTGCCACCGCCGTGGTGCAGCCCGGCGGTTCGATGCGCGACAATGAAGTGATCGAAGCGGCGGACGCCCATGGCATCGCCATGGTGTTCACCGGTACACGGCACTTCAAGCACTGACGAGAGCGTTTTCGAGCGAAGTGGAATCCGGTTCGCGTGAAGAAAACGCGTTAAAATAAAGACCTCGAGTCGTTCATCGTTTCCATGAAGCGGTGAACGACTCTAGAGCGGCCGCGCCCGCACGGCGTCCGCTTTCACCCGGCTCAGCAGAACGAGACCGGCTGCGAAGAACACGACCAGAACGGCCATCCCGGCCTTCTGGCTGTTCGATGCATCGGTCACGAGACCGATCAGCAACGGTCCGAAGAACGACGTGACCTTGCCGGTCAGCGCGAACAGTCCGAAGCATTGCGTGATGCGTTCTTTCGGCGCGAGCCGGATCAGCATGGTGCGCGACGCGGCCTGCAGCGGTCCTGCCGCCATGCCGATCAGGAAGCCCAGCGCAAGATAGGCTTTTTCCGCAGGCGCGGCGAACAGACCGCCATCGGGCGACGGCGGCGTCACCGGAACGAAGAAGATCGCATCGCGATCGATCATCAGGATCGCGGCGATCGCGCCCAGAAGAATGATGAGACTGCCCGTGACAACGGCTTTCGGTCCGATCCTGTCGTCGAGCCGCCCACCGAGCCACGCGCCGATGGTGCCGGAAATCGCCAGCAGGATTCCGAACGTGCCGATCTGGATCGTATGCCAGCCGAATGTGCCCGCGGCATAGATGCCGCCGAACGCGAACAGCGACACAAGACCATCCATATAGATCATGTTCGCGATCAGAAACGGCAGCATGAACGGCGTCGCCGGCAATCGCGCCAGCGTCTCTTTCAGTTCACGCAGGCCTTCGCGGATCGCACCGCGCGCAGGCGCCTTCGCCGCATGGTCGGGCGTGAACAGGAACATCGGCAGCACGAAGATCACGAACCAGATCGCGGTGAGCGGACCGGTGAAACGGTCGCCCTCGAAGGTCGATGGATCGAGACCGAAGATCGGCGTGAGGCCGAACAGGGTTTTGCCCGTCGCCGGATTCGCCGCCATGAAACCAAGCACGAGGACCAGGCTGATAATTCCGCCGATATAGCCCACCGCCCATCCGGTGCCGGAGAGTCGCCCGATGCGGTCCGGCGGCACCAGCGTCGGCATCATCGCATTGTTGAAGACCGTCGCGAATTCGACGCCGACGGTCGCGATGCCATAAGCCACCAGAAGCGGAAAGATGATCGAGGGATCGCCGGGCTTGCCGATCCACATCAGCGACGAGCCGATCACGAGCAGCGCGCCGAACACCGCGATCCACGGCTTGCGGCGGCCGCCGGCGTCTGCGATGGCGCCGAGCACCGGCGACAGGATTGCGATGACAAGACCCGCAGCGGCGGTCGCATAGCCCCAGCTTGACTGGCCCGCCACCGGATCGGACGCCACACGGGAGGCAAAGTAGGGCGCGAACACGAAGGTGGTGATCAGCGTGAAATAAGGCTGCGCCGCCCAGTCGAAAAAAATCCAGCTTACCACCGCCCCGCGCGAGGGATATGTCCGCGGCATGTCATCCGCGTGACTGTCATGCGCCGGAATGGCTTGAGCCATGATCAAAATTCCTGCCGAATCAAAAGGACGACGATCTGTCGTTGCCGCGCAACCATATCGCGCGGGCCTTCAATTGCTATCGCGTTTTTGGCAAGCTGCGATGTGCCGGAGAAACTTATGATCCTGATGACCAGACGCAAAGCGCTCGCACTCGCTCTTATTGCCGCAACCATGCTCGCTGGACCGTGCGCCGTCGCACAGGATTCGCGGCTTGGATATTACGCGCCGCCTGCGGTCGACAGCATGCGCCCGGTGGCCGCCAAACACGGCATGGTCGTCGCGCAGGAGAAGATCGCGGCGCAGATCGGGCGCGACGTCCTGGCGCGCGGCGGCAACGCGGTCGATGCGGCCGTCGCCACCGGATTTGCGATGGCTGTCACCTATCCGCGCGCGGGCAATCTCGGCGGCGGCGGCTTCATGATGATTCATCTGGCGAACAGCAGCGAGAATATCGCCGTCGATTATCGCGAAAGCGCACCGGCCGCCGCCACGCGCGACATGTTTCTCGGTGAGGACGGCAAGCCGGACGCGAAGAAGTCGCGCGATCAGGCACTTGGCATCGGCGTGCCCGGAACGGTCGCGGGGCTTGCCCTCGCGCTGGAAAAATATGGCTCCGGCAAGTTCAAGCTTGCAGACCTGATCGCCCCCGCCATCGGCCTCGCGCGTGACGGTTTTGTGATCGCCGACGATATCGCCGACACGCTGCCGGAATTGTATCAGCGGCTCAAGGCATGGCCGTCGAGCATGAAGGTCTTTTCGCGGCCCGACGGCACGCCGCTGCAAGGTGGCGACCGGCTGATGCAGCGCGATCTCGCCGCGACCCTTGAAGCCATCGCCGCACAGGGCGCGAACGGTTTCTACGACGGACCGGTGGCGGATAAGCTCGCTGCCGGCATCCGCAACGCCGGCGGCCTCATCACGCGCGATGATCTCAAGGCTTATCGGCCGGTGATCCGCGCGCCGGTGCGCGGCACGTATCGCGGCTTCGACATTGTCGCGATGCCGCTGCCCTCTTCCGGCGGCACGGTGCTGATCGAAACGCTGAATATTCTGGAGGGCTACAAGCTGCGCGACATGGGTGCGGGCTCGGTGGATGTCCTGCACCTGACCATCGAGGCGATGAAGCGCGCCTATGCCGATCGCGCGCGCTATCTCGGCGATCCCGCCTTCGTCAGCGCGCCGATGCAGCAATTGCTCGCGAAGGATTATGCCGCGCGGCAGCGCGCCATCATCGATATCGCCAGGGCCACACCCTGGAGCGATGTCACCTCGGTGAAGCCGCCGCGCGAGGGCAGCAACACCACGCATTTCTCCGTGGTGGACAAGGACGGCAACGCCGTCAGCAATACCTACACATTGAACTTCAGCTATGGCGTCGGGCTGGTCGCGGACGGCACCGGCGTGCTGCTCAACAACGAGCTTGACGATTTCACCGCCGCGCCCGGCGCGTCCAATGCCTACGGCCTTGTCGGCTTCGAGGCCAACCTGCCCGGTCCGGGCAAGCGTCCGCTGTCGTCGATGTCGCCCACCATCGTGCTGAAGGACGGCAAGCCGGTTCTTGTCACCGGTTCGCCCGGCGGCAGCCGGATCATTTCCGCGGTGCTGCAGGTGATCCTCAATGCGATCGATTTCGACATGAACATCGCGGCTGCAGTCTCCGTCCCGCGGCTGCATCATCAATGGCTTCCGGACGAGGTTCGCGTCGAACGCGGATTCCCGGACGCAACGCTTGCTGCACTGCGCGCAAGGGGACATCGCGTGATCGCGCCGCTCGGACAGACTTCGGCCAATTCCATCGCGGTGACGCCGGACGGCCTGTTCGGCGCGCCGGATCCCCGCACCCGCGGCGCGGAAGCGGCCGGTTACTAGAACGGCTCGAACGTCCTTGCATTTGTCTGGTGACACGCCAAAACAACGGCGTAAATTGCCGCGCGACAAAACGCCCCGCGAGATGCGGCACGGACGGGGCTTACACACGCCGCAATGTGGGGAAGAACGATGAGTACGCACGACGCGATCGACGTCGCAAAAATCGAGGACACCAGCCTTTCGGCGTTCTATCGCGACATGAATGCGCCGGAGCGGCGCACGTTCTGGGCCTGTTTCGCGGGCTGGACGCTCGACGGCATGGACTTCATGATCTACCCGCTGGTGATCGGCACCATCATCACTCTGTGGAAGGTCGACGCAGGCACGGCGGGCCTCGCCGGAACGGTGACGCTGCTCGCCTCCGCCATCGGCGGCTGGCTCGCCGGCTATCTGTGCGACCGGATCGGCCGCGTGCGCACCCTGCAGATCACCATCATCTGGTTCTCGTTCTTCTCACTGGTCTGCGCCTTCGCGCAGAACTTCGATCAGCTTCTCATTGCGCGCGCGCTGCTCGGCCTCGGTTTCGGCGGCGAATGGGCGGCGGGCGCGGTGCTGATGGGCGAAGTCATCCGCGCGCAGTATCGCGGGCGCGCCGTCGGCTCTGTCCAGGCCGGATGGGCCGTGGGCTGGGGTCTCGCCGTGCTGTCGCAGGCCGTGATGTTCTCGATCCTTCCCGCCGAACAGGCATGGCGCTGGATGTTCGCGATCGGCGCGCTGCCCGCGCTTCTGGTGTTCTTCCTGCGCCGCTATGTGGAAGAACCGAAGATCGCCGCCGAAACGCTGGCGAAGCAGAAGGCTGCGGGCGACCGCCCGTCGCTTTGGGAAATCTTCTCGCCCGCCATCGCCAAGACCACCATCCTCGCTTCGCTGGCGGCGACCGGCTGTCAGGGCGGCTATTACGCGATTACCTTCTGGGTGCCGCGTTTCCTCACCACCGAGCGCAAGCTGTCGATCGTCGGCTCCACCGGCTATCTCGCCACGCTGATCATCGGATCGTTCATCGGCTATCTTGTCGGCGCGTGGCTGGCTGACCGCATCGGACGGCGCAACCTGTTCCTGATCTTCTCGCTCGGCGCCATCGCACTGATCCTGGTCTACACACAGGTGACGCTGACCAATGACGTGCTGTGGCTGCTCGGCTTCCCGCTCGGCTTCTTCGCGTCGGGTTATTTCTCGGGCATGGGCGCGTTCCTGACCGAACTTTATCCGACCCGGTTGCGCGGCTCAGGACAGGGCTTCTGCTACAACTTCGGACGCGGCATCGGCGCGCTGTTTCCGTTCCTGGTCGGCTGGCTCTCGACATCGACCACGCTCGGAAACGCGATCTGTATCTTCGCGGTTGCGGCCTACGCGCTGTTCTTCCTCGCGGCTTACGCCCTTCCCGAAACCCGCGGCCGGATTCTGCACGCCGATGCCTGAGACACACATCAACCCAAAGGAGGCTCCGGCATGTCCGGGGCCTCAGCCCACCCAGCATCTGCCCTCGCGGTTCACCGTGCCGCGCGGCGCGGTGGATACGCACTGCCATGTCATCGGACTGCCGCCGGATTATCCGTTCGTGGATGGCCGCTCCTATACGCCGCCGGCCGCAAGCGCGCGCGACTACATCGCGATGCTCGACGCCACCGGCATGACCTACGGCGTGCTCACGCAGGTGAGCGTGCACGGCACCGACAACCGCCTGATGGTGGAGACGTTGCGCGCGCATCGCCAGCGTCTGCGCGGCATCGCCGTCATTCCGCTCGACTGCCCGCAGGCGGAGAAGGATGCGCTGAAGGATGCGGGCGTGGTCGGCCTGCGCATCAACGTGCTGTATGGCGGCGGCATCGGCTTCGAACAGGTCGAGCGTTACGCATCGCTATGCCGTGACATGGGCTGGCATCTGCAGTTCCTACTCGATGCGCGTGAACTGCCCGCACTCGCGCCGCGCCTATCGAGGCTTCCCGTGCCCTTCCTGATCGATCACATTGGCCACTTCCCGACGTCGGCCGGGGTGAACAACGAAGGCTTCCGCACGCTGGTATCGCTGGCACGCGACGGCGCATGGGTGCGACTGTCCGGCGCCTATCGCAACACGGTGGAAGGCCCCCCCTATCGCGACACGATTCCGTTCGCGCAAAAGGTGGTGGAAGCCGCGCCGGACCGCTGCGTGTGGGGATCGGACTGGCCGCATGTCGCCAACTGGGGCGTCATGATGAGCGTTGCGGATCTGCTCGATCTGCTCGCCGACTGGGTGCCGGACGAAAAACTGCGCAACCGGATTCTGGTCGACAATCCGCAACGGCTGTTCGGTTTTCCGGCGGTGACGTGAGTCCGTTTTGAAACACGCAAATCGTCATTGCGAGCACAGCGAAGCAATCCATCTGCATCGCCAAGATGGATTGCTTCGTCGCTTACGCTCCTCGCAATGACGAGACATCCGATGAGGCGCTACCGCCCCACCTCGTATGGCCCGCCCTTTTCCAATGCGCGCTGATAAGCCGGGCAGGCATGGATGCGCTGCAGCCACGCCCATGCCTTCGGATAATTTTCATCGAGACCCGCGCGCGCAGATGCAGCTTCCAGCGGAAAGCTCATCTGGATATCGGCCGCGGTGAAGTCGTTGCCCGCGAACCATTCGCTCTTCGACAATTCGCCTTCCCAGAAGGCGATGTGCTGCCTGAGCTGCGGATCGACCAGCGTGCGCAGCATCGTATCGAATACCGGCTTCACGAACGGACGAAGCAGCGCCGGCGCGCGTTTCGGCGCCAGCGTGAACAGCAGCTTCTGCAGCAGCAACGGCATCGCCGAGCCTTCGGCATAGTGCAGCCAGTAGGTGTAGCGAAGGCGCTCCGGTGTCTTCGGCGGCGGGATCAGCCGGCCGTTGCCGTAAGTCTCGACGATGTATTCGACGATGGCGCCGGACTCCGCGATGGTATTGCCGTTGTCGGTAATGACCGGCGATTTTCCGAGCGGATGAATGGCGCGCAATTCCTTCGGCGCTTGCATCGACGGCAGGCGCTGATAGCGCACGATCTCGTAAGGCACGCCGAGTTCTTCCAGCAGCCAGAGCACGCGCTGCGAACGGGAATTGTTGAGATGATGGACTGTGAGCATGCCGGCCGGACCTCTCGACATCGGGAGCCGGAGTCGTGACAGCGGCGCAGCGGGAAGTCGAGACGATTTCGCCGCAAGTATTACCCGGGTAATATTGACTTCCTATTTTTATCCGGGTAAATCCATCTCCGATCAATTCCGGAGACCATCCAATGACCCAACCTACCCAGATCGTCGCCTTTTCCGGCCATACCTGCCTCGGCCGCGGCGCTCCACTAGACGTCGTCGCGGGCATCAAGGCCGCCGCTGATGCGGACGCTCCGCTTTTGATCTTCGACGCCACGACCAGTCGCCCGGTCGAAATCGATCTGCGCGGCACGGTTGCGGACGTGCAGAAACGGCTCGCCGCGCAAATGGCCATTCCAGGCGACGAGGCTGAAGACCAGCCCGCGCCGCGCGGCCCGGGCCGCCCGAAACTCGGCGTGGTCGCGCGCGAAGTGACCCTGCTGCCACGGCACTGGGACTGGCTGGCACAGCAATCCGGCGGCGCGTCGATCGCGCTCCGCAAGCTGGTCGAGGATGCGCGGCGCGCGGGTGCGGACAAAAGCCGCATGCGCGAAGCGCAGGAATCGCTGCACCGGTTCATGACCGCGATCGCGGGCGACTTTCCGCACTACGAAGATGCCTTGCGCGCGCTTTATGCGGCGGACCGCAAGCGGTTCGAATCCGCTGTCGCGGAATGGCCTGGCGATGTGCGCGATCACGTCAAACTGCTGGCTGCCGATGCATTTGCAGCCACCTGAAAACGAATTGATTAAGGCCTGCTGCCTTTGCGAGGGCGGCAGGCAAGCGGCAAATCCGTCAATCCACAGCAGAACGGTCGTAAATTTGTCAATTCTGATTTGAGACCCAGAAGGACAGAGGGTTCAGAAACTGGGCCAGTGCATCGTAAATTGCTCACTTTGCGCATTTGGCGCATTGACAATCATAGTTCTATATTAGAACTTTGCTCCCGCAATGAAGAAGGGCCCGACGGAACGCGATCCGAGGCTACAAACACCGGGAGAAAACGAACGATGTTGCGAAAAACCGCATCTCTGGCGGCTGCAGCCCTGCTGCTGACCGGACTGACCTCACCCGTCATGGCAGACAATGCGCCCGGCGTGACCGCAACCGAAATCAAGATCGGCGCGGTGTTTCCATTCAGCGGCCCGGCCTCGGCGCTGGGCGCAGTCGGCAAGTCGCTGATCGCCTATGTCAGCTCCATCAATGACAGGGGCGGCATCAACGGACGCAAGATCAACCTGATCGCGCTCGACGATGCCTACAGTCCGCCGAAGGCGGTCGAACAGACCCGCAAGCTGGTGGAAGGCGACGAAGTCGCCTTTATGTTCTCGACGCTCGGCACGCCGAGCAATCTGGCCATCGCGAAATATCTCGCCAGCAAAAAAATTCCGCAGGCCTTTATCGTGACCGGTGCGACGCGTTTCACGAATTTCAAGGAATACCCGATGATCACCACGGGTCTTCCGAGCTACGACACCGAATCGCGCGCCTATGCGCGCTATCTCGCCAAGGAAATGCCCGACGCCAAGATTGCGATCCTTTATCAGCACGACGATCTCGGAAAGGATTTCATCGACGGCTTCAAGGCCGAACTCGGCGAGGCCTTCGACAAGAAAGTCGTCAGCAGTTCTTACGAAGTCAGCCAGCCGACCATCGATTCGCAGATCGTCTCGCTGAAAAGCTCCGGCGCGACCGTGCTGCTGTTTGCGGGAACGCCGAAGTTCGCCGCGCAGGCGATCCGCAAGACCCACGAATCCGGCTGGAAACCGCTGTTCATCACCAACCTGATTTCAAGCTCGATCTCGGCGGTTCTCGCGCCCGCCGGCCTCGATATTTCCACCGGCATCATGACCGCGACCTATCGCAAGGACCCGGACGATCCGAAATGGGCCAATGACGCAGGCGTGAGGCAGTATCGCGCGTTCATGGAAAAATACATGCCGGGGGCCGATCACGCCGACAGCAATTATTTCACCGGACTGCATCAGGGCGTCATGCTTGAAACCCTGCTCAAGCAGTGCGGCAACGACCTGTCGCGGGAGAACATCCTCAAGCAGACCCGCAACATCAAAGGATTGGCACTGCCGATGTCCCTGCCCGGCATCGTGGTCAACACCAGCGACACCAACAGCAAGATGTACACCCAGCTCAACCTGCAGCGCTGGAACGGCAAGGCGTGGGATCTTGTGGGCGGCCTGATCACAGACGATTCAAAGTAGACTGGACTTCAATCACGCGCGGCGGAAATATCTTCGCCGCGCCCAACCGCCTGACAGGAGACACTCTTGGCCAAACGAAACGCAACTGCGGCGGTGATCGGTGCCGGCGACTTTATCGGCGGCGAGATCGCCAAGAAATTTGCCGCCGAGGGATTTACGGTGTTCGCCGGACGCCGCAACGGCGAGAAGCTGGCTCCGCTGGTGAAGGAGATCGAGGCGGCGGGCGGTGAAATCCATGCGCGATCCCTCGACGCGCGCAAGGAAGATGAAATCATTTCCTTCATCACCGACGCCGACAAGCACGCGCCACTGGACGTCTGCATCTTCAACATCGGCGCCAACGTCAATTTCCCGATCCTCGACACCACCGAGCGCGTCTTCCGCAAGGTGTGGGAGATGGCCTGCTATTCCGGCTTCCTCGCCGGGCGCGAAGCGGCGCGCGTGATGGTGCCGCGCGGCAAGGGCAACATCTTCTTCACCGGGGCCACCGCCAGCCTGCGCGGCGGCTCGGGCTTCGCGGCGTTCGCCAGCGCGAAGTTCGGCCTGCGCGCCGTGGCGCAATCCATCGCCCGCGAACTCGGGCCGAAGAACATCCATGTCGCGCATCTCGTCATCGATTCCGGCGTCGACACCGAATGGGTGCGCCAGCGCCGCATCGAGGCCCTCGGCCCGAATGCACTGGACAATCCGGACCTCCTGATGCCGCCGTCGTCCGTCGCCGAGTCGTACTGGCAGCTCTATCAGCAGCCGCGCAGCGCCTGGACCTTCGAGATGGAAATCCGTCCCTTCGGCGAGAAATGGTAAGCGCATAGCTGCCGAGCATCACGCCCGCGCGAGATCGGCTTGCGCGGGCGTATGCATTCGAGCAAGGTCCGCGCACCCATCCTGACGTTCAACAAGACGTGGTTTTGACATGCGGATTCTCGTGATCGGTGCCGGTGCGACCGGCGGATATTTCGGCGGCCGGCTGTTGCAGGCGGGGCGCGACGTCACTTTTCTGGTGCGCAAGAAGCGCGCCGAACTGCTGGCAAAGAACGGCTTGATCATCAAAAGCCCGGTCGGCGACGTGACGCTGCCGAATCCGCCGACGGTGCTGGCCGAGAACATCAAGACGCCGTTCGACGTCATCATCCTGAGCTGCAAGGCTTACGATCTCGACGACGCGATTTCGTCCTTCGCCGCCGCGGTCGGCCCCGACACGGCGATCATTCCCTTCCTCAACGGCATGAAGCATCTCGACGTGCTCGATGCGAAATTCGGCATCGATCACGTGATGGGCGGGCAGTGCCAGGTCGCCTCCATGCTCGATGCGCAAGGCGTCATCCATCACCTGTCGCCGATGCAGGCCATGTCGTTCGGCGAGCGCGGCACACCGAAGGGTGACCGCGCCAAGCGCATCGAAGCGACGCTGCAGGGCGCGATGTTCGATGCCAAGGCGAGCGCCGACATCATGCAGGACATGTATGAGAAATGGACATTCCTCGCGACGCTGGCGGGCGCGACGTCGCTGATGCGTGCACCGGCCGGTGCGATCACCGCCTCGCCCGGCGGCGAGCCCTTCATCCGCGGGCTGCGTGCGGAGATCGCTTCGGTTGCCGAAGCCGCAGGCCATGCGCCGCGCGCGGAATTCCTCGAGCGCACCGGCACGATGCTGTTCGCGCCCGGCTCGCAGATGACCGCATCGATGCTGCGCGACATTCGCGGCAGTGCGCGGATCGAGGCTGACCAGATCATCGGCGATCTGATCCACCGCGCCGAGACCAACAAGACAGGCGCGCTCAACGTGCCGCTGCTGCGTCTCGTCTATACGCACCTGAAGGCGTATGAGGCGCAACTCGGCTGAGCGCCGCAAACAATGACACGTGAAAAAGCCGGGCTTTGCCCGGCTTTTGTTTTTGCTCCAGATGGTTTCAATCAGTTCAGCGCTAGCGGTTTTTCCTCGGACAGGAAGTTCATCAGCTCGCGGAAAAACTGCATGCGGTTCTTTTCCATCATCACCGTATGGGTGCCCTCGCTGATCTCGACCATCCGCCAGTAAGGCGCGTTCTTGAGCTGCTTGACATAAGTCTGCGCCAGATAGCTCGGCAGGTCCGCATCCCATTCCGCGTGAAGCACGAAGGTCGGCACCGTGATCTTGCCGGGGTCGTACAGCGCCTTGCCCGCGCCCCAGTAAAGCTGCGTGTCTTCGACCACGCCGTTCGGCGCGCGCAGCATGCCGGGGTTCTTGGTTTTTGCGTCCGGATCGGTGGCCCAGGTGGAATCGGCCCATGCATCGAACACGCTGGGCGGAATGAGATCGGCCTTCTTGTTCTCCGGCACGCCCTTCAGCCAGCGCTCCCTGGCGGAATCCTTCGACACCAGACGATAGGCGCCGAGCTTCGGCCGCTCCGCCGGTGGCGGCTCGGTGCGAATCCACTGCGGCGCATAAAGCACAAGGCGATTCACCTTGGCATTGTTCTCGCTGGTGTAGAGACCCACCGTCGATGTGCCCCACGACCAGCCCATCACGTTGATCTTTGAGACGCCGCGCTTCTTGAGGATGTAGTCCACCGCCGTGCCGAAATCCTTCGCCGCGACACGCGTCTGCACGATCGGCTTGTTGTCGCCTGGCGGCTGGCTCATTTCCGCCGGACGGGACGAGCGGCCATAGCCGCGCACGTCCACGAGATAGACGTCGAAGCCGCGCGCCGCGATCAGGTCCATCATCGACTTGCCCTGAATCGGCAAGTCGAATGCCGTCTCCGAAGGATAGGTCGCGCCGTGGACATAAAGCAGGATCTTGTCGGACGAGAACTTCGTCTGCCCCGCCGGATGCTTGTTGCGCACAAAAAGCTGGATGCCGGCATCGCCGGTCGGAATCATGGTGTCGGTCGTGGTCAGCTTGACGTCTTTGGCCTGCGCGCCTGCACCGGCGAACATCATGCCGGCTGCAAGGCACGCCAAGGCAGCCCAGGACAATCTGGTCGTCATGGAAGTCCTCCCATGGACGTTATTGATCGTTGGCCTTATCCGGAGCGGATCGTCCTTTCCGCTCCCGGGCGGCAACGATGTTAGGAAGATTTCAGGCGGCTGAGTAGCTGCGGCCGCGTAAGGGTGGCATTCGCCGAAAACGACAAAGCCGCCTTGCGGCGGCTTGTCATCAAGACATCGGCCTGGCGGACCGTGTCTGGCCAAGATTCCCGATCGAAAAGCCTCGATCCGGAATTTCTGGAGCGGGCGAAGGGATTCGAACCCTCGACCCCGACCTTGGCAAGGTCGTGCTCTACCCCTGAGCTACACCCGCATCACAGAGAAATCGGCGGGCCAAAGCGCCGCCGGGCCTTCCTATGCCAAAAGCCCGCATGCATTGCAACAGGGCGCTGACTTTAAATCTGCGCCGGGCCGCCGGTTCCGGCATTTCGGGCCAAACCGATGTTTTCACGCGCCTTTGTCCCGAAAGGCCGATTGAAAATCGCTCAAAAGGGCTCCATCTGTGGCTCTGCACGGCTCACGCACCGTCCCGCATATCGGCCATTTGCCGCATGGCAGTCCGAAACCGCGGGAAATCGGCCAGAGCGTGCTAGAAACTCAGCTTCATAACATCAGGCGGCAGGCGAGGATTCAGTGACCATCATCGAACAGAACGGCGGACCGACAGCGGCGCCCGACCTCATCAAGGACACCACCACCCAGTCCTTCGTGCAGGACGTCATCGAGGAGTCCAAGCGCCAGCCGGTTCTGATCGACTTCTGGGCGCCATGGTGCGGTCCCTGCAAGCAGCTTACCCCGATCCTCGAAAAGGCGGTCCGCGCCGCCAAGGGCAGGGTCAAGCTGGTCAAGATGAACATCGACGAGCATCCGGCGATTCCGGGCCAGATGGGCATTCAGTCGATTCCGGCGGTCATCGCCTTCGTGGGCGGACAGCCCGCCGACGGCTTCATGGGCGCGGTGCCGGAAAGCCAGATCACCGCCTTCATCGACAAGCTCACCAAGGGCATGCCCGCGCCGGAAGGCGACGTTTCCGAAATTCTGGCCGAGGCGGAAGCCGCCATGGCGGCGGGCGATCCGGCCACCGCCGCCTCGATCTATGCCGAGGTGTTGGCGGCCGACGCCACCAATCTCGCCGCGCTGGCGGGTCTCGCGCGCTGCTATGTCACGGCGGGCGCGCTGGAGCAGGCCAAGCAGACGCTGGCCATGGTGCCGGAATCCAAGCGCAATGACCCGGCGGTGTCTGCGGTGCAGACCATGCTTGATCTTGCCGAACAGGCAAAGTCGCTCGGTCCCGTCACCGAACTCGAGCAGAAAGTCGCCGCCAATCCGCTCGACCATCAGGCGCGTTTCGATCTTGCCGTCGCGCTCAACGCCAGCGGCAAGCGCGGCGAGGCCACAACGCAACTGCTCGAAATCGTCCGGCGCGACCGCAAGTGGGATGACGATGGCGCGCGCAAAAAACTCGTGCAGTTCTTCGAGGCGTGGGGCGCGGACGATGATGCGACCATGGACGGACGCAAGCGCCTGTCCACGATCCTGTTCTCCTGACACGCACGCCGGACACGAGGGAAGCGGATGCCGATCAACGCTGAATACAAGGGGCCCGCGGACCTGCCGAAAGTGATTCCGGTGTTTCCGTTGCCCGGCGCGTTGCTGCTGCCGCGCGGCCAGATGCCGCTCAATATTTTCGAGCCGCGCTACCTGCAGATGGTGGACGACGCCCTGCGCGACGGCCATCGCCTGATCGGCATGATCCAGCCGGACGTGACCCACTCCCAGAGCAGCGAGCACCCGAACCTGTTCAAGGTCGGCTGCGTCGGCCGCATCACCCAGCTCGCGGAAACCGGCGACAGCCGCTACATCCTCGAACTCACCGGCGTGGCGCGTTTCAGGGTGCAGGAAGAACAGACCGTGCTGACACCCTATCGCCAGTGCCTGGTCGATTACGGCCCCTTCACCGACGACTTCACCGCGCGCAAGGGCGAGGACGAGGTGGATCGCGACGCGGTGCTCGACGCGCTCACCCAATTCCTCAAGGTCAATAATCTCAAGGTGGACTGGGAAGGCATCGAAAGCGCCCCCAACGAAGCGCTAGTCAACGCGCTGGCGATGATGTCGCCCTATGGCCCCGCCGAGAAACAGGCTTTGCTGGAAGCACCGGACCTCAAGACCCGCGCCGAAATCCTGATTGCGGTGACCGAAATGGATCTCGCCAAGAAAAAGACCAGCGGCGACCCGCCGCTGCAATAAATCCGCGCGCCCCGATTTTTGCCGCGTTATGTTATCTGTTGCCCGCCATTGATCGTCCGGAGCCGCGCCAAATGAGCACCACCAGTGACCGCCCCGCCAACAGCGTCGATCCGAAGCTGCTGGAAATCCTGGTGTGCCCGCAGACCAAGGGGCCGCTGGAATTCGACAGCACGCGGCAGGAACTGATCTCACGCTCCGCCAAGCTCGCCTATCCGATCCGCGACGGCATTCCGATCATGCTGCCGGAAGAAGCGCGCAAGCTCGACTGAGCGCGGACCTGTTTCGCCAAACTGGAGATGCCGATGCCGACCGCTCTCGACCGCTGGCACGACTACATCAAATCCCATGACGAGAAGGTGCTCTGGGATCTGCTGCATCCCGATGCAGTATTTGAAAGCCCCGTCGTGCATACGCCGCAGCGCGGGCGCGACATCACCTTCAAATATCTGGCCAGCGCCGGAACGGTGCTCGGCGGTCCGGGCTTCAAATATCTCGGCGAATGGCACAGCAAGAACGGCGCGGTGCTCGAATTCGAGAACGAGATCGAAGGCATCACCATCAACGGGGTCGACATCATCACTTTCAGCGACGACGGCAATCAGATCACACATTTCAAGGTGATGGTCCGCCCGCTCAAGGCGATCAACCTGCTGCACCGCCTGATGGGCGAGCAACTGGCGAAGCAGGGCTGAGAACTAAAGCGCTTCGCCCTTGAGCAGCCGCGGCACTTCGCCGGACAGGCCCGCGGCCTGACGAATGAACGCACTTTTCAGCGGCGGCAGGCGATCGACCAGACCGAGGCCGATATCGCGCACCGTGCGCAGCACCGTCGATTTGTTCGAGAACAGCATGTTCAGCGAATTGGTGGCAACGCCCATCGCCACCGTGTCGAAGCGCCGCCAGCGCTGATAGCGCTCCAGCACATCGGCCTGCCCCGGATCGATGCCGAGACGCGCGGCATCCACGATCACTTCCGCCAATGCAGCGGCATCCTTGAGACCCATATTGAGTCCCTGCCCGGCAATCGGATGAATCACATGCGCGGCATCGCCGATCAGCGCGAGACGATCCGCGATGAAGGAACGCGCCACGAAATAGCCGAGCGGAAACGCGCGCGGCCTGTCGAGCGCCTTCACCTCGCCGAGATGCAGACCGAAGCGCTTTTCCAGCTCCGCCTGAAATTCATCGTCCGGCAGCGCGACGATGCGCGTGGACTCACTTCGGCTCTCGGTCCAGACCAGCGACGCGCGGTTGCCCTTGAGCGGCAGGATCGCGAAGGGGCCTGCGGGAAGGAAGTGCTCTTCGGCGCGGCCTTCGTGATCGCGCTCATGACCCACCGTGACCACGATACCGGACTGATCATAATCCCAGCCATAGGTCGGAATGTTGGCGCGCTCGCGCAGTTTCGATTTCGCGCCATCGGCGGCGACCAGCAGACTGGCGTCGATGACGCGGCCATCGCTCAAGGTGACGCGGGTGCCGTCGGCATTCGCGTCATAGGACGACACCGCGAGCGGATGCAGTTCGATGCCTTCGGCCTCCGCGCGCGCGGTCAGCGCATCGATCAGCAGGCGGTTTTCCACCATATGCGCGAACGGCTCGCCGGGCTCCACTTCGCCTGCGAAGGTGAGGAAGGTCGGCCGCGTCGCATCTTCAAGCCGCGAATCCGTCACCACCATGTCGAGAATCGGCTGCGCGGTTTCCGCCACCGCGTCCCAGACACCCACCGCCATGAACAGCTTGCGACACGCGGCGACAATGGCGGAGGCCCGCGGGTCGCGGCTCGGCCGCATGGCGAAAGCAGGATCGGCGACCACAATCGGAATCTCAGGCCCGAGGCCCTGACGCAGCGCCAGCGCGAGCCCAAGCCCCGCGAATGCGCCTCCCCCGATCACAATGCTTCGTTGTGCCGACATGAAACCCCGATACATCTCCACGTCCCCGTGACGTGGCTCGCCTGATCTGCCGTTGACCGGCCTTGCCTCCGGCCCGGCCATAAGGGAAATATGCCTTATGAATGGGTCCGGAAAGTGGGCTTCCCGCTCTCTATCAGGGTTTCCCGGCCACCGGAAACCACCCTCCCGCTTCCAATACCGAAGATCGGAATATCCTGAATGTCCAAAAGCCTGATTGATCTGATTTCGATCCTCGATATCGAGCCGCTTGAAGTGAACATGTTTCGCGGCAACAGCCCGAAAACGAGCTGGCAGCGCGTGTTCGGCGGTCAGGTGATCGGCCAGGCGATGGTGGCGGCGTGCCGCACGGTGGAAGGCCGCCTGCCGCATTCGCTGCATTGCTATTTCATCCTGCCGGGCGATCCGCAGATTCCGATCATCTATGAGGTCGAGCGGCTGCGCGACGGCCGCAGCTATTCGACACGGCGCGTCACCGCGATCCAGCACGGGCAGGCGATTTTTTCGATCATGGTGTCGTTCCATACGCCGGAAGAAAGCTCCTTCGATCATCAGGAGAAAATGCCGGACGTGCCGCCGCCGGAAAAACTGACGGCGGAGGAAGTCTCCAAGCAGCCGCTGTTCAAGGAGATGCCCGAGTTCATCCGGCGCTACTATGAATCCGACCGGCCGATCGAACTGCGTCCCGTGGAGCTTGGCCGCTATTTCGGCCAGAAGATCGAGGACGGCCGCATCCATGTCTGGATTCGTACTGCGGCGACATTGCCCGACGATCCGGCGCTGCACCTGTGCGCGCTGGCTTACGCATCGGATTTCTCGCTGCTCGACGCCGCGATGGCGCGTTACGGCCGCACGCTGTTCGACAGGCGCATGATGCCCGCGAGCCTCGATCACGCGATGTGGTTTCACCGCCCGTTCCGCGCCGACGAATGGCTGCTTTACGCGCAGGATTCGCCGAGCGCGCAGAATGGCCGCGGCCTGACCCGCGGGCTGATCTTCAAGCAGGACGGCACGCTGGTCGCATCCGTCGCGCAGGAAGGCTCGTTGCGCGAGCGCAAGGAAAAGCCTGCGGGTTAAGCATTACACGCGCTCCGTTGCAGAGAACTGAGAGACGTACCAGCGCGTGTACCAGCTCAGCACCCACGGGATCGGGATGAGCAGCGCCATTCCGAAGGCGAACACCAGCGTCCGCCACAAGACCTCGACGCCGCTCGCGGTGAACGTGATCGCGCGGCGCGTGCCGGCGATGTTGGCGCAATTCCATCGCATCCAGTAGACGATGACCCAAGCCCAGCCGATAATGGTGATGAAGGACACCACCATCAGGACATGCCAGCCGATATAGGCCCATGGGCTGCCTTCAAAAGAAAGGCGCAGCGGCTGTCCGTCCGCCGTGATGTTGGACGTGACCCATCGCACCAGAAGCCACGACAGGAACCCCTGAAGCGGAAGCGCAATAATATCCCCGAGGTGGGACGTCCCGGTGACGCTGCCAAGATAGCCTGTCAGCGCGAGCCCGATGAACACATACCAGATGTCCAGCGGTTTCCCGGTGAAACCGAGCTGGCCGCGACCCGGCACATGGACGCGCGAAATCAGCCAGCCGTAGAAGCTGGTCGCGACCCACGGCGCCGGAATGATGAGCACGACGCCGATCACGAACACCAGCGCGCGCCCGAGCATCTCCCAGATGCTGAAGTCGACGGAAAATCCGCCGCCGGACAACCCGCCCCCCGCCGGCACCGGCGCGCCTCGGGCCGGCATCGGCGGCGGCGCGCGGCCCGGCGACAGCAGGCCCGGAATATCGCCGGCATATTTCCAGTCCTGCATGCCGTCGGCCCAAACATAGGTGTCCGGCCGGATATGGCCGCGCGCGATCAGGTCGCGAAATTCATCTTCGGAATAAGGGCCTTCCTGCGCGCCGCCGACAGCCACAAACCAAGATCGCCCCGACATGCCATGTCCTCATCGTTGCAGGGTCGCACGAGGACCGCCGCAGATGTTGCGGCATGATGCAGACGTCACCGGCCTCGCCCCGGCAGGGATGCTACAAACTGCTCCCTCCGGGCCGCAACGCTTTTCCGGCGCGGCTGCATATTTTTCCGCCTCTTTGCCCAAAGCGGTAGCGGATTCTCCAAGGTGCGCGTAAAGACGCAGGTGCTGCCGCGCGACATTCGAGGGACCAAAGCGATCATGAAGCTGATCACCGCCATCATCAAACCCTTCAAGCTTGAAGAGGTCCGCCTCGCCCTGAACGAGATCGGGGTGCATGGCATGACCGTGACCGAGGTGAAGGGTTTCGGCCGGCAGAAGGGCCACACCGAGATCTACCGGGGCGCGGAATACATCGTGAATTTCCTGCCCAAGCTGCGGATCGAAATCGCGGTCGGCTCCGACATGGCCGACAAGGCCGTGCAGGTCATTACCGCCGGTGCACGCACCGGCCAGATCGGCGACGGCAAGGTTTTCGTCACGCCGATCGAGAACGCCGTGCGCATCCGCACCGGCGAAACCGACAACGACGCGCTTTGATTGTTCGATTGCATCACCACTGACCTCTTCGGTGCGAGGCACCGCGAGGTCTTCTCCTTGCCGGGGGCGCTACCATGTCGAGACTGCCGCGTGCCGCCATGCGCCTTGCGATGGCGCTCACCCTGACTGCTGCTGTTGCAACGCCGGCCTTCGCCGACACGACGAAGATCGACGCCGCCGACACCGCGTGGATGATCACGGCGACCGCTTTCGTTCTGATGATGACGATTCCCGGTCTGGCGCTGTTCTACGCCGGCATGGTGCGCAAGAAGAACGTGCTGGCCACCATGGCGCAGAGCCTGATCGCGGTGGCGCTGATCTCCGTGCTCTGGGTGCTCTACGGTTATAGCCTGACATTCGTCGGCGACGGCGCATTGATCGGATCGTTCGATCGCGTGCTGCTGACCGGCCTGATGATGGACGGCGTCAATCCCGCCGCAAAGACAATTCCCGAAGCACTTTTCGTTCTCTACCAGATGACCTTCGCCGTGATCGCCGTAGCGCTGGTGGCCGGATCGGTTGCCGACCGCATGCGGTTCTCGTCCTATGTGCTGTTCTGCATCGGCTGGTTCACGGTGGTTTACATTCCGCTCGCGCACTGGGTCTGGGGCGGCGGTTTTCTCGCGCAGGCCGGCACGATCGATTTCGCCGGCGGCCTTGTGGTGCATCTCAGCGCCGGCACGGCGGGCCTTGTCGCTGCTCTCGTGATGGGACGGCGGCGCGGCTACGGCACCGAGAACCTGGCGCCCCACGATCTGTCGCTTGCGGTGATCGGCACCGGCCTGTTGTGGGTCGGCTGGTTCGGCTTCAATGGCGGCTCGGCCTTGCAGGCCAATTCGCGCGCGGTGATGGCGATCTTCTCGACGCATCTGGCCGCCTGCGCCGGCGCGCTGACATGGACCGCGATCGAATGGGCGACGCGGCGCAAGCCGTCGGTGCTCGGCATGATCTCCGGCGCGGTCGCCGGGCTCGGTACCATCACGCCGGCCTCCGGCTTTGTCGAACCCTGGCATGGGATCGTGATCGGCGTGCTGGCGGGCGGCATCTGCTTCTGGGCCTGCACCAGCCTCAAGCATCGCTTCAACTATGACGACACGCTCGACGTGTTCGGCATCCACGGCATCGGCGGGCTAATCGGAACCCTGCTGACGGGCGTATTCGCCACCACCGCCGTCGGCGGCACCGGCGGACTGTTGGAAGGCAACGCTTCCCTGCTGCTGAGCCAGCTCTATGGCGTGGTGGTTGTGCTGGCCTGGACCGCCGGAACGACCTTCGTGCTGCTCAAGATCGTCGACATGCTCGCCGGTCTGCGGGTGTCGCACGAGCATGAGGTCGAGGGCCTCGACATCACCCAGCACGGCGAAGCGCTGCAATAGCCCGCCCAAAACGCCGGGGGCCCGGCGAAAACCTCCCCTGGAACACTGCGGTTTGCCGCCGCGATGGGCACAAATGTGTCGGCCGTTTGCCGTGCCCATCTTTTTGGCATTTCTGTCGATCTTTTAGGCGCGGCAAAACAGCCCCTGTGCCCGGCACGCCCGTTCAGGGCGAAAACTCGCGGATTCACAAACTGTTAACGACTCCGGCCCGCGTTGGCACGGCATTTGATTCATAGGGACCCGGCTGTGCCCGTGGAGTGAGTTTCTTCGCGTGGTGACACTCAGTCGAGAACGCCCGGTCCTTCTGACCGGGCCCAAGCGGGGACGAACCCATGAAAATTGTTATGGCCATCATCAAGCCATTCAAGCTGGAAGAGGTCCGTGATGCCCTGACCGCCATCGGCGTTCACGGCCTCACGGTAACGGAGGTCAAGGGATATGGCCGTCAGAAAGGCCATACGGAAATCTATCGCGGCGCTGAATACGCCGTGAGTTTCCTGCCCAAGATCAAGATCGAAGTCGCTGTCGCTTCCACCCTGGTCGACAAGACCATCGAGGCGATCACCGGCGCTGCAAAGACCGGCCAGATCGGCGACGGCAAGATCTTCGTGATCAATCTCGACCATGCGGTGCGCATCCGCACGGGCGAGGCCGACGCCGCGGCACTCTGATTTCGCGCAATCCCATCTTTATCAGGAGTCAAACCAAATGACGTTCAAGCGTCCCACCAGCGCGGGATTGGCAGCTCTCGCAGTCGGCCTTCTTGCCACAACGGCCGCCCATGCCGCGCCGACGATCAACAAGGGCGATAACGCCTGGGTTATGACATCCGCAGTCCTCGTGCTGCTGATGACCATTCCCGGCCTCGCACTGTTCTACGGCGGCCTCGTCCGCTCCAAGAACATGCTCTCGGTGCTGGCTCAGGTGTTCTACACCGTCTGCATCGTCACCATTATCTGGGCGGTTTACGGTTACAGCCTCGCTTTCACCGGCGGGTCCGAGTTCATCGGCGGATTCTCGAAAGCCTTCATGGCGACCGTGACCACCGATTCGGCGGCAGGCACCTTCAGCGTCGATGCCAACATCAGCGAGATGGTGTATTTCTGCTTCCAGCTCACCTTCGCAGCCATCACGCCTGCGCTTTTCATTGGTGCATTTGCTGAACGCACGAAATTCGCGGCCGTCGCGCTGTTCGTTCCGCTGTGGGTGACGCTGATCTACTTCCCGATGGCTCACATGGTCTGGTACTGGGCCGGTCCGGATGCGATCTCCGATGCGGTCAAGGCTCTTGCCGCGGCGGCTGACGGTGCGGCGAAGACTGCGGCTCAGGCCAAGCTCGACGAAGTGATGGCAGACGGCGGCTTCATCTTCAAGAAGGGCGCGCTGGACTTCGCAGGCGGCACGGTGGTGCACATCAATGCCGGTATCGCCGGCCTTGTCGGCGCCCTCATCATCGGCAAGCGCACCGGCTACGGCAAGGAGCTGATGGCTCCGCACTCGCTGACCATGACCATGATCGGCGCCGCCCTGCTGTGGGTGGGCTGGTTCGGCTTCAACGCCGGATCGAACCTCGAGGCCAACGGCGGCGCTGCGCTCGCCATGGTGAACACCTTCCTCGCGACCGCCGCGGCGGCTCTGTCGTGGATGTTCGCGGAATGGATCATCAAGGGTCATCCGTCGCTGCTCGGCGCACTGTCCGGCGCCGTTGCGGGTCTTGTCGCGGTCACCCCGGCGGCCGGCTTTGCCGGTCCGATGGGCGCGATCGTGCTCGGCCTCGTTGTCGGTGTCGTCTGCCTGTTCTTCTGCACCGTGGTGAAGAATGCACTCGGCTATGACGACTCCCTCGACGTGTTTGGCGTTCACGGCATCGGCGGCATCGTCGGCGCACTGGGCACCGGCATCCTGGTCAACCCCGCGCTCGGCGGCACCGGCGTCATGGACTACGTCACCGGCAAGGTCGCTGATTACGACTTCGCGGCGCAGATGACCTCGCAGCTCTGGGGCGTCGGCACCACGCTGCTGCTGTCCGGCATCGGCTCGGCGATCCTGTTCAAGATCGTCGACGTGATCGTCGGCCTGCGCGTCAGCGTGGATGCGGAACGCGAAGGTCTCGACATCACCGACCACACGGAGCGTGCCTACAACATGTAATTGGCACGACCTGAACAACGGTCAGGGCACATACCCGGCAATGCCCTGTCCGTCGGAGGGCCCCAGCGCAAGCTGGGGCCCTTTTCTTTGCCCGGTCATGGCCATTGCGCGGCCCCGATTCGCGATGGTTAATCGCGCCTTAACCTCGCCGAACCTATGGTGACGTGATCTCATCCTGCGCGATCCTGCGACCCTTGCGGGCGCGATCGAAGGACCCTTCAAGTGCTGGCGTTCTGACATGGCCATGACCGCTTCTTCCCGCACGGCTTCCCCCGCCGGTGCCCAAGGTGGCGCACCAGCCAACGAACGCTCGCCCTTTGCCCGGCTGGCCGACCTGCTGAGCCCGTTCAAGCCGGGTAAGCCATTGATAAATCTGTCACTTGGCGAGCCGCAGCATCCCGTGCCGGACTTCGTCGGACCGATTCTCGCCCGGCACATCAATGATTTCGGCCGCTATCCCATCGCCAAGGGAATCGAGCCGTTCCGGCAGGCCGCAGCAAACTGGACCACGAAGCGGTTCGGCCTGGCGCGGGCCGTCGATCCGGATAGCGAAGTGCTGGTGCTGAACGGCAGCCGGGAAGGTCTTTTCTTCGCCGGGATTGCCGCTGCCCGTTATGTCTCCCCGCGCAAGGGCCCGCCCGCGATCCTGATGCCGAATCCGTTCTATCCCGCCTATGCCGCGGGCGCGCGTGCGGCGGGATGCGAGGCGATATTTCTGCCGACCACCCGCGACAACGGCTTCCTGCCGGATCTCGATGCGCTGGCCCCCGAAACGCTGGAGCGCACCGCCGCGTTCTATCTCGCCTCACCCGCCAATCCGCAGGGCTCGGTGGCGTCGCCCGCCTACTTCGCGCGCGTCAAGCAGCTTGCCGATCGTTACGGTTTCATCGTGCTGAGCGATGAATGCTATTCGGAAATCTACACGCAGGATGCGCCCGGCAGCATGCTGGCGGTGGCCGGAAACGATTTCGCCAACGTCGTGGCGTTCCAGTCTCTGTCGAAGCGCTCCAACCTTCCCGGCATGCGCGTCGGCTTTGTCGCCGGCGACAGGAATTTTCTCGCGCGCTTTCATGAACTGCGCAATGTCGCCGCGCCGCAAGTGCCGGTGCCGCTGCAGCACGTGGCGATCGCCGCCTACAACGACGAGTCCCATGTCGACGAGAACCGCCGCCTCTATGGCATCAAGTTCGATCTTGCGGACCAGATTCTCGGCAACCGTTTCGGCTACCGGCGACCTGCGGGCGGGTTCTGCATCTGGCTCGATGTCTCTTCATGCGGCGGTGACGAAGCCGCGACAGTGAAACTGTTTCGGGATGGCGGCGTGCGCGTCATTCCCGGCAGCTATCTGGCGCGCCCGCAGGCCGACGGTAGCAATCCCGGCGCGGGCTATATCCGCGTCGCCATGGTGCAGGACAGTGAAACAACCGCCGAGGCGTTGCACCGGATGGTCGACGTCCTGAGCGAAGCGCAAGGCGAGTAGAAAACATGCCAGCGATCGAACGCGTCATTCCCATCGTCGGCCAGATGTCCGATCCGATCCGCGAGATGCTCGCCCGCCGCCTGCGCGAACTGATGGGCCTTGGCGTCATCGCGCTGACCTGCGTCGCCGCCGCGGCACTGATGACATGGTCGGTGCAGGACCCGAGTCTGAGCCACGCGACGTCCGGCCCGATCCGCAACCTGATGGGCAAGCCGGGCGCGATCGGCGCCGACATGCTGATGCAGATTCTCGGCCTCGGTTCGATCATGCTGATCCTGCCGGTGGCGGTGTGGGGATGGCGGCTTTTGACCCATCGTCATTTCGACCGCGAGGCGCTGCGGATCGGATGCTGGATTCTCTGCGCGGTGGTCGCCGCCGGATTCGCAAGCTGCCTGCCGCGCAGCGGCGCGTGGCCGCTGCCCACCGGCCTCGGCGGCGTGGTGGGCGATGCGCTGGTGCGCTTCCCTGCCGTGGTCTTCGGACCACCCGGACTGCTCTATCGCGCGATTCTCGGCTTCGTCCTGTTCGCAATCATGATCGCGGGCTTCGTATTTGCCTGCGGCGCAGGCGCCCGGGAAAAAATCGCCGCACCGGTGCGGCGGCGCGTGATCGACGAGGATGACAGCGACTTCGAGGATGAGGATGATCGCGGCGCGATCTCGCTCGGCTGGATCGCGCACACCGCGATGAGCGTGAAGGGGCGCATCATGCGCGCCCTGTCCGCCGCCTTCGCCATGCTGGTCGGACGCACGGAATCGAAGCGTGCCGCCTCGTTCGAGCGGATGGAGCCGAATCTCGGTGGCCGCCGCGCGCCGTCGCTGGTGCCGCAGGACGAATACGAAGAAGAGGAAGAAGAGTACGAGGAGGAGGACGAAGAAGAGGAGGAAGAGGAAGACGAGGAGCCCGCGCCGCGCAGCCGCAAGCGCGCCGAGCCGAAGCCATCCGGCCGCAAGGGTGTGTTCGTCCTTCCCCCGATCTCCGTGCTCGCCGCGCCGAAAGCCTCCGACCGCCTCACGCTCAGCAAGGCCGAGCTGGAAGAAAACTCGCGCGCGCTGGAAAGCGTGCTGCAGGACTTCGGCGTGCGCGGCGAAATCGTCAAGGCCAATCCCGGTCCCGTCGTCACGCTTTACGAACTCGAACCGGCACCCGGCATCAAGTCGTCACGCGTCATCGGCCTCGCCGACGACATCGCCCGCTCTATGAGCGCGGTGTCGGCGCGTGTCGCCGTCGTGCCCGGACGCAACGCCATCGGCATCGAACTGCCGAACGTCAAGCGCGAGAAGGTTTACCTGCGCGAACTGCTGTCGGCGAAGGAAGCGACCGACAGCACCGCCAAGCTGCCGCTGTGCCTCGGCAAGAGCATCGGCGGCGATCCGGTCATCGTCGATCTGGCGAAGATGCCGCACATGCTGATCGCGGGCACCACCGGCTCCGGCAAATCCGTCGGCATCAACACCATGATCCTGTCGCTGGTCTATCGCCTGCGTCCGGATCAGTGCCGCCTGATCATGGTCGATCCGAAGATGCTCGAACTCTCCGTCTATGACGGCATCCCGCATCTTCTGACGCCGGTCGTGACCGATCCCAAGAAAGCCGTCGTCGCGCTGAAATGGGCCGTGCGCGAGATGGAGCAGCGCTACAAGAACATGTCGAAGCTCGGCGTGCGCAACATCGACGGCTACAATGCGCGCGTCGCCGAGGCGAAGGCCAAGGGCGAGGAACTGACCCGCACCGTTCACACCGGCTTCGACAAGGAAACCGGCAAGGCGATCTACGAGGAAGAAAAACTCGAACTCGAGCCGCTGCCCTATATCGTCATCATCGTGGACGAAATGGCCGACCTGATGATGGTCGCGGGCAAGGACATCGAAGGCGCGGTGCAGCGCCTCGCGCAGATGGCGCGCGCCGCGGGTCTCCATGTGATCCTCGCCACGCAGCGCCCGTCGGTCGACGTCATCACCGGCACCATCAAGGCGAACTTCCCGACCCGCATTTCCTTCCAGGTCACCTCGAAGATCGACAGCCGCGTGCTTCTCGGCGAAATGGGCGCGGAGCAACTGCTCGGCCAGGGCGACATGCTCTACATGGCGGGCGGCGGACGCATCAGCCGCGTCCATGGTCCCTTCGTCTCGGACGAGGAAGTCGAGAAGATCGTCCGTCACCTCAAGGCGCAGGGCCAGCCGGAATATCTCGAAGCGGTCACCGCGGAAGAGGAAACCGACGAGGACGGCAACGCGGTGTTCGACGGCACCAGCATGGGCGCGAATGGCGGCGAAGGCGACCTGTTCCAGCAGGCCGTGGCCATCGTCAAGCGCGACCGCAAGGCCTCCACCAGCTATATCCAGCGCCGCCTGCAGATCGGTTACAACCGCGCTGCCACCCTGATGGAGCGGATGGAACTGGAAGGCATCGTCGGACAGGCCAATCATGCCGGCAAACGCGAGATTCTGGTGCCCGAAGACGAGGAGCGATTCGGCTGATCATTCCCTGTTCGCAGCCGCGAATTCGCCATAGCTTCGGGCTAGACACTTGAAAGATTCCGACAGGACGGACCGTTGAGATATTTTTCCCGCCATCAGCCGTTCTGCCCGCCCAAGGTACGCACCAAGGCGCGCATGTCCCCCACCCGCAAGACACCCGTGGCCGCGCTCGCCGCCACGCTGGTCGCCTCGCTGGTGATGTCCTCCGCCTTCGCCCAGGCGGTGCCGGTGCCAAAACCCGCACCGAAGCGCACCGATGCGCCGCGCCCGTCCGCGCCGCTGACCACTGCGCCAAGTGGACAGGCAGCGGCCGAGCCGCCGAATCCCATTCTTCCCGACCTCAGCCGCCTGTTCAGCGGCCCCGCGCCGACCTTCGACGCCAACCAGAAAATATGGGCCGGCAAGGTCAGCGCGTATCTGTCGTCGGTGCAGAATCTGTCGGGCAATTTCGTGCAGGTCGGACCAGACGGCAAACGCACCACCGGCGATTTCTATATCCAGAAGCCCGGCAAGGTCCGTTTCGAATATGACGATCCGAATCCCATCGCGATGGTCGCGGATGGGTCGTCTGTGATCGTGCGCGATCGCAGGCTGGCGACGCAGGACGTCTATCCGCTGTCGCAGACGCCGCTGCGTTACCTGCTGGCGGATCGCATCGATCTGCTGCGCGACACCAATGTTGTGGGCGTCTCGGCCGACGACATGTTCATCAGCGTGATCATCGAGGAAAAGCAGGCGCTGATCGGCACCAGCCGTCTGATGCTGATGATCGGCGCCAAGGACAATCAGCTCAAGCAGTGGACCGTGACCGACCCGCAGGGCTACGACACCACCGTCGCGGTTTATAACCTGAATACGGCCAAGCTGGATTCCAGCATGTTCAAGATCGATTACACGAACTATTCCACGCCGAATAATTAGCTCTCCTCGTTGCCGTCCCCTTCGAGGCGCGCGAGCAAGAGCGCGCATCTCAGGATGACGTTCCCTCGCGACGCTTCCTGTGCTTTATCGTTTCCATGCGCTTCACCCTGACAACCTGGAATATCAATTCGGTGCGCCTGCGCATCGATCTGGTCGCGAAGTTCATCAAGGCCATGCGGCCCGATGTGCTGTGCCTGCAGGAAACGAAATGCGTCGATGACGCGTTTCCGCTCAAGCGCTTCAAGCGTCTCGGCTACGAACACATCGCGCTGAATGGTCAGAAGGGTTATCACGGCGTCGCCATCGTCTCGAAGCTTCCCTTCGATTCGAGCGATGTGCGTACCTTCTGCGGCAAAGTGGATTCGCGGCACATTTCCGTGGCGTTCGGCGAAAAGGCGCAGATGTCCGAGCCGCTGACGGTCCATAATTTCTATGTGCCTGCCGGCGGGGACATTCCCGATCCCGCGCTCAACGAGAAATTCGCGCACAAGCTGTCGTTCCTCGACGAGATGCGCGATTGCGAACCGCTGCATCCGAAGGGACAGGACCGGCATATTCTGGTGGGCGATCTCAACGTCGCACCGCACGAGCATGACGTGTGGTCGCACAAGCAGCTTCTGAAGATCGTGTCGCATACGCCGATCGAGTGCGAGAAGCTGCTCGATGTGCAGAGCCGCGGCGAATGGGTCGACGTGGCGCGGGCGCGCATTCCGGAGCCGGAAAAAATCTACACATGGTGGAGCTACCGCTCCGCCGACTGGGTCGCCGCCAACAAGGGCCGCCGTCTCGATCACATCTGGGTTTCGAAAGCGCTCGGCGATCGCGTGTCCGATTTCAGGATCACGCGCGACGCGCGCGGCTGGGAGCGCCCGTCGGACCATGTGCCGGTGACGGCCGTTCTGGATGTTTGAATCCTCATCCTGAGGAGCGCGCCTACCATGGCGCGCGTCTCGAAGGATGAGGATCTCATCTCATGATTCAAGATGCATCGCCATGCGATGCTCCTCACCATGAGGACATCCCATTAGCGGAAATTATCGCAGCGTTGCGCCTACGCGCGCCATCGCACCCGAGGCCACGTTCGAGCGCGCCGCGAATTCATCGCGCAGCCGCATCGCCGCATCGGGATGACTCTCCAGCACGCGCTGAAACAGACTGCGTGAAATGCGCAGCACGGACGACTCTTCGAGAGCCGTCGCCGTCGCCGGCCGGGCCATGGTCACGACCAGCGCCATTTCGCCGATCAGCGCGTTCTGGCCCGCGACGGCTTCGCTGCCGTCATCGGACGCGACGCGAAACGAGCCATGCCTGACGATAAAGCCGGAATCCGCCGGTTCGCCCTGCGCGAACAGCCGCGCGCCAAAACCGTAGTCGCGCTGTTCCGCGCCGATGGCGAGCACCTGCAACGCCGCGGACCCCAACAAGCTCAGTGTCGGGACGCGCGAGAACAGGGCGATATCGTCTTCAATAGCCATTCAATCGCCATAGGCCACAGCACCGGCGAATCCACAACACCCGGCGTCCTGCAAATGCAACGCCGATGAGGATATCGCCGCGAACGAGGCGATGCCGCACACGAGAGCCGATTGATTCGGCTCACGGCACCAGCTTATAGCCCCCGGACTCAGTCACAAGAATTTCGGGGCTCGCGGCGTCCTTCTCCACCTTCTGGCGCAGGCGATAGATATGCGTTTCGAGGGTGTGGGTGGTGACGCCGGAATTGTAGCCCCAGACCTCCTGCAGCAGCGTCTCGCGCGACACCGGCATCTGCCCGGCGCGATAAAGGAAGCGCAGGATGGCGGTTTCCTTCTCGGTGAGCCGGACCTTCTTGGCGTTGGCGCCGGTCAGCATCTTGGAGCCGGGACGGAAGCTGTAAGGACCGACCGTGAACACCGCGTCCTCGCTGGCTTCGTGCTGGCGGAGCTGGGCGCGGATGCGGGCCAGCAGCACCGCAAAGCGGAAAGGCTTGGCGACATAATCGTTCGCGCCCGATTCGAGGCCCAGAATGGTGTCCGAATCGGTGTCATGCCCGGTCAGCATGATGATCGGGGACTTGAAGCCGCCCTTGCGCAGGCTGCGCACCACTTCGCGGCCGTCGGTATCGGGCAACCCGACATCCATCAGCACCAGATCGGGCGAATGGCTCTTGGCGGCCAGCGCACCCTTGGCGCCGGTATCCACGGCGGACGCCTCGAACTCCTCATGCAGCGACAGTTGCTCCACCAGGGCGTCGCGCAGATCGGTGTCGTCGTCCACGATCAGGATCTTGCGGGCGTTGGCCATAAGACGGTCCTTTGAAATTTGTCTTGTAAAAAGAGGGCTTTGAGAGCGGTCCCGAAGCGGCGTATCTCAAAGAACCTCGGCGAAATAGAGCATGTGCCGGCGAAAGCGCAAGCTGGAGTTTGACGCAGTCATGGGAAATACAGGCTTTCCAAAGGCTTATCGAACACCGTTGCGTGATCGCCCGCTGCTCCGGGTGACGGTGCGGGCGGCGGCGGGACGGCCCACCGAAGGCTGGCTGGTGGCCGGACCGCAGGTCCTACCGGTCGCGCTCGGACGCGGCGGAATCAAGGCGAACAAGTTCGAGGGCGACGGCGGCACGCCGCGGGGGACCTTTCATCCGGTCCGGCTGTGGTGGCGCGCCGACCGGCATCCGCGCCCGCAGACCTTTCTGCCGGTCCGCGCGATCCACCCGGCCGATGCATGGTCCGAAGATCCGGCGGACCGGCATTACAACCAAGCGGTGACGCGTGCGCCGGGCGAGGACGGCGACCGCCTGATGCGGGACGACCATCTCTACGACTTCATCATCGAGATCGATCACAACACCCGGCCGCGAATCGCCAAACGGGGCAGCGCGGTTTTCCTGCATCTGGCGCGCGAGAATTTCTCACCGACCGCCGGATGCGTCGGCCTCACGCGGAACGCGATGCTGCGGCTACTGTCGCGGATCGGGCCAAGCACGAAGATCGTGATCGGGTAACGACGCAGACCCCGTCATCCTGAGGTGTGAGCCCTCTTCGGCGAACCTCGAAGGATGACGGCAATGCAAACGGCGCATCCTTCGAGGCGCGCAAGAAAGAGCGCGCACCTCAGGATGACGCCGTGGCCCAAATCTTAGCGTTTCCCGAAAATCGCCGACCCGACCCTGACATGCGTCGCGCCGAGCTGGATCGCCGCCTCGAAGTCCGCGCTCATGCCCATCGACAACAGCTTCAGCCCGTTGCGTGCGGCGATCTTCGCCGTGAGCGCGAAGTGCGGCGCAGGCGGCTCGTCCACCGGCGGAATGCACATCAGCCCCGAGATCGTCAGCCCATAAACATCGCGGCAGCTTTTGATGAAGGCATCGGCATCGCCCGGCGCGATGCCCGCCTTCTGCGGCTCCTCGCCGGTGTTGAGCTGGACAAACAGTTGCGGGCTGCGGCCCTGCCTGTCGATTTCTTTCGCCAATGCCTCGCAGAGACTGGCGCGGTCGACCGAATGAATCGCGTCGAACAGCGCCACCGCTTCCTTCGCCTTGTTGGATTGCAACGGCCCGATCAGATGCAGCGAAAGACCCGGATGCTGCTGCATCAGCGCCGGCCATTTGGCTTTGGCTTCCTGCACGCGGTTCTCGCCGAAAACCCGTTGGCCCGCCGCGATCACCGGCACGATGTCGGCGGCGTCGAACGTCTTCGACACCGCAACCAGCGTGACCGACGAACGCTCGCGTCCCGCATCCTTGCAGGCGCGGGCGATTTCCTTTTCCACGGCAGCAAGGCCGTATGGTGAATCGGACATTACCGGCGGCACTCCATCCCCAGCCATCAGTGTAATCTCCCCTTCAAACTCCCGCGATTGTTCGAATTTTAGGGAATTCGGGAAAGGGTCTTTGAAGGCTTTGTCTGTAAGGCTTCCTCCGGGGTAAGGGAAGACCATGTCAATCGCCAGCATCGGACGCAGCACGTCTAAACTCAAGGCGCTGTCAGGCATTCGCGCACGCTTGGTGCTGCTGGCGCTGATCGTCGTACTGCCCTTGATGCTGGACCGCGTGCGCCTGCTCGAGGATACGCGGTCGAAACAGGTCGCGCAGGCGGCCAACGAATTGTCCCAGATCGCGCGGCATACCGCCGATGCCCAGCGCGAAATCATCTCGACGGTGCAGGCCGTCCTGAAATCCTCCGCTTACATTTTCGCCGCCGCATCTCACGAAGGCCGCGGCTGCGCCATCATGCGTGCCAGCCTGCGTGTCGACCTGCCATGGATCAGAAGCCTGTCGGTGATCGGCAAGGACGGTGTCGTCTGGTGCTCGACCGAACGCAATGTCGTCGGCATCGATCTCAACGACCGCGACTATTTCCAGCGGGCGCGCGACACCCATGAATTCGTGGTGAGTGATTACATCTTCAGCCGGGCCGCCAATTTGCCGAGCCTAATGGCGGCCTATCCGGTGTCCGCCATTCAGGGCGCGCAGGAAGCGGTCATTATCGCCGCGGTGGATCTGCGATGGATGTCACAGCTTCTCAGCAACCGCGGCGGCCGCCCCGGTGTTTCGGTCGTGATGGTCGACGGCAAGGGGACCATTCTGGCGACCCCGCTGGAAAACGAAAATCTGATCGGCCAGCAACTGAAGGACACCTCCCTGCTCGAAGCCGTCACGCTTCGCGAGATCAACCTCGATCGTGAATTCGGTTCGATTAATTTTGAGGATGCCGAAGGCAAGAGGAAGGCCGTGTCCTTTGCGCGCGTCACCGGCACCCGCGCCCGCATGATCGTCAGCGTCGATCAATCGGCGCTGCTGGGCGATATCAACAGCGAGATTCGCACCGCTTATCTGCAGCTCGCGCTTGTCGTCCTTGTCACGCTGCTGGGCGCATGGTTCGCCGGCGAGCGGCTGATCATCCGGCCTGTCCGCACGATGACAAATGTGGCCCACCGGTTTGGCCGCGGCGAGTTTTCGGCGCGCGCCGCGAACGCATCTCTGCCATCCGAATTCGTTCCGCTGGCCCGTGCTTTTGACGGCATGGCCTCGCAGCTTGCCGAGCGCGAGCGCGAGATGGCCGCGACCAACGACCGGCTGACGGTGATTGCAACCGTCGACCTGGTCTCGGGCCTCGCCAACCGCCGCGCGTTCCAGAGCCGCTTCGAGTTTGAATGGATGAAAGCGTTGCAGACCAGCAGCCGGCTATCGGTGCTGATGATCGACGTCGACCATTTCAAGCCGTTCAACGACACCTATGGCCATCTCGAGGGCGACGCCTGCCTCAATCGCATCGGCCAGGCGCTGTCGGCGATTGCCGATTCCCGTTCCGGCTTCGCCGCCCGCTATGGCGGCGAGGAATTCTGCCTGCTGATTCCGAACAGCAATCCGGCCCATGCCGCCGAGGTGGCCGAAGAGGTCCGCGCGCGGGTCGAAGCCCTTGCGATTCCGCATGTCTCCGGCGCTCTCAATGTGGTCACGGTCAGCGTGGGTGTCGCGACCCTCACGCCGATCGAGGCCGAACCGCAGGACGACCTGATCGAGGCGGCCGACGCCGCCCTCTACGCGGCCAAGCGCCGAGGCCGAAATACCGTTGTGGTGCACGGGCTGACCCGGCCCACCGACAAGAAGGTCTCACTGGCCGGCTAGATTTCGCGCCGCGCGCTCCGGGCAGGCTCCGAATGCGCCTAAGGCGTTGACCCACCGTAGTCTTTTATGGCTAGTGTCCTGAATCCGAAGCTCGCTTCATTTCGCGGCACCACACCAGTCTGCCGCAACTTTCCCTGTTTCCTCTGGCAGATAACCGATCCAATGAGCACCGAACGCTATAACGCCCGCGAATTCGAACCGCGCTGGCAGAAGGTCTGGGACGAGCGGGCGATTTTCGCCACGCGCAACGACGATCCCCGTCCGAAATACTATGTGCTCGAGATGTTCCCCTATCCGTCGGGGCGCATCCACATGGGTCACGTCCGCAACTACACCATGGGCGACGTGGTCGCGCGTTATATGCGGGCCAAGGGTTACAACGTCCTGCATCCGATGGGCTGGGACGCATTCGGCCTGCCGGCCGAGAACGCCGCCATCGAGCGCAAGGTCGCGCCGAAGGCCTGGACCTACGACAATATCGCCGCGATGAAGAAGCAGCTCCAGACCATGGGGCTGTCGCTCGACTGGGCGCGCGAATTCGCGACCTGCGACCCCAGCTACTACAAGCATCAGCAGAAGATGTTCCTCGACTTCCTGAAAGGCGGGCTGGCGGAGCGCGAAAAGCGCAAGGTCAACTGGGACCCGGTCGACATGACCGTGCTCGCCAACGAACAGGTGATCGACGGACGCGGCTGGCGCTCCGGCGCCGTGGTTGAGCAGCGCGAGCTTAACCAGTGGGTCTTCAAGATCACGAAATATGCGCAGGAGCTGCTCGACGCGCTCGATACGCTCGACCGCTGGCCGGACAAGGTGCGCCTCATGCAGCGCAACTGGATCGGCCGCAGCGAAGGTCTTCATTTCGAATTCAAGCTGATCGGCGCGCCGGACGGTTTCGAGACGCTGCCGGTTTTCACCACGCGTCCCGACACCATGTACGGCCCGACCTTTGCGGCGGTGTCGCCGGACCATCCGCTGGCCAAGAAGCTGGCGGAGAAGGACTCCAAAGTCGCGGCCTTCATCGAAGAATGCCATCGCATCGGAACATCGCAGGCCGAAATCGACACCGCAGAAAAACTTGGATTCGACACCGGCATCAAAGCGCAGCATCCCGGCGATCCGGCGATCCAGCTTCCGCTCTACATCGCCAACTTCGTGCTGATGGACTACGGCACCGGCGCGATCATCGGCTGTCCCGCGCACGACCAGCGCGACCTCGATTTCGCACGCAAATACGACCTGCCGGTGATCGACGTGTTCGTTCCGCTCGCCACCGGAGACACCGTCAAGGACGTTGCGTTCGTTCCGCTCAAGACGGAGACGGTGCGCTACGTGCAATGGGCGGGCGAACCCGGCGTCATGACCTGCGAGGAGGCGATGAAGCGCTCCCTCGACATGTTCGTGCACGAAGGCTGGGGCCGCCGCGAAGTCAATTTCCGCCTGCGCGACTGGGGTATTTCACGCCAGCGCTACTGGGGATGCCCGATTCCCGTGATCCATTGCCCCAAATGCGATGTGGTGCCGGTGCCGGAGTCCGAGCTGCCTGTGGTGCTGCCGGAGGATGTCTCCTTCGACAAGCCGGGCAACGCGCTCGATCATCACCCGACATGGAAGCACGTCACCTGCCCGAAGTGCGGCGGCAAGGCGCAGCGCGAAACCGACACGATGGACACGTTCGTCGATTCATCGTGGTACTTCGCGCGCTTTACCGATCCGTGGAATACGAACGCGCCGACCACGCCCGCGGTCGCCAACCACATGATGCCGGTGGATCAGTATATCGGCGGCGTCGAGCACGCGATCCTGCATCTGTTGTATTCGCGGTTCTTCACCCGCGCGATGAAGGCCACCGGCCATGTCGCCATGGACGAGCCGTTCGCCGGCATGTTCACGCAGGGCATGGTGGTTCACGAAACCTATCGCAAGGCTGACGGAAGCTGGGTCTCGCCCGCCGAGATCACGATGACGACCATCGGCGACAAGCGCCAGGCGATGCTCACTGCGACCAGCGAAGTCATCGAGATCGGCTCCATCGAGAAGATGTCGAAGTCGAAGCGCAACACCGTCGATCCGGACGACATCATCGGTACCTATGGTGCAGATACCGCGCGCTGGTTCATGCTGTCCGACTCGCCGCCCGATCGCGACGTGATCTGGAGCGAGGAAGGCGTGCAGGGCGCAAGCCGCTTCGTCCAGCGCATCTGGCGACTGGTGAACGCCGCGGCTCCGCTACTGCCCAAGCCAGGAACGCCCGTCAGCCTCGACGGACCCGACGCCGCGCTGGCGCTGCGCCGCGTGGCTCACCGCACCCTGGCGGATGTGTCGGCCGCCATCGAACGGCTGCGCTTCAACACCGCGATCGCGAAGCTCTACACATTCGTCGGCGCGCTGGCCGAAGCCGTCGACGGCACCTCAAAACCGCTGGCGAGCGATCCGGCCGTGGCGGCAGCCGCGCGGGAAGGCTTCGATATCCTGATCCGCCTGATCTCGCCGATGATGCCGCATCTGGCCGAACAGTGCTGGGAGATTCTCGGCCATACGGAACTGGTGTCCGAGGCACGCTGGCCCGAAATCGAGCCGAAATTGCTGGTCGATGACACAATTACGCTGCCCGTGCAGGTTAATGGCAAGAAGCGCGCGGATGTCACGGTGGCCCAAAATGCCCAAAATGCGGAAATTGAGGCTGCCGTTTTGGCGCTCGATGCAGTAAAATCGGCGCTGGACGGGAAATCTCCCCGCAAAATCATCGTCGTTCCGCAGAGGATCGTGAATGTCGTCGTTTGACAGGCGCACTGCCCTTCGGCTTCTTGCCGTCTCGGCTCTCGCGTCCCTCTTGGCAGGCTGTTTCCAGCCGATGTACGCGGAACGCACCCTCGACGGCAGCCCGGCGCTGCGCGAGAAGCTGCAGGGCGTCGAGGTTCCGCCGCTCAACGTGCCGAACGGTTCGCGTGAAGCCCGCCTTGGCGTCGAAGTCCGCAACGCGCTGATGTTCAGCATGTACGGCAGCGCCGTCGGCGGACCTGTGACCCATCGCCTCCTGATGCGGCTGACCACCAACCGGACATCGGTCATGGTCGATCCGCTTACCGCGCGAGCGGACACTGAAAATTACGGCATCGACGTCACCTATGAGCTGAAGGACAACGCCACCGACAAGACGGTGCTGACGGGAAGGACCTTCTCGCGCGTATCCTACGATATTCCGGGACAGGCCCAGCGCTTCGCCCGGTCGCGCGCGCTGCGCGATGCGGAAGACCGCGCCGCCAAGGTGATCTCCGACAATATCAGCCAGCGCCTCGCTTCATTCTTCATCGCCGGCACCTGATCGACAATCTGGTTTTGAATAGCTGTGGTCGCGCTTCGCGGGAAAGACATCGACGCGTTTCTCGCCCGGCCCGATCCGTCGCGGCCGATCATCCTGCTGTATGGCCCGGACGCGGGACTCGTGCATGAGCGCGCCGACGCGCTGATCGCCTCCGCGGTCGACGATCCGAACGATCCATTTTCACTGGTCAGGATGGACGGCGATGAACTCGCCGCCGAGCCATCGCGCCTTGTCGATGAAGCGATGACGGTGCCGCTGTTCGGCGGCCGCCGCGCAATCCGGATTCGCGCAGGCTCGCGCAATTTCGCCAGCGGCGTCGATACCCTTGCCTTGATGCAGCCGAAGGACTGCCGCATCGTGATCGAGGCCGGCGAGTTGCGTCCGGATTCGCCGCTGCGCAAGGCCTGCGAAAAGGCGAAGACCGCCGTTGCGATTGCCTGCTACGCCGACACCGAACGCGATCTCGCCAGACTGATCGACGATGAACTGCGTGCGTCGAAGCTGAAGATTGCGCCGGAAGCCCGCGCGGCGCTGGCCTCCCTGCTCGGCGGCGACCGGCAGGCCTCGCGCAACGAAATCCGGAAGGTCGCGCTGTATGCCCATGGCAAGGGAGAGGTGACGCTCGACGACGTCGCCGCGATCGTTACCGATGCGTCGGGATTGACGCTCGATCCCATCGTGGATTCAGCTTTCGCGGGCCGGGCCGCCGAGGTGGAAGCAACCTTTGCCAAGGCGATGGCGGCCGGACTCAATTCCGGCTTCATCATCATGACGGCACAGCGGCAGGCGGCAGCGCTGCACAAGGCGCGGCTCGCCATTGAGGAAGGCCGCAGCGAACTCGATGCGCTGGAAAGCGGATTTCCCCGTCTTCACTTCTCACGCAAGACAATGGTGGAAACTGCGTTGCGCAACACCAGCGCGGACCGCCTGATGCGCGCCATCACGCAACTGGCCGATGCGGCCTTCGACATGCGCAGGCAGTCATCGCTGGCGGACGTGATCGCACAGCGCGCGCTGCTGGCGATCGCAGTCAACGCGCGGCGGCGGGGATAAGCGTTATTTCAATTGTTATCACCGGGCTTGTCCCGGTGATCCCGATTACCAAGGCACACTGCTCAATTTATCGAGATGGCCGGGACATAAGGGCGTTCACGCCCGTCTTTGACGGGCTATGCCCGGCCATGACATTCGTGATTGGCCTGATTACTTTCCCGCTTCCAGCCGGCGCAAAATTTCGTCGAGCTGATCCAGATCCTTGTACTTGATCTGCACCGTGCCGCCGGGATTGCGGTGATCGACGCTCACCTTGAGCCCGAGCACATCGCTGACGCGCTTTTCGAGCGCCAGCGTGTCGGGGTCCTTCGCCTTCGCGCCACCGGCACCGCCGCGCGCTTTCTGCGCGCCGCGCTCCGGCACGCCTTCGTCATGCGCCAGCGCTTCGGCCTGACGCACGCTCAAGCCTTCCTCGACAATGCGCTTCGCGGCCGCGGCCGCATCGGGCACGCCGATCAGCGCGCGCGCATGGCCGGCGGACAATTTGCCTTCGGCAATATAGATTTGCACCTGCTCGGGCAGTTTGGTCAGGCGCATCATGTTCGCGACATGGCTGCGGCTCTTGCCGACGAGCTTGGCAATGTCGTCCGCGCTGTGCTTGTACTCGTTGGCGAGCGCGTGATAGCCGAGCGCCTCTTCCATCGCATTCAGGTCCGAACGCTGCACGTTCTCGATGATCGCGATCTCGAGCGCGGCGCTGTCGGAGACATCCGCGGTGACGATCGGCACGTCATGCAGGCCGGCGCGCTGCGACGCGCGCCAGCGGCGCTCGCCGGCAATGATCTCGAAACGATCGGTCGCGCCCTTCACGGGGCGCACCACGATCGGCTGGATCACGCCATGCTGCTTGATCGATGCGGAGAGTTCGTCCAGTTCGGCGTCGGAAAACGCGCGACGCGGATTGCGCGGATTCGCCTTCAGGAATTCGATCGGCACACGGCGCGGCGTGCGCGCCGGACGCTCGACATGCGCGGCCTCGCCGCCAACATCACCGATCAGACTTGCAAGACCGCGACCCAGTCGCGAACGCTCCTCGGCCATCGCCGCTTCCCTCGCACTCACTCGCACTACTCCGGATTTACTAACTCAATTTTCCTCGGTGACTTCTCGTCATCCTGAGGTGCGAGCCGTCTTCGGCGAGCCTCGAAGGATGACTGTCCGCCTATCATTCCGTCACCCTTCGAGGCCTTCGCTTCGCTACGGCACCTCAGGGTGACGACTTGTCTAGTGCGTGCGCAGCTCGCGCTCGCGCTGGATCACTTCGGTCGCGAGCTTCAGATAAGCTTCGCTGCCGACGCATTTCAGATCGTAGACCAGCACGGGCTTGCCGTAGGACGGCGCTTCGGAAATGCGCACGTTGCGCGGGATCATGGTGTCGTAGACCTTGTTGCCCATGAACTGACGCACATCGGCGACGACCTGGTTCGACAGGTTGTTGCGGGAGTCGAACATGGTCAGCACAATGCCGTGGATCGACAGCGTCGGGTTCAGGGTCGAGCGCACCTGCTCCACCGTCTGCAGCAGTTGCGACAGACCTTCGAGCGCGAAGAACTCGCACTGCAGCGGCACGAGGATGGCGTGCGCTGCGGCCATCGCATTCACCGTGATCAGGTTCAGCGACGGCGGGCAATCGATCAGCACATAGGTGTAGTCGCTGCCCTCTTCGACATCGACATTCAGTTCGGCGATCGCGTTGCGCAGACGGAACGCGCGGCCCTGCGTGGTGCCGAGTTCAAGCTCAAGACCGGAAAGGTCCATGGTCGAGGCCGCGATATGCAGGCGCGGCACCGCGGTCGGGACGATGGCCTCGCGCAGCTTGGCCTCGCCGGCCAGTACGTCATAGGTCGAGCAGTTGCGGTTGCGGCGATCGATGCCGAGACCGGTCGAGGCGTTGCCCTGCGGATCGAGATCGACGATCAGCACCCGCTCGCCGATAGCGGCCAGCGCTGTGCCGAGATTAATCGCGGTCGTGGTCTTGCCCACGCCGCCTTTCTGATTGGCCAGCGCCAGAATGCGCGGATGACCCCGCTCCACCGTCGCTCCACCTTCGTTCTGAAAAACCCCACCAATGCCAACCATATGGCCGCCTGTACTCTGTTACTGTCGGACGATCACCGCCGCTCAAGCTGGTTGAGTTCGACGACCCAGCCGTGTCCGCCGGTGCGACTGGGATGTAAACGGGGCTCAATAATCCAGTATTTAGTAGCTTCCGTCAATTCGGACTCTACATCTTGTCCTTTCAGAAACAGCGCTTTCGCGCCGCGTGTCATCAGGGGAGCTGCATAGTCCAGAAGCATATGTAGTGGAGCGACCGCACGCGCGGTGACGCAATCAACGGGCGCCTGCAAACTATCCACATAATCCCCGATGTCGCTGAGGATAACCGTGCCCGCGCCGCCAGTGATTCGGATCGCCTCGCGCAGGAAGGCTGCCTTCTTGGCGTTGCGCTCCACAAGCTGGACGGACGCGCCGTCACGCTCCGCCAATGCGCAGGCCAGCACCACGCCGGGAAAGCCGCCGCCGCTGCCGAAGTCGAGCCAACGCTTCGCATCGGGCGCGAGATCGAGAAGCTGCAGCGAATCGGCGATATGCCGGGTCCAGATCTGCGGCAGGGTCGTCGGCGAGATCAGATTGGTCTTGGCCTGCCACGCGACCAGAAGATCGACATAGCGATCCAGCCGCGCTTCCGTTTCACGTGAAACAGGAGTGAGCCGGAGCGCCGCCGCCTTGTCCGAGGCCGGGATCGAAGCTGAGGCCGTTTTGGCCATGGGATTCCCCTCAGGCGGATACGGTGGACGGCCGGCGCGATTCGCGGCGCAGGTAAGCCGCCAGAATCGCCAGCGCCGCCGGCGTCATGGCCTCGATCCGGCCCGCCTGCCCGATGGTCCGCGGCCGGACACGCTCCAGCTTCTGCCGCACCTCGTTCGAGAGTCCCGGCACGGCGCTGTAATCCACGTCCGTCAGGATCAGGTTCTCGTCGCGCCGGAAGGCCTGTACGTCCGCCGCCTGCCGCTCCAGATAGACGTCGTATTTGGCATCGATTTCCAGATGGACCGCGATAGCGGGATCGATGGCGCCAAGCTGCGGCCAGATGGACAGAATGTTGGTCCATTCGATCTCGGGATAGGCCAGCATTTCAAAGGCCGTGCGGCGCTGGCCGTCGCGGTTGAGCGCAATTCCATACTTGCCGGCCTCGTTGGGAGTGACCGACAGCGACTTCGCCAGCGCTTTTGCGGCATTCAGCGCGTCCATCTTGACCGCATGACGCTGCGCCCGCTCCGCGCCGACACAGCCGAGGGCAATGCCGCGGTCGGTGAGGCGCTGATCGGCATTGTCCGCCCGCAGGGTCAGGCGATATTCGGCCCGGGACGTGAACATGCGGTAGGGCTCGGTGATGCCGCGCGAGGTCAGGTCGTCGATCATCACCCCGAGATAGCCTTCGGCCCGGTCGAACACGACCGGCTCGCCGCCGCCCGCCAGCAAGGCTGCGTTCAACCCTGCCACCAGCCCCTGCGCGCCCGCCTCCTCATAGCCGGTGGTACCGTTGATCTGTCCGGCCAGGAAAAGCCCGGAGACGCGCTTGGTCTGCAGGGTCGGGTCCATTTCACGTGGATCGACGTGATCGTATTCGATGGCATAGCCCGGGCGGACCATTTTCACCCGCTCGAGGCCCGGAATGGTGGCGAGAATGGCCTGCTGAACCTCTTCCGGCAGCGATGTGGAGATGCCGTTGGGGTAAACCGTGCTGTCGTCGAGCCCTTCCGGCTCCAGGAAGATCTGATGGCCGTCGCGGTCGCCGAACCGGACGATCTTGTCCTCGATGGACGGGCAATAGCGTGGGCCAGTGCTCTTGATCTGGCCGGAATACATCGGCGAGCGATGGACGTTGGCCCGGATGATCTCGTGGGTAGCGTTCGTGGTCCGGGTGATGCCGCATTCGATCTGCGGGGTGGAAATCCGGTCCGTCAGCACCGAAAACGGCTCGATCGGATCGTCCCCGGGCTGCATCTCCACCGCAGACCAGTCGATGGTCGATCCATCGAGACGCGGCGGCGTCCCGGTCTTGAGACGGCCGAGCGTGAAACCGACCTGCTCGAAAGACTTCGAAAGCCCCATCGCCGGGGCTTCATCGACCCGCCCAGCGGGCCAGTTCTTCTCGCCGAGGTGAATCAGGCCACGCAGGAAGGTGCCGGTGGTCACCACCACGGCTCCAACCGCGAATTTCCGGCCGTCGGCCAGCCGCAGACCGGTGATCCGGCCATCGGACAGCAGGAATTCGTCCGCCTCGCCCTCGATTACGGTCAGATTGGCGGTTTCTCGGATCGCGGCCTGCATCGCGGCCGCATAAAGCTTGCGGTCGATCTGGGCGCGGGGACCACGAACCGCAGGACCCTTCCGGCGGTTCAGAACCCGGAACTGGATGCCACCCTGGTCGGCCATCCGGCCCATCAGGCCATCCAAAGCATCGATTTCCCGGACCAGATGGCCCTTTCCAAGGCCTCCGATGGCGGGATTGCAGGACATCGCACCGATGGTCGCGAATTGGTGGGTCACCAGCGCGGTTTTCGCGCCCATGCGCGCGGATGCCGCCGCGGCTTCACAGCCGGCGTGCCCGCCCCCGATCACAATCACATCAAATGTCGTCTGCATGCGCGTCTTCTATCGCTTTGGTGCGAAAGCTGAAAGACGGAAATCGATCAAAGTGTTTCACGTGAAACGATAGAGAGCCGCCGCGCGCAGCTTGTTTCACGTGAAACACGGGTTCCCAGTCCTGTTTCACGTGAAACAGGGTCATTGGCCGACCGCCTCAGCCAATGGCCTACTTTCCGATACAGAATTCGCGGAAGATCACGTCGAGAATGTCCTCCACGTCCACCCTGCCCGTCAGCCGACCTAACGAATGAATCGCGATTCGAAGTTCCTCCGCGATCAACTCATCTCCGCGATCCACCGCCTCCCCGGCCCGGCGAAGGGCCGCGGCCGTATCACGCAGCAGGGTCCGGTGCCGCGCCCGGCTGACCAGCGCCATTTCGCCGGAACCGAAATAGTCCTGGGCGTAAGCCACCAGCGCCGCGACCAGATCGGACACGCCGTCACCCCGCGCGGCGGAAATATCGAACCGGGTCCGCCCGTCCCTCGCCTCACCCTTCGCGGCCAGAAGATCGACCTTGTTGCGCACGATCCAGACCGGCGCATGATCGTCACCGCCTGAAAGCGTCGGCGCCGCCTCGTCCTGCGCATCGGTCAGCCACAGCACCAGATCGGATGTACGTGCGCGATCGCGCGCGCGGCGCACGCCTTCCTGCTCGACTGGATCGTGTGTCTCGCGCACGCCTGCGGTGTCGATCACCGTCACCGGATAGCCGTCGAGATCGAGATGCACTTCGATCACGTCGCGCGTCGTGCCGGCATGCGGCGAGACGATCGCCGCTTCGCGCCGCGCCAGACGATTGAGCAGCGTGGACTTGCCCGCGTTCGGCGGGCCTGCGATCGCAACGGTGAGGCCTTCGCGCAAGCGTTCACTTCGTGCCGATGAGACAAGGGTTTCTTCGATTTCGGATTTGAGCGCCGCGATCTTTTTCAGCGCGGGCGCGATCAGGTCCGACGACACATCGCCTTCATCCGAAAAATCGATTCCCGCTTCCACAAGCGCGGAGGCTTCGATGATCTGCTGACGCCACGTCTCGGCTTTCGCACCGAGCAATCCTTTCAGATGGCGCAACGCCTGGCGGCGCTGGCGATCGGTGTCGGCATGAATCAGATCGTCGAGGCCTTCAGCTTCGGTGAGATCGAGCTTGCCGTTCTCGAATGCGCGCCGCGTGAATTCGCCGGGCTCGGCCGGACGCAAGCCATCGATCGCGCCGAGCGCATCGAACATCGCCGCGATCACCGCGCGTCCGCCATGAACATGAAATTCCGCGACGTCCTCGCCGGTGGCGCTGTGCGGAGCCGGAAACCAGAGCGTCACCGATTCGTCGAGCGCGCTGCCATCGAGATCGCGCAGCGTCGACAAATGAGCGAGACGCGGCGCAGGCAAACCCCCACACAGCCGCTCGACCGCGATCCGCGCCTGCGGTCCGGAGACCCGGATGATGGCGATGGCCGAGGGCGCGCGGCCGGACGACAGGGCGAAGATGGTGAGGTCGGAAGATTGCAAGGAAGACGGCATGGCTATTTGTCGGACAGCCCGAAGCCATGCAATTAAAAACAGATTGCTGCGTTGCAATATACCGCAGCAATAGGTGCAATAAAATTATTGCACCGCACAATCAGCGGGCGGCGGCGATCAGATCCGACAGCGACACCCGCTGTTCGCCTGCCTGATTGAAATTCTCCGGCGCCAGCCATTTTTCATAGGCGCCCCTGAGCGCCGGCCATTCGCTGTTCAGCATCGAGAACCAGGCGGTGTCCCGGTTGTGACCCTTCACCACCATGTGGTTGCGGAAAATTCCCTCGAATCGAAATCCGAGGCGCAATGCCGTCCGGCGTGACGGCGCGTTGAACGAATTACATTTCCATTCATAGCGGCGATAGCCGAGGTCTTCGAACACATGCCGCATCAAAAGGAACATCGCCTCGGTGGTGGCGGGCGTTCGCTTCAGTGCATCCGAATAATGAATGTTGCCAATTTCGATGACGCCATTGGCCGGATCGGGCCGCATATAGGCGCACATCCCCGCCGCGCGATTCGTCTTGCGATCGATGATGGCGCTGAAAACAAGGTCGGTGCTGTTGGCACAATCCGTGATCCAGTTCAACAGATCCGCGTCGTTCGCAAATGGACCGCTGAACAGATAGGCCCACGACGACTCGTCAGTGACCCTGAACGCTGCGACAAGATCCTCGCCATGGCGCTCTATGTTCAACGGCTCGATGCGGCAAGTGCGGCCGTCGATGGTGACATGCTGCGGTGACGGGCGGCGCGTCCAGTCGGGCAGGGGCGCACCGAGCGGAAGACGGGTATTGGACAAGAACAAACCTCCCTCGCTGTCGCGCCTCTTTGTTATTGCGGCGCGGACAGTGCGATCATCCTGACGCGGTCCGTCAGAAATGCAAATGCCCGGCCTCATAACGAAGACGCGCTTCGTCCTGAAAGCCGGGCATAGCAAATACGCTGACCGGTGTTGCCGGTCAGAAAGTCATGTCAGGTATTCATGCTCTCGAAGAACTCCGCGTTGTTCTTGGTGTTGCGGAGCTTGTCGAGCAGGAATTCGATGGCATCCATCGATCCCATCGGATTGAGGATACGACGCAGCACGTACATCTTCTTGAGCAGCTGCGGATCGGTGATGAGCTCTTCCTTGCGCGTGCCGGAGCGCGCGATGTCGATCGCCGGGAAGGTGCGCTTGTCGGCGACCTTGCGATCGAGGATGAGTTCGGAGTTACCGGTGCCCTTGAATTCCTCGAAGATCACTTCGTCCATGCGGCTGCCGGTATCGACCAGCGCGGTGGCGATGATGGTGAGCGATCCGCCTTCCTCGATGTTACGCGCGGCGCCAAAGAAGCGCTTCGGGCGCTGCAGCGCGTTGGCATCGACACCGCCGGTCAGCACCTTGCCGGATGACGGCACCACGGTGTTGTAGGCGCGGCCGAGGCGGGTGATCGAATCGAGCAGGATCACAACATCGCGGCCGTGTTCGACCAGGCGCTTGGCCTTTTCGATCACCATTTCGGCAACCTGGACGTGACGCACCGCCGGTTCGTCGAAGGTCGAGGACACGACCTCGCCCTTCACCGAGCGCTGCATGTCGGTGACTTCTTCCGGACGCTCGTCGATCAGAAGAACGATCAGATAGCATTCCGGATGATTGGCCGTGATCGAATGCGCGATGTTCTGCATCAGCACGGTCTTGCCGGTGCGGGGCGGCGCGACGATCAGCGCGCGCTGGCCCTTGCCGATCGGCGCGACAATGTCGATGACCCGCGGTGACAGGTCCTTGCGGGTCGGATCGTCGATCTCGAGCTTGAAGCGCTCGTCCGGAAACAGCGGCGTCAGGTTGTCGAAATTGACCTTGTGCCGGGACTTTTCCGGGTCTTCGAAATTCAGCGTGTTGACCTTGAGCAGCGCGAAGTAGCGTTCGCCCTCCTTCGGGCTGCGGATATGGCCCTCGATGGTGTCGCCGGTGCGCAGGCCGAAGCGGCGAATCTGCGAGGGCGAAACATAGATATCGTCGGGGCCGGGCAGGTAGTTCGCGTCCCATGACCGCAGGAAGCCGAAGCCGTCGGAGAGAACTTCGACAACGCCTTCACCGATGATATCGGTTTCCGCAATCGCAAGCTGCTTGAGAATCGCGAACATCAATTCCTGCTTGCGCATGGTGCTCGCGTTTTCGACCCCGTTCTCCTCGGCGAAAGAAACAAGCTCTGCCGGCGTTTTGGATTTGAGGTCTTGAAGTTTGATTTCCCGCATCGGGGTCAGTCCTGTGGAGAGAAGTAACGGGGGAGGGAAGCGGAGGATTCAGCCTGCTGACGACAAACGGACAACCAACAATCAGAAGTCCGCAGGGTCTCAAGTCGATAGTCTTGAGCGTGAAAGGTGCCGGGAGGCTTCAAACCCGATATGGCGGCCGGTCCAACAATGAGACCGGGACTCAACCACATCCGCCTGCGTTCGGTGGGATGGTGCGAATATAGAAAATCGGTCCGGTTCACGCAAGGACGCGATTCAATGCGAATCAGCCGGCCGAGGCGTCAAAATGGCTTCACGATCACCAGAATCACGATGGCGATCATCAGGACGGTCGGCACCTCATTGATAATACGATAGAATTTCTGGCTTCGGGTATTCCGGTCAAGGGCGAAGTCCCGCACCCGGCCGACCAGAAAGCCATGGACGCCCGACATGATCAGCACCAGCAGGAATTTGAGCTGAAACCAGTGCGCCATGTGCCAGCCGCCCTGCCAGACCAACCACAATCCCGCCAGCCAGGTCACGATCATGGCCGGATTGATGATCGCCTTGAGCAGCCGCCGTTCCATCACCTTGAACGTTTCGGACTGTTTCGAGCCGATCTCGGCGTCACAGTGATAAACGAACAGGCGCGGCAGATAGAGCATGCCTGCCATCCAGGAGATGACAGCGATCACATGCAGGGCCTTGATCCAGTCGTACATAGCCTTGCCGGTCTCTTTCTCTTCTCAATCGTTCTGCCGGTTATGGTAGTCTTGCAGAACCTGTCGTGTGCCACGGATTGCAGGAACTTTTCTCTGCCGAGCCCGTTGAGCAGCATCGATAGATGACGTGAGAGACGGTCTGTCCGCAAGCACGACTTTCTTAAAGAACCTTTTAGATTCTTAAGTTTGATTAGGTGTAGCGGTGATTAGCGTCCGCGCATCCTTCTCCCGTCCTTATCAAGTCTCCATCCACATGCGGCCGACTTATGCCCGTTGCCGGCAGATGCAGCGGCGAGGGAAATTCCCGGATGGTTTCAATCGTTTGCCGGATGGCTGCCTGTCTTTATCCCAAGACAAATCCACATAAGGCCGTTACCATTCAGATCATGGCCTGATCTCATCCCGAAATCAGCCCTGTGAATGATTTGGCGGGTTATCCCGCTCGCCGCCGTCCATCGCGCGAGAGACGTGGAAATGCCCACAAGGACTCACATCAATTCACAGCAGCCGGACCGATAAACCGAATCCAGAATGCCTAGCTCCCGCAGTTATTTTCATCTTCACATGATCTCCGACTCGACGGGCGAGACGCTGATTACCGTCGCGCGCGCGGTGGCTGCGCAATATTCCAATGTGTCGCCGGTGGAGCACGTCTATCCGCTGGTGCGCAGCCAGAAGCAGCTTGATCGCGTGCTGGCGGAGATCGAGGAAGCGCCGGGCATCGTGCTGTTCACACTGCTGGAAAAGGATCTGGTCGAGCGGCTCGAAGCCAAGTGCCAGGAAATCAACATTCCGAGCCTGTCGATCATCGGGCCGGTGATGCAACTGTTTCAGGCCTATCTCGGCACCGAGACCTCGCGCCGTGTCGGCGCGCAGCACACCCTCAACGCCGAGTACTTTAAGCGCATCGATGCGCTGAACTACACGATGATGCACGACGATGGCCAGCATGTCGAAGGTCTGGAAGATGCCGATGTGGTTCTGGTCGGCGTGTCGCGCACCTCGAAGACGCCGACGTCGATCTATCTCGCCAACCGCGGCGTGCGCACCGCCAATGTGCCGCTGGTGCCGGGGATTCCGATTCCGCCTCAGCTTGAAACTTTGAAAAAGCCGCTGGTGGTCAGTCTTCATGCGACACCGGAGCGGCTGATTCAGATTCGCCAGAATCGGCTGCTGGGCATCGGCGCGGGGCCGTCGAGCGGGGACGACGCTTATACGGACCGGCAGGCCGTCGCCGAAGAGGTGACCTTTTCGCGCAAGCTGAGCGCCAAGTACGATTGGCCCTTGCTCGACGTGACGCGGCGATCGATCGAGGAAACCGCCGCGGCCATCATGAAACTCTATGGCGATCGCCAGCGTCAGAAGGCCTCGCAATCGTGACCATCTGGCTTGACAGGGCGCCGCTGATTCTGGCGTCGCAAAGTGCCGTGCGGCGCAATCTCCTTGTGAATGCAGGCATCACCGTTGAGACGATTCCGGCCGACATCGATGAGCGCGGCATTCAAAAAGAATCGGGTCTGACCGATCCGGGCAAGATCGCTGCATTGCTGGCGGCGGAAAAAGCAAAATTCATTTCGGCGCAGCATCCCGGCCGTTATGTGATCGGCGCGGATCAGACGCTGGCCCTGGGCGAGCGAATGTTCAGCAAGCCTGCGGATCGCGCGGCGGCCGCGGCGCAGATCAAAACGCTTGCGGGGGAGACTCACGCGCTTCACAGCGCCGTTGTTGTGGCGAAGGATGGTGCGCCGCTGTTCTCTCATGTCAGCGTCGCGCGCATGACGATGCGCCCGCTCACCGACGAAAATATCGCGGCCTATCTCGACGAAGCGGGCGACGCGGTGCGATCGAGCGTTGGAGCCTATCAGCTGGAAAAAACCGGCGTGAATCTGTTCGAGCGGATCGATGGCGACCATTTCACCATCCTGGGATTGCCGCTGCTGCCGCTGCTTGCTTTCCTGCGCGCCCGCGATCTGCTCACGGTCTAACGAAAGAAATGTCGATGCTGCTGCTGGGTCTCACCGGTTCGATCGGGATGGGAAAATCCACCACCGCGAAACTGTTCGAAGAGGCAGGGGTGCCGGTCTATGACGCCGACGCCACCGTGCATAAAATCTATGAGGGCGAGGCTGTTCCGGCGGTCGAAGCCGCGTTTCCCGGCGTCACGGTCAACGGACGGGTCGACCGCCAGAAGCTGTCGGCGATGGTGGTCAACAATGCCGAGGCGATGAAGCGGCTTGAGACCATCGTGCATCCGATGCTGCGCAGCCATCAGCTCAGGTTCCTCAGTGATGTGGAAAGATCCGGCGCGCCGGTGGCGGTGCTGGATGTGCCGCTGCTGTTCGAGACCGGCGGCGAAAAACGCGTCGATGCGGTGGTGGTGGTTACCACCACGCCGGACGTTCAGCGCGAACGCATTCTGGCGCGAGAAAATATGACCCCCGACAAGCTGGACGCGATTCTGGCGCGCCAGATTCCCGACGCGGAAAAGCGCGCCCGTGCGGATTTTGTGGTGGACACCTCGCACGGGCTGGAACCGGTGCGGCAACGGATCGGTGAAATCCTGCGCGAAGTCGTTAAAATGCCGAAGCGGCGCATTGAGTCGCCGCGCTAGTAGGCTGCGTCATTGCGAGGCGCAGTTGCGCCGAAGCAATCCATAGCTGCACAAAAGAAACTGGATTGCTTCGTCGGCTTCGCCTCCTCGCAATGACGGCCATCCGGGTTAACTTATTCAGCTCAGGTTTGAACTCCATGCGTGAAATCGTTCTCGATACCGAAACCACCGGCCTTGATCCGCTGCGCGGCGACCGGCTGGTCGAAATCGGCTGTGTCGAAATGGTCAACCGCATGGCGACCGGCCAGACCTATCATGTCTATCTCAATCCCGAGCGCGACATGCCGCAGGAGGCCTTCGCGGTTCACGGCCTGTCGTCGGAATTTCTCGCGGACAAACCGCTGTTCGCGGCGGTGGCCGAGGAGTTTCTGGCCTTCATCGGCGATGCGCCGCTGGTGATTCACAACGCGATGTTCGATATCGGCTTCATCAATGCCGAGCTTGACCGGATCAAGCGCCTCGCGATTCCGCGTGAGCGGCTGGTGGATACGCTGACGCTGGCGCGCCGCAAGCATCCGGGCGTGTCGAACAGGCTCGACGACTTGTGTTCGCGCTACGCCATCGACAATTCCCGCCGCACCAAGCACGGCGCGCTGCTCGACGCGGAATTGCTGGCTGAAGTCTATATCGATCTGATCGGCGCGCGGCAGTCGTCGCTGATCCTGTCGGAAACCCGCATATCGTTCAGCGCAGGGCAGGCGGATACGCCGCGGCGGCAGCGCGAAACGCCGCTCGCGCCGCGCCTCAGCGCAGCCGAAATCGCCGCCCACGACGCATTTATTGCGACACTGGGCGGCACGCCGATCTGGAACGAATTTTCGCCGAAGGAATCGTAAGTCCGGCCTCCGGAGAGGCCGGGCGCGCGCTTAGCTCGGGCGGATCTGCTGCTCGGCCTGACGCGCCATGTTCTGGCGGTAGAGGCCGACGAAATCCACCGGATCGAGCATCAGCGGCGGGAAGCCGCCGTTGCGAACCGAGGTCGCCACAATCTCGCGGGCGAAGGGGAACAGCAGGCGCGGGCATTCGATCATGATGAACGGATGCAGGCTGTCCTGCGGCACGTTCAGGATGCGGAAGACGCCGGCATAGACCAGTTCGAAACCGAACAGCAGCGTGCTGTCGTTCTCGGCCTTGCCCTCGATGCTGAGCGCGACTTCATAGTCGTTCTCGGCGACGGCGTTCGCTGTCACGTTGATCTGGATGTTGATGGACGGCTGCTTGTCCTGGGCCATCAGGGATGCCGGAGCATTCGGGTTCTCGAACGAGAGATCCTTGATGTACTGGGCCAGGATGTTGAGCTGCGGGGGAGCCTCGTTCTCAAGAGGAGCGCCATTGCCGTTGGTCATGAATCTGTACTCTCCGAGAATGTGGATGGGCCCGCGAAGGAGGCCCGGTCTGGATCGGCCTGCCAAAAGCTGGCTGCCCGCGGTCCGTCGGGGCGAGTGGCTATCATAGCCTTGCCGCATTCGACAAGGACGATAGGCCGGTCAGACCCGTTTCGGTTGGCCACGACGGCCCGATCGGGTAGAATCGGCCTAAATTGCAGCCGCGAGAGCCAAAACCTCCGCCTTTGGGCCTTTCGCAGGTGCAGGTTAATGTCGCTATATAGCGACATAAAGACGTGTTGGCTGGGCCGGGTTTCGTGCCTACATGGTAATGGCACGGCGTCTAGGCGGGTCTTTTGCCTGGGGATGCCTTCAGGCGACGCGCCGCCAATCGGAAAGTGAATGCGACGTGGATATTTATACGATCATTTTTCTGGCTCTAGCCGTCTTCATATTCCTGCGGCTGAGGAATGTGCTGGGTCAGCGCACCGGTGACGAGCGTCCGCCGTTCGATCGCGCGGCCCGCGACGTGCTGCGCGGCGCGCCGGACAATGTCGTTCCGATCGGCAAGACCATCGATCAGACGCCGCTGGCGCCGTCTGCGGAACCTGCCGTTGCGCCGGACCGCTGGAAGGGCATCGCCGAATCCGGTTCCGCCCTGGCGCGCGGGCTCGATCAGATCGCAGCCAGTGATCCGTCGTTCGATGCGCAGCATTTCGTTTCCGGCGCCAAGAGCGCTTACGAAATGATCGTGCTGGCTTTCGCCAATGGCGAGCGCCGCGCGCTGAAGGATCTGCTGTCGTCGGAGGTCTATGAAGGCTTCGACGCCGCGATCAAGGAGCGCGAGCAGCGCGGCGAGAAGGTGGATACTCGCTTCGCGTCGATCGACAAGGCTGAAATCGTCAACGCCGAAATCCGGGACCGCGCCGCGCAGATCACCATCCGTTTCGTGTCGCAGATGATCTCGGTAACGCGCGACAAGGCTGGCACCGTTGTCGATGGCAACCCGGAAAAGCTCACCGATGTCACAGATGTCTGGACGTTCGCCCGTGACATCGCTTCGCGCGATCCGAACTGGAAGCTGGTTGGGACGGAAAGCGGCCAGTAAGGCCCACGCGCCCGGCGCACATGCGCCGAGGCCCGGAGTGCGGCTCGGCGCATGGATCGGCGCCGGGCTGATCGCAGCAGCGGCTCTCACTGTCACCGAAATCCACGCGCGTTCCGCGCACCGTCCTCATACTCCTCCGCAGCAAGAGCCGGTCCCGGTCCGGCATGGTCCGGTGATCTGGCCGCTGCAATTTCCCGAAAGCCAGTACATGCCGTTGGCCTGGAGCGCTGTTCCGGGCTGGGCTGACGACGATCCGCTGCCCGCCTTCAAGACATTCCGCATCAGTTGCAGGCCGATCGTGGCGCAGACCGCGCCGCTCGCCGACAGCAAGGCGCTCGGTACGTCGTTGCGCGAGCCCTGCATGGCCGCGCGCGCAGAAAATATTTCCGACAGCGCGAAGGCGCGCGAATTCTTCGAGACCAATTTCATTCCGCTGGAAATCTCGCGGATCGGCGAGGATGCCGGTTTCGTCACCGGCTATTACGAGCCGATTGTCGATGGCTCGCGCGTGCGCACCGATGTTTACACCGTGCCGGTCTACCGGCGGCCGTCGAATCTGTTCGTGCGCGGCTATTCGCAGGCCAGTCCCACTATGCCCAACAAGGGGCAGGTGTTTCGCAAGATCGGCCGCCGCAAGCTGGTGCCGTATTACGATCGCGGCGAGATCGAGGACGGCGCGATTGCGGGCCGCGGGCTCGAAGTGGTCTGGCTGAAAAACCAGACCGATCTGCTGTTCATCCAGATACAGGGATCGGCGCGGATTCGTCTCGAGGACGGATCGATGGTGCGCATCAACTACGATGCGCATAACGGCTTTCCCTATACGCCGGTGGGCCGGGTGCTGATCGAGCGCAACATCATCCCCAAGGATCAGATGTCGATGCAGAAGATCCGGGAATATATGGAGCAGAATCCGGGCGCGGCGGACGAGCTGCGCCGGCAGAACCGTTCCTATGTGTTCTTCCGCGAAGTCGCGCTGTCGGCGACGGACGAGGCCGTCGGCGCGCAGGGCGTGCCGCTGACCGCCGGGCGCTCCATTGCCGTCGACAAGAACCTGCATGTCTACGGCACGCCGTTCTTCATCGAGGGCAATCTGCCGATCGAATCGGATGCGTCGAACACGCCATTCCATCGTCTGATGATCGCGCAGGATACCGGATCGGCCATTATCGGCCCCGCGCGCGCCGATCTTTATTTCGGCGCGGGAGCGGAGGCGGGACGTATCGCGGGCCGGATGAAAAATGCCGCGCGCTTTGTGATGCTGCTGCCGAAGAGTCTCGATCCCGTCGCGCGCGGCAAGACCGTGCCGCTGCCGGAAGCGCGGCCGCAGCCGGTCGCGGAGACTGCTCCGGCTGCAAAATCGGAGACGCCGCGCCGCGCGCGGCATCATCGTCGCGGGCATGACCGTCCATGAAACGTCCGCCCGTTCTCGATCCGCCGCGCGTCACCCGCCGCAAGCGCGTGCTGAGTTCCGAAGAGCTTCAGCTTTGGGAGAGTGTGGCGAAGCAGGCGAAACCGTTGCGCAAACGGCCGCGCGTCGAAAAGATCGCGATCGAGGTTGTCGAGGAAACGGCTGTGGTGGTGACGCGGTCCGCGCCGCCGCCGAAGGCGTCACCCGCTCCGCGCAAGATTTCGGCCGCGCCGCCGTCGCCGCCACCGCTCGCGCCGCTGGGCCGGCGCGAACGCTCGCAACTGTCGCGCGGGCGCAAGGAGATCGATGCGCGGCTCGATCTGCATGGCATGACGCAGACCCGCGCGCATCGCGCGCTCTCCGACTTCCTGCATCGCGCGCAGGCCGATGGCATGACCTTCGTTCTGGTCATCACCGGCAAGGGCAAGACCGGATCGGAGTCCGAACGCGGCGTGCTCCGCCGTCAGGTGCCGCAATGGCTTTCCCTGCCGGAATTCCGCGGCGTGGTGGTCGGCTTCGAGGAAGCGCATATCGGCCACGGCGGCGGCGGCGCGCTCTATGTGCGGGTGAGGCGAGGGCGGTAACCCTTACAAAATAAACCGGCTGAGATCCGTGTTCTTCGCCAGATCGCCAATGTGCTTTTGCACATAAGCCGCATCGATGGTGACGGTCTGCCCGTTCATATCCGGCGCGTGGAATGACGTTTCATCCAGCACGCGTTCCATCACGGTCTGCAAACGCCGCGCGCCGATGTTCTCGACCGTGGAGTTCACCGCCACCGCGACATCGGCCAGCGCGTCGATGGCTTCGTCGGAAATATCGAGCGTCACGCCTTCGGTCTGCATCAGCGCGACATACTGCTTGATCAGCGACGCCTCGGGTTCGGTGAGAATGCGGCGCATGTCGTCGCGGGTCAGCGCCTGCAGTTCGACGCGGATCGGCAGGCGGCCCTGCAGTTCGGGGAGAAGGTCCGATGGCTTGGCGATATGGAATGCGCCGGATGCAATGAACAGGATATGGTCGGTCTTCACCGCGCCGTGCTTGGTGGACACGGTGGTGCCTTCGATCAGCGGTAGCAGGTCGCGCTGCACGCCCTCGCGCGAGACGTCGCCGGTCCGCGCGCCATCGCGCACGCAGATCTTGTCGATTTCATCCAGAAAGACGATGCCGTTGTTCTCGACCGCCTGAATGGCTTCCAACGTCAGTTGTTCGTTGTCGAGCAGCTTGTCGCTTTCCTCGTTGACGAGAATCTCGTGCGAATCCGCCACCGTCAGCCGCCGCGTCTTGGCGCGTCCGCCCATCTTGCCGAAGATGTCGCCGATGTTGATCGCGCCCATCTGCGCGCCGGGCATGCCGGGAATCTCGAACATCGGCATGCCGCCGCCCGACGACTGGGTCTCGATCTCGATTTCCTTGTCGTTCAGTTCGCCCGCGCGCAGTTTCCGGCGGAAGGAATCGCGCGTGGAGGCGCCGGCATTCGCGCCGACCAGCGCATCGAGCACGCGCTCTTCGGCTGCGAGCTGCGCCCGCGCCTGCACGTCCTTGCGCTTGCGCTCGCGAATCTGCAGGATCGCTACTTCCACGAGATCGCGCACGATCTGTTCGACGTCGCGGCCGACATAACCGACCTCGGTGAACTTGGTGGCTTCCACTTTCAGGAACGGCGCATTGGCGAGCTTCGCCAGCCGCCGCGCGATCTCGGTCTTGCCGACGCCGGTGGGGCCGATCATCAGAATATTTTTCGGCAGCACTTCTTCGCGCAGCGAGCCGGTGAGTTGCTGACGCCGCCAGCGGTTGCGCAATGCAATGGCGACGGCGCGCTTGGCGTCGCCTTGGCCGACGATGAAACGGTCGAGTTCGGAAACGATTTCGCGAGGGGAGAAGTCTGTCATGGCTCTTAGCTATTGCTGGCTTGGCTTAATCGCAAGCGATTAGATGATCGGCGGCCCGCCTTGCCACTGCCGGATCGCATCGAACGGATGGATCAGCATGATGATGTTCAGCGTCAGGTTGTCGCGGATGTGCAGGCCAACCGCGATCTCGAACGCGATGGCGATCAGAACGGTGGCGATGATTGGCAGTTTGCGCGCGGCGATGAAGCCCAGAACCATCGCCAGCGTGTCCGACACCGAATTGACGATGCTGTCGCCGTAATAGTCGAGCGAGATGGTGCCGGCACGATAGCGCTCGATGATGACCGGGGAATTTTCCAGCAGTTCCCAGCCGCCCTCGATCACCATCGCGATCAGCAGCCGCGCGATCCACGAAGCCTTTGGCAGCACCAGCCATGTCAGCGCATAAAACAGGAAGCCATGGATGATGTGCGAGAAGGTGTACCAGTCGGCGATGTGCTGGGAATTCTCCGAACTCATCACCACGCCGTGCCACAGCTTCACATATCCGCAGGTGCAGATCGGCACGCGGCCCATCGCATAGAGTGCGGCGGCCTGAAGGGCGAGCAGAAGCGCGGCAAGGAGAAAACCCTGCTGCGGCGTCAGCGCGGGACGTGCGGCTGCCGCGCTGCCGGTTGCGCTCATGCGCTCAGCGTCTCGATGGTGACGTTGCGGTTGGTGTAGACGCAGATGTCCGCCGCGATATCGAGCGAGCGGCGCACGATGGTTTCGGCGTCATGTTCGGAATCCGCCAGCGCGCGCGCCGCGGCCAGCGCATAGTTGCCGCCGGAGCCGATCGCCATCACACCATGTTCGGGCTCCAGCACGTCGCCGGTTCCGGTCAGCACCAGCGAAACCTCCTTGTCGGCCACGATCATCATGGCCTCGAGGCGGCGCAGGTAGCGGTCGGTGCGCCAGTCCTTCGCCAGTTCGACGGCGGCGCGGGTGAGCTGGCCGGGATACTGCTCCAGCTTGGCTTCCAGCCGCTCGAACAGGGTGAAGGCGTCGGCCGTCGCGCCGGCGAAACCGCCGATCACGTCGCCCTTGCCGAGTTTTCGGACCTTCCGGGCGTTGGATTTGATGACCGTCTGGCCGATGGAGACTTGTCCGTCGCCGCCGATGACCACCTTGCCACCCTTGCGGACCGTGAGAATGGTGGTCCCGTGCCAGACCTCGGGCTGTGATGCGTTCATGAAAACCTCGTTGCGGGGCCTGATTTAGGCACGGACGCCGCCGGTTGCAATCGGGCCCCGGAATGAGCGGATTCCGGTCACCATATCTGGAAAGTCAGACGAATTTCGGCCCATCCCGCAGTAGCGAAGGTATCACACCCCTGTTAAAAGGGCGCACTTTCCAAGGCCTTTTTGTAAAGGCCATTTTCGAGCGAGCGAGCACTTTCATGCGCACGGCCACGATCAAGCGCAAGACCAAGGAAACCGACATTCAGGTGTCGGTCAATCTGGACGGCACCGGCGTGTCCGATGTCGCCACCGGCGTCGGCTTCTTCGACCATATGCTGGACCTTCTGGCGCGCCACTCGCGGATCGACATCACCGTCAAGGCGGTGGGCGATCTCCATGTCGATTTCCACCACACCACGGAAGATGTCGGCATCGCGCTCGGCCAGGCGGTGAAGCAGGCGCTCGGCGACATGAAGGGCATCACGCGCTATGCGGGCCTGCACATGCCGATGGACGAGACGCTGACCCGCGTGGTGATCGATATTTCGGGCCGCCCGGTGCTGGTGTTCCGGACGGAGTTTTCGCGCGACAAGATCGGCGAGTTCGACACCGAGCTGGTACGCGAGTGGTTTCAGGCCTTCGCGATGAACGCCGGCATCACGCTGCATGTCGAAACGCTGTATGGCGAAAACAACCACCATATCGCCGAGTCCTGCTTCAAGGGTCTGGCGCGGGCGCTGCGTGCAGCGGTCGCGATCGATCCGAAGACGGCGAACGAAGTGCCGTCCACCAAGGGCCAGCTCGGCGGCTGATTTTCAGGCTCAGCGCATGCCGGTCATGCGCTGGCCTTCACTTTTGGACCATCGCCCGGCGCACGATCTTTGACGGATTGGACACAACGAGGTTCCGGAGACAATCATGGCGGTTTACACGGTTCACGCGCCCGCGAGCTATTACGCCACCGACGTGCGCACCACGCCGGACAAGCTCGTCTTCGTGCGCGACGGTTTCTATGTCTGGGCCTTCGTCGCCGCGATCCTGTGGCTGATCTGGCACCGGCTCTGGCTGGCGCTGATCGCCTATCTCGCCATTTCGGTGGCGGCGGACGTCCTGTTCTCGCGGCTCGGCGTCGGCACTGGCGCGCGCCTGCTCATCATGATCGTGTTCGCCTTGCTCGTTGGCCTTGAGGCCGGAACGCTGCGCCGCTGGAAACTGTCGCGCGGCAAGTGGCGTCAGCTCGATACGGTCGTTGCCGATTCCGAGGAAGCCGCCGAGCGGCGTTTCTTCGAGCGCTGGAATGCACGCAGCGCGCAGGAGAGCGACCGCAACGCCATGTCTTCGCCGCCGCCCATGCCGCGCGCGTCCATCGCGCAGCCGCAGGGCATTATCGGCCTGTTTCCCGAACCCGGAGCGCCCCGTTGACCGTTGCGATTATTGATTACGGCTCCGGTAATCTGCACTCGGCGGCAAAGGCTTTCGAGCGCGCCGCGCGCGCCATGGAAGACCCGCAGACCATCGTGGTCACGCGCGATCCTGACACGGTATTCCGCGCCGATCGCATCGTGCTGCCCGGCGTCGGCGCGTTCGCGGATTGCCGCAAGGGTCTCGATTCGCTGAACGGCATGGTGGATGCGATGACCGAAGCGGTGCGCGACAAGGCTAGACCTTTTTTTGGCATCTGTGTCGGCATGCAGCTGATGGCGACGCAGGGCAAGGAATACGTCACCACAAAAGGCCTCGACTGGATCTCCGGCGATGTGGTGAAGATCCAGCCGCGCGATGAAGAGCTGAAGATTCCGCACATGGGCTGGAATACGCTCGATCTGGTGCGCGAACATCCGGTGCTGGACAAGCTTCCGCTCGGCGAGAAAGGCCGCCACGCCTATTTCGTGCACTCGTATCACCTCAATGCGGTGAACGAGGCGGATGTTGTCGCGCGCGCCGACTACGGCGGCCCGGTGACGGCGATCGTTGCCAAAGACACCGCCATCGGCACGCAGTTTCACCCGGAGAAGAGCCAGCGTTTCGGTCTGGCCCTGATCTCGAACTTTTTGAAGTGGAAGCCGTGATTCTTTTTCCCGCCATCGATCTGAAGAACGGCCAGTGCGTTCGCCTCGAGCAGGGCGATATGGCGCGCGCGACCGTGTTCAACCTCGATCCCGCCGCGCAGGCGAAAACCTTCGAGACGCAGGGCTTCGAATATCTCCATGTGGTCGATCTCGACGGCGCATTCGCCGGCAAGCCGATGAACGCGCAGGCGGTCGAGGCGATGCTCAAGGTGGTGAAGTTTCCGGTGCAACTCGGCGGCGGCATCCGCGATCTCGCGACCGTCGAAGCATGGCTGTCGAAAGGCATCCGCCGCGTCATCATCGGCACGGCAGCCGTGCGCGATCCGGCGCTGGTGAAGGAAGCGGCGAAGAAGTTTCCCGGCCGTGTCGCCGTCGGCCTCGATGCCCGCGACGGCAAGGTCGCCGTGGAAGGTTGGGCGGAAACCTCGACCGTCACCGTGCTCGACATCGCGCAGCGCTTCGAAGATGCCGGAGTCGCCGCGATCATCTTCACCGACATCGCGCGCGACGGCTTGCTGAAGGGCCTCAATCTCGATGCGACCATCGCGCTGGCGGAAGCGATTTCGATTCCGGTGATCGCGTCCGGCGGACTTGCATCCATCGACGATGTGCAGGCGCTGCTGACGCCGCGCGCCAAAAAACTCGAAGGCGCGATCTCCGGACGCGCGCTCTATGACGGACGCATCGATCCGGCGGAAGCGCTGAAGCTCATCCGCAATGCACGGGCAGCGGCATAATGTTCAAGGTTCGCGTGATCCCCTGTCTCGACGTCAAGGACGGCCGCGTGGTCAAGGGCGTCAACTTCGTCGACCTGCGCGATGCGGGCGATCCGGTGGAAGCCGCGATCGCCTATGATGCCGCGGGCGCGGACGAGCTTTGCTTCCTCGACATCAACGCCACCCATGAAAATCGCGGCACCATGCTGGACGTGGTACGGCGGACGGCCGAAGCCTGCTTTATGCCGCTGACGGTCGGCGGCGGCGTGCGCACCGTGGACGACATCCGCACGCTGCTCACCTATGGCGCGGACAAGGTTTCGATCAATTCGGCCGCCGTGGCACGGCGCGAGATCGTCAAGGAAGGGGCGGAGAAATTCGGCGATCAGTGCATCGTGGTGGCGATCGACGCCAAGAGCGTCGCGCGTCCCGGCGGCGGTTCGCGCTGGGAGATCTTCACCCATGGCGGGCGCAAGTCCACCGGCATCGACGCCATCGAATATGCCCAGGAAGTCGTCTCGCTCGGCGCGGGCGAAATCCTCCTGACCTCGATGGACCGCGACGGCACCCGGCAGGGCTTCGACATTCCGCTGACCCGCGCCATCGCCGACAGCGTGAAGGTGCCGGTGATCGCATCGGGCGGCGTCGGCAATCTCGATCATCTGGTTGCGGGCATCCGCGAGGGACACGCCACGGCTGTGCTGGCCGCCTCGATCTTCCATTTCGGCGAATTCACCATCCGTCAGGCCAAGGAGCACATGGCCCGCTCGGGGCTGCCGATGCGGCTGGACGCCTGATTTTGAATACCTAATTTCAAATACCTGAATCCGCTCAACACTTTGCGCTCCCCGCCCGGAGCCGGACCTGATAGAAGCCGATTATGAGCCGTTTCACGATCCACGACCTTGCCGCCACCATCGATGCCCGCGCGGCGTCCGGCGGTGACGCCTCCTACACCCGCAAGCTGCTGGACAAGGGCGCGGAGCATTGCGCCAAGAAGCTCGGCGAAGAGGCGGTCGAGACCGTCATCGCGGCGGTCGAGAACGATCGCGATCATCTGATCGCCGAAAGCGCCGATCTGATGTTTCATTTTCTGGTGCTGCTGAAATCGCGCGGCGTCACGCTTGCGGATGTCGAGGAGAAGCTGGCGCAACGGACGCAAATGTCCGGGCTGGAAGAAAAAGCGTCGCGCAAGGCCGACTAATCAATTCCGGAAGGCGCGGGACATGCCGGCCGGTCAGGAGGAATGGCTCATGGATGTGAGAGCCGACCATCAGGTGCAGTACAACCCTTACCGCGTGTTCTCGCGCGCGCAGTGGGCCGCCTTGCGCGACGACATGCCGATGACGCTGACCGCCGAGGAAATCGCGCGGATGCATTCGATGCATGATCGCCTCGACATCAAGGAGGTCGAGGAAATCTATCTGCCGCTGTCGCGCCTTCTGTCGTTCTATGTCGCGGCGGCGCAGCGCCTGTTCGTGGCGCAGCGGCACTTCCTCGGCATCGAGGACCGCAAGATGCCCTACATCATCGGCGTCGCGGGTTCGGTGGCGGCCGGAAAGTCCACCACGGCGCGCGTGCTGCAGGCGCTGTTGGCGCGCTGGTCGCCGCGGCCCAAGGTCGATCTCGTCACCACCGACGGCTTCCTGTTTCCGAACCGGGTGCTGGAAGACAACGGCCTGATGCAGAAGAAGGGCTTTCCGGAAAGCTACGATCTTCCGACGCTGCTGTCGTTCCTGTCCGACATCAAGGCAGGCCGTCGCCCGGTGCGCGCGCCGGTCTATTCGCATCTGACCTACGACATCATTCCCAACGAGGGAATCGAGATCGACCGTCCCGATATCCTGATCGTCGAGGGCGTCAACGTGCTGCAGACCGGGCGGCTGCCGCGCGACGGCAAGGCCGTGCCCTATGTGTCGGACTTCTTCGACTTCTCGGTCTATATCGACGCGGATGAGCCGGTGCTGCGCGAATGGTATGTCGAGCGCTTCCTCAGCCTGCGCAGCACGGCGTTTCGCGATCCGCGATCCTACTTCAATCGCTATGCGAAGCTGTCCGACGCGGAGGCGACCGAAAAGGCGCTGTCGCTGTGGACCGGGATCAACCAGGTCAATCTCGAAGAGAACATCCTGCCGACACGTCCGCGCGCCACGCTGATCCTGAAGAAGGGCGCAGACCATGTCATCGAGACGGTGTCGCTGCGGCGGCTGTGATTCTTTCGTCGTCCCCAGACTTGCTCTTGGCAACCCTCGTTTTTCCCCTGTCATCACCGGGCTTGTCCCGGTGATCCCGATAGATCTGGCATAGCGTTTGAATAATCGGGATGGCCGGGACAAGCCCGGCCATGACAAAAAGAACTATTGAAAGAGAGCGGCGATACCTACGCCGCGTGGCGCGTCGCGTCGGCGCCGAAGTGATCGAGGTAACGGCCAGAGATGGCCGACACCGGCATGACAACCAGTACATCCGTGGTGCCAAACTGGTGATCGACCACCGCGCCGTCGCCGATGAAGGCTCCGACGCGAAGGTAACCCTTGATGAGCGGCGGCAGCATGCGCAGCGCTGCCTTGGTGTCGATGTTCTCTTTCGCGATACGGTTCATTTCCACCCGGCGATCCGGGTGCGCGCTGGCGCGCCAGCCTTCCGGCGCGGCGGCGAAATGATGCAGGAACGACAGCGGCAAGGCGAGACGGTCCGGATCGGTGCCCTCGAAGCTGGCGCAGCCGATCATCACATCGAGATTGTGCCGGCGCACATAGCTCCACACGCCATGCCACAGCAGTTCGACCGAGCGCTTGGTGCGATAGGCGGGCAGCACGCAGGAGCGGCCAAGCTCGAGAAATTTCAGGCCGGATTGCCGCGCCATCAGGCCGGAAATGTCGAACTCGTCGCCGGTGTAGAAGCCGCCGTGTTTCTCGGCGACATCCTGGCGCAGCAGGCGATAGGTGCCGACCACCGGCTGCTTGCCGCTCATGGTCGGCTTTGCCGCATGATCGACGACCAGAAGATGATCGCAGATCTTGTCGAACGCATCCTTGTCGCGCTGCGCCAGCATGGTTGCGGCGTCGGCGATGGCGGTGCCGTTCTTGTAGAACACCTTGTAGCGCAGCTTCTGCGCGCGCTTCACGTCGCCCTTGCTGCGGGCGAGACGAACTTCGAGCGCGCCGATCCGGCCGAGCGTCGCGGGGGCCGGCGGCTGAATATCGGGAATGGCTTCGCCGCGCAGGCTTGAGTGCAGAAGGTTCGGCATCAGCCAGGTCGCGGCGGCGGTGGCTGCCGACTTCGCGTTTTCGGGGCGCAGCATCTGGACCAGCGCGTTCTGACGGATCACGTCAAGCGGGCTGCGAACGGCGCTGCGCTGAGGCGAAAGCGGCTTGCGCCCGAATGCGCCGGAAATGCCAGCCGGCTTGATGTTCGCCGGTTTGTTGCCGTCCATGGTTTCCTCGTGGCCGCGCGCCTTGATTCGTCAGGCGCGACCGTGAGCCATCACTAACCATGGTCGTGATACGGATTTATGACATCGCCAGAGCGGCTGTTAAACGGCGATGGTGCGCGATGCGGAAATCGCCGCGAGCGCTTCGGACAGCTTGTCGCGATCCAGCGGCTTGACGAGGAAGCCGTCCATGCCGGCCTCGAAGCAGGCGTAGCGGTCATCCACCAGGGTGTTTGCGGTCAGCGCGAGAATGGCGGTGCGCTTTGCGCCGCGATCGATCTCATGGGAACGGATTTGCTTGGCGGCCTTGATGCCGTCAATCTTCGGCATCTGCACATCCATCAGCACCACATCATAAGGTGCGCCGGCGCTGTGTGCCGCGAGCCATGACTCCAGCGCCTGTTCGCCGTCGGTGGTGATGACGGGACGATGACCCATCCGCACCAGCAGCGAGCGGATCAGCAGCGCGTTGATCTCGTTGTCTTCCGCCACAAGGACGGACAGTCCCTGCGCCGGGGTTTTGACGGGTGCTGTTTCCATCTCGTGTGCGAGATTGATGCCGTCGGGCAGATCGGGGACCAGAGCCGCGGAAGCGCCGCTCAAACGCTCGGCCAGGGAGGCCGCGCGCAGCGGCTTCACCAGATAGCCGGTGAACAGGGTCATCATCGCGGGCGCGATGTCGCGCCGCATGGCCGGGGTGAACATCGCAATGCGCTGTGCGGCATGACGCTGCGCGGCGTCACCGAGTTCGCGCATCGCCGTTTCGCCGACAGCGTAGTCGATCAGGATTCCATGCCACGCGCGTTCGGGCAGCAGCGCCGCCGCGATGGACGCATCCGCCACCGTGCAGGTCTGCGCGCCCCAGCGCTCCAGACGCCGCGCGATCAGCAAAGCTTCGATGGTTTGCGGGCCGACCAGCATGACGGATTTGTCGGTGAGGTCGGGCGGGGTGAAGGCCGCGCCGTGAGCGTCGCCGCGGCCGGAATCGGCCAGCGGAATTGCGAACTGGAATGTTGCGCCTTCGCCCTCGGCGCTTTCCACCGCGATGCGCCCGCCCATGCGGCGGACGATGCGGTCGCTGATGCTCAGCCCAAGTCCGGTGCCGCCGAAGTTGCGCGCGGTGCCGTCGGACGCCTGCTCGAATTCGCGGAAGATGCGCTCCTGCGCCTCGGGCGCGATTCCGATCCCGGTATCGCGCACGATGAAGCTGATCTCGCCGGGCCAGATGCCCGGCTCGACCATGATGGCGACGCCGCCTTCGGGTGTGAACTTGATGGCGTTGCCCGCAAGATTGAGCAGCACCTGCCGCAGCCGCGCGGCATCGCCGATCACCTCAACCGGCAGGCGCTCGTCCACATAGGATGCGATCTCGAGCTTGCGCGCCTGCGCGCGGGGCGCCAGCAGTTCGGTGATGTCCTCGATCAGGGCTGCGAGCGCGAACGGGCGGTGTTCGAGATCGATCTTGCCGGCCTCGATCTTGGAGAAGTCCAGCAGTTCGTCGATCAGCGCGGTCAGCGCGTCGCCGGAGGTTTTGACGGCTTTCGCATAGGTCGCCTGCTCGGCGGTGAGCGGGGTGTCGAGCAGCAGGTTGCTCATGCCGATGATGCCGTTCAGCGGCGTGCGGATTTCATGGGAGGCCATGGCGAGGAATTTCGACTTGGCCAGATTCGCGGTGTTGGCGAGATCGCGCGCCTGCGCGAGGGCGCGTTCGGTTTCGACCCGGTCGGTCACGTCGCGGCCGACGCATTGCAGGTCGGCGGGGCTGTGGGCATCGTGACGGATCAGCCCTTCCCGCCAGGCAATCCAGCGCGGCCCGAGCGCGCTGTCGATCTTCTGGTCGTGGATGCGCACGCCGTTCGGCTCCACCGCTTCCAGACCCTGCATCAGCACGGGCAAGGTGAAGCGCGTGCCGATCAGGGCTTCGCGCGGCTTGCGCGCCAGCGCGCAATAGGCGTCGTTGACGGAGGTGATGATGCCATCGCCGTCGCGCAGCACGATCAGGTCGCTTTGCGATTCGAACAGGCTGCGCGCATGCTCCTCCGCGCTTTTCAGCTCCCAGTTTCGATCGACCAGCGCCTCGTTGTGCATTTCGATCCGGCGCATCTTCTTGCGCAGCCATCGCATCCGCATGCTGAGAGTGGCGAGCGCGAGGCACGCCAGCGCGAACAGGAAGCTCGCACCCAGCGCGAAGGTATGGGGATTGTAGGCATCGGTCCGGCTTCCCATGATGAAGCCGTAAGCTCCGCCGAACGTCGCGGAGAAAATCGAAAACGAGCGGATTGTGGCGCTGATCCAGGGATGGCGCCGGTTAAAGCGGCGCAGGCGCGATCGGATGCGTAAGGTCCGCAACATCAGTCTCCGTTCCGCCGGTGAACTCGCCGCCTGAAAGATCTTCGCAACAATGGGGCGGGGATGTTTCCGAAATGTTTGAAGCGTGAAACGGCGGGATGCGCCGTTGCCGGTATGGTGAACGGCGCGTTAACGCTGCCTCAGATCGCGCGATCGGCGAGGCGCATGCCGCGTCCGGCGGCGACAACAAGGGCCGCTGCATCCCGCACGCTGAACGTGCGCGAGTGCACGAAGATCCGGTAGTCCGCGCCGCCCTCCCTGGTGAGGAAAATCACCGGGTCGCGGCCCGATGCCTGATCGGAAATGCTGACGAAGGACGTATCGCGGTTGACCGAGCAGCTTTCGCCGGCATCGCTGGTGCGCTTGTCGTCGATCACGGCGAAGTCGGCGAGACCGGCGTCGTCCACGATCTGCACGCGCACGGTCGCGGTTTCCGGATCGTCGGTGAAGGCGACATGCAGCGGATTCTGCCAGGGCGCGGTGGCGATCTGCATGGAGGCGCGGCCGAGGGCGATGCAAGGGCGGTCGCTTGGAACAAGCTCGCCGCCGGCGACCACGCCGACAAAAAGCAACGGGATGGTCGAAGCCAGAATTGTCTTACGCATGAACGCCACTCACAACACAACACTGCGGACCGGCCGCTTATGGTTCGTGAAGTGTAAAGAGAGATCGTTACGGAAGCGTTGTCGGGCGGCGCATCGCGTTGTGAAAATCGGCGTTGTGAAAACGAGCCGGTGACATGCGCGGGGTGCGTTGGGCCGCGATGGTTACGCCGCGCGGCGCAGGTCTTCCGCCAGCGCGCGGTAGGACAGTGCCTCGGCGAGATGCACCCGTCCGATCTGGTCCGCGCGATCGAGATCGGCCAGCGTGCGCGCCACCCGCAGCACGCGGTGATAGCCGCGCGCGGAGAGGCGCATGCTGTCGGCGGCGTCGTGTAGCAGCTTCCGGCCCGCCGCGTCCGGCTGCGCGATCGCGTCGAGCACCGCTGCGGGCGCCTCGGCATTGGTTCGGACATGCGGAAGGCCGATGGTCTCGAAGCGTGCGATCTGGATCGCGCGCGCGGCGGCGACACGCGCGGCGACTTCGGCGGAACCTTCCGACGGCGGCGGAAGAATGAGATCCGAGGCTGTCACCGCGGGCACTTCGATGCGCAGATCGATGCGGTCCATCAGCGGGCCGGAAATGCGGCTCTGATAGTCGGCGGTGCAGCGCTCGAGCCGTCCGCGCTTGCAGGCATAGCCCGGCTCATAGGCCTGTCCGCAGCGGCAGGGATTCATGGCGGCGACCAGCATGAAGCGCGCGGGATAGGTGACGCGATGATTGGCGCGCGACACCGCGACCTCGCCGTTCTCCAGCGGCTGGCGCAGCGAATCCAGCACCCGCGCATCGAACTCCGGCAGTTCGTCCAGAAACAGCACGCCATGATGAGCCAGCGAAATTTCGCCGGGCCGCGCGCGCATGCCGCCGCCGGTCAGCGCGGCCATGCTGGCGGAATGATGCGGTGCGCGGAATGGGCGGCTCGTGGACAGTGCGCCGTCTTTCAGTTCGCCCGCGACGGACGCGATCATCGAAATTTCGAGCAGTTCGGGCGGCGACAGCGGCGGCAGGATCGACGGCAGCCGCGCGGCCAGCATGGATTTGCCAGCACCGGGACTTCCGATCATCAGGAGATGGTGCCCGCCGGCCGCCGCGATCTCCAGCGCGCGCTTGGCGCCTTCCTGTCCCTTGATGTCGCACAGGTCGAGGGCGGCGGTCTGGCGTTCGGCCATTTTCGGCTGCGGCCGCGACAGCACCTGCGTGCCTTTGAAATGATTTGCGATCTGGATCAGTGAGGTGGCTGCGACGATCTGGATCTCGGGACTCGCCCATGCCGCCTCCGCGCCGCAGGCGGCGGGACAGATCAACCCTTCGTCGCGCGCGTTGGCGCCGATGGCGGCGGGCAGCACGCCCGCGACCGGCGCGATCGAACCGTCGAGGCCGAGTTCACCCAGCACGGTGAAGCCGCTCAGGGCATCGGGCGGAATCGCGCCGATCGCCGCCATCAGTCCGAGCGCGATCGGCAGGTCGTAGTGGCTGCCCTCCTTGGGAAGATCGGCGGGCGCGAGATTGACGGTGATTCGCCGGGCGGGAAGCGCGAGGCCGGAGGCAATCAGGGCCGAGCGGACCCGCTCGCGCGCTTCGGACACGGCCTTGTCGGGCAGGCCGACGATGCTGAAGGCAGGCAGGCCCGGCGCGACCTGGACCTGCACGTCCACCGCGCGCGCATCGATGCCTTCAAACGCAACTGTGGATACGTGCTGGACCATTGCGCCCTCGCCCCGCGAAAAGCCTAGCAGGAACTTTTCGGAACGCAAGAACGTTTAGAGAACATGACGTGGCGGTTCTTTTCCTCCGCCGCACGCCGCCCGATCCAGCCGGTGAGGCGTTGCGGACTATCCGGTGCAAAAATGGAGCTATCTCAATAAGAAATGTTATATATAATAAGTATAGATGAAATAACGATTCAAATGTATTGCAGATATGGCAGAGTATTGCCTGCAATATAGCTACAGTTTTAACTCGTATATTATCCTTAACCAAATATTAATACGATAATTTACCTGCGCGTCGTTCCATTTACCTTGATCGCAGTCGCCGGCAATCAAGGACAAACAAAATGGCCCGCCCGCTTCTCCGGTTTCTTCATGGATCTGTTCTGCTCGCGGTGCTGACCGCGTTCGCTCATCACACCATCGTCGTGCCCGCGATCGCGCAGGGCGCGGATACGGGCAGCGAGGCCGCGCCGCGCGATCTGATCCCCGGAGAGCGGACAAGCTGTTCGCTGCCGCCGGCTGCGGCAGAACCGCTGGACCCGCCGACCACGTCGGCGCTCTCCGGCATCAAACAGTTTCGTGCGGGCGAGTATTTCAGGGAAGACATCGCGCCGGGCGCGGAAGTCAGAATTCTATGGATCGGCGCGACCTTCATGCGCCGCTATGCCGTCAAAACCGAGAGTGTCGCCATTCATACGGCGGTTCGCTTCCATACATTGCGAAGATCGTCTGCCGACAAGCAGATCATCGACGCGCTTGGCGATCGTCATGAGACCAGGCTTGCCGGCCTGTGGTGCGTCCTGAAGAAACAGGCGAATGGCGAGGAGGGAATCCTGCTCATCAACGCCGTCCCGAATATTTTTTATGTGCGCGACAGCACCGGCGTTCTCGGCGCGGTCGATGTTGTCTGGGGCGGCGCGGGATGGGAAATCGGAGCCAGCCCGGCGGAAGGCGATCGACAATGGCCGTCGGGCGCGCGCGTGATGTCGCGCTAGTGTCCTGAGTAGGAGGCTTGCCGCGCGCGTTATGCGAGCGTGCGGGCAGGGCTTTCGTCACCGGCCGGAGCAAGGCTCGCCTCGCGCGCGTCGATCCTGCCCGCCTTGGGGACGATGCGCAGCCCGAACACCCGGGGAAAACGCATCAGCTCGACGTCGAAATCCGGTGTTGTGATCGGCGTTGCCGCGGCGGCGGATTTCGGTGCATAGAGCCGGCCCCAGATATCGACGCCGGCAAATTGCGGAAGCTGGGTCAGCCGCAAGTTGCCGATGTTGCCGTCGAAATGCAGAAGCTGGCGGGCCTGATCGTTCATCATCACCACCCAGCCGTCGACGGTGTGGCCGGCATCGTTGGCGATCGGCGCGGCGATCACCATCGCGTCCGGCGCCGTGCGGAACAGGTGATCGTAGACCTCGACCTGATAGCTGATCAGTTCGGAATAGATCATCAGCAGGACGGTGCCTTCACAGACCTTGATCGGCAGCACCAGCCGCTGCCAGACCTGACCGCTCTGCGAGCGCCCGCTGGTATAGCGGACAAAGACGGGGCTCATGTGGCGGGTGACCTGGCGGTAGATGTCCAGGAAGTCGTCCTTGAGCGGATTGGTGATCTGGGACAGCGGAAATCCGGTCAGCGCTTCCTGCGCGGCGGATTGAATCGCGTCGCCGACATAGACGTACACGAAGTCGTCGCCGACGCTCATCATGTGGATGGAATTGGCGCGCAGCTCGAAGCTGCTTTCCTCGGTCAGCCGCTGAAGGGTCAAGTCATTGGTGTCGTGGAGGGTTTTCCACTTCACCCACAGGTATTCCATCGCCGCGGTGGTGAATTCGCGCGGAATGGATGTGCCGTTGAAAACTTCAATCGCCATCGATCAGCAGCCCCGGTGTCGTCCTGCCGGGCAGAAGCCGGCGGCCGCACGGCGAACAAGACTGCCAGAAGGTCGTCAGCAATTGATTAAAGGAACCGGCACCATGGACCGGAGGTATCTTCGGGACCGGTGGCGGGAGAGGCCGTGGCAGTCCTCTCCCGCTTTCAATCCGGGCCGTTACCAGGTGTAGTTGGTGCGCACGTAATAAACGCTGTGCGACGGCTCCTCGTAATTGACCACGCTGTCGACGAGGCCCGCGGTCGTGAACGTGGTCTGTTTGGTGCGGAAGACTGGACGCGTCAGGTTGAGCGCCGAGAAGGCGATGCTCCAGTTCGGCGTCAGCGCCACCTTGATCGATGCATCGATCCGGTTCAGCGTGTTGTATTCGGTCCGCACATTGATGGATGTCGGCGAGCCCGAGCCCGCGCGCTGCAGGATGTCCTGCGAGTAGGCATAGACCCGGTTGTAGTTGAGGCCGAAGGTCGTGCGCCAGGCTTCGACATAATAGTCGACGCCGATATTGGTCACGACGTCCGGCTGTTCGGCGAAGCGGCGTGTCTGCATCGTTTCGGGGTCGGTCAACTGCGATTTGACGAAGGTGGCGTTGGCCCACAGCGTCAGGTTCGGTATGTTGAGCATGCGCAGCGGCACGCGGCCGTCGAGTTCGAGTCCATACGCTTCGCCGCTGCCGGCATTGCGCAGTTCGGAAATCCAGTTGTTGGGCTTGCCGGGATAGCCGTAGGTCAGGCGGCGCTCCAGCTTGTCGTCGAACGAGCGCGCGAACACGTTCGCCGAGAGGATGCCGAGACGATCGTAGAAGTAATAATCCGCGCCGACATCTCCGCCCCAGATTTTTTCGGGAGTTGCATCGGGGTTGCCGCGGGTGTCCGGCTTGGCGGGCGTACCGCTCGAGGTGCGGATGGTCGGCGTCAGGTCGCGCAGATCGGGGCGGCGCACGGTGCGGGCGACGCCCGCGCGCAGATCGAGATCCGGCATCACGGAATAGCGGTATTGCAGCGACGGGTTGAGATTGGTGTCGTCGCGGTCGGTCGATTTCCCCAAGCTGTCGCGGGTCTGGGTGATGCTGTGCTCGAGGCGGACGCCCGCGGTGAGCTTGTCCGGCCCGAACACGGACACGCTGTCGCTGAGATAGGCGTAGTAGACATCTTCGGTGATGTCGTAGGTGCGCGAACCGTCGCTGCGGCCGCTGTCGTTTTCCGAACGCGTCAGGCGGTTCAGGCCCGCGCCGGTTTCGGTCGTGTGTCCGTTCCAGTTCGCGACAAGCTTGCCGCCCGGCGCGATGCGGTTCAGTTCGATCGGGTTGAAGGTGTAGCCGAGCGACGGCGTTCCGGAGATCGCGCCCGTCGATGTGTACGATGTTTCCGTGCTGGTCCGCGCGGTGTCCTCGCGGGCCTGCTGGACATCGAGGAAAAGACGCCCGCTGACGGAATTGTTGTAGGCATGGGCCCACTCGAAAAAGCTGCCGTAGCTTTCACGGATGCGGCTGCGTTCCTCGACGGTGCGGCGGTCGATATAGCTCATGGCCGCATTGGTGCGGCTTTCCGTCTGCGCGCGCAGTTCGTCGGTGCGCATATAGGTCGGGGAGACCGTAAACGTATCGGTCTCGCTCGCCTTGAATTCGAAGCGCCCCAGCGCGGTGTATTCGTCGAAGGTGCGCTTCTGGTCCTGATAGGTGGCGCGGTTCGGCGTGTTGTTCACGCCCGAATAGTTGAAGGCGTTATTGCTCTCTTCGAGCAGCCGGCGCTGATAGCCCGCACCGATGAAGTAGCGCACCGGTCCCGCCTGTCCGCCGGTCCAGCCGGAGACATCGCCTGCGGTGCCGAAGTTTTCGACATGGCCGCCGCCGACCGAGATACCGCCGCCGTTGGGCCCGAAATTGCGCTTGGTGATGATGTTGATGGTGCCGGCGGCGCCCTGTGAATCATCGGACGCGAGCGGGCTGCGGGTGATCTCGACACGTTCCACGAAGATGGTGGGAATGCGGTCGATTTCCATGTTGCGGCTTGAGTCGCCGTCCACGATCGGGCGGCCGTCGAGCAGCACGGTGGTGTATTCCTTGCCCAGTCCGCGCAGCTTGATGGAGCGCGAGCGGTTGGGGCCCGAGAAGGTGACGCCGGGCAGGCGGCGGATCGCGTCGCCGACGCTCTGGTCGTTGAACTGATTGAGCTGCTCGGCCTCGATCACGATCTTCGCATTAGGTGACTGCTGACGAAGTTCGTTGGCGCGTTGCACCGACGATGCCAGTTCGTCGTGCACCTGCAGCGCAGGAAGCTGCGTCACATCCTGCGCGGAAGCTGTCCCGACGGATGCAAGGGAAGTGAGAAGGGCCGTGCCGGCCAGAAAATTGCGGTGAAAAGTCATGTCGCCCCGATTTCATGAACAAATTGTCATGAAACCGATATGCGGGATGACGTTCGCGCATCTGAGGTACTTAGCGACCGCTGGAGTGGTTCCAGTTTGGAATTACTATTGTTCTCCTGGCGGATCGCTATTTTTGCCGCAAAGGCAGGAGTGGGCCCTTACTGACGCTTGGCGGCGATGGTGTCCCAGATCTTCGCCGCCACGTCCGGGCCGCCGAGCCGGGCGATGGCGCGGATGCCGGTCGGCGAGGTGACGTTGATCTCGGTCAGGTGGCCGTCGATCACGTCGATGCCGACGAACAGGAGGCCGCGCTCGCGCAGCGCCGGTCCCAGCCGCTCGCAGATTTCGCGCTCGCGCGGCGACAGGTCGGTCGCCGCCGCCGCGCCGCCGCGCACCATGTTGGAGCGCAGGTCATCCGCTGCGGGGACGCGGTTGACCGCGCCCGCGAATTCGCCGTCGACCAGGATGATGCGCTTGTCGCCGTGCTTGACTTCGGGAAGGAAGCGCTGGATCACCCACGGCTCGCGGAAGGTCACCGCGAACATGTCGTAGAGCGAGCCGAAGTTCATGTCGTTCGGCGTGATGCGGAACACCGCCGCGCCGCCGTGGCCGTACAGCGGCTTCATCACCACGTCGCCGTGCTGGGCGCGGAAGGCGTTGATCTCGTCCTTGTCGCGCGAGATCAGCGTCGGCGGCATCAGGTCGGCGAATTCCATCACGAAGATTTTCTCCGGCGCGTTGCGCACGGACGCCGGATTGTTCACCACCAGCGTGCGCGGATGAATCCGCTCCAGCATGTGGGTGGTGGTGATGTAGGCGAGATCGAACGGCGGGTCCTGCCGCAGCAGGATCACGTCGAAGGTTTCGAGATTGACGCGGGCCGGATCACCAAGGGTGAAATGATCGCCCTCCTGGTCGCGCACGGTGAGCGACTGCACGGAGGCGATCAGGTCGGTGCCGCGCTGCGACAGCTTTTCCGGCGTGTAGTACGACAGCGCGTAGCCGCGCTTCTGGGCTTCCAGCAGAAGGGCGAAGGTCGAGTCGCCGCGAATGTTGATCCGCGCGATGGGGTCCATCTGGACGGCGACTTTGAGCTTCATCATTCAAACCCGGGGCTGGTGTTGGTTGCGGCGGCAATCTGGGCGATTTGGCGGCATCTTTCCAGAGCTATTCAGTGCAATCCTGCTCCTCGAACTGCTGAGCGCGCGCGAGTCAGAATACTACTTTCGTCATGGCCGGGCATAGCCCGTTGAAGACGGGCGTGAACGCCCTTTTGTCCCGGCCATCCCGATTACGGTGCACTGTGCCCGATCCATCGAGATCACCGGGACAAGCCCGGTGATGACATTGGGGAAGTCTTGCTTATGGCATACGGCAAGCGGACTGCATGCCCATTCACTCCTCACGCCCCGGCGTCGAACGCCGCCGTCAGGTGTTTTGGCAGGTGTTTCGGTGCGATCAGGATGGCATCGAAGCGCATTTCGAAAGCCGCATGTTCGGGATGGGTCATCAGCCAGACCTGCGCCGCCGCGACAATGCGCTGCTGTTGTTGCGGCGTCACCGAATAGGCCGCCGCGTCGAGGCTTGCGCGCGCCTTGACCTCGATGAACGCAATGAGATTGCGCCGCTTCGCCACGATATCGATCTCGCCGTAAGACGTGCGGAAGCGCCGCGCCAGAATGCGATAGCCCTTGGCGATCAGATAGGCGCTGGCCTTGCTCTCGGCGGAGAGCCCGGTCTGGAATGCGGCGACGCGCTCCGGCGCGGGAGTTTTTGCTGCGCGATTCTCAGGCGCCGGAGTCTTCGGCGCGATGGTGCCGCGGCGTTTGAGCGTCCGTGAAACCGGTGACGGCGGATCGTCAGTCGTCATCACCGCTCCGCATGTCTTTCGACAGGTCGAGCGCGCGGGCATAGACCTCGCGCTTGGCGCGGCCCGAGGCATCAACCGCCTGCGCGACCGCATCCTTGACGCTGCCGTTGGCCAGCGCGGCGCGCAGCAGTTGGTCGAGCGCGTTGTCGTCCATGCCGGCGTCTGCGGCGGGCGGGCCGATCACCAGCACGAATTCGCCGCGGGTTTCCAGATCGTCGGCGTCCGCGGCCAACGCATCGAGGCTTGCGCGCCTGATCTCTTCATGCAGCTTGGTGAGTTCACGGCAGATCGCGGCCTCGCGCGGACCCATGATGTCCGCAAGATCGCGCAGCGACTCCGCGATCCGCGCGCCGCTTTCGAACAGCACCAGCGTGGCGTCGATCCGCGCCAGCTCCGTCGCACGCGCGCGCCGCGCCATCTGTTTCGACGGCAGGAAACCCTCGAAGAAAAAACGGTCGGTCGGCAGCGCAGCGACGCAGAGTGCGGTCAGCACTGACGAAGGGCCGGGCAGCGCGGTGACGGTAAACCCGGCGGCGGAAACTTCGCGCACCAGCTTGAATCCGGGATCGGAGATCAGCGGCGTTCCGGCATCCGAGACCAGCGCGATGGACGCACCCTGCGACAGCTTCTCCAGGATTTTCGGCCGCGCCTCTGCTGCGTTGTGCTCGTGATACTGCATCAGCGATGCATGGATCGCGAACCGTTCCATCAGCCGCCGGGTGATGCGCGTGTCCTCGCAGGCCACGATGTCCACGCCCGCCAGCGTCTCCAGCGCGCGCAGCGTGATGTCGCCGAGATTTCCGATCGGCGTCGCGACGAGATAGAGTCCCGGCGCGGCCTTCGGCGCAGTCACGCGCTGGCCGGTGATGGCGAAGCTGCGGGCGGAACCGTCGTCTGATTCGCCGGACGATGAGGCGGGAACATGTCTGGTGCGCATCAGGCCAGTCTATCTCCGATGAACGGCGCCGTCTTGCTTGCGGCGCAAACACGCGGCGCCGATGTTTCCTGAATGGACGCTGTCGAAATGGTTTTGCATTGGTTAACTTATAGCCGACATTATGCCTGAATCCTCTTTCAGACGATGGTGTTCAGGGGATCATGCCGGTTCGGCCGGATCGGAGCTGCGAAATTAAGCGGAAGACATTGATGGTTGCGTCGTTCAGTTCAAAATCCCTCCGTGCCGGCACCACGCGCCGGAACGCCGTCGGATTGATTCTGGGCGCGCCGCTGATCGCGGGCTGCGCCGGCTCGCCTTTCGGCGGCGGCGGTGCGCCGCTCGGCAGCGAGCAGCCGTCCGGTCCGCCGCAACAGCCGTCGGCGCTGGGTACCGGGCAGGTCAAGGTCGGCCTGCTGCTGCCGCTGTCCGCATCGGGCAATGCAGGCGTTGCGGCGCAGTCGATGCGCAACGCGGCCGAACTCGCGCTCGCCGAATTCCAGAATCCGAACATCCAGCTTCTGGTGAAGGATGACGCCGGCAGCGCGCAGGGCGCGCAGCAAGGTGCGCAGCAGGCGGTGGATGAAGGCGCGGAGATCATTCTTGGTCCGCTGTTCGCATTGTCCGTTCCCGCGGCGGCGCAGGTCGCGCGGGCGCGCGGCATTCCGATGATCGCGTTCTCCACCGATTCGAGCGTGGCGGGGCGCGGCGTTTATCTGTTGAGCTTCCTGCCGGAGTCCGATGTCAGCCGCATCGTCGAATACGGCGCCAGCACCGGCAAGCGCTCGCTTGCGGCGTTCCTGCCGGAAAATGCTTACGGCAATGTGGTGGAAGCAGCGTTTAAGCAGTCGGCGGCCCGCCGCGGCGCGCGCGTTGTCGCGTTCGAAAAATATTCCGATCCGTCCGCCTCGGCGCGCACCTTCGCGTCGTCGCTCACGGGCGCGGATGCGCTGCTGCTGGCTGACGATGGCGATGCGCTGACCCGTGCGGTGGATGCGCTGGTTGCGGGCGGCGCTGATCTCAAGCGCCTGCAACTGCTCGGCACGGGTCTGTGGGACAATCCGCGTGTGTTCGCCAACCCCAATCTGCGCGGCGGGCTTTATGCGGCGCCCGATCCGTCGGGCTTTCGCAGTTTCTCGGCGCGCTACCGCGCCAAGTACTCCGGCGATCCGGTGCGCACCGCGACCCTCGCCTATGACAGCGTGGCGCTGGTCGCGGCGCTGGCGCGCACGCAGGGCGGCCAGCGTTTCGCGCCGGACATCCTGACCAATCCATCGGGTTTTGCGGGTATCGACGGCCTGTTCCGATTCCGCGGCGACGGCACCAACGAACGCGGCCTCGCGGTGATGCGCGTCGGGCCCGGCGGCGGGCAGATCGTGGCCGGTTCGCCGAAGAGTTTCAGCGCGTAGTTTTCTGCAATTACGGAGCAGAGCCTCATCCTGAGGAGCGATCCGCAGGATCGCGTCTCGAAGGACGAGGCGCGTCCTGGTTCTCATGGTTCGAGACGGCGCAAGAGCGCCTCCTCACCATGAGGGCTTGATCAAGCCGCCAGATCCGCGACCACGGCGTCGAGCACCGGAAAGCCCTGCATCGTCACGCGCACGCGTCCGTCGGGATCGACGGCGATCGCGCCTTCATCGCGCAGGATTTCGATGCGGCGCGGGTCGAGCGAACGGCCCGACAGCGTCCTGTAGCGCACCGGATCGATGCCTTCCGCAAGCCGCAGGCCCATCAGGAGATATTCGTCGGCGCGCTCTTCGCTGTTGAGCGTGTCGTCGGTGGTGACGCCGTGGCCCTGCGCCTCGACGCGCATCAGCCAGCTTTCCGGGCGGCGCTCGGTGGCGACGGCATGGCGCACGCCATTGATATCGAGACGGCCGTGAGCGCCGGGACCGATGCCGGCATATTCCTGGCCGCGCCAGTAAACCAGATTGTGTTTGCATTCCGCGCCGGGACGCGCGTGATTTGAAATCTCGTAGGACGGCAGGCCGTGCGCCGCGCAGACGTCATGCGTCACGTCGTAAAGCGCGCGCGCGACATCCTCATCGGGCACTTTCAGCTTGCCGGCCGCATGCAGCCCGAAGAACGGCGTCTCCGGCTCGATGGTGAGCTGATAGAGCGACAGATGCTCGGCGGCTTCGGAGATCGCTAGCTTGAGTTCATCGGCCCACATCCGCGGCGTCTGGTCGGGGCGCGCATAGATCAGGTCGAACGAATAACGGTCGAAGGCCGCGCGCGCGATGGCCACCGCATCGAGCGCTTCCTTTGCGCTATGCAGACGTCCCAATGATTTCAGCGAAATGTCGTCCAGCGCCTGCACGCCGAGCGAGACGCGATTGACGCCCGCCGCGCGATAGCCGCGAAAGCGTGTCGCCTCGACGCTTGTGGGATTTGCTTCCAGCGTGACTTCGACATCGCTTGCCACCTGCCAGTGCCGCGCGATCGCGTTGAGGATCGCGCCGACGGTCTGCGGCTGCATCAGCGACGGCGTGCCGCCGCCGAGAAAGATCGAGGTGACGTCGCGCTTGCCGGTGCGCGCGGCGGTGGTTTCGATCTCGCGCTCGAAGGCGCGGGCAAAACGGAACTCGTCGATCGGCGCATGGCGCACATGGCTGTTGAAGTCGCAATATGGGCACTTCGACAGGCAGAACGGCCAGTGCACGTAAACGCCGAAAGCGGTGTGGGGCTGATTCATTAACGCCATATTAAGCATTTGCCGCCGCAACGGCACGCTCTTTTCAAAATTCGTCTGTGTCTAATTCATTACAATTTTAACGATCCAGACGGCGCGCCGCCGTCAGGGGCGAGACGCCAGGCATATCTCCGCGAGTTTCACAAAAGCCTTGGCGCGATGCGACAGGCCGAGGCCATGCGGCGGCAGACCGTGCTTTTCGACGCTGGTCATTTCACCGAAGGTGCGCGAATGGCCGTTCGGCAGGAACGCCGGATCGTAGCCGAAACCGGCATTGCCGCGCGGCGGCCAGACCAGCGTGCCGTCGACGCGCTCTTCCACTTCCTCGAGATGCCCGTCCGGCCAGGCCACGCACAAAGCGGAGACGAAGTGCGCGCCGCGCTGTGCGGGCTCCGTCGCGCCGCGCTCCTGCAGCAGGCGCTCGATATGGGTCATGGCGGCGAGGAAGTTCTTGTCGCGTCCGGCCCAGCGCGCCGAATAGATGCCGGGCTGTCCATCGAGCGCATCCACCGCGAGACCGGAATCATCGGCGAAGGCGGGGAGATTGGTCGCATTCGCGGCGGCGATCGCCTTGATGCGCGCATTGGCCTGGAACGTGGTGCCGGTTTCCTCCGGCTCGCCGAGATTCAACTCGGCGGCGGACACGGCCTCGACGCCATAGGGCGCCAGCAGTTCGCGCATCTCGGCAAGCTTGCCGGGATTGTGAGTCGCGATCACGAGGCGGCCGGTGATGTGGCGATGCTGAGTCATGAATCGAATCCGGTCCCAAACAAAAGTATTCGTCATTGCGAGGAGCGTAAGCGACGAAGCAATCCAGCTTTTCTTATCAAGAATGGATTGCTTCGCTTCGCTCGCAATGACGGAAACTACGCCACCGCCAGCTTCTGCAGGTCGACAAGGCGCGCGATGCCTTTCTGCGCCAGCGCCATCAGCTTGAGGAATTCGTCCTGCGAAAAAGGCGTCTTCTCGGCGGTGCCCTGCACTTCGACGATGCGGCCGTCGCCGGTCATGACGAAGTTGGCATCGGTCTCGGCTTCGGAATCTTCCGCGTAATCGAGATCGAGCACCGGCGTGCCGTTGTAGATGCCGCAGGAGATCGCGGCGACGTTGTCGCGCAGCACGTTGTCGTTCTTGAGCATGTTGCGCGCCTTCATCCATTGCAGACAGTCGGCGAGCGCGACCCATGCGCCGGTGATGGAGGCGGTGCGGGTGCCGCCGTCGGCCTGGATCACGTCGCAGTCCACGGTGATCTGGCGCTCGCCCAAGGCGACGAGATCGACGGTGGTGCGCAGCGAGCGTCCGATCAGGCGCTGGATTTCAACGGTGCGGCCGCTCTGTTTTCCGGCGGCGGATTCGCGGCGCATGCGCTCATGGGTGGCGCGGGGCAGCATGCCGTATTCGGCGGTGATCCAGCCACGGCCCTGGCCCTTGAGCCATGGCGGCAGGCGCTCTTCCAGGGTGGCGGTCACCAGCACATGGGTGTCGCCGAACTTCACCATGCAGGACCCTTCGGCGTATTTGACCACACCGCGTTCCAGCGTGACGGGGCGCAGTTCGTCGGGCGCACGACGGCTTGGCCGCATGAAAATCTCCTGAAATTTTGAGAAAACACGATTTGGCGCTGCTTTTAGGGGGACGGGCGCGCAGCGGCAAGGGCCGATCAGGCCTGCGGCGCAGATGTCGGCATAAACCGGCTTGTCAGACCGGCGGACGATGGACAATTGTAGCAGGATCAACCCGTTATGGAGCCCGAATTGGCCCACCACGACCCCATTAGCCATCTGATTACGCCGAATGCCGGGCTGGCGCAGCTCAACGAGCGCTCGCGCGATATTTTCCGCCAGATCGTCGAAAGCTATCTCGCCACCGGCGAGCCGGTGGGGTCGCGCAACATCTCGCGCCTGATCACCGTGCCGCTGTCGCCGGCCTCGGTGCGCAATGTGATGTCCGATCTGGAACAGCTCGGGCTGATCTATGCGCCGCATACCTCCGCCGGGCGGCTGCCGACCGAACTGGGGCTGCGCTTTTTCGTCGATGCGCTGATGCAGGTCGGCGATCTGTCGGAACCGGAACGGCAGTCGATCGAAAACCAGCTCAAGTCGGTGGGCGGCGCGCCATCGGTCGAAGCGGCGCTCAGCGAAGCGTTGACGCGCCTCTCGGGCCTCACGCGCGCGGCCGCCGTGGTGCTGACGCAGAAATCGAACGTCCGCCTCAAGCATATCGAATTCGTGCGGCTGGAGCCGGCGCAGGCGCTGGTCGTGCTGGTGGCGGAAGACGGACAGGTCGAGAATCGCGTGCTGCCGTTGCCGCCGGGCGTGCCGACCTCGGTGCTCACCGAAGCCTCGAACTTTCTCAACGCGCGGATTCGCGGGCGCACGCTGGCGGAAGCGCGCGGCGAACTCGAAGCGGCGCTGACCGCGAACCGCAACGAACTGGATCAGTTGACGCAGAAGGTCGTCGCCGCCGGCATTGCAAGCTGGTCCGGCGGCGCGAGCGAGGAGCGCCAGCTCATCGTGCGCGGTCATGCCAACCTTCTGGAAGATCTTCACGCGATGGAGGATCTCGAGCGCGTGCGCCTCCTGTTCGACGATCTCGAAGCGAAGAAGGGCGTGATCGACCTGCTCGGCCGCGCCGAGCGCGCCGACGGCGTGCGCATCTTCATCGGCTCGGAAAACAAGCTGTTCTCGCTGTCCGGCTCCTCGACCATCATCGCGCCCTATCGTGATGGCGCGGGTCATATCGTCGGCGTGCTGGGCGTGATCGGCCCGACGCGGCTGAACTATGCGCGGGTCATTCCGATGGTCGACTACGCCGCCCGGATCGTCAGCCAGCTTGTCGGCAAGTAAGTGAAGTCGTCATGGCCGGGCTTGTCCCGGCCATCTCGATTATTGAAAGCACGGTGCTTCATGTATCGGGATCACCGGGACAAGCCCGGTGATGACAAAGCAACGAGCCGTATTGGCTTGATTTTCCGCGCCCAAAGCACGATATGCGGGCTAACAATCCCACATTCGTGAAGACGATTTGCTGAAAAGGTGAGTAATGGCCAATTCCAACGGGCAGAAGGAACCGCAGGACACGTCCGCGCCGGAAGACTCCGTGCAGGACAAGGAGCCCGTGGTTTCAAAGCCTTATGTGATGCCTGACGATCCGGAAGAAGGATCGGTTGAGGCGCTCACCAAGGAAGTCGCCGAGGCCAAGGACCGGACGCTCCGCACACTGGCGGAGATGGAAAACCTGCGCAAGCGCACCGCGAAGGAAGTCGCGGACGCGCGCACCTACGGCATTACCGCGTTCGCGCGGGACGTGCTCGACATCGCCGACAACCTGCAGCGCGCGCTGGATGCCGTGCCTGCGGAAGCGCGTGAAGCCGCCGATGCCGGTCTGAAGGCGCTGATCGAAGGCGTCGAGATCACCGAGAAGTCGCTGCACAAGGCGCTGGAGAAGAACGGCGTCTCGAGGCTCGATCCGCAGGGTGAAAAGTTCAATCCGAACTTCCATCAGGCGATGTACGAGGTGCCCGATGCGTCGGTGCCGTCGGGCACTGTCGTGCAGGTGGTGCAGGGCGGTTATACCATCGGCGAGCGCGTGCTGCGCCCGGCGCTGGTCGCGGTATCCAAGGGCGGCGCGAAGGCCTGAACGCATAGACCTCCGCGTTTTTGAGGATTGCCGAAACAGGCCGTTAACGGCTCCGCACTAGCGTCGGCCCGCATTTGGGCTGACGCATGGCGATCCTGCTTGATCATGAAACCCGCCGGACCGGAGCGCTGCGGCTTGGCCGCGGCGCTGCGGTCTGGCTGCTGCTGGCCGGCGTGCTCGCCACGGCGGTTCTGTTGCGTCATCTGGTTCCCGCCAACAACGATGTGAGCTGGCTGCTGACCGCGGCGGAGCAGGTTCTCGCGGGCAAGACGCTCTATCGCGATGTGATCGAAACCAATCCGCCGATTGCGGTCTTCGCCTATGTTCCGGCTATCGTGATCGCCCGCGCGCTCGGCGTCGCCGCCGAGCCGGTGGTCGATGCGCTGATGTTTGCGGCGATGTTCGTTTCGCTTGGCTGCACCGCGTCGATCCTGCGGCGCTCGCAGCGGCTGCGCGACTTGCAAAATCCCCTGCTGCTGGCACCTGCGCTGGCGATCCTTGCGATGTTGCCGACGCAGGAGTTCGGCCAGCGCGAACATATCGCGCTGATCGCGAGCCTGCCGTTCTTTGCCGCCCTCATGCTGCGGGTCAACGGCGAGACGCCGGTGCGCTGGGAGATCGTGGCCGCCGGACTCGGTGCCGGCATCATGCTCGCCTTCAAGCCCTATTTCATTCTCGCATTCGTCTGCGCGGTGGTTGCGGCTGCGCTGCTGTGCCGGTCATGGCGCATCATGTTCGTTCCGGAAAACTGGATTGCGGGCGTTGCGGTGCTTGCCAATGTTGTCTGCATCGCCACGCTGTTCCCGGAATTTTTCACCGTGGTGTTGCCCGTCGCGCGCGATGTCTACGTGCCGGTGGGGCGCAAGTGGTCGTTCATGATCGAGACCAAGGGCGCGGCGTGCTGGTTCGGCGTGCTGCTTGCGATCCTTCTGCTGCAATACGATCGCCGCGATCGCGCCATCGCGGTGCTGGTCGCGGGCTCGGTCGGCTTTGCCGTGGCCTTCTTCGTCCAGCGCAAGGGCTGGCCGTATCATTCCTATCCGATGATCGCGCTGGCCTTTCTTGCGGCGCTGGCCGCGGTCGCCTCATACCGTTTCGAAGCGCGGCGGCTGGCGGGGATAAGCGCAGCCTCCGCGCTGATCGTTCTGTTCGGTATCGGAATGGCCTGGTTCACCGAAACATTCACCGGGCAAATCCTTGAGCCATCTATCGCCCGCCAGGGTGATCGGCCGGTGATTCTGGCGATCACAAGCGAGCCGGGCATCGGTCATCCGGCGGTGCGGGCGCTCAAGGGCACATGGGTGTCGCGGGAATCGAATCTCTGGATCACGGCGCATGTCGATTACATGAAGCGCCATGGCCTGATTCAGCCGGACATGGCCGAAACGCTCGGCAACTATGCGGCGCAGGAGCGGGCCTGGCTGATCGAGGACATCAAGCGACAGCCGCCCACGGTCGTTCTGGTCGACAACAAGAACGGCCGATGGGGCGAATGGATCGCCGCCGACGCCGAACTGGCGGCGCTGTTGAAGCCTTACACGAAGGCCGACAACGTTCGCGGCGTCGATATTCTGGTCCGACCCGGCGCGGCGGCTACTTCCCGCTGATGCCGTCGCGGACCGCGCGGAAGCGCGGAAACGCCTTCGGCCAGTCGTCACGCGTCGAGCTGGCGATGATCCGCATCGAAGAGCTGCCGCCGAACCGCAGCCACTGCACCACCGTCACCGGCGTGTCGTCCTTGCCCGCGACGCCTTCAAGGCGCGTCTCGTAACCGGGCGTGCCATCGATCCGCATCGGCTCATTCCCCGTGAGGCGCATGTTACGGATACCCGGAATGGTGCGGGCGGCCTGTTCGGCGAAGCGTGCGCGGTCGTCCGGTTTGTCCGGTGCCGCGGTCACCAGGCCGATCACCATGTAGGGCGCGCCGTCGAGCGTGGTGTCTTCGGTGCCGTCGGTCAGCAGGATCGACGCGCGCGGCGCCAGCGTGCGCACCGTCTTGAAATCGGCGAGATCGCCGACCTTGAACGGCAGGAGGCCGAGCTGCTCCTCCACCGGCACCTCCGTGCGCACCGCGGCGGTGGCCAGCATCTTGCGCATCGCATCGTCGCTCAGCGGCTTGGCGGCATCGTCGCGCGACTGGGCGATGATGTAGCCGGTGAACTTGCCGCCGCCGGAGACGATCACCGAATACATCCGCACGGCAACGGCGCCGTCCTTGCCGGAATCGGAGGTGATGAAGGCCTTGCCGGCGGCGGTCTCGAACGGCTCGGGCTTGCTGCCGGGTCCGGCGGGCTTGCCGTCCTTGAGCGCGGTCTCGACGGCCTCGAAAGCCGCGGTGGGAATTTCCGCGATGCCGACCTTGACCTTTCGGTCCTCGGATTCGAAGCCCTGGAATTCGGTGGCGACGGCCAGTCCCTCGGCGGGCACGAGGCCGACGCGGGCGCCGGGCGGAAACACCGGATCGGCGGCCAGGGCAGGACTGATGGCGGGGCCGGTCGCGGTGGCGGCGAAGGCGGCGAGGGCGAGAATGCGGGCGATCGTTTTCATGAGACCTGACTGATGCCCTATTGAGGCGGTTTGGTGGATACGGGCCGGACTGTTTCCGGTGCGGGGCGCGGGATCAACCCCCGATTCGTTGCAAATTGACGCATTCATCTTTGGCGGCCTTGCGGGCGTCCCGCGCGCCGTCCACGGAGTTCATTTTCCCGGCCATTTACAAGGGTTCAGTCCTTGCGGCCCCATGCCCCCCTCCTATATGAGGCGGAGCATCGCGACGTCGCGAAGTTTTGATACTGGGGGTTCGGATTGGTGCGCCGTCAGGGCCCAGCCAACCTGCCGCAAAAAGAAGGACTGCAGACCATGGGAAAGGTCATCGGGATCGACCTCGGCACCACGAACTCGTGCGTTGCCGTGATGGACGGCAAATCGCCGAAAGTTATTGAGAACGCCGAAGGCATGCGGACGACCCCGTCCATCGTTGCCTTCACCGACGACGGCGAGCGCCTCGTCGGCCAGCCAGCCAAGCGCCAGGCCGTCACCAATCCGGAAAAGACCATCTTCGCCGTGAAGCGCCTGATCGGCCGCCGTTACGACGATCCGACGGTCGAGAAGGACAAGAAGCTTGTTCCCTACAAGATCGTGAAGGCCTCCAACGGCGACGCCTGGGTCGAGGCCGAGAGCCAGACCTATTCGCCGTCGCAGGTGTCCGCTTTCATCCTGCAGAAGATGAAAGAGACCGCCGAAGCCCATCTCGGCCAGAAGGTCGATCAGGCGGTCATCACCGTTCCTGCCTATTTCAACGACGCACAGCGCCAGGCCACCAAGGACGCGGGCAAGATCGCCGGCCTTGAAGTGCTGCGCATCATCAACGAGCCGACCGCGGCCGCGCTCGCCTACGGTCTGGACAAGTCGAAGCAGGGCACCATCGCGGTCTACGACCTCGGTGGCGGCACGTTCGACGTCTCGATTCTGGAAATCGGCGACGGCGTGTTCGAGGTGAAGTCCACCAACGGTGACACCTTCCTCGGCGGTGAAGACTTCGATATGCGCCTCGTCGGCTATCTGGCGGACGAATTCCAGAAGGAGCAGGGCATCAACCTGCGCAACGACAAGCTCGCGTTGCAGCGCCTGAAGGAAGCCGCTGAAAAGGCCAAGATCGAACTGTCGTCCACCACCCAGACCGAAATCAACCTGCCGTTCATCACGGCGGATGCGACCGGTCCGAAGCATCTCACCATGAAGCTGACCCGCGCCAAGTTCGAGGCGCTGGTGGACGATCTGGTGCAGAAGACCATCGAGCCGTGCCGCAAGGCGCTCAAGGATGCCGGCCTGTCGGCTGCCGAGATCAATGAGGTTGTTCTCGTCGGCGGCATGACCCGCATGCCGAAGGTTCAGGAAGTGGTGAAGCAGCTGTTCGGCAAGGAGCCGCACAAGGGCGTCAACCCGGATGAAGTCGTCGCCATCGGCGCGGCCATTCAGGCGGGCGTGCTGCAGGGCGACGTCAAGGACGTGCTGCTGCTCGACGTGACCCCGCTCTCGCTCGGCATCGAAACGCTGGGCGGCGTGTTCACGCGCATCATCGAGCGCAACACCACGATCCCGACCAAGAAATCGCAGGTGTTCTCGACCGCGGAAGACAATCAGAACGCGGTGACCATCCGCGTCTTCCAGGGCGAGCGTGAAATGGCGGCCGACAACAAGGCGCTCGGCCAGTTCGACCTGATGGGCATTCCGCCGGCTCCGCGCGGCATGCCGCAGATCGAAGTGACGTTCGACATCGACGCCAACGGCATCGTCAACGTTTCGGCGAAGGACAAGGCGACCAACAAGGAACAGCAGATCCGCATCCAGGCTTCGGGCGGTCTGTCGGAAGCCGACATCGAGAAGATGGTGAAGGACGCCGAGGCCAATGCGGCCGAGGACAAGAAGCGCCGCGAGGCGGTCGACGCCAAGAACCATGCCGACGCGCTGGTGCACTCCACCGAGAAGGCGCTCACCGAGCACGGCGACAAGGTGTCCGAAGGTGATCGCAAGGCCATCGAGGATGCGATCGCCGATCTGAAGGAAGCGCTGAAGGGCGACGATGCCGAGGCCATCAAGGCCAAGAGCAACACGCTCGCTCAGGCTTCGATGAAGCTCGGCGAGGCGATGTATACGCAGCAGGCCGAGGCGGATGCCAAGCGCGATGCTGCCAAGGACGACGTCGTTGACGCCGAATTTACGGAAGTCGACGACGATAAGAGCGACAAGAAGTCCTCGTAACCGTGTACGGCAAGCCTCCTCCCGCGTGGAGGAGGCTTCGTCACCGCACCAGATCTCTCATAATTCAGACTCGCATGTCCCAGATCAGCCATGTCTAAGGCCTGTTATTACGAGACGCTGGAAGTCGAACGCTCGGTCGATGAAGCCGGTTTGAAGTCGGCCTTCCGCAAACTCGCCATGAAGTGGCATCCGGACAAGAATCCGGGCGACCCGTCCTGCGAGCACAAGTTCAAGGAAATCTCCGAGGCTTACGAGATCCTCAAGGACGGCAACAAGCGCGCCGCCTACGATCGTTATGGCCATGCCGCGTTCGAGCAGGGCGGCGGCATGGGTGGCGGCCATGGCTTCGGCGCCGGCTTCGCCTCGTCCTTCTCCGACATTTTCGAAGACCTGTTCGGCATGGCCGGACAGCGCGGCGGCCGGGGCGGCCGCGAGCGCGGCGCGGACCTGCGCTACAACATGGAAATTTCGCTGGAGGAGGCTTTCTCCGGCAAGACCGCGCAGATCAACATTCCCGTCGCGGTGACCTGCGAAACCTGCTCCGGCACCGGCGCCAAGCCCGGCACCAAGCCCAAGACCTGCTCGATGTGCGGCGGCGCGGGCCGTGTCCGTCAGGCTCAGGGCTTCTTCACCCTCGAGCGCACCTGCCCGGGCTGTCAGGGCCGCGGCCAGATGATCGAGACGCCGTGCACCGCCTGCTCGGGTCAGGGCCGCGTCCAGAAGGAACGCACGCTGTCGGTCAACATTCCGGCGGGCGTCGAGGACGGCACCCGGATTCGTCTGGCCGGCGAGGGCGAAGCGGGCGTGCAGGGCGGCCCCGCGGGCGATCTCTATATTTTCCTCTCGGTCTCGGCCCACCAGTTCTTCCAGCGCGACGGCGCCGATCTGCACTGCCGCGTGCCGGTCTCCATGGTGACCGCGGCGATGGGCGGCGAGTTCGAAGTGCCGACCATCGACAAGGGCAAGACCAAGGTGAAGGTGCCGTCCGGCACCCAGTCGGGCCGCCGCTTCCGTGTCGGCGGAAAAGGCATGCCTGTGCTGCGTTCGCGGCAGGCGGGAGATATGTACGTCCAGGTTGTGGTCGAAACCCCGCAAAACCTGACCAAAAAGCAGAAAGAACTGCTGGCGGAGTTCGAGAAGCTGTCGAACGGCGATACCCAGCCGGAAGCCTCGGGCTTCTTCAAGACTGTCAAGGACTTCTTCGGAACCCGCGCCAATACGCCCTAGCGCAGTGGCGCGCCGGGGGCGGTTGCCTTGACGGTTTTTGCTTGCGTCTGTACCCCTTTGTGAAGGAAATTTGACCACCGGCCCCGCCGGTCTCCGCTGTCGCGGTCTTCCTCCGAAGACCGTCACTTCACTGGTTAGTACTTCAGTGGTTCGTACAATGGCGCCTCAATCCTCCGCGCGTGCGTTGAAGAAGCCGCTTCGTCTCGATGACGAAGTCCGCTTCCTCCGCTCATGGATTGAAAAGCCGCTGCACATGGGCGCGGTGATGCCGTCCAGCAAGGTGCTGGCCCGCACCGTCGCCCGTTATGTCGATCCGCACTCCACAGGTCCCGTCATCGAACTCGGTCCCGGCACCGGCGCGCTCACCGATGCGCTGATCGCCCATGGCGTGGCCGAAAAGCGCCTCGTGCTGGTGGAATTCGATCCCGGCTTCTGTGCGCTGCTGCGCGAGCGCTATCCGCAGGCCACCGTGGTGCAGGGCGATGCCTACAATCTCGACCAGACGCTTTCGGAAATGAAGGAGCCCGCGGCTGCGGTCGTCTCCGGCCTGCCGCTGGTCACCAAGCCGATGATGATCCGCATGAAGCTAATGCGCGATTCCTTCCACAAGATGGAGCCGGGCGCGCCCTTCATCCAGTTCACCTATTCCGTCGCGCCGCCGATTCCCAAATCGCTGCCGGGCGTCCGCACCGAAGCCTCCGAGCGGATCTGGATGAACCTGCCGCCCGCCCGGGTCTGGGTGTATCGGAAGGGATAAACCTCGTTGCAGCCCCGTCAGACGCTCGGGCCGATTGCAACACCAATTGTATCCCAAACGAATTCAGCCCGGTTATTTGCTGGCATTTTCCTCCATGGAGGCAGTAGAAGTACCCGGAGACGGACCACTGTATTTTAAATCCGACACCGCGTGAGGATGCTTCGATGCCGGAAGCTGCTGGACATGGATTTGTGTCGGACGCTTCTTTCGAAATACCGCAATACATTCCGAAAAGCGCATGGCTCGGACATGGACCATTCGCGTTCTGGCTTGTCGAAAATCTAAAGCCTTCGACGTTTGTGGAGCTCGGAACCCATTACGGGTATTCCTATTTTTGCTTCTGCCAGCAAGTTCTCAAGCGCGGGCTTCCAACCCAATGTGCCGCCGTTGACCTGTGGATGGGCGACGAACATGCGGGCTTTTACGGCGAAGACGTATTCAACACGGTCAAAAAAATAAACGAGCAGAACTACAGCGGGTTTTCCCGTCTTATACGTTCAACCTTTGCAGGTGCGGTCAGCAATTTCGAAGACGGGTCAATCGATCTTCTTCATGTCGACGGGCGTCATCGGTACGAGGACGTAAAGGAAGATTTTGAGACATGGCGTCCGAAGTTATCGGACCGGGCTGTTGTTTTATTCCATGATACCCAGGTGAAAGCGGGTGATTTCGGAGTGTTTCGTTACTGGTCTGAGATTGCCAAAGGCAATCCGAGCTTTGAATTCATGCATCAATATGGCCTCGGCGTACTAGGTGTTGGGAAAAAGTTACCGGCGCCATTAAAGGCTTTGTTCGACGCGCCGGCTCAGACGGCCAACGCCATCAGAGCATCGTATGAAAGGCTTGGACTTGCTCTTGCCGGCAAACGGATGAGCCGCGTCGAAGCTTGTCCCTGTGGGTCGGGCAAGCGTTTCAAGCATTGTCATGGTCAGTTCATGACCGCGTTACCGGCCTAAGCGCCATGGCCGCGCTGAAAATCCTTGTCATTCCCGGCTCATTGCGAACCGGCTCGTTCAATGCGCGGCTTGCGGCGGTGGCTGCCAAGGAACTGGCGCTGCTCGACGTGCAGGTCACGCTGATCTCGCTCGCGGATTATCCGCTGCCGATCTACGACGGCGACCTTGAAGCGAGGTCCGGCCCGCCGGACGCGGCCTACGATCTCAAGCGCATGATCGCCTCGCATCACGGCGTGCTCATCGTCACGCCGGAATACAATTCATCGGTGCCGCCGCTGCTCAAGAACGCGATCGACTGGGCGACCCGTGCGCGCGACCGCAACGAAACGCTCGGCCAGGCATTCCGCGATCGCGCCTTCGCCATCGCCGCCGCGTCCGGCGGAAAGTTCGGCGGGCTGCGGGCGCTGATGGCGCTGCGCCAGATTCTGGCGCTCGGCTGCGGCGCGACGGTGATTCCGAAACAGATGGCGCTGTCCTTCGCCGATCAGGCCTTCGACGAGATGGACCGCCTGAAAGAGCCCGGCGATGCGGAGATGCTGCGTGGAACGCTCCGCCAGCTGATCGATGTCGCCCAACAGATGATGTGAGAGCCATGAAGCCAGCCCCCATTCCGTCCCGCGACCGCCTGATCGTGGCGCTCGATCTCTCCAGTGTGGAAGCCGCCGAAGCGCTGATCGAGCGGATCGGCGACAGCGTCACCTTCTACAAGATCGGCTACCAGCTCGGCTATGCCGGCGGCCTGTCGCTGGCCGCGAAGCTGGCTGACCGCGGCAAGAAGCTGTTCATCGATTTCAAGCTGCACGACATCGGCAACACCGTGTCGAAAGGCATCGAGAGCATCGCCAAGCTGGGCGCGACTTTCGCGACCGTGCATGCCTATCCGCAGACCATGAAGGCCGCGGTGGATGCGCGCGGACCGTCGCTCAAGATTCTCGCCGTGACGGTGCTGACCTCCTACGACGAGGACGATCTGCATGCGGCGGGCTATCGCCTCGGCATTTCGGAGATGGTCGAGGCGCGCGCGCTGCAGGCGCAGGCGCTCGGCGTCGACGGTCTTGTCTGCTCGGGCGAGGAAGTCGCCACCGTGCGCGGCATTGTCGGCCCGCAGATGGCGCTGGTGACGCCGGGCATTCGCCCCGCGGGTTCTGCGGTGGGCGACCAGAAGCGCGTCATGACGCCGGGCCGCGCCATTGCGTCCGGCGCGGATTATCTCGTGGTCGGCAGGCCGGTGGTGGACGCCGTCGATCCGAAGGCTGCGGCGGAGATGATCGTCGCCGAGATTGTCGAAGCGGGCGGTTAGTCGTGTAGTCCGTGTCCCGGGCGCGATGCAATGCGCAGCGTTGCTTCGCAGACCCGGGACCGTACAGATTGGTGTTTGCAAAGGCCCCGGCTCTGCGGAGCGGCACTTCGCGCCGCACCGCGTCCGGGGCAACAAGGAGAGACATCGATGGCCAAGGGTTACTGGGTCGCGCGCATCGACGTGCATGATCTCGACGGCTACAAGCGCGATTACGTCGCGCATAACGGCGCGGTGTTCAAGAAATACGGCGCGAAGTTTCTGGTGCGCGGCGGCACCCACGAGGCGCATGAAGGCCCGGCGCGCTCGCGCAATGTGGTGATCGAGTTCAAGGACTACGCGACCGCGCTCGCCTGCTATCACTCGCCGGACTATCAGGCGCTGATCAAGGCGCGCGGGCCGTACTCCAACGGCGAGATCATCATCATCGAGGGCTATGACGGCGAGCAGCCGTAAGAACCTCAAGGCCAGCCGGGCCTGAAGATGCTCTCCCCGCTCGTCCCCGCGAAAGCGGGGACCCAGCCTTCAAAGAACTGGATTCCCGCTTACGCGGGAATGAGCGGTGCAGAACGCAGCCTTCCGCCTCTCTTCTTGCATGAGCCTCGATAGCCTGCATCAGGTTGCCGCCGTAGCCCTCCGCCGCTATACCGCCAGAACGAACCGAAACACCGATTTTGAGGGCTGGATATGGCCGATATGCGCCTGATCGTTGCCGGAGCCGGAGGAAAGATGGGGCGGGCGCTGATCCGCGCCATCGCCGAGACCCCCGGCGCCGTGCTCACCGGCGCGCTGGAAGCGCCGGGTTCCGAACTGCTGGGACAGGATTCCGGTCTTCTGGCCGGACTGCCCGCCAACGGCGTCGCGTTGTCGGCGGACCTGTGGGCGCTGTCGAAAGATGCCGACGGCATCCTCGATTTCACCGTGCCGGCCGCCACCATCGCCAATGTCGCCATCGCCGCCCAGCGCGGCATCGTGCATGTGATCGGCACCACCGGCCTGTCGGCGTCGGACAACGCGGTGATCCGCAGCGTCGCCTCGCAGGCGGTGGTCGTGCAGTCCGGCAACATGAGTCTCGGCGTCAATCTGCTCGCCGCGCTGGTGAAGCAGGTGGCGAAATCGCTGGACGAGGATTTCGACATCGAGATCGTCGAGATGCATCATCGCCAGAAGATCGATGCGCCGTCGGGCACCGCCTATCTGCTCGGGCAGGCGGCGGCGGAAGGACGCGGCATCGATCTGGCGGACAATTCGGTGCGTTCGCGCGACGGCTACACCGGCGCGCGCGGCCGCGGCGATATCGGCTTTGCCACCCTGCGCGGCGGCACCGCCACCGGCGATCACACCGTGATCTTCGCCGGTCCCTATGAGCGCATCGAACTGGCGCACAAGTCGGAAGACCGGATGATCTTCGCGCGCGGCGCGCTGAAAGCGGCGCTTTGGGCGCAGGGCAAGAAGCCGGGCTTCTACACCATGGCCGATGTGCTGGGCATCGGCGCGTAATGGTCGCCAGAAAATAAGATGTCATCGCCGGACTTGATCCGGCGATCCATCTTCTCAAAAGGATGGATGCCCGGGTCAAGCCCGGGCATGACGATAGAGCAAGTGTTAGAGCTTCCGGATATCATCAAGGTTGGAATTTAAAATGAGCGACCGTCTTCTTGTGCTGGTGCGTCACGGCCAGAGCGAATGGAATCTGAAGAATCTTTTCACCGGCTGGAAGGACCCGGACCTCACCGAGCTTGGCGTCAAGGAAGCCGTCGCCGCCGGCCGCAAGCTCAAGGATGAAGGCCTGTCGTTCGATGTCGCGTTCACGTCGGCGCTGACCCGCGCGCAGAAGACGCTCGATCTCGCGCTCAAGGAAATGGGCCAGAGCGGCATTCCGATCACGCGCAATCTGGCGCTGAACGAGCGCGACTACGGCGATCTCTCCGGCCTCAACAAGGACGACGCCCGCGCCAAGTGGGGCGAGGAGCAGGTGCTGATCTGGCGGCGGTCGTATGACGTGCCGCCTCCGGGTGGCGAAAGCCTCAAGGACACGCTGGCGCGCACGCTGCCGTATTATGTGCAGGAGATTTTGCCCTGCGTGCTGCGCGGCCAGCGCACGCTGGTGGCGGCGCACGGCAACTCGCTGCGTGCGCTGATCATGGTGCTGGAAAAGCTGACGCCGGAGCAGATCCTCAAGCGCGAACTCGGCACTGGCGCGCCAGTGGTCTATCGCCTCAACGCTGATGCGACCGTGGCGTCGGTGAAGGATCTGGCGGGGTAGGTTTCTTCGTCATGGCTCAGTCCGTGTCCCGGGCGCTGCGCAGCACTCTTGTGATGCGCAGCTGAACCGGGACCGTCGCAAGCGCTGAGTCTGTTGCGGTCCCGGCTCTGCGGAGCAGCGCAAGGCGCCGCACCGCGTCCGGGACAACGGTTCTTTTTCCTTCCGAGGGGAGAGGGGAAAAAGGGACTTTACTCCCCCGCCGCCTGTCCGCTTTCCCAGCCGAGCATCGCGCGCTTGCGCGTGATGCCCCAGTGATAGCCGGTGAGCGCGCCGCTCTTGCCGAGCACGCGATGGCACGGCACCACGAACGAGATCGGGTTGCGTCCCACCGCGGCGCCGACGGCGCGCGAGGCCTTCGGCGAATTGATCTTGCACGCGACATCCGAATAGGTCGAAGCGCGGCCCATCGGAATCCTGAGCAGCGTCTCCCACACCCGCACCTCGAAATCGGTGCCGATCAAGACCACGCGCAGCGGCTGGTCCGCGCGCCATTGCGTGGAATCGAAAATGCGTTTGGCGAACGGCGCGGTCTCCGCGAACGATTCGATGTAAGTCGCCAGCGGCCAGCGCCGCTGCATGTCGGCCAGCGCGGGGATTTCCTCGCCCTCGTCGGCAAATGCCAGTCCCGCAAGGCCGCGCTCGCTGGCGATGACGACGGCCATGCCGAACGGCGAGGGATGAAAGCCGTAGCGCAGCACCATGCCTTCACCGCCCTTCTTCCATTCGCCCGGCGACATTGCTTCATGGGTGACAAATAAATCATGGAGACGGCCGGGTCCTGACAGACCGGAATCATAAGCGGCATCGAGCACGCTGGCGGAATCGCGCAGGAGCCGCTTGGCATGATCCAGCGTCAGCGCCTGCATGAAATCCTTCGGCGTCAGGCCTGCCCAGCGCCGGAACAGATGATGCAGTTCGTCGGGTGTCAGATGCGCGGCGTCTGCCATCGCCTCGATGGTCGGCTGCGTGCGCCAGTTCTCGGAAATGAATCCGATCGCGCGCCGCACCGAGTCGTAGTCGCGCAGCGCCGCGCCCTGTTTGGAAGGGCGCGCCAGATGCAGATCGTCGAGGGAGAAGTCTTTCATCGCGTTGGTCATCATGGCGGTGTCCGTGGTCCGGTGTCCATCATGATCCGGATTTAGATCGCCGATCCAGCCGCAACCACCCGATTTCCGCTTCAGGTAATGGGGTTCAGCGTCGGGCCGCGCTTGGCGGCGTTCAGCGCCGCCTGCAGGGCGGCGGCGAAACTCGCCTTTTCATCGGGACCGAGGAAACTGCCGACGGAGACATGCCGCCCGCGCGAGACGAGATAGAGCCGCTCGATGCCGAACTCCTCGTGCTCCTCGCGCGCAAGCCGGACCCACATCGGATTGAGCGTCCATTCCATCACCTGTCCGCGATGGCTGACGCGCCGCACACGGATTTCATACGGCGTCACCACGATGTCCTCGGTGGCCTTGGCGCTGCGGAAGTTCTGTTTGAAGGCCCAGTAGACGATCAGCACGTCGAGCCCGAAGAAGCCGAACACCGGCCACGCGCCCATCATCAGGAAGGCGATGCCCGCGGCGAAGCTGACCACGGTGAGAAATCCCATCAGCGCGAGAAATCCGCCATGGCTCAGCGAGCGGTGCGGGGTCAGACGCGCGGAAAACAGCGGTGCATCCGCGGCAGTCTCGGAATCAAAGGCGTTGCGATCATCCATCACAGGACTTTATCAGCTTTTGGCATGATCTCATCCGAAAACCGGTTCCCACGTTTCGGGATCATGCCTATACCCGTATCATGGCGAAAAAGGCGACCCCGTCCCAGTCCAAAAAACCGGCTCCGAAAGCGCGCGTGACCAAAGCGCTCAAGCCGGCGGCGAAGAAGATAAAAACCAAGCCATGGACTCACGCCGAGGTGGTCGAGGCCTTCACCCGTTTCCGCAAGGCCAATCCGGAGCCGAAGGGCGAACTCGAACATCTCAATCCCTACACGCTGCTGGTGGCGGTGGCGCTGTCGGCGCAGGCGACCGACGTCGGAGTCAACAAGGCGACGCGGCACCTCTTCCCGGTGGCCGATACGCCGGAAAAGATGGTGGCGCTCGGCGAAGAGAAACTCCGCGACTACATCAAGACCATCGGTCTCTATCGCACCAAGGCCAAGAACGTCATCGCGCTCTCCGAGCAGTTGATTGAGCGGCATCACAGCCAAGTGCCGCGCTCGCGCGAGGCGCTGGAAGCGCTGCCCGGCGTCGGCCGCAAGACGGCGAACGTGGTGCTCAACATCGCGTTCGGCGAGCCGACCATCGCGGTGGACACCCATCTGTTTCGTGTCGGCAACCGCACGGGCCTCGCGCCGGGCAAAACGCCGCTGGAGGTGGAGCTTGGTCTTGAGAAGATCATTCCCGCCGAGTTCAAGCGCCATGCGCATCACTGGCTGATCCTGCACGGGCGCTACACCTGCGTCGCGCGCAAGCCGCGCTGCGAGGTTTGCATTATCAACGATCTGTGCCGCTGGCCGGAAAAGACGGTGTGATCTTTTTCACCTCTCCCCGCCCGCGGGGAGAGGGAGAAGAAGTCCTACACCGTCGGCACGCTGGTGCGCTTCATCGGCTCCAGCAGTTCGGGCCGCGGGCCCGACAGGCGCTTGTGCATGTGGACCATGAAGGCCATGCCGAACAGCGGCGTCGCGAGATTGACCACGGGGATCGACACGAAAGCCGCGATGAACAGGCCCGCGGTGAAGATGGTTGCGCTGTTTTGTTTGCGCATCAGCTTGGCTTCTTCCGGGTCACGGAAGCGCATGGCGGCCAGCTCGAAATATTCACGGCCGAGCAGCCAGGCTGTGGCGATGAAGAACACGATGAAGCCCGCGCCCGCGATGAACACGAACGGCAGCGCGATCAGATAGACCAGCACGGTGAGCAGCGCGGTCTTGCTGCCCTCGACAATGGCGAGGCCAACCGGCAGCGCTTTGCCGGGCATTTCCGCCGGATAGTGCTGGCGCTCGACAATGTCGGCGACATCGTCGACGAACACGCTGGCGACCAGTGAGGTGATCGCGGGCATCAGGAACACCGCGCCCACCACGATACCGAGGCCCGCGGCGATCGAGACGATCCACGCCAGAATGTTGATGAGGGTGTGATAGTCGGAGCCGACCATGGTCTCCGCCCACACTTCGCCCGATCCGGCAAGCCAGCTTAAGCCTCGCTGGAGCACGATGGCGGCGACCACGATCATCGCCAGCGCGAGCCCGACCGACTTCCACAGGATGGAGCGCATCGGCGGCGACAGGATCTGGGACAGCGCCTTGGTGGCGGCGTCGAGCATGGGGCTTCCTCCGGAGACAAACTCACGGAGACTTAGATATGGAAGAGGGTTCCAGCAAGTGGCTGGGCTTCCATGGACGCATGGAAGACGCAATCGCGCTGATGGACGGAGAAAGAAGGTCCCTTGTCCCGGACGCGGTGCAGCGCCCTAAGCACGTTCACGCGCGTCTTCGACGCGCTATGGCGCTGCTCCGCAGAGCCGGGACCGCAACAAACTTTGCGCTTGCGACGGTCCCGGTTCAGCAGCGCACCACAAGAGTGCTGCGCTGCGCCCGGGACACAGGCTGTGCAATGACGATGGCGGTCTACGCCACTAGCTCCCGGCCGGCATCCTGCGCAGGCGCTTCTGTTGCCGCCGCATCATCCGGCGCGAGCGGCGCGTCTTCCGTTTCGAAGATTCCCGCTGGAAAGGGATCGGCTTCGTCCGCCACCTCCGCGGACGGCTTCGTCGTATCGGCCCAGTGCAGCGCCGTGTAGTCGAAACCGAGGACGATGGTCGGCTTGACGATTTCAAAATAGGGCGAGATGTCGAAGTCGCGCGGCATGTAGAGCGACGAGTCGCGGATGTGCAGGATTTCCCTGCGCGCCTGCCGGCTGGCGGCCCGCGTGATCTTCGGCAGGATCGGATAGCGCACCGCGCCGAACGCCTGCGCGATCAGCGCCGAGCAGATGATCTTGGTCGGATCGCCCGAGCCCAGCGAAATCATCCGCCGCCGCCAGCGCTGCGGAATCGGCAGCGGGATCAGGTAGCGCATCAGGTCCAGAATATTTTTCGTGTCGTAGCCGAAGCCGATGCGGTTGATGGCATAGCGGCAGACCGTGGTGCGGTCCTCGAACGACAGGCCGACGGGGCGGCACAGCCGCGTGTGATACGGATAATATTTCGAGAGCGGCGCGGAGGTGACGCCTTCGCCGATATTCGCCTCGATCAGCACATGCGGTTCGCCGTCGGGTTCCGATGCGCCATCGATCGGGCCGACATAAAGCGCGGCATGCGACCATGTCGATTGCGTGAGATACTTGATGATGCCGGAGACGCGGTTGTTGCCTTCCACTAGCAGCACGTCGCCGGGCTGGATCAGCCCGCGCAGCCGTTCCGGATCGCTTGGCGTGAAAGGCTCATAGCCCGGCACCTCTTTCTGGAGGTAGCCGGCGATGATCTTGCCGACGGTATCGAGCATGAAGCCCATGAGAAGACCCCGAGCGGCATGGTCCAGCCGCTTTCTTGTTGATTTATGGTGGTCGAAAGCAATTTCAATTTAGTTCATGGGTCAAGGCCGATGCTCATCAAAGATTCACCATGACCGCCGCTGCATGCGATACAATGCATCAGGTTCGCAGTGTCTCGAATCCGAAGTTCGCTGTATGGGCGGCGTATCCGGTGCGAACTTCGGATTCGAAAGACACTATCAAATATATGATTCCAGTGTGGTTTTGGTTCGCGCGCCCGCATTGGTGCATGCTGCGGCTGTCGTGCGGGCACGCGAACCACCACACTGGTATGTTCTCGTTTTTCGCTCAGCTTCCGGAAACCATGACATGACAATTACCCGGCGTGATCTTCTGGCCGGCTCGGCGGCAGGTTCGGTTGCATGGGCGCTTTCGCAGATCGGCTCGCGCGCGATCGCGGCTCCGTTGCCGCGCGAGGTGGAGGTCGCGGTGATCGGCGCCGGCGCGGCGGGCATCGCTGCGGCCCGCAGAATCGCCGCAGCAGGGCGCAAGGTCGTGGTCATCGAAGCGTCATCTGCGATCGGCGGACGCTGCGTCACCGATACGGCCGCGTTCGACATGCCGTTCGATCGCGGCGCGCGCTGGCTTTACAACACCGACAGCAGCGCGATCGCCAAGCTGGCGCAGGGCGCGGGCATGGATATGTATCCGGCGCCGCGCGGCCAGCGCATCCGCATCGGCCGCCGCAACGCGCGCGCCGGCGAAGCGGAGGATTTTCTCGCCACTCTTGTGCGCGCCAACCGCGCGATGGGCGACGCCGTGCGCGGCAAGGCGGACATGGCGGCGGCCAGCGGACTGCCGAAGGATCTCGGCGTCTGGGCCGGCACCACGGATTTTCTGCTCGGGGCCTATGCGACCGGCAAGGATCTGAACGACATTTCCGCGCTCGAACTCGTCACCATGGCGCAGCACGACAATCCCTCGGCCTGCCGCCAGGGGCTCGGTGCGCTGATCGCGAAACTCGGCGAAGGTCTGCCGCTCGTTCTGTCGACGCCGGTGACGCGCATTGCGTGGAGCGCACGCGATGCGCAGATCGAAACCGCGGCGGGCACGCTCACGGCCAAAGCCGTCATCATGACGGCGTCCACCAATGCATTGCTGTCGGGCAAGGTGAAGTTCACGCCGGACCTGCCCAAGCGCCAGCAGGACGCGGCGTCGAAGCTCACGCTTGGCAGCTACGATCACATCGCGCTCGAACTGCCGGGCAATCCGCTCGGCCTGTCGCGCGACGATGTGGTGATCGAACAGAGCAGCGACCGCGCGACCGGCTTCCTGCTCGCCAATCTCGGCGGCTCATCGCTGTGTCAGGTCGATGTCGCGGGTTCGTTCGGCGCGGAGCTTTCCGCACGCGGCGAAGCGGCCATGGTGGCGTTCGCGATGGAGTGGCTGACAAAATTGTTCGGCGCGGATGTGAAGAGCGTTGTCAAACGCACCACGGCGACGCGCTGGAACGACATGCCTTATGTCTACGGCGCGATGTCGGCGGCGGTGCCCGGCGGGCTCGGTGCGCGCAAGGCGCTGATGGAGCCGCTCGGCAGTCTGTTTTTTGCGGGCGAAGCCGCGCATGAAACGCAATGGGGCACGGTGGGCGGCGCGTGGGAGAGCGGCGAGCGCGCCGCGGAGGCGGCGCTGCGCAAGATCGGCGCGCTGAAGCCGGAAGCCAGCGCTCAGGCAAAACCTGCGAAGACAAGGCGCAAGAGCGCGCCGCGTGCGGAAGCCGAGCCGGTGACACGGGGTGGACGTGGATTGTTCTGGCCGCGGTGAGCCATGAATGTCAGGGCTCGCGCCGAGCACCATGTGCTCCCTCTCCCCGGCGGGGAGAGGGTTGGGGTGAGGGGGGTCGGTACACCGAGAGATTCTACGCCCTCACCCGCCCTCACTTCGTTCGGGCACCCTCTCCCCACGGGAGAGGGAAGACAGCGACGGCTTTTTCTTACCCCCGCAACACGCCGCCGGTCTTCTTCGTCACATCGGCGACGATCTTCGCCGCGACCGCGTCGATCTCCTGATCGGTCAGCGTCTTCTCGCGCGGCTGCAGGGTGACGGCGATGGCGACGGACTTCTTGTCGTCGTCGATGCCCTTGCCCTCATAAACGTCGAATACCGTCACGCCGGTGATCAGCTTCTTGTCCACCGCCTGCGCGGTGCGGACGATGTCGCCCGCCTTCACCGCGCGATCGACGATGAACGCGAAGTCGCGCGACACCGGCTGGAACGGCGACAGGTCGAGCAGCGGCTTGGCGCGGGTCGGCTTCGCCTTGGCGTCGGGAATCCGCTCCAGAATGATCTCGAACGCCACCAGCGGCCCATCGGCCTTCAGCGCTTCAAGCGCACGCGGATGCAGTTCGCCGAAATAGCCGAGCACGTTCTGCGGGCCGATCTGGATCGCGCCGGAGCGGCCGGGATGCAGCCAGACCGGGAAGTTTTTCGAGTCCTTGGCGCTTGCGATCTGCAGCCCCTGCATCGGCGCGCCTGCGGCGGCCAGCACCGCCAGCGCATCGGCCTTGGCGTCGAGCGCATCGACGCTTGCCGAACCCGACCAGAAGCGGCCGGTGCCTTTGCTCGACGCCAGCGCGCGGCGCACGCCGCTCGCCGCCATGAACTGTTGCTCGGGCTTGTCGCCCTTGAACACCTGTCCGACCTCGAACAGCGCGACGTCCGGGAAGCCGCGATCCGCATTGGCCTGTGCCGCCGCCACAAGGCCCGCGATCAGCGAGGGCCGCATGTCGGACAGATCGGCCGCGATTGGATTGGCGAGTGCGAGATCGGCCTGTCCGCCGCCGAACAGTTCGGCCTGCGCTTTCGAGACGAACGACCATGTCACCGCTTCTACCATGCCGCGCGCGGCGAGCGCGCGCTTGGCGCGGCGGGTGCGGAGCTGCAACTGGGTCAATACGGGTTTACGCGGCGCGTCGCCGCGTTCGAACGGCGTCAGCGGCACGCTGTCGACGCCGACGATGCGCACGATCTCTTCCACGATGTCGGCCTTGCCGTGCACGTCGCTGCGCCATGACGGCACCGCGACCTTCAGCACCGGGCCCGTGCCCGCCACCATGAAGCCGAGCCGGTTGAGGATCAGTTTCATTTCCGGCAGCGGCACGTCGATGCCGGCGAGGCGCTTCACTTCGGACACCGGGAAATCGATCACGCGGTCGTCGCCATGGCTCGCGCCCGCGACCACGATTTCCGATGGCGTGCCGCCGCACAGATCCATCACGAGTTTGGTCGCCATCTCAAGGCCCGGCACCATGAAGGCCGGATCGACGCCGCGTTCGAAGCGATAGCGCGCGTCCGAATTGATGCTGAGCTTGCGGCCGGTCTGCGCGACGTTGATCTCGTTCCACAGCGCCGATTCGATCAGCACGTCGGTGGTGGTCTCATCGCAGCCCGAGGCTTCGCCGCCCATGATGCCCGCGAGCGATTCGACACCGTTGTCGTCGGCGATCACGCACATCGAATCGTCGAGCGTGTAGGTCTTGCCGTCGAGCGCCAGCAGCGTCTCGCCGCTTTTCGCGCGGCGGACAGTGAGGCTGCCTTTCACCTTCCTGGCGTCGAACACGTGCAGCGGCCGCGCGCGATCGAAGGTCATGAAGTTGGTGATGTCCACCAGCGCATTGATCGGACGCAGGCCGATCGAGGTGAGGCGCTTCTGCAGCCAGTCGGGCGAAGGGCCGTTCTTCACCCCGCGCACAAGGCGCAGCGCGAAGCCGGGGCACAGCGCCGCGTCTTCGATTTTCACCTGAACCGGCGAGGGGAATTCGCCCTTGATCTGCTTCGGCGCGATGTCCTTGAACTTGCCCATGTCGGCGGCGGCGAGATCGCGCGCGATGCCGTGCACGCCGGTGCAGTCCTGCCGGTTCGGTGTGAGATTGATCTCGATCACCGGATCGCCGAGCGCGGCCCATTCCACATAAGATTTACCGATGGGCGCATCGGCGGGCAGTTCGATGATGCCGTCGTGATCCTCGGAGAGTTCAAGCTCGGCGGCCGAGCACAGCATACCGTGGCTTTCGACGCCGCGGATGTTGCCGACGGAGAGTGTGATGTTCTTGCCGGGAATGTAGGTGCCGGGCGGCGAGAACACGCTGACAAGGTCCGCGCGCGCGTTCGGCGCGCCGCACACCACCTGCAAGGGCGCGCCGTTGCCGGTATCGACCATGCACACGCGCAGCCGGTCCGCGTTCGGATGCTGCACGGCGGAGATCACCTTGGCGATCACGAACGGCGCCAGCGCCTTCGCCTTGTCCTCAATGTGCTCGACCTCGAGCCCGATCATGGTCAGCTTGTCGGCAAGCTTTTCCAGCGGCTCGTCGGTGTCGAGATGATCTTTCAGCCAGGAGAGAGTGAATTTCACGACGACAGCCCTCCGGCGAGAGTCGGCACTTCAAGCGGCTTGAACCCGTAGTGGTTGATCCAGCGCACGTCGCTTTCGAACATCTGGCGCAGGTCATTGATGCCGTATTTCAGCATCGCGATGCGGTCGATGCCCATGCCCCAGGCGAAGCCCTGATAGACGTCGGGATCGATGCCGCAGGCGCGCAGCACGTTCGGATGCACCATGCCGCAGCCAAGAATCTCCAGCCAGTCCTCGCCCTCGCCGAAGCGGATCTCGCCCTTGTCGCGGCGGCACTGGATGTCGACTTCCAGCGACGGCTCGGTGAACGGGAAGAACGACGGACGGAATTTCATGTTGACGTTGTCGACCTCGAAGAACGCCTTGCAGAATTCCGCGAGAATCCATTTCAGGTGGCCGAGATGCGAGCCCTTGTCGATGACAAGGCCTTCGACCTGATGGAATTGCGGCGTGTGGGTCGCGTCGCTGTCGATGCGATAGGTGCGGCCCGGGCAGATCACGCGGATCGGCGGCTTCTGGCTCAGCATGGTGCGCACCTGCACCGGCGACGTATGCGTGCGCAGCAGCGGGCGTTCGCCGTCTTCCTTCCGATTGAAGAAGAACGTGTCGTGCATTTCCCGCGCCGGATGGCCCTCGGGGAAATTCAGCTTGGTGAAGTTGTAATCGTCGGTCTCGATGTCCGGACCTTCCGCGATCGAGAAGCCCATGTCGGCGAAGATCGCGGTGAGTTCGTCCATCACCTGGGAGAGCGGATGGATGCGGCCCTGCTCGGCGGGCGTCTCGCGGGTCGGCAGCGAAACGTCGATGGTCTCGGAGGCGAGGCGCGCGTCGAGCGCCGCGTTCTTGAGAATGTCGCGGCGCGCGGTGAGCGCTTCGGTCACCTTGTCCTTGGCGAGATTGATCTTCGCGCCTTCGGTCTTGCGCTCGTCCGGCGACATCTTGCCGAGCGTTGCGAGCAGCGCGGAGATCGAGCCCTTCTTGCCCAGCGCGCCCACGCGCACGGCTTCCAGCGCGGCCTCGTCGGAGGCCGCGGCGATGGCATCGAGAATTTCGGATTCAAGTCGGGCGAGGTCAGACATGGCAAGCCTGTCGGGTTCGGATGAATGATTTATCCGTCATGGCCGGATTTAGTCCGGCCATCCCGATCAAGCTTTGCGCGATCGTGCCCAGCTTATCGAGATGCCCGGGACATAGGCGCTCTCTAGAACGCCGTTCTTCGAACGGCTACGCCCGGGCATGACAAGAATAGGCCTCGTGGCAAGCGGGCTTGGCGCAAGCGCCAAACAGACCTTACGCCGCGAGAGCGGCCTTGGCCTTTTCAGCGATCGCCTGGAACGCCGCCGGCTCGTGGATGGCGAGATCCGACAGCACCTTGCGGTCCACAACGACGCCCGACTTGGCGAGGCCGTTGATAAATCGGCTGTAGGTCATGCCGAACGGGCGGACGGCAGCGTTGATGCGCTGGATCCAGAGCGCGCGGAAGTTGCGCTTCTTCAGCTTGCGGCCGATGAAGGCATACTGGCCGGCCTTGTCGACGGCGGCCTTGGCGGCGCGGATGGTGTTCTTGCGGCGGCCGCGGAAACCCTTGGCGGCGTCGTAGACTTTCTTGTGCTTGGCGTGAGCTGTCACACCGCGTTTGACGCGAGACATGACCGATCTCCTTGATCAGAATAGATGTGGATCTTGAAAGGTGGAAAACAGACGGCCGCGCAAGGCGCGGCTGAACGGTCAGTCGTTCGGCAAGAAATACTTCTTGATGTTGTCGCCGTCGGTCTTGAACAGGATTCGCGTGCCACGGAGCTGGCGAATCTGCTTCTTGGTCCGCTTGATCATGCCGTGGCGCTTGCCTGCATGGGCGGACACCACCTTCCCGGTGCCGGTCACTTTGAAGCGCTTTTTGGCGCCCGATTTGGTCTTCAGCTTGGGCATTTGGCTCTCCTAAAGGCCACGGAAAAAAGCGCCCGAGGGGCGCTTTCGCGGCTGAAATGCTCGTTAGAGCGTTGATGATGCTCAACTTTCTCCCGTATGGAGGAAATCGGCACCGACGTCGCCACGGCAGCCCTTGATCAGCCGGGCGGCGAAGGCTCGGCTTATGGCAGAGGAACGGCGGATTGGCAACGATTAACGGCGGTTTTCTTGATCCCGGGCGGGCGATTCGCTCCGGCTGCCGGACCGTGCAGGCCCATTATGCTGCATTGCACTAGGCAGCCCGCGCCATCGCGTTTATACCCGTCCCATCAACCACCTGCGAGGAGACCGATGGCTATGGGCGCCAAGATGACCGCTTTTTCCCTCAATCCGGCGCTGCGCCTGTTCGCGCTGGCGACGGCCGTGACGGCAGGCCTTGTCGCCGCCGGCAATGTGAAGGCGGGCGGCTCGTTCGACGGCGCCTGGCGGGTGACCATCATCACCCAGTCCGGCAACTGCGATCCGGCCTATAGCTATCCGGTGAAGGTCGAGGGCGGGCGCGTCAGCTATTCCGGCGACGGCAGCTTCGATATTTCCGGCCATGTCGGCGACGCCGGTGCGGTCAGCGTCACCATCGCCCGCGGCGACCAGAAGGCCAGCGGCAGCGGCAGGCTCTCGGCCAATTCCGGTTCGGGCCAGTGGAGCGGCAAGTCGTCGAGCACGTCGTGCTCCGGCCGCTGGGAAGCCATCCGCAATTCGTAAGCGGACGGCACCGTTTTCGGACTGTGTCGAAACCGACGCGATCTACTCCCTCTCCCCTGCGGGGAGAGGGTTGGGGTGAGGGGATCTCAATCTATCGAGAGATTCTACGCCCTCACCCGGATTGCTTCGCAATCCGACCTCTCCCCACGGGAGAGGTGAAGAAAATCGAGAGTTACCCAATAAAACAGCCCGCCAGACGATCTGACGGGCTGCGATAACTTGCTTCGTGCGATATTTAGCGCGGCGCCAGCACCATGACGACCTGACGGCCCTCGAACTTGGCGTCCTGCTCCACCTTGGCGACGTCGGCGACGGCGGCTTTCACCTTGTCCAGCAGCTTGGTGCCGATTTCCTGGTGCGCCATTTCGCGGCCACGGTAGCGCAGGGTGATCTTCACCTTGTCGCCTTCCTCGAAGAACCGCAGCATCGCCCGCATCTTCACGTCATAGTCGTGATCGTCGATCATCGGGCGGAGCTTGACCTCCTTGATTTCGACGACCTTCTGCTTCTTGCGGGCTTCGGAAGCCTTCTTCTGCGCCTGAAACTTGTACTTCCCGTAGTCCATGATCTTGCAGACGGGAGGATTGTTGTTCGGCGAGATCTCGACGAGATCCATCCCCGCTTCCATGGCCATCTTCACCGCCGAGGCCGTCTCGACCACGCCGACATTGGTGCCGCTCGCGTCGATCAGCTGGACCTGGAGATTGCGGATTTCATCATTGATGCGCGGGCCATCTTTGGCGGCGACGGCCGGGGCTCTGTTGGGACGGCGAATGGGATAGTCTCCGATGTTGTGAACGAAGGGCGGATTTTGCAGGATTCAGGCCTGCCGGGCAAGCGCAACCGGGTTGCAGCGCGCGTTTTCCGCCAGCCCGCTCCAAATAGAGACGCCGCGCATTCTTCGCAAGCGTCCCGGAGCCCGCCGCGTTGACGAGGTGGGAATTCCGTCCATAACTGCGGGAGGCGGGGCAGGTTTCATGACAAATTCATCAGGCAATTCCACGGGAGCGGAGCCCGATTTCATCGACGTCGGAGAGGGCGGCGGGGCGCGCCGCATTGCCGTGCGCAAGCGGCCGGGTTCGCTGCCCGGCGTGTTCTGGCTCGGGGGCTTCAACTCCGACATGAGCGGAACCAAGGCGCAGGCGCTGGACGGCTGGGCGGCGGAGCAGGGCCGCGCCTGCGTGCGGTTCGATTATTCGGGCCACGGCGAGTCGTCCGGCAAATTTGCAGACGGCACCATCGGCAAATGGCACGAGGAAAGCCTCGCGGTGTTCGATGCGGTCTGCGACGGTCCGCAGGTGGTGGTCGGCTCCAGCATGGGCGGCTGGATGGCGCTGCTGCTGGCGCGGAAGCTGGCGAAGCGCCGCGGCATCGATGGCCGCGCCTCGCTCAAGGGTCTGGTGCTAATCGCGCCCGCGCCGGACTTCACCGAGGAACTGATGTGGAAAGGTTTTGCGCCGGACGTGCGCGACGAGATCATGACCAAGGGCGTCTGGCACCGTCCGTCCGAATATAGCGAGCAGGCCTATCCGATCACCCGCGCGCTGATCGAGGACGGCCGCAACCACCTGCTGCTCGGCGGCACCATCGATGTTGGCTGCCCGGTGCGGATTCTGCAGGGCGCGCAGGACCCGGACGTGCCGTGGCAGCACGCCTTCGCGCTGACACACTGCCTGCCGAGCGACGACGTGGTGCTGACGCTGGTGCAGGACGGCGATCATCGGCTGTCGCGTCCGCAGGACATCGCGCGGATGCTCGGCGCGGTGAACGAACTGGCGAGCGGGGCATGATCCCGAAAAGTGGGAACCGGTTTTCGGACCAGATCATGCCCAAATAAAACATCGATCGGTCACCAGGGAGAAACGTCATGCCGGTTGACAAGCTGCTTCACGATTTCTGCCGCTCGGTCGAACGGCGCGACGGCGCGGCCTTCGCGGCGCTGTTCACCGAGGACGGCGTCTATCACGACGTGTTCTACGGCGCGTTCACCGGCCGCGCGAAGATCGCAGAGATGATAACGGACTGGTTCTACCGGACCGCGACGGATTTCCGCTGGGACATGCACGATCCGGTCAGCGACGGGCGGATTCTCTACGCGCGCTATACGTTCAGCTACAGGTCGCTGCTGCCGGAAGCGAACGGCGCGCGGGCGATGTTCGAGGGCGTCGCGATCATGACGCTGCGCGATGGTTTGATCGTCACGTATCACGAGGTCGCCAACACCGCGCCGGCCTTCGTCGATCTCAATTTTGCGCCGGAGCGTATCGTGAAAATTTTTGCGAAGCAGGGCGCGGCGCTCAAGGCGCGTCCGGAGATGCAAAGGCATATCGCGAACTAAGAGATTGTCATGCCCGGGCTTGTCCCGGGCATCCACGTCTTATGAAAGAAGCCAGGAAGACGTGGATGGCCGGAATAAATCCGGCCATGACGAACTCCAGCTACATTTTCAGTCAGACTCTCAGGATGAGCTTTGAGCGCCGACCGCTCGGCTGGATCAGAAATCCAGATCGACGTAATGCGCCGACGCCGGCACGCCCGACATCCATTCCGCCAGCAGCGGACGGAACGAGGGGCGCGACTTGATCCGCGCGTACCACGCCTTCGCGGCGTCGTCCTCGCTCCACGGCACATCGCCGAGATAGTCCAGCGTCGACAGATGGGCGGCGGCGGCAAGGTCGGCGAAGGTGAGCTGGTCGCCGGCGAGGAAATTCCGCGTCCGCGCCAGCCAGCCGATATAGGCCAGATGATAGCGCACGTTGGCCTTGGCGGCACGCAGGACGTCGGTGGACGGCGCACCGCCGCCCTGCTCCGGTTTCATGAAGCGCTTGTAGACCTTCTCGGTGACCAGCGGCTCCGAGGCCTCCTCGAAGAACTTGTCGTTGAACCACGACATCAGGCGGCGCACTTCGATGCGCTCGTTCATGGCGCGCGGCAGCAGGCGGTGGTCGCCCAGCGGCGCGCCGTGAATTTCGTCGAGGAATTCAGCGGCGAGGCCGGGGCCCGGCATCGGCGGCGTGCCTTCGGCGATCAGTACCGGCGTGTCGCCCGCCGGGTTCAGTGTCAGAAAAGCCTCGCGCCGGTCCCAGACCAGTTCTTCCACCAGCCGCGTGTCGAGCCCGTGCTCGCCGAGCGCCAGACGCACGAAGCGCGATCGCGGACAGAAGGGATGATGAAACAGCGTGAACATGGAGTTTCTGATAGCCGGTCCAAGTTTAACAAAAGGTCTCGAAGGGCGGTTAACAGGTCGCTGAATAACCCGCCCCGTTTGGTGGTGGACTCGTGTCCCGGGCGCAATGCAGCGCGCAAGCGGTGCATCGCTGAACCGGGACCGCAAAAGGCTCCGTCACCGTAACGGCCCCGGCTCTGCGGAGCGGCATGAGGGATGCCGCGCCGCGTCCGGGGCACGAAACAATTTCAATCTCCCGTTAACGCGGGCGATGGAACTTTGATCGCGGCGGTACGGGCCGCCAGCCCGCCTCCCATTTCACGGATTTGCCGTTGCGGCAACACGGCGAATGGGCGACAAGGCGCGAGTTGCGGAACCTTCCACCACACCGGACCTCCCAAGATGCTAGCTGATCTTTTGAAGGCGCTCGTTCTCGGCATCGTCGAGGGCGTCACCGAATTCTTGCCTGTGTCCTCCACCGGCCACCTGCTGCTGGTGGAACGGTTCATGGACCTCGATCGCGACAATTTCTGGAAGACCTTCGCGGTGATGATCCAGCTCGGCGCGATCCTCGCCATTCTGGTGATCTATTTCGGCAGGCTGTGGCGCATCGCGCTCGGCATGTTCACCGATCCCGCCGCACGGCGCTTCGTCATCGGCGTGCTGCTGGCGTTTCTGCCTGCAGTGATTCTCGGACTGCTGTTCGGAAGTTTCATCAAGAACGTGCTGTTCAATCCGTGGGTGGTCTGCTTCTCGCTGATCGCGGGCGGCGCGGTGCTGCTCTGGGTCGATCAGCAGGACCTCAATCCGCGCTATCACGATGCCACGGCGTTTTCGCTGCCGATGTATCTCGGCATCGGCGTGGCGCAATGCGCGGCGATGATTCCGGGCGTGTCGCGCTCGGGCGCGTCGATCGTGGCGGCGATGCTGTTCGGCGCGGACAAGCGCGCCGCCGCCGAGTTCTCGTTCTTTCTCGCGATCCCGACCATGGTCGGCGCGTTCGCTTACGACTTCTATAAAAACCGCGCCGACATGACGATGGATCACTCGCTGGTGATCGCGGTCGGCTTCGTGGTGTCGTTCATCACCGCGATCATCGTGGTGAAGACATTTCTGGATTTCGTCACGCGGCGCGGCTTCGCGCTGTTCGCATGGTGGCGCGTGATCGTCGGCTCGCTCGGCCTGATCGCGCTGGCGCTGGGGATGTAAAAGGTCTTCTTGTCCCGGACGCGGTGCAGCGCCCTTGCGCTGCTCTGCAGAGCCGGGACCTTTACGGAATGTGACGGCTGTGTCCGTTACGGTCCCGGTTCAGCAGCGCATCACAAGTGCTGCGCTGCGCCCGGGACACGGGCCGATGGCGCGTCACGCGCCCTTGTGCGCGAACTGTCCGGTCTTGCGGAAGCGCCAGAGATAGGACGGGGTCACCGCCTCCAGCGAATCCGGCGTGATGCCGAGGCCTTCCAGCGTCAGTCCCGCGGACTTGGCCGCGTCCGACACCACGTTGTCGGCGCGCAGCAGCTCGACCTGATCCGGCGTCAGCTTGAAATCCCCCGGCGCGAACTGCAGGAACGCCGCCTTGAGCTTGGCGAGGCCGAACGGCAGCGGCACCAGCGCGCTGTCGCGCTCGGAGACGCGCAGGATGACTTCGAGAATCTCCCGCATGGTCATCACTTCCGGTCCGCCGAGTTCGTAAGTCGTGCCCGGCGTCGTCTTGCCGTCCACGGCATCGGCGATCGCGGCGGCGACATCGCCGGCATAGACCGGCTGCATCCGCGTCTCTCCGCCGATCAGCGGCAGCACCGGCGACATCCGCGCCAGGCCGGCGAACCGGTTGGTGAAATTGTCTTCGGGGCCGAATACCACCGAGGGGCGGAAGATGGTGGCCGACGGCATCGCTTCCAGCACCGCGGCTTCGCCGGCGGCCTTGGAGCGGGCATAGCGCGAGGTGGACTCGGCGTTGGCGCCCAGCGCCGAAACATGAACCAGCCGCGCGCCGGTGTCGCGCGCGACTTTGGCGAGGGTTGCGGCGCCTTCGGCCTGAACCGCATCGAAGCTCTGCGCGCCGCTTTCGGTGAGGATGCCCACCAGATTGACGATCACGCTGGCGCCCCGCGCGGCGGCGGCGATCGACTCGGGATAGCGCACATTGGCCTGAACCGGGCTGATCTGTCCGACCTTGCCCAGCGGCTGCAGATGACCGGCGAGATCGGGACGGCGCACGCCGACCCGGATGCGGTAATCCCGCTTGCAGAGGGCCCGGATCACATGGCGGCCCAGAAAACCCGATCCTCCGAAGACGGTGACGAGCGTATCGATACGGGCGGACATGGGCGGATTCCTGCGCGATTGGAACGAAACGGGACGGCCGCGGGGCCGGTTTCCGCGATACGCCATCGGGCTTGTATTGTATAGGTTATTCCGCAGCCATATAGCCAATTTGACAAGCGCGCGACGTGTCCTTACTAACCGCCCCACTGCCCAGGTGGTGGAATTGGTAGACACGCAGGTTTCAGGTACCTGTGCTGCAAGGCGTGAAGGTTCGAGTCCTTTCCTGGGCACCATTCCTCTGAATGCGGGTCTCCTCCCGGAGGCCCAAAATCCCGGTCCAGCGCCACCGGTCATGCTTCTTCGGGTGCCCTCATGAAAACATCAGCCGCTGTTCTTGCCGTCGCGTTGCTGGCCGCTGCGCCCGCAACGGCCGAATCTTCTAAGGTTATGGACCCGCGCTTTGCCGCCAGCCTGAAGAAGCTCGATCCCGACACCCGGCTGGAGCAGGTCTGTGATCTCGAGGCCATGAACCGGATTGCCCGCGATCCCAATCCGTATCGCCCCGACCGTGCCAAGACCGATGTGATCTCCCATCCCTCGCACAGGGGTGACACCGTCACCGGCAAGGGCGGCGCGTTCCGCAGCAAGGGCCGCTGGTATTCGTTCTCCTTCACCTGCAAGGGGTCGCCGGACCACATGTCGGTGCAGGCTTTCAGCTACAAGATCGGCGACCCGATTCCGGAATCGAAATGGGCGGCGCTGGGGCTGTGGCGCTAGGATAGTGAGCCGTCCGCCCTCGTCGCGGACGGATTTGGGCGATAGTTTAGGCCCATCGATTCGACCGTGATCTGACAACGAGAGTTTTGCCAACCATGACCATCCGCCTGCATCGCGGCGACCTGCCGGATCTTTCGCGCTACACGCAGTCGGTCGCGATCGACACCGAAACGCTCGGCCTCAATCCGCACCGCGACCGGCTCTGCGTGGTCCAGTTGTCCAACGGCGACGGCACTGCGGACGTGGTGCAGATTCCCGCCGGTCACACCGACGCGCCGAACCTGAAGAAGCTGCTCGGCGATCCGAACGTCACCAAGATCTTCCACTTCGCGCGGTTCGATCTCGCCGTTCTGTTTCACGCCTTCGGCGTGATGCCCGAGCCGGTCTACTGCACCAAGATCGTTTCGCGTCTTGTGCGCACCTATACCGACCGCCATGGCCTGAAGGACCTCGTGCGCGAAGTGCTCGGCGTCGATCTGTCGAAGCAGCAGCAGTCGAGCGACTGGGGCGCAGCGACGCTGACCGACGCGCAGCTCACCTACGCGGCCTCCGATGTGCTGCACCTGCATGCGCTGCGCGAAAAGCTCGACGTCATGCTGGCGCGCGAGAATCGCGAGGAGCTGGCGGCGGCCTGCTTCCGGTTCCTGCCGACCCGCGCCAGGCTCGACCTCTCGGGCTGGGAAAACGACGATATTTTCGCCCACTCATAATCTCGCCCTTTGCAGCCAGGTTTGCCCGGTTTCCGTCACTTTTCTGCTCTTTCCCACGTGTCTCAATAAGTCCCTGATCGGGCGTGACAAACGGGCGGGCTGCCAAAAGCGGCCTGATCGCGTAAGATCGGGTCTTTCACGCCTCGGAGCGGACGTTGTCTTCCATTCAGGGCCAGAGCTATCAGGCTGCCGCGGATGCGCGCTTCGCCCGTGCGAAGCGGCACAGCCGCCGCGTGCGCCAGTTGCGTCTGGCCGTGCCGCTGCTGGTGGCCGCGTCGCTGCTCACCATCGTCGGCGTGTCGCTGTTCAATCCGTTCCGGCTGCTGTCGGCGCTGCCGATCGACATCGGCAAGCTCGGCGTGTCCGGCACCAGGATCACGATGGACTCGCCGCATCTCGCAGGCTTCACGCCGGATCAGCGGCCTTACGAATTGTGGGCGCAGTCCGCGGTGCAGGACGTGACGCGCCCGAACAATGTCGAATTGCATGAGCTGCGCGCGAAGGTGCAGATGGAAGACAAAACCAATCTCAGCATGGACGCGCGCACCGGACTGTTCGACACCAAGACCCAGATTCTTGACCTGAAGGAAAACATCTTCCTGCAATCCAGCACGGGCTACGAGGCGCGGCTGACGCAGGCGGCCGTCGATATGGCGGCAGGCACGGTATCGTCGGATGAGCCGGTGGCGGTGAAGCTGCTCAACGGCACGCTCGATGCCAATGCACTCAGAATCACTGAAAACGGCGCGCTGGTGCGCTTTGAAGGCGGAGTATCGATGGTGCTGATTCCGGAAAACGCGAACGCCGCTCCGGCACAGGACGCAGCCACACGATGATCCGTAACATCATGAAGATCGATTCTTTCAAGACGCGGGCGGCTGTGCGCGGCGCTGTCATTGCCGTGGTGGCGATGATCGTCTGCGCGGCAGGCGACGCGCGCGCGCAAAGCACCGCGACCGGCGTGCCCAATGCGATGCAGGGATTCTCGCAGAACCGCGACAAGCCGATCCAGATCAACGCGGCGACGCTGGAGATGCGCGACAAGGACAAGGCCGCGACCTTCAGCGGCAATGTGAAAGTCGTGCAGGGCGACACCACCATGCTCTGCAAGACGCTGGTCGTGTTCTACGACAACGATCAGAGCGATCCGAAGAAGCCCGCGATGAAATCCTCGACGCCGGGGCCGGGCGGCAGTTCGTCGATCCGCAAGCTCGAAGCCAAGGGCGGCGTCACGGTCACGCAGAAGGATTCGACGGTGACCGGCGATCGCGGCGTCTTCGACATGCGCGCCAACACCGTGACCATGTTCGGCAACGTGCTGCTGACCAAGGAAAAGAACGTGCTGCGCGGCGATCGCCTTGTGGTCGATCTCACCACCGGCGTGTCCCGTGTCGAATCGGATGGCCAGCGCGGCGTGTCGGGAATCTTCCAGGCGTCGCCCAGCAAGCAGGGCGGCGGTTCGGACGGCGCGCCATCGTCATCGAACGCGCCCGGAAAGCCGCTCAAGCTCAATGGTTTGCCGAAGGGATCGAAGCGCAGTGGTTGAACCGGCTGCTGTGAGCCTGTATCACCCGGCCCCCGGACATTTTGGGATGGGCAAGCGGCCCATGCTGCATCATGCTAGTGTCCTGAATCCGAAGTTCGCTTCATTTCGCAGCGCGCTCCGCAGCGAACTTCGGATTCAAAGGGACACTAGAAGTTATGATTCGAGTGTGGTTTTGGTTCGCAAGCCCGCAAAAGAATGAGCCGCAGACATGGTGCGGACTTGCGAACCACCACACTCGGGTCACCACCCGGGCTGATTTGAACAGACTGACCCCAAGGCTGATCTGAACACCATGGTCGATCTCCTGCGCATCTTTCGTCGTCAAGGCCCGGCGCGGGGACGGCAGGGATTCGCGCGCTCGCAGCAGGAGCAGCCGCGCCGGGACATCACCTCGCTGGCCGGGCGCATGGGCGACATCTTTCGATCGGCGGTCGGTGAAAAGCCGTTGGCAAAACAGGATGCGCCGCGTGAGGCCGCGCCTGCGCCGGTGCGGCGTGAAGCCGCCGTGATGACGGTGCCGCGTGATCCGCCTGCGCTTGCGCCCGAAGTGGCGTCCGCCTTCACCCACGACGCGCCGCCGATCCCGCGCAACCTGCCGCGCGATCCGTCGACACGGACGCCGCCGCGCGAGAGCGCGCCGCGTCAGCGCATCGCGAATGGCGCGCAGGCTCCGCGTGTGCAGCCTGCCGGCTATCTCGCCATTCACGGCGTCGAGAAAAGTTTCGGCACGCGCAAGATCGTGCACGGCGTCAGTCTTTACGTGCGGCGCGGCGAGGCCGTCGGCATTCTCGGACCGAATGGCGCGGGCAAGACCACCTGCTTCTACATGATCACCGGGTTGATCAAGCCGGACCGTGGCCGGGTCGAACTCGACGGCCACGACGTCACGCAGCTTCCGATGTATCAGCGCGCGCGGCTTGGCATCGGCTATCTGCCGCAGGAAGCCTCGATCTTTCGCGGGCTGAGCGTGGAGGACAATATCCGCGCCGTGCTTGAAGTCGCGGAGCCCGACAAGCGCAAGCGCGAGCGCGAACTGGATTCGCTGCTCGAGGAATTCAACATCACGCGGCTGCGCAAGTCGCCGTCCATCGCGCTGTCCGGCGGCGAGCGGCGTCGCGTCGAAATCGCGCGCGCGCTGGCCTCGCGCCCGAGCTACATGCTGCTCGACGAGCCGTTCGCGGGCATCGATCCGATCGCGGTGGGCGATATTCAGCAGCTCGTGCGGCATCTCACCGGCCGCGGCATCGGCGTGCTGATCACCGACCACAATGTTCGCGAAACGCTCGGTCTCACCGATCGCGCCTACATCGTCTATGCGGGCGAGGTCCTGACCGAAGGTAGCCCGGAAGAGATCGTCAACGATCCGGATGTCCGCCGTCTCTATCTCGGCGAAGAGTTCAGGCTCTAGTGTCCTGAATTCGAAGTTCGCTTCATTTCGCAGTGCGCTCCATAGCGGACTTGCGAACTACCACACTAGCCTGCGGCCGCGGCGATGCTGCACTCCTGAATTTTCAAAACGTCAAGACGTGTACAAGCTCTCCGGAAAGAGCTAAGCAAGAAACGGACCATTTTTGGTGCCGGAGCCGTCTTTATGGCGCTAACGCAGAGACTTGAATTTCGCCAGACGCAGTCGCTGGTAATGACGCCGCAGCTGATGCAGGCGATCAAGCTGCTGCAACTGTCGAATCTCGATCTGGTGGCGTTCGTCGAGGACGAACTTGAGCGCAATCCTCTGCTGGAGCGCGCGGATCAGGACGGCAGCCCGGACCGCGAGCGGGAACCTGCAGCCTCGGCGGATTACGCCGAGGGTGATGATGCGGGATTTTCTGGCGGCGAGGGTGAGGCGGCCGCCGGGGCGTTCGAGCCCGGCGCCGAGGAATGGATGGCGCCCGATCTCGGCAGCCGCGCCGAAATCGAGCAGACCCTCGACACCGGCATGGAGAACGTCTTTCCCGAAGAGCCGGCCGATGCTGCTGCGCGCGCGGCGCAGGATGCCGCGCCGACTGCTTACACGGAATGGGGCGGCGGGGCTTCCAACGACGACGACTACAATCTCGAAGCCTTCGTCGCAGCCGAGACCACGCTGAGCGGTCATCTTGCCGAGCAGCTAGCCGTCGCCTTTCCAGATCCCGCGCGCCGCATGATCGGGCAGTACCTGATCGATCTTGTCGATGACGCGGGCTATGTCCCTGCCGACCTCGGCGACGCCCATGAGAAGCTCGGGACCTCGCGTGAGGACGTCGAAGCCGTGCTCGCGGTGCTGCAGACTTTCGATCCGCCCGGCGTGTGCGCGCGAAATCTGAGCGAGTGCCTTGCCATCCAGTTGCGCGAACGCGATCGCTACGATCCGGCGATGCAAGCGCTGGTCGAGAATCTCGATCTCCTGGCGAAGCGTGACATCGCGGCGCTGCGCAAGATCTGCGGCGTCGATGACGAAGACATCGCCGACATGATCAGCGAGATTCGTCATCTCGATCCGAAACCCGGCTTGCGATTCGGATCGGCGCGGACGCAGAGCGTTGTGCCGGATGTTTATGTTCGTCCCGGCCCGGACGGCGGATGGCATGTGGAGCTGAACAGCGACACGCTGCCGAAGGTACTGGTCAATCAGACCTACTATTCGCAACTGTCCAAGACCATCCGCAAGGACGGCGACAAATCCTATTTCACCGATTGCCTGCAGAATGCGACCTGGCTGGTGCGCGCGCTGGATCAACGCGCCCGGACGATCCTGAAAGTCGCGACCGAAATCGTGCGCCAGCAGGACGGTTTCTTCACGCAGGGCGTGGCGCATCTGCGGCCGCTGAATCTCAAGACCGTCGCCGACGCAATCCAGATGCACGAATCGACAGTGTCCCGCGTCACCGCCAACAAATACATGGCGACGAATCGCGGCACGTTCGAACTGAAATATTTCTTCACCGCCTCCATCGCGTCGGCGGATGGCGGCGATGCGCATTCCGCCGAAGCCGTGCGGCACCGCATCAAACTGCTGATCGATGCCGAAAGCCCGAATGCCATTCTCTCGGACGACACCATCGTGGAACGTTTGCGTGCCGATGGCATTGACATCGCGCGTCGCACGGTCGCGAAATACCGTGAGGCCATGCGTATTCCCTCGTCCGTGCAGCGCCGCCGCGACAAGCAGAGCATGCTTGGCACCGCGCTGACGTCGTCGTCTTCGACTACGGATCGGTCCCGCGACACAGCAACCGCTTGACGGCGCGCTCAAGAAGCGGAACGCTCCTATCTCCGAACTGCAATTTGACGAAGCAAGTGAGGAAAGACATGACCCTGCGGATTTCAGGAAAAAGTATCAGCATTGGCGAAGCCATCCGTGATCGCGTCAGCGAGCGCACGGACGAAGTGCTGCGCAAGTATTTCGACGGCAACTATTCCGGTCACATCACACTCAGCAAGGATGGCTTCGGTTTCCGTACCGACTGCGCGCTTCATCTCGATTCGGGAATCACGCTGGAGGCCGACGCCATGGCGGCGGACGCCTATGCAAGCGCCGACCAGGCGCTGCTGATGATCGAGAAGCGACTGCGCCGCTACAAGAGCCGGCTGAAGGATCGCTCCGCGCGCAAGGCCTATGCGGCGAACGCCGCGCTGGCGGACATCAACGGCGCGGCGCTCGATGCGCCCAGCTATGTCATCGAGGCGCCCTCGCATGAGGATGAAGACACCAGCGAGTTCAACCCGGTCATCATCGCCGAGGCCACGACCTCGCTGCGGCGCTTTTCCGTAAGCGAAGCGGTGATGGAACTGGACCTTACCGGCGCGCCGGTCGTTGTCTTCCAGCACGGCTCGAGCGGCCGGGTGAACGTGATTTACCGGCGGCCGGACGGTAATGTGGGCTGGGTCGATCCCCCGGCGATCTCCGATCCGGTTCGCCACTGAGAGAGGCGGCCATTGACGCCTTCGGCGTGTCTAACTATGGTCCGCAGCCTTTCGGGACTGCGGGCCAGATTAGCCTCCCGAAGCCCTTGACGATGCACGGTCTGAGACCGGGTTTCTAAGATTCACCAACGGCTTAACTTACCCCTCGGCATGTTCATGACGATTACCGACCTTGTCGCACCCGAGGCGATCATTCCTGCGTTGAAAGTCAACAGCAAGAAGCAGGCGCTTCAGGAACTCGCCGCGCGTGCCGCCGTTCTCACCGGACAGAACGAGCGATCGATCTTCGAAGTGCTGCTGCAGCGGGAAAAGCTGGGCACCACGGCGGTGGGCTATGGCGTTGCGATTCCGCACGGCAAGCTGCCGAAGCTTGAGAAGCTGTCGGGCCTGTTTGCGCGTCTGGAACGTCCGATCGATTTCGAGGCAATGGACGGGCAGCCGGTGGATCTCGTGTTCCTGCTGCTGGCGCCGGAAGGCGCAGGCGCGGATCATCTGAAGGCGCTGGCGCGCATTGCGCGCCTGCTGCGCGATCAGGACATCGCCAAGAAGCTGCGCGCCTCGCGCGATGCAGAGGCGCTGTATTCGGTGCTGGCGCTGCCGCCGGCGACCGCTGCTTAAGTCCTTCCGTTAACTATCCCGCAAACAAAAACGGCAGCGCGGGGCGCTGCCGTTCGTTCAGTGCGCGTCGTGCGTGGACCGCGCGTCAGTGGACGCTGACGGTCTCCAGCTCGTTGCTCCATGCATTCGCGATCGCCGCTTCGCGGCTGTCGGTGAGCATGATCGGCGTGCCGTCGGCGGCGTGAAGCGCGAACAGCTTCAGGCCGGGCGCGATCTGCGGCGCCTGCGGGAAAAGCCCCGGCACGTCTTCCGAGCGAATCTGTTTGACGTAGGCGATGTGGCCTTCGCCGAGGGTTGCCAGCGTCTCAAGCGAGACGGCCGGTTCGAAGATGACGGTACCTTCAGTCATGGTCTCGACTCCTTGCAGTTGTTAAGCGGTCGAGTCCGCTACTCGTTCCATTATTCGTGTTCTTTGATGGCTATCGTCTTAACGACCCGTTCAGGCTCGGGACGAGCCAGATCGATCGACAGCAAACCGTTCTTCAGGTCGGCGCCGATGACATACATCCCGTCCGCCAGCACGAAGGTGCGCTGGAAATGACGTGCGGCGATGCCGCGATGGATGTACTGCCGGGTCTTGTCGTCCTGCTGGCGGCCCCGGATCACGAGCTGGTTTTCCTCGGTGGTGACATCGAGTTGGTCGCGCGTAAATCCTGCGACCGCCAGCGTGATCCGCAGGCGTTCGGGCTGGCCCTCTTCACGGCCGCACCGCTCGATGTTGTAAGGAGGATAACCGTCTGCGCCTTTCACGACGCGATCGAGCGCACGCTCGATTTCGTCGAATCCCAAAAGGAACGGTGACGATAACGAAGGAACACGAGACATTCTCAAAGTCCTCTCGAAGCGACTTTGGGTCGGAGCCCTTTCGGCGCCCCTTCCTGGATTCCCGGTGCCCTTGCGGCACACCGGTTAAATTCAATATGGCGATTTCGCGGTTCCGTTCAAGAACCACCTAACTATTTTTAAACACAGAACAATTCGTTCAGCCGTCCAGCCGGCTGCGGCCATCGGCGGCGAACAGATGGAGCTTGTCCCGCGCGGCCGTGACCCTGATCCGCTCGCCGATCGCGGGCGCAGTGTCGCCCGGCAGGCGCACGATGATCTCGCCGGGCGGCAGTTCGCCCGGCTTCGCGCTGACGGCGGGCGTGCCTTCGGCCTGCGCGCGCTTGCCATAGACGAACGTCTCCGCGCCGACCCGCTCGATGGCATCGACTGTCAGTTCGAGCGCGAGGCCGGCGGGCGTCGATGGACCGGTCAGCGCGAAGTCTTCCGGCCGCACGCCGAGAATGGCATCGCCGGGGACATCGATCCGCAGATCGCCGAGTAGCGGACCGAGGCCATTGGAGTTGACGGGGAGCAGGTTCATTGGCGGTGCGCCAATGAACGACGCGACGAATGTGGTGGCGGGCTTGCTGTAGATGTCGAGCGGCTTGCCGATCTGCTCCACCACGCCGCCGTTCATCACCACCAGAATGTCGGCCAGCGTCATCGCCTCGAGCTGGTCGTGGGTGACGTAGATCGAAGTGGTCTTGAGGCGGCGCTGCAGCTTGCGGATTTCGACGCGCATGGCGATGCGCAGCTTGGCGTCGAGATTCGACAGCGGTTCGTCGAACAGGAACACTTTCGGCTGCCGCACGATGGCGCGGCCCATGGCGACGCGCTGGCGCTGGCCGCCGGAAAGCTGGCGCGGCTTGCGCTCCAGCATCGGCGCGATTTCGAGAATCTGCGCGGCTTCGCGCACGCGCGCGTCGATCTCAGGCTTGGGCACGCCGCGATTGCGCAGGCCATAGGCCATGTTGTTGTAGACGCTCATGTGCGGATAGAGCGCGTAGTTCTGAAACACCATGGCGATGTCGCGGTCGGCGGGCTCGATCTCGTTGACCACGCGGCCGCCGATATCGATGGTCCCGCTGGTGATGGTCTCGAGGCCCGCCACCATGCGCAGCAGCGTGGACTTGCCGCAGCCCGACGGTCCGACCAGCACGCAGAACTGTCCATCGCCGACCTCGAAGTCGATGCCCTTGATGGCCTCGACTCCGCCCGCATAGGTCTTCCTGACATCGCGCAGAACGACGTTCGCCATACTTGCTTCCTACTTCTCGGTCTCGACCAGGCCGCGCACGAACAGCCGCTGCATCAGGATCACCACGGCCACCGGCGGCAGCATCGCCAGCACGGCGGTCGCCATCGCAAGCTGCCATTCGGCGAGTTCGTCGGTGGTGGTCAGCATTTTCTTGATGCCGGTGACGATGGTCTGCATCGAATCCTGCGTCGTGATCAGCAGCGGCCACAGATACTGATTCCAGCCGTAAATGAACTGGATCACGAACAGCGCCGCGATGGTGGTGACCGACAGCGGCAGCAGCGTATCCTTGAAGAAGCGGAACGGGCCCGCGCCGTCGATCTTCGACGCTTCCAGCAATTCCTCCGGCACGGTCATGAAGAACTGCCGGAACAGCAGCGTGCCGGTCGCGGAGGCGATCAGCGGCAGGATCAGGCCCGCATAGGTGTCGAGCAGATGCAGGTCCGCCACCACCTTGTAGGTCGGATAGATGCGCACCTCGACCGGCAGCATCAGCGTAATGAAGATGATCCAGAACGCGGTCTTGCGGAAAGGGAAGCGGAAGTAGACCACCGCGAACGCCGACAGGATCGAGATAATGATCTTGCCGACCGCAATGCCGGTGGCGGAGATGAAGGAATTCATCAGCATGTGGCCGACCGGCTCGCGGCTGGCGCGTGAGCCGCCGACAAAGATCGCGCGATAGTAATTCTCCAGCGTATGCGTGCCGGGCGAGAGCGGCATGTTGCCGGTGACCACCGTCGCGGCGTCGTGAGTCGAGGCGATCACCGCGAGATAGACCGGAAACGCGACGATGAAGACGCCGAAGATCAGGATGGCGTAGGCGAGAAAATCGCGCAGCGGGCGGTGCTCGACCATCAGTATTGCACCTTGCGCTCGACATAGCGGAACTGGATCGCGGTGAGCGCGATCACGATCACCATCAGGATCACCGACTGCGCGGCGGAGCCGCCGAGATCGCCGCCGAGGCGGCCGTCGGCAAACACCTTGTAGACCATGGTGGTGGTCGCGCCCGCCGGGCCGCCGCCGGTCACCGCATCGATGATGCCGAAGGTGTCAAAGAATACGTAGACGACATTGACCACCAGCAGGAAGAACAGTGTCGGCGACAGCAGCGGGAAGGTCACGGTCCAGAACCGGCGCAGCGGTTTCGCGCCGTCGATGGCGGCGGCCTCGAGCACGCTTTTCGGAATCGCCTGAAGCCCGGCGAGAAAGAACAGGAAATTATAGGCGATCTGTTTCCAGACCGCGGCCATCACCACCAGCGTGAGGGCGTGGTGGCCGTTCAGCATCGGATTCCAGTCGAAGCCGAGCACGCGCAGCGGCCGCGCCAGCGTGCCGAGCGAGGGATGAAACATGAAGATCCACAGCACGCCCGCGATCGCGGGCGCCACCGCATAAGGCCACATCATCATCGTCTTGAAGACGGGCGCGGCTTTCAGCTCCTTGTCCGCCTGTGTCGCGAACAGCAGCGCAATGCTCAGCGAGGCCAGCGCGACGAGCGTGGAGAACACGGCGGTGGTGACGATCGCCTTGTAGTATTCGGGCTGGGCGAGCAGCGTCTGATAATTTTCCAGTCCGACGAATTCGGTGTTCAGGCCGAACGCATCCTCGCGCAGGAAGGACTGCCACACCGCCTGGCTGGCTGGCCAGTAGAAGAACACGAACGTGATGATGAGCTGCGGAATCAGCAGCAGATAGGGCAGCAACTTGTTGTGGAAGACAGCGGATTTTTCCATTCAGTCGACTCTCCCTTCCCCCTGCTTGCGCAGGGGGAAGGTATTAGACGTTACTTCACGGTCTTTTCGAACGTGCGCAGCATCGCGTTGCCACGGGCCACGGCGGAATCGAGCGCGTCCTTGGCGCTCTTCTGTCCCGCGAGCGCGGCTTCCAGTTCTTCCGCCCAGATGTCGCGCATCTGCACCATGTTGCCGAACCGCAGGCCGCGCGAATTTTCCGTCGGCTCCTTGTTGGTCAGTTCCTTCAGCGGCGTTTCCAGCGTCGGGTTCTTCTCATAGAAGCCGCTGGCCTTGGTCTTCTCGTAGGCCGCCTTGGTGATCGGCAGATAGCCGGATTCCTGATGCAGCTTGGCCTGCCGGTCGGTGTCGGAGAGGAAGGCGAAGAACTTGGCGACGCCCTTGTATTCTTCGGGCTTCTTGCCGCCCATCACCCACAGCGATGCGCCGCCGATGATGGAGTTCTGCGGTGCGCCCGCGACGTCCGGATAGTACGGCATCGGTGCGGAGGTGAAGGCGAACTTCGCGGTGCCCTTGGCGGTGGCGTAATAGCCCGACGAGGTCAGGAAGATCGGGCATTCGCCGGAGCCGAAGCGGCTTTCGCTGGCATTGGCGCGGCCGGAATAATCGTAGGTCTTGTCCTTCTGCAGGTCGATCAGGTTCTGCAGGTGCTTGATGTGCAGCGGCGAGTTGAACTTCAGCACGGTGTCGAAACCGTCGAGGCCGTTGGCCTTGGTGCCGATCGGCACGTTATGCCACGCCGAGAACTGCTCGATGTGCGCCCAGGTGGCCCAGGCGTTGGAGAAGCCGCAGGTGGTGTAGCCCGCCGCCTTCAGCTTCTTCGCGTCTTCGAACACCTGCGGCCAGGTCTTCGGAATCTCCGCGATGTTGGCCTTCTTCAGCGCGTCGAGATTGATCCACATCACCATCGACGACGAGTTGAAAGGGAACGACAGCATGTCGCCCTTGGCGGTGGAATAATAGCCGGTGATCGCTGGCAGATAGGCCTTCGGATCGAACGGCTCGCCCGCGTCCTTCATGAGCTGGTAGACCGGCTTGATCGCGCCCGTCGCGCTCATCATGGTCGCGGTGCCGACCTCGAACACCTGCAGGATGTGCGGCGCGGTGCCGGCGCGGAACGCGGCAATGCCCGCGTTCATGGTGTCGGGATAGCTGCCCTTGAACGTCGGGACCACCTTGTAGTCGCTCTGCGAGGCGTTGAAGTCTGCGGCGAGCTTGTTGACGATGTCGTTGTTGCCGCCGGTCATGGCGTGCCACCACTGGATTTCGGTGACGGCCTGCGCAGGCGTCGCGCAGGCGACAATTGCCGAGGCGGCGAGGCCCAGCACGGCGTGAAAGGCGGTGGTGCGAACGGTCATCGATGGTTTCTCCCGGAAAGCCGTCATCATCGTTCGCGCCGTAACAGCGCCGGATGACGTGCAGGTGACGGGCCGGATGGTAGTCGGGGAGGGTTGCCGGAGGGAAGCCCTAAATGCCTTGGATCTTCGGTGGAGACGATCAATGGCCGCCCCGGTGCGATTAGCGCACCATTGCTCCGCTCATTCCCGCGCAAGCGGGAATCCAGCCCTTCAAAGGCTTTGATTCAAAAATCTGGGTCCCCGCGTACGCGGGGACGAGCGGAAGAGAGTCTGTGCCCCGGACGCAACATGATATGTCGCGCCCGGTATATGCGGAAGTCAGCGCTTGCGCTGGTCCATCACCACGCCGGATGCCTTGAGATCGGCGATCTCCTTGGCCGAATAGCCGAACTCGCCGAGGATCTCGTCGGAGTGCTGGGCGTATTTCGGCGGCACATGGCGCAGGCTGGCCTTGGTCCGGTCGAACCGGATCGGCGAGGCGACGCCCTTGTACCAGTCCTTTTCGACGATATCGCCGCGCTGCCTGGTGTGCTCGTTGGACAGAGCCTTGTCGATCGACTGCACCGGACCGGCGGGAAGACCGGCGGCGAGAAGACGGCGGCACAGCGGTTCGCTGTCGAAGTCCTTGAGGATATCGACAAGAATCGCGCGCAGTTCGTCACGGTTGGCGATGCGGTCGCGGTTGCGCGCGAACCGCGGATCGGTGCCGAATTCAGGCCGCCCCAGTTCCTTCATCAGCTTGCGGAAGGTGCCGTCGTTGCCGACGCCCATGAAGATGTTGCCGTCGCGTGCCGGGAACACCGCATAGGGAACGAGGTTCGGGTGCTCGTTGCCGGTCAGCGCCGGCGGCTTGCCATGCAGGAAGTAGTTGGCCGTGTGCGGATGCATGATCGAGAGGCCGACTTCGTAAAGCGTCGTCTCGAGGAACTGCCCCTTGCCGGACCGCGCACGCTCCGCCAGCGCCATCAGGATGCCGGTCGCTGCATAAAGCCCGGTGCTCATGTCCACCAGCGCGACGCCGATGCGCGTCGGGCCGCTTTCAGGCGAACCCGTCGCAGCCATCAACCCGACCATGGACTGGATGATCGCGTCGTAGCCGGGATGGCCGCCGTGCGGGCCGTCCGCGCCGAAGCCGGAGATGCGGCAATGAATCAGGCGCGGAAATTTTCCGCGCAGGAAATCGTTGCCGATGCCCCACTTGTCCAGCGTGCCGGGCTTGAAGTTCTCGATCAGCACGTCGGCGGTCTCGAGCATCTTCATCAGCACGGTGCGTCCGCCCTCGGACGCAAGGTCGAGGCCGACCGAGCGCTTGTTGCGGTTGGTGCCGATGAAATAGGCCGCGTCGTCGTCGTGGAACGGAGGACCCCAGTCGCGCGTCTCGTCGCCTGCGGGAGGTTCGACCTTCACGACATCCGCGCCGTGATCGGCGAGAATCTGTGTGCAGTAAGGACCGCCGAGCACGCGCGTCAGATCGATCACGCGCAGTCCGGCCATCGCTCCGGTTTGGGATGTCATCAGGTCAACCTTCGATCAACGGAAAACAGAAGACGACGCTGCGGGGATGCAGCATGCGTCACATTGAAAGAATTCGGAGAGCGCCGTCAATATCGGCGGGGATTGGCTTCCATGCGTGCGCGTATGCTGCGCTGCATTCGTTCAGCAAGCGAACATTATGATTGCGATAGCTTGATGGCGAGGCGAGGATGCCGAACCTCACTCTGCGGGCTTCAATAAACGCTTCTTCGCAAATGCGCGCCCCGAGTGCGATTTTAAATAGGTCTCGAATGCGAGGGCAGGAAGTTTGTCAGGAAAGCCGCAGTACCAGACAAGCCGCCATGGCCTGAATTTCGCGGTATGCGTTGATTTTCCGGCGTTGTGATCGGCAAGCCTCTGCTTCAGATCCGCCGTGGCGCCTGTGTATTCCTGGTCCGGAGAGCTAAGGCTGCGGAGGATATAAACGTACCACATGGCACGCATCTTCAATCGCACGAGTGTTGGCCGTCAATGCGCCACGCGTAGCTGTAGGATTCAGCATATTCTGGATTTTGAAGATTGGATCAGCTCGTCGCCGCCCTTCGGGCTTTGCCGGGCACGCTTCGCCATCGGCTACGTGGCTGCGCCACGCGTAGCCGTCGGTTTCAGCATAATCTGGATTTGAAGATTGGATCAGCCCGTCGCCGCCCTTCGGGCTGTGCCGGGCACGCTTCGCCTTCGGCTACGTGGCTGCGCCACGCGTAGCCGAAGGCGAGGCGTGGTGGAGCCAGGCGGGATCGAACCGCCGACCTCTTGCATGCCATGCAAGCGCTCTCCCAGCTGAGCTATGGCCCCGAACACCTCGCTGCACGTTGGGGCGCGCAGCGCCTTAAATCTATCAAACCTGTTGGGCTTGAGCGCGAAGCGGGTGACCGCTTCGCGAATAAGCGCCAAAAATCACACTTGAGAACTTATCTCAAGTCTCTTCGTCACCGGAAACATCACCAATGATGTCGGTGACGTCCTCGTCGTCTTCCTCGTCCTCGGCGATGAAGGTCGAATCGTCGTCATCGTCGTCGCCGAGGCTGTCGTCGACTTCGATATCGTCTTCGCTCTCCGGCATCGCAGCCTTGACCTTGCCGGTCTTTTCCTCGGCATCGGCCTCTTCCAGCGAGACCAATTCTTCCTGCTCGGCCGGCTCCGGCACGATCGAGGTGTTGGCGGCGCTGGCGGCGTTGGAGCGGGTGCGCGCCACAGGAACCGGCGCAATCGGCACGACCTCGCCGGTATAGGGCGAAATCACCGGATTCTTGTTGAGGTCGTAGAACTTCTTGCCCGTGGTCGGGCAAATGCGCTTGGTTCCGAGATCGGCTTTGGCCACGGCTTTTAGTCCTGAGGATGTCTTGAAAAAGCGGTGCTTCACTTGGGCGGTTGCGCCGCCGCTGTCAATAGCGGTTTGAACGATAAATGACCGCCCCGTGACGCGGCGCAAGGGGCGTGGTAGGAGCCGCCCACATCAAAGGACATGCCGTCTTGACCCATTCCGCCACCCCCACACCGCTCGAATCACGTGCCGCAGGCGCGCTCAGCGGCCGCGTCCGTGTTCCGGGCGACAAGTCGATCTCCCACCGGGCCCTGATTCTGGGGGCTCTGGCGGTGGGAGAAACCCGTATTTCCGGGCTTCTGGAGGGGGAGGACGTTCTCAACACCGCCAAGGCCATGGCGGCGCTGGGGGCGAAGGTGGAACGGACCGGCGAGGGGGCCTGGTCGGTCCACGGGGTCGGGGTGGGCGGTTTTGTCTCCCCAAACGCGCCGCTCGATTTCGGCAACAGCGGCACCGGCTGCCGCCTGGCCATGGGCGCGGTGGCCGGATGCCCGGTGACGGCGACCTTTGACGGCGACGCCTCGCTGCGCAGCCGCCCGATGCGCCGGATTCTGGATCCGCTGGAGCAGATGGGCGCCAGGGTGACATCGAGCGGCGATGGCGGCCGCCTGCCGATGACGCTGCAGGGCGCGCGCGATCCGCTGCCGATCGAATACCGCACGCCGGTGGCCTCCGCGCAGATCAAGTCGGCGGTGCTGCTGGCGGGCCTGTCGGCACCGGGCGTCACCACGGTGATCGAGAAGGAAGCCAGCCGCGATCACACCGAACTCATGCTCAGTCATTTCGGCGCGCATGTCGTCACCACGGCGGAAGGCGCGCATGGCCGCAGGATAGCGCTCACCGGCCAGCCCGAACTGCGCGGCGCGCCCGTGGTCGTCCCTGCCGATCCGTCTTCGGCAGCGTTCCCCATTGTCGCGGCGCTGATCGTGCCGGGCTCCGATGTCACGCTCACCGACATCATGACCAATCCCCTGCGCACGGGACTCTTCACGACGTTGCGCGAAATGGGCGCGTCGATCGAGGAAAGTCACCAGCGCGGCGATGCGGGCGAACCGATGGCGCAATTCCGTGTGCGCGCATCGAAGCTGCGCGGCGTCACCGTGCCGCCGGAGCGCGCGCCATCGATGATCGACGAATATCTCGTGCTCGCGGTCGCCGCCGCGTTCGCAGAAGGCGTCACCACCATGCGTGGATTGCAGGAACTGCGCGTCAAGGAATCCGACCGCCTCGAAGCGACCGTCGACATGCTGCGCGTCAACGGCGTTGAGGTGGAGATTTCCGGCGACGACATGATCGTCAACGGCAAAGGCTATGTGCCGGGCGGCGGCCTTGTCGCCACCCACATGGATCACCGCATCGCCATGTCGGCGCTGGTGATGGGCGCGGCCTCCGATACGCCGGTGAAAATCGACGACACCGGCTTCATCGCCACCAGCTTTCCGGATTTCATTCCGATGATGCGCGGCCTCGGCGCTGATTTTTCCTAAAAATCAGCCTGCGGGAAGCTCGGCCGGTTCGATCAGGGGACGGCCCGCAAGGGTATCGGCCTCGTTCTGAACCGCGTTCAGTGCGGCATCGAGCCGCGCGGCAGCTTCCGCCTTGTCGTCGCCCGCCTTGATATAGATCGGCTCGCCCCAGCGGATCACGACCCTGTTGAAGAACCACGGGATCAGGAAGCGGTCCCAGTTCTGCAGGCTGGTGCCGCGTCCGGCGCTCATGGTCGCGGGCAGGATCGGCAAGCCGGTGAGGCGCGCCAGATCGAGAATGCCTTCGCTGCTGCGCATGCGGGGGCCGCGCGGTCCGTCGGGCGTCACGAACAGGCTGTGGCCGTCGCGCGCGAAGCGCATCAGTTCGCGCACCGCGCGCATGCCGCCCTTCGACGTCGATCCGACCACGGTCTTGATGCCGAACAGCGATGCGACCTTGCTGATGATCTGTCCGTCGCGATGGCCGCTGATCAGCGCGATCAGCGGCTTCTTGCCGTTGCGGAACATCGGCAGCATCACCAGCCGGCCGTGCCACATCGCGAGGATATAGGGCTCCGGAATCGGGAAGGGCGGCCGGTCGACGATGTTGGTGCGGTTGACCAGATGAAAGTAGATCGCGATCGGAACGCTGATGATCCACTGCACAGTGTTGGTGCGCAGCACGCGTTTGACGATAGCGGGGGTGGCCATGAGGATTCTACCGGACGGATTGCCAGCGGCGCCGGAGATGACGCGAATTCCTGCCTGCCTGGATTCGGCGCCGTTATAGACGAGCGCGGACGGAATGCCATCGAGAATCGCTTGAAAGTTGTGCGACAGCGGTCTTGAACGGGCCGGGCCGCGGCTGGTAAGCCGCTGCGCAACGCATTTGCCGCACAGAACGGGGTCTGGACCACGCATGATCATTGCCATCGACGGCCCCGCCGCATCCGGAAAAGGCACGCTCGGCAAGCGCCTGGCCCATCATTACGGCTACCGTCATCTCGATACCGGCGTGATCTACCGCGCGGTCGCCCATGCCCTGCTGGAGGCGGGCGCAGACCTGACCGATGAGGCGCGGGCGGTGGCGGTGGCCATGGAACTGGACCCGGAGAAATTCGGCAATCCGGTCCTCAAGACCCAGAAGGTCGGCGATGCGGCCTCCGTCGTGTCGGCGATTCCCAAGGTCCGCGAGGCACTTGTCAGCTTTCAGCGGCAGTTTGCGGGCGATCCGCCGGGCGCTGTGCTGGACGGCCGGGACATCGGGACGGTGATTTGCCCCCATGCCGATGTGAAGATTTTCGTGGTGGCGGACCCCCACGTCCGGGCCCGGCGGCGGACCCTCGAGGCTCGCGCCCGGGGCGAAGAGGCCGATGAAGCCGCCGTTCTGGCCGACATCCTCAAGCGCGACGAACGCGACCGGAACAGGGCCACGGCGCCTTTAAAAGCCGCTCCGGATGCATACTTGCTGGATAACTCTCAGTTGGATATAGAGAGCGGCGTCCGGGCCGCCATCGACATTGTCGAGGCCGTCCGAGCGGGCCGGCCTAGGGACTAACCGATCTCCCTGCCGTCATTGGAGGAATGCCCGCTCCCGGTCTTTGAGAATTTATGCACCGTATCGCTCGTGCAGGCACAAGCCGGCCCGCTGTCGCAATCCTCTTTGCGGACGCGGTCGTCAAAGGTTGCGGACCTTTGGCACTGGATGCGCGATACGCCCTTAACCCCGCTGCCGGCATTCCGCATCTGGAGATCAAATGGCTTCGACTGCTACTTCGTATAATCCTTCCCGCGACGATTTCGCCGCGATGCTCGACGAGTCCTTTGCAGGCGGCAACCTGCAGGAAAGCTCCGTCATCAAGGGCAAGGTTGTTGCAATTGAGAAAGACATGGCCGTCATCGACGTCGGCCTGAAGACCGAGGGCCGCGTGGCTCTCCGCGAATTCAACGGCCCCGGCCGTGAGAACGACCTCAAGGTCGGCGACGAAGTCGAGGTGTTCCTCGACCGGATCGAAAACGCACTCGGCGAAGCCGTGCTGTCGCGCGACAAGGCGCGCCGCGAAGAAAGCTGGGGCAAGCTCGAGAAGGCGTTCAACGCCAACGAGAAGGTCACGGGCGTCATCTTCAACCAGGTCAAGGGTGGCTTCACCGTCGATCTCGACGGCGCCGTCGCCTTCCTGCCGCGCTCGCAGGTGGACATCCGTCCGATCCGCGACGTCGCGCCGCTGATGAACAACGCGCAGCCGTTCCAGATTCTGAAGATGGATCGCCGCCGCGGCAACATCGTCGTGTCGCGCCGCACGGTTCTCGAAGAGACCCGCGCCGAACAGCGTCAGGAACTGGTGCAGAACCTCGAAGAAGGTCAGGTGATCGACGGCGTGGTCAAGAACATCACCGATTACGGTGCGTTCGTTGATCTCGGCGGCATCGACGGCCTGCTGCACGTCACCGACATCGCGTGGCGCCGCGTCAACCATCCGACCGAGGTGCTTGCCATCGGCCAGACGGTGAAGGTCAAGATCATCAAGATCAACCACGACACCCACCGCATCTCGCTCGGCATGAAGCAGCTGCTGGACGATCCGTGGCAGGGCATCGAGGCGAAGTATCCGCTGAACTCGCGCTTCACCGGACGCGTCACTAACATCACCGACTACGGCGCATTCGTCGAACTGGAGCCGGGCATCGAAGGCCTGATCCACGTTTCCGAAATGTCGTGGACCAAGAAGAACATGCACCCCGGCAAGATCGTTTCGACCTCGCAGGAAGTCGAAGTGCAGGTGCTCGAAGTGGATTCGGCCAAGCGCCGCATCTCGCTCGGTCTCAAGCAGACCATGCGCAATCCGTGGGAAGTGTTCGTCGAGAAGTTCCCGGTTGGCGCGACCGTGGAAGGCGAAGTCAAGAACAAGACCGAGTTCGGTCTGTTCCTGGGTCTCGAAGGCGACGTGGACGGCATGGTCCATCTCTCCGACCTCGACTGGAAGCTTCCGGGCGAGCAGGTGATCGACAACTTCAAGAAGGGCGACATGGTCAAGGCCGTGGTGCTCGACGTGGATGTCGAGAAGGAGCGTATCTCTCTCGGCGTCAAGCAGCTTGAGGGCGACCCGTTCGCCGAGCCGGGCGACGTCAAGAAGGGCGCTGTCGTGACCTGCGACATCCTCGAAGTGAAGGAATCCGGTATCGAGGTTCAGATCTCCGGCACCGACTTCACCACCTTCATCAAGCGCTCCGAACTGGCCCGCGATCGCGGCGACCAGCGCGCCGAGCGTTTCGCTGTCGGTGAAAAGGTCGACGCCCGCGTCATCCAGTTCGACAAGAAGGCCCGCAAGGTCCAGGTGTCGATCAAGGCGCTGGAAGTGGCCGAAGAGAAGGAAGCCATCGCGCAGTACGGCTCGTCCGACTCGGGCGCGACGCTCGGCGACATTCTCGGCACCGCGCTCAAGAACCGCGACAAGTAAGATCGCCGCCGCGTCACGCGGCTGCTGAAACGACGAAGGGCTCCGGAGTTTTCCGGGGCCCTTTTTGTTTGGTGTGAGGTGGCGCACCGTAGCGACTACAAACACTGTCCGTCATGCGCGGGCTTGACCCGCGCATCCATCTAAAGAGAAGTTTCTCAAGGCGATGGATTGCCGGGTCAAGCCCGGCAATGACGATCATGTCAATTCGTCATTGCGAGGAGCGCTTGCGACGAAGCAATCCAGCTTTTTACCCAAGAGTGGATTGCGTCGCTTCGCTCGCAATGACGGGGGCAGCTTCAGTGTCTTCGCCATTCCATCCGCACGCTTTCAATCGCTCATGCAGATGCGCCGGCGCCGGCGCGACCACACGCACCGGCGGTTTGTTTCGCGACAAGGGAATCACGATCTCGCGCGCATGCAGATGCAGTGACGGCTCGCCGAAGCGCGGGCCGTTGCCGTAGATGTTGTCGCCGACGATCGGCCAGCCGCTCGCCGAACTATGCACGCGCAGTTGATGGGTGCGGCCTGTGATCGGTTCCATCGCGAGCCATGTCAGCTTCGCGCCGTTCGCATCCGTGCCGCGCCCGAGAACCTTCCACTCGGTTTTCGAGGGCAGGCCGTTCGGGTCCGGCTTCTGCCACCAGCCGCGCTCTGCGTCCAAACGTCCCAGCGGAATATCGATGGTGCCCTGATCGGCTTCGGGTCCGCCTTCGACCACGGCCCAATAGGTCTTGTCGATCTTGCCGTGCTTGAACAGCAGGCCGAGCGAGGCGGTGGCCTTGCGATGCCGTCCCAGCACCAGACAGCCGGAGGTGTCGCGGTCGAGCCGGTGAGCGAGCACCGGCGGGCGCGGCAGGCCGTAGCGCAGCGCGTCGAACGAGGCTTCGAGATTGGGTCCGCCTTTCGGCCCCTTGTGCACGGCGATGCCGGCCGGCTTGTCGATCACCAGCATCAGCCCGTCGCGATGAAGCACGCGGGCCTGCATTTCCTCGGGTGTCGGTTGCGGCGTATCCATGAGCCAATGGTGACTTTCGTTTAGAGCCTGAACCGGGTAACACACCCCCCGCATGAGTGACAGTCCGCAGGATCAACCGAAACAAAGCTGGTGGCGCAGGCTTTCCGCCGGCCTCAAGCGCACGTCGAGTTCGCTGGGCACGGCGGTGGCGGATCTCGTCACGAAGCGCAAGCTCGACCGCGCCATGCTCGAGGACATCGAGGATGTGCTGCTGCGCGCCGACCTTGGAACCGAGGTGGCGGCGCGCATCGCGGAGGCTGTCGGCAAGGGGCGCTACGACAAGGACGTGTCGGCGGACGACGTGACCACCATCGTCGCCACCGAAGTCGAGAAGGTGCTTATCCCGGTGGCGCAGCCGCTGGTGATCGACACCACGCACAAGCCGTTCGTCATTCTCGTGGTCGGCGTCAACGGCTCGGGCAAGACCACCACTATCGGCAAGCTCGCTGCGAAGTTCGGCGCGGAGGGCCGCAAGGTGATGCTGGCCGCGGGCGACACGTTCCGCGCCGCCGCCATCGAGCAGCTCAAGGTCTGGGGCGAGCGCAACAGGGTGCCGGTGGTCGCGAAGGCGCAGGGCTCCGACGCCGCCAGCCTCGCCTATGACGCGGTGGAAGCCGCGAAGGCGCAGGCTATCGACGTGCTGCTGATCGACACCGCGGGCCGCCTGCAGAACAAGGCCGAGCTGATGGTCGAACTTGAGAAAGTCCGCCGCGTGATCGGCAAGGTGGATGCGAGCGCGCCGCATGCGGTGCTGCTGGTGCTCGACGCCACGGTCGGACAGAACGCGCTGTCGCAGGTCGATGCATTCCAGAAGACTGCGGGCGTCACCGGCCTCGTCATGACCAAGCTCGACGGCACCGCGCGCGGCGGCATCCTTGTGGCGCTGTCGGAGAAATACAAACTGCCGGTGCATTTCATCGGTGTCGGCGAAGGGATCGACGATCTTTCGCCGTTTGCCGCGCAGGATTTCGCGCGCGCCATTGCAGGACAGGACGCCTGATGACCGCTCAAGACAAACCCGCGCCGCATCCCTTGTTCAAGCTCGCGACCGAACTCGGCCCGCTGGTGATCTTCTTCGCGGCGAACGCGAAGTTCGGATTGTTCACCGCGACCGCCGCGTTCATGGTCGCCATCGTCGCGGCGATCGTCGTGTCCTACGTGGTCACGAAGCATGTGCCGCTGATGGCCATCGTCACCGCGGTGATCGTGCTGGTGTTCGGCGGCCTCACGCTGTTCTTCCACGACGAGACCTTCATCAAGGTCAAGCCGACCATCATCTATGCGCTGTTTGCGCTGACGCTCGGCATCGGCCTGCTGCTCGGCCGTTCCTTCATCGCGATCATGTTCGATCAGATGTTCAACCTCACGCCGCAAGGCTGGCGATTGCTGACCATCCGCTGGATGATCTTCTTCGCTTGCATGGCGGTGCTGAACGAAATCATCTGGCGCACCCAGAGCACGGACTTCTGGGTATCGTTCAAGGCGTTTGGCGTGATTCCGATCACGGCGGTGTTCGCGATGCTGCAGACACCGCTGATCAAGCGCTTCAGCATTGAGCCCGCCACCGATGAAGCGGGCGACACCGAGCGCGGCGACATCACGAAGGGCTAGGGCGCCCGCAGCGCCTTCTCGATCTCGGCCTTCAGCACGCCGTCGATGTTCTCCGGCGTGATCGCGCCGATCAGCTTGTAGGCGATGGCGCCGTCGCGGCCGATCACGAAGGTTTCCGGCACGCCATAGACGCCCCATTCGATCGAGGCGCGGCCGTTGACGTCGGCGCCCACCGCGGCGAACGGGTTGCCGTAACGGCCGAGAAAGCGCCGAGCGTTGTCGGTGCTGTCCTTGTAGTTGATGCCGACAATGCGGATGCGCTTGTCCTGCGCCAGCTTGAGCAGCAGCGGGGCTTCCTCATGACAGGGCACGCACCACGACGCCCAGACATTCACCACGCTGACCTGACCCTTGAACGCTGCCGGATCGAGCCCCGGCACTTGCGCGCCGTTTGCCAGCAGGCCATCGAGCGGCGGCAGTTGGGTCTGCGGCGCGGGACGTCCGATCAGCGCCGAGGGAATCCGCGCCGGATCGCCGGTGCCGAGGCGAAACCAGAACAGTCCGGCGAGAGCGATGAAAGCGATCAACGGCAGCGCGACGAGCCAGGATCTGTTTGACGGGCGGCGCTGCGGCTGGGCCGCGTTGCTGTCGCTCATGACGATGACCCGGATGTCTGCGCCGAGCGTCGGGTGATGCCGCTGGCCTCGAGGTCGCGCAGGATCTGCTTCTGCCGGCGATAGTCGAGCGCGATCCACACGATCAGCGCGGCGACGACGGCGGCGACCAGCGCGTAGGACGTGACGATAAAGGACGTGTAAGGACCGAGCGACATCACACGCCCTGCCTGCTGGCCTGCATCATCTGCAGGGTGCGGATTCGCCGTCGCAGAATCTCGTTGCGCATCGCCGCCAGATGCAGCGTGACGAACAGCAGCGAAAAAGCGATCGCCATCACCAAGAGCGGAATCAGGAACGCGCGGTCCATGGTCGGCCCGCCCGCGCGGATCACCGATGCGCCCTGATGCAGTGTGTTCCACCACTCCACCGAGAACTTGATGATCGGAATGTTGATCGCGCCGACAAGCGTGAGCACCGCGGCGGCCCGCGCCGCGCGCGAGGGATCGTCCACCGCGCGCCACAGCGCCATCAGGCCGAGATACATCAGGAACAGGATCAGCACCGAGGTGAGCCGCGCGTCCCATTCCCAATAGGTGCCCCACATCGGGCGGCCCCACAGCGATCCGGTGACCAGCGCGAGAAAGGTGAAGGCGGCGCCGATCGGTGCGGCGGCCTTCGCAGCCACATCGGCGAGCGGATGCCGCCACACCAGCGTGCCGAGCGCCGCGATGCTCATCACGCCCCACACGAACATCGACAGCCACGCATTGGGCACGTGGATGAACATGATCTTCACGGTCGCGCCCTGCTGATAGTCGTCCGGCGCCAGCGCGGAGAGATAAAGGCCAACGGCAAGCAGGATCGCGGTCGCTGCCGCGAGCCATGGCAGCACGCGGGTCGCGAGGGCAAGGAACCGTGTCGGATTGGCAAGATCGATAAGGCTCATGATGGTCCTGATAATCGCCGCACGGGCAGGAGGCAATGCGCGCGATCCTTACAACGGCGCGATTTGGCGAGAGTTGATCGGGCGCAATGTCGCATCAGTCGAGCCCTTGCCGCAGGCTGGCGGCCGCCGCGAACGGGCCGATCACGAAGCTGACCAAAGACAGCGCACAAAGAATTGAAAACGGCGTGCCGAACGCATCCGGCTTGAGGACGGCGGCGTTCGAGGCGGCGACGCCGAAGATCAGCACCGGGATCGATAGCGGCAGCACCACCACCGCGAGCAGCAGGCCGCCGCGCCGCAGGGTGACGGCCAGCGCCGCGCCGATCATGCCGGTGAAGGTCAGCGCCGGCGTTCCCACGAGCAGCGTAAGGGCGACCGCGAATGTCGCGTCGGCGTCGAGATTGAGCAGAATGCCGACAATCGGCGTCGCCACGATCAGCGGCACGCCCGCCGCCAGCCAGTGCGCCAGCGCTTTCGCCGCGCAGGCGAGTTCCAGCGGCGTGCGGCTCATGACGATCAGGTCCAGCGAGCCGTCGTCCTGATCGGCGGTGAACAGCCGGTCCAGCGTCAGGAGGCTGGCGAGCAGCGCGCCGAGCCAGAGGATCGCGGGGCCAATGCGTTTCAGCAGCGCGAGATCGGGGCCGAGCGCGAACGGCATCACCACCACGACCGAGAGGAAGAACAGCACGCCGATCATGGCGCCGCCGCCGGCGCGCAGCGCGATGCGGATATCGCGGCGGATGATCGCGGCAAGGGCGGTCATGCTGCGCCCCCGATCCGCAGTTCGTTTGCGGAAATCCCCAGCGGTCCATGCGTCGCGGCAAGAATGATTCCGCCGCCGCGCAGATGATCCGCCATCAATCCGGCAATCAGCTCCTGACCGCTGGTGTCCAGCGCCGAGGTCGGCTCGTCCAATAGCCAGACCGGACGTCTGACCGTGAGCAGCCGCGCGATCGAAAGACGGCGGCGCTGGCCGGCGGACAGAAACGCGGCGGGCAGTTGCGCGGCATGGCCGAGGCCCACCCTGTCGAGACTGGCGGCCACGTCATCTGCAATGGACCTCTTGAAAACCTCATCCTGAGGAGCCGTTTCGTCAGAAACGGCGTCTCGAAGGGTGAGGTTTTCAGGGAAAGGTCCTCGATCCTTCGAGACGGCGCTACGCGCCTCCTCAGGATGAGGACTTTTCAAAGGGCCGCCCAGAAAATTCCGCCAGAATTCAAGGTTCTCCCGCACCGTGAGCGCGGGTTTCATGGCGTCGCGATGGCCGAGATAATGCGCCTGTTCCGGCAGGGTCAGATCGTCCTCGCCGCCCTCGAGCCGCAGCGTGCCGCCCGCCAGCGGCAGCAGCCCGGCGATCATCCGCAGCAGGGAGGATTTTCCCGCACCGTTGATGCCGGTGACGGCGAGGGCGTGGCCCGCCGCCACCTCCACGTCGAGGCCCGCGAATATATCGCGGCCGCCCCGCACGCATTTCAGACCGCGACCCGAAAGCCTCATATTCGTTCGACCAATGACCTTCGGTTGCAGGGCGGCCTGTTCCAGTTGAGGCCATGATGATTAGCAGGCAATCCATAGCGGGTGTGGTGGACAGACTGGAAAGATTCTATAAAACCGGAACTTGGTGCAGCACACAATCCAGCCACCGGAAGCCGCACGGCCCGCCCGTTTTTCCGCCTTCGGTGGTGTTTTGATACCTCTTACGGGGTGTCGTCCACTTTTCTGAATCGGGATCGTTCACATGGCCTCACTCGACAGCTTCAAGTGCCGGAAAACCCTCAAGATCGGCGCTAAGACCTACGTCTATTACAGCCTGCCGACGGCTGAAAAGAATGGCCTCAAGGGCATCTCCCGGCTGCCTTATTCGATGAAGGTGCTGCTCGAGAACATGCTGCGCAACGAGGACGACCGCACGGTGAAGAAGGCCGACATCGTCGCCTTCTCGCAGTGGGCGCGCAAGAAGACCCTCGAACACGAAATCGCATTCCGCCCGGCGCGCGTGCTGATGCAGGACTTCACCGGCGTGCCGGCGGTGGTCGATCTCGCCGCCATGCGCAACGCCATGAAGTCGCTCGGCGGCGATGCCGAGAAGATCAACCCGCTGGTGCCGGTCGATCTCGTCATCGATCACTCGGTGATCGTGAACTTCTTCGGTGACAACAAGGCGTTCGGCAAGAACGTCGCCGAGGAATACAAGCAGAACCAGGAACGCTACGAATTCCTCAAGTGGGGCCAGAAGGCGTTCTCGAATTTCTCCGTCGTGCCGCCCGGCACCGGCATCTGCCATCAGGTCAATCTGGAATATCTGGCGCAGACGGTCTGGACCCGTAAGGAGAAGATGACGGTCGGCAAGAAGACCGGCACCTTCGAAGTCGCCTATCCGGATTCGCTGGTCGGCACCGACTCGCACACCACCATGGTCAACGGCCTCGCCGTGCTCGGCTGGGGCGTCGGCGGCATCGAGGCGGAAGCCTGCATGCTCGGCCAGCCGCTCTCCATGCTGCTGCCGGACGTCGTCGGCTTCAAGCTCAAGGGCAAGATGAAGGAAGGCGTCACCGCCACCGACCTCGTGCTCACCGTCACGCAGATGCTGCGCAAGCTCGGCGTGGTCGGCAAGTTCGTCGAGTTCTACGGCCCCGGCCTCGATCATCTCTCGGTCGCCGACAAGGCCACCATCGCCAACATGGCGCCGGAATACGGCGCGACCTGCGGCTTCTTCCCGGTCGACAAGTCCGCGATCGATTATCTCAAGACCTCCGGCCGCGCTGCGCCGCGCGTCGCGCTGGTCGAGAAGTACGCCAAGGCGCAGGGCCTGTTCCGCACCGCCGAGAGCAAGGACCCGGTGTTCACCCAGACGCTGGTGCTCGATCTCAAGGACGTGCAGCCGTCGATGGCCGGTCCGAAGCGTCCCGAAGGCCGCGTGCCGCTTGAGCTTGTGGCGAACGGTTTCGAAACCGCGCTCACCGGCGAATACAAGAAGCCGGAAGGTCACGATCAGCGCTTCCCGGTGGAAGGCCGCACCCATGACCTCGGTCATGGCGACGTGGTGATCGCCGCCATTACCTCCTGCACCAACACCTCGAATCCGAGCGTGCTGATCGCCGCGGGCCTGGTCGCGCGCAAGGCCGCCGCGAAGGGCCTCAAGGCCAAGCCGTGGGTGAAGACCTCGCTCGCGCCGGGCAGCCAGGTGGTCGCCGAGTATCTGGCGAACTCCGGCCTGCAGAAGGACCTCGACGCCGTCGGCTTCAACTTGGTCGGTTTCGGCTGCACCACCTGTATCGGCAATTCCGGTCCGCTGCCGGAAGAGATTTCCAAGTCGATCAACGAGAACGGCATCGTCGCCGCCGCCGTGCTGTCGGGCAACCGCAACTTCGAAGGCCGCGTCTCGCCGGACGTGCAGGCGAACTATCTCGCCTCGCCGCCGCTGGTCGTCGCGCATGCGCTCGCCGGCACCGTGACCAAGAATCTCGATGTCGAGCCGATCGGTACCGGCAAGGACGGCAAGCCGGTGTTCCTCCGGGATATCTGGCCGACCTCGGCGGAGATCAACGCCTTCATCAAGAAGTACGTCACCGCGACGATCTTCAAGAAGAAGTATGCCGACGTGTTCAAGGGCGATACCAACTGGCGCAAGATCAAGACCGTGACCAGCGACACTTATGCCTGGAACATGAGCTCGACCTACGTGCAGAACCCGCCGTACTTCGAAGGCATGAAGATGGAGCCGGAGCCGACGACGGACATCGTCGATGCGCGCATCCTCGCGCTGTTCGGCGACAAGATCACCACCGACCACATCTCGCCCGCAGGTTCGATCAAGCTGACCTCGCCCGCCGGCAAGTATCTGTCGGAACATCAGGTGCGCCCGGCCGACTTCAACCAGTACGGCACGCGCCGCGGCAACCATGAAGTGATGATGCGCGGCACCTTTGCCAACATCCGCATCAAGAACTTCATGCTCAAGGGCGCCGACGGCAACGTACCGGAAGGCGGCATGACCAAGCACTGGCCGGACGGCGAGCAGATGTCGATCTACGACGCCGCGATGAAGTATCAGCAGGAGCAGGTGCCGCTGGTGGTGTTCGCGGGCGCTGAATACGGCAACGGCTCGTCGCGCGACTGGGCCGCGAAGGGCACGCGCCTGCTCGGCGTGCGCGCCGTCATCACCCAGAGCTTCGAGCGCATCCATCGCTCGAACCTGGTGGGCATGGGCGTGCTGCCGCTGACCTTCCACGACGGCACGTCGTGGCAGTCGCTCGGCCTCAAGGGCGACGAGAAGGTCACCATCCGCGGGCTGCAGGGCGACCTCAAGCCGCGCCAGACGCTGACCGCGCTGATCGAATCCGCGGACGGTTCGCGCAACGAAGTGCCGCTGCTGTGCCGCATCGATACGCTGGACGAACTCGACTACTACCGCAACGGCGGCATCCTGCAGTACGTGCTGCGCAAGCTGGCTGCGTGAAAACGCATCCGTGAACAGGCTCACCGCGACGTGAGTGGCATACCATCAGGGGGCGGCCTATCAATGGGCCGCCTTCTTCATGACGAGGGCATCTTGCAACGGAAGACCGTGCATCTTGGGGACATCCGACGTGCCTGATCTGCGAAACACCAAGGCGGCAACACCCGGCGCGCTCGCGTGGCTGTCTTGTGCGCTTGGTGTATATGCGCTCGTCACGTCCGTATCGTCGGCCGCTGCGGCGGAGCCGCGTGCGGTGGTCGAACTCTTCACATCGCAGGGCTGCTCATCGTGCCCGCCGGCGGACAAGGTGCTCGGCGATCTCGCCAGCGATCCGTCTGTGATCGCGCTCAGCCTCCCGATCGATTACTGGGACTATCTCGGCTGGAAGGACACGCTGGCGGATTCGCGTTTCAGCGCGCGGCAGAAAGCCTATTCGCACATGCGCGGCGATCGCGCGGTCTATACGCCGCAGGCGGTGGTCAACGGCACCGCGAACGTGCTCGGCAGCGATCGTGCAGGGATCGAAAATGCGGCGGTGCGCACGCAGAAGGCCGATGGCGTGATGTCCGTGCCGGTGACGGTCACGCAGTCCGGCCGTCAGATCAAGGTTTCGGTGGCGGAAGCCAGCGGCAGGAGCGGCGAAGTGTGGATCTGCGCCGTGTCGAAGCAGGTGCCGATCACCATCGCGCGCGGTGAAAACCGCGGGCAGCGGATCACGTATCACAACGTGGTGCGCAACATGCTGAAGGTCGCCGACTGGAACGGCCGCGCTGGAAGCTGGACGGTGCCGCTGGAGAACATCAGCCGCGACGGCGTCGATGCCACGGCGGTCTATGTACAGGACGGCAGCCGCGACAAGCCCGGCGTGATGCTGGGCGCGGCGTTCAACTCGCTAAACGCGCCGCTGAACTGATTTCCATCATTTGAGTTGTGTTGCGCCGCGCGATCATCGTCTGCGCGCGCGTCATGCATGGAAGAATGCGTGAGCACAAACAAAAACGGCCAGCTTGCGCTGACCGGAAGGCTTGGGGATCTATAGACCGCGAACAGACCCGATCCTGACGACCCCGGGGGGCTGGGGGCTGAGGAATCCGGTGCCGAAAGGACCGGGTCAACGCAGTGAGGAGATCATTGCGGTCCAGCACGGCGGTCGATTGACCGAATTCAGGCGGTATTATGATTTGTCTAACGTCCGCGTGATGATCGATATGCCGCGTCACGCGGCAGGACGCCGCTCCAAAACAGGCTTGCAGCCTTCGCCGGACGGGTGGATCATGTCGTTGAGATGACAGGAGGCGCCGATGAGCTTTGTATCGGGCGAGAGTGACCCCAGCGAGAGCCGGGGGCCGGAACGCGGCACGGGGCCGCTCCCGCCCCAGAGCGTCAGCTTCAACCGCGCCGAGCTGAGCCGCATCCTCAATCTGTACGGACGCATGGTGGCCGACGGCGAATGGCGCGACTACGCCATCGACTTCATGAGAGACCGCGCGGTGTTCTCGATCTTCCGCCGCGCCTCGGAAGTGCCGATCTATCGCATCGAGAAGGACCCGCGGCTGGCGCGCAAGCAGGGCGCCTACAGCGTGATCGCCGCCAGCGGACAGATCCTGCGCCGCGGCCATGATCTCGACCGCGTGCTGCTGGCGATCGACCGCAAGCTCGCGCTGGTGTGAGGATGATTGAGAGTATTTTTGGATTGAGTTGAATTCTGTCCCGGACGCGCTGCAGCGTTCTTACGCTGCTGCGCAGAGCCGGGACCGCTACGAATTGCGGTGCCTGAAACGGTCCCGGCTCTGCGAAGCGATGCTTTCGCATCGCATCGCGTCCGGGACACGGCTCCATCTGTAAAGGCGCGGCGCTTACGCCGCGCGCACCTGTCCCAGGAACTGCGCGACCGCCGTGCGCAGTGCGCCGGCCTGCTGATCGAGATCGCGAGCGCCGGTCAGCACGTCGCCCGCCGCCGTGCCGGTGGCGACCGCAGCCTTGCTGACATTGTCGATCTGGCCTGCGACTTCGCCCGATCCGGTCGCGGCGGACTGGATGTTGCGCGCGATCTCCCGCGTGGCCGCGCCCTGTTCCTCGACCGCGGCGGAAATCGTGGCGGCGATCTCGCTCATCTGGCCGATGGTCAGGGCGATCCCGCTGATCGCGGTGACGGCGCTGGTGGTGGCGTCCTGCATGCTGACCACCTGGCCGGAAATTTCCTCGGTGGCCCGCGCAGTCTGGGTCGCCAGCGCCTTCACTTCGGAGGCGACCACGGCAAATCCGCGGCCCGCATCGCCGGCGCGCGCCGCCTCGATGGTGGCGTTGAGGGCGAGCAGGTTGGTCTGTTCGGCGATGGTCTGAATGAGCTGGACCACTTCGCCGATCTTCTCGGCGCCGCCGGACAGCGCCTTGATCGTCGCGTTGCTCTGCTCGGCTTCCGTCACCGCCTTGCGCGCGACTTCGGCGGACTGACTGACCTGCCGCGAGATTTCCGTCACCGAGGTGGACAGCTCTTCGGCGGCGGCGGCGACGGCCTGAACGTCGGCCAATGACTGAGTGGAGACGTTGTTGACGATGCCGACGCGTTCGCCGGTGTCCTTCGCGGTGGCGCTCATGGACTCGGCGGTGGTCTGCAGGGTTGCGGCGGACGAGGCCACCGAATTGACGATGCCGTTGACGCTGGTCTCGAAATCCTGCGCCAGCGAATTCATCGCGGCGCGGCGTTCTGTTTCCGCGCGCTTCGCCGTCTCGGCTTCCTGCTGCTCCAGTCCCTGAATCCGGATGGCGTTGTCCTTGAAGACCTGGACCGTCGCGGCCATCTCGCCGATTTCGTCGCGGCGGCTGACCTCATCGATGCCGACGGTCAGGTCACCCGCGACAAGGGCTTCCATCTTCTTCTTGAGGCTGTTGAGCGCGCGGCTGATGTCGCGGTTCACCATGAAGATGAGCGCGGCGCCGATCGCCAGAATGAGTGCGCTGAATCCCGCCAGCTTGAACAGCACGGCGTGGTAATCCTGCTCGAGGTCGTCGGTCCACACGCCGGTGGTCACCACGAGATTCCACGGCGCGAACTTCTTGATGAAAGTGAGCTTGGGCAGCGGCTGCTTCTCGCCGGGCTTCGGATAGTCGTAGGCGAGGAGGCCTTCGTCGCTGCTGCGGACCGCATCGACGAATCCCTCGAGGATGTATCGCCCGTCCGGCATCTTGTTGCCGCGCGTGCCTTCGACCTTCGGCACCGATGCGTTCATGAACCAGACGCCGTCGAGGCCGCCGATCGCGACATAGGAGCGGTGATCGTCGAACCACATCGAGCGGCTGGTGGTCTTGAACTGCGCGAGCGCCTGCTCCTGCGACAGCTTCCCGGCCTTCACCTCGGCATCGAGCGCCTTGGCCTGTTCGATGGCGACTTCGACCACGGCGCGGAGCTTGGCGATCCGGTCCTGAAGCATGCGCTGGTGCTGCAGCGAACTTGCAATGCCGCCGGCGATGACCAGCGACAGGGCGAACAGCCCCAGGACCAGGATAAGTTTCGTGCGGATCTTGATTCTGCCAAGCATAGCGTTCTGCCCCATTTTTCCCTGCCTCGCACTAGCAGGCGGTTTCTAAGGCAGCGTTAACGATGGCCGGATTGCATGCGCCGCATGCGCGATCGCGGGAGCCTGGCGCGGATCAGGCTTCCGGAATGGAGGCGCCGCCTGCGCCGAGCGCGCGCTGCATCATCACCGTATCGAGCCATCGTCCGAACTTGAGGCCGACATTCGGATGGGTGCCGATCATCGCAAAGCCGGTGCGGGCATGGAGAGCGACCGAGGCGGCGTTGGCGGAATCGCCGATCACCGCGATCATCTGGCGATAGCCGCGTGCTTCGCAGGCGGCGATCAGGTCCTGCATCAGCCGCGTGCCGATCCGCCGTCCCTGCGCGGCCGGATCGAGATACACCGAGTTCTCGACCGTAAAACGATAGGCCGGGCGCGGCCGGTAGGGCCCGGCATAGGCATAGCCGACCACGATGTCTTCCATCACCGCCACCAGATAAGGGAAGCCGTTTCCGGTGAGCGTTTCATAGCGCCGCGTCATTTCCGCAAGGTCGGGCGGCACCAGTTCGAAGGTCGCGGTGCCGTGCAGCACCGCCTCCCGGTAGATCGCGGTGATGGCGGGAAGATCGGCGGGGGCCGTGGGCCGGATGAGGACTTGAGGCATGTATTGTCTTCTCGTGACCGTCATTGCGAGCGAAGCGAAGCAATCCAGAAAGCATAAGGCAAGACTGGATTGCTTCGTCGCAAGTGCTCCTCGCAATGACGGCGCGGCTTTATTTGGTCTTCAGGCAAAAACAAAAGCCCCGGCTTTTGGCCGGGGCTTCGTATCAGTCATGCAGAACCGTCAGTCGCGCTGTCCGAGAAGCTGCAGCAGCAGCGTGAACAGGTTGATGAAGTTCAGGTAGAGCGAGAGCGCGCCGGTGATGGCGGCCTTCTCTGCCACCTCGCCGCCCTGGGCGGCGTAGCCGTAGATGTAGTCGTTCTTCAGGCGCTGGGTGTCCCAGGCGGTGAGGCCCGCGAAGATCAGCACGCCGACCACCGAGACGACGAACTGCAGCATCGAAGACGCGATGAAGATGTTCACCAGGCTGGCGATGATGATGCCGAACAGGCCCATCATCAGGAACGAACCCATCCCGGTCATGTCACGCTTGGTGGTGTAGCCGTAAAGGCTCAACGCACCGAACGAGGCGGCGGTGATGAAGAACACCCGCACGATCGAGGAGTGCGTGTAAACCAGGAAGATCGACGACAGCGACACGCCCATCAGCGCGGCGAACACCCAGAACAGCATCTGGGCGGTGGCCGGCCGCAGGCGGTTGATGCCGAACGAAATGGCGAACACCATCACCAGCGGCGCCAGGATGAACACCCACTTCAGCGGGCTGACGAACATCGCCACGCCGAAGGCGGTCAGATACTGGCTGCCGATGCGGCCCGCGGCGGCGGACTGGTCGGGGGTCACCGCGGCCATGTAGACGCCGAGCGCCGCGAGGCCGGTGATCGCCAGGCCGATCGCCATGTAGTTGTAGATCTTGAGCATGTACGAGCGCAGACCGGCATCGACGGTCGCAGCGTCCGCACGGCTGGCTGCCCGGCCGAAAGGAGAGGCGTAGTTGCGGTCCAAGTCCGACATTGTCGAAACCTCGTGTTTGTCTGGCGAGACGAAGGGTCAGCGCCGCCAGCTATAATCTGTCCCAGAGGACCGGATTGATAGACCATCCTGCGATGGCATCAAGCCGGATTCTGAACCCGCTCGGTATGTGGGAAACTAACACACGGGACGCAACATCGCCCGCGCGGCTGAATGTCGCAAAACCCGTTATTTACTGCTACAAATTGTCATAAGTCGCGCAGCACGCTAGCCGGTTTTTGGTTAAGCGCAAGTAATGTTCCCGCGAGCCCGAGGCCGGTCGTCACCGCCAGCGCGGCGAGCACGACAATGGCGGCGCTGCCGCCCTGCCAGACAAAGCTCAGGGTCATCAGCCGGGTGACGATCTGCCAAGCGGCGATCGATCCCGCCGCCACCCCGAACACGGCGGTGGCGAGGCCGATCAGCAGGTATTCGAGGGCGTAGGCGCCGAGCAGGCGGGCACGGGTGGCGCCGAGGGTTTTCAGGATCACGGCGTCATAGACACGGTGGCGGTGACCGGCGGCCAGCGCGCCGCCCAGCACCAGAAGCGCCGAGATCAGCGTGACGGAACTTGCGCCGCGGATCGCCAGCACGAGATTGGTCACCACGGTGCCGATCGAATCCAGCGCCTCGCGCACCCGCACGCTGGTCACCATCGGGAACGCCGCCGCGACGTCCTTGATCAGCTTGGCGTCGCCCGCCACGCTGGCGCCGGTTTCGGTGAGGGTGGCGATGCCGGTATGCGGCGCGCCCGCGAAGGTCTTCGGCGTGAACACCAGCACGAAATTGATGCCCAGACTCTGCCAGTCCACCGTGCGCAGGTTGGCGATTTTGGCAGTGAGGTCGCGGCCGAGCACGTTCACGGTGATGTCGTCGCCGATCCTGAGACCGAGGCCGTCGGCGATTTTCTTTTCCATCGAGACCAGCGGCGGGCCGTCATAGGTTTCGCCCCACCATGTGCCTTCGACGACTTTCGAGCCGCGCGGCACCTCGCCGGTATAGGTCAGGCCGCGGTCGCTCTGCAGCACCCAGGCGGCGTCCTGCGACGGCTTGAGGTCTTCCGCCTTGACGCCTTTCGCGGCAGTGATGCGCCCGCGCAGCATCGGCACGGTTTCCACCGTGCCGCCCGGTGCTTCCTGTTTGAGGAAGTCGCCGAAGCGCGTGGCGTCGGCGGCGGGAATGTCGATGAAGTAGAACGAGGGCGCATGTTCCGGCAGCGCCGCCATGAACTGCCGCCGCAGGTTGCCGTCGATCTGGGTGATGGTCACCAGCACCGCGAGGCCGAGGCCGAGCGACATCACCACGGACGGCGTCAGCGCGCCGGGCCGGTGGATATTGGCGATCGCCAGCCGCAGCATGGTGAAGCGCGGACGCGGCAAGCGCCTTGCAATCGCCATCAGCAGCGAGGCGATGCCGCGCAGCAGCGCGAACACCACAATGCTGGAGGCGACGAACACGGCGGCGACGCGCTTGTCATAGGCCAGACCAATGGCCACCGCGATCAGCAGCGCGATCACGCCGGCCATCAGCAGGAGAATGCGCCGCCGCGGCCAGCGCAGCGCCTGCGCGATGTTGTCGCGAAACAGCGCCGCCACCGGCACGTCATGGACACGGCCGAGCGGCCACAGGCTGAACGCCAGCGCGGTCAGCAGGCCATAGACCAGCGACAGCGCCAGTTCGCCGATGTGAAATGTCGGCTCGACCGGCAGCGGCAGGATTTTTCCGAACAGGCCCGCGATGGCAAACGGCAGCGCAGCGCCGATGGCAAGGCCGATCAGCGATCCGAGCAGCGCCAGCACAAGCACCTGCACGAGGTAAATAGTGAACACCTCGCGCCCTGTCGCGCCGAGCGCCTTGAAGGTCGCGATCACGTCGCGCCGCTCGTCCAGATGGCTCTTGATCGCATTGGCGACACCGACGCCGCCCACCAGCAGCGCGGCGAGACCCACAAGAGTCAGAAACTGCGAGAAGCGCGTGATGTTGCGCTCAAGCTGCGGCGAAGCATTGTCGCGGGTGCGGACCTCCCAGCCTGCGTGCGGCAGCGCGGTCTCCGACTGCGCGATCAGGGCGCGTGTCGCGCTTTCCTCGCCGCCCGCGTCTGGAAGCTGCACGCGATAGACCCAGCGCACCAGCGTGCCGGGTTGCAACAGGCCGGTGGCGCGCAACGCATCCTCGCTGACGAGAAGCCGGGGTCCGAGGCCGATGCCGCCCGCGAGCTTGTCGGGCTCCGCATTCACCACGGCGCGGATTTCAAGCGGCGTCGCGCCGACGGTGACGCGGTCGCCGAGTTTCAGGCCGAGCCGCGCCAGCAGCACGGCATCCGCCCCCGCGCCGTAAGCGCCGTTCTGTTGCGCGAGAAGGTCGGCCATCGGCATTTGCGGGGACAGCGCCACTCTGCCGAGCAGGGGATAGTTGCTGTCGACGGCTTTGAGGTCGACCAGCGCGAACTCGCCGCTTGGTGATTTCGCCATCGCGCGCATCAGCGCGGCGGATGTGATCTTGCCGCGAGAGTCGAGAAACGCGCGCTCGTCGGCCGAAGCTTCGCGCTGGATCAATGCGAAGGACGCATCGCCGCCGAGCAGCGTGCGGCCCTGGCGGTCGAGCCCCTGGTTGAGGCTGCCCGCCACCGAGCCGACGCCCGCGATCGCCATCACGCCGAGTGCGATGCAGGCAATGAATACATAAAAGCCGCGCAACCCGCTGCGCAATTCGCGCAAGGCGTAACGCAGCGCCAGCGATGGCGTCGCGCCGCGCGGCGAAGTCTCTGCTGCAAGGGTCATCGCGCTGCCGTTTCGATCCAGTGCCGGCCGGTGGCCGGGCCGTCGATATGTCCGGAGCGCAGACGCACCACGCGGTCGCAGCGCTGCGCCAGCGCGTTGTCGTGCGTCACCAGCACCAGCGTCATGCCGCGCTCGCGATGCTTGGCGAACAGCAGATCGACGATCTGGTTGCCGGTGGCTTCATCGAGATTGCCGGTCGGCTCGTCCGCGACAAGGATCGCCGGATCGGGCGCCATGGCGCGCGCCAGCGCGACGCGCTGCTGTTCTCCGCCGGAGAGCTGCGAGGGATAGTGATGCAATCGCGCGCCGAGGCCGACGCCTTCGAGTTCTTTTGCCGCGCGCTCCGTTGCATCGGCGCGGCCCGCGAGTTCGAGCGGCACGGCGACATTCTCCAGCGCGGTCATGGTCGGGATCAGGTGGAACGACTGGAACACGATGCCGACATGGCGGCCACGAAAACGTGCGAGACCGTCTTCATCAAGGGCATTGAAGGCGATGCCGTTCACCACCACCTCTCCGCTGTCAGGACGCTCCAGCCCCGCCATCACCATCAGCAGCGTGGATTTGCCCGAGCCTGACGGGCCGATCAGGCCGACGGCCTCGCCGGGCGCAATGCGCAGCGACACATCCTTGAGGATGTGCACGCGCGCGGCGCCTGAGCCCAGCGAGAGATTGACGTTCGCGATGGAAATGGTGTCCGGTTCAAGACCGGCGCGCGTTGAGGGTTCGATGAGACTGTCCATGAAGCTGTCATATGGGGGTTGGATGGCGCGGGTCGAGGGGCTCTTGCATGCGTTGATCGTCGCAGCAACGGGGACAATGATGGCGATGTCGGGACCGACCATGGCTCAAACCCTGGCTCAGACCGCGAATGTCGCCGATGTGAAGCCGATCCGGATAGCCGTTCTGGGCGATTCCCTCACCGCGGGGTTCGGCCTTCCGGCGCAGGCGGCGTTTCCGGTCCGTCTGCAGAAGGCTCTCGCCGACAAGGGCATCACGACCGAGATTCAGAATGCGGGCGTCTCCGGCGACACCACCTCGGGTGGGCTGGCGCGGCTCGACTGGTCGATCTCGCCCGGCACCGAAGCCGTGATCGTCGAGCTTGGCGCCAACGATGCACTGCGCGGTGTCGATCCGAAAGTCGCGCGCGATGCGCTCGATGCCATTCTCACGCAACTGAAGGCGAAGAACATCGCTGTTTTATTGTGCGGCATGTACGCGCCGCCGAATTACGGCGCGGAGTACACGGCGAAGTTCAACGCGATCTATCCGGACCTCGCGAAAGCTCACAATGTGCCGCTCTATCCGTTCTTTCTCGACGGTGTCGCGACCGACGCGAAGCTGACCCAGCCCGACGGATTGCATCCGACGGCGGCCGGTGTGGACAAGGTGGTGGAGCGGATTCTGCCCACGGTCGAGGCGTTTTTGAAAGATCGTGCGCCACAATTGGGCAAGCGCTGAAGCGGCCTTATCGCGTTCGCGTGATCACTGCTTCGCACTGTCATACGGCTGGGTTAAAAACGACATCAGGTGATTCGCTGATTCCCGCCTCGTGATTCCCTCTTGCATCGAGGAGTTTCGTGATGCCTCGCTTGTTCGCCGGATTGGAAATTCCTCCGGATATCGGTCAGTCCCTGTCCATGCTGCGGGGCGGATTGCCGGGAGCGCGCTGGATCGATCCCGAAAATTATCATGTCACCCTGCGCTTCATCGGCGACATCGACGGCGTCTCGGCCAACGAGATCGCCTCGACGCTGGAGCGGATCAACCGCAAACCGTTCGAGGTATCGCTCCGGGGCCTGTCCAGCTTCGGCAGCAAGAAACCGCGCGCTGTGGTGGCATCCGTTGTACCAAGCCGCCCGCTCATGGAACTTCAGGCCGAACTGGAGCGGCTGATCCAGCGCTTCGGCTTCGATCCGGAGGGCCGCAAGTTCATCCCGCATGTCACGCTGGCGCGGCTGCGCGATGCCTCCAATCAGGATGTTGCGGATTATCTGTCGCTGCGCGGCTATTTCCCGGCCCGCACCTTCACAGCGTCCCGTTTCGTGCTGTTCTCCTCGCGTGCCTCGGTCGGCGGCGGCCCCTATGTGGTCGAGGACGCCTATGCGCTGAGCGCCTGACCTTTCCGCGCTGGCGCTCTTGCATTTTGCGGCTCGTTCTGGCCGTTAGCGGGTCATGAACGCTCCCTCCCGCACCTCGTTCCGAGGGCACTATCAGGCTCTGGTCGCCGCAGGCACCATCGAGGCCGATCCGGCGCAGGCGCAGGCCGTCGAGGCCTATTCCGCGCTGGAGCGAAGGCTCGCCGGATATCGGCCGGGCCGCGGCGGCGGATTGCTGCAGCGTCTGTTCTCCGACAAGAAAGAGTCCGCGCCGCTGCGCGGCCTCTACATCCACGGCGAGGTCGGGCGCGGCAAGACCATGCTGATGGATCTGTTCTTCAACGACAGTCCGGTCGAGCACAAGCGCCGCGCGCATTTCCATGAATTCATGGCCGACGTTCACGAGCGCATTCATGCGTTCCGGCAGAAGATCGCGCGGGAGGAAATGTCCGACGGCGATCCGATCCGCCTGACCGCCGCGTCGATCTTCGAGGAAGCGTGGCTGCTCTGCTTCGACGAATTCCACGTCACCGACATTGCCGATGCGATGATCCTTGGCCGCCTGTTCAGCCGCCTGTTCGAACTTGGCACCGTGGTGGTGGCGACTTCCAACGTCGCGCCGGACGATCTCTACAAGGGCGGTCTCAACCGCGCGCTGTTCCTGCCGTTCATCGCGCAGTTCAAGGAGCACATGGACGTGCTGCGCCTCGATGCGCGCACCGATTTCCGTCTGGAAAAGCTCGCAGGCGTCAAGATGTGGCTGGTGCCTGCCGATGCCGCCGCCACCGCCGCGCTCGACAAGGCGTGGGACAAGCTCACCGGCGGCGCGGCGGATCATCCGCGCGACATCACGATCAAAGGGCGCGTGCTGCATGTGCCGCATTCGGCGCACGGCGTCGCGCGTTTCGATTTCGCCGATCTGTGCGAGAAGCCGCTCGGCGCATCGGATTATTTGCGGCTCGCGCACGACTATCACACGCTGATCATCGACCGGATTCCGGCGATGAAATACGAGCAGCGCAATTATGCGAAGCGCTTCATCACGCTGATCGACGCGCTCTACGACAATTCGGTGAAGCTGATGGCGTCGGCACAGACCGATCCGCTGTCGCTCTACACCGCGAGCGAAGGCATCGAGCTTAACGAATTCAAGCGCACGTCGTCACGGCTGATCGAGATGGGGTCCGAATCCTACCTGGCGCTGCCGCACGGCCGCAGCGACTCCTCCGCCAGCGGCTCCACCACCGGCCTGGTCGAGACTTAACGGCGGTTTGGAGATTGTTCTGTGCCCCGGACGCGGCGCGGCATAAAATGCCGCTCCGCAGAGCCGGGGCCGTTACAGGTGCAGAGCCCTTTGCGGTCCCGGTTCAGCGAAGCAGCGCGGGCGCTGCATCGCGCCCGGGACAAGGCAGAGGAAAAGGCCGCGTACTTACGCCCGGAGGTTTCCAAAGTTCTCAACGCGCTGAAGTTCGCTTTATGTTTCGTCCGCGGTCCGGTGAATGGACAAATGAAACGGTCATCGGGGCGCGCTGCCTCCCCATTCAGCGAACGGCGACTTGAACGCCTGCCGCGAAAGGTCTAACCAGCCGTGCAGAGTTTCCCACCCCTCCTTCGTCGACATCAAAGGACAGATTTCCCATGGCGCGTGACAAGATTGCTTTGATTGGTTCAGGTCAGATCGGTGGCACGTTGGCCCACCTTGTCGGTCTGAAAGAGCTGGGCGACGTGGTGATGTTCGACATCGCCGAAGGCGTGCCGCAGGGCAAGTCGCTCGACATCGCGCAGTCCTCGCCGGTCGACGGTTTCGACGCCAATTTCACCGGCGCAAATTCTTATGAAGCGATCGAGGGCGCCAAGGTCGTGATTGTCACCGCGGGCGTGCCGCGCAAGCCGGGCATGAGCCGTGACGATCTTCTCAGCATCAATCTCAAGGTCATGGAGCAGGTCGGCGCGGGCATCAAGAAGTATGCCCCCGATGCATTCGTGATCTGCATCACCAACCCGCTCGACGCCATGGTCTGGGCGCTGCAGAAGGCCTGCGGCCTACCGCACAAGAAGGTCGTCGGCATGGCCGGCGTGCTCGACTCGGCGCGCTTCCGTTATTTCCTCGCCGATGAATTCAACGTGTCGGTCGAAGACGTCACCGCCTTCGTGCTCGGCGGCCACGGCGACACCATGGTGCCGCTGACCCGCTACTCGACCGTCGCCGGCATTCCACTGCCGGACCTCGTGAAGATGGGCTGGACCTCGCAGGCCCGCATCGACGAGATCGTCGATCGCACCCGCAACGGCGGCGCCGAGATCGTCAACCTGCTCAAGACCGGCTCGGCGTTCTACGCGCCCGCCGCCTCCGCCATCGCGATGGCGGAAAGCTATCTGCGCGACAAGAAGCGCGTTCTGCCCTGCGCGGCCTACCTGAACGGCGAATACGGCGTGAAGGATATGTATGTCGGCGTTCCTGTTGTCATCGGATCGAAGGGTGTCGAGCGTATTGTCGAGATCGAGCTGTCCGCCAAGGATCGCGAAGGCTTCGACAAGTCGGTCGGCGCCGTGCAGGGTCTGGTCGACGCCTGCAAGAAGATCGCGCCCGACCTGCTCGGCAAGTAAGCGGCGCGACAGCGTCATTCGATCATGCGATCCGGCGGCTGTCCGCCGGATCGTTTCTTGAAAATCCCAGGGCGGCGGTTCGTCGTCCTCGTTCTCTCTCGTTCCCGAGGCAATTCCCATGAACATTCACGAATATCAGGCCAAGGCGGTGCTGAAGGAATTCGGCGTGCCGGTGTCGCGCGGCGTGCCGATCCTGAAGGCATCCGAAGCGGAAGCGGCGGCAAAGGAGCTTGGCGGCCCGCTCTGGGTGGTGAAGAGCCAGATTCACGCGGGCGGCCGCGGCAAGGGCAAGTTCAAGGAAGCGTCCGCGGGCGATAAAGGCGGCGTGCGTCTCGCCAAGTCGGTCGATGAGGTCAAGGAATTCGTCAATCAGATGCTCGGCGCCACGCTGGTGACCGTGCAGACCGGCCCGGCGGGCAAGCAGGTCAACCGGCTTTATCTCGAAGACGGCTCCGACATCGAGAAGGAGTTCTACCTCTCGCTGCTGGTCGATCGCGAATCCTCGTGGGTGTCATTCGTCGTGTCCACCGAAGGCGGCATGGACATCGAGAAGGTCGCCCATGACACGCCGGACAAGATCGTCACGTTCTCGGTCGATCCGGCGACCGGCATCATGAGCCACCACGGCCGCAAGGTGGCGCAGGCGCTCGGCCTCAAGGGCGATCTTGCCAAGCAGGCGGAAAAGCTCGTGGCGCAGCTCTACACCGCGTTCCTCGCCAAGGACATGGAGATGCTGGAGATCAATCCGCTGATCGTCTCCAAGCAGGGCGAACTGAAGTGCCTCGACGCCAAGATGTCGTTCGACTCCAATTCGCTTTATCGTCATCCGGATGTGGTCGCGCTGCGCGACACCACCGAAGAAGACGCCAAGGAAATCGAAGCGTCCAAGTATGACCTTGCCTATATCGCCCTCGACGGCACCATCGGCTGCATGGTCAACGGCGCGGGCCTTGCGATGGCCACTTTGGACATCATCAAGCTCTACGGCGAAAGCCCGGCCAACTTCCTCGACGTCGGCGGCGGCGCGTCGGAAGAAAAGGTGACGGCGGCGTTCAAGATCATCACCGCCGATCCGAACGTGAAGGGCATTCTGGTCAACATCTTCGGCGGCATCATGAAGTGCGACGTGATCGCCGCCGGCGTGGTCGCCGCGGTGAAGGCCGTCGGCCTCAAGGTGCCGCTGGTTGTCCGCCTCGAAGGCACCAATGTCGAGGAAGGCAAGAAAATCATCCGCGAAAGCGGTCTCAACGTTCTGCCCGCCGACGATCTCGACGATGCCGCGCAGAAGATCGTCAACGCCGTGAAGGGAAAGTAAGCCGATGTCCGTCCTGATCGATAAAAACACCAAGGTCATCTGCCAGGGCTTCACCGGCAAGAACGGCACCTTCCATTCGGAAGCGGCCATGGCTTACGGCACCAAGATGGTCGGCGGCACCTCGCCGGGCAAAGGCGGCTCGACCCATCTCGGCCTGCCGGTGTTCGACACCGTCTCCGAAGCGCGCGAGAAGACCGGCGCCGATGCGTCGGTGATCTACGTTCCGCCGCCGGGCGCAGCGGATGCGATCTGCGAAGCGATCGACGCAGAGGTGCCCCTCATCATCTGCATCACCGAAGGCATTCCGGTGCTGGACATGGTGCGCGTGAAGCGCTCGCTGTCCGGTTCGAAGTCGCGTCTGATCGGGCCGAACTGCCCGGGCGTCGTCACCGCCGGCGAATCCAAGATCGGCATCATGCCCGCGAACATCTTCAAGCCCGGCAAGGTCGGCATCGTGTCGCGCTCCGGCACGCTGACCTATGAAGCCGTGTTCCAGACCACGCAGGTCGGCCTCGGCCAGACGTCGGCGGTCGGCATCGGCGGCGATCCGGTCAAGGGCACCGAGTTCATCGACGTGCTCGAGCTTTTCCTGGCCGACGACAAGACCGAATCGATCATCATGATCGGCGAAATCGGCGGCTCCGCCGAGGAAGACGCCGCCCAGTTCCTGAAGGACGAAGCCAAGCGCGGCCGCAAGAAGCCGATGGTCGGTTTCATCGCCGGCCGCACCGCCCCTCCGGGCCGCCGCATGGGCCATGCCGGTGCGATCGTCTCCGGCGGCAAGGGCGATGCCGAATCCAAGATTGCCGCGATGGAAGCGGCCGGAATCACGGTTTCTCCGTCGCCCGCACGGCTCGGCACCACGCTTCGCGAAATATTGAAAGGATAGTTCAGTCCTTGGTTCTTTTCAGCGCGAAGTTTTGCCCCAAATAGGGTAAAGGATACGGCAAGACCTTCATGCCGATCACAAATCGGGCGATTTCGCCCGATTTTCTCGCGCGATAGCAATCATCAGGACGCAATCATGTCTCGTCAGGACGCGAATGCCAATTTCGCCCTCACATCCTTCCTCGACGGCGCCAACGCCGCCTATATCGACGAACTCTACGCGCGCTACGAGAAAGACCCTTCATCGGTCGACGCGGACTGGGCCGATTTCTTCAAGAGCCTGAAGGACCAGCCGGCGGACGTCGCCAAGAACGCCCAGGGCCCGTCCTGGGAGCGGACCAACTGGCCGGCGACCCCGACGGATGAACTGACCTCGGCCCTCGACGGCAACTGGGCTCAGGTCGAGAAGGCTGTCGGCGGCAAGCTGGCCGCCAAGGCGCAAGCCGCCGGTGGCGGCGTCACTCCCGCCGACCTGCAGCAGGCGACCCGCGATTCGGTTCGCGCCCTGATGCTGATTCGCGCCTACCGCATGCGCGGTCACTTCCACGCCAATCTCGATCCGCTCGGCATCGAAGGCCAGAAGGATCACGAGGAGCTGGACCCGCGCTCCTACGGCTTCACCGACGCCGACTGGGACCGCAAGATTTTCCTCGATCACGTGCTCGGCCTTGAATACGGCACGCTGCGCGACATCGTCGCGATCTGCCAGCGCACCTACTGCCAGACCGTCGGCGTCGAATTCATGCACATCTCGAATCCGGCGCAGAAGTCGTGGATTCAGGAACGCATCGAAGGCCCGGACAAGGAAATCAGCTTCACCCGCGAAGGTCGCCGCGCCATTCTGATGAAGCTGATCGAAGCGGAAGGCTTCGAGAAATTCTGCGACGTCAAGTTCACCGGCACCAAGCGCTTCGGCCTCGACGGCGGCGAATCGCTGATCCCCGCGCTGGAACAGATCATCAAGCGCGGCGGCAATCTCGGCGTGCGCGATATCGTGGTCGGCATGCCGCATCGCGGACGCCTCAACGTGCTGACCCAGGTGATGGGCAAGCCGCATCGCGCGCTGTTCCATGAATTCAAGGGCGGCTCGGCCAATCCCGACGAAGTCGAAGGCTCGGGCGACGTGAAGTACCATCTCGGCGCGTCAAGCGACCGCGAGTTCGACGGCAACAAGGTGCATCTGTCGCTCACCGCCAACCCATCGCATCTCGAAATCGTCGATCCGGTGGTGCTCGGCAAGTCGCGCGCCAAGGAAGACCAGAACGGCGACGCGCCGGACCAGCGCATTTCGGTGCTGCCGCTGCTGATGCACGGCGACGCCGCTTTCGCGGGCCAGGGCGTGGTGGCGGAATGTTTCGCGCTGTCGGACCTGAAGGGCTACCGCACCGGCGGTTCGCTGCACTTCATCGTCAACAACCAGATCGGCTTCACCACCTATCCGCGTTACTCGCGCTCCTCGCCCTATCCGTCGGATGTGGCGAAGATGATCGACGCGCCGATCTTCCACGTGAACGGTGACGATCCGGAAGCGGTGGTGTTCGCCGCCAAGGTCGCGATCGAATTCCGGCAGAAGTTCCACAAGCCTGTCGTCATCGACATGTTCTGCTATCGCCGCCACGGTCACAACGAAGGCGACGAACCGGCGTTCACCAACCCGGTGATGTACAAGAAGATCGGCACCCATGCGACGGTGCTCGAGATCTACACCCAGCGCCTTGTTGCGGATGGCGTGGTCACCGAGGGCGAAGTCGAGAAGGCCAAGGCCGACTGGCGCGCGCGCCTCGATGCCGAACTGGAAGCCGGCTCCGGCTACAAGCCGAACAAGGCCGACTGGCTGGACGGCAAGTGGGCCGGATTCAAGTCCGCCGATCTCGGCGAGGACCCGCGCCGCGGCAACACCGGCGCCGCGCTGAATGAACTGAAGGAGATCGGCAAGGCGATCACCAAGGTGCCGGACGGTTTCCGCATTCACCGCACCGTTCAGCGCTTCCTCGATGCGCGCGCCAAGGCGATTGAGACCGGCGAAGGCATCGACTGGGCGACCGGCGAAGCGCTCGCCTTCTGTACACTCCTCAAGGAAAATCATCGCGTCCGTCTGTCCGGCCAGGACTCCGAGCGCGGCACCTTCTCACAGCGTCACTCGGTGGTGTTCGATCAGGAAGACGAAAGCCGCTACACGCCGTTCAACCATCTCGGCGGCGATCAGGGCCATTACGAGGTCATCAACTCGCTGCTGTCGGAAGAAGCGGTGCTCGGTTTCGAGTACGGCTACTCGCTGGCCGAGCCCAAGGCGCTCACCATCTGGGAAGCGCAGTTCGGCGATTTCGCCAACGGCGCGCAGGTGGTGTTCGACCAGTTCATCTCGTCGGGCGAGCGCAAGTGGCTGCGCATGTCCGGCCTCGTCTGCCTGCTGCCGCACGGCTATGAAGGACAGGGTCCGGAGCATTCGTCCGCGCGTCTCGAACGCTTCCTGCAAATGTGCGCCGAAGACAACATGCAGGTCGCCAACCTGACGACGCCCGCGAACTACTTCCACGCGCTGCGCCGCCAGCTTCGCCGCGACATCCGCAAGCCGCTGATCCTGATGACGCCGAAGTCGCTGCTGCGTCACAAGCGCGCCGTGTCGAAGCTCGAGGAGTTCGGTCCGGACACCTCGTTCCATCGCGTGCTGCCCGACGACGCGGAGAAGGGCGGCGAGATCAAGCTGGTCGAGGACGCCAAGATCCGCCGCGTCGTGATCTGCTCGGGCAAGGTCTATTACGATCTTTACGAGGATCGCGAGAAGCGCGGCGTGGACGACATCTACCTGCTGCGCATCGAACAGCTCTATCCGGTGCCGCTCAAGACGCTGGTGCAGGTGCTGGAGCGCTTCAAGCAGGCCGAAGTGGTCTGGTGTCAGGAAGAGCCGCGCAACATGGGCGGCTGGCACTTCATCGAGCCGTATCTCGAATGGGTGCTCAACCAGATCGGCGCGGCGCACAAGCGTCCGCGTTATGCCGGGCGTGCGGCGTCCGCCGCGACGGCGACCGGCCTGATGTCGAAGCATCTGGCGCAGCTCAAGGCATTCCTCGACGAGGCACTCGGTTGACATGACGGCGGCGGCCCGCGCATCGCGCGGGCCTCGCGGTTGTGTTGTTTTTGAATTGATTGACGCGCTGACGGCGAAGGGCGCCGCTCACGACGCAAAGGAAGAGAAAAATGGCTGAAATTCGCGTTCCGACCCTGGGTGAATCCGTCACCGAAGCCACCATTGGCCGCTGGTTCAAGAAGACCGGCGACGCCGTTGCCGTTGACGAGCCCTTGGTCGAACTTGAGACCGACAAGGTGACCATCGAAGTGCCCGCGCCGTTCGCCGGCACGCTGGGCGAGATCGTCGCCAAGGATGGCGAGACCGTTGCTGTCGGCGCGCTGCTCGGCCAGATCACTGAAGGCGCAGGCGGCGCGAAGGCTGCTGCTCCGGCGCCTGCCGCTGCAAAGGCCGCCGAACCCGCCAAGCCTGCCGCTGCTGCGCCTGCCCCTGCGCAGAAGTCGCCGCCCGCCGATGCCGGACAGGCGCCGTCGGTGCGCAAGCTGTCGGCTGAAAGCGGTGTCGATGCCTCCACCGTTCCGGGCTCGGGCAAGGATGGCCGCGTGACCAAGGGCGACATGCTGGCCGCGATCGAGAAGGCCGCGTCCGCGCCGACCTCCGTGAACCAGCCTGCCGCCGCGATCCAGGTGCGCGCGTCGTCGCCGGCCGACGACGCCGCGCGCGAGGAGCGCGTGAAGATGACGCGCCTGCGCCAGACCATCGCGCGCCGCCTCAAGGACGTTCAGAACACCGCTGCGATGCTCACGACCTTCAACGAGGTCGACATGAGCCACCTGATGGCGATGCGCACGCAGTACAAGGACGTGTTCGAGAAGAAGCACGGCACCAAGCTCGGCTTCATGGGCTTCTTCACCAAGGCCGTGGTGCAGGCGCTCAAGGATGTGCCCGCGGTGAACGCCGAGATCGACGGCACCGACCTGATCTACAAGAACTACTATCACATTGGCGTCGCGGTCGGCACCGACAAGGGCCTTGTGGTGCCGGTGGTGCGTGACTGCGATCACAAGTCGATCGCCGAGATCGAGAAGACGATTGCCGAATTCGGCAAGAAGGCCCGCGACGGCCAGCTCAAGATCGAGGAAATGCAGGGCGGCACGTTCACCATCTCGAACGGCGGCGTCTACGGCTCGCTGATGTCGACGCCGATCCTGAACGCGCCGCAGTCCGGTATTCTCGGCATGCACAAGATCCAGGAACGTCCGGTCGCGATCGGCGGCAAGGTCGAGATTCGGCCCATGATGTATCTCGCGGTGTCCTACGATCACCGTGTGATCGACGGCAAGGAAGCGGTGACCTTCCTCGTCCGCATCAAGGAAAGCCTGGAAGACCCGGCGCGGCTGGTGCTCGACCTCTGATCGCGGGGCAGGGCATGAACAGCGTCGCCATCGTCACCGGAGGAAGCCGCGGCATAGGCCGCGCGACCTCGCTGGCGGCCGCGAAACGCGGCTACAAGGTCGTGGTCGGCTACGCCAGCAACAAGGCGGCTGCCGATGAGGTGGTCGCGGCGGTCGAAGCCAGCAACGGCAAGGCCATCGCGGTGAAGTGCGATGTCGGCATCGAGGCCGACATCGTTCATCTGTTCAAGGAAGCGGATAAATTCGGCAAGCTCGGCGCGCTGGTGAACAATGCCGGTGTTGTCGACAAGACCGCGCGCGTCGATCAGATGTCGGCGGAGCGGCTCGCCCGCATGATGAACATCAACGTCGTCGGCAGCATCCTGTGCGCGCGCGAGGCGGTGAAGCGCATGTCCACCGCCCATGGCGGCGAGGGCGGCGTGATCGTCAATCTGTCGTCAGTCGCGGCGACGCTCGGTTCGCCCGGCCTCTATGTGGACTATGCCGCGTCCAAGGGCGCGATCGATACCTTCACCGTCGGTCTTGCGCGCGAAGTGAGCAGCGAGGGCATTCGCGTCAATGCCATCCGCCCCGGCCTGATCGACACCGACATTCACGCCAGCGGCGGCGAGCCGGACCGTGCGCAGAAGCTGGCGCATACGGTGCCGATGAAACGTGTCGGCACCGCCGATGAAATCGCCAACGCGGTGATCTGGCTGATGTCGGACGAAGCGTCCTACGTCACCGGCACCATTTTCGATGTTTCGGGCGGGCGCTAAAGCATGATCTGTTCAGATGAAGCCGTGTGTCCCGGACGCGACGCGGCGCGGAGTGCCGCTTCGCAGAGCCGGGACCGTCTCAAACACCGGAATTAGTGGCGGTCCCGGCTCTGCGCAGCAGCGTAAAGAACGCTGCAGCGCGTCCGGGACACGATTTCATACAGCTCTATAATGCTCTAGCTCACGCGCCATTCAGAATACAGGATACCCATCATGGCCTCTTATGATCTCGTTGTTATCGGCACCGGCCCCGGCGGCTACGTCTGCGCAATTCGCGCCGCACAGCTCGGCATGAAGGTTGCGGTGGTCGAGAAGTGGCCGACCTTCGGCGGCACCTGCCTCAACGTCGGCTGCATCCCCTCCAAGGCGCTGCTGCAGGCGTCCGAGCGTTACGAGGAAGTCACGCACATGCTGCCGAAGATGGGCATCGGCGTCGGCAAGCCGAAGCTCGATCTCGCCACCATGATGAAGTTCAAGAGCGACGGCGTGGACGGCAACGTCAAGGGTGTCGGCTTCCTGTTCAAAAAGAACAAGATCGACAGCTACGAAGGCACCGGCCGCGTGCTCGGCGCGGGCAAGGTCGAGGTGAAGGGCAACGACGGCAAGACCCAGACGCTCGAAACCAAGAACATTGTCATCGCCACCGGCTCGGACGTCGCCAAACTCAAGGGCGTGGAGATCGACGAGAAGCGCATCATCTCGTCCACCGGCGCGCTCGAACTCGACAAGGTGCCGGAGAAGATGCTGGTGATCGGCGCGGGCGTGATCGGCCTCGAACTCGGCTCGGTCTGGCGCCGCCTCGGCGCGCAGGTCACGGTGGTGGAATTCCTCGACCGCATCCTGCCCGGCATGGATGGCGATGTTGCGAAGTCCTTCCAGCGTCTGCTGGAAAAGCAGGGCGTCGTCTTCAAGCTCGGCGCCAAGGTCACCGGGGTGGATACGTCCGGCAAGAAGCTGAAGGCCAGCGTGGAGCCGGCCGCCGGCGGCACAGCGGAAGTGATCGAAGCCGACGCGGTGCTGGTTGCGATCGGCCGCGTGCCTTACACCGAAGGCCTCGGGCTTAAGGAAGCCGGTGTCGCGCTCGATCAGCGCGGCCGCATTCAGACCGACGAACATCTGCAGACCAGCGTGAAGGGCATCTACGCCATCGGCGACGTGATCGCCGGGCCGATGCTCGCGCACAAGGCCGAGGATGAAGGCGTCGCGGTTGCGGAAATTCTCGCAGGCCAGGCCGGACACACCAACTACGACGTGATCCCGAGCGTGATCTACACATTTCCTGAAGTCGCCTCTGTCGGAAAGACCGAGGAAGAACTGAAGCAGGCGGGCATCGCCTACAATGTCGGAAAATTTCCGTTCACCGCGAACGGCCGCACCAAGGTCAACCAGACCACGGACGGCTTTGTGAAGATTCTCGCGGACGCCAAGACCGACCGCATTCTCGGCGGCCACATCATCGGTCCCGAGGCGGGCGAAATGATCCACGAGATCGCGGTGGCGATGGAATTCGGTGGCGCGGCCGAGGACATCGCGCGCACCTGCCACGCCCATCCGACCCGCTCCGAGGCGATCAAGGAAGCGGCGATGGCGGTCGCCAAGCGCGCGATCCATATGTGATCCGGCGCGCGTCATTCCCGGCATGACCGGGATTTGGCGCTATGCCACTGGCTATGGCGAAAGCGCAGGGCGTTTCCTAGATTCAGTCTTGTGCCGGTCCGTTCTGCGGGCCGGTGGAGGATGTAAGGATCGCGGATGCGCCGGCTGTTGCGTCCCCTGTGGGTTCTGCTCGCGCTGATCTTTCTGGTTGAGGCGTGGTTGTGGGATCGCGTCGAACCGATCGTCGCGCGCGTGGTCGCGCTGATCCCGCTGCCGCGGCTGAAGCAGTGGCTCTCCGATCGCGTCGAACATCTCTCGCCTGCGACAACGCTGCTGGTGTTCGCGGTGCCGTTCATCGTGCTCGCGCCGTTCAGCCTGTTCGAAGGCTGGCTCCTGGCGCACAAGTATTTCGTTACGGCCACGACACTGATCGTCGCACAGAAGATCATCGGCGTCGGCCTCATCGCTTTCGTGTTCGATGTGACGCGCGACAAGCTGTTGCGGATGGGCTGGTTTCGCCGGCTCTATCAGTTCGTCATCGATCTGCGCGCGAAGGCCGCCGAGATCGTCGCGCCGTTCAAGCGCGCAATCGGTGAATGGATAACGCGGTTTCGCCGCCGCGCCTCGCCCGGCTTCATCAAGCGTCTGCGCCGTCGCATGCAGGCACCGCGCTCGTCGTCGTGAATGGCCTCTCCGTCATTGCGAGGAGCGCAGCGACGAAGCAATCCACCTTGATCCATCGTTCTGATTTGTGGATTGCTTCGCGGAGTTTATCATCGGGCCGGCGAAGCTGGACCCGTTGGCTCGCAATGACGATGTCGCCGCATTTCCGCCTTTTGCGGCGAAGTCTGTCACCGTTTCGCCTTATGCCGCGAAAATCCGGCGACTACCCGCATAAATCCCTGAAAATCCTGAGATCTTCTGCGTCGCTACATCAAATGCACGGCATGGGGCGCGAACAGCCCGATCGCGGTGAAAGCGAGCCCTGCAACGGCCAATAGACCCGACACCCAGGCCAGCGCGGCCATGCCGGTAATGATGGTCGCAGACGCCAGCACGATGCCGATCTGGAAGGCGGCCGACGCCACTTCGTAGTGATGATAGCGCGCCATGGCGAGGTCGCGTTCGTGCTCGGCATGCTTGGCGCGTTCGGCGAGCTGCTCGGAGCCTTCGCCGGTTTCAGGTTCGGAGCGATAGCGCGCCGCCGTCTTGCCCCAGTCCTCGATCTGCTTGGCGAGCGCGGCTTTCTGCGCGTCGTCACCGGCGAGACCGAGGCTGAGCTTGGCGTGTTCGGACACCGACTGCACAACCGTGCGGCGAATGCTTTTCGCCTGGAAGAATGCCCAGAGATTCGAGGCTTCGACATTCTTGGCGATGGATTCGGTCTGCGCGCCCTTGCCGAGCGTTTCGGACAGCGCGAGGAAGAGCGCGATCACCGCGATCAGCAGCGCGATCTTCTTGTTGGAGCCGGACGCGTGTTCGGCGTGCTCGGCGTGTTCCATGCTTTCGTGCGCGCCCATGACGGATCGTCCTCCCGGTCCAGATACCGCAACGATTGACCGAACCGTGATGTTTGCGCAAGGCGTCCGCGCGGCGGCGCAGGACATTATTTATTCAGGCGCGGGGATGGGCCGTCTTGTAGACGTCAAGCAGCCGGTCGGCATCGACGCCGGTGTAGATCTGCGTCGTGGACAGGGACGAGTGGCCGAGCAATTCCTGAATGGCGCGAAGGTCGCCGCCCCGGCTCAGAAGATGCGTGGCGAAGGAATGGCGCAGCGCATGCGGCGTTGCGCTGTCCGGCAGACCCAGCGCGCCGCGCAGCCGCTCCATCGTGAGCTGAATGATGCGGGGTGACAGCGGCCCGCCGCGCGCACCGACAAAGATCGGCGTATCCGGCGCGATGACATGCGGGCACATCGTGACATAGTCCGTGATCAGCGTCAGCACGGTTTGCAGCACCGGCACCATGCGCGTTTTGTTGCCTTTGCCGGTGACTACGATCACGTCGCCTTGTCCGGGCAGCGGCACATCGCGCCGGATCAGGCCGAGCGCTTCGGAAATGCGCAGGCCCGATCCGTAAAGCAGCGCCATCACCGCGGCATCGCGCGCCCAGATCCATGGCTCGCGGTTTTCACCGGCGCGAATGTCCGCATCGGTCATCTGCTTTGCCGACGTCATCTGAATTGGTTTCGGCAGACTCTTGCCGATCTTCGGCGCGCGGATCGCGGACAATGCGCCCACTTTGCCCTTGCCTTCGCGTTCTAGGAATCGACCGAACGAACGTAAGCCCGCCAGCGCGCGCATCAGCGAGCGTCCACCGATGTCGTCGGCGCGGCGGGACGACATGAAGGCGCGCACGTCAGTGGCCTCGATGGCGGCAAACTGTTTGAGGGTCACGAGGCCGCCCCAATGCTCGCTCAGGAACGCGAGGCACTGGCGCAGGTCGCGCGCATAGGCTTCCAGCGTCTTGGGCGACAGCCGCCGCTCGGCGCGCAGATGCGACAGCCATTGCGCGATCTCGGCCATGAGGTCCGGCGCGGCGCAAATGAGCTGCGCCTCGCTATTGTCCGTGTGGCTTGCTTTGGCGGCTTTTGCCATCATATCCCGGATGCGTTCGATCCTTGACAGGAATCGGTTTATCGCACCCTTTTCGTTATATCCTTCTTAATCCGGGCCCCTCGCACCATGGCAAGACGAGTTGTCGACGTTCTTGTCCCGGTGGCGTTGAACCAGACCTATTCCTATCGCGTTCCCGACGACGTCGATCTGCAGCCTGGCGACGTGGTCAGCGTGCCGTTGGGCGCGCGCGATGTCACCGCCGTAGTCTGGGCCGACAATCCCAATCCCGATCCGCGCCTGCACAACCGGCTCAAGGACACCGGCGAAAAACTCGACGTGCCGCCGCTGAAGCCGGAACTGCGCAGCTTCGTGGACTGGGTCGCGAACTACACGCTGTCGGCGCGCGGCATGGTACTGCGCATGACGCTGCGCATGGGCGAACATCTCGGCCCCGAGCGCGTGCGCATGGGCGTGCGGCTGGTCGGCGCGCCGCCGCAACGCATGACCTTGGCGCGCCATCGCGTGATCGAGGTTCTATCGGACGGATTACTGCACGCGAAGTCGGAGACCGCAAAGGAAGCAGGCGTCAGCCCGGGCGTAATCGACGGGCTTGTCGATGAAGGCACGCTCGCGACCGAGCCGATGCCACGCGATCTTGCGCCGCCTGCGCCGGATCCATCGTTCGCCGAGCCGGATTTTTCGCTCGATCAGGCAATAGCCGCGGCGACCATGAAGGAGATGGCGTCGAAGGACGAGTTTCAGGTCGCGCTGCTGGATGGCGTGACGGGCTCGGGCAAGACCGAAGTGTATTTCGAGGCGGTGGCGGAAATCATCCGGCGCGGCAAGCAGGCGATGATCCTGATGCCGGAGATCGCGCTGACCGGACAATTCCTCGATCGCTTTGCGTCGCGCTTCGGCGTGCGGCCGATCGAATGGCACTCGGAACTGACGCCACGCACGCGTGCACGCAACTGGGCGGCTGTCGCGTCCGGCGATGCGCAGGTGATCGTCGGGGCGCGCTCCGCGTTGTTTCTGCCCTATGCGAATCTCGGTCTTATCATCGTCGATGAAGAACACGATCAGGCTTACAAGCAGGACGAAGGCGCGCATTATCACGCGCGCGACATGGCCGTGGTGCGCGGAAGCATCGCGAAGATTCCCGTCGTGCTGTGTTCGGCGACGCCGTCGGTCGAAACCGAGGTCAATGCGCGCAAGGGTCGTTACAGGCGCGTGGTGCTGCCGTCGCGGTTCGGCGGCCAGCACATGCCGCACATCGAAGCGATCGATCTCAAACGCGAAGGCCCGCAGCGCGGCCGATATATCTCGCCGCGCCTGGCGGAGGAAATCAAGATCGCCATCGAGCGGCGCGAACAGGCGCTGCTGTTTCTCAATCGCCGCGGCTATGCGCCGCTGACGCTGTGCCGGGCCTGCGGGCATCGTTTCGCCTGCACCATCTGCGACGCGTGGCTGGTGGATCATCGCTTCCGCCAGCGCCTTGTCTGCCATCACTGCGGGTTCTCGATGCCGCGTCCGCATACCTGCCCGCATTGCGGCGCGGAGGAGTCGTTGGCGGCCATCGGCCCCGGTGTCGAGCGGCTGCAGGAAGAAGCGGTCAGCCTGTTTCCCGAAGCGCGCACCCTGGTGCTGTCGAGCGATCTCATCACCGACATCGAGACCATGCGCGCCGAACTGAATGAAATCGCGGAAGGCCGTGTCGATATCATCATCGGTACGCAGCTCGTGGCGAAGGGTCATAATTTTCCGCGCCTCAATCTCGTCGGCGTGGTGGATGCCGATCTCGGTCTCGGCAATGGCGATCCGCGCGCGGCGGAGCGCACGTTTCAACTGCTCAATCAGGTGATCGGCCGCGCCGGACGCGAACAGGGCCGCGGCGTCGGTTTCCTGCAGACTCATCAGCCGGAGCATCCGGTGATGAAGGCATTGGTCGCATGCGATCGCGAGGCATTTTACGCCAGCGAGATCGAGGCGCGCGAACGCGCGCTTTATCCGCCGTTCGGACGGCTGGCGTCGCTGATCATTTCGGCAGGCGATCGTCCGACCGCGGAAGGGTTTGCGCGCAAGCTCGTCGCGCTGGCGCCGATCGACGAGCACGTGCAGGTGCTGGGGCCAGCCGAAGCGCCGCTCGCGGTGATCAAGGGACGCTATCGTTTCCGGATTCTGGTGAAGGCGACGCGCGGTTTCGATCTGTCCGCCTATATGCGAGACTGGCTGGCCTCGGGGCCGAAGACCACGGGCAACCTCAAGCTTGAGATCGATATCGATCCGCAGAGTTTCTTGTAAGGTCTTTCGTTTGTCGTCACCGGGCTTGTCCCGGTGACCTCGATGTATTGAACACAATGCTTCGTGATCGGGATGCCCGGGACAAGCCCGGGCATGACAGATGAAAATAGACCGGTCTCTCGCAATGACGAAGTTGTAGCGAGCGCCCATGAAAAAGGCCGGTGCAACCGGCACCGGCCCTTTCAACGCAACGTCACGCGACGCAACTCAACACTTACCCGGCGCGACGCTTACTCAACGCAACGCTTACTGAACTTCTGCGACAACACGGCCGACACCGCGGCCGGTCAGGCCGATGGCGCGGGCGGCACCGGTGGACAGGTCGAGCACGCGGCCGCGGATGAAGGGACCGCGATCGTTGACAGTGACGACCACGCTGCGGCCGCCATGGGTGACCTTGAGGCGGGTGCCGAAGGGAAGGGTGCGGTGGGCGGCGGTCATGGCGTTCTGATTGAAGCGCTGACCGGAGGCAGTCTTGCTGCCGGATTCGTTGCCGTAATAGGAGGCGATCCCGGAGAAGCTGTGGCCCGAGCCGATCGAGGCGTTGGCGTCGCGCCAGGACTTGCGTCCGGCTTCGCTTGCAGTCGCGCTCAGCGCGAGAATTCCAACGGCGGCCAATGCGATCGAGGTATTCCGAATCGCGACGGGCCGTCCCGGCACGCGCTTAATAGCGACGTTCATATAGTAGTCCCTCTAATTGGTATATCCATCCAGTCACTGGCTAAAAACAGCCAGTCCTTACGTGGCCGGACAGTTCATCCAATAATGAGGCATAAGCGCGGCAGTGATTTTCCGTTCCTTAAATCTCCGCATATCTGTCGATAAAAAGGAAACAACATAGAATACTGAAGGAAGATCGCTGATTAAAGAATATGTAAGTAATATATACTCATTTATACTGTATATATTCCGCAGCCATTGGCTCCGCGAAGTAAACGCAGAATCGCCCAATTGGTTTCATGCATGCATTATTCGCAGCTCTGCATGCGCTAAATGGGCGACTCCGCGCGATTTCAGGGGGTGTGTGACGGAGTATTTGCGGGAATCAGCCCGGTCGCCGCACGATCACGCCGTGCCAGCCCAGCCCGCGATAGGTTTCGTAGCCGGGGGTGGCATGGAAGGCGACGACGGTTCCGTCGGGGCGGGTGTAAAAGCCGTGCGTCTGGTTTCCGGTCTCGATCTGAAAATGCTGGTCGAGGCTGCTCGTTCCTTCCGATGACGCGATGATCCTGCGATGGGCGTCGACCAGGAGAACGGCGGTCCGCGCTTTTTCTTCGGGCTCGATACGGACGCCTCGCACGATCGTCTCGGCTTGAGGAGCCCAGTCGAAATGAATCGCCAGAACGCCGAGAGGGGCGCCGTGGCTTTCGCCGCCGGCACGTACTGATGCGGCATAGGTCGCAACCTGAGCACTCTTCAGGCCGGGTGCGGTGCTGATATCGCCTATGGCATATTCGTCGCCTGACGCCAGCCGTGACGCCTGCACAAACCACGGTTCATGAGACACATCGAGGCCGGCAACCGCGTAACGGTCCGGGCGGCCATTGGCGATGACCTTGCCATGAAGATCGCATAGCCACAGATCCAGATAGACCGTGTAGGCGTTGAGGATCACGCTAAGCCGCTTGGACGCATAGGCGGCCGATTGCGGCGTGACACTGGCTGCGCAATCGACAACGGCGCTGTCGGTCGCCCACCAGCGTACATCGCAGGTTCTCTCGTAAAGATTGCGATCGATGATCTCGATGGCATTCAAAGCGAGATCGACCATGCGCGTTCCCATGGCGGCATCGGCCATGGACTGTGTATGCGCGCTCAGGGAATCGATCTGCGCGGTGAGTTCTTTCTGTAGCTGCTCGGAAATGAGTCCGACATTCGCGGCGATTTCCCTCACTTCGGCGGCGACCACCGAAAATCCGCGGCCATGCGCGCCAGCGCGGGCGCTTTCGATCATCGCGTTCAACGCAAGCATACGCAGCGAGCCCGTGACGCGCTGGATACCGCTGATCTTGTCGGCTGCACTGGTGCGAAGGTCGTTGGTCAGTTCAATGAGTTCAGAAATGGAAACTGGATGGTCGCCGGCGTTCGGGCCGGCTGACAGTGTTTTTGGAAGCGACATTGCTCACCACAGGATTGCTTCACGAGCCGAAGCTGTGACGAACCGGCGCCATTGCCGGTCCGAATCGCTTTGTGCGATGCGCAATGATGATAGTTCCTGAGATAAGTACAATCGCGCATTGTGAGAATAGTTTATTGTTTTCAATCGGTTATGGATTTTCTTTGCCGCTTTTCTGTTCTTTCGGACTCTTTTTTGGGCAAAAACTCCTAACATGACCGCAAATCGCCGCGCCGACATTGCTCGGTGGTGAGCGCGAGTTTGCGGCGGGCCTCCTGGCGCGCAAACGATCGTTCGCTCAGCGGCGCGACGATCGCGCCTGTGCGACAAACCGGCACCAGCAAAAATGCGTTCGCATTCGCCGTCATGTTGCACCTGCGCGCGCCCTATGATAGCAAAACCGCGATTTTGGGCTGCAGGGTCAATTGCTCCGGCCAGAAATCGAAGTCCCGCTTGAATTCCAAGGACTTGAATCGCTCGGCGCCGTTCTGGCGCCCTTCTCGCAGCGATGGTCTTTTTCTTGGGCATTCGACAGCTAGAAGAGCTTAATCTGTGGCAGCTGAAGATCCTTCTGTATCTGGCGTGTCTGGCCGCTATGCGACCGCCCTGTTCGAACTGGCGCGCGACCAGAAATCTGTCGATGCCGTCAAGGCGGACCTCGACAAGTTCTCCGCCCTTCTGACTGAGAGCCCGGATTTTCTCCGGCTGGTGCGCAGCCCGGTGTTTACCGCCGACGCGCAGGCCAAGGCTCTTGACGCCGTCCTCGCCAAGGCTGGTATCGGCGGCATCGCCGCGAATTTCCTGAAAGTCCTGACCAAGAATCGCCGGCTGTTCGCCGTCGCCGATGTGATCCGGGCGTTCCGTGCGCTGGTCGCCAAGTTCAAGGGCGAAGCCACTGCGGAAGTCACCGTCGCCGAGCCGCTCAGCGACAAGAATCTCGACGCTCTCAAGGCCGCGCTGAAATCAGTGTCGGGCAAGGACGTCGATCTCAACGTGAAGGTCGATCCGTCAATCATCGGCGGGCTTGTCGTCAAGCTCGGCAGCCGCATGGTGGACAGCTCGCTTCGCACCAAACTCAATTCGATCAAGCACGCGATGAAAGAGGCAGGCTGATGGACATCCGCGCCGCGGAAATTTCCGCAATCCTCAAGGACCAGATCAAGAATTTCGGCCAGGAAGCCGAAGTCTCCGAAGTCGGTCAGGTTCTCTCGGTCGGCGACGGCATTGCCCGCGTCTACGGTCTCGACAACGTCCAGGCGGGCGAAATGGTCGAGTTCGAGAACGGCACGCGCGGCATGGCGCTGAACCTCGAAAGCGATAACGTCGGTATCGTTATTTTCGGTGCCGACCGCGAAATCAAGGAAGGTCAGACCGTCAAGCGCACCCGCGCCATCGTGGACGCGCCGGTCGGCAAGGGCCTGCTCGGCCGCGTCGTCGACGCGCTCGGCAATCCGATCGACGGCAAGGGCCCGATCCAGGCGACCGAACGCAAGCGCGTCGACGTCAAGGCGCCCGGCATCATTCCGCGCAAGTCGGTGAACGAGCCGATGGCGACCGGCCTCAAGGCGGTTGACGCTCTGATCCCGGTCGGCCGTGGCCAGCGCGAGCTGATCATCGGTGACCGTCAGACCGGCAAGACCGCGATCGCGCTCGACACCATCCTCAACCAGAAGCCGCTCAACGTCGCTGGCGCTCCGGAGAGCCAGAAGCTGTACTGCGTCTACGTCGCGGTCGGCCAGAAGCGCTCCACCGTCGCGCAGTTCGTGAAGGTGCTCGAAGAGCAGGGCGCGCTGGAATACTCCATCGTCGTCGCCGCGACCGCGTCGGACCCGGCTCCGATGCAGTACCTCGCGCCGTTCACCGGCTGCACCATGGGCGAGTACTTCCGCGACAACGGCATGCACGCCGTGATCATCTATGACGACTTGTCCAAGCAGGCCGTCGCTTACCGTCAGATGTCGCTGCTGCTGCGCCGTCCGCCGGGCCGCGAAGCTTATCCGGGCGACGTGTTCTACCTGCACTCCCGTCTGCTCGAGCGCGCCGCGAAGCTCAACGACGAGCAGGGCAATGGCTCGCTGACCGCGCTGCCGGTCATCGAAACCCAGGCCAACGACGTGTCGGCCTACATTCCGACCAACGTGATCTCGATCACCGACGGCCAGATCTTCCTCGAAACCGATCTCTTCTTCCAGGGCATCCGCCCGGCGGTGAACGTCGGCCTGTCGGTGTCGCGCGTCGGATCGTCGGCGCAGACCAAGGCGATGAAGAAGGTCGCCGGCAAGATTAAGGGCGAGCTCGCGCAGTACCGCGAAATGGCGGCGTTCGCGCAGTTCGGCTCCGACCTCGACGCCTCGACCCAGCGCCTGCTGAACCGCGGCTCGCGCCTCACCGAACTTCTCAAGCAGCCGCAGTTCTCGCCGCTGAAGATGGAAGAGCAGGTTGCGGTGATCTGGGCCGGCACCAACGGTTATCTCGACGCGCTTCCGCTCAACAAGGTGCGCGCGTTCGAAGACGGCCTGCTGTCGCTGCTACGCGGCAAGCACATCGATCTTCTCAATGCGATCCGCGACTCGAAGGACCTGTCCGACGACAACGCGGCGAAGCTCAAGAGCGTTGTCGAAGGCTTCGCCAAGATGTTCGCATAAAAATCATCGCCGCGCCGATCGTTGATCGTGCGCGGCGAATTCGGGGTTGCGATCCGGCGTCAGGCTGGATCGTCAGGGTGAGATAAAGAATGGCGTCTCTCAAGGACATGCGTGTCCGCATCGCCTCCACCAAGGCGACGCAGAAGATCACCAAGGCCATGCAGATGGTTGCGGCGTCGAAATTGCGCCGTGCCCAGACCGCAGCCGAAGCGGCGCGTCCCTATGCCGAGCGCATGGACGCCGTGATCGGCAACATCGCGGGCGCAGCCTCCGGCTCCGGTTCTGCTCCGGCGTTGCTGGCCGGTACCGGCAGCGACAAGGTTCACCTCCTGCTGGTCTGCACCGGCGAGCGCGGCCTGTCGGGCGCGTTCAATTCGTCCATCGTGCGTCTGGCGCGCGAGCGCGCGCTGTCGCTGATGAACCAGGGCAAGGAAGTCAAGATTTTCTGCGTCGGCAAGAAGGGCTACGAGCAGCTCCGCCGCCAGTTCGACAAGCAGATCGTCGGCAATGTCGAGCTGCGCTCGGTGAAGGTGCTCGGCTTCAAGAATGCCGAGGACATCGCCAAGAAGATCATCGCGATGTTCGAAGCCGGTGAGTTCGACGTCTGCACGCTGTTCTATTCGCGCTTCAAGTCGGTGATCTCGCAGGTCCCGACCGCGCAGCAGCTCATTCCGCTGGAGCTTGAGGCGAAGGAAGCCGATGGCGCCGCAGCTGCGGTCTACGACTACGAGCCTGCCGAAGACGAAATTCTTTCGAGCCTGCTGCCGCGCAATCTTGCGGTGCAGATTTTCCGCGCGTTGCTCGAAAACAACGCGTCGTTCTACGGCGCGCAGATGAGCGCGATGGATAACGCTACACGCAACGCCGGCGACATGATCCGCAAGCAGACGCTGGTCTACAACCGCACGCGTCAGGCGATGATTACCAAGGAACTGATCGAAATCATCTCCGGTGCCGAGGCCGTCTGAGCCTAACGCCGCCGAGACCGAGCTTTTAAGGAGATACTCTCATGGCATCAGCCAACCAGACCGGACGCATCGAACAGGTTATCGGCGCCGTCGTCGACGTGAAGTTCGACGGCCACCTGCCCGCCATTCTCAACGCGATTGAGACCACCAACAACGGCAACCGCCTGGTGCTCGAAGTCGCGCAGCATCTCGGTGAATCCACCGTGCGCGCGATCGCGATGGACACCACCGAAGGTCTGGTGCGCGGCCAGGAAGTCAAGGACACTGGCTTGCCGATCGAGGTTCCGGTGGGTGAAGGCACGCTCGGCCGCATCATCAACGTCATCGGCGAGCCGATCGACGAAGCCGGTCCGGTCAAGGCGGACGGCAAGCGTCCGATCCACGCGCCCGCGCCCGAATACACCGAGCAGTCGACCGAAGCCGAAATCCTCGTGACCGGCATCAAGGTTGTCGACCTCCTCGCGCCATACGCCAAGGGCGGCAAGATCGGCCTGTTCGGCGGCGCCGGCGTCGGCAAGACCGTGCTCATTCAGGAGCTGATCAACAACGTCGCGAAGGCCCACGGCGGTTACTCCGTGTTCGCCGGTGTCGGCGAGCGTACCCGTGAAGGCAACGACCTCTATCACGAGTTCATCGAATCCAACGTCAACAAGAAGGGCGGCGGCGAAGGTTCGAAGTGCGCCCTCGTGTTCGGCCAGATGAACGAACCGCCGGGCGCTCGCGCCCGCGTCGCGCTCACCGGTCTGACCATCGCGGAAGACTTCCGCGACAAGGGCCAGGACGTGCTGTTCTTCGTGGACAACATCTTCCGCTTCACCCAGGCGGGTTCGGAAGTGTCGGCGCTTCTCGGCCGTATTCCTTCGGCGGTGGGTTATCAGCCGACGCTCGCGACCGACATGGGCGCGCTGCAGGAGCGCATCACCACCACCACCAAGGGCTCGATCACCTCGGTGCAGGCGATTTACGTGCCGGCCGACGACTTGACCGACCCGGCGCCTGCGACCTCGTTCGCGCACTTGGACGCGACCACCACGCTGTCGCGCTCGATCGCTGAAAAGGGCATCTATCCGGCAGTCGATCCGCTCGACTCCACCTCGCGCATGCTCTCGCCGCTGGTTGTCGGTGAAGAGCACTACGCCGTTGCACGTCAGGTGCAGCAGGTGCTTCAGCGCTACAAGGCGCTGCAGGACATCATCGCCATTCTCGGCATGGACGAACTGTCGGAAGAGGACAAGCTGACGGTCGCGCGCGCCCGCAAGGTCGAGCGTTTCATGTCGCAGCCGTTCCATGTCGCGGAAATCTTCACCGGCTCGCCGGGCAAGTTCGTCGACCTCGCCGACACCATTAAGGGCTTCAAGGGCCTGGTGGAAGGCAAGTACGATCACCTGCCGGAAGCGGCCTTCTACATGGTCGGCACCATCGAAGAAGCCGTCGAGAAGGGCAAAAAGCTCGCAGCGGAAGCGGCGTAATCACCATCGCGGTGCTGCGCCGTCACCCTGAGGTGCGAGCGCAGCGAGCCTCGAAGGGCGACGGCGTCCTCCTTCGAGGGCCGCAAGTGGCGGCCACCTCAGGATGACGATTGCGTCTGTAGCGAAGGTTTGACGACACATGGCCAACACTTTCCACTTCGATCTCGTGTCTCCCGAGAAGATCGCCTTCTCGGGCGAAGTCGAGCAGGTCGATGTTCCCGGCGCTGAAGGCGATTTCGGCGTGATGGCCGGGCATTCGCCGCTGGTTGCGACGCTCCGTCCCGGCATCATGACCGTGACGGTCGGCGGCAAGCACGAAAAGATCATCGTGCTCGGCGGCCTCGCTGAAATTTCCGACAAGGGCCTCACGGTGCTTGCCGATACGGCGACATCGGTTGCGGAGCTGGACCGCGAGGTGTTCGCGAGCCAGATCGCCGAGATGGAAGAAGGCTTGAAGGAACAGGAGGGCGACGCCCTCGACCGCGCCATCGAGCGCCTCGACCACTTCAAGGTCATTCAGCAGCAGATCGTCTCGACCGCTATGCACTGAGGCGCGTGCGGCTTGCCGTGCGCGCCATCGGCCGGACACCGGCTTCAGCTACCGACGATCTTCAAATCAAAGATAAGAGCGCAAGCGGCGGATGTCAGTCCGCCGCTTGATGCGTTTAGGTGAGCGGCAGGAATGCTTCGACCACGCGCTCATAGACCGGCCGCTTGAACGGCACGATCAGCTCGGGAAGATTCTTCAGCGGCTCCCAGCGCCAGTCGATGAATTCGGGCTTGTGCCCGCCCGGCGCCGCGACATTGATCTCGCTGTCCTTGCCGGTGAAACGCAGCGCGTACCACTTCTGCTTCTGGCCGCGAAACCGGCCCTTCCAGGCCCGCCCGGCCACCGTGCGCGGAATGTCATAGGTGAGCCATTCCCTGACCTCGCCGAGCTTCTCGATCGACCGGACATTGGTTTCCTCGAACAGCTCGCGCTTGGCCGCGGTAAAGGTGTCTTCGCCCGCATCGACGCCGCCTTGCGGCATCTGCCACACATGGGTCTGATCGACATGCTCCGGCCCGCCGAGCCGCCGGCCAATGAAAACCAGTCCGTCCGGATTGATGAGGGTGATCCCGACGCAGGTCCGATAGGGCAGATCGTCGTAGCGCGCCATGCTGCTCAAGCCTTTGCTCTGACCGGGAGCCTGCGTGGTCCGCCGGTCAGGTCCGATTCTGCGATCAGAATACGCGGACGGGCCGCATTTCCAAAATCGCACCTTGGGTATCGCGCGGATCAGGCTCCGCGGCGACGCCGTTCAACTCGATTTTGGTTTCAGCATCGCCGTTGTCAACGGGACCAGCATGATGCCCCGGCTGTCGAGCTGCTTTGCCCAGATCGCAATCCGGTCGATCGAAATCGGCAAGGCAGAGGCGATTCCGACGGCCGAGCCGTGTTCCCTGGCCAGAGCCTCCAGCCGCGTCAGCGCCCTGTCGATCTCCGCCTGCGTCGGCACCGTATCGATGCTGACATTGGCCTTGGCGAAGGGCATCGCCTGGCCTTCCGCGATCACGCCCGCGACACTGCGCGCGGAACTGCCGTCGTCGAACCAGCCGAGGCCGCGCTTGGCGGCCTCCTTGATCACGGGCTGCATTGCTGCATCGGTGGCGACAAAACGGGAACCCATGAAATTGGCGAGGCCGACATAGCCCTGGAAGCGGCTCATGTGCCACGTCAGGCGATCGACGTTCTGATCGCCGGGAAGCGTGGTGAGAAGCGTCTGGGGGCCCGGATCGTTGTCGGGATAGTCGAACGGCTCCATCGGAATCTGCAGCAGCACTTCATGCTTCTGCGCGCGGGCTCGCGCCACCAGCTTGCCGGGATCGGAGCCATAAGGCGTAAACGCCAGGCTCACTGCGCCCGGCAGTTTGGTGATGGCATCGGCGGTCTTTGCGGCACCGACGCCGAGCCCGGAAATCACGATCGCAATGGTGGGCTTCTTGGCCGCGGCCGCGCGTTCGGCATCGCTGCCCGCAGCGTAGACCTTGAACGGCTTCAGTCCTTCGGCGGCAACGGGAATCATGCCGTAGCGCGAGCTTTCGAGCAGCTTCGGATTGATATTCGCCATCACTGCGGGCGGCGCATCGGCCTGTGCCGGCGTGTCTGCACCGGTACCGATGACGACGTTCTGTCGTGCGCCGCTGGTGCCGTCGATGATGGTGATGGTCTGTTGTCCCGCGGCGCCTTCCTTGACGGCTGCGGCGGCCTCCTTCGGAACTGCTACCTTGGGCGGCGTCTTGTCGCCGGGCAAAGTCGCCGGATCGTAGGCGACCTTCGCCATGGGCTCACCGCCCATCGGGTTGGTGTTGAAGGTCGCAAAACCGGCGAAGGTCACGAGAAACAGGCCAAGCCCCGCCGCAATCGCCTGCGGCGCGGTGAACGGAATCCGGTATCGCCGCTTGCGCGGCCGATCCTGTCCCAGCGGGGCGCTCAGATCGTCGGTGGTCACTGCGCTCAACCTCGCGAATCAGTCGGCGAATCCTATCACGGCCGTGAGTCGGAGGCCGCAAAGCCGTGATTTTTGAAGGCCGTGACGGTGTCGGAGTTCCCGTTACATGCGGGCTCGGTCACGAAAAAGGGCGGCCCGAAGGCCGCCCTGATCCGATCTATATGGATGTTTGTTCGCGCGTCAGTTCGCGGCCTTGTTGGAAGCCTTGTCCGTCGGAGCAGGCGCCGACGTGGTCTGCTTGACGCCATGGAGAAGGTCGGTCGCCATCTTCAGCGCCTTGTCGTCCTTGGCATCCGGCGGCACGTAGGACTGCGAGCCGGTTTCTTCCTGCCCTTCAGCCTTCAGGTGGCCGCGCAGCGAAGCCTCGCCCTTGGTATCGGTCTTGGCCTTCAGATCGTCGGGCACGTCCTGCTGGACTTCGATGTCCGGAATGATGCCCTTGGCCTGGATCGACTTGCCCGATGGCGTGAAGTAGCGCGCGGTGGTCAGACGCAGCGCGCCGTTGCCGGAGCCAAGCGGGATGATGGTCTGCACCGAGCCCTTGCCGAACGAGCGGGTGCCGATCAGCGTGGCGCGCTTGTGATCCTGCAGCGCGCCGGCGACGATTTCCGATGCCGATGCCGAACCGCCATTGATCAGCACCATCACCGGCTTGCCCTTGGCGAGGTCGCCGGGCTTGGCGGTGCGGCGCTGAGTTTCCTCGGCATTGCGGCCGCGGGTCGAGACGATCTCGCCGCGATCGAGGAATGCATCGGAGACCGACACCGCTTCCTCGAGCAGGCCGCCCGGATTGTTGCGGAGGTCGATGATGTAACCCTTGATCTTGTCCGCACCGATCTGGCTGGTGAGATTGGTCATCTCGCGCTTCAGGCCTTCGGTGGTCTGCTCGTTGAAGGTGGTGATGCGGATGTAGGCGATGTCGTCGCTCTCGACACGCGCACGCACAGAACGGACGCGGATGTTGTCGCGCGTCAGCGTGACTTCGAGCGGCTTGTCCTGGCCCTTGCGGATGATCTTCAGCCGGATCTTGGTGTTGACCGGGCCGCGCATCTTCTCAACCGCCTGGTTGAGGGTGAGGCCCTGCACCGGTTCGTCATCGAGATTGGAAATGATGTCGTTGGCCATGATGCCGGCCTTCGATGCCGGCGTGTCGTCGATCGGCGACACGACCTTGATCAGGCCGTCTTCCATCGTGACCTCGATGCCGAGTCCGCCGAATTCGCCGCGGGTCTGCACCTGCATGTCCTTGAAGCTTTTCGCATCCATGTAGCTGGAATGCGGATCGAGGCCGGTGAGCATGCCGCTGATGGCGGTCTCGACCAGCTTGCTGTCGTCGGGCTTCTCGACATAGTCGCTGCGCACGCGCTCGAATACGTCGCCGAACAGATTGAGCTGGCGATAGGTGTCGGACGAAGCGGCCCGCGCCGTCGAGCCGACCAATGTCGCGCGCGGCTGGGTGAGGAAAAGCGTCGCTGCCGCACCGGCCGCGGCGCTGAGGAGAACCAGGGAAGTCTTGCGCATCATCCGCGAACCTTTTGGCCTTCACTTGCGGTCCACCATGGACCAGAATCGATGGGAGTGCCGTCCTTACGGAACTCGATATAGAGCACAGGCTGGCTGGACGGTGCCGCCAGAATTGACGCGACCTGAGACGTGGTCCCCATGGTCGCGACTGGCTCTCCCGTGAGAACAAACTGCCCGATCGTGACCGAAATACGTTCCATCCCGGCGATCAGAACATGATACCCGCCGCCCGCGTTGAGGATCAAGAGTTGTCCGTAGCTGCGGAAGGGGCCTGAGTAAACAACCCAGCCATCACAAGGTGTTGTGACCTGCGCCCCGGGCCGTGTGGCGATGGAAATGCCCTTTTCCTGGCCACCGACGCCGTCGGAACTGCCAAATCCGCGAATTCGGGAGCCGTTAACCGGTAAAGGAAGTAGTCCTTTGGCCGATGCGAAGGCGATGGCCGGGCTCAACCGGCCCGGATTCTTCAATGCGCCGAGGTCGGGCTTGCCATTCAGGGCGGTCGGGGTGCCCTTCAACTCGGCCGCCGCGGCTGCCTTGGCGGCTGCCTTCACGTCCTGCTCCATTTTGGCGATCAGGTCCTGAAGGGTCTCGGTCTGTTTGGACAGGGCGATGGCGCGCTGGCGCTCGGCCTCCATGTTTTTCTCGGTGTCGGCCTGCTGTTTCTGACGCTCCTGCACCAGCGCGGCGAGGCGCGTGCTGTCGTCCTTCAGCTTGTCGCGATCGGCCGCCAGCCGGTCGCGCTCCTCTGCGATGTTCTTGCGCAGGGTGACGAGTTCTCCGAGATCGCTGGCGAGCTTGGCGGCGCGTGCGCGCATTTCCGGCACCACGGAGCCGAGCAGCATCGCGGTGCGCAGCGACTGCAGGGCATCTTCGGGCCGCACGAACAGCGCGGGCGGCGCGCGGCGTCCGGCACGCTGCAGAGCCGCAAGCACTTCGGAAATCTCGTCGCGGCGTGTTTCCAGCGAGGCGCGAATCTGCAGTTCGCGCGCATCGAGCGGCCGCAGCCGGCCTTCGGTATCGGCGATCTTGGTTTCGACATCGCGCACCTGCGCGGCGATGCCGATCAATTGCTGATTGAGCTTGGTGCGATCCTGACCGATGGCCGCGATCTCGGCCTTCAGTTTCTGTTCAAGCTCGGAAGCCTTCTTCTGTTGCTCGCGCGCGGCTTCAAGTTCCTGCGTGCGCTGCTTGATGGCTTCAGGATCGGGCGCGGCGACCTGCTTCGGCGCGCCCTGCGCACGAGCCGGATACGCACCTGCCACGCTATGCAGCGATGCCAGCGCAAGCGACAGCGGCAACACCGCGCCGCGCATCAGGCGGCGATGTTTTGGCGAGCTTGCGAGGACAGGCGCGTCGATCACGTGGATCCGGTCTTTAGAGAGAAGCATGGTCATGATCTTAGCAAACGGATCATGCTTTACGCGCGATGGTACGGATGGCCGGAGAGTATCGTTGCGGCCCGATAAATCTGTTCCAGCAACATGACCCGCACCATCTGATGCGGCCAGGTGGCTTTGCCAAACGCGACGCCAAGTTTTACCCTACGCCTCAAATCAGGCGAAAGTCCGTCCGCGCCTCCGATCAGAAACACCGCGTTTGGAACCGATTCGTCCCGCCAGCGGCCAAGATGCCGCGCAAAGGCCGGGCTGTCGATGGTTTCGCCGCGCTCGTCGAGCGCGATGATGGCCGATTTGTCAGGAATGAGGGCGGAGATCGCCGCCGCTTCCTCCGCGATGCGCGCGGCGGCGTCGCGCGCGCGGCTTTCCGGAATTTCATGAATCTCGAGGCCGCGGAATCCGAGCTTGCGGCCGATGTCGTCGAACCGTTCGCGATAGCGTTCGGCCAGCTCCCGCTCCGGGCCCTGTTTCAGGCGGCCGATGGCAACAATGAGGATTCGCATGGCGCGCAGGCTAACATGTGCGCACACACTTCAACACCTCAGGCCAGACGCTTTCAGCGTCCCTTGGCAGCCGGTTTGTCCGAGGCCCACATCTTTTCAAGATTGTAGAACTCGCGGACTTCCGGCCTGAACACATGAACGATCACATCGCCGGAATCGATCAGCACCCAATCGCAATTGGCCAGACCCTCGATATGAGGAGCCGGTGCTCCGTTTTCCTTGAGGCCCTTGGCGACATTCTCCGCGATCGCGCCGACATGGCGGTTCACGCGCCCGGTCGTGACGATCATGTAGTCGGTGATGGAGGATTTGCCGCGAAGGTCGATGGTGACCGTGTCTTCCGCCTTCATGTCGTCGAGGCGGGAGAGGATCAGGTTCAGGGTCTCGTCGGCGTCAGGTCTCGCCTTCAGGGCGGGAGCGAGGTCGGCGGGAGCGGCCATGGCCGCGATGGATTTGACCGAAGCGGATTTTGCCGAGGCGGTCTTGGACAATACAGATGTGGTCAGGGACCATTCCTTTCACTGTATCGCGAGCGTCGAATCCTGACGCCCGCAGTTATAATAGACATGTGGGGTTAATGGTTTCAATCGTCCAGCAACGCCCGCGCGAATTTGCGTGATGCTGTGGCCGGACAACCTCATCGCGCACCGGTGCCCTTCCAGCTTCCGTCCGGGTTCCGTAGTCCCGTGGACGACAGGTTCGATTTCAGGCCGGTCAGGAACGTCCAGGCAGGCGCGCGGCGGCTCGCGAGCGACCCGGCGTTCCGTTCATCTATGCGGTAGGGCATCAGCGTCTGCGCGGCGGTGGAGGCGAGGGCGCGGAAACTGTCGGGCGGTCGGTCGACCACGGCGATCGGAACCATGCTGGCGATATTCTGCCAGCGTTCCCAGCGGCTGAACTGCGCGAGATTATCTGCGCCCATGATCCAGACAAAGCGCGCACCGGGACACCGGCGCCGCAAGTAGGAAATCGTATCCGCAGTGTAGCGGGTGCCAATGACGGTTTCGAGACAACTGATGTCGATGCGCGGATGATGCGCGATCTTCTTCGCGGCGCTCACGCGCTCGCGAAGCGTATGCAGCGTGCCGTTGTCCTTGAGCGGATTGCCCGGCGACACCAGCCACCAGATCCGGTCGAGCCGCAGCCGCTTCATGGCGAACAGGCTGATGGCGCGATGCGCCTCATGCGGCGGGTTGAACGATCCGCCGAGCAGGCCGATGCGCATGCCATCGCTGTACGGCGGAATGCCGTGGGACATGCGGGCCGGATCGGGCGCGGGCGCGCATTTCACGGACGTGTCTGTCCCGTGCCGTGGACACGATATTTGAAACTGGTCAGTTGCTCGGCGCCGACCGGACCCCGCGCATGAAACTTGCCAGTGGCAATGCCGATCTCAGCGCCGAAGCCGAATTCGCCGCCGTCGGCGAATTGCGTTGAGGCGTTATGCAGCACGATGGCGGAATCCACCTCGTTGAGGAATTTTTCGGCCACCTTCGCGTCCTCGGTGACGATGGCGTCGGTGTGGTGCGAGCTGTAGCGCGCGATATGGGCGAGCGCGTCATCGAGGCTATCGACGACCTTGGCCGAGATGATCGCGTCTTCGTATTCAGTGGACCAGTCGTCTTCCGAAACAGGTTTCACGCGCGCATCGGCCCTGCGGATGTCGTCACCGCCGCGCACTTCGCAGCCGGCGTCGAGCAGCATGGTCACCAGCGGCTTGAGTTGCGTGTCGGCGGCAGCCTTGTCGATCAGCAGTGTTTCAACCGCGCCGCAGACGCCGGGACGGCGCATCTTGGCGTTGAGCACGACGGTTTTCGCCATATCGAGCTTCGCTGCCTTGTCGACGTAGATGTGGTTGACGCCGTCGAGATGCGCGAACACCGGTACGCGCGCTTCGTCCTGCACGCGCGCGACAAGGCTCTTGCCGCCGCGCGGCACGATGATGTCGATGGCGCCGTTCAATCCGCCCAGCATGAGGCCGACCGCCGCGCGGTCACGCGTCGGCACCAGCGAAATGGATTCCTCGGGAAGACCCGCCTTGCGCAGGCCCTCCACCAGACACTGATGGATTGCGCGGCAGGAGCGGAAGCTGTCCGAGCCGCCGCGCAGGATCACCGCATTGCCAGCCTTCAGGCAGAGTGCGCCCGCGTCCGCCGCGACATTCGGACGGCTCTCGAAGATCACGCCGACCACGCCGAGCGGAACGCGCACGCGCTCGATGGTCATGCCGTTGGGGCGCGTCCAGCTTTCGGTGACCTTGCCGACAGGATCGGGGATCGCGCGCACCACATCGATGCCATCGGCCATGGATTTGATGCGCGCATCGTTCAGTGCGAGGCGATCGACAAAGGCGGCGCTCGATCCGTTGGCCTTCGCCTCAGCCACGTCCTCGGCATTGGCGGCGAGGATCGCAGCCGCGTTGGCGCGGATCGCCTCGGCCATCGCGCTCAGCGCGGCGTCTTTCTGCGCCGCTGGTGCAAGCGCCAGCACCCGCGCGGCGCGGCGCGCGCCTGCGCCCAGATCGGTCATGAGGGCGGTCAGGTCGGAAGCGCTGTCGAGAGCTTTGAGCGATACGGACATGAGGTCTATCTGGGGTCGGATTTCTCTAAGACCATGCTGTAGCACAGAGATTTCTCTTCCGCGAGGCGCGGGGAACATGGCAGACCGGCGGCGTCGCCGATCGGCATAGGCCATTGGCCGAGCCCGGATATTGCCGGGCCGGCTACTTGGCGCTGTCGGTGCCGCGCGGGCCGCCGACCACGAGATCGTCGCGGTGGATCATCTCCGCCCGGCCGCTGATGCCAAGAATCTGCGCCGCGTCCGAGGAGGAGCGGCCTTTGATCTTTTCGGCGTTTTCCGCGTCATAGGCCACGAGGCCGCGCCCGATTTCGTGGGTGTCCGGACCGCGCACCACCACGGCGTCGCCGCGCGCGAATTGCCCGTCCACCCGGATCACGCCGGCCGGCAGCAGGCTCTTGCCCGCACGCAGCGCCGCCACCGCGCCCGCGTCGATGGTGAGCGTGCCCTTCGGCTCCAGCGATCCGGCGATCCAGCGCTTGCGCGCGGTGACCGGATTGGCGGGGGTGAGGAACCATGTGCAGGGTCCGCCGTCGGCGATGGCCTGCAGCGGATGTTCGATCTTGCCCGAGGCGATCAGCATGTGCGTGCCCGCGCTGGTCGCGATCTTGGCGGCCTCGATCTTGGTGCGCATGCCGCCGCGCGAAAGTTCGGACTCCGCCGCGCCCGCCATCGCCTCGATGTCGGCGGTGACGGATTCGACCACCGGGATAAGTTTTGCGTTGGGATTGGCGGAGGGCGGCGCGGTGTAAAGGCCGTCGATGTCCGAGAGCAGGATCAGAAGATCTGCGCTGGTCATGGTGGCGACGCGCGCGGCGAGGCGGTCGTTGTCGCCATAGCGGATTTCATTCGTGGCGACGGTGTCGTTCTCGTTGATCACCGGCACCGCGCGCCATTCGAGCAGCTTGGAAATGGTCGAGCGCGCGTTGAGATAACGCCGCCGCTCCTCGGTATCCTGCAGCGTCACCAGAATCTGCCCCGCGCCGATGCCGTGGGCGCCGAGCACTTCCGACCATGTGCGCGCCAGCGCGATCTGACCGACCGCAGCTGCGGCCTGGCTTTCTTCAAGCTTCAGCGCACCGCTCGGCAGTTTGAGGCGGCTGCGGCCGAGCGCGATCGAACCGGAGGACACCACGAGCACGTCCTTGCCGTCCTTGTGAAGCTTGGCGATGTCGGCGGCGAGCGCGGCAAGCCATGCGGAGCGGACTTCGCCGGCGGCGGAATCGATCAGCAGCGACGATCCGACCTTGACGACGATGCGGCGGAAATTTTTCAGTTCGGGATGCGACATGGGAAACACGACATGGGAAACACGACATGGGAAACAAAAGTTTGGCAGGAAAAATGTGAAGCGGCGTCAGCGGCCGAGCGGCGACCAGCCTGCCGGTTCCGGTTCTGCCTCGGCTGGGCCTTCGCTCGCGCGCTTGGCCTTTGCGGAGACCGGCGCCTCGTCGATCAGCGCCACCAATGCGCGTAACGCTTCCGGCACGCCCTCGCGCGAGACGCCCGACAGCAGCAGCGGCGTTTTCTTCGCGGCGCGCTTCAGCCGTGCCTTCTGATCCTTCAGATGTTCCGGCGTCACCGCGTCGATCTTGTTCAGCGCAACGATCTCGATCTTGTCGGCGAGATTCTCGTCATAGGCTTCGAGTTCGGAGCGCACGGTCTTGTAGGCCTTGCCTGCATGTTCGCAGGTCGCATCGACGAGATGCAGCAGCACGCGGCAGCGCTCGACATGGCCGAGGAAACGATCGCCAAGTCCCGCGCCTTCATGCGCGCCTTCGATCAGGCCCGGAATGTCGGCCAGCACGAATTCGCGGCCGTCGATGCTGACGACGCCGAGCTGCGGATGCAGCGTGGTGAACGGATAGTCCGCGATCTTGGGCTTTGCCGCGCTGACCACGGAGAGGAACGTGGATTTGCCGGCGTTCGGCAGACCGACGAGTCCGGCATCCGCGATCAGCTTCAGCCGCAGCCAGATCCAGCGCTCATCGCCGGGCTGGCCGGGATTGGCGTTGCGCGGCGCGCGGTTGGTCGATGACTTGAAATGCGCGTTGCCGAAACCGCCATTGCCGCCCTTGGCCAGCACGAACTTCTCGCCGACTTCGGTGAAGTCATGGATCAGCGTCTCGCGGTCTTCGTCGAAAATCTGTGTGCCGAGCGGAACCTTGAGCACGATGTCCTTGCCGCCCGCGCCATGGCGGTCGGAGCCCATGCCGTGGCTGCCCTTCTGCGCCTTGAAGTGCTGCTGGTAGCGATAGTCGATCAGCGTGTTGAGGCCGTCGGCGACCTCCACGATGACGTCACCGCCGCGCCCGCCGTTGCCGCCGTTCGGTCCGCCGAATTCGATGAACTTCTCACGGCGGAAGGACACGCAGCCGTTCCCGCCGTCGCCGGAGCGGATATAGACCTTGGCCTCGTCGAGAAACTTCATCTGATGTCCATTGGTGCCGCGAGGGCAAAAGCCCGGCTTTCATGAGCCCTGTCGCGCTTGGGATATATGCGCCATGGGCTCGCGAGCGGCAACCCATCGACCGCAAATTAGGTCGAAAAGGCCGCATTTACAGCGGTTGCGGTAAACGCGCCGGACTCCTAAACAGGCGGTCTTGGCAGCGCCGGATTAGCTCCCGCAGCCGCATTTTGGACCCATTCACGTCCGGCCAAGCCTTATGTCCTACGTCCCATGACCCTGTTGGCGAAAATCTCGGCCGATACCGGCAACCGCTCGGCCACGCTCGCGGGCATCGCGCTGATGCTGCTGGCGGTCTGGATGTTCTCGTTCGGCGATGCGCTGGGCAAATATATCGTCGCCACCTATTCGGTCGGGCAGTTGCTGCTGCTGCGCGCGGCTTTCAGCCTGATCCTGCTGTCCCCGGCGATCTGGCGTCAGCGCGCCGCGTTGCGGGTCATCCAGCGGCCTGGCCTGCAGGTGATCCGCGTTGTGCTGTCGACCATCGAGGTGGCCGCGTTCTTCGCCGCTTCGGTCTATCTGCCGCTGGCGGACGTCATCACTTACTATCTCGCCGCGCCGATCTTTGTCACGGCGGCCTCCGCGATCTTCCTCGGCGAGCATGTCGGCTGGCGGCGCTGGAGCGCCATCGTGGTCGGCTTCGTTGGGGTAATGATCGCGCTGCGCCCGACCACGCAGGCGGTGAGCTGGCCGGCCCTGATCGCGCTGACCGGCAGCGCTTCGTTCGCAGCATTGATGATCATCACAAGATCGCTGCGCGGCACGCCCGACATCGTGCTGACATCGGCGCAGTTCTGCGGAACGCTGGTTTTCGGCCTTGTGGTCGCGCCGTTCGGCTGGATCACGCCGGACTGGAGCGATCTCGGCCTGTTCGCGGTGGCGGGCTGCATCTCGATCGGCGCGGGCCTCTGCGTCAATCGCTCGCTCAAGCTCGCGCCGGCCAGCGTGGTGACGCCCTATCAGTACACCATGATCATCTGGGCGGTGATCTTCGGCTATGCCGTGTTCGGCGATGTCCCGTCACTGCCGATGATCGTCGGCGCGGTGATCATCATTCTGGCCGGGCTCTACATCTTCCTACGCGAGCGAAATCTCGCGCGGAACGAGCCGGTGGTGGTGCCGCCGCCGGGCTGAGACGTCGGGCCGAGCGTCAAGCATGGCCCCGCGAAACCGCCTGCATTTCTGGCGGTTGTGCGACGGAGAGTTGCTTTCTAATCAGGATCGATTGCGTTGCGCGCTGTGATTCCATGCGCTGGTCGTCTGCGTTTCAATCAATCCTTTGCCCGCTGTGCCGATGAATCCCCCGTTCAAGTTGCTGCGCCGCACGAAGCCATTGTCGTCCACGCTGTCGGGCATCCTGTTCATGCTGGCGGCGATGACGATCTTTTCGCTGGTCAATGTCTTCAGCAAGATGATGGTCGCGTCCTATCCGCCGGCGCAGCTTTTCTTCATTCGCGGCTTCGGCGCCATCGCGTCGTTGATGCCGTTTCTGGCGCGGGACAATTTCGCGGCCGTGCGCAACGTGCCACGGCCGGGATTGCAGGTGCTGCGCATGATGCTGTCGGTCTCCGACGGCATGCTGTTCTTCACCGCGATCAAATACATTCCGCTGGCGGATGCGACGACCTGCTATCTCGCCGCGCCGATTTTCGTCACGGCGTTCTCCGCGATCTTTCTGCGCGAGCATGTCGGCTGGCGGCGCTGGAGCGCCGTCGCGGCGGGCTTTGCCGGCGTTCTGATTGCGCTGCGGCCGAGCGGAGCCGCGATTTCCTGGCCGGCCTTGATCGCGCTGGCCGGATGCCTGTGTCAGTCGATGTTCATGGTGGTGACGCGGTTCGTGCGCGGCACTTCGAGCATCTTTCTCGCGACCGCGCAGGTCGTTGGATCGTTCATGTTCGGCGGCCTCGTGTCGGCTTTCATCTTCGTGCAGCCGACATGGATTCTCGTGGTCGCCCTGCTTATCAGCGGCGTGGTCAATGTCGCCGCCGTGCTCTGCCTCAACCGGGCACTGTTTCTCGCACCCGCCAGCGTCGTCGCGCCGTTCCAGTACACCATGATCGTCTGGGCGATCGTGCTGGGGTTTCTGGCGTTTGGCGATGTGCCGTCGCTGAACACCATGCTTGGCGCGGGCATCGTGGCCTGCGCGGGTATGTACATTTTTATCCGGGAGCAGCGGGTGATGCATCGCGAGCCAGAGCCCAATCCGCCGACGGTGGTGTAGGGCCTCAGCAATAGGTTGGTTTTCGGTGAGCCGTCACCCTGAGGTGCCGTAGCGAAGCGGAGGCCTCGAAGGGCGACGGCGTTTCTTATGATGTCATCCTTCGAGGCGCGCAAGAGCGCGCACCTCAGGATGACGGGTCGACTCTCAACGCCGCGTCGAATTGTGCCAGCTCTTGATCGACGACCAGACGCCGCGTTCCAGCTTGAAGCGGTCCACCGGCGTGGACGATCCGAGCGCGAGAAAGCGATGCAGTTCGACGCCGGTCCACTGGAAGCCGCACTTCTCCAGCACGTGGCGCGAGGCCGGATTCAGCACCCGCGCGCCCGCATACAGCTTGTCGATGGCGAATTCCTCGAACGCATAGTCGATCACGGCCCGCGCGGCTTCCGTCGCGTAGCCCTTGCCCCAATGTTCGACGCCGAAGCAGTAACCGAGTTCGGGTTCGTTCTCGTTGTCCCAGCTCACGCCGGCCAGGCCGACGATCATCCCCTCGTGTTCGACAACGAAGACGGTATCGATGGTGCCCGCGACGGTGCTCACGAAACTGACGGCATCGTCCTGCGTATAGGGATGCGGCACGCGGCGCAGATTGATGGACACGCGCTTGTCGCCAACGACATGCGCAATGGCTTTTACGTCCGCGAGCGTCGGCTGACGCAAAATCAGCCGATCGGTCTCGAGGACGACGGCTCTTGATTCCTTCAGGAAGGGCGTGGGCGTTTGCTGCAACATGGCTGGCTCCTGTCAGTGCCTGCTCTCCCCAAGCAGGCGCAAAACGAAAGGGGAGGCCGGTTTCCCGTCTCCCCTTCGAGCCTTCCAGTGCTCTGCCGGTTCAACGAGACCCGGCAGACGCGATGTGTCTACCGTTTATTCAGCCGCGTCCGCCATCGGAATAACCGAGACGAAGGTGCGGCCGTTGGCTTTGGCGCGGAATTCAACTTTGCCTTCGACCTTGGCGAACAAGGTGTGATCCGTGCCCATGCCGACGTTAAGGCCGGGATGCCAGGTGGTGCCGCGCTGACGCGCGATGATGTTACCGGGGATCACGTGCTCGCCGCCGAACGCCTTGACGCCAAGACGCTTGCCCGCCGAGTCGCGGCCGTTGCGCGATGAACCGCCTGCTTTTTTGTGAGCCATAGCTCGTCTCCAAAATTCTCTGTCAGTGTATAGACCGATTCCCCGAAGGAATCATTTCACTTTTCATCGCTCGCGGCGGCGACCTTCTTTTCCTTCTTCGGGCGCGGACCCACGCTGGGAGCCTTGCCGTCGGTGAGGATTTCGGTCACGCGGATCACGGTGATCTCGTCGCGATAGCCGCGCTTGCGCTTCGAATTCTTGCGGCGGCGCTTCTTGAAGGCGATGACCTTCGCGCCACGCTTGTGGTCCAGCACTTCCGCCGCCACGGACGCGCCGCCCACGAACGGAGCGCCGAGGACCGGCGTATCGCCGCCCACCACCAGCACTTCGCCAAGCTGCACGATCGTGCCGACGTCGCCGGCGATCTTTCCAATTTCAAGCACATCATCCGGAACGACGCGGAACTGCCGGCCGCCGGTTTTGATGACTGCGAACATCTTTTTATTCCTTCATGTTCGATTCCGGCGCTCGGATTGATCCGGGCCGGCTTCTTGTTCAGTCGATAAGGGTTCAGGGATTTGCGGAGCCTTGGCGTCGAGGCCCGGGCAACGCAAAACAAACGGCGCGAGAAAACCCGCGCCGGTTTGCGGGAGTTATAGCGGTGACGAGGGCCGAGTCAAGGAAAAGTGGCCTTAAAATAAGGCTTTTTCGGCCAATTCGGCCGTATTCTCAGGACTTTGGAGGCTCCGGGCGGCCTTGCGGCGTCTTGTATGAAACCATCCGGTTCCCTCGCCGTTGACCCCCCACACAATGGCAGGGGCGAATGGAATGGCTGAGGCCGCACCGACAACCGCAGGAATCGGCAATCATGGGGCGGCGCGGCTGCCCTCCGTGGATATCGACAGCTACAACATCGAGCTGAAGGACGACGAGGGATTTCTGGGGGACCGCGCCAGCAAGGGCGCCTTCAAGGATATCCTCGACAAGTGGCGCAAGCCGCTGAAAAAGAACGGCGAGGATCCGTTCGGCGGCGAGGCCAGCGAAGACATCAGCAAGAAACAGCTCGACGCGATGCTCGGCAGCGATGACGCCGAAGCCGCCGCGCTGGTGCACAGCGCCATCGAGGAATTTGCCCAGGAACTGGCCTATGTCACCCGGCGCTTTCTCAAGACCAAGGCGTGGGACAAGACCGAAGCGATCATCGTCGGCGGCGGCTTCCGGCAAAGCCGGATCGGTGAACTCGCGATCGCGCGCGCCAGCATCATCCTTGCCGCAGAAGGCGAAAAAGCCAGTCTCATTCCGATCCGGTTTCACCCTGACGAAGCAGCCCTGATCGGCTGCGCGCATCTGGCGCCGTCATGGATTTTCGAGGGGCATGACAGCCTGCTGGCGGTGGACATCGGCGGCACCAACATCCGTTGCGGGGTGGTGGAAACACGCCAAAAGAAGACGCCGGATCTGTCCAAGGCATCGGTCTGGAAATCCGAACTGTGGCGCCACGCCGACGACGAGCCGAGCCGCGAAGGCGCAGTGAAGAAGCTCGCGGGAATGCTCAAGGACCTGCTGAAACAGGCCGAGGCGGAGGGCTTCAAGCTTGCGCCGTTTATCGGCGTATCCTGTCCCGGCGTGATCGACGCCGACGGCGCGATCGAGAAGGGTGCGCAGAACCTTCCCGGCAATTGGGAAAGCAGCAAGTTCAACCTGCCGGCGAGCCTGATCGAGGCCATTCCCACCATCCGCGATCACGACACCGCGGTGCTGATGCACAACGACGGCGTGGTGCAGGGCCTTAGCGAAATCCCTTTCATGCAGGACTACAAACGCTGGGGAATCCTCACCATCGGGACCGGGCTCGGCAATGCGCGGTTCACCATGCGTAACCCGCGGGACAAAAAGAAGAGCTGAAGGCGGCGCGCTTGCAATCTTTGCCGATTGCAGGCCGGTGGCCTGACCCGCAAGATTTCGATTTATTTGCGTTGGCGGGCCACCGATTTCAGGCCGGCGCGGCGTTTCATACGCACGTTTTTATCCGCGCTTTTGATCGCATCGGGTGCAATGGCCGCTGCATTCGTGTCCAGTTCAAATCCCGCGTTTGCGCACGTTCGCGGCCTCCGCTGAAGCCAAGTCCGGCCCACGCGCCGGCTGCCGCGACCATTGGCGGAGGCGGAAAGTGCTTTTTCTTCAATGGGAAACGTTACTGCGAAGAGTGCCGACCCGTTCAGGGTTCATGTGTGATTTATTTGGCCTGGGGCGACGAAAACGCGCCCCATGCCTTGTCTGGACTCCTATCCTCGCATAGAACACGGCCCGCAACCCGGCGAAGCATCGCCGTTTTGGCGCCTGGAGAGGTGGCAGAGTGGTTGAATGCACCGCACTCGAAATGCGGCATAGGTGCAAGCCTATCGGGGGTTCGAATCCCCCCCTCTCCGCCATTCAGCCGTTTAGGCCCCTGAAAATCCAATTTTATCTATAGAATAAGGCATTTCTAAAAAGGCCGGTGGTACACAGGAGTGGACACACCGTGAGCCTCAACATGCTTCAACCCATCAAAAAAGACCACACGAAGAACTACTGGTTTCGTCGGCGTGTGCCGGCGAAATACCGCAAGTTCGGCATGCCGTCGGAGATCAAGTTCTCGCTCGGAACCGCAGATTGGGACGAGGCGGTGCTGCGCTGCCAGGAAGAGAATCTGAAGCTGGAGCGCACCTGGCGCGCCAATCTCGAAGGCGAGCCGCCCTCGGACCTTTCGCACATGCAGATCAACGCGCTCGCAGGCGAGTTCTACAACGAGATGGTGGCGAGCCATCGCGACGAGCCTGGCCGTCCCATCCTTTGGGAAGAATCGCTGCGCGCGCTGGAGAAGAAGAAGACGCGGCTGATCAGCATCCAACCGGTCGGCGTGCACCTGCGCTTCGCGTTCGGCGACGAAGCGCGCGAGTTCCTGGCCCGTCGGCGCCTGAAACTGGTCGGTGACAGATTCGAAACCTTCATCAAGGCGTACGTCAAGGCTAAGGAGCATGCGAGCAGGGTGCTGCTTCGCCACGCGGAGGGCGATTACACCCCCGATCCGGAGCAGGCGAAATATCCCGCGCTCCAGTTGACCGAGCCGAAGAAGCCCTTCGAGGGCCTGTGGACCGAATTCTGCGAGGCGAAGAAGATTTCAGCGTCGACCAAGAAGAAATGGCGTCCGTATTTCTCGGCGTTGATGCTTCGGGTCGGGTCGAGCGACATGAACCTCGTCACCGAGCAGCATCTGCTGGATTGGCGGGACGCGCTGCTGGCGACGAAGCTGTCACCCATCACCGTCAAGGACGGTTACATCGCCGCCGCGAAGGCCTTCTTCGGCTGGTGCAAGCGGATGAAGAAGCTGCGAAGCGACCCGAGCGCGGAAGTCGTCGTCGACGTCAGCGAAAAGCATGAGACCAAGATGCGCGGTTTCACGGACAAGGAAGCCGCGATCATCCTGTCCGCCGCGTTGGCTCCTATGAGCAAGCTGATGGCGCGGGAGAATGCCGCGGCGCGCCGGTGGGTGCCGTGGATCTGCGCCTATACCGGAGCCCGCGTCAACGAGATCACGCAGCTTCGGGCCAGCGACGTCCTGAACGTGGACGGCATCGATTGCATCCGCATAACGCCCGAGGCCGGAACCGTGAAGACGCTGCGGGAGCGCGTCGTTCCGATCCATCCGCATCTGGTCGAGCAAGGATTTCTCGACTTCGCTCGGATGAAGAAGGGCAAGGCGCCGCTGTTCTATTCCGTCGCGCGGCAGCGCAACCCGGACCGGAAGAATCCGACCTACACGTCGGTCGGCAACAAATTGGCCGAGTGGGTTCGTGAACTCGGCATCAAGGACCCACGGGTCGCGCCGAACCATGGTTGGCGCCATCGCTTCAAGACCGCGGGCCGCAAGGCGAGGATGGACTGGCTGATCCTCGACGCCATCCAGGGGCACGCGCCCCGCACCGAGGGCGAGGAGTATGGCGAAGTGCCGCCGGACGTCATGCAGCCAGAGATCCTGAAGCATCCGAGATACGATGTTGCTGCCGGAAAACTCCGCGACCGGCGAGGCGATGCGAACAGGAGCCGTGCCGGGAAAACGAAGGAGCCGGCGTGACCGCCCACTTTGCGGGTTGAGAACGGCCGAGGCGATCGTCGGACGACTTATCCGACGGATCCGATCCGCCAAGCCTCGCGTCCTGAGTGGCCCGCCGCCGACCGTCGGGCCGAGTGATACCCGCCTGATCACGCCGTCATTGTGTTATGCAGTCAAAGGCCCGATATTGGGGGCGGAGAACGCATGGATAAGGTCGTCACCATAGCAGAGAGGGACGCGCGCGAAGCAGCGCGGCGACGATCGGCTGCGGACGCGATCATCGCGAAACTGAAGGCATTTGCGATTTCGCGCGGCGGCCGGTTCCTTGTGTTCGGATCGGCGGCGGTGGATGCCATGTCGTCCGAGAGCGATCTGGATGTCGTCGTCGATTTTCCATCGGATCGCGAAGGCGAAGCCGTCGACTTCGTTGAAGACTTGTCACGAATTCACGACCTGCCTGTCGATTATTACTTGAGATCGTTGGCAAGCGAGCGGTTCCTCGCCCGGATAGCGAATGAAGCGGTGACGCTGTCATGAGCGACCCGCGTTGGACGGATGTCGATGCTGATATCGACCATGCCATTCTGCAGATCGGAAACGCCGTTCGCGCGTTCGACCGCGGAGGCTTCGATTCTCCGGACCTCGACGCGGTATGGGAACGGTCCAATGCGTTTCTCCATGGGATGGAGACCGGGTATTCGCTGCTGGAAGCCGCATTGGAGAAGATCCTTTCCATTTTGAAGGAAAAGAGCCCGGTCGAGGGGCAGCACTCGCACAGGGATCTCGTCGAGCGGGTCTCAAGGCAGATGACCGGCGTTAACGCGAGGCCTGCGATCATCGACGCAGATCTCAAGAAGGACTTGCTCGAACTTTTGAGGATGCGCCATAGGGCTCGGAAGGTCATCTACGACGACTTCGACGCGTCGAAGGCGGGGCCTTCGGTCGAGGCCGCGCGACGGGTCCTGATCGGGCTCCGGGACGCGATCGCTGCGTTCAAGGCTGCGGTGGATCCGGAGCCTGGCGAGGACGACGAAAATTCCGCGTCGTCACGGCCTCGCATCTGACGCCAGCCATATCGCGCCGAAGTCGGCTTCCGATATGCACTGGACCTGGTACGGCGATGGCGCGGTACCATTTCGTCGCACACCGAAAATATCGCGTCGTTTTCCGATTGTGCGACCAGCCCATGAGCGTCGGCAGGGAGCGAGGCATTCACATCCTCTGCCGTTTGGATCCGGATAGGCATCGCCACCGCGAGGTCTACAGTTCGAAGCATCAGGCGGTCCGACGTTGTTCATGCGATGCGTACGGCATCATCGGCCCGTTTCTTCGCTGCCGGCGAACAAGGCGCCGGCCCCGTACCGATCCTCCCAAGCAGAATCCGACTTCGCTCGGCCATTGCAAAGATGGGAGGCAGTCAGCTATCGGTTGTGTGGGGGATCGGCGGGGGCGAGCTTTTCATGTGGCATGACAACGAGACGGAGCGCGACTTCCTGAATTTTTCGGGCGTCGCGGACACCGTGGCCGAGATCGTCGTGCAGGCGCGAGGGCGCCCGGTCTCGATCGGGGTGTCCGGTTCGTGGGGTATCGGCAAGTCGTCGATGATCAAGCTCATCCGGGCGTCCGTCGCCGCGCGCCCCCTCCCTGCCGGCGAGCGGCAGTTCGTCTTCGTCGAATTCAATGCTTGGCTGTATCAGGGCTACGACGATGCGCGGGCGGCGCTGATGGACGTCATCGCTTCGAAGCTGGAGGCGGAGGCGGCCGCGCGCGCGACCGCCGTCGACAAGACGAAGGCGTTGCTGAAGCGCGTCAACTGGCTACGGGCCGCCAAACTCGTCGCCGTGCCTGCGATCTCGCTCGCGCTCGGCCTGCCGCCGACGGGCCTGGTCGGCGACGTGATCGGCCTCGGCCGTCGGGCCTTCGACGAAGGCCTCGGCGGCAACCTAGCCAAGGATGCCGAAGCCGCGGCGGGCAAGGTCGCGGACGCTGCAGGCGGACTCCTGGATCCGAAGCCCGACGAGTCGCCGCCGAAACAGATCCAGGCTCTCCGGGATTCGTTCGAGGACATCCTCGAGGAGTTGGGGATCACGCTGGTGGTCCTGATCGACGATCTCGACCGCTGTCTTCCGGAGACCACGATCTCGACCCTCGAGGCCATCCGTCTCTTCCTGTTCCTGAAGAACACCGCTTTCGTCATCGCCGCCGACAACGACATGATCAAGCACGCGGTCCGCAAGCATTTCGGCGGCATCCAAGACGATCTGTTGGTCACCAACTATTTCGACAAGCTGATCCAGGTACCGATTCGGGTCCCGCCGCTCGGAACGCAGGAAGTGCGCGCGTACATGATGTTGCTGTTCGTGGAGAACAGCGTCCTGGACGGTGAGATCCAGGAGAAGATCCGCGTCGGCATCTGCAATCAGCTTCGCCGGACGTGGGAAGGCAAGCGCGTCGACCGGGCGTTCGTCCAGACGCTTCATGATCCGATGCCGGACGAACTGATCGGCAAGTTCGATACCGCGGACCGCCTCGCCCCGTTGATGACGACCGCGTCCGGCATCGCCGGCAATCCCCGTTTAATCAAAAGATTCCTGAATGCGCTGTCCATACGGATGTCGATCTCGACCGCTCAAGGCGTCGGTGTCGACGAAGCTGTGCTTGCCAAGCTCATGCTGTTCGAACGTCTAGGGGACACGAAGGCCTATGCTTCGTTGATCTCCGCGGTCGGTGCCAGCGAGTCCGGGAAACCCGCGTTCCTCGGCGAGTGGGAGGAAGCCGCAAATGCGGGCAAGGAGCTCGATCTCCCGTCCCCGTGGAACGCTCCGTTCGTGCGGGAGTGGCTGACGTTGCCGCCGGCCCTCGCGGAGGTCGACCTCAGAGGCGCGTTATACGTCAGCCGCGAGCATGTCGCGCTGGTCACTTCCGAGGATCGCCTGTCGTCAGAGGCCGCGGAACTGTTGACCGCTCTGCTGCAGAATCCGGAGATGGCGGCGCGCCTCAAACCGCGGCTGCAGACGGTGCAGCGGCTCGAGACGGCCGTGATCATGGATCGTCTGCTGGAGAAGGCACGGCAGGAGCAGGAATGGGGCGTGCCGCCGATACTGGAGGCCTGCCTGGCCTTGTCGGAGGTGGATCCGCCTCAGGGCAGTCGTCTCGCGGCCTTTCTCGCCGAGCGGCCGGCCGCGCAGGTCAAACCCAACATCGTACCGAAGATCGCCGATCAGCCCTGGGCTCGAGGTGTGCTGGAGAAGTGGGACGGTCTTGACGTGTCGAGGCCGGTCAAGAACGCAATCAAGAGAACGTTTGAAAATGGGAACGTCGCAATCTAGCGGTGGGCCGGGGCCAGGCGTGCCGATGGTTCCGCCCTGGACGCCGCCATCGCCGCCACCCGAGCCGCAAGTGCCCGAACCGGGTACTCCCGACCCATCGCCGCCGCCGCCGCCCGATGAGCAGCAGCCGTCGCCGCCGATCCCAACGCCTCCGGCTGTCCCGCTGACGGCGGCGCCGCCCGTGGCGCCCGCAGCACGCTTCCGGGGCACGCGGCGCAGCCTCGGAGACTACGCCCGCAGCGGCAACCGGGACGATCTGAAGAAGGCGCTCGGACACTACGTCCGCAGCGGTTACTCCGGCTCGGCGACCGCCTCGGCCAGGCTTGGAGGGACCGCGGCGACGGCGCAGTCGCTCGGTAGTGCGCTGTCGAACATCGCCGCCGGCCAGCCTGCCACGGCTGGAAGTCCGCTCGATCCGGCGCTTCTTGCTGGCCGCTCCGCGCGGGAGGTCATGGACGCGGTCGTCGAGGCGGTTCGTCCCACCGACGGCACACAGGACGCGGAGGCGGCGCGCGCGGCCATTCGCGACGCGTTGTCCGAACTGCTCACGCACTACCCCGAAGCGGACCTCTTGAATCTCGATTCCGAACAGAGAGACTTCGTCATAGAGCGATATGCCGCAATGGACGTCTTCCGACGGTTCGAACTGGATGTCGGCGTCGCGATCAGCGAAAAATCGCCGACCGCGACCGTGGCGCTCGCGCGTCTCAGGGATGCCAGGGACTACGTGAAGGAGATCGTCGGCGCGGAATTCCGGAAGCTGCGCGACGCAGGGAAACGGCTGACGGTGGACAGGATCAACCGTGTCGTGAGCGAGGCCGTCAGGGAAACCTGCATCGTTTTCGAGGGCTACGCGGAATGAGGCTGGTTTGTGCTCCAGAGGACATCGATCTGCCGGCGACGGCCGACGATCTACGGGTCGTGCTGTTCGGTCAGCCCGGCAGCGGCGACCGTGGCAGCGCCGGTGACGCGGCGAAGCATGAGTTCCTGCGCCGGCGGCTGGAGGCGGCACCTCGAGCTTGGGATCTGCTTTCGATAGCGCTCTCGGTGGTGACCGCGGATTATGCGGGCCTTCGTGAACGGAGTCCGGACGGATGGACCCGGGAGTTCGATCTGCAGATCGCGGTCTCGGATCCCGCGTTCTGGAACGCCCAGGCCGGCCATCTCGCGAAAGCGGTCGGATTCCTGACGACGGACATATGGCGTTTCGGTTTTCACGGGGGCGGCATGCAGCCGGCGCCGCCGAAGCCGGCCGAGCGTCCGGATGCCGATTGCGTCGTTCTGCTTTCGGGCGGTCTCGACAGTCTGGTCGGGGCGATCGATTTGGCCGCCGCCGGGCGGCGGCCCCTCGCCGTCAGCCAGACGGTTCGCGGGGACGCCGCAAAGCAGGTCGACTTCGCCGCCCATATCGCCGGCGGCCTCGACCATCTGCAACTGAACCACAACGCCCACGCTCCCGGCGTCGAGGAAGCGTCCCAAAGGGCCAGATCCCTGATCTTCATCGCCTTCGGCGTCATGGCCGCGACATCGCTCGCCGCCTACCATGAGGGCGGCACGGTCGATCTTTTCCTGTGCGAAAACGGCTTCATCGCGATCAATCCACCGCTCACCGGAGCGCGGATAGGCAGCCTCAGCACGCGTACCGCCCATCCGCACTATCTCGGCAGCGTGCAGCGAATGCTGGATGCGGCCGGCCTTCGCGTGAAGATCCGTAATCCGTACGCGACATCGACGAAGGGTGAGATGCTGCGGTCATGCGCGGACCAGACGCTGCTGCGCGTTCAAGCGGCGCGTTCGACGAGCTGCGGACGGTTCCAACGCTTCAATTACCGGCACTGCGGTCGTTGCGTGCCGTGCCATGTCCGTCGCGCCGCATTCCGCGCTTGGGGCGTACCCGATACGACGAACTACGTGTACACAGAACTCGGCCGAGACGACGCCGAGCACGCCGGCTTCGACGACGTCCGGTCCGTCGCCATGGCCATCCGGAACGCCGCCGGAGATGGCCTGAGCGATTGGCTGGGACCTTCGCTCAGCTCTCCTTTCATAGCCGACAGGGCAGGACTCGAAGCCATGATCTCACGCGGAATGGCCGAGCTGCAGGCGCTGCATGCGGCGCTGGGCGTTAAATGATCGACTTTCATTGCCATCTCGACCTCTATCCCGACCCCGTCGAGATGGTGCGGGAAGCCCGGTCGCGGGAGATGTTCGTGCTCTCGGTGACGACAACGCCGGCCGCGTTCGAGGGGACGTCGGCGCTCGCCTCGGATGCCCCGCGCATCAGAACCGCTCTCGGCCTTCATCCCCAGCTTGCCCACGAAAGAAAAGGCGAACTTGCGCTGTTCGATGAGCTCGTCTCCACGACCCGCTACGTCGGTGAGGTCGGCCTTGACGGCGGCCCCGAGCTCAAGCGCTACTGGCGCGATCAGCAATTCGTCTTTGACCGGATATTGAACGCGTGCTCCACTGCGGGCGGACGAATCCTTTCGATACACAGCAGGCGAGCAGCCGGTCAGGTTCTCGACGCCTTGGAGCGACATCCGGGCGCGGGCGTGCCGGTCCTCCATTGGTTTTCCGGGACCCGTCGCGAACTCAAGAGAGCGGTCGCGATGGGATGCTGGTTCAGCGTCGGCCCAGCCATGCTTGCAGGGGAAAAGGGACGCGCGCTTGCGGCGGAGATGCCCCAGGAAAAGGTGCTGACCGAGACGGATGGTCCCTTCGCTCAACTCGACGGCAGAGCCGCCTGTCCCTGGGACGCGAAGGGAGCGATCGCCGCGCTGTCCGCCGTCTGGGGGAAGAGCGAGCTCGAGATCGAGGCGCGACTTCTCTCCAATCTCAAAGCCTTGGTCTCGTCTGCATAGGATCGCCCCGAGAGCCCGCTTCAAAGGATTGGAGGTGGGCGTCGCCGCCACGGCGCACGGCCGCGAGGGGCCTCTGGCCGGCTCCGGCGATCGCGCTTCCCCGGGGAGGCCGTGGAAAAGTCCCGACTATCGGATCGGCTACGTCCTCGGCATTGCATTTGAGGTCGTAAGGATCAGACGGCCGATCACGCTCAGAATGAGTTTGCCCGATCGCCCGGCGAATATTGCGCTCTGCGCCGCGATCGTATCGTTCAGACGACGGACCGTGTGGTCTGGGACGTCGTAGATGGGTGGGCTCTCCCACCGCTCGCCGATATACAGCAGGGCGATGTTCGCGCCGATCGGCAACCAGACTTCGGTCGCCGGGTCCGGCAAGTTGCCGCGCGAGCGCACCACGGGGCGGCTGCCGATCATGAAGCTGAGTTTCGTTCGGGTGCGTGCGATGACGAGCGATTTCGAGGCAAGGGCGCGCATGACCCTGGGCGAATGGCGGGACAGTGCGCCGACGCGCGCGTTCTGACGGAACTCCTCGATCGAGGAGGGGCGAAGCGTGTTCTCCCGCTGTTCGGCCGGGACTTTCCTGAACCTTCGTTCGTATTCGTCGAGCGCCAGTCGGATCTGCCGCTCCGAGTCGCTGGTCGGCATTATCTGTTCGTGGAATTCCGGCACGCGCCGCATCTGTTCGTAGGCGAAGTGGTCGATGACCTCCCTGGTCGTCGACGGGATGCGCGGTGTGCGGCCACGAAGGGCTGCGTTCACAAGTTCAGCAAATATCGGCTCGGCGACGCCTTCAAGCGCGGCGTAACGAAGCTCGAGCGCGACGTCCTTGGTCCCGTCCGAGAGGATCTTCGAGTAAAGATGCGTTTTGACGTGTAGATTGCCCGGCCTGGTGGACTGAACGCCCTTCTCCGGCGTTCGCTTGTTGTAGAAGTGCAGAAGGCCCGCCTCATCGACGAAGCGCTTTTGCAGCATTTCGGGAACGAAGTGGTGTCGTTTTGGAACGTTCATCCAGGATCGTGACTGCAGATGGCCGACCGGCTACTTCTTTGTCCCGTACGGACTCTGGTTGGTCGGCTTTAGCGAAATACCCTCGACCTGGGCTTTCGCACGTATCGCCGCTTCTGTGCGCTTGTGCTTCAGTCCCATGACCCTGGTGGGAGTGTTGCCGGCAGCTTCCTGCTTGAGCTGCTTCACTTCCGCAGGTGTCCAGGGCTTTCCAGTATTGCTCGTCGATTTAGCCATCACCGATTCTCCGGGTTGCATTCGGCGACGATCCCAACCCAGGCTGCAAGAGTCCACAGCGAAGCCTCGGCGCGGGCGACTTTTCCCCCGCTCGGCTATCGTCGAAGCGATGCGCATTGCCGGCAAGTTCGTGATGTATGTCCGTCGGTAGGATCGGAAATTCTCGACTGCTACTCGATGCCTTCGCCGGAATGCTCCAGCGGAGCAAGAGCCGCGAGCACCTCGTCGGGCAGTTCTTCGATCGCCACCGCGAACACCACGTCCGGCGAACCGCAAAGCGGACACGCTTGGCCGCGGCCGTCGTATCCGCACTCGCCGGAGCGTGTGCAGGCGGAACATCTGAAGCGTGCCATGGTCACTCCACTTGGCTACTGGGGAGATCCGCTTCGACGAAGCGGTCGGAGGTGCGGTCGTAGAACCGAAAGACGGCGTGCCAGTGCCCGTCGACGAACCTCCGCTCGACGTGGGGATGTTCGATTCCTTGCTCGACTTCTGCCGGGTGCGTGCGCGTCGCAGTGTGTCGCGAGCCATTCGCCGGCGCGGAGGACGCCGGGTTCGCCGCAGACCTCGCAGGTCGTCGCGCCGCGCGCCTCCGCCAGATCGACGGCCTCTTCTACTCGCGCGGCGGGGCGACATAGATCCCTCCCAGCGGACGCGCAGGGAGCCGTACTTCTCGCTGATCTCAGTCACCCGAAGCGAGCCGCCGTGCGTGCGGACAAACGCGCGGATGCGTGCGCACGCGCGCTCCAGCAGGTCGCGCCAGCCGTCGTTGACGGCGGGCAAGCCCGGCGCTCCCGCCGAAGGGCCGACGAGACGGAAGATGTCGTCGTAGGACTCGACGAGTGCCTACGGCCGATCGGCCAGCGAACCGCTTCGGTCCGCTCGAGCTACGTCCGCTCGGGCGCCGCCGACGGCTGGCGGGATTTTCAGTCCTCTACTACGATCTCGGCCGGATCGAGTCCGGTCCAGCGCATGATGCCGGCCGAGACGAGCTGAATGAACGGTTCTGACCGTTCCCGCATGCGCGTGAGCCGGAGCCGCAACCACGTGTCCCCGAAGTTCCTGATTTCGTCGCCGCACGCGTCCTCGATCTCAGCCTGGGTGAAGTCGCGACCGAGCCCCGCGATCGTGTGCGCTATACGCCACCACAGCACGTCCCCTTGTCGGCGTTTCTCGGCCGCCGGGGTGCCAAGAGTCATGCGATGCTTGGGGAGGGGTTCGCCCTTGAACCAGAACCAGCCGCCGTTCGCCCATTCGATTCTCGACCCGAACAACCCTAACTTTAAATCCCTCTGGGCATGGTCCCGGGTACCGGGGCGGAGGTTTTTCGGCAGCCTCTTGTGAATGTCGAAGGCCCGCAGCCGATCGCCGTTCTTGCGCAGTATGGTCGCGACCGCCTCCGCCAGCTTCTCGTCCCGTGCGCCGGTCCAGTCGGCCTCGGTAAGGACGCCCGGCTGCAGGGGTGGCTTCGGATCAACAAGGACGAAAAGCTTCTGACCCGCCTCGCGGATTTTGAAGTTTCTGACCGTCGCCACGCGCTTGGCACTGGGCTTGGGAGCTTTCGCCGGACGCTCCGGTCGGGGAAGCTCGCTGAACAATCCGACATTTCCCGCACCGCGAAGTCGACCGGTCGGTTCCGCAGTGGGAGCCGCAGATCCTGTCTTGGTCGGCGCAGGCCGGGTCCGCTGGGCGGGTCGCGTCGTTGGCGGGGGAGCGGCGGGGAGAGGCTGAGCCGGAAGAGGACGGGCACTGTCTCCGGATCCGCCGGACATTAACTGCGCCATAAGCCACAGGCGACCGGCGAACTCCTCGGCGATCGCGGCGAGTGCGGCTGGTCTTGAGCCCAGCATCGCTTCCCGCGAAGCCCGCCAATCATCGAGGAGCGGCCCTACATCGTTTGAACCTCCCTTGGCCCGTTCACGGACCGCGCGCTGACCGATGCTTTGGAGAGAACCGCTCTCGATGAACAATTCGTCGGCCGCCTGATAGACCCGTGCTCGCAGATCGTTTTTCGCCATGACCGGATCCTGAATGTCGCCGGTACGAAGCTAGTGGAAGCCGGCTTTCCAACCCGTCAACAAACTAGCGTAACGCTTCGTTACGGGCTCCCGAAATCTCCCGAAATGTTCGAAGGAGGGCTCGGAAACCCTACAAAACAAGGCCTCTGCGACAAACGCAAACCTGTAATCAAAGGAGAATGCGGGGCTTGTGCATCGACGGACTTGCGCGGAGCGCATCTTGGTCCGGCACCGCGAACGCCTGCTCGTTGATGTTGGGTAGATCAGGCTTCGACAACTTCGCCGTCCTCCTTCACGAAACGGCCGATCTTCCGCGGAAGCAGGTCGAGTACCCGCTCCGAGGGACGGCATAGACGAACGCCCGTCGGCGACACTACGATCGGTCGGTTGATGAGAATGGGATGGGCCATCATCGCATCGAGGAGGGCGTCGTCCGACAGCGTCGGATCGTCCAGACCAAGTTCCGCATACGGCGTTCCCTTTTCGCGCAGCAAGGCGCGGACGCCGATGCCCATCGCCGCGATCAACTCCTTGAGCCGTTCCCGGGTCGGCGGCGTCGTCAGGTATTCGACCACGACCGGCTCCTCGCCGCTCTGCCGGATCATCGCCAAAGTGTTGCGGGAGGTGCCGCAATTCGGATTGTGATAGATGGTGATGGTCATCGGGGAAGCTCCACGCTCTTGTCGCCGGCGCGATCGCCGCCGGCTTCGTACCAATCCTTGGATGCCGTCACGATCTTCACGACGGTCAGCATGACGGGCACCTCGACCAGCACGCCGACGACGGTCGCCAGCGCCGCTCCAGAGTTGAGGCCGAACAGGCTGATCGCAGCGGCGACGGCGAGTTCGAAGAAGTTGCTTGCCCCGATCAGCGCCGCGGGTGCGGCGACGCACCAGGCCACACCGAGATAGCGGCTCAACACGTAGGCCAGTCCGGCGTTGAAGTAGACCTGGATGAGGATGGGCACGGCGAGGATTGCGATGACGATCGGCTGCGCGATGATTTGCTCGCCCTGGAAGCCGAAGAGCAGGACCAGCGTGGCCAGCAGGGCGACGAGCGACAGAGGCTGCAGGCGCGCCATCGTGCGGTCGAAGGCGCCCTGTCCGGACGCCAGCAGCGAGCGGCGCCACAACTGGGCGACGATCACCGGCACGATGATGTAGAGCGCGACGGAGAGGAGGAGCGTCGCCCACGGCACGGATACCGACGCGACGCCGAGCAGCAGTCCGACGATGGGAGCGAAGAGGAAGACCATGAGTACATCGTTCAGTGCGACCTGGCCGAGCGTGTAGTTGGGATCGCCGTTGACCAGGTTGGACCAGACGAACACCATCGCGGTACAGGGAGCCGCCGCCAGCAGGATCAGTCCGGCGATATACGATGGAATCTGGTCGCCCGGCAGAAACGGCGCGAACACATGGGCGATGAAGAAGGTGCCAAGGAGAGCCATCGAGAAAGGCTTCACGGCCCAATTGATGAACAGGGTCACACCCACGCCTCTGGCATGCTCGGTCACTTTGCCCAGCGCTCCGAAGTCGATCTTCAGCAACATTGGAATGATCATGAGCCAGATGAGGACGGCGACGGGCAAGTTGACATTCGCCACTTCGGCGCCGGCGACCGCCGAGAAGAGTCCCGGCAATGCATGACCCAATGCGACGCCTGCGGCGATGCAGAGGATGACCCAGAGGGTCAGATATCTTTCGAAGATGCTCATGGACGCTTTCGGCTCGGAATGTTCGGGGTGGTTGTGGTATCACCTCTCGTCGGCAGCGGGCTGCTAGAGACGCCAGCGAAGGCTTGGGCCGTCCTTTGTGGCCTACGCCAGTCGAATTCGTTTCCAGCGCCTCGGCTGCCGACGGCGGGCGAATGCATCACATCTCGCCGTCCGACCGCGTCAGGCACGGGATCGCTCCTTCGCCTTGGCTTTCGCCTTGGGTGGCGCGCAGCAGGACGAAAGCTGCTCGATCACCGGCGCGCAGAACTCGGCACGTCCGCCGCAGCAGTCCTGGAGCATGAAAAGGATGATGGCCTGCAGCGCGGAGATCTCGGCGCGATAGACGATCGAGCGGCTGCGGCGCTCGCTCACGACGAGCCCGGCCCTCGCCAGGATCGACAGATGCGCCGAGAGCGTGTTCTGCGGAACTTCGAGGAGCCGCGCCAGGTCGCCGGCCGGGAGACCCTCCGGTTCGTGCTGGACCAGAGTACGGAACGCTTGAAGCCGGGTGCCTTGGGCGAGCGCGGCGAGCGCGAGGACTGCTTGTTCGTTTTCCATATATCCAGACTTACGGAAATAAAGGAGCGCGTCAACCCCGCATCGGTGATAATTTCGAATATTCTAGAAATACGGTTGACTGACTGGGGCGGCGAGCTCATCTTGCCCGCATGAAGATCGAAGACGCAGCGGCCAGGCTCGAAGCGCTCGGCAACCCAACCCGCCTCCGGATCTACCGCGCGTTGGTTCGCGCCGGCCAGGCCGGGATGCCGGTCGGCCGTCTGCAGGAGAGGCTCAAGATTCCGGCCTCGACGCTCTCACATCACATCAAGGCGCTGGTGGCGGTCGATCTGATCTCGCAGGTCCGGGAATCGACGACGCTCGTCTGCCACGCGCAGTACGCCAACATGCAGGGGCTGGTCGATTTCCTGGTCGCGGAGTGCTGCGCGGACGAGAAATGCGCGGATACGCAGTCGGCCGCCTGATCGGGCTTCGCGCGTAATTTCGATGATACTAGAAGGATCGGAGAATAACATGTCGAAGACCGTAGCGATCATCGGGGCCGGCCCCGTGGGACTGGCGGCGGCGGCTCACGTCATGGAGCGCGGCATGATGCCGATCGTGCTGGAAGCCGGCCATACCGCCGGCGCCTCCGTGCGCGAGTGGGGGCACGTGCAGCTCTTCTCGCCCTGGGAATACAATATCGACAAGGCTGCGGCCCGCCTGCTCGAGCCGACGGGCTGGAACTCTCCAGACCCGCGCGTCTATCCGACGGGAGCGGAGCTCATCGAGCGCTATATCGAGCCCCTCGCCACGCGAACCCCGCTGCGGGACGTGATCCGGACGGCGAGCAGGGTCGAGGCCATCGGTCGGGTCGGTTTCGACAAGGCCAAGTCCGCCGGCCGGGAAACGGCGCCGTTCGAGATCAGGTACCGGAACGGCAAGGGGCCGGAGACCCTCCTCGCCGATGCGGTGATCGACGCATCCGGATCCTGGTCGTCGCCGAACCCGGCCGGCGCGAACGGGCTTCCCGCGGCCGGCGAACGCGAGTTCGCAGACCGGATCGCCTACGGAATGCCGGACGTGCGCGGAACTGCGCGCGGGCGCTACGCCGGCAAAGCGGTGGCGGTGCTCGGCGCGGGGCACTCGGCGATGGGCACCCTGACGGAGCTCGCGCACCTTCGCGCGGACGTCCCCGGTACGCGGGTTATCTGGCTGTTGCGCGGGAACGACCCTTCCAAATCCTACGGGGGCGGAGCGAACGACAAGCTGGCCGCCCGCGGCGAGCTGGGCACGACCTTCGCTTCGATGGTCGCGTCAGGCCGGATCGAGCTTGAGCAAGGATTCGCGGTCTCGCACGTGACCTCATCCGGAGACCGCCTGCGCATCGGAGCCGGGTCCGCTTGCTGCGGCCGGCACGTGGTCGTGGACGAACTCGTCGTCGCGACCGGCTTCCGTCCGGACCTGTCGTTCCTGAGCGAACTGAGGATCCGCCTGGATCCCGCGATCGAGGCGCCCGTCGCGCTCGCGCCGCTGATCGATCCCAACGAGCACTCCTGCGGAACGGTAAGGCCTCACGGCGCGCGCGAACTCGCGCAGGACGATCCGGGGCTCTACATCGCCGGCATGAAATCGTACGGTCGGGCACCGACCTTCCTCATGGCGACCGGCTACGAACAGGTCCGCTCGATCGCCGCGGACATCGCCGGCGACCGTGCCGCAGCCGAGCGGGTCGAACTCGAGCTACCCGAGACCGGCGTCTGCACGCGCGGGGGCGTCGAGAGCGGCGTCGCTGAGGCAACGTCGTGCTGCGGGACACCGGCCCCGGCCCCCTCCACCGGTTGTTGCGGTCCGCGTCCATGACTGCCGTCCGAACATCGATCGTAGGCACCGAACCTTCACGGTCGTTCCGCGAATGAGGCGGCGCGGCAATCTTCAGGGGAAGCCTGCCATCTTGGCTATGTGCGTCGGCCAGTTGGGCAACCTGCTGCCGCATGTCGCCGTACCATCGATACTGGCGCAATTTCTGATCACGGAATGGGGCCTGACCGGCACGTCCGCGGGCTTGCTCGCCGGGAGCTTCGCGGCCGGCTACATGCTGGCCGTCCCGGTGTTGTCCACGCTGACCGACAGGATCGACGCGCGTCTGATCCTGATCGCTGGCTCGGCGCTCAGCTCGGTCGCGACGGTCGCCTTCGGAATCTTCGCGAACGGCTTCTGGTCGGGAGCGGCACTCTGGGCCTTGGCTGGGATCGGCTTCGCCGGCGCCTACATGCCCGGCCTGAAGGCCCTGACAGACCGGCTTGAACCCGGCGACTCCTCGCGCGCGGTCACCCTCTACACGTCGAGCTTCTCGCTCGGCGTCGGGCTGTCGTTTCTGGTCTCGCAGATCGTGGCGGAGCAATTCGGCTGGCGCGCCGCATTTTACATCACCGCTCTCGGACCTTTGGTGATGATGGCCGTCTGCCTGTCCCTGACGCCCGTCACGCCCAAGGCCACCACCACCAAGTTGCTCGCGTTCGGACCGGTGCTGCGGAACAAGCCCGCCATGGGCTACGTGCTCGGCTACGGAGCGCACTGCTTCGAGCTCTACGGCATCCGGACCTGGCTCGTCGCCTTCTGGACATTCGTCGTCGCGCACAACGGCGGCGCCGGCGTCCTGACGCCGGTTGCCGTGAGCTTCGGATTCTCCCTCCTGGCGATGCCTTCCAGCATCATCGGGAACGAACTCGCGATCCGATTCGGCCGCCACCGCGCGGTCTCGGTCGTCATGATCGTGTCGGCTTGCGTTGGGCTGTCCATCGGCGCGCTTGCCGGGGCTTCGCCCTATGCCTTGCTTCCCCTCCTCATCCTGTACGCGATCACCGTGCCGGCCGATTCCGGCGCGCTGACCGCAGGCATGGCGATGTCCGCTCTTCCGGAGAGTAGGGGCGCGACCATGGCCGTCCATTCGACCGTCGGCTTCGGACTGTCCGCGCTCGGGGCGTGGTGCGTTGGAGCCGCGCTCGACGCGTCCGGAGGTCCCAACGTGCCGTCCGCGTGGTTCGCGGCATTCGCGGTGCTCGCCGCCGGAATTCTTATCGGTCCGCTGGCATTGAGATGGTCGCGAGCCGCTCTAATCCCGACGACATCGTCTCGCGATATGGACTCCATGAAATGACCGATCGCCAGCTTCCCATCATCCTGTCGCTCGGAACGACGCAGACGCTGGCCTGGGCATCCAGCTACTATCTGCCGGCCATCCTCGCCGATCCCATCGCGCGGGATCTCGGCATATCGAGCAACTGGTTCTTCGCGGCATTCTCCGCGTCGCTCGTCATTTCAGGATTGCTCGGACCCCGTGTCGGCCGACAGATCGACCGCGTCGGCGGCAGGCAGGTCCTGTGCGCCTCCAACCTGCTGTTTGCCGGCGGCCTCGCGTTGCTCGGGCTGACATCCTCGTTGTGGATGCTCGGCCTCGCCTGGTTGCTGCTCGGTATCGGAATGGGACTCGGTCTCTACGATGCGGCGTTCGGCGCCCTCGGGCGCATCTTCGGAGACAAGGCCCGGCGCCCGATCACCGGCATCACGCTTCTCGCTGGGTTCGCCAGCACGATCGGATGGCCGTTGAGCACGCTGTCGATACGATCGGATGGCGCGGTACCTGCTTCGCATGGGCCGCTGCGCATATCGCGATCGGCCTGTCGCTCAACATGCTCTTCCTTCCGAAGACCGAGCGTGTGGTCCGCAGCGAGGCGGAGGCGCCGGCTACAAAGCCGCACGTCGCGATCGACGGCACGATGATCCTGCTGTCCTTCGCGTTCGCCGCGGCTTGGACCGTCACGTCGGCGATGGCCGCGCACCTCCCCCGGATCGTCGAGAGCTTCGGAGCCACTCCCGCTCAGGCCGTCTTCGCGGGAATGATGATCGGACCCGCACAGGTGGCCGCACGCATCGTCGAGGCGGGGCTGCTGAACCGCTTCCATCCGCTCTTCTCGACGAGCCTCGCCTGCATCACGCATCCGATCGGGGCCGGCGTCATAGCCCTGTTCGGAGGAGGAGCGGCCGCGGCATTCGCGCTTCTGCACGGTGCCGGCAACGGCATCCTGACGATCGCCAGAGGCACCCTGCCTCTCTCGATCTTCGGGCCGGAGAACTACGGCTATCGGCTCGGGCTGCTCGGGGCGCCGTCGCGCATCTGCCAGGCCCTCGCTCCCGTCGCGTTCGGCGTGCTGATCGAGATCATGAGCGGGCGGGTGCTGATCATCACCTCGCTGTTGAGCCTCGCCGCACTGTCCGCCCTTCTCCTGCTGTCGAAGCGTCCCCGCCCCGCCGGCGAGACGGCCGCAGCACGCGCGGGCTGAACATGGTCGCGGCGATCGATGCCCAAGGCCGGACCCATGGAGCTTGCCTTCAGGCTGCCTGAAATAAGGCCCGGGCCGGTGGCGCGGCGAGATTCTCGGACGCTGCACCGTCAATTTCGGGCACATCGTCCAGCCCGGCGAGCCGCGTCGGTCGGTCGAGTTCACCTACATGGTCATGCCGGCTGCGTTCACCGGCCCCGGCAAGAGGTTCGTGTGGCCAGGCGTGGTCATGATCTTCGCTCCGACACCATGCAGCCCGAAACGCCGGATTCGGGCTACCTGTTCGCGACGGAACGCCTGCCCTCGCTGCACGTGTCGCTCTCGGTCACGCGCGCGCAGTTCTCCGACATGTTGCCGAGGCTAGAGGCCGGACGGCTCAAGGATTTCCGTTTCGCCGTCGAGCCGAAGGTCGAGGAAACCTGGCCGATCTCCAGTTGGGGGATGTCCACGGACGCGAGCGATGAAGCGATCTGATCGAAGGGCTTGCAACCTTCGACTAGCGTGCGGCCTCGATCTGACGTTGGTCTGTCGAATATTCGGCCCACGCTTGTCGCAGTATCTGGAACGACGACGTGAGGAAGATACCCGCCATTACGGCGGCGACTGCCAAGTCGGGCCACGCACTGGAAGAACCCCAGACGCCCAGCGCAGCGAACATGACGATGACGTTCCCTATCGCGTCGTTGCGCGAGCAAAGCCAGACCGAGCGGACGTTGGCGTCGCCGTCCTTGTAGCGCATCAGCAGGAGCACCGAAGCGAGGTTGGCCGTCAGTGCCAACATGCCGATGCCGCCCATGACCTCGGCACTGGGGATGCCCAAGATGAGCGTGTTGTAAACGGTTGATCCGAAGACCCACAGCGCCATGATGCTGAGCGAGAGCCCCTTGAAAAGTGCCGCCATCGACCGCGTCGGGACACTCGATCCAATGACTGCGAGGCTCAGACCGTAAGTGATCGTATCACCGAGGAAGTCCAGGGCGTCCGCCTTCAAGGCCTGTGAGCCGGCAAGCTGTCCGGCAGCCATTTCAACGAGAAACATGACGCCGTTGATGGCTATCACTGTCCAGAGGACGCGCTTGTAGCGCGGGTCTACGCCATCGAAGACCGGCATGCCGCCAGAGCACCCGCAGGCTTGCGATCCGCAAGAACTCTCCATGGACGGCTTCGGAGCCTCTTTCGCGAAGTCGATCGGCGGTGGTTGGCAGCAGCTATCGCTGGAGCAGCAGTTGGACATCGGTCTTCCCTTCGAAACGCCATAAGCGTACAACCTCTAGCGACTAGAGGTTCAAGGAAAAAATGAACTACGGGATCGGAGAAGCGTCGCGGGCGACGGGTATCAAGGTGCCAACCATCCGCTACTACGAAGGGGTCGGATTGCTGTCCCCTCCGACGAGAAGCGAGGGAAAGCAGAGGCGCTATCAACCCGCGGACATCGCACGGCTGAACTTCATTCGCCACGCGCGCGATCTCGGCTTCGAGATCGGCGATATTCGAGAGCTCCTGACGCTCAGCACGCGGCCCGATCAGTCGTGCGATCAAGTCGACGTCATCACGCGCCGCCATCTGTCCGATGTGGAGCGGCGCATCGCCCAGCTCTCGGCTCTCCGTGTCGAACTGCTTCGGATGGTGAACGAGTGCACACACGGTAGAATCTACGAATGCCGAGTCATCGAATCCATTCAGGAAGCAGGTGGCGCATAGGTCTTCGACCTCATTTGGAGTGTGGCACGAAGGCCTCCCGCGGCGACTGAGCGATTGTCGCCAAGTTGACCCAGGAGCTCGAGGCGCAAAAGAAGATCCTTACGTGCGCGCTGAACGGTGGCCGTGCGTCAAGTCGGGCGCCTAAAGTCCTGCGGACCTCAGGCGCAGCGCATTGCCCACGACCGTCACCGACGAGAGCGCCATCGCCGCGGCGGCGATGATTGGCGACAGCAGCATCCCGAAGGTCGGATAGAGCACCCCGGCCGCGATCGGAATTCCTGCGGCGTTGTAGACAAACGCGAAGAACAGGTTCTGCCGGATGTTGCTCATGGTCGCCTGCGAGAGCCGGCGGGCGCGGACGATGCCGTTGAGATCGCCCTTCAGTAACGTGACGCCCGCGCTCTCCATGGCCACATCGGTGCCGGTGCCCATCGCGATCCCCACGTCCGCGGCGGCGAGAGCGGGCGCGTCGTTGACGCCGTCGCCGGCCATCGCGACGATGCGCCCCGCCTTCTGCAGCTTCGTGACGACCGCGCTCTTCTGGTCTGGCAGCACTTCGGCCTCGACCTCCGAGATGCCGAGGCGCCGGGCGACCGCATCGGCGGTGGTCCGGTTGTCGCCCGTCAGCATGATGACCTTGATGCCTTCGGCCGCCAGCGCCCTCAGTGCGTCCGGTGTGGTGGCCTTCACGGGGTCGGCGATGGCGAAAATCCCAGCGAGCCTGCCGTCAACCGACATGTTCACCACCGTTGCGCCTTCGCCGCGCAAAGTCTCCGCCGCGCCTTCCATGGACGAGGTTTCGACGCCGGCGGCGTTCATGAATTTTCCGTTGCCGAGCATCACGGCCAGGCCGTCCACGCTGCCGGTCGCCCCCTTGCCGGTCGGAGAATCGAAGTCCGTGACGGGCGCGAGGTCGACGCTTCGCTCCTTGGCCGCGTTAACGATCGCGTCAGCCAGCGGATGCTCGCTCAAGCGCTCCACGCTCGCGGCGAGCCGCAGTATTTCGTCTTCCTGGAATCCTTGGGCCGGCACGATCGACACGACCTTGGGCTTGCCTTCGGTGAGCGTGCCGGTCTTGTCGACGACGAGCGTGTCGATCTTCTCCATGCGTTCCAAGGCTTCGGCGTTCTTGATCAGGACGCCCGCGGCGGCGCCGCGGCCGACGCCGACCATGATCGACATAGGCGTCGCGAGGCCGAGCGCGCACGGGCAGGCGATGATCAGGACGCTGACCGCGGCGACCAGGCCGAACGCGAGACGCGGCTCCGGGCCGAACCACGCCCACGCCGCGAAAGCCGCGACGGCGACCACGATCACCGCCGGCACGAACCATCCGGCCACCTGGTCGGCGAGGCGCTGGATGGGCGCGCGCGACCGCTGGGCCTGCGCGACCATCTGCACGATCTGCGACAGCAGCGTGTCGCGGCCGACCTTTTCCGCCCGCATGACGAAGCCGCCCGACTGGTTCAGCGAGCCGGCGACGACCTTCGCCCCCGGCTCTTTGGTGACCGGCATGGATTCGCCCGTGACCAGCGATTCGTCGATGGAGGACCGTCCCTCGATCATGATTCCGTCGACCGGGACCTTCTCGCCCGGGCGCACGCGCAGCCTGTCGCCGACGTGCAGGCTGTCCAGCGCGACCTCATGGTCCTCGCCCGCGTCGTCCACCAGCCTTGCGGTCTTCGGGGCGAGGTCGAGCAGCGCCTTGATGGCGCCCGACGTCGCCTCCCGGGCGCGCAATTCGAGGACCTGGCCGAGCAGGACGAGAACGGTGATGACGGCGGCCGCCTCGAAGTAGACCGCGACCGCGCCGCCGTGGCCGCGGAAGGCCGGCGGGAAAACTCCCGGCAGCACCGTGGCCACCAGGCTGTAGACGTAGGCGACGCCGGTACCCATGGCGACAAGGGTGAACATGTTCAGATTGCGGGTGACGAGCGACTGCCAGCCGCGCACGAAGAACGGCCATCCGGCCCACAGGACAACGGGCGTCGCGAAGGCGAGCTGGATCCAGTTCGACAAGGTCGGATCGACCAGACCGTGACCGCCGACGAGATGGCCACCCATCTCCAGAACGATCGCCGGGGATGCCAGCGCAAGTCCGACCCAGAACCGCCGCGTCATGTCGGCGAGCTCGGGGTTCGGGGCATCGTCGAGCGACACCACCTCGGGCTCAAGCGCCATGCCGCAGATCGGGCAGCTACCCGGCCCGACCTGCCGGACCTCCGGATGCATCGGACAGGTGTATACCGTTCCCGCGGGCACGGAGGCCTCCGCTGCAGCCTTCCGGGACGGGTCGAGGTAGCGCTCCGGATCGGCCGCGAACTTGGTGCGGCAGCCCGCCGAGCAGAAATGATGCGTCTCGCCGGCGAGTGCGAACCTGTGCGGGGTCGTAGCGGGATCGACGGTCATGCCGCAGACGGGATCGATGGTGCCGGCGGCGGCGTGGGCATGATCCCTACGGGAATGATGGCCGTGATTGGCGTGCCCGGCCCCGCCGCAGCAGGCTCCGGCGCCAGGCGCAGCCGCTTCCGCCAGAAAGGATTCGGGCGCGGCGGCGAACTTGGCTCGGCAGCCCTCCGAGCAGAAGTGGTACCGCTGGCCGTCGTGTTCGAAGGTGTGCTTGGCTGTGGCCGGATCGACCGACATGCCGCATACCGGATCGACCGCTTTGCCAGTACCGGCTTGATCCGCATTGCCGCTTCCATGTGCTTGGGCGGCGTCATGCGCTCCGCCGCAGCAGCCGGATGCCGCCTGGGCCGTCTCCTTCTTGGAGCCACAACCGCAATCGCCCGAACCCTGCTTCTTCGCATCCGACATGCCATCCTCCAGCAAGACCAAAACCCATACCCTGTAGGGGTATATGAAACGGTCGGACGGAGAAATCAAGGCGGTCCCGAGCAAATCCCGAAAACAGCCGATAAACCTCGAACGCAACGCATGTCACTGCCACACACGGGCTGCGAAGATTCCGTGGGTGGACGGGGATCGGAAGAGAGGCGCCCAGCGCAAGCCGTCAACTTGCCGCTTGCAACCCTTACCCAGTAGGGGTATCATGGCGTATGCGCGCAGACATCAAGTCATCGGTGAAGAAACGCCTCGGCAGGATCGAAGGGCAGGTCCGTGGTCTGTCGAAGATGGTCGACGAGGACCGCTACTGCATCGACGTCGTCACGCAGATCTCCGCCGTCCGCGCCGCGCTTCGCCGCGTCGAGGAAGAAATTCTGAAAGATCACGTGTCGCATTGCGTCGAACACGCCATCGCCAGCGGCGACAAAGACGAGCAGCGGCAGAAGATCGCCGAACTCATGGCGGTGGTAGGCAGGGCGGAACGATGAGAGTGTCTCCTTTTTCATTCTTGGCGTCGCTCGTTTTCGCGCATATGGTGCCGGGATCGACTCGCGCGTTCGAAGGCAATCGATAGGCAATGCTCGTTAGGCTCACCAGGAACCAGCGGAAGAAGGCGGGGTGGATCGTCGCCATCGTCTATCTGCTGTGCGTCATGGCGCCGACACTGTCCTACGCCCTGCCCGGGCAGCATGCCGTCGTCGACTGCATGACCATCGAGGGCGTCGCATCGGGATCGATGCACATGCACGGGCAGCCTGATACTGCGGGAGACCGCACCGGAGCCCAAGTGTCCGGCGACGCGTCGATCCAGGATTCCGGCCATGACGCGCATGTGCGGATGGCGTCCATGTCAGACGACGACGCCTCCATGTCCGGGGCGATGTCCGACGAGGAAGCGCCAATCAAGAAGGGACCGCACACGACCAGCGGTCAGTGCTGCGCTCTGATGTGCATCGGTGCGATGCCAGCGACCATCGCGGAAATCGCGTCGCCTTCCGTGCCTACGCCCGTCCGCGCGACGACGGAATACCGCGCCACGGCCGACAACGCGCCGGACGTCCACTACCGCCCCCCCATCGCCTGATCTGACCGTTTAGATGCGGCGTCGCCCCCGGGGAGGGTGCGCGCGCCTGTGATCCATCGTCAGTTCAGGAAACAAGCATGTTCGCGCATATTGGGGCGAAGATCGCCGCCGTTCGCTCGGTGGCAACGAGACTATTCGACAGGAGAAAGTGGGCATTCGCCGCAGCAGCGGCCGGGACGCTGGCGCTCGGAGGTTGCCTTCCGGTGACCGTCCCGATGCGCGCCGACCCGGCCGATCCGACGGTCCCCGTGGCGCCCGTGAGCTACCGCTCGACGGTGGCCCCGTACGCGTCGATGCGCCCGGTGTCGCCATCCGGCTGGAGACAGCGGAACGACGATGTCTCTCCCGCCTCCAAGTCCGGAAGATAGGAGAGCGGCATGTCGAACATGAAAACATCGCCGCGCATCGATCGCCGGTATCGGAGCCTGTTGCGCTCGGGCTCGGCCGTGATCGCGCTCGTTCTTCTCGCAGGTTGCGCCAGCTTCTCGCCTGACAAGGGCATGAGTGTGGTCGCCGGCGTGGCGGACGCGGCGATCCGCAAGGACGTCATCGCCATCCGGTCCGAGGACGACGCGCGCTTCGCCGAGGAAACCGTGGCGAAACTCAAGTCGCGGGTGCTGACGGTCGAGTCTTCCGTGCAGATAGCGCTCCTGAACAATCGCGGCCTTCAGGCTGCCTATAACGAGCTCGCGCTCGCCGAAGCCGACATGGTGGCCGACAGCCTGCCGCCCAATCCGTCGTTCTCCGTGTCGCGGAGCGTCAGCGGCGGATCCGTCGAGGTGTCGCGGCAGGTCGCCGGCGACATCCTCGCGATCGCCACGCTGCCTTTCCGTTCGGAAATCGCCCGGGAGCGCTTCAAGCGGGCGCAGCTCGCCGCCGCCGAACAGACGCTCCGTCTCGCCGCGGACGTCCGCGACGCCTTCTACCGCGCCACCGGGGCGAACGAGCTCGTTGCCGTCCTGACGGAAGCCAAGACGATCGCCGAGACGACCGCGCAGCTCGCCACCAAGCTCGGAGAGACGGGCTCCCTGAACAAGCTGGATCAGGCGCGCCAGCAGGCGTTCTACGCCGAAACTACGGCCGATCTGGCGTCTGCCAGGCAGGACGCCTCAAGCTCGCGCGAGCGGCTGATCCGCCTTCTCGGCCTTTGGGGCCGCGACACGGACATCAGGATTCCCGGCCGGCTTCCGCAGCTTCCCCGCAGACCCGACACGTTGCCGCTGATCGAGGTCCAGGCGGTGGAGCGCCGCCTCGATCTGCAGATGGCGCGGATCGACCTGCTCGCGCTCGCCAAGTCGCTCGAGCTCACGCAGGCCACGCGCTTCGTGACGCTGCTCGACATGTCCGCGTCGCAGAGCAAGGAGCTAGGGACGCCGAACCGCAGCCGCAGCGTCGGGATCGACTTCCAGATCCCGATCTTCGACGGCGGCGAAGTGCGCGTTCGGCAATCGGCTGAGATCTACAATCAGGCCTTCAACCTGCTGACGGAGAAGGCGGTCAACGTCCGCTCCGAGGCGCGCGACGCCTTCCGGACCTACCGCTCCGCCTACGATATCGCGCTCCAGTATCAGCGCGAGGTCCTTCCGCTCCGCAAGGTCATCTCCGACGAACTGCAACTGCGCTACTCGAGCATGCAGATCGACGTGTTCGCGCTGGTGGTCGAAGCCACGGCGCGCATCGCGGCCCAACGCGCCGGCGTCGCCGCCAAGCGCGATTTCTGGCTCGCCAATTCCACTTTGCTGACCGCCGTGAACGGAGGCGGACGCGGCGAATCCCAATCCCAGACGACAGGCACGACGACCGCGCAGGCGTCGGCCGGCGGAGGTCACTGATGAGCGAACCGATCCTTTCTCGACGCAACTTCCTCGGTACCGCGACGGCACTCGCCGGTGCCGCGGCGATCTCGGGGCGCGCGCAGGCGGCGTCCATTCCGGAAGCGCCGACGATGGAGAAGACCTCCATGCAGCCGCCGCTGCATCCCTCGTCCGGTCCCGACTACAATCCCGTCGTGACCCTGAACGGTTGGACGCTCCCTTGGCGCATGAACGGCGACTGGAAGGAATTCCACCTCGTCGCCGAGCCGGTCGAGCGCGAGTTCGCCGAAGGCATGAAGGCGCACCTCTGGGGCTACAACGGCCAGTCTCCGGGTCCGACGATCGAATGCGTCGAAGGGGACAAGTTGCGGATCTTCGTGACCAACAAGCTGCCGGAGGCGACCACCGTGCATTGGCACGGCGTCATCCTGCCTTGCGGCATGGACGGCGTCGGCGGCCTGTCGCAACCGCACATCCCCGTCGGAAAGACCTTCGTCTACGAATTCGAGATGAAGCATAGCGGCACCTTCATGTACCACCCGCACTCGGACGAGATGGTCCAGATGGCGATGGGCATGATGGGCATGATCGTCGTGCATCCGCGGGACCGCAGCTTCCGAGCCGTCGACCGCGATTTCGTCTTCATCATGAGCAGCTACCTCATCGACCCCGGCACGTTCCTGCCGAAGGTCACCGAGATGACCGACTTCAACATGTGGACGTGGAACAGCCGCGTGTTTCCCGGAATCGACGTCATGCCGGTGCGGCTCGGCGACAAGGTGCGCGTCCGGATCGGCAACCTGACCATGACCAACCACCCGATCCATCTGCACGGACACAAGTTCGCCGTGAGCTGCACCGACGGCGGATGGGTGCCGGAAAGCGCCGCGTGGCCGGAGACGACGACCGACGTGCCGGTCGGCGCCATCCGCGCATTCGACTTCCTCGCCGACAATCCCGGCGACTGGGCGTTCCACTGCCACAAGTCCCACCACACCATGAACGCCATGGGGCACGACATGGTGAACCTGATCGGCGTGTCGAAGAAGGACATCGCGAAGGCGCTCGGCAAGGTTGCGCCCGACGGCATGGCGATGGGATCGACGGGCATGGCCATGGGCGAGATGGAGATGCCCATGCCCGACAACACGCTGCCGATGATGACCGGCAGCGGCCAATTCGGGCCGATCGAGATGGGCGGCATGTTCACCGTCGTCAAGATCAGGGACGGGCTCGCGCGTGACGACTACCGGGATCCGGGTCCCTATCAGTTCCCGAAGGGTACCGTCGCCTGGGAAGTGCAGACGCCGCAGGCCACTCCCGCGCGTCAGGACGGCGGAAAGCCGCCCGCCAAGCAGATGCCGAAGACGATGAACCACAAGGGAATGAAGGGGATGTGATGGTCCGCCCGGATAAAAAGGAGACACTTATGAGAAGACTGAAGGTTTCGGTGGTGGTCGTCGCGGCAGCGCTCGCCTCCGCGGGTACGGCGCTCGCGGCCGGCGAGCACGCCGGTCACGCGCAGCATGCCGAGACGTACGCGACCGGCGAGCCCGGCGACGCGAAGAAGGCTGCCCGCATCGTTCAGGTCTCGCTGACGGAAGCGAACGGCAAGATGCTGTTCGTCCCGGCGAAGATCGAGGTCCGCAAGGACGAGCAGATCCGGTTCGTGCTCCGCAACGGCGGACAGCTCGACCACGAATTCGTCCTCGGGACGACCGAGGAGAATCTGAGGCACGGGGCATCCATGGCGAAGAATCCCGACATGGAGCACGACGACCCGAACGCCAGAAGGCTGGCTCCGAGCAAGACGGGCGATCTCGTCTGGCGGTTCAGCAAGGCGGGCGAGTTCGAATACGCGTGTCTCATACCCGGCCACCGCGAAGCGGGAATGGTCGGTACCGTCGTCGTCAAATAGCAATCGAAAGGAAGAAAGATGATCAAGACCAACAAGCTCGCCGCGGCCGTCGTCGCTCTCTCGCTTCTCGCTCCTTCTCTCGGCCTCGCGCAGGAGGCGATGGTCGCCGGCGAGGTCAAGAAGGTCGACGAGGCGGCGAAGAAGATCACGCTCAAGCACGGCCCGATCAAGAACCTCGGCATGGACGAGGACGGCATGACGATGGTCTTCAAGGTGCAGGATCCGGCGATGCTCAAGCAGGTCAAGGCCGGCGACAAGGTGCAGTTCGTCGCCGAGCGCGGCAACGACGGCATCGCAATCACCAAGATCCAGAAGAGCAAGTGAGCCTGCTGCGGCGTCCCCGGCCACCGAGGGGACGCTGCAGACGTCGCCGACCGGCGGAGGGGACATCATGGCTTTCGAAGCGGAAGTGCGGACGACGGGGCGCGGTCAGGCCGATGACGTTCTCGTCTTCGACCGCGCGGCGGACCGGCTGACGGGCGCGGGCGCCGCGGAGCGGATGGCCTTCGCGGTCCTCCGCCTCGGCTCGGTGCTGACGATGCCCTTCGGGCATCGCGGCTATCGGCTCGGATGCGCGGTCGTCGCCGGCGGCATCAAGACCCGCGACGTCAGGGTTCGGCTGAACGGCGACGCCGTGTTCTCGATTCCCTTCGGCGACGGCTATTGGAGCCGTCTCCTCAATCCGGCCTACCGTTACGAAGACGAGATCGAGATGTTCCTCCGCGAAGTCTCGGACATCGACTATGCTTTCGTCGATTGCGGCGCCAATTTCGGCTACTGGTCGGTACTCGTCTCGAGCAGGCCCTTCGGCTCCAAGCAGGCCCTCGCCATCGAGGCCGCGCCCGCCAACATGCGGCGCCTGGCGCTGAACTACGCGCTCAACGGCGGCCGGTTCGAATGCCTGCATGCCGCGATCGGCAGCTCGGAGGGTCTCGTCCGGATCGTGGGCGACCGCCACGAGGCGCTCGCGACCGAGGAGACGGACACGGCCGATGGATCGGTGCGAAGGGTCTCGCTTGACGGTCTCGCGGCCGCCGGAGCCATCGAGCGCGGCAGGCCCGTCGTGGTCAAGCTCGACGTCGAGGGCGTGGAGATCGACGCACTCGAAGGCGCGCGGAGCCTCATGGCCGCCGACGCCCTGTTCGTCTGCGAGGAGCACGGCAACGATCCCAACCACACTGTGTCTAGACATCTGCTCGGCAGCACCCCTTTGGCAGTCCACGCGTTCGATCCAACCGCCGGCCGGTTCGTCGCCGTGAACGACCCCTCGGTCCTGGACGGGATCAAGCGGCATCCGTGGGTCGACTACAACGTGTTCGCCACGGCGAGCCCGATGTGGCGCGACGCTCTGGACCGGATCAACGGGAGGTCCGCATGATCGCGTTGCCCTACGACTACTACTTGATCGCCTGGTTCGTCGTGGCCGCCGCGTCCGCGGCCTACGTCGCCTACGACCAGTTCGCCGGCAATCCCGAGCCGACGGTGATGAAGTGGGGCTTCATCCTCGTCACGCTGTACATGGGTCCCTTCGGTCTCCTGCTCTACGTGCTCGCCGACAAGGAACCGCGTCCGGGCGAGCATGAGAGCTTCACGGCGCCGCTGTGGAAGCAGGGCGTCGGCAGCACCATCCACTGCGTCGCAGGCGACGCGACGGGCATCATCCTGGCGGCGGTGGTCACCGCCTCGCTCGGATTGCCGATGTGGATCGACCTCGTCGTCGAGTACGTGGCCGGCTTCTCGTTCGGCCTCTTCATCTTCCAATCGCTGTTCATGAAGAAGATGATGGGCGGCACCTACTGGGAGAACGTGCGGAAGAGCTTCACGCCCGAATTCATCAGCATGAACGCCATGATGGCCGGCATGGCTCCCACCATGAGTCTGCTGATGATGGGACGTGACATGCGGGCGATGGACCCGCTCGAACTGGTCTTCTGGGGCGTGATGTCGCTGGGCGTGATCGTCGGCTTCGCGACGGCCTATCCGTTCAACGTCTGGATGGTGAAGAAGGGGATCAAGCACGGACTGATGACGGTGCGCGCCGGACACGGAAACGGCGGCCATGCCGAGCACCAGTCAGGTCATTCCGGACACGACGGAGCGCACGGCGGGGGCGCCGACAAGGGCGGACACGCAATGGCGGGCGAAGCGACGCGGCCTCAACTGGCGGCGTTGGCCGGCGTCACCGGGTTCATGCTGGTTTCCGGAATGGTCCTTCCGGGCTTCTCGGTCAACCTGTTCCTGAGTGCCCGCGATGTGGACGGCGCGATCATGCCGCCCGGCATGATCAACACGTTTGACCTGCCGGGCGAGGCCATGAAGGACATGGCGGCGGTGAAGCCGAGGCAGGTCACGTTCGAGGCGGCGCCGGACGCGAAGGGCGACCGTGTCCTGCAGCCGCGCATAGAAAACGGCGTGAAGATCTTCGATATCGAGGCATCGATCATACGCTGGAACATCCTGCCGGACGTCGCCGTCGAGGCCTACGCCTACAACAGACAGATTCCGGGCCCCCGTCTGCAGTTGACCGAAGGCGATCACGTGCGGATCAACTTCCGGAATGCATTGCCCGAGAGCACGACAGTGCACTGGCACGGGCTCATCGTTCCGAACGAGATGGACGGGCCGGCGAACGTCACGCAGAAGCCGGTGCCGCCGGGCGGCACCTATACCTACGAATTCGATGTCGGCCAGAGCGGCACCTATTTCTACCACAGTCACGATCATCCCGACCGCCAACAGGGCCTCGGTCTCTACGGCGCCATCCTGATCGCACCCAAGGATTCGAGCGCGGAAGTCAAAGCCGACCTCGACTACACGATCCAACTTCAGGAATGGCTCAAGAGGGAATGGCGGACGTTTCCGGCCATGATCATGGAAGGCGCGCTGCCGAACTACTTCACGATCAATGGCAAGGCCTATCCGTCCACCGACACGGTCGACATGAAGGTCGGGCAGACGATCAAGCTGCGCTTCATCGGGACGAACAACAACTTCGTCCATCCGATGCACGTGCACGGCGGCCCGTTCGAGGTCGTCGCCGTCGACGGCGTCACGCTGAACCAGAGCGCGCGATACCAGGCGGACACGGTCAATGTCGGACCGGGTCAGCGCTACGACGTCGTCTGGACCGCCAGAAGGCCCGGCAAGTGGCTCGTCCACTGCCACATCCCGCATCACACCGCCAACAACAACGTCGAACGCGACGGCGGCGGAGGCCTGATGCTCGTTCTCGACGTGAAGTGACGTCCGGACCGATCGATCCATCCATCACTTCGACCCAAGTCAAGCCAGAGGACCACCAATGCCCAAGACCATCATCGCAGCCGCCGCCTTCGTGGCGGCCACGCTCGCAACCGGCGCGGCGCTCGCCCATCCGGAATTCCAGTCGGCCGAGCCGCCTGCCGGAAAGACCTCGGCCGCACCGAAGCAGATCCGCATCCTGTTCAACGAAAGCGTCATTCCGCAGTTCTCCGGCATCGAGCTGAAGGATCAGGCGGGCAAGCCCGTCGCGACTGGCAAGGCGACCGTCGATCCGGCCAACAAGAAGTTGATGATCGTTCCGCTGAAGGACCAGTTGGCGCCGGGCGACTACAAGGTCGAATGGCACGCGGTGTCGGACGACACCCACAAGGTCAAGGGCACGTACTCCTTCGGCGTGGCGCGCTGATGATCGAGTTCGGTCTCGTCCTGTCCCGCTTCCTCCACTACATCGCGACGACGTCGCTCGCCGGGGCGGCATTCTTCCCTCTGTACGCCTATGCGGGGACGGAGCCCGAAAGGCTGGCCCGTTGGCGTGGCAGGGTGCTGGCCTGGTCGGCCGTCCTCGCGCTCGCCGCGGGGCTCGGTTGGTTCGCCTTCGCGGTGGCCAACATGAGCGGAGCGCTGACCGACGTCGCCGACACGGAGGTCGTCGGCGCCGTCGTCCGCGAAACCGGCTTCGGTGCCGTATGGACGGCTCGCACCGCCATCGCCGTCCTGCTCGTCGGTCTCACGCTGCTGCTGCCGTCGCGGACGTCCGTTGGCCGGGATCTGCTGACCTCGTTTCTCGCAGCCGGACTCCTCGCCTCCCTCGCCGGAGCCGGTCATGCGCAGATGGAGGAAGGCTGGCCCGGGGCGCTGCACGTCGCGGCGGATGCGGCCCACCTCCTCGCCGCCGGTGCGTGGCTCGGAGGCCTGATCCCTCTTGGATTCATTCTGCTGGGCTACGACGGCAGGAGGACGGACGGCGCTGCGCTCGACGTCGACGGGGTGCTGATGCGCTTCTCCGGCATGGGCTACATCGCCGTCGCGACGCTGGTTGGAACGGGTCTGGTCAATAGCTGGTTCCTGGTCGGGTCCGTCTCCAGCCTCCTTGCCAGCGCCTACGGATGGATCCTCATCGTCAAGCTGGCGTGCTTCGCCGGAATGCTGGGTCTGGCGGCGGCGAACCGCTTCTGGCTGGTGCCCGCGCTCGAGGCCGCCGGTCGGAAGGCACCGCCTGAGAGCGCCGTCTGGAAACGTAAGCTGCGAATCCACGTGCTGAGCGAGCAGGCCCTCGGTCTGTTCGTCCTGTTGTGCGTGAGCATCATCGGCACGATCCGGCCGGCGATCGGACAGTAGGGACGTCGAACGGGACGCCGAGCGCGTCCCGTTCGACGCAGGAGACCACGATGAGCACTTCGACCGACAAGCCTGCCGACACCCGCGACCTCCGCCTCGACCTGTTCCGCGGTCTCGCGAACTGGGCGATCTTCCTCGACCACATTCCGAACAACGCCATCGCGTGGCTGACGACACGGAATTACGGCTTCAGCGACGCCGCCGACATCTTCGTTTTCATCTCGGGATATACGGCGGCGTTCGTCTACGCGCGGAGGATGGAGGTGCAGGGCGTCGTCGCCGGCGCCGCTCTCCTGCTGCGCCGGGTGTGGCAGCTCTACGTCGCCCACATTCTCCTATTCGTGTTCTACGCCGCGGCGATCGGCTTCATCGCCCAGCGCGGACATTCTCACCTGCTCGACGAGTTCAACGTCAAATGGCTCATCGAACAGCCGGTGGCGACACTGACGCAGGGACTGGCCTTGAAGTTCAAGCCGCTGAACCTCGACGTGCTGCCGCTCTACATCGTGTTGATGGCATGCTTCCCGCCGTTGCTGGCGGTCATGAGGCGCTTCCCCGATCCGGCGCTGGCGGCATCCGCCATCCTCTACCTGACGGCCCGTTGGCTGGGATGGAACCTGCCGGCCTGGCCGTCGGGCGACTGGTACTTCAACCCCTTCGCCTGGCAGCTTCTCTTCGTCATCGGAGCGTGGGTCGCGATGGGCGGCGGCGGTCGGGTGAAGGCGGTCGTCCTTTCGGCGCCGATGGTCGCGCTAGGCGCCGCCTATTTGGCCTTCGCGATGGCCGTCACGCTGGCCGTCCGCTTCGACGCGACGTGGATATTCCCGTCCGCGCTGATCGATCTGTTCGACCCCAACGACAAGACCAACCTGGCACCCTACCGGATCCTTCACCTGCTGGCGCTCATGATCATCCTGGTACGTCTCGTTCCAAAGGACTCGATCGTCTTGCGCTCCGCCATGGCGAGACCGCTCGTCGTCTGCGGACAGCGTTCGCTGGAGGTGTTCTGCGTCGGTATCTTCCTGTCGTTCGTCGGTCACTTCATCCTCGAAATGTGGTCGAACGCCTTCGTCACCCAGGTCGCCGTGAGCCTCGCCGGCATCTCGCTGATGACCCTCGTCGCCTCATACCGGACCTGGTCCCGCGCTTTGGATTCCCGGCCTGCCTCCCGTAGACCGCCGCGCGCCGGACGCGCCGAAGAAGGAATGACGAGATGAAGGGGAGGTTGATCGCGGGTACCGCGGCAATCTTGGCCGCGCTTGGGGCATCGAGCTTCTACGTCGTCTCCGGAGCCTACGACTTCGGAGCGGACACGCCCCATTGGGCCCTCACGCGCGTGGTGATCGAGACGTTCCGCGACCATTCGATCGCGGTGAGGACCCGTGACATCGTCGTCCCAGACTTCGGCGACGAGAAGCTGGTGCTGAAGGGCGCCGGCCAGTACGCCGCGATGTGCGTCAACTGTCACCTCGCGCCGGGCATGAAGGATTCAGAAATACGGCCGGGCCTCTATCCGCAACCGCCCAACCTTTCCGAGAAGCGGGTGGATCCCGCACGGGCCTTCTGGATCGTGAAGCACGGCCTGAAGATGAGCGGCATGCCGGCTTGGGGGCTCGGTCACGACGACGCCGCCATCTGGAGCATCGTCGCCTTCGTGACCAAGCTGCCCGGACTGTCCGAGGAACACTACAAGCAGATGGTCGCCGACGCCCCGCCGGACGAGGAGATGGGCGGGATGAAGATGGATGGCGACAAGGCAGGGACGGGCGGCAATCCGGCTCAGGACAAAGGTGGCGCGAAGCCCGTGGGCGGTCACCAGCATTGATGGCCCAGGAAGCGATGGTCGGCACCTGACGGCGGAAGGACGAGAGACGTATGGTATCGCAGGGGAGCGAGGAACGACTGAGGACTTCGATAGAGGCGTGGCGGGCGGATCCCGGCGCGACCTATCGGACGTGGTTCCTGTGGGAGGAGCGCTTGAAGAACTTCCGCTCCATCCGCCGCGGCATCGAGCAGGTCGTAAGGCAGATCGAGTGCGGGTCGTTCGGGAACGTCTACAAGGGTTCCTCGCTCGAGGTCGCCGTGAGGTCCGTCGCCGAGCAGCGGCAGATATTCAAGGGCGCGGATCACGCGTTCTTGTGGAAGCCGAAGCTGCGGATTCCCGACATATACGAAGACCCCGACAACCAGCGCGCCTTCGGCCGTTTCCTCGACGCCTGCTGCTGCTGTTCGACGGAGGAGCAGGTGCTGCACGCCGTGACGACCCTCGACGCCCGCCGCATCAAGGGACTGGGTCCCGCGGCGGCGAACCTGCTTTACTTCCTGCATCCCACGATCGCCGTGCCCTTCAATACGGCTATCGTCAGGGGGTACAACGCGGTCGCCGGGTCTCGGACGAAGCTCGGGAGCTGGCCGGACTATCTTGCGATGCGTGCCGGAACGCTGCGGCTCAATGAGCGCCACCGGGACCTGCTCTCGAACGATCTCGGGGCCATCGCCGGATTCCTGTTCGACGTCGGAACGGGCCGATATCCCGCACCGCCGCTAGACGAGGCCGACGCGGTCGCGGTCTGGGAGCGCGATCTGGCCGCTGTACGCGAGAGGGCCGTCGAACTTCTGCCGACACGCGAACCGGAGAGTGACCGGTCCCACACCGATATGCAGGGCCTGTTGCGCGATATCGGCCTCGGGCTCGGATACGACGTCTGGATCGCCGCCAACGACCGTAACCGCCCGTATGGCGGAGGGCGGCTGTCCGACGGATGCGCCGGCGACTTGCGGCCATTCGACGGGTCCGCCGGCATCGACGCCGTACGGCTGATTGACGTGCTCTGGCTGGACAAGCGGGACGGCGCCATCCATGCGGCCTTCGAGGTGGAGCACTCGACCTCCATCTATTCCGGAATCGTGAGGATGCTCGACCTCGCGCTCGGCCCGTGCGGCAATCTCTTGAAGGGCATCTTCCTGGTGGCGCCGGATGCCCGCGAGAGCGAGGTCCGCGCGCAGATGGCGAGGCCCGCCTTCGCCGCGGTCGTAGGCTTGGACGTCCGCTATCTCGCCTACGGCGAACTCGAACGACATCGGGACTCGATCATCCGTTTCGGCGAGGGGCTGAAAGCGATCAGGTCGATCTCGAAGTGCTTGCCATGATTCAGACGCGGCGGGTCGGTTAGTGCCCTGCGCGATACCCACAGTCACGAAACCAGAGGAGTGTGCGATGCATGAGATATTCGAATCCGTCACGCGCCGGCGCGCGCTGGCCCTGCTTGCCGCCGGCATCGCGGTGTCGCCGGGGCTGGCCCGCGCAGAGGCGCCGGCCGTCCTTGTCCACAAGGATCCGGACTGCGGCTGCTGCGGCGGCTGGGTGAAGCACATGCAGGCCGCGGGGTTTGCGGTGACTGTCGATGAGACGGCCGATCTGAGGGCGGTCCGGACGCGGCTTCGTGTGCCGCCATCGTTAGCCTCCTGCCACACCGCGGAAGTGTCCGGCTTCGTCGTCGAGGGCCACGTGCCCGCGCAGGCGATCCGACGGCTCCTCGCACAGCGCCCGGCCGTCCTGGGACTTGCGGTCCCGGGCATGCCCGCCGGATCGCCCGGTATGGAAGGTGGAACGCCGAGGGCGTACGATGTCCTGACCTTCGGAGCCGACGGCCAGAAGCCGTTCATGCGGTTTCTGGGCACGGAAATCGCGACCTGAGCCGACGCGGTTAACCAGATCGGCCGTTTCGTTGGCGCCGCTGGCGAAGACGTGAACCGACGGCCCTTCCCTGTAGCCGCCGCCCATGTGATGGTCCTGCCATGGATATTCGACGTACCATCGGTCGTCTGCTCGCGGTCTTCGTGATCGCAGGGCTCGCGTTCGCGCCGATGGTGACGCCGGCGACCGCAAAAGGCGCGGCCTCCGCCGTGACGGTCGACATGTCCGCGATGTCGGCAGACATGCCGTGTTGTCCCGACGAGCAGAAGAGCGACGGCTGCAAGGATTGTCCGTTGCTCGCCTTGTGCATGCTGACGGTCGCACAGGCGGATCTGTCGGCGGCGAACGGCATCCGGATATCCTTCCAGGTCGGCCGTCTCTCGTTCGCGTTCGACGACCTTGCGGCCGACGGCCTCGTCGGCGACCCTCCGGACCATCCTCCTCGAACCTCGACCTGATCGGCGTCAAAACGCCGTCTGCTGCCGTTCCGGCCCAAGGCCGTGCGGTTGAACATGCATGCCGCTATCCGCGGTACATCAGGACATCGAGGATCTCATCATGAAGAGCTGCAAATCCACGCGCGCCCTCCGGGCCGCGGCGGTCTGCCTTGGCTTGGCCGTCGGAGCCACGACAGCACGCGCCGACGTCAAGGACTACGAATTCCAACTCGTCGACAAGACCGTCAAGAAGGGCGAAGCGGTCATCGCCGTCCGCCTCGTCCACAAGCCGGACGGCAAACCGGTCCCGGACGCCGTCATCTTCGCCAAGCGGCTGGACATGGCTCCGGACGGCATGGAGTCGATGAAGACCACCATAGATGCGATGCCTAGCACAGAGCCGGGAGTCTACAAGTTCAAGGCCGCCGTGACGATGGAAGGCGGCTGGCAGTTGTCGCTTGGCGCCAAGGTCCAGGGCGAGACGGGAACGGTCGAGAACAAGCTCGTCCTGAAGGCGACGCCGTGACAGCGGCGGCCTCCATCGCGCGTTTTGCGATTGTAGGAGCGACCACAGCATTGCTGTGGTCGTATCCCGCCGCCGCTGCCGAGCGGAACGAGCTCGGTGCCACGGTGGAAAGCGTCGTCGCTTTCGCCCGGCGTCTCAATCCGACGGTTGCCGCCGCGTCGCTCGATTTCGACGCGGCGGTGCACAGGATCGGAACGATGGGCGTCGTAGCCGATCCGACGCTCATCCTCGAAGCATGGGACGTCAACCGGCAGGGCGTCGGTCAGCGCCGCGTCGGTTTCGATCAGGAGATCAAGCTTTGGGGAAAATACGGCCTGGAACGCGACATCGCGCGTTCGGACGCGGATGCCGCGAAATTCCAGGGGCGCGCGACCGTGATCGAATTGGTCGCGCAGGTCGTGGCCGCGCACGGCGAATACAACGCCGCCTATGAAGCCATCGGCATCGCGACCGACATCAGGCGACGCTACGACGAGATCCTCGGCCTGCTGCGCTCCCGCTACGGCACGACATCGGTTGACCGGCAGGACGTCATCAAGGCCGAGATCGAGGCCGCCTCCGCCGAGGGTGATCTCGTCCGGCGGCAGGGCGAACTGAAATCCGCCGCGGCGCGGCTGAACGCGTTGATCGGCCGACCGTCCCTGGCGCCTCTGGCGGCACCGACGGGCTTCCGGATGCTCAAGGTGGTCGGCCTTGCCCAGGTTCAGACGCTCGGGCGGTCGGCGAACCCGATGTTGGCGCTCGCAGGGGCCCAGAGCAGTGCGGCGGCCCAAGCCAAATCGCTGACCGATCTGAACTACTATCCCGACGTCAACGTCGGTGCGAAGTACGTGCAACGACCGGCAGCGGAGTCGACTGGCGAGTTCACGCTGGGGGTCAAGCTACCGCTGCACTACGACGTGAAGGACGCCGAACAGCGCGCGGCCGGCGCACGCCTCTCTGCCGCTCAGGCTCGAAACGAGGCGCTTCGGCTGCGGATCGACGGACAGATCGCGGACGCCTGGTTCGGCGTCGATGCTTTGCGCAAGGTCGTCCAGATCTACGCGTCCCGCCAACTGCCGCCCGCGCGCTCCTCGGTGGAGAACGCCCGCAACGGCTTCCAGGCCGGCTCCTCGGATCTCTCGCTGCTCTTCGACTCGGAGCGCCGTTTCCGGGCCGTCCAGCTCGACCTGCTCAAGCTCAAGGTCGAATTGCAATCGAAGTATGCCGAGCTCGAGCGGCTCGCGGGAGGTTCGCTATGAAGCGTTCGTCGACCTTGATCCTGATCGCTGCCGTGGCGACGACCGCCGGCGGCGCCGGCTTGGCGTTCGGTAGGTTGAACCATCCGCTGCCGGCCTGGCTGTCGGCCGTGCTGCCTGCGGCCGCCGACATGAGCCCCGCTCGCCCATCGCCGACCGGACCGGTCGTGTACTACCGCGACCCGGACGGGAAACCGAAATACTCGCCGGCGCCGGCGAAGACCGCTTCGGGCAAGGAATACTTACCCGTACGCAGCAGCGAGGACCTGAGCTTCGAGGAGGCGCCGCAGCCCGTGGCCGAGAAGGGTGCCGAGCCCAGACGCATCAAGTTCTACCGCAATCCTATGGGGCTTCCGGATACCTCGCCGGTCCCGAAGAAGGACTCGATGGGGATGGACTACCTGCCGGTCTACGACGGCGAGCAGGACGACGACGCCTCGGTGAAGGTCAGCGCGGGCAAGCTTCAGAAGGCGGGCGTGCGGACGGAAACGGCGGAGCTCCGCACGCTCAACACGATGGTCAGGGCGCCGGGGACGCTGCAGCAGGACGAGCGGCGCGTGTCGGTCGTGTCGCTCCGCTTCGAAGGATTCATCGACACCGTCGCGGACGTCACCACCGGCTCGCATGTCCGCAAGGGGCAGCCCCTGATGCGGATCTACGGGCCGAACCTGTCGAGCGCCGCCGCCGAATATCTGTCGGCGCTGAACGCCCGGAGCGACGTCGGCATCGGCGGCCAGGCGCTGAAGGGCGCGCGCCGCCGTCTCGAGAATCTCGGCGCGCCCGACGCCTTCATCGCGGACATCGAACGCACGCGGGAGATTCCCGTCTATCTGAATTGGCCCGCGCCTCAGGACGGCGAGATCGTGGACCGGACCGCCGTCAACGGCATGCGGGCCGCACCCGGCGACATCCTGTTCCGGATCGTCGACCGCGGTGTGGTGTGGGTGATGGTCGACGTCTCGGAGCGGGATCTGGCACTGCTGGAGGTTGGTCAGAAGGCCGTCGTGCGGCCCCGGGCCTATCCCGACCGGCGCTTCGCCGGAAAGGTGACGGTGATCTATCCGAACCTGAGACCCGAGACGCGCACCGCGCGGGTCAGGATCGAACTTCCCAATCCGGACGAGGTGCTGCGGCCGGACATGTACGCCGACGTGGAGATCGCCACTGGGACGGAAGCGCCCGTCGTGACCGTGTCGAGCAGCGCCGTCATCGACAGCGGCGAGCGCCAATTGGTGCTGCTGGACAAGGGGGAAGGCCGGTTCGAACCGCGCGCAGTCAGGCTCGGACGCCGCGGAGAAGGCCGGGTGGAGATTAAGGAGGGGCTTGCCGAACACGACAAGGTCGTCGTTTCCGCGAACTTCCTGATCGACGCCGAAAGCAACCTGAAGGCCGCACTCTCAGGCCTCGATACGGGAGAGAAAACGCAATGATCGCGCGTCTCATCGACTGGTCGGCCCGCAACCTGATGCTGATCCTGATCGGAACGGTCTTCGTCGTCGCGGGCGGTCTATACGCCTTGAAGCACTCGGCCTTGGACGCGATACCGGACCTCTCCGACACCCAGGTGATCGTCTATACCGAGTACAAGGGGCAGGCGCCCCAGGTCATCGAGGACCAGGTGACCTATCCCCTGACGACGGCCATGCTGACGGTGCCGAAATCGAAGGTCGTCCGCGGCTTCTCCTTCTTCGGCGTGTCGTTCGTCTACATCATCTTCGAGGACGGTACCGATATCTACTGGGCACGCTCGCGCGTGCTCGAATATCTCAACGCCGCGGCGCGCAGGCTTCCGGCCGGCGTCACGCCGACATTGGGTCCGGACGCTACCGGGGTCGGCTGGGTCTACCAGTACGCGCTGCAGTCGAAGGATCGGTCGTTGGCGGACCTGCGGTCGATCCAGGACTGGACGATCCGCTACGGCATTGCGAAGGCCGAGGGCGTAGCCGAAGTCGCCAGCGTCGGCGGCTTCGTCAAGCAGTACAACATCGTGGTGGATCCGAACCGGCTGCGGTCGCTCGACATCCCGCTGGCGAAGGTGCGGGACGCGGTCCGCGGCAGCAACATGGACGTCGGCGGGCGCACCGTCGAGCTCTCGGAATTCGAATTCGTGGTGCGGGGCAGAGGATACGTCAAGAGCCTTTCCGATCTGTCGAACATCGTGCTCAAGGTCGACAAGGGCACGCCGGTGCTGCTGAAGGACGTCGCGCGGATCGAGCTCGGTCCGGACGAGCGCCGCGGCATCACGGAACTCGACGGAGACGGCGAAGTCGCCAGCGGCATCGCCCTGCAGCGCTTCGGGCAGAACGCGCTCGACGTCATCGACAACGTGAAGAGGCGCCTGGCCGAGATGGCGACCGCGCTCCCCAAGGGCGTCGAGATCATCCCGGTCTACGACCGCTCCGAGCTCATCCATAGCGCGATCGAAACGTTGAAGCGGACGCTGACCGAGGAAAGCATCGTCGTCGCCCTGGTCTGCATCGTATTCCTGCTGCATGTGCGCAGCGCGCTCGTCGCCATCGTCATGCTTCCTGTCGGAATCCTCATGGCTTTCGGTGCCATGAAACTGTTCGGCATCGGATCCAACATCATGAGCCTCGGCGGCATCGCCATCGCGATCGGCGCGATGATCGACGGTGCCATCGTCATGATCGAGAACGCCCACAAGCACCTCGAACGCGCTCCCCCCGAAAAGCCGCGGCTGGAAGTCCTGATCGAGGCCGCGAGCGAGGTCGGCCCGGCGTTGTTTTTCAGCCTGCTGATCATCACGGTCTCGTTCCTCCCGATCTTCACGATGGAATCGCAGGAAGGCCGGCTGTTCAGCCCGCTGGCGTTCACCAAGACTTTCGCGATGGCGGCTGCCGCCCTCTTGTCGATCACGCTGGTGCCGGCGCTGATGGTGCTGTTCGTGCGAGGCCGGATCGTTCCGGAGCACCGGAATCCCATCAACCGTTTCCTGATCTGGGTCTACCGGCCGCTGATCCGCGGCGTGCTGAAGGCCAAGATTCTGACGATCTTGCTCGCGCTCGCCGCGCTGGCGGTCAGCCTTTGGCCGGCGCGGCAGCTCGGAACGGAGTTCATGCCGAGTCTGAACGAAGGGACGTTGATGTACATGCCGACCACGCTGCCGGGTCTCTCGGTGACCAAGGCGGCGGAGATCCTGCAGACACAGAACCGGATCATCAAGAGCTTCCCCGAAGTGGCCTCGGTCTACGGCAAGGCCGGACGCGCCGAAACCGCGACCGATCCGGCGCCGACCGAGATGTTCGAGACGATCGTCAATCTGAAGCCCAAGGAGCAGTGGCGGCCAGGTCTGACCGTCGACGGCCTGATCGCCGACATGGACAAGGCGCTGCAGTTCCCCGGCGTCTCCAACGCCTGGACCATGCCCATCAAGGCACGCACCGACATGCTGGCGACCGGCATACGTACGCCGATCGGCATCAAGGTGCTGGGGACGGATCTGGTCGAGATGGAGAAACTCGCCCGTCGGATCGAGACCGTCGTCAAGGCCGTGCCAGGTACGTCGAGCGCATACGCGGAGCGCGTCATCGGCGGCTACTACCTCGACATCGTTCCCGACCGGGATGCGCTGGCGCGGTACGGCCTCATGATCAGCGACGTTCAGGATACTGTGTCCTCAGCTCTGGGCGGCGAAACCATCACCACCACCGTGGAAGGCCGCGAACGCTACGGCGTCAATCTGCGGTATCCGCGCGATCTGCGCAGCGATCCCCAGTCTATCGCCCGGGACGTCCTGGTCGGGCTGCCTGGCGGGGGCACCGTGCCTCTGGGAGAAGTCGCCGCGATCAAGCTTACACGGGGGCCGACGTCGATCCGGACGGAGAACGGTCAACTTGCCGTCTACATCTTCGTCGACATCCGGGATCGCGATCTCGGCGGCTACGTCGCCGACGCCAAGGCGGCGGTCGCCGCCAGCGTGCAGTTTCCGCCGGGCAACTACGTGGTCTGGAGCGGGCAGTTCGAATATCTGGAGCGCGCGACGGCACGTCTCAAGATCGTCGTGCCGGTCACGTTGCTGATCATCTTCCTGCTGCTCTACCTGAACTTCCGGCGCCTGACCGAGACGCTGATCGTGATGCTGTCGCTCCCGTTCGCGCTCGTCGGCGGGCTTTGGCTGATGTGGTGGCTGGGTTTCAACTTCTCGGTCGCCGTCGCCGTCGGCTTCATCGCGCTGGCCGGCGTCGCCGCGGAGACCGGCGTCATCATGCTGATCTATCTCGATCACGCGATGAAGGAGATCCAGGTCGCGCGGGCGGCGGACGGCAAGCCGTTCACGCGGTCCGACCTCAACGCAGCGATCATGCTGGGGGCGGTCGAGCGGGTCCGTCCGAAGATGATGACCGTCGTGGCCATCATGGCCGGCCTCATCCCGATCCTGTGGAGCACTGGGACGGGATCGGAAGTCATGCAGCGCATCGCGGTGCCGATGATCGGCGGCATGATCTCGTCGACCATCCTGACGCTCGTTGTGATTCCGGCCGTCTACGCCCTCGTCAAGGGTCTCCGGCTGCCTCGACGGCCGGGAGTTGAGGTCTCGGAGGCGCCGCCCGACGCCAGCCGGACCGTTCCGACCGACCGATCACAGGCGGCCGAATGAGACCTCGCGGGCTCACCGTCGGTCTTCGTTGGCTTCCGCCTTTTTTCGCGGTCGCGTGTAACCGCGGACGTCAGCGCTGCGAACTCATCGCAATGGACCCGTCATGACCGCCACTGAAAATGAACTTAGGAAGCTCATGCTCGCGAGCCTGGACGGCGACGCAGCCGCGCATCGCGTATTGCTCGGTCGGCTGAGCGGTCACCTGCGTGCGTACTATAGAAGCAAGCTCGTCCGGGCCGGACGTTCGGCAAGCGAAGCTGAGGATCTCGTTCAGGAGGCGGTTCTGGCGATACACCTCAAGCGGCATACCTACGATCCCGACGAACCGTTGACGCCGTGGGTACAAGCCATCGCGCGCTTCAAGCTCATCGACTACCTGCGGCGGACCAGGAAATCCGTCAAGAACCTACCGATCGACGCCGCGGAGAACGTGACGGCCGGCGACGATCCGTCGGCGGTCGAGAGCAGCCTGGATCTGGGGCAGATCTTGGGACTGCTGCCCGAAAAGATGCGCTGCTCGATCGTCGCGGTGAAACTCGACGGCCGCAGCGTCTCCGAGGCCGCCGAACGGTGCGGCATCTCGGAGCCGTTGGTGAAGATCAATATCCACCGCGGCCTGAAGCGCCTGGCCGCCCTGATCGCGAAGGAGACGCGCGCGTGAAGACGGACGAACTTCTCGACCTGCTGAGCACGGGAGATGTCCGCATCGACCGCGGATCACACTCGCGGACGATCGGCACCGCCGCGATGATCGGTGTCGCCGCGGCCGTGGCTGGCGTCGCCGCGGTCCTCGGCTTCCGCCCTAATTTCACAGACCTTCGAGCCATAGGCTTACTCGTCCTCAAGCTTTCGTTCACGGTCACGATCGTCGCGCTCGGATTTCTTTACCTCACGAAGCTCGCGCGCCCCGGGGGAGAGCGGAGGACGAGACCGGTGCTGGTCGTCGTCCCGTTCGTCGTCGTCTTGGGCATCGGCCTGGTGAACCTGTCTCTCGCGCCCCCGTCCCACTGGGAGGCGATGATCGTCGGGGATCAATGGCTGGAGTGCCTACTGTCGATACCGATCATCGCCGTCATCCCCTTCGCCGCGACGATATGGGCCGTGAGAAAGGGAGCACCGACGGATCTCAGGCTCGCCGGCGCGGCGGCTGGTCTGTTCGCCGGCGGCGTGAGCGCGATGGCCTACGCGCTGCACTGCATGGACGACTCCCTCCCCTTCGTGACGGTCTGGTACGGCGGGACGATCCTGTTGTGCACGCTTGCCGGTGCCGTACTCGGTCCGCGCCTGCTGAGGTGGTGAGTGGATCGGGATCACGGATGCGCGAGCCTGTAACCGTTCGTCTTCAGCCTGCGAACTCATCTGTGAAAGCGCGATGAACCCGCTTTCTTCAACGAATGGAGTTCGAACATGTCACGCAAGAAGTTGCTCGTTTCGGCCGTCCTGGCCTCCGCCGTTTCGTTTTCCGCTGCGGCCAATGCAGGTTCCACGATCACGGACAAGAGTTACTGGCCGGGTGAAATTCGGCAGCAGAGCCAGGCGGTCGGCTCCGCCAGCCCGCTGCAGTCCTTCGCCTACGATGGCCGGTCCGACGGCAGCGCACCCAAGGCTCGCGCAGGAGCTTGGACATACAATGGCGGGCCCAAGGGTCGATGACGGCGCCGTGGCGATCTTCATTTCCCGGACGCGCGTCGTGACGGCGCGCTCCGGCGATGGGCCCCGTGCGGCATCGAAGCGTTTCCGCGTCGTGCAAGGACCTCGCGGTTGGAGTGTCGTCGACGACAGCACCGGCCTCGCGCTCGAAATATCCCTCGGCGACGAACATCCGCTCATGCGGACCGAGGCTGAAATCCTCTGCGGTTGTCTGAATTCATGTCCAGAAGCCGGTAATATCTTCGGCCGGAGAGACGGGCAGATCGCCGGCTTTCCGGGGCGGCTACCGGTCGCGTCCGCGTCCCGCGAAGACGACTGACTCCGATCGACCTCCCGCGACATAGACGAATTTCGCCGCCGGCAGCGCTCCAGGAAGCTGCGGCCCCTCGATCATCGCGGATGACGGCGACAAGCACGATCAGTCGGACGATCTGCGCGCGCCCACCTATCCCTCGTCGGCAGCCGCCGCTCTGGTGGCGCCCCCACAGCTTTAAATCATGACCTATGCCGTCCGTGAGCAAAAGGAGCGTCAGCAGACCCGATTTCGACGGGGAGGTCATAGAGTCGGTCGGGCATCCACAGCACATGGCGAGATCGCGCCGATCCAATCGTTCCGCAAGGTTGACTTGGACCATTCCGCGGCCTCTACAGTCCCGCTCGCGGAAACCGGGGAAACGATGGGTATCAACATATCCGGCGACAACTTCGTCGCGCACGATCAGACGCACGAAAAGCGCGTGAACACCTCGCTGGACGCCAATCCGACCTCGAAAAAGCTGGGTGGCGTGACCGTCCACCACGTCTTCCGCAGGAACAAGACCGGCGATCTCGATCGCGACGGCAATCCTCTCATCTATGCACTGAAAGGTATGGGCGGCTACAACATCGTGGCGATGTACCGCACGCAGATCATGGCGCGAGCGCGCGAAATTCTGGAGAAATGCACGGAGCTTCAGGGCACTGACTATGTCATGCCGATGCCGTCGAGCTACGGTTTTTCCGAAGAATTTGCCCAGATGGTGTGTCAGGTGACGGGCACGCCGTATCTGGGCTGCGGGTTTCTCAGGAAAAAGACCGTAGCCGAGATGCTGGCGCAGTACGGAGACAGTATTCCTAAAAATTTAGGCGGTCAGCGCGAAAAGGACTACAAGAGTCAGATGCACACTTGGCGGCAAATGAAGCCCGGACAACTGGCTTCGATGAAAGAAATCGGACCCAAAATACGGCGGTATTTCGATCCGTTTGAAGTCGGCGGTGGAGCACCCGATATCAGCGGAAAGAACGTACTGGTCGTCGATGACATCATGTCGTCCGGGGCTTCGCTTTCCGCCATGATCGAGCTGTTGACGGCCAAGACAGGCTGCAAGATAGATAGGGCGGCCTGTTTCCTCAGCGGCTTATAGTTCCCGTAAGTATAGGAAATTTCGCTGAGATCTCTCCTTGACTTGGGACGCCGGACGGCAGATATTCTCGGGTACGTTGGTGGAAACACCATGACCGTATTTACGCCTTACGGTCATAAAACATCAGGTGTGGTGAAAGCTGCACAGGTCCGAGCGAGCGCCAGATGAGGCCGGCCCATAGGGGGCGAGTATCACAAGCCATGGATCGGGTGGCAGGTATAAAGGGAAGCCCGCCAGCGATGGCGGGCTTTTCTTTTGGGGCAACGATGATCCCTGACGCTATTTTGCTGCAAGCATGGCCTTCTCGTCCACGAGCACCAGGCTGAGGGTCTCGTCGCGGGCCGTCCGGATGGTCTGTTCCCGGACATCGAAGCGGTTTGCATCGAAGCGGTTGAGCCAGGTCGCCGCGCTCACCTTGCGTGGCGCCGTGTCGTCGGGGCGGCCTCCGAACTGCACGCCGAATGCGGAGCTCTTTGGGTCGAGGTCGTCCCGCGGCAACCACGCCCGGTCGATGCTCCGTGCCCGCGCGAACCACTTTCGCCCGCGAGGCGTATGGCACACCACGAATCCTTGAAGATGGCCGAGTTCGACGAGTCGGATCGCGGTCGCGGTGACGCTCGTCTTGAAGGTCTCGGCCAGTTCGCCGATCGTTTTGAACGTGAACGTGCCCACCTGTCGGGCCAGCGGCTCGAAAAGGTAACGCGGCATCAGGAGGTCGGCCGCGTATCCATCCGCCACCTTCTCGGCGGATTGAGCTTCCCGCGGCCGATATTCGTCGACCCGGCAGACCAGCGTCTTGCCGCGATGGAAGCGCCAGTGACCGAGTTCGTGCGCGATCGAAAACCGCTTCCGGCGTGCCGAGCTTCCGGATTTCACGGTGATGATCGCCTTGCCGCCGCGCCCTAGAATATGCGCTTCGCAGCCGTTCAAAGGGCAATATCTGACGCGGGCGCCCACGTGATGCGCGATCGCCTCTAGATCTATCTCGGCCGGCGACGTGATGCCGAGTTCGCGCAGCAGGACTTCGGCCGGCGTCACAGACACGGCCTCACTTGATGATCCCCAGTTCGCGCATGGCCTGCAGCATGTCGAGAACGTCGGCGTCCGACAATTCGGTTTCCTTGCGGGCGGCCAGCGTGAAACTGTCGTCGTGGGCATTGGAGGCGAGGGCCTGCCGCAGCCGTTCCCGTGCCTCGGCTATGGGAATGACCGGCTGAGGCTGGGTCGTCTTGTTCGCGGACGCGCCGGCGCGGGCGGCGTGAAGCCTATCCTTGTTCGCCAGCAAAACCGTTCTTTCGACCATCGCGCGCATCCGCGCGGCGTTCGCCTCGGGCTCTCCGATGTCTTCGGCATACTGGGCGAGGATCTCGTCGTCTGAGGCCTCCATGATGTCTTCGACGAAGTGCCGTCCGATGCCTCGGAAACCGCTCTGTCTCTGCTTTCCGCGGGTCATGTCCGGTATCCCTTGGGACGGAGTTTGAGAAGTCTGCGCCGTATCAGGGTTCGCTTGGTTGCATAGGCTGTGCCGTCCAGTCCCGTAAGTTCCTTGAGCTGATCGGCATCGAACTCGGCCAGGATACCCTCGACGAGATCGCGCGCCACGGTATCGTCGTCGAAAATCGCCAAGATTTCGTTCCGCCCGTCGTCGTAGGCCTTCTGCTCTTCCGCCGACCACTCCGCTGCGGGCGAGTCGATCCCATCCTCGATCCCCGCCTGGACGGTGGGCAGATGCACAAGCTGATTGTGCGCCTTTTCCCTCTCTCCGTCCGCGATGCTGCTCATGGTGTCGATCAGGTGCTTCACGACATCGACCTCCACCGGACAATTCCGGGTGCCCCGCAACGTCCGGAAGACGGCCTCCTGCGACAGGTCGTCTGACTCCCATCCCGTCCCGAACGAGAACGACCTCGCGACGGAATCGATCCTCGCCCATTCGGCGGTGCTGAGGCCGCAGATCGCGGCCTCCACCTCCTGGCGGGATCGGACGGCCTTCTGGTCTTGGCGTTGCAAGCGTTCCCCCTCCTCTCCCATGCGGCGCGCTGCGGCGGGCTCGGACATGCTCGCTGATTATTTTTTTGGCGCATGTCCGCGGGCAGGGTTCGGCCCCGCATAGGTCAATAGGAACCGCCTTCTTGGAGCAACCCTGGGGCGAATACAACCGTCGGCTCCGGCCGAACGGTGCGATGGGCGGAATCACCGTCAGCCGTCGCCGGTCGGGAACGGACTGACGGATCATGAGGACCACGATGGCAGTCAAGACATCACATTTCAAAGTCGACAACGGAGACATGACGCTGATCGAGCTGGAGTCCGGTCGCCGGATCCTTGCGGACATCAACATCCGGTGCGCCGCCGACGACGAGGACGACGACACGCCGGACGTCGCCAAGCAGCTCCGCAAGAGATTGGACCGCGACGACAAGGATAGGCTGTTCGTGGACGCCTTCCTCAACACCCATCCCGACGCAGATCACATCCGCGGTCTGGAGAAGCATTTCCATCTCGGCGACCCGTCGACCTGGTCGAAGGCTGACGACAAGATCATCATCCGCGAGATGTGGTCGTCGCCGATCGTGTTCCGCCGTGCCAAGGCCAAGGACGAGGACCACGTGCTCTGCGCGGACGCGGAAGCCTGGCGCGACGAGGCGCGCCGGCGCGTGAAGAAGTACAGAGCGGACGGCTCGCTCGCCGACGGCAACCGCATCGTCATCCTGGGCGAGGACGTCGACGGCAAGACGGACGATCTCGGCGCGATCCTGGTGAAGGTCGACGAGGTCTTCTCGAAGATCTGCGGCCAGACCGACACGTCGTTCGAGGCCCGGCTGCTGGCGCCGATGCCCGCGGCCGACGACAAGGAGGAGGATGTCCTCACCAAGAACAATTCCAGCGTCATCATCCGCATCGACCTGAAGGTCTCGAAGGCCGTCAAGGCGCGCTACCTGCTCGGCGGGGATGCCGAGGTGGCGATCTGGGACCGCATCTGGGATCGCAATGCGAAGACGCCGGAACGTCTGGAATACGACGTGCTGATCGCGCCGCACCACTGCTCCTGGCACAGCCTGTCCTATGATAGCTGGTCGAAACTGGGCGAGAAGGCCAAGGTGTCGCAAAAGGCGCGCAACGCGCTCGGACAGGCCCTGAGCGGCGCCCTGGCGGTGTCCAGCAGCAAGACGGTCGTGGACGACGAGAGCGACCCGCCCTGCATCCGCGCCAAGCGTGAATATCTCGACATCCTCGACGACGTGAAGGGCGAATTCAAGTGCGTCGCCGACGGCCCGGGCGACGACCCGCTGGTGATCGAGGTCACTTCCGCGGGCCCGCGGCTGAAACGGGCGGTGTTCGGTGTGAGCGTCGCCGCCGGCACCGGCATCGGGAGCCAGCCGCTGGCCCATGGATGACCGCATGTCGGAGGTCGAGACCGAACGGATCCCGGTAAGCGTGCGGCGTGCGCTCCGCTTCCTGGAGGCGCACCCCTCGGTGGAGCGCGTGACGGCGCATCGTGTCGAGAGGAGCGATGTCACGGTCGCCGTCGTCGAGATCCGGACCGAGCTTGCGAACGCATGGCGGGCGGCGGGCGTCAGCCCGTCCGGCGTGCGCGCCGTCGAACCGGTGTCGTTCGTGTTCAGTGCCGCTTACCCTCTGAGCGCGCCGCGCATCCTGCTGCGGCGCGATTTCAACCGCAGCCATCCGCATATCCAGCCCGCCCATGCCGGCACTCTTCCCGAACCCTGCCTCGTCGCCGGCTCGCCGAGAGAGGTGCTCCGGGTCAGGGGAATGGCGGGCCTGTTCGAGCAGCTCGTCGATTGGCTGGACAAGGCCGCCACGGCTCAACTGATCGATCCGCAGCACGGTTGGGAGCCGGTCCGACGCGACGGGATTGACGACTTCGTGGTCGCGGATGCGGACTGGCTGACGTCGCTGCCCGGCCGCGACGGCCGGTGCGCCGTGTATCGGGCATGGTACTACGCAGCCACGGAAGGCGAGCATACGACCTACCGCATCGGTTTGCATCAGGCGGATCCGGTGCCGCTCGGTCCCAAATTCGCCGATGGCTGGGCCTATGAGCCAGCCGGTCCGAACGCACGCACGGGCACGACGCATGCGATCGTCGCGTGGTCGGGCAGGTTGCCATCCGGCAAGCCGTTCGTGGCTGGCGAATACCAGCCGGAGAACGTCACGACGATCGACGAGCTTCTGGCCCGCGCCGAGACGCTCGGCTGCCGCGAGTTTCTCGCGCCCAAGCTGGCGATGCTTCAGAGCCGGATGCCGGGGTCCGGGCTCCGCAAGAGCCAGCCGGTCGCGGTGCTTCTGCTGGCGAGGCGCCCGTGCGACGTCATCGGCACGGGCTCCCCGATCGAGATCTGCCCCTACGTGGTCGAGCTGCGGAAGGCCGAGGCCCTGACGCCGGGAAGCGACACGGCGGTTCGGACGGCGATGCACCGCGACGAGATATCGTCCCGTCTGCTCCGGCGCGCGGCGGGAGATGCCGGCGATGCCGTCCGTCCCTGGACGCTGATCGGTTGCGGCAGCGTCGGCTCCAAGGTCGCCGTGCATCTGTCGAAGTCCGGACGGGGGCCAGCCTCGGTCGTCGATAGCGCCGACATGCAGCCGCACAATTTCGCCCGGCACGGGACGCTGCCCTCCGACAGCAAGGTGGAGAGCTTCTGGTTCGTGCCGAAGGCGCACCATCTGGCGGAATCGCTGGCGCCGCTCCGTCAAATGGCGGCTCCCCATCAGACTGACGTGGTCAGCCTCGCGTTCTCGGAGCGGTCGATCGCATCGGTTGTCGCGCCGGACAGCTTCGCGGTGGTGAACACGACAGGGTCGGCCAGCGTCCGCGAAGCGCTCGTCATGGCCGACGTCGCAGCAAACCGTCCGCGCCTGATCGAGGCCTGCGTCCTCGGCATCGGCAGCGTCGCGATGGTGTCCGTCGAGGGGCCGTGTGCCAATCCCTCCTCGACCGACCTGATCTGCGAAGCCTATCGCCAGATCAACGCCGACGCCGGCCTGCGGGCCGATGTCTTCAACACGGCGGCCGAGGCCATCGCGATCGGACAGGGCTGCTCGGCCGCGACGCTGCCGCTCTCCGATGCGCGGCTTTCGGCACTGAGCGCGCCGATGGCGGAGCGGATCATGCAGCTCCAGCGGCAGGGGCTGCCGGAAGCAGGCGAGCTGTCGATCGGCAGGATCGCCGAGGACGGCCTGAGCCAGACATGGCAGCGGAGCGAGGTCGCGCCGCGGATCGTCGTCAGCAAGGAAGGGATCAGCGAGGTGCGTCTCGGCCCCGACGCCGACAGGCAGATCCGGGACGCGGTCGCTGCACGCCGAGACACCGAGACCGGCGGCATCCTGATCGGGCGGTATTCCGACGTAAGCGACACCTTCCACGTGGTCGACGTATTGCCGGCCCCGCCCGACAGCAAATTCTCGCGCGACGAATTCGTCCTCGGTACTGAAGGTCTGCGCCCGGTGCTGCGCGACCTCATCGAGGGATCCGGCGGCGCTCTCTACGCGCTCGGCACCTGGCACAATCACCTGGTCCCGAGCGGACCATCGGCACTCGACCTGAGGACCGCCGCGCTCCTTTGCGTCAGCCAGTTCTTCCCGTTGCTGATGCTCATTCACACGCCGGCCGGCTACACGCACTTCACCGCCGAAGCGCTGTCGGAGGCCGCCGCACCGAAGGTTCTCGAAGACGGAGCAACGCGATGAAGTACCCGATCGATGCCTACACGATGCGTGCCCGACTCGTTCCTGCGGTGATAGGCGGAGCGCCCGCCTTCGCGTTCGTCGCGATCTTCATCGCATGGGGAGGCATCGCGCTGACGAACCTGATCGCGGGCACCGCGCTCATCGTCCTGTTCGGCGTATTCGCCGATGTGGCGCGCCGCCGCGGCCGGGCGATCGAGCCGGCGATCATCGAAAAGATGTGCGGTCTGCCGACGACGGTGACGTTGCGGCATCGCGACCCAACGTACGACGCGGCGACCAAGTCCGGTTTCCATGCATTCATCGCTCGGAAGCTGGGCGAAGCCGCTCCGTCCAGCGACGAGGAAACCGCCGATCCCGAAGCCGCGGACGCCTTCTATGAGCGCGGGACCGCATGGCTGCGCGAGAACACCCGGAACAGGAAGAAGTTCGACATCCTCTTCAACGAGAATGTCGATTACGGCTTCCGCCGCAACCTGCTCGGTCTGAAGCGGCCCGCGTTCCTTATCAACGCAGTGGTCATCCTCGTCTGCATCGGGATTTTCTGGTACCGGTGGCCGGTCGATCTCGCGAACAGCTTCGATGCAAGGCTGCTGGTGGTGATCCTGATCGCCCTGATCCATGCAGCCTACCTTGCTCTGTTCGTGACGGAGCAGGGAGTGTTCGAAGCTTCCCGGTCCTACGCGAGACAACTGCTGCTCTCCACGCGTTCGCCGCACTTGAACAAGGATTCGAAAAGGGGTCCTGCAGCACCGAAGACATCCAGGAAGCGCGTGTCCCGGCCAATCACCGAACAAGGAGCATGACGGCCATGACGGTCTCGGAGAGGAGACCCGCAGCAGACTCCGGCGCTATCGTGCCGGACAGGTGGGACGACGACGACACCCCGTACCGGATGCCCGCATTTTCCGGCCGCAACATCCTCGTCTTCTCTGACGGCACGGGGCAGGCCGGCGGCGTCGAGGTCGATGAATTCAGGAGCAACGTCTACAAGCTCTTCAGAGCGACGCGCTGCGGTCCGGACACGATCATCGATCCGGATCATCAACTGGCGTTCTACGACCCCGGCCTCGGCTCCAAGCTGGCCGGCGACGACATCAAGGTCCCCGTCATGCGTCGCGTCTACAACGGCCTCAGCAGCGTGACCGGCCTCGGGATCACCGGCAACCTCGTCGATTGCTACGCCGCTCTCATGCGCCTGTGGCGTCCCGGCGACCGCATCTTCCTGTTCGGCTTCAGCCGCGGCGCGTATACGGTCCGCTGCCTTGCCGGCGTGCTCGGCTTGTGCGGAATCCCGACCCGGATGCCGGACGGTTCCCCGCTCCTGCGGGACCCCGACACGCTGAAGGCGGTCGCGACCGAAGCCGTGAAGCGCGTCTACCGACATGGCAGTGGGGCGGCGGACAGGGACGAAGACAACGCGACGGATCGCACCAGGTCTCTCAAGGCGCAGCGCGCCGTGCTTGGCGATCAGTTCAGGCAACGCTATGCCTCCGAGGAAGCCGGCGTCTCCAACGCCGTGCCGCACTTCATCGGCGTGTGGGACACCGTCGCCGCGATCGGCGTCAGTTCGTCGCTCGTTCCCTGGCTATGGACGGCGGCTGCCGTCATCGTATGCGGATTGTCGGCGCTCCTTGCATGGTTTCTCACACGATACGATTTCGTCTTCTGGATGACGTGGGTCGAGACCGTTGCCGCCGTCGGCTTCGCGGGTCTCGCATCGTACTATCTGCTGCGGCTCAAGGTCTCGTTCGGCGTACCCGGTTTCAAATGGTGGCAAACGGTGCATCTGACGAACGTGCAGATGAAGTTTTTCGATCGTCACCTAAATCCGCAAGTCCGGTACGCACGCCACGCTCTTTCCCTCGACGAACGGCGAGCTGACTTCGACCGCGTGCCTTGGGCGAACGATGCGGATCCCCCCAACCGGGAGGTCGAGGAAGGCGCGTATCTGAGGCAGCTATGGTTCGCGGGCAACCATTCGGACGTCGGGGGCAGCTATCCCGAAAACGAATCCAGATTGTCGGACATCGCACTCAAGTGGATGGCGAACCAGGCGAAGAAGGCGGGCCTGCTGGTCAACGAAAACCTGTTGTCGACCTACGGCCGCCATACCGGGCAGCAGCACGACGAATGCAGGACTGGCGTGCGGCTGCTGTTCTGGCGACTGAAGTGGAAGGAAAAGGCGCGGAAGATCGTTCCCAAGGCCACTTATCATCCCTCGGTCATGCGGCGTTTCAAGGAAACCCGCGTCCTCGTCTATGACAAGGAGCAACCCTATCGACCGGATCTTCTCGCCGGCCATGTCGATTTCAAGGACGTCTACGCAGCAGAGACGAGCCCTCCTCAGACTGCGACCAGCTAGGCGCTCCGGCGGCCTTCGCCGTGACGGCAAACGGATGCGGGCCAGCAGGCTGTCGACGCGCATCCGGATTGGGACTTGGGATCCTGGCGAGACTTGTCTCCGGCGAAAATGTGGTACACAGTGGTGGCCACAAAAAATACGCCGGTCTTCCGGAAATGCCTTGTTTTAGGGGTTTTCTTGGGTGCCTGCGGCCACCGGCTGAGAATCCCTCCCTCTCCGCCAAAGTCCCTCAGAAATCCCAGTAAGTCGACTCTTTTCAGTAGTGGGTTTGGTTCGGCCCATACTTTGCCCCATACTCGCGTACTGCTGGCGGATACGGGTTATTGGCCTTGGTGGCGGCGTCTCAGGAACGATTTTGGAAGCGGTTCCGGACCTTTTCGGAAGCGGGGCATGATTGTCCGCGTAAGCCGTTAAATGGTTCAACGGCTTACGCTTGAAAGTGTAAGGCAGTGTTTACTGCCGCCGTGGAATTTCTATGCTCGCCGTCCGGGTCAGAACGGCAGCATGGGTGCTTCGAGATAGACCTCGTTCTTTTTGGCATCCGCCCAGGACAGGTTGAAGTACACAGGCTTCCTGCCGAGGTTCGTGAAAACATCGGCGACACAGACGCGCGAGCGAACCTCGCCATTTGCATCAAGCGCATCATTTCCCTGCCTTGGCCATCTCGCCGATCTTGAGCAATTTTAGTCCCATGGCGGCATGAGGAGAATTCTTGCAAGGAGTCTTCCAGAGGGTTCGGGTCACGTTGGCGTCGCAGTCCGGAATGCTGGTCGGTCCACTCAAGCCGCCTCCTGTCGCGAGATGCAGCGCAACGATCACGCCTCCGAACAGTGCCGCGAAGGCAACGCCGTCAGCAGGCTGGACTTCGAAATAGCGGGTGTCATGGCTCAGACTTCCTCTGCAAAAATTGAAAGGATCAGATGATAGGAATCGAGATGTTTGCAGCTCACCGCTGAAACGGCGCAGCCGGGAAAAGGCGGTTATCTCTTCAGCCGTATGGATTCAGAGACGTTGGAAAGAATGTGTGAGAATGGGGCTGCAGTTAATGACTAGTCCAACTGCGTGGGCTGTCGGGCACCGTGAACGGTGATGCGTGAAGCCTTGTTCGTCGCTGATTGCTTCATCGACGAACCATCAGCTCAACGAAGCCTGGTGGTTTAAGCCCCGCTGCGATTAAACTAATTCGTAATAGCAGGGATTTCTAAACGTAACGAACCTTCGCCCCGGTTCGCCGACGTTCAGACTTCTACGCAATCGCGGCGCGCCAGCCTGTCGGCGATCCGTCTCAACCTTGGGAGTGGCGCAGACGGCTGGAACAGTCGAAACGAACGAAATGATCTCTGTGGTATCCTGATGGTCCGTCGCAAGCGATCCGTGAGATGCCGCAGAGTGGCGAGCGTGTCGGATTTTCCACCAGCGGAAACAGCGAGAGTGTCTTTGGTGCTTTTGAAGATGCACACTATCCAAGCATTTGTTGAGGGCGCGCTGTGCTTCGCCAGGCCGTAATTTTGTGCGGCGGGCTCGGCACGCGCCTGGGCGAACTGACCGCGAATACGCCAAAGCCGCTTCTGCCGGTGAACGGCGTGCCGTTTCTGGACATCCTGATTCAGGAAATCGTGCGATATGGATTTCAGGAAATCCTGCTTCTGGCCGGTCGCCACGGCGATCAGATGCTGACGTATCAGGATCGAACCATGTTCGGCGCGCGGGTTCGCGTTCTTGTCGAGCCTGAGCCGTTGGGCACCGGAGGCGCTCTGCGTTTCGCGCTGGATGCTCTTGATCCGGAATTCCTGCTGGCAAACGGCGATTCCTGGATCGATGCCGATCTTACAAAATTTTCCCGCGCATGGGAAAGGAATCGCGACGATCATCCCAGCGCTCTCGCGCAACTTCTTCTTCATGAGGTCAAGAATGCCGAGCGGTTCGGCATTGTCGAAACGCGTGACGGAAAAGTAGCGGCTTTCCGGGAAAAGGGCTCACGCCTCGCAGAAGGTGCGCAACTGATCAATGCGGGCGTTTATATTTTCCGGCGGGAGCTGATTGTCGAGGTGCCGTCGGCCAAAGCCGTCTCGCTGGAGCGCGAGATTCTTCCTGCCGCTGTTGCGCGAGGACAAGTGCTTTGCGCGTCGGCGGGAGAAAGCCGCTATTTCGTCGATATCGGCGTTCCGGACAGCTACCGAAGCGCGCAGACCGAATTGCAGGCCGCGCGCAGGAGGCCGGCAATTTTCTTCGATCGCGACGGCACGCTGAATCGGGACGTAGGCCACACCCATCGTGTCGAAGACCTGCACTGGATGCCGGATGCACAAGAGGCCGTCGCCTATGCGAATGCGAAGGGCTTTTATGTTTTTGTGGTGACAAACCAGGCGGGCGTTGCCAAGGGGTTCTATTCGGAAGCCGCTATCGTGAAGTTCCATGAAGAGATGCAAGCTGCGCTGTTCGAGATCGGCGCGCACATCGATGCTTTCGAATGGTGTCCGCATCATCCGGATGGCGTTGTCGCCGAATATCGCAAGACGTGTGAGCGCAGGAAGCCGGGCAAGGGAATGCTGGCCGATCTGATGGCAGCGTGGCCGGTCGATTCGTCCCGATCGCTGATGATAGGCGATGCGGAAAGCGATATGAATACAGCGGCCGCTGCGGGGATCAAAGGCATGCGATACGGCGGAGGATCGCTTCTTGCTCTCCTGAAACGTGAACTCGGCGAACCGGGCGGGACTTAGCTGATGTGGATTTGTAAAACGCCTCTTCGTGCCAGTTTTTTCGGCGGAGGAACGGACTACCCTGCCTATTTCAATTCGCGTCCCGGCGCTGTGCTGGGCGGAACGATTGATAAATACGTTTTCATTCAGGCGCTGCCGCTCTCACCGATCGCGGAACAGAAATTCCGTGTGACGTACCGCACGACCGAGAGCGTCGACGAGATCGATGCCATCAGGCATCCGGTCATTCGCGAGGCGCTGAAGCTCTATCGCTGGTATCAGCCTTTGAACATTGCCACGATGTCGGATTTGCCCGGAGGCACCGGCCTCGGTAGTTCCTCGGCCTTCACGGTCGGGTTCATCAATCTCCTGCACCGGATGCGAGGGACTGAATTGACCCAGTATGAACTTGCACGACACGCGATCGATATGGAGCAGGTCGTGCTCAAGGAAAAGGTCGGTGTCCAGGATCAAGTGCATGCCGCATTCGGCGGATTTTCCCGTTATGAATTCAGCGGAGACTCGATTTCCATCGAGCCGCTGCGGCTGACGACGCAGCGCCTCGCATTGTTCAATGCCTCGCTTCTTCTGGTCTACACGGGTGTTCAGCGCAACGCATCCGATATTACCACCGAGCAGGAAAGCCGGACGTCTGCGGGACTCAATCTTGGCTATCTGAACGACATGTATGAAATGACCAAGGTCGGTGCCCGGATTCTGGAACAGGACGGCGACGATCCGGCGGCTCTGATGAGGTTTGCGGATCTCCTCGATCAAAGCTGGAAATTGAAACGGCAATTGGGAACCACGGTTTCAAATTCATCGATAGACGAAATTTATATGGCTGGAAAAGAACTTGGCGCATGGGGCGGAAAACTTCTCGGCGCGGGTGGCGGCGGATTCGTATTGTTCATGGCCGATCCATCTCTCCATCCACAATTTTCCGAGCGATTTGGTGCGGATAATGTCATTCCTGTATCCATGACCACGGGCGGTTCCATCGTGCTCAACGTGAGTTGAATGGACTGCATCCGTCCAAACCGTTATTGCTCCGATCGAATAGCGATCGCACAATCGTTATAAGAATTGATAGCCGCGATGATATTGGAGGACTTTCCCTGAGAGGGGGAATCTACCGGTTGGCCAACCGTTCTGCTTCGCCGGGCACAATAAACAACAATAAGGATTGGCATGGAGCATTTCGATCTGAGCGAACAACACGCTGCACGTCCGAAGGCGGATCGGGTCATTCTCGTCTCGCCCGCGTCTCCAGGAAGCAAGGGAGACGAGGGCATGCATCTCGGAGCTTTGCGGATTGTGGATTCCGTTCCGGTCCAGTTGCTCAATCCTCAGCCGGGGCCTCTCTGGACAGATGTTTTAAAAAGAAGCCGTGATCTGTCACATGTCACCGAGCAGCAGGGTGCCTTCGCGGACTTTCTCCCGCACATCCGGCCGACTGACGCGGTCCTTGTGGTCGGCGCAGATGTCATGGATGGAACCGTTGGGCCAGAGGGCTCGCTTGAACGGTTGAGCTTTCTGAAAAAAGCAATATCGCGCGGAGCGCGCGGCGCGATCGTCTGTTCTTTCCGGTCCGATGTTCATCCGCTGATTGTGCGCGCAATGAAAAGTCTGTCGGGGGCAGACATATTCCTTCGCGATCTCAGGTCACTTGAGAGCTATTTTGCTCAAGTCGGAACGGATGCGGAATTCTTTCCAGACTTGTCTTATTTCGCCGCTCCATCGGATTTGCAGAACCGTAGTTGTGATTCCGACATGGCGGCCTGGCTCGCCCAAGCACGCGAGCGCGGCGGTAAAATAATCGGCCTGAATTTCAGCGAACATATGTTTCGCTCGTTTTCGGATCGTCATAACACCGCCGCGCGTGTCGAGCTGGTGAAGAATGTCATCGATGAGATTTTGAAGGCGATTCCCGAGGCCTGCTTTGTCCTCGTTTCAAATGACAACAGGGAGTGGGACAATCATCCTTCGGACGACACGTATCAGAAATTCTCTGCCGAAATTCTGAAGGAACGGATCGGCGAAGACAGATTCAAAATCCACGATTCGTCCTCTTCGTACTTCGACAACATCGTGCTTATGAAATTTCTTGATCTTCTGATCACAGGGCGAATGCATCTTGCACATGCGGCCGTGCGGCGAGGGACCGTTCCCTTGATCATGATGGGCTGCGAATGCGGGTATACGTCCATGGACAAGATGCGGGGAATGTACGAGACGGTGTTAGGGACCGAGGCCGGTGTCGTCAGCGAAGTTGGCGCGCTGAGCGCGACGATTTCGTGGGCTCAGGAGAAAATGCCTTATCTCAAGGAGCGGCTTGAGGAGTGGATCGAGACGACACGCTTTGAGGAAGAGGCACTCAAGCCGATGCTTGTCCGATCGCTTGGTCTGTCGGGGGAGCCCGCGAGCGGCAAGGAGATGTCAGCCGTCAGCGCGCGCAGGCGCGATGTCGAGGCCCGCCTGGCTTTGAAGCCGCGCGAGGCAGCCGATGCGAAGGCTTCATACTCGCCCACGGATATTCAATATCTGCACGAGGACCTGGGCGTACTGAGAAGCACTGCGGAAAAGGTTACAATCGAGGCGGATCGTCTCGTAGACACGCTTCTGCGCTCTTATCGCCGGCCATGGGAACCGCTCCAATGGGCCTTTCAGCGTGAGTTCCTTAAGCTGATTTTGATTTTCCGACCGTTGTTATCGAAAAGAGCCGCGGACCGGCTCCAGCGTTCCATTCAGAAGCGCGATCCGGCCGTGTATTTGTCCCGATGGACAGAATTCAAGGAAGACATCGGTGACTTGGCGGGTCTTTCGACTGACACATCTTCGGATTCGAAGTGCGAAAAGGTCTGAGCCTTTCCGGCAGATTCTCGCCGTCAGCGGCCGGACGAGGGTTTTAGGATGATAGTTCCTGCAAGGACGATGATGAGCGATCCTGCGATCATCGGAGGATCGAGCTGCTCGCCGAACCCCACAACACCGAGCGTCACGCCAAATAACAGCCGTGTATAGCGAAACGGCGTCACGGCGGAGACCGCACCGGTGCGCATGGCTTTCATAAGCGCGCTATAGGCGAAAATGCCGACGGTGACGGCCGCCGCAAGAAACATCGCCGCCGCGCCATCGGGAAACACGAAAGCTCTGTGCTCCCAGAGCAGGGCATAGAGCACTCCGGCAACGATGATTGCAATAAAGCCATAGAAGCCAAGAACGGATGTCGCGATGGAGCGAGGGGCGGCGCGGCTGGCCAGATCGCGCCCTGCGAAGCCCACCATGCCGATCAACGCCAGGATGGACAGCGCTGAAAAGTTTTCGGCTCCCGGCCGCAGGACGATCAAGACGCCGATGAAGCCGATGAGAATGGCGGACCATCGCCGCCACCCGACTTTTTCACCAAATAGAAACGCCGCGCCAAGCACGACAACGATAGGCGTGGCCTGAAGGATCGCCGTGGTGGCCGATAGCGGCGTCAGCGCGAGCGCGAGAATGAAGAACAACCGCGCGGTGACTTCGAAGCATGCGCGCACGCACATCGCGCGCGAGAGGATATCGGCGCTGAAGAGCGTTTCCTGCCGGACGACCGCGATCACGGCAAACAGCAACGCGCCACCGAGGCCGAACAGCACCAGCACTTCGGCGACAGGCAAGTGCGAGGTCGTTGCCTTCACAAACGCGTCTTCGAGCGCGAACGCGCCCATGGCGGCGATCATCCAGAAGATGCCTGCGAGGTTTTCGCTGTTCCGGTTGTCGATGTTCTCAGTCGCTGTCGTGGTCATGATCTTTGCGGGCGAGCAGGTCGATACGCCGCCCAAATGAGTCAGACTTGGTCCGGGCTGGACTTCCGGTAAGCGCGGAAGGAAGCCCTTCGCGTTCCATAAAGTATTGAGATTATGGGCGAATGGATTCTGGCGGAGAGAGCGGGATTCGAACCCGCGATACGGTTTCCCGTATACACACTTTCCAGGCGTGCGCCTTCAACCACTCGGCCACCTCTCCAGCGCGCCTGTCATGAAGGCATGTGCGACGATTTGCAAGAGACGGGTTGGGCGCAGGGCGAATATTCTGCAAATATATAGAATAACTTGGCTATTTCCCCGCGAGAGAGAGTGCGGGTGGCGCTTCAGTGGAAGACCGGCGCGCCCACGGCGCGGAGCGGGCGGACCATCGCGGAGGGCAGATTCGGTCCGATCCTCGCTTGGGTGGTCTCAAGCGCGGCGATGAAGCTGGCAAACCAGTCGTGGATGGTGCCGGCCCGCAGCTTGGCCATCATCGCTTCCCAACGCATCCGCCGCTCGGTGGCGGGCATCGACAGGGCGGTCGCGATGGTGCGCGCCATGCCGTCGATGTCATGCGGATTGACCAGCAGCGCCGTATCAAGCTCGTTGGCGGCCCCCGCGAATTTCGACAGCACCAGCACGCCCGGATCGATCGGATTCTGCGCGGCGACATATTCCTTGGCGACGAGGTTCATGCCGTCATGCAACGGCGTCACCACGCCGACCTGCGCGGCGCGATAGAAGCCCGCCAGCACGGTCTGGCTGAAGCCTTTGCTGAGATAGCGGATCGGAGCCCAGTCCACCTCGCCGTGCCGGCCGTTGACATCGGTGACCTGCTTCGACAGCGCGTCCTGGAGACTGCTGTAGGCTTCGATGCCGCCGCGCGAGGGCGTCGCGATCTGCAGCAGCGAAACAGTGCGCTTGAGCGACGGCTGCATCTCGAACAAGCGGTCGAACGCGCTGATGCGGTTGACCAGGCCCTTGGAGTAATCGACGCGGTCGACACCAATCGCAAGCCGCTCGCCATGCAGACTCTTGCGCAGCCGCGAGACATCCGGATGCGACGCGGCGCGTTGCGCCTGCGCGGCGAAGCCGTCCACATCGATGCCGATCGGAAAGGTTGCAAGGCGCGATGTTCCGAAGCGCGACGTCACCACGCCATGATCGACATCGAGGTTGAGATCCAGTCGTAGATAGTTCGCGAAGTTCTCGCGGTCGTCGTCGGTCTGAAAGCCGATCAGATCATAAGCCAGCATCGCCTCGACCAACTCGCGATGATGCGGCACGCCCGAGATGACGCGCCGCGCTGGCCACGGCGTGTGCAGGAAGAACCCGATCGGATTGCGGACGCCCAGGTCGCGCATTTCCGCGCCCAGCGCGAGAAAATGATAATCCTGAATCCAGAACATGGCGCTCGGCTTGCGAAAGCGCATCAACGCCCGCGCCATGAAGGCATTCACCTCGCGATAGGACTGATAATCGTCTTGTGAAACCTTGATGAGATCGGTGCGCGAATGCAGCGCCGGCCACAGTGCTGAATTGGCGAAGCCTTCGTAATAGCCACCGTAATGCGCAGCCGGCAGGTCGAGCAGCGCGAGCGCACCCGTGCCCAGCGTTTCGATTTCAGCAAATGAATCCTTGGTCGCGTTGTCGCGAACCCGCCCCGACGAACCAACCCAGATCGCACCGGATTTCTCCACAACAGGCAGCAGTGCCGCTGCAAGTCCACCTGTCATAGGCTCATTTGCTTTTGCGCGCGCGACGCGATTGGAAACGACGACGAGATCCACAGGGGCCCTCCCTAGCTTCGCCAGCGCGAAACCAACACCTGTTCATCAATATGGTTCCTCGCCACGCTTCAGACGGATTGATGTCAAATTGTGAAGAGCGATGGAACCTGGTTCCGAATGGTGCGAAGGGTGGCCGAATAAAGTCTCCTTGCATAGTCTTGACATAGTCCGAATTTCGCGAGGCGCTTTGAGGCGAAAATCGGTCACATGCGCGCGGCTTGTATCATGATAGGGCTCATTAACTGCGCCAATAGCGGTCTTCCCAGTTGCGCGACAGTTTCATGCCGGTGAGAATCAATCCTGCCATCGAATAAGTCTGCGGGAAATTTCCGAACAGCGCGCCGGTTTTCGGATCGACATCTTCCGACAACAGCCCGTAACGATTGCGATGTGCGAGCGCATCCTCGAACAGCTCGCGTGCTTCTTCGCGGCGTCCCTGCTGCCACCACGCATCGATCAGCCAGAAACGGCAGATCATGAAGGCGGTCATCGGCATGCCGAAATCGTCCTCGGCCGCGTAGCGCATCACGTGCTTCTCGCGCACCAGCTCGCGCTCCATCGCCTTCACGGTCTTGATGAAGCGGGGATCGTTCACTTCGCAGACGCCGAGATCGGGAAGCAGCAGCACGCTGGCATCGAGATCGTCTGAGCCGAACGCGGCGGTGAAAGCCTCGCGTTTCGGATTCCATGCCTTCTCGATCAGTTCCTTGTGTATCGGATCGGCGATCGAATTCCAGTAAGCGGCGCGATCATGCAGTCCCAGCCGCGTGGCGATCGCGCCGAGCCTGTTCACGCCGGCCCAGCACATCGCTGCCGAATGGGTATGGATGCGCTGCCGGCCGCGATATTCCCAGATGCCGGCGTCGGGCTGCAGCGCGACTTTCGCGGCCTTCTCGCCGAGATGTTCGAGAAGACGAAACAGCTTTTCGCCGCCAGGTGTCGGCAGGCGCTGGTCGAAGAACAGCGGCAGCGCCGCAAGGATCACGCTGCCATAGGTATCGTGCTGGATCTGGTCGACCGCCGCATTGCCGACGCGCACGGGGCCGTCACCGCGATAACCCTGCAGATCGCTGGCGATCCATTCCTCGAGCGACAGATTGGGCACCACACTGTAGACGGGCTTCAGCGGCCCGTCGGCATTGGTCGCGATCGACAGCGTAAAGCCAATGAAGTCTTCCATCGTCTGAGTCGCGCCGACGCGGTTCAGCGCCTTGACCACGAAATAGGCGTCGCGCAGCCAGCAGAACCGGTAGTCCCATGTACGGCCCGAGCCGGGCGCTTCTGGAATCGACGTCGTGTGCGCGGCGATGATGCCGCCGGTTTCCTCGAAATTCGACAGCTTCAGCGTGATCGCCGCGCGGATGATCGCTTCCTGCCAGTCATAGGAAATGTAAAGACGCCGCACCCAGTGCAGCCAGTAGGCCTTGGTCTGTTCGGCGAACGATTTTGCCGTCGCCGCAAGGTCGCCCGGATAGGGTTCGTCATGGCCGAACACCATGTGCATCGGCCGCGTCAGAACGAACGGCGTCTCGTGATCGATCATCGCGATCGGCGCGTCGGTAGTGACGCGAACCGTGGCCTCATCCTCGAAATAGCGGATGTGATTGCTACCGAGCGCGCGCCGGGTCAGCGGCTTGCCATAAGAGTGTGTCGGTCGCACGCGAATGGTGATGCGCGGCCAGCCGGAAATCGGCTCGATGATGCGGAACAGTTGCGGCGGCCGGAACATGCGCCCGTATTGCCGGAAGCGCGGCGCAAAGTCGGTGATGCGCACCGCGCCGCCATTCTTGTCGGTCAGGATGGTCTCGACAATGGCGGTGTTGCGCACATAGCGCGATTCATAGCTCACCATGCCGTCGAGCACGACGTCGCTGAAGCCCTTCTCTTCGCCGCCCGCGAGCAGGCGCGAGAACACGGGATCGGCATCGAAGCGGGGGAAGCACCACCAGACCAGCCGCGAGGTCGGATCGATCAGCGCTGCGGTCTTGCAGTTTCCGATCACCGCGAGGTCAAGGCCGTGGTCGATGGCCGCGCCGGATTCAACCTGTGTCTTTGTGATTGCCTGGGGAATGTTCATCGGGTCGCCACCGCCTCATCGTCAAGGAGCTGTTTGAGCCAGGCGCGCACATCCTTCGGGCCCCTGAAGAACCCGTCGACGCCGTGTGCGCGGCGACTCACCGAAAAGGATACGCCGTGAAACGACGGCATGATGGCGAACACGGATTCGTCGGTGACGTCATCGCCGATGAAAATCGGATTCCGTCCCGCGAAGGGCGCGTGTGTCATCAGCTCGCGCACGCCGGTGGCCTTGGTGAAGCCCGCATGCTTGATCTCGCAGACGAACTTGCCGGGCAGGACATCGATCGGCGCCTGCGGCAGGTCGGCGCGAATCGCTGAGACCGCCTCGTAAATCGCGCGCTCGAATTCCGGCGCGAGGCGATAATGCAGCGCGACCGAGTAACCCTTGTCCTCGTAGATGATGCCGGAGCTGAGTTTCGAGATTGCGATGAAGCGACGCTTGAGGTCGTTGTCCATGGGCGGCGCGTGCGCGGCAACGGCCTCGTTCTCAATGGAGAGGCGCATTTCAGCGCCGTGGCCGCCGACGGCAGGGAATTGCAGCGGCGCGAAGATCACGTCGATGTCGGTCAGCGAACGCCCGCTCACCAGCGCCAGCGCGCCGTCGAGCCGTTCGTGTAGCGCCTGCAAGGTGGCGCCGAGATCCGGCGGCACCACGATGTCGCGCGGTGTCGGCGCAAGATCGATCAGCGTGCCGTCGATGTCGAGCAGCAGCGTCGTTCGGTCGAGATCGGGCATAATGCCCGCCGGAGCCGGAAGCACGTCGCCTGAAGACTTCGTGGCCGGCAATTCAATCACACTATGGTCCATCAGCTAATCCTGCGCGGCCAGCGGCCGCGCAACCTCCTCCAGTGACTTGCATTCGGCGTCGATACAGTAACGCCATGCGATGACCGCCGCAGCGATCATCAGGAACGATCCGAGCAGATAACCGGCGAATACGCTATCGCGCGATCCGGTATCGATCAGCACGCCGAACAGCGCCGGTCCGGCGATACCGCCGATGGCAGTGCCGATCGCATAGAACAGTGCGATGGCGAGCGCGCGAATCTCCAGCGGAAAGGTCTCGCTCACCGTGAGATAGGCCGCGCTTGCTGCGGGCGACGCAAAGAAGAAGATCACCATCCAGGCGATCGTCTGGGTTTGCGCGCTCAGGACGCCGATCGAGAACAGATACCCCGACACCGCCAGCAAAAGGCCCGACACACTGTATGTCAGCGCGATCATCGTGCGCCGGCCGAGTGTATCAAACAGAGAGCCCAATAGCAGCGGACCGAGGAAATTTCCCGCCGCGAAGGGCAGGATGTACCAACCGACATGGCTGGACGCGATACCGAAGAAATCTGTCAAAACCAAAGCATAGGTAAAGAAAATCGCGTTGTAGAAAAATGCCTGCGCCACCATCAGCGAGAGGCCCACCATGGCGCGGTCGCGATAGGTCTGGAACAAGGTGGTTGCGACCTCGCGGAGCGGTGTGTGGGTGCGCATTTTCAGCGTGATCGTCGGCAGGGACGGCGCAGGTTGCCGCGCGACCGGCATCACCGATCGTTCGATGTCTGCGGCGATTTCCTGCGCGCGCTCCGGTTGGCCGTGGATCATCAGCCAGCGCGGGCTTTCGGGAATCCATAGTCGCATCACGAATACGACCAGACCAAGGCTTGCGCCGGTGAGGAAGGCGAGCCGCCAGCCGTGCTCGGGATCGATCACGGCGGGATCGAGCAGCACGATCGCACTCACAGCGCCGAGGGCTGCGCCGATCCAGAAGCTGCCATTGACGATCAGGTCGGTGCGTCCGCGATAGCGCGCCGGCACCAGTTCCTGAATGGTCGAATTGATGGCGGTGTATTCGCCGCCGATGCCTGCGCCCGTCAAAAAGCGAAACAGGGCGAAGCTCGCGAGATTCCACGAAAACGCGGTGGCCGCCGTGGCGGCGAGATAAAGCGCGAGCGTCACGAAGAACAGTTTCTTGCGGCCGATGCGATCGGTCAGCCAGCCGAAGCCGATCGCGCCAAGCACGGCTCCGGCGATATAGGCGCTGGTGACGATGCCGATATCGGTATTGCTGAATCTGAGAACCGGGCTGTCCTTCAATGCACCGGACAGCGCGCCCGCCAGCGTCACTTCAAGCCCGTCGAGAATCCAGGTGATGCCGAGCGCCAGAATGACGCGGGTATGAAAACCGCCCCACGGCAGCGCATCCAGTCGCGCGGGGATATCTGTTTCGACGGTGTCGCGGACGAGGGCTGCGGTGGCAGGCCGTGTCGGCGAAGAGGTCTGCGCCGGGGACATATGGATGTTTGTCAAAACTGACATCCCGCCGTCCCTTTATACCGGTTGCGTGCGAGCCCCGAGGTGCCGGTCCTCGCTGGTCAGCACCCCGATCGCCGCCGGGAACGACGTGAGTCACCCGAAAACGGCAATATTTTCAATAGGAAGGGACGTCTCTGGTCGATCTCGCCCCTGCGCGGCCACCGCTTCATGATGGCCACACGCGAAGACAACATCGAAATGGATCAGGAGTTCCAACACGATGGCGGGTGAATCCCGCCCGGCGGCAACGGATCAGGCCATTATAACGTATGCGCGTGTGAGAGGGCTCGCAGGTCTTTGCTCGTCTCGCATCTGCGAGAGTCACACCTCCCGCAACATCGCTGCACAAAAACGGCGCGCCGCGAATCTCACAGCCAGATGATCGGCGGATGACGGCTTCGACCAAAATCGACATTGCAAAGTTCCGCGCGCGGGTTGTTAATTAGAATAATTAAAAACACATAGGGCAAACAACTGAGGGAGGTCTGAGTGTCCAAAGTGAAGTTGACCGTCAACGGCAAGGCGGTTTCGGCCGATGTCGAAGACCGAACGCTGCTCGTGCATCTGCTGCGCGATCACCTCGGTCTCACCGGCACCCATATCGGATGCGATACCAGCCAGTGCGGCGCCTGCATCGTCCATATCGATGGGCGTGCGGTGAAATCCTGCACCACGCTGGTCGGGCAGGCCGATGGCGCCAATGTCACGACCATCGAGGGAATCTCGAAGGGCGATGCGCTGCATCCGATGCAGGAAGCCTTCCGCGACAATCACGGCCTGCAATGCGGCTACTGCACGCCCGGCATGATCATGTCGGCGATCGACATCGTGCATCGCTATCAGGGCAATCTGGACGAAACCACCGTGCGCCATGAGCTGGAAGGCAACATCTGCCGCTGCACGGGCTACCACAACATCGTCAAGTCGGTGCTCGACGCCGCCGGACGCATGAAGGTTGCTGCCGCCGCGGAATAATCCCGCGACGATCATTATTCATTGACCAATGCTGCCCGCGCTGTCCGCGCGACCAAGGCGGCTCTTATGAAAGGGTCACGATTTATGAGCGAAGGTATCGGCGCGCGCGTGGTGCGCAAGGAAGACAAGCGTTTCATCACCGGCAAGGGCAAATACACCGACGACGTCCGCCTCCATGGCATGACCTATGCGTCATTCGTCCGCAGCCCTCACGCCCACGCAAAAATCAAAAGCATCAATGTCGACGCCGCCATGGCCATGCCGGGCGTGGTTGACGTTCTCACCGGCCAGCAGCTTGTCGACGACAAGATCGGCAATCTCATCTGCGGCTGGATGATCCATTCCAAGGACGGCACGCCGATGAAGATGGGTGCATGGCCGGCGATGGCGCCGGAAGTCGTGCGCTTTGTCGGCAATGCCGTTGCGGTCGTGATTGCGGAAACGCGCAATCAGGCGCGCGACGCCGCCGAAGCGGTCGAGGTCGTGTACGAGGAACTGCCGGTTGCCGCCGACATCCGCGCGGCGATCGCGCCCGGCGCGCCGCAGCTTCACCCCGAAGCGCCCGGCAACGTCATCTATGACTGGACTATCGGGGATGAGGCCGCGACCAACGAGGCCTTCACCAAGGCCGCGAATGTCGTGGCGATGGATATCGTCAACAGCCGCCTCTCTCCCAATGCGATGGAGCCCCGCTCGGCGGTCGCCGAATACGACAGCGCCGAAGAGCATTTCACGCTTTACACCACGTCGCAGAATCCGCATGTGGCGCGTCTCGTGCTGTCGGCGTTCTACAATATCGCGGCGGAAAACAAGCTGCGGGTGATCGCGCCGGACGTCGGCGGCGGTTTCGGCTCCAAGATCTTCATCTATCCGGAGGAGATGGTGGCGCTGTGGGCCTCCAAGCGCACCGGACGTCCGGTGAAGTGGACCTGCGACCGCACCGAAGCATTCCTCACCGATGCGCATGGCCGCGACCATCTCACCAAGGCGGAAATGGCCTTCGACAAGGACAACAAGATCATCGGCCTGCGGGTGAAGACCCACGCCAATCTCGGCGCTTACATGTCGCTGTTCTCATCGTCGGTCCCGACCTATCTCTACGCGACGCTGCTGTCGGGCCAGTACAACATCCCGAATATCTTCGCCGAGGTCATCAGCGTCTACACCAACACCACGCCGGTGGATGCCTATCGCGGCGCGGGCCGTCCCGAGGCCTCGTTCGTGATGGAGCGGATGATGGAGACCGCGGCGCGGCAGCTCAAGGTCGATCCGGCCGAGTTGCGGCGGAAGAACTTCGTCACCCAGTTCCCGCACCAGACTCCGGTGATCATGGCCTATGACATCGGTGACTTCGGCGCTTCTCTGGATGCGGCGCTGAACGCCATCGACTATGCCGGCTTCCCCGCGCGCAAGGCCAAGTCGAAGGCTGAAGGCAAGCTGCGCGGCATCGGCTTCTCCTGTTACATCGAAGCCTGCGGCATCGCGCCGTCGAAAGCTGTCGGCAGTCTCGGCGCAGGCGTCGGCCTGTGGGAGTCCTGCGAGGTGCGCGTCAATCCGGTCGGCACCATCGAGATCCTCACCGGCTCGCACAGCCATGGTCAGGGGCATGAGACGACCTTCTCGCAACTGGTTGCGGATCGGCTCGGCATCCCGACCAGTCAGATTTCGATTATCCATGGCGACACCGACAAGGTGCAGTTCGGCATGGGCACCTATGGCTCACGTTCCGGCGCGGTCGGCATGTCCGCGATCGTGAAGGCGATGGAAAAGGTGGAGGCCAAGGCGAAGAAGATCGTCGCGCATCAACTGGAGGCGTCGGAAAACGACATCGTCATAGAGAACGGCGAGTTCAAGGTGACCGGCACCGACAAGAAGATCGCGCTGCCGATGGTCGCGCTCGCGGCCTATACCGGACATAACCTGCCGGACGGCATGGAGCCTGGCCTGAAAGAGACGGCGTTTTACGACCCGACCAACTTCACATTCCCGGCGGGCACCTACATCTGCGAGGTGGAAGTCGATCCCGGCACCGGCAAGACCGATTTCGTCAACTTCGTCGCGGCGGACGATTTCGGACGGCTGATCAATCCGATGATCGTGGAAGGCCAGGTGCATGGTGGCCTTGCGCAGGGCATCGGGCAGGCGCTGCTCGAACATGCCGTCTACGATCAGAACGGCCAGCTGATGACGGCATCGTTCATGGACTACGCGATGCCGCGCGCGGACGATCTGCCGTCGTTCAAGCTGTCGCACACCACGACGCTGTGTCCGGGCAATCCGCTGGGCATCAAGGGCTGCGGTGAGGCGGGCGCGATCGGTTCGACGCCCGCGGTGATCAACGCCATCACCGACGCCATCGGCAACAACAATCTGGAGATGCCAGCCTCGCCCAACCGGGTCTGGCACGCGATTCATCAGCAGCAGGCAGCGGAATAAGGGGGAACGATCATGTACGAGACAACATATCACCGCCCTGCGACCGTTGATGACGCCGTCGCGCTGTTCAAGAAGGGCTCCGACGCAAAATTTCTCGCCGGTGGCCAGACATTGCTGCCTGTCATGAAGCAACGGCTCGCCGCGCCGTCCGACGTGATCGATCTCGCGCGGATTCCTGCTCTGGTTGGCGTGTCGGCCACCGCCGATGCGCTGGTGATCAAAGGCGCGACGACCTACTACGACATCATGACCAGCGCCGATGCGAAGAAGGCGATTCCCGCCATCGTCCATCTCACCTCGGTGCTCGGCGATCCGGCGGTGCGCTATCGCGGCACCATCGGCGGCTCGATCGCCAACAACGATCCGGCGGCGGACTATCCCGCCGCGGTGGTCGCGCTCGATGCCACGGTGAAAACCAACAAGCGCAGCATCAAGGCGGAGGACTTCTTCAAGGGGCTGTTCTCGACGGCGCTGGAGGACGGCGAGATCATCACCGAGGTCTCGTTCCCGATTCCGGCGAAGGCGGCCTATGCCAAGATGCGGCATCCGGCGTCGCGCTTTGCGCTCACCGGTGTGTTCGTCGCGAAGACGAAGTCCGGGGAGGTGCGGGTCGCCGCTACCGGCGCATCGCAGGATGGTGTGATGCGCGTTCCGGCGATCGAGGCCGCGCTGAAAGCCAACTGGTCGGCCGGTGCGCTCGATTCGGTGAAGATTTCCGCCGATGGATTGATGGAAGATCTTCACGGGACGGCAGCCTACCGCGCCAATCTCATCAAGGTGATGGCGCAGCGCGCGGTCGCTGACGCCGGCTGAGCGCGCGTTTGACTCGATAGCAGCGGCGCGTAGCGATGCGCGCCGCTTTGCTTTGGCGTCAGCCCGTGTGCCGAGTCTTCAGAAAAAGGCCGGCCGGCTTTTAGATAATTCGTTGATCCGGCTTCCTTTTCAAAGGCCGCTTCGCGAACTGGCGTGGCAGGCAAAGAAACTGCGGCACTTTTTTGGTCTGGGCGCGTTGACCCGAACTGATCTGCGATGCGTGGAGTACGCATGGACTTTCGCTTGCCCGGTTTTATGATCCCCGCATGAAGACTGTTGCGATCATCACAAGTGGTGGCGATGCGCCGGGGATGAATGCCGCAATCCGCGCGATCACACGCAGCGCGCTGGCGCAGAACATATCCGTCTATGGCGTCCGTCAGGGCTGGCAGGGTCTGATCGATGGACAGTTCAGCCAGCTTCAGGCGCGCGATGTCGGCGGCATCATCCAGATCGGCGGCACGTTTCTCGGCAGCGCGCGTTCAAAGGAATTCCGCGAGGAGAGTGGCCGCTCACGGGCGCTGCACAATCTGTCCCGGCACGGCGTTGACGGACTGGTGGTGATCGGCGGCAACGGATCCCAGACCGGCTCATACATGCTGAGCGAACTCGGCTTTCCGGTGGTCGGTGTGGCTTCCACCATCGACAACGATCTATGCGGCACCGACATCACCATCGGATGCGACACCGCAATCAATGTCACGATCGAGGCCATCGATCATCTGCGCACCACGGGGTCGTCGCACCATCGTGCCTTTCTGGTCGAAACCATGGGCCGCAACTGCGGCTACCTTGCCATGATGGCGGGCCTCGCGGGCGGCGCCGAGGTGATCTCGACGCCGGAGGCCGAAGTCTCCGCAAGTGAAATCGCCGAGCGGCTGCGCGCGGCCTATGAGCGCGGCAAGACCCACGCCATCGTGGTGATCGCCGAAGGCGTCAAGGACAACTCGGCGCAGATTCTCGCGCACTTCGAACGCGACAAGCGCATGGTCGGGTTCGAGCTTCGCGCCACGACCCTCGGCCATGTGGTGCGCGGCGCGCCGCCGACCGCGTTCGATCGCATTCTCGCCACGCGCCTCGGCGCAAATGCGCTCGACGCGCTGGTGCAGCGCGAGTTCGGCGTTCTGGTCGGTTACCAGAACGGCCAAATCACCCGCACGCCGCTCGCCGATATCGCGGGCCGCAGCAAGCCGATCAACACGTCGCTTCTGGATCTGGCGCGCGTGCTGGCGAAGTAATTCCGCGCGTGCGGAACCTGCATCTATCCGCGGCGAAGCAGCGCCGTTAACCACATTATGCTTACCAGTTCCTTTCTGAATCGGAGGTAAGCGTGACTATTTTGTCACGGCTGAGCTTAAAGCAGTGAGCGGCCTGTGTGATCCGGAACGGAAAGGTCCCCTGTCCATTTTTCATTAACCGGAGGGTCAATAGGGTCCGGTCAACTTCAACACGGGGAAAAATCATGCGTATCCGTTCCGCTCTTCTCGCCATCGCGGCAGCCACCCTGGCTTCGACGTCGTCTTTCGCCGCCGACCTGCCTGCCCGCACCTACACCAAGGCTCCGGTCTATGCGCCGGCACCGATCTATAACTGGACCGGCTTTTACGCCGGTGTGCACATCGGCGCAGCTTTCGGCGGCGATGACAGCTACGCCACCAACAACCTGGGCCTTACCAGCAACAGCCGTGACGCTTCGTTCCTCGGCGGTGGCCAGGTCGGCGCTGACTACCAGTTCGCTCCGAACTGGCTGGTTGGTATCGAAGGCCAGATCAGCGGCATGTCGAACGGTGACCGTACCTTCACCGACGGCACCCTCGTCGCTCGTGACCGTTCCGACTGGCTCGCTTCGGTCACCGGCCGCCTCGGCTACACCTGGGGTCCGGGCCTGATCTACGCCAAGGGCGGTGTCGCGTTCCGTGACGACAACGGCCTCGCTGCAAACTTCCCGGGCGTGACCGATCGCAAGTCGACCGGCTACACCGTCGGCGGCGGCCTGGAATACATGTTCGCTCCGGCCTGGTCGGCGAAGGTTGAGTACCAGTACTACAACTTCGGCACCACGAACGCTGTCTTTGCTGATGGCGGACCGACTGCCCTCAGCTACAAGGACGACCTGCACACTGTGAAGGTCGGCTTGAACTACCACTTCAACTGGGGTGGCCCGATGATGGCCAAGTACTGAGGCCAGCCAAGTCATAAAACCTGCAAGAACTCTCTTCGACAAACTCAGGCCCCGGGTAACCGGGGCCTTTTTGTTTGGATTATTCGAAACGTTGGAGTGTGTTCGTTCGTTATGCGGAAGGGTGCGCCGATTTGAAGGTGACCGGAATCCGCAAGTAGTGGACCCCGTTGTCCTCCGCGGGCGGGAAGGCGCCTGCGCGGATGTTGACCTGAATCGACGGAAGCAGGAGCGTCGGCGCGGAGAGCGTCGCATCGCGTTTGATGCGGGCGGTAACGAATTCCTCTTCGGTCTTGCCCGCGCCGACATGCACATTCCGCTCGCGCTGCTCCCCGACCGTGGTCTCCCAGGCATAGGTGTCGCGGCCCGGCGCCTTGTAGTCATGGCACATGAACAGGCGCGTCTCGGGCGGCAGCGACAGCAGCTTCCAGATCGAGTGGTAGAGCTGGCGCGCATCGCCGCCGGGGAAATCCGCCCGTGCGGTGCCGTAGTCCGGCATGAACATCGTATCGCCGACGAAAACGGCATCGGCGATCTTGTAGCTGAGGTCGGCGGGCGTGTGGCCGGGCGTGTAGATGCATTCGACGGACAGGTTTCCGATTTTGAAGACCTCGCCGTCCTTGAACAGATAATCGAAGTCGCGGCCATCCGGCTTCATGTCGGTGATGTTGAAGATCGGACGGAAAATCCGCTGCACGTCCTTGATGTGTTCGCCGATTCCGATTTTCGCGCCGGTCTTCGCCTTGATATAGGGCGCGCCCGACAGATGGTCGGCATGCGCATGGGTTTCCAGCGCCCAGACGATGGTGACGCCGCGCTCGGTTGCAGCCTGCAGGATCGCTTCGACGGAGCGTGTATCCACCTCGCCGGATTTGGGATCGTAGTCGAGCACCGGATCGATGACGGCGCTTTGCAGCGTCTCCGGGTCCGTCACCAGATAGCTGATGGTGTTGGTCGGCTCGTCGAAAAAGGCCTGGATGATGGGTTTGCCGGTCATGACTGTCCTCGTTTCAAACGACATTCCGCATTGGATGTTGACTTATTATATTAGTGAATGCTATATAAGCAATATCTAATGTAAAGGATATCGGATGGGCATGCGACCGTCGGATCTGACCGCATTTGAATCGCAGGCGACGGAGGTGGCGGGCGTCTTGCGTGCGCTCGCCAACGAGCGCCGGCTGATGATCCTGTGCAAGCTCGTCGAATGGGGTGAGGCGAATGTGAGCGCTTTGGCGGAGGCCGTCGGGCTGACGCAGTCGGCGCTGTCCCAGCATCTGGCGCGCATGCGGGACGAGAACATCGTGAGCTTTCGCCGCGAGTCCCAGGTGATCTGGTATCGCATCGCCGATCCACGCATCGAGCAGATGCTGGCCACCCTTCATAAGCTGTATTGCGACCCGCCGAAAAAGCCGGCGCGCCGCTGAATTCGAGGAGAAGGCAATGTCCCTGAAAACCGTAAGTCCCGAACAGACCCGTCAACTGCTGAACGATGGCGGCGTCCTTGTCGACATTCGAGAGGCCGACGAGCATGCGCGTGAGCGGATCGCATCCGCGCGGCACCTGCCTCTGTCCCGTCTGGACAACGCGGACGCCGACTTTCCCAAAGGCAAGCCCGTGATCTTTCACTGCCGCTCCGGCGCGCGGACGCTTGCCAATGCGTCGCGCCTCGAAGCCGCCGCGGGAGAAGGCTGCGAAGCTTTTATCGTGGAAGGCGGGCTCGATGCGTGGCGCAAGGCCGGACTTCCGGTGATTGCCGACCGCAGTCAGCCGATCGAGATCCAGCGTCAGGTGCAGATTGTCGCCGGTGGTCTCGGTCTCGCGGGCGTGCTGCTCGGCTTCTTCGTCTCGCAGTGGTTCTTCATCGTACCGGGCTTCATCGGCGCGGGTCTGCTGTTCGCCGGTCTGTCCGGCTTCTGTGGCATGGCGCGGCTGTTGATGTTAGCACCGTGGAATCGCCGGCAGGTCCGGTCGGCCTGAGATTGAGTGGAAGAGCGCCGGAACGGCGGGCAGGGTAATCGGCATGGTGGTGTCGCTGGCGCAAGGCATTCTCGGGACGGCATCCGGGATGCTTGTCGGATTTTCGCTGGGTGTGATCGGCGGCGGCGGCTCCATCCTCGCCGTGCCGTTGATGGTCTATCTGGTCGGCGTGCCGAGCGCTCATGTGGCGATCGGCACGAGTTCGCTCGCGGTGGCGGCGAGCGCGGCCTTCGGCCTCAGCATCCACGCGCGCGCGGGCACGGTGAAGTGGGGATGCGCGCTGGTGCTGGCAGGCGCCGGTGTGATCGGCGCGTTTCTCGGTTCGCTGGTCGGGAAGATGGTCGACGGTCAGCACCTGCTGACGATGTTCGCGCTCCTGATGCTGGTCGTTGCTGTGATGATGCGGCGGCGGCGGGACCATGCCGGCGATCATCTTGTACAGTTGAACAGGTCCAATGCTCCCGCGCTTGTCATGCTCGGGCTTGCGGTCGGCATGCTGTCCGGCTTCTTCGGCATCGGCGGCGGTTTTCTGATTGTGCCCGCGCTGGTGTTCGCGACCGACATGCCGCTGGTCTATGCGGTCAGTTCGTCGCTGGTCGCGGTGCTGGCCTTCGGCCTGACCACGGCGGCGAGCTACACATTTTCCGGTCTGGTGAACTGGCCGCTGACCGCGATCTTCATTCTCGGCGGCCTGATCGGCGGCTATGCCGGTGTCAGGTCCGCGCATCTCCTCGCCAACCGCAGAGCGCTGCTCAACGACGTATTCGTCGGCGTGGTTTCCTGCGTCGCTGTTTACATGCTGTTCCGGAGCTGGACCTGATGCGGATCAGGCTGCGGGTCTGATCCACACCCGGTTGTCATGCACCGCTGCGCCGCCATAGGGCGCGATGGGATCGGCGCCTGTCAGGGTGTTGATGCCGCGGCCGTCTTCATGGGCACTGTTCGGCCAGATCGATTCCGCGATCAGCACACCGCGCCGAACGCCATCAAATAGTTTCGCATGAAGATGGACCCGGCCGCGCGTGTTGCCCAGTACGACGCGCGCGCCTTCGCTGATGGACAGCGCCGCCGCGTCGTCGGGATGGATCATCACGCTCGGGCGCTGTTCGCGGCCGATCGAGGTCGGCGTTTCGTTGAAAGAGGTGTTGAGGAAGTTGCGCGCGGGCGATGTCGCCAGACGGAACGGATGCTGCTGGTCGGCTTCCTCAATGACGGTCCAGTGATCGGGAAGCTGCGGCAGGCCCTTGACCGGTCCTGACAGTCCCGGGCTGCGGAATGGCACCCGCGGCCAGTCCGGCTTGAAGCGGAATTTGCCGTCCGGCCACGCGAACCCCTTGGTGTAATGCGCCCTCTCGAAATCCGGCTGACAGTCTATCCAGCGCTCACGCTCCAGATTGTCCACCGTGCCCCAGCCCGAGGCCTGCAGCGTCTCGTCGATGAGTTCGCGCGGCGTCATGTCGAAGCCGCGATGCTGCACGCCGAGCCGCCTAGCGAGGCCGACGATCACGTCATGATTGGAGCGGCATTCGCCGGGCGGATCGATCAGCTTCGGACCGGCAAGAATGTATTGATGGCCGCCGCCCTGATAGACGTCGTCATGTTCCATGAACATGGTCGCGGGCAGCACGAGGTCGGCGACCTGCGCGGTCTCGGTCATAAACTGTTCGTGCACGCAGACGAACAGATCCTCGCGCGCGAAGCCCTGCTTCACGCGGGTCTGGTCCGGCGCAACCGTGACCGGATTGGTGTTCTGGATCAGCATCGCCGTCACCGGCGGCCCGTCGAACAGCGCGTCCGCGTCGCCGCAGAGAATGCCGCCGATGCGCGACTGGTCCAGCATGCGGATCGTGGGATCGAGCATGTCGAGTCCTTCGATCAGCGTCTTGTTCCAGTGATAGATGTCGCCGTTGTTGTGGAATGCTCCGCCGCCTTCATGCCGCCACGCGCCGGTGACCGCCGCGATGCAACTCGCGGCGTGCATGTTGGCCGCGCCATTGCGCGAGCGCGAGAAGCCGTAGCCGAGCCGGAAATAAGTGCGAGGTGTGTTGCCGACCAATGCGGCGAACTGCTCAATGGTCTCTACCGGACAGCCGGTGATGGCAGACGCCCATTGCGGATCGCGGCTGCGCAGGTGTTGTTCGAGTTCGAGCGGCGCGTCGGTATAGTGCGTAAGGAAATCGCGGTCGACCTTGCCGTCGCGGAACAGGCAATGCATCACCGCGCAGGCGAATGCGCCGTCGGTGCCCGGCCGCAGCAGCACTGCGAGATCGGCCTGCTCCATGGTGCCGTTCATGTAGACGTCCACGGCGACGATCTTGGCGCCGCGTTCCTTGCGGGCGCGCGCGGCGTGGGTCATCACGTTGACCTGCGTGTTCACCGCATTGGTGCCCCAGATCACGACGCAATCGGACTTCGCCATCTCGCGCGGATCGGGCCCGGCCAGGCGACCCGTGCCGGCGACAAAGCCGGTCCATGCCGGATTGACGCAGATGGTAGAATGAAAGCCGGAATACTTCTTCGCATGACGCAGGCGATGGATGCCGTCGCGCATCACAAGGCCCATGGTGCCGGCATATTGATACGGCCATACGGACTCGGAGCCGTGGCGCGCTTCCGCCTGCAGGAATTTCTCCGCCACCAGATCGAGCGCATCGTCCCACGAAATCGGTGCGAAGGTTCCGGAGCCTTTCGCGCCGGTGCGGATCAGGGGCTGCATCAGCCGGTCGGGATGATGGATGCGTTCCGCGTAGCGCGCGACCTTGGCGCAGATCACGCCGGACGTATAGGCGTTGTCGCGCGCGCCGCGCACACGGCCGATGGTGCGCTCGTCCAGCACCTCGACTTCCAGTGCGCAGGTGGACGGGCAGTCGTGTGGACAGGCCGATGCGGCAATCCGCTTGGGCAGGGGCTTGGTGCGGAGCATTTCATTCATCACCCTGACCTTAGTCACTGATGGCGGACATGCAAGGCCGCGGGGCGACTGCGGGGAGGTTGTGTCCAGCGCATAGCCGCAAATCACCGGCCGGACTCAACCCGCCGCTGCGGAATATGCTATGCGAAGCGGTATGAATGGCGAGCGCGCCTGCCCGGCGTTGCCCGAAAATCCGGTTTGAAGGACCATCGATGAACATTCTGCCTGCCAATCTGCGCTTCGGCGCGGGTCAACCCGTCAAGCGTCTCGAAGACCAGCGGCTTCTGACAGGAAAAGGACACTTCATCGACGACAAGGCCGGGGAGAATGCGCTGTGGCTTTACGTGCTGCGCTCCCCGCATGCTCACGCGAAGATCGGGGCAATCGATGCCAGCGCCGCACTGGCCATGCCCGGCGTCACCGCGGTTTACACCGGCGCGGATCTCGTCGCCGACGACATCGGCACCATTCCGACCCTGCCACTGTTCAAGCGGCCGGATGGTTCGCCCATGGCGGCCCCGCCGCGGCGGCTGCTGGCACATGATGTCGTGCGGTTTGCCGGTGAACCGGTCGCGGCGGTGCTGGCGTCATCGCGGGCCGATGCGCAGACCGCGGCGGAAGCGATCTCCGTCGATTATGAAATGTTGCCTGCGGTGGTGAATCCCGCCGACGCGCTGGCGCCGGGCGCGCCCGTGGTGTGGCCCGATGCGCCGGACAATATCGCGGCGGCTCAGAGCTACGGCGATGCGGCGGCGACGGAAGCCGCCTTCGCGTCGGCAACGCATGTCGTCTCCCTCGATCTTGTCAGCCAGCGCCTTGTGCCGTCCGCGCTGGAGCCGCGCAGCACGATGGCGGAGGTGGACAAGAAGACCGGCCGCCTCTCGCTTCATGTGCAGAGCCAGACGCCGACCGCGACGCGCGACATTCTCGCGGATGTGGTGCTCAAGCGGCCGAAGGACAGCGTGCATGTTCTGGTGGGCGATATGGGCGGTGGCTTCGGCCACAAGGTCAATCTCTATCCGGAAGACGGCATCGTGGCTTATGCCGCGACGAAACTGAAACGGACCGTGCGCTGGCGCGGCGATCGCATCGACGATTTTGTCGGCGGTCATCATGGCCGCGACCTCACCTCCACCGGCGAATTCGCGCTGGACGAGAAGGGCCGCGTGCTGGCGTTTCGCGTGCGCTCACTGGGCGGCCTCGGGGCCTATCTCACCGGCGCGGGCGTCATCATTCCGCTGGTGCTCGGGCCGTTCGTCGCCACCGGCGTCTACGATCTTCCGCTGATTCACTTCGACATCAAGGCGGTGCTGACCCACACCGCACCGGTCGGTCCTTATCGCGGCGCGGGGCGGCCGGAAGCCGTTTTCATCGTGGAGCGGCTGATGGATGCCGCCGCCCGCCAGATCGGCATGGACCCGCGCCAGATCCGCAAGGTCAATTACGTCAAGCCTGCGCAGATTCCCTACACCAATGCGGTGGGGCAGGTGTACGACAGCGGCGCGTTCGCGCACATGCTGGAACGTGCTTCGGTGCTTGCAGACTGGGACGGCTTCGCCGCGCGCAAGAAGGCCGCGAAGAAGAAGGGCCTGCTCTATGGACGCGGTCTCACCAGCTACATCGAATGGACCGGCGGACGCGTGCACACCGAGAAGGTGACGCTGCATGCGACGGCGGAAGGCCGCGTGATCTTGCAATCGGGCACGCAGGCGATGGGACAGGGCCTCCAGACCAGTTATTCGCAGATGGTGGCCGGCGCGCTCGGCATTCCGATCGAGCGGATCGACGTGATTCAGGGCGACACCGACAAGGCCACCGGCGGCGGCAGCGTCGGTTCGCGTTCGCTGTTCGTTGGCGGCACTGCGGCGGTGGTGTCGGCGGGCGATCTGATTCAGAAGGCGCGCGAGAAAGCTTCGCACGCGCTGGAAGCGTCGATCGATGACATCGAATATGGCGACGGCTTCCTCACTGTGGTCGGCACGGATCGCCGCATCGGCCTGTTCGATCTGGCGAAGGACGAAACCGGCGGCCGCCTCACCGTCGACAGTCAAGGCGATGTCGACGGTCCGACATGGCCGAATGGCACGCATATCTGCGAGGTCGAGATCGATCCGGAGACCGGCATCACGCGCGTGGCGCGCTACACCACGGTGGACGATGTCGGCATCGCCATCAATCCGATGCTGGTGAGCGGGCAGGTGCATGGCGGCGTGGCGCAGGGCATCGGTCAGGCGCTGTATGAAGGCGTGGTCTATGATGCGTCGGGCCAGCTTTTGACGGCGAGCTATCAGGATTATTGCATTCCCCGCGCCAGCGACATGCCGGACACTGTCAATGTCACGCTCGATGATTCCGCGCCGTGCGTCACCAATCCGCTCGGCGCGAAGGGCTGCGGCGAATCCGGCGCCATCGGCGGGCCACCCTGCATCGTCAACGGCGTGATCGATGCGCTCAGTGAATTCGGTATCACGTCGCTGCAGACGCCGCTGACACCGCAGAAGATCTGGGACGCCATTCAGCAGGCGAAGGCTGCGAGGGCAGCTTAAGGCAGGGGCTATTGTTCAGCTTAACCTCTCCCGTGGGGAGAGGTCGGACTGCCATCAGCGCGGTCACGCGCGTCTTCGACGCGCTATGGCAGTCCGGGTGAGGGCGTAGAATCTCTCGATAGATTTAGGGCCCCTCACCCCCCTCTCCCCGCAGGGGAGAGGGGGTGAATCGCGGATGTGGTTATGTTCCCACCAATAGTAAACTTTTTATCGCGGCCCTTCGCCTGCCGCACGAAGCGCGCTCAAGCCTTCACGATAGGTCGGATAGGCCAGCGTGACGCCAAGTTCGGTGCGGAGAAGGTCGTTCTTCACGCGCTTGTTCTCGGCATAGAACGAGCGGCCCATCGCTGTGAGATTGGCGTCGTCGAGGCTGATCTCGCGCGGCGGTTCGACGCCGCACAGTCCGGCGGCGAAAGTCACCACGTCCTGCGGCGGCGCGGGTTCGTTGTCGGTGACGTTGTAGATCGCGCCCGCGCGCGGATGCGCCAGCGATGCATCGAGCACGCGCGCGATGTCCTCGACATGAATGCGGTTGAACACCTGTCCCGGCTTGACGATCCGCTTGGCTGTGCCGCGCGCCAGTTGCACGAGTTGACTTTGGCCGGGACCGTAAATGCCCGCGAGACGGAAAATCTGCACCGCGATGTTGTTCTGCGCGCCGAAGGCAAGCCATGCCTGTTCCGCCTGCGCGCGTTCGATCGAGCGCGCATTTGTCGGCGTCGCCGGTGTTTGTTCATCGACCCACGCGCCGTTGTGATCGCCGTAAACGCCGATGGTGGAGAGATAGCCGATCCAGCGCAATCGTTTCGCAGCGGCAATCTGCTGCGCATAAGCCGCGAGCACCGGATCGCCCGACGTGCCGGGCGGCACCGAGATCAATAGGGCATCGCAAGCTGCAAGCGCGGCATCGATGGTGCTGTCGCGATCGTCAGGCCCGAACACATGCGCGGCGATGCCTTTCGCGGAAAGACCCGCGGCCTTCTCGCGCGTGCGGACGGTTCCACCGACCTGATCGCCACGTGCGTTGCGCCGTGCGGCGAAATAGCCGGCGCTGAAGCCAACGCCGAAAACAAAGAGGTTCACGAAAAGCCCTGTTCAAGATAGGCGATGCGACGTACCAAGTGTGGTGGGTCGCAAGTCCGCAATATTTTTCCGCGCGTCCATTTGTGGACTTGCGAACCAAAACCACACTGGACTTATAATTTCCAGTGCCCTTTTGAGTCTGAAGTTCGTTATGGAACGTGCCGCGATATAAGACGAACTTCGGATTCAGGGCACTGGTGGTTCATCAAAAGACTTTCAAGACAGGAGCGCCGGATTGGACGATTACGATCCGCTTCGCGAATATCTCTCGCATCAGACCCAGACTGAACTCGTTCTGACCTTCGAGCAGATCGAGGAGATCCTGGGCTTCGCGCTGCCGCGCGCCTCGCAGCGGGCGTCGTGGTGGGAGAAGGAGCGCAATCCCGAAAACGCGCGTCCGCAGCGGGACGCGATCCGCGACGGCGGCTATGAGGCGACACGCCTGGCCGACGGCGCCGGCGTGCGCTTCCGCAGGATTTCGGCGGGGCGTCACCGGAGCTGGCGCTGACGCCCCGATCCGTCCGCATATTCCTTGTGCGTCGCAATAAATTTGCATTTGCTGCACATTGCCGCTGCGAAAGTTCTATGCACAGCCTTCACAAGAAGCCGGTATAAAGGCCGCTCAATCAAAAATAACTGGGAGCGAAATGATGACATCGAAGTTTCTGGCGGCGACAGTCGCGGCCTTCAGCCTGACGACGGCGCTGCCGGCTCTGGCGCAGGGCGTCAAGATCGGCATCCTGAATGATCAGTCGGGCGTCTATGCCGATTACGGCGGCAAGAGCTCGATCGAGGCCGCGAAGATCGCGGTCGAGGAATTCGGCGGCGAGGTGCTGGGCGGCAAGGTCGAGATCGTCTCGGCCGATCATCAGAACAAGCCTGATCTGGCGGTCAGCATTGCGCGCAAGTGGTACGACACCGAAGGCGTCGACATGATCACCGAGCTGACGACCTCGTCGGTCGCGCTCGCGGTGCAGGAAGTCACCAAGGAAAAGAAGAAGATCGATATCGTGGTCGGCGCGGCCTCGTCGGCGATCACGGGCGCGTCGTGCTCGCCTTACGGTTTCCACTGGGCGTTCGACACCCACGCACTGGCGGTCGGCACCGGCGGCGCGCTCGTGAAATCGGGCGGTGATACCTGGTACTTCCTGACGGCGGACTATGCCTTCGGTCATGCGTTGGAAAAGGACACCGGCGATGTAGTGAAGGCCAACGGCGGCAAGGTGCTTGGCGCGGTCCGTCACCCGCTCAACACGTCGGATTTCTCGTCGTTCCTGCTGCAGGCGCAAAGCTCGAAGGCGAAGGTTGTCGGTCTCGCCAACGCCGGCGCCGATACCATCAACGCCGTGAAGCAGGCGGCCGAGTTCGGCATCGTTGCCGGTGGCCAGAAGCTCGCGGGCCTTCTGTTGACGGCGTCGGAAGTCCACGGCCTCGGACTCAAGGCGGCGCAGGGACTGGTGCTGACCGAAAGCTTCTACTGGGATCTGAATGACAAGACCCGCGCCTTCAGCGAGAAGTTCTACAAGCGCACCGGCCGCATGCCGAGCATGATCCAGGCCGGCACCTATTCGGCGACCCTGTCCTATCTCAAGGCGGTGAAGGCCGCCGGCACCAAGGACAGCGACGCTGTGGTGAAGAAGCTGAAGGAACTGCCGGTGGACGATTCCTTCACCTCGGGCGGCAAGGTGCTGGCAAACGGCCGCATGGTCGCCGACCTTTATCTTTTCGAGGTCAAGAAGCCGGAAGAGAGCAAGCGCGACTGGGACTACTACAAGCTGCTCGCCAAGGTGCCCGGCGACACCGCCTATCCAAGCGCCAAGGATAGCGGCTGCCCGCTGACCAAGTAACCGGTTGATCGATCCGGCCCGGCGCTCACCCGCCGGGCCGTTTTTTTTGCGGATATTTTCGATTTATCTGTCACGTCGGCGGTGAAACGCCGATAATGGCCTGCGAGCCACAGAGGCCGGGAGAGACAGATGATCCATCGTGCCGCGCTGGCGTTGCTTGTGCCGCTTTGTTTCGCCGCACCGGCGATCGCGCAGACGCCCGCGCCAGTTGATTCCAAGCCCGCCGCCGTGCCCGCCTGCACCTACAGCAGCAAGACCTACGGCGATGGCGCCTTTGTCTGCGTGCAGAAATCGCTGATGCTCAAATGCGCCGTCGATCAGGACAAGGCGGCATGGGTCGTGGTGGCCGACAAGGACCTCAGCGACAAGTGCCAGAGGCCTGCCGCGCGCGGCACCGTTTATCAGCAGCGTGCGCGCTGGCATCGCAGGAATATCACCAGACAGATTTCGCCGCCGAGGGATGGCTGGCCGCGCTGATCGTGCTTCAATGCTTAATACGCGGCCCGTGCATTTGATGTTACGGTCACCAGCGGTGTATGGTGAGAGCCAACGCCAGCAGGAGTTCTAAATGGTCCGTATCGTCGATGTCCGCGAGATCACCAAGCCGATCTCGTCCCCGATCCGCAATGCCTATATCGACTTTACGAAGATGACGACCAGCCTTGTTGCGGTGGTGACCGACGTGGTGCGCGACGGCAAGCGCGTGGTCGGTTACGGTTTCAACTCAAACGGACGTTACGGGCAGGGCGGCCTGATCCGCGAGCGCTTCGCCAATCGCATTCTCGAAGCCGATCCGAAGACGCTGCTCGATCAGAGCGGCGACAACATCGATCCGGACAAGGTCTGGAATACGATGATGTCGAACGAAAAGCCCGGTGGACACGGCGAGCGTTCGGTGGCTGTCGGCACCATCGATATGGCGGTGTGGGACGCGGTGGCGAAGATCGCGGGCAAGCCGCTGTTCCGCCTGCTGGCCGAGCGACACAATCGCGAAGCCAATCCACGTGTGTTCGTCTACGCGGCGGGCGGTTATTACTATCCCGGCAAGGATCTGTCGGCGCTGCGCGCCGAGATGCGCGGCTATCTCGACCGCGGTTACAACGTGGTGAAGATGAAGATCGGTGGCGCGCCGATCGGCGAGGATCAGGAGCGCATCGAAGCCGTATTGAAGGAGATCGGCAGTCAGGCGCAGCTTGCGGTGGACGCCAACGGCCGCTTCGATCTGGAAACCGGGATCGCCTACGCCAAGATGCTGCGCGACTATCCGCTGTTCTGGTACGAGGAAGTCGGCGATCCGCTCGATTTCCAGTTGCAGGCGGCGCTGGCCGAATTCTATCCCGGTCCGATGGCCACCGGCGAAAACCTGTTCAGCCATCAGGACGCGCGCAATCTCATTCGTTACGGCGGCATGCGGCCGGATCGCGACTGGCTGCAGTTCGACTGCGCGCTGTCCTACGGCCTGTGCGAATATCAGCGCACGCTCGATGTGCTGAAGACCCACGGCTGGTCGCCGTCGCGCTGCGTTCCCCATGGCGGACATCAGATGTCGCTCAACATCGCGGCGGGCCTCGGCCTCGGCGGCAATGAAAGTTATCCGGACCTGTTCCAGCCCTACGGCGGATTCCCGGACGGCGTGCGTGTCGAGAACGGCCACATCACCATGCCGGACCTGCCGGGCATCGGTTTCGAGGGCAAATCCGACCTCTATGCCGAGATGAAGGCGCTGGCGGCCTGACGTTCCATTGCGACCGATCCGCATATCCGCCGTGCGGAGTGCAGGCCGGACTGCGCGCACAGATTAAAACCTTTCTAATCTGAAGCCGATCAAGATTCTTTGGCTTGATCGCAGGCTATCATCGGTCCAGTTGATGCGCATGGAAGACGCGACAATAGCCGTGATCGATGAAGCAGCGACAGCGACGCCGCACACCGCGCTGGGCACCGCCGCGCGCGGTTTTTGCGGCCGGATCGGCACCATCGCGGTCGAGGCCGACCATAACGGCGTGCCCGCGCTCGAGATCGAGCGCCGGCTGCTCGAACTCGGCTTTGTCGAAGGGGCGACGGTGGAAGTCCTGCACGAGGGACCGCTCGGCCGCGATCCCATCGCGGTGCGGGTCAACAACACGACCATCGCGCTGCGCCGTCGCGAGGCGATGGCCATTCTTGTGATCTGACTGGAAGCATCATGACAATCGCGACCGAGACGAGGGCATGGCGCTATGCCCTGGTCGGCACGCCGAACAGCGGCAAGACGGCTCTTTTCAATGCGCTGACCGGCAGCCGTCAGAAGGTCGCGAACTATCCGGGTGTGACGGTGGAACGCAAGGCGGGAACGTTCCAGACCCTGTCGGGCCATCGCATCGATCTAATCGATCTGCCGGGCACCTATTCGTTGCGCGGACGCAGCCCTGACGAAGACGTGACGCGCGATGCCGTGCTCGGCCGGCTCGCCGGTGAAACCCCGCCAGATCTTTTGCTCTGCGTGGCGGATGCGACCAATCTGCGCGTGGCGCTGCGGCTGGTGCTGGAACTCAAGCGCGCCGGGCGGCCGATGCTGCTCATTCTCAACATGATCGACATCGCGCGCCGCCGCGGCGTCGAGATCGATCTGGACAAGCTCTCTGCCGAACTCGGGATTCCGGTGGTGACCTCTACTGCGGTGCGCCGCGCGGGTCTCGACGAATTGCTGCGCCGGATCGATGAACTCGCGACCGATGGAGCGGGGCAAGTCACGGCGAGCAGCTGGGCGCCGCCGAGCAATGCGGATCTGCGCGCCGCGCAGCGCGAAGCGGATCGCGTCATCAAGTCTGCGGTGAGCGAGCCGGCACGGCCCGACACCCTGACCGGTCGCGTCGACGCCGTTCTGCTGCATCCGGTGGCGGGCCTTGTCATACTGCTGCTTGTGCTGTTCGTGATGTTCCAGGCGGTGTTCGCCTGGGCGCGTCCGGTGATGGACCTGATCACCAGCGGCTTCGATGCGCTCGGCGCGGCGACGCACAGCTTCCTGCCCGAAGGCCTGCTGCAGAGCTTTATTCAGAGCGGCGTGATTTCCGGCGTCGGCAGCGTGATCGTGTTCCTGCCGCAGATCATGATCATGTTCCTGTTCATCCTGCTGCTGGAAGATGTCGGATACATGTCGCGCGCCGCGTTCCTGATGGATCGCATCATGGGTGGCGCGGGCCTGCATGGCCGCGCCTTCATTCCGCTGCTGTCGAGTTTCGCCTGTGCGATTCCCGGCATCATGGCGACGCGCGTGATCGACAACAAGCGCGACCGGCTCACCACGATTCTCGTCGCGCCGCTGATGACGTGTTCGGCGCGCATCCCGGTCTACACGCTGCTGATCTCCGCCTTCATTCCGGATCGCGAGATCTGGGGCCCGATCGGACTGCAGGGCCTCGTGATGTTCGGGCTCTATGCCATCGGCATTGCGAGCGCGCTGGCGGTGTCGTTCGTCGCCAATCATTTCTTCTGGCGCGAAAGCGCGACACCGCCCTTCATGCTGGAATTGCCGGACTACAAGCTGCCGCAGCTGCGCAGCGTCGCCATCGCGCTCTACACCCGCGTCAAGGCGTTTCTCTATCGCGCGGGCACCACGATCTTCTCGATGATGGTGCTGATCTGGTTTCTCGCGTCGTTCCCGCGCCCGCCGCTCGGCGCGACGGAGCCCGCGATTGACTACAGTCTCGCGGCGATGATCGGGCGCTGGATCGAGCCGGCGCTCGCGCCGATCGGTTTCAACTGGCAGATCAGCGTCGCGCTGGTCCCCGGCATGGCCGCGCGCGAGGTTGCCGTCGCCTCGCTCGGCACGGTCTATGCGATCGCGGGCGGCGACGAGGCGGCCTCGCAGATCGGGCAGAAGCTCGCGGCGGAGTGGAGCCTTGCAACTGCGCTGGCACTGATCGCCTGGTACATCTTCGCCCCGCAATGCGCGTCCACGCTTGCGGTGATCCGGCGCGAGACCGGCGGCTGGCGCTGGATGTTCATCACCTTCGCCTACATGCTGGCGCTGGCTTACATCGCCGCGTTCATTACCTACCGCGCGGCGGTCGCGCTCGGCTGGGGCTAGCGGCTCTCCCGAAGGAAGGGAAATTGTCCCGGACGCAATGCAGCGTGTAACGTTGCATTGCAGAGCCGGGACCATCACGATGTCTTGCGGTCCCGGTTCAGCAGCGCATCGCTTTGCGCTGCGCAGCGCCCGGGACACGCAGCTCCATTCGCTTACGCTGGCACGCGACCGGTATGCTGGCGATTCAGCATCCATTGCGGATACTCGATCGGCAGGGCGCTGGCCTTGTCCAGCGCGGCCAGTTCGTCCGCTGTGAGCCTGATCTCAATGGCGGCAAGATTGTCGCTGAGCTGCTCGACCGTTTTGGCGCCGACGATCACGCTCATCACCGATTTCTGGTGCAGCAGCCAAGCCAGCGCGATGCGCGCCACCGACACGCGATGGGCGTCCGCGATCGGCCGCATCGCATCGACCACGTCGAATGCATGTTCCTTATTGACCGGCGGAAAATCGAAGGTGATGCGCCGCGCGTCGTTCGGGGTCGAGACATTGCGGCCGAACTTGCCGGACAGCAGCCCGCCGGCCAGCGGCGACCACACCATCAGGCCGAGAGTCTGGTCGGCGATCAACGGCGCGATTTCGCGTTCGAGGTCGCGGCCGGCGATGGTGTAGTAGGCCTGAATGGTTTCGAAGCGGGCATAGTTGTGCTGCGCCGAGATGCCGAGCGCCTTCATGATCTGCCATGCGGCCATGTTCGAGCAGCCGATGTAACGCACCTTGCCGTGGCGGACGAGATCGTCCAGCGCACGCAATGTCTCATCGATCGGCGTCACGAGATCGGCACCGTGAACCTGATAGAGATCGATGTGATCGAGCTGCATCCGCTTCAGGCTGGCCTCGACTGCGTCCATGATGTGCGCGCGCGACAGGCCGACATCGTTCGGTCCCTGCCCGACACGGCTGCGCACCTTGGTGGCGATGATGACATCCTCGCGGCGGACCTTGACGTCGCGCAGCGCCTGGCCGAGCAGCACTTCGGACTGTCCTTCCGAATAGACGTCGGCGGTGTCGATGAAGTTGACCCCGGCTTTCAGCGCGCAGTCGAGCAGGGCGTTGACGCCGTTCTGGTCGACCTGGCCGATCTGCTGCCATTGTGCGCCCTGACCGGCAAAGGTCATGGTGCCGAGGCAGATTTCGGAAACATAAAGGCCGGTGCGGCCGAGCTGACGATACTTCATGGGATATTCCTGAGCTTTTGGTTCGCGGATCGCGCGGCTGTGTCCGCCCGGCGGGCTGAAGAATGTGTACGACAGATGGATCAGGAAAAGCGTCACGCCGGGCGGCGCGGCAGGGTGCGATCAATTTGCGATTGAACGCTGAAAGCTAAACCCGCGGGACAAGCCGTGGCAAGACACGGTGATTTGATGATGCTTTCCTATCGGCGGCGTGCGGTGCGCGCTTTCGGCGTGGCGATGCGCGCGGCGATCCTGGGTAGCGCCGAGTTGGCGACGCCATGCATCAGATCGAGCGCGCCGCCCAGCATCTCCGCATCGTGTTCGGCGGAGTAAACGACATAGGCGGGCAGGAAGAATTCCGGCGCATTCGCGACGAGGTGAAGCTGTCTTGCCTTGATGGCCGACAGCACGATGCGCATCGGGAAATAGCCGGAGCCGCCGCTGCGCATCACATGCTGCAGTCCGAGCCAGCCGATATTGGCGGTGAGCGCGGGGCCGCCGAAGCTCGGAAAGAATGCGCTGTGCCGTGCGTAGAATTCCGGCCCCCAGTCGACATAGACATAGCCCTTTTGCGGTTCGGGCGCGGACTTCGCATGGGTCGAGACCATCACCAGCCGTTCCTCGAATAGTTGCTCCACCTTGAGGCCGGGGCGGCTTTGCGGCGTATACATCACGCCGATATCGATGCGGCCTTCGATCAATCCCTGCATCAGTTCGGGTTCGAGCGCGCTTTCCGCGCGCACGGAAATATCGGGATTGGCCGCCTGCATCAGCGGCAGCCATTGCAGCAGGAATTCCTCCCACAGGCCGATGCGCCCGCCGATGGTCAGCGTGCCGCGAAATCCCTCGGGAAGCCCGATGTCGTGCCGCGCCTGCTCGACGGTGCGGATCAGCGCGGAAGCATGGCGCTGAAACTGCCGGCCAGCGGGCGTCAGCGAGGTACCCGCCTTGTTGCGCACGAACAGCTTGCAGCCGAGCTGACCTTCCAGCGTGCTGATGCGGGTCGAGACCGTGGACTGGCTGACATGAAGCCGCTCGGCAGCGCTGACGAAGTTTCCCGCGGCGACAACCGCGAGAAAGGTCTTGGCGAATTCCGTATCCATTTGATGGTCTCCCGACGCAGGAGGCCATTATATCGGATAATCCGATTTTATCCTGTACTTTAATTCGTTTGCTAAAATCATGGGGCGACCTAGCTTCAATGAAGGGCCACGCGGCCGGGCGGCCGCACAGGAGCGAGGATCGTTCGATGCGCCATACAGAGCAGATCAGGACGCCGTTGCTGGCATGGATTGTCTGGAAAATCGCGGATGCGCTGGCGGCCATGAAGCCCAGCCGCAGCGCCGCCGACATCGCCTTCGCCGTGGCACGCAGCGGCAACCCGACCGGCGTGTGAGGTCGTGGTGATGGCATTTTGGAATTGACGTTGTCTGGGAGTGGTCGTCCGCAATTCCGCGGATGGCCATTCTTCCTCAAACTGCGGCTGCCCTTACCGGCAGCCGCTTTTTTTATGGCTTTGACCGCACGGGCTCACGAATTGACGTGGATGAAGTCCCGCAGCAGCGGATAGATCTCGCTATTCCATTTGCGGCCGCTGAACACGCCATAGTGTCCGACACCGGCCTGCATGTGATGCACCTTGCGATAGGCGCGCACGCCGATGCAGAGGTCTTGCGCAGCGAGAGTCTGCCCGATCGAGCAGATGTCGTCCTTCTCGCCCTCCACTGTCATCAGTCCCATTTTCCTGATCGAGCCCGGATTCACGGTGCGGCCTTTGTAGGTCAGCTTGCCCTGCGGCAGCAGGTGCTCCTGAAAGACGTCGCGGATGGTGTCGATATAAAACTCCGCCGGCAGGTCCATCACCGCGAAATATTCGTCGTAAAAGGTCTTGATGGTTTCGGCCTTCTCGATCTCGCCCTTCGCCAGATGCTCCATCAGGTCCTTGTGTGACTTCACGTGACGATCGAGATTCATCGACACGAAGGCTGTCACCTGGATGAAGCCGGGATAGACCTTGCGAAACGCGCCCTTGCACTGGACAGGAACGTACTGGATCAGATTGTCCTCGAACCATTTCAACGGCTTCGATTTCGCAAACTCGTTCACCTTGGTGGGCTGGATGCGGGTGTCGATCGGCCCCGCCATCAAGGTGAGGCTGGCGGGACGCGCGCGGTGATTGTCCTCCGACATGATGGCGCAGGCGGCGAGCGCCGACACCGACGGCTGGCAGACCGCGACCATGTGCGACTTCGGGCCGAGCTGATCCATGAAGGTGATGAGATGCTCGGTATATTCGTCGAGACCGAACCTGCCCTGGTTGAGCGGAATGTCGCGCGGATTTTTCCAGTCGGTGATGTAGACGTCGTGATCCTGCAGCAGCGTCTGCACCGTGCCGCGCAGCAGCGTCGCGAAATGTCCTGACATCGGCGCGACCAGCAAGACCTTGGGCTGCTCCGGCGCGCCTTCCTTTTTGAAATGCAGCAGCGAGCCGAATGGTGTCGCGAACGGGACTTCTTCAACCACGGCGCATTCACGGTTGCCGACCATCACGGGCTGAATGTCGTAGTCCGGCCGCGCGTAGGTCAGCGACGTGCGCGAGATCATCTCGAGCGCTGCCGAGACCCGCCCGAAAACCTTGTCCGGAATGCCTTCCGGAAACATCTTCAAATAGGCCATCGCGGAAGCTGCGCCCGAGCGCAGCGGCGCGGTCAGATCCATGGTGTTCTGATAAGCCTGATAAAGCATGGGCGACATCCGATCGTTCTCCATGTCTTCTGTCATGCAACAATGACGCCAAACCATCCGCGGACGGGCCGCGGAACTGGCATGTCGTTTGCTGTGTGAAATGGGAGCAGCCGCTTAAACAACAGGCAAGGCTCGGGGTGGCCGCGCGGATTGCCGGTCCCCTCCGCGAGGTGCAGTGTAAGGAGCGCGACCATGGCCAGAGCCACGTTGACCATCAGCAGCAAGAACTATTCGTCATGGTCGCTGCGCGGCTGGCTCTTGACCAAATTCTCCGGACTGGAGTTCGACGAGATCGCCGTGGCGGCGGACGACGCCTCGGCGCGGGCGGAAATCCTGCTGCTCTCGTCCTCCATCCTGGTGCCGTGCCTGCGCCACGAAGGCGCGACCGTGTGGGACACGCTGGCGATCGGCGAATACCTCAACGATCTGCTGCCCGAAGCGGGGTTGCTGCCGTCCGAGCGTATTCCACGGGCATATTGCCGTTCGATCTGCGGCGAAATTCATTCCGGCTTCACCACGCTGCGCGCGTCGCTGCCGGTGAATATCAAGGGACATTTTCCAGGCTTCAATATCTGGTCGCGGGCGCAGGCCGACATCGACCGGATCTGCGCGATCTGGAGCGACTGTCTGGATAAATCCGGCGGTCCGTTCCTGTTCGGTCATCGCACGATGGCGGACGCGATGTATGCGCCGGTGGTCACGCGCTTCATGACCTACGACGTGCAGCTCGGTCCGGCGCTGGCGGCCTATGCAAAGCGGATTCTGAGCCTTCCGGAAATGCAGGAGTGGATCGAGGCCGCGCGGCAGGAACCGGCCGAAATCGAAGAGCTTGAGGTGGAATATTAGGCATCACTTGTACGCAATTGCCTGCGCGTTAGACCGGGGGCGAGGACCTCTGCGTGCTTGAAAAAGCGGCCTGGCTGGGATGCCAGTGCCGCGGAGTCATTCTCCCGAATCTTGTTTGGGCCGGCTCCGCATCGAATCCTCTACGGAGAGAGCCACATCCTTTACTGCGTAAAACTTCGTCACACGAAGCCCACGGCGAATGCGTCTGCTGGCGTGGAATTCGCATGATGCATTGCAGAAGCAGCAGCGCCGGACACTTCGTCCGGGTTGGAGGATGCCATGAATGTGCATGCTACCGTCGGCTCGAAATCGTCCGGTCTGACGCGTCCGGACGGCGATCCCATTCGCTTGAACACACAGGACTTCGTGGCCATCGACCGCGATCGCGAAGCGAAATACGAGGCGACCTATCGTCCGCAGGCACTCTACAACCGCGCCAACGAAGGCTTCCAAGCCAACAACGAAGCTTTCCTGCTGCATGAGGTCGCGACCAACCTGCCGATCTATCGCGACGACACCGGCCCGACCGATTTCCATCTTCACCTGCCGCCCGGCGGTTTCCAGCTCGTGCTGGTCACGTCCGGCATGTTCACCTTCGACTATGATGGCCGCCTGTACTATGTCGGCCCCGGCGCGGTGATGCTGCAAAGCGCGATCGTGCATCGTCAGCTTTTCTATACGTGGTCGGGACTGTCCACGAACGAGAATTTGAAGACACCGCAGACGGTGGTGCCGGACGCGATCTCGATGGGCTATTCCGGAAAATTCCTCGAAGCCTTCATCGCCGATCCGACGACATTCCCGAATCCGACGATCGTCGCGCAGGACCAAATCAACGAAGCGGAAACATCCCGCATCGCCTGGAGCCATTCGCTGCACGACCGGCCCGCCGGCGCCGGCTTCTGGCTGCAGGACCCGCTGACGCTGGAGGCACTGTTCAGGCCGTTGTCCGGCGGCTCCGTGAAGTCGCCGATGCCGGTCTATGTGCGCGACATCGGCATCGAGGCGCCGAGCGGCCAGCTCGTCACCGGCCATATCATCGCGACCGATCCGGCCGGTCACGCGCTGTTGCCGAAGAGCCTGTCGTCAGCGGCGGACACGTCGCTCTTCGGAAAAGGCGAGGTGGTGATCTATCGCGTCATTCGCGGCACCGCCGAGTTCAAGGACAGCGCCGGAAAGACTTTCGAGCTTGCGACCGGCGATACGGTGACGGCGGGCAGGGCCTCGGTCAGCCTCATCGGCATCGGCGAAAACACGCAGGTGCTGCGGCTCGGCCTGCTCAAGGGCATGGACAATCTCCGTGGCTGGACGCCGACCCAGCGCGACGAGATTGATGGCCTCGCCGGTGAGATCATCACCCGCAAGGATGTCCGCCCGCTGCGGACCGAAGGCATGCCGGTCGGGTATCTGTACGAATAGTGACGCGCTGTTCCATTCTGCATGACGGGGCCTCATACGGAACATGAGGATGTCTCTCTTGACGTCGTAATCGCGATACTGACAGGTGGCGTCACGGCCAAGAGCGCGCAAGCGCCGAGAGGAAGACGCCCGGACATGAATGCGCCTCACGCGGAGCCTGCCGCGCATGAGCAGCCTGCGGACGAAACATCGATCCGCTATGAGGGCTGGCCCGTTGTCGGTGTCTGCTTTCTGATCGCGACTTTCGCCTGGGCCGGCGGCTTTTACGGACAGGGCGTCTATCTCGCCGAATTCCAGCGCCTGTACGGCTGGCCGGCGTCGCTGATCTCGACCGCGACCACCTGTTACTATCTCGTCAGTGCGGTGATGGTGGTTTTCGTTGCGGAGGGAATCCGCGCGCTCGGGCCGCGCCGTCTTCTCATTCTCGGCATCCTGCTGATGGCCGCGGGCACCGCGCTGGTCGGGCAGGTCACGGCGGTGTGGCAGCTCTACGCGGTCTATGCGCTGATTGCGGCGGGATGGGCCGGAACGAGCCTTGCCGCGATCAATAACACGCTCGGCTTGTGGTTCGACAGGAAGCGCGGCATGGCGATCAGCCTTGCATTGAACGGCGCGAGCTGCGGCGGTGTGTTCGGCGTACCGCTGCTGGTCGGCGCCATCGGCATATTCGGTCTGCCCGCAACCTCCATCGGCGCCGCGCTGGTGATGCTGGCGCTGGCGATTCCCGCGATCCTGATCTGGGTCGGCCAGCCGCCCAAGCGGGTAACGCCGCCGGCAGCGTCCGGTGCTGCGCCGGTCGTGCGCTCGATCGCGCAGATCCGCAGCGCGGCGTTCGGCAATTTATCGTTCTGGACGGTCACCGTGCCATTCTCGTTGCTGCTTGTGGCGCAGGTCGGTTTCATCGTTCATCTGATTTCGTTTCTGGATCCGGTGATGGGCCGCGACCGCGCCAGCATCGCGGTGTCGCTGATGACGGCGATGGCGGTGATCGGGCGGCTGCTGTTCGGAGCAGTCGTCGACAGGATCGATCAGCGCAAGGCATCGAGTGTCTCGGCCATAAGCCAGGCGATTGCGCTGGTCGTTCTCATCAACACCCGGCAGGACGTCGCGCTGTTTGCGGCCTGCGCGTTGTTCGGATTTTCCGTCGGCAACATGATCACGCTGCCGTCGCTGATCGTGCAGCAGGAATTCAGCCCGGCGGCATTCGGCGTGGTGGTCAGTCTGGTGACGGCGATCTGCCAGTTTACCTATGCGTTCGGTCCGGGTCTTATCGGCCTGTTGCGCGACGCCTTCGGCGGTTATGCCGTGCCGTTCTATGCCTGCGCGGTGTTGCAGGTCATCGCGGCGGCCATCGTGCTGATCAGGCCGAAGATGCTGAAGACGGTCTAGCCGATCAGGCCTGCCGCTCTTTCAGCAACGCCTCGACATCCAGCCTGCGCGTGAACATCGCCAGCGAGCCGTCGGGATGGCGCGGCCATTCGGCTTCCGGCCGGTCGCGGTAAAGCTCGACGCCGTTCTGGTCGGGGTCACGCAGATACAATGCCTCGCTGACACCATGGTCGCTCGCGCCGTCGAGCGGAATGCCTGCTTCCAGTACGCGATGCAGCGCATCGGCAAGCGCCGCGCGGGTCGGATAAAGAATCGCGGTATGAAACAGGCCGGTGGTGCCGGGCGCGGGCGGATGGCCGCCCTTGCTCTCCCAGGTGTTCAGGCCGATGTGGTGATGATAGCCGCCGGCCGAAATGAACGCGGCCTGGTCGCTGTAGCGCTGCATCAGTTCGAAGCCGAGCACGTCCTGATAAAAACCCAGCGCGCGGTCGAGGTCAGCCACCTTGAGATGGACATGGCCGATGCGGGTGCCTGCGGCGATCGGACGGAATCCAGGTCGAAGCGGATCAGTCATGTCAATCTCCGATATATGAGGTCGCCGAACAAGAGATGGAGATTTGGGGGAAATGAATCAAGCGCGAGGCGTCATTGCGAGGAGCCATTAGCGCGTTTACGCGCGTCTTCGACGCGCTATGGCGACGAAGCAATCCATCTTGTTCCTGCAATGGATTGCTTCGCTTCGCTTGCAATGACGGCGCTTCATTCAGGGAACAAGGTCGCAGGTTTCGCCCTCGGGAATGCCGACATCGAATGTGTTGAGCGTCATCGACACCAGCGAATAGTAGCCGAGCAGGCCGACCAGTTCGACCGTCCCGGTCTCGCCGAGCATTTCGATCGCCTTGTCGTAAAGCAGCTTCGGCACGGTGTGGTTCTCGTGCAGCGCCTCGCTGAATTCGTAGACGACCTGTGCCTTCTCGTCGTCGAAGTCCGGCACATGGCGGTGATTGATCGCGTCGATGATGGCCGGATCGAGCCCGGCATCCAGCGCCATTTTCTTGTGCGCGTACCATTCGAACTGCGCGCTCCAGTGCCGCGCCGTGACGAGGATCGCCAGTTCCGACAGGCGCGGGCCAAGCGTGGTGTCGTAGCGCAGGAATGCGCCGAGCCGGCTGGCATGCCGCGCCATCTCCGGCGCGTGAATCCATGCGCGCAGTGGCGGCACCACGGTGCCGCGCTTACCGGCGACGGATTCGGCATAGATGCCCTTCTGATCGTCGCTCATTTCGCTAGGCGAAAGCTCTCTCAGGCGCATGGCCATTTCCTCTGCTTCTTCAAGCGTTGCGGCATTCGGTCGTCCGCCGCTTCATTGCATGGCTACCATATCGCACCGAAGCTTGCCTGCGGGAGATGTTGAAATCCGCCAAGCGCCCAGTACAGTCCGCCCGACAATCAACAGAGCCGCGCGCAGCGCGCGGCGACCTTCAGCCCGAGGATCATCCATGGCCGATCTGGACACATTCCGCGCCGAGACGCGCGCCTGGCTCGAGGCGAACTGCCCGCCGGAGATGCGCAAGCCGGTGACAAACGAAAGCGAGGTTTTCTGGGGCGGACGCAACACGGTGTTCGCGTCCGAGCCGCAGCGCATCTGGTTCGAGCGCATGCGCGACAAGGGCTGGACCGTGCCGGACTGGCCGAAGGAATACGGCGGCGGCGGGCTCGATGCCGAACACACCAAGGTTCTGCGTCAGGAAATGGCGGCGATCTCGGCACGACTGCCGCTGTCAAGCTTCGGCATCTGGATGCTGGGGCCAGCGCTATTGAAATACGGCACCGAGGCGCAGAAGCGCGAGCATCTGCCGAAGATCGCAGCGGGCCTGATCCGCTGGTGCCAGGGCTATTCCGAGCCGAACGCCGGCTCCGATCTCGCTTCGCTGCAGACCCGCGCGGATGTGGACGGCGACGATTACATCATCAACGGCCAGAAGATCTGGACGTCCTATGCGAATTACGCCGACTGGATTTTCTGTCTGGTGCGCACGGACTTTTCCGCGAAGAAACATGACGGCATCAGTTTCATCCTGTTCGACATGACATCGAAGGGTGTGTCGACCAAGCCGATCCTTTTGATCTCGGGCAAGTCGCCGTTCTGCGAAACCTTTTTCGACAACGTGCGGGTGCCGCGCTCCCACGTGGTCGGCACGGTCAATCGCGGCTGGGACGTCGCGAAGTATCTGCTTCAGCACGAGCGTTCGATGATCAGCGAAGTCGGCGAGCGCCGCGGAGCGCGTCCGCTCGGTCAGGTCGCGGCGAACTCCATCGGCATGGATGACGACGGGCGGCTGGACGATCCGATCCTGCGCGGCCAGATCGCAGCCTTCGACGTCGATGAAGCGGCGATGGCCTGCGCGGCGGAGCGCGCCGTTGATCTGGCGAAGGCGGGGCAGGGTCATCCGGCCTATTCGTCGGCGCTGAAATATTACGGCACCGAGCTGAACAAGCGCCGCCATGAAATCCTGATGTCGTCCGGCGGCATCGATGCACTGGAGTGGGACAGCCCGCGCTCCAACGAAGGGCTCGCGGCGCGAAGCTGGCTGCGCACCAAGGCGAATTCGATCGAGGGCGGCACCAGCGAGGTGATGCTCGGCATCGTCGCCAAGCGCATCCTCGATTTGCCGGGGGCTTAGCACTTGTCATTGCGAGGAGTGAAGCGACGAAGCAATCCAGCTTTTTAAGAGTGGATTGCTTAGCTTCGCTCGCAATGACGGCCGAAACGAATTGAAATTTATCTGATCGATTGGAACGCTCAATGGCTCTCCTCCTTACCGAAGAACAATCCATGCTGCGCGACAGTGCGCGCGGCCTCATCAGCGACAAGGCGCCGGTGGCGCATCTGCGCAAGCTGCGCGACAGCAACGACGCAACCGGCTTCTCGCGCGATCTCTGGAAGACCTTTGCCGATATGGGCTTCTCCGGCCTTCTGGTGCCGGAAGAATTCGGCGGCAGCGGGCTTGGCTATGTGGAAGCGGGCGTGGTGATGGAGGAAATCGGCCGCACGCTGATGCCGTCGCCGTTTCTCTCCACCAGCGTGGTCGCGGCCACGGCGCTGAGCCGCGGCGGCAGCGCGGCGCAGAAATCCGAACATCTGGCGAAGATTGCGACAGGCGGCCTGATTGCCACGCTTGCGGTGGATGAAGGTGCCAAGCATCGCCCGCTCAAGACCGCGATGCAGGCGACGCGCGCGGGCAACGGCTTCAGGCTCAAGGGCGCGAAGGCGCTGGTGGTGGACGGTCATGTCGCGGACCTTCTGATTGTCGCCGCGCGTAGCGCGGGCAAGGCGGGCGAGCGCGAAGGCCTGACGCTGTTTCTGGTCAATCCGAAGGCCAAGGGCGTCGCGATCGAACGCACCGCAATGGTCGATGCGCATAATGCCGCGCGCATCGTGTTCGACGATTTCGAGGTGACGGCCGATCATGTGCTCGGCGAGGTCGATCAGGGCGGCGCTCTGCTGGACGGCGTTCTCAATGCCGGTCGCGCGGCAGTGGCGTCGGAGCTTGTCGGCCTCGGCGAAGAGGCCTTCACGCGCACGGTGGCCTATATCAAGGAGCGCAAGCAGTTCGGTAAATTGATCGGCGAATTTCAGGCGCTGCAGCACCGCGCCGCGCATCTCTATACAGAGATCGAAATGGCGAAGGCCGCGGCGATGAAGGCGCAGCAGGCGCTGGATGCGGATTTCGCTCACGCGGATGCGGCGGTGGCGGTCGCCAAGGCGAAGGCCGGATCGGTCGCAACGCTGGCGGTGCAGGAAGCGGTGCAGATGCATGGCGGCGTCGGCATGACCGATGCATTCGACATCGGCTTCTTCATGAAGCGCGCGAGGGTGTGTCAGGAGCTGTTCGGCGACTTCGCGTTCCACGCCGAACGGCTCGCGGAGATGAAGGGATATTGACTTTCGCGGTCTGTCATTGCCGGGCATAGCCCGTCGAAGACGGGCGTGAACGCCCTTACGACCCGGCGATCCATCCTTTTGAATCTACTCTTTAGATGGATGCGCGGGTCAAGCCCGCGCATGACGATCTCGTAGATAGGTCGATTTCGGGAAAACTACCTGATCGGCGGGGCATACTGGATTCCGCCCGCGTTCCAGAGCTGGTTCAGCCCGCGCGGAATTTTCAGCTTGGAGTCTTCGCCGACGTTGCGGTCGTAGACTTCGCCATAGTTGCCGACGTGACGGATGATGCGCGCGGCCCAGTCGCGCGACAGGTCCATTTCCTCGCCATAAGCGCCCTCGGTGCCGAGAAGGCGCATGATGTCGGGCTTCTTCGACTTCAGTGCCTGGTCGATGTTCTTCGAGGTGACGCCGAGTTCTTCCGCATTGAGCATGGCGTAGATCGTCCACTTCACGATCAGCAGCCATTCGTCGTCGCGCTGGCGCACCACCGGAGCCAGCGGCTCCTTGGAGATCACGTCCGGCAGGATGACGTGTTCGTTGGGCTTGGTCAGGCGCAGCCGCAACGCGTAAAGCTGCGAGACGTCCGTGGTCAGCACGTCGCATTGAGCGGAGTCATAAGCCTTGAGCGTTTCTTCAAGGCTCGGGAAGTTCATTTCCTGATACTTGATGTTGTTGGCGCGGAAATAGTCCGCGAGATTGAGCTGGGTCGTGGTCCCGGCCTGCACGCAGACCTTGCTGCCGTCGAGTTCGAGCGCCGACGAGATGTTGCGCGACTGGCGCACCATGAAGCCTTCGCCGTCGTAATAGGCGACGGCGGCGAAGTTCAGGCCGTATTCGGTTTCGCGCGACATGCTCCATGTCGAGTTGCGCGACAGGATGTCCACCTTGCGGTTGCGCAGCTCCTTGAAGCGTTCGTTGGCGTCGAGCGGAACGAACTTCACCTTGTTCGGATCGTTGAAGATCGCGGCCGCCACGGCGCGGCAGATGTCCACGTCGAAGCCGGACCAGTTGCCCTTGTCGTCCGGCATCGAGAAGCCGGGCAGGCCGGTGTTGACGCCGCACAGCACGGCGTCGCGGCGGATGGTCCGTTTCAGCGTCCGCGTGTCGTAGCGCTCATAGGCGATGGCGCCGGCGGCGATCGCGATCGCGATGGCGAGGCCGATCAGGAGACCGGAGCGAAACGAACGCTGAAAGAAAGCCATGAAAATATCCCGCTGGTGATGCGTGCGTGGAAACGAATGAAGCGTGCGCCGAAGTTCAGATTTCCGGCCGCTGGCGGATGATGACCTTGGTGCCGACCGGAACGCGTTCATAGAGATCGGTCACGTCGGCGTTGACGAGGCGGAAGCATCCGGAGGACACGGCGCTGCCGATGGTCTGCGGCTGGTTGGTGCCGTGAATGCGATAGACGGTCGCGCCAAGATAAAGCGCGCGCGCGCCCATCGGATTGCCCGGGCCGCCCGCCATGAAGCGCGGCAGATAGGGCTGGCGCTGGATCATTTCCGGCGGTGGCGTCCAGTCCGGCCATTCCTGCTTGCGCGAGATCTTCTGCAGGCCCTGCCACTGGAAGCCCTCACGTCCGACGCCGATGCCGTAGCGCAGCGCGCGGCCGTTGCCCTGGATCAGGTAAAGAAAGCGCTCGGACGTGCTGATGATGATGGTGCCCGGCGGCTCGGTGGTGCGATAGAACACCATGGTGCGCTTGTATTCCGGCGGCAGTTCTTCATCCGCCTCGTTGGGAATGTAGCCCGGCTGATCGCCGATGTTCATCTCGCGGCCCTGCGCGAAGGCCTGCGGCGCCGTGCCCCAAAAGCCGACAAACAACACTGCCGCCAGAGCGAGAGATCGGATGATGTTCATGTCGAGAATCCCGCGTTGATCGGTGCCCCGAGGGCATCAAAGCCGAGCCGCGCGGTGCTGGCAAGCCATCGCGCGCGGAGATGTCCGAGCTTGTGTCGTAAATCCTTAAAATATCTCTGAAATCGCAACTAATGCGGCGCGATCCAGAGTCGCAGAATGTAGGCGAGCGTGGCGACGCTGCCGGTGCCGAGCAGCCACAGCGCCACGAACCACACAAGGCGTTGCGCCAGCGGCCGCTCCGTGTCGCGCGACGCCATCATGAATGATAGCCGCCGCTGTCGGCGTGGACCTTGCCGCGGAAGACCCAGTAGGCCCATGCAGTGTAGGCGAGAATGACCGGCACCAGAATCGCGACGCCGTAGATCATGAAGCCGAGGCTGTTGGCGGGCGCGGCCGCCTGCCAGATCGTCACGCTTTGCGGCACGATGTAGGGATACATGCTGACGCCGAGGCCGGCATAGGTGATCGCGAACAGCACCAGCGACAGCACGAAGGGCCGATAGTCGTGCTTGTCGGCGATGCTCTTCAGCAGCACGAGGGTGATCGCGGCAACGGCGACTGGAATCGGCGCGGTGAAGAGAATGTTCGGCCATGCGAACCAGCGTCGCCAGTAGTCGGCCTGCAGGAATGGCGTCGCGAGGCTGACGGCGACGATGGCCACCAGCGTCGCGACCAGCAGCCACAGGCTGAGGCGATAGGCCTGATCGCGCAGGTCGCCGGTGGTCTTCATCACCAGCCATGTCGCGCCGAGCAGTCCGTATCCGGCGACGACGGCAAAGCCGGTCAGCAGGCTGAACGGCGTCAGCCAGTCCCACCAGCCGCCCGCGTAATGACGGCCCTCGACGGCAACGCCCTGCAGGATCGCGCCGAGCGCGATGCCCTGCGCCATCGCAGCGACCAGCGAGCCGCCCGCGAAGGCGATGTCCCAGCGGTTGCGCTCGCTTTGCGTGCGCCAGCGGAATTCGAAGGCGACGCCGCGAAACACGAGGCCGATCAGCATGGCGATGATCGGCGTGTAGATCGCGGGCATCAGGATCGCATAGGCCAGCGGAAACGCCGCCATCAGCCCGCCGCCGCCGAGCACCAGCCATGTCTCGTTGCCGTCCCACACGGGGGCGACGGTGTTCATCATTACGTCGCGATCCTGCTTGTGCGGAAACAGCGGAAACAGCATGCCGATGCCGAGATCGAAGCCGTCCATCACGACATACATGAAGACCGCGAAGGCGATGATGAAGGCCCAAAGCATTGCGATGTCGAAGGAGGCCATCTCGATCACCCCTGTACCTGCGTGGCGGGCGTGATGCCGGCGGCACGCGCCGGAATGTCGGCGCGCGGGCCTTCCTCGCCATGATGCGGCGGCTGGTGCATCAGGCGCAGGATGTAGAACACGCCCATGCCGAACACGATGAAATAGACCACGATGAAGGCGATCAGCGACGACGCCACCGCCGGCGCATCGAGCGGCGAGGCGGAATCGATGGTGCGCAGCATGCCGTAGACCGTGAACGGCTGGCGTCCCGCTTCAGTGGTCACCCAGCCTGCAAGCACGGCGACAAAGCCCGCCGGTCCCATCGCCAGCGCGTAGCGATGCAGCAGCTTCGAGTCATAAAGCTTGCCGCGCCAGCGCATGAACAGGCTGAGCAGGCCGATGCCGAGCATCAGGAATCCGATGCCGACCATGATGCGGAACGACCAGAACACCAGACCGATCTTGGGCCAGTTCTCGCGCGGCACGGTATCGAGGCCGTTGAGCGGCGCATCCAGCGAATGCTTGAGGATCAGCGACGAGGCTTTCGGAATCTCGATGGAATATTTCACCTTCGCTTCGTCCTGATCGGGAATGCCGAACAGGATCAGCGGTGCGCCGTCGGGATGGCTCTGGAAGTGGCCTTCCATCGCCATCACCTTGACGGGCTGGTGCTCCAGCGTGTTGAGGCCGTGCTGGTCGCCCGCGAGAATTTGGATCGGCGCGACAATGGTCGCCATCCACATCGCCATGGAGAACATCACGCGCGCGCCTTCCAGCCGCGTGTTCCGGAGCAGGTGCCACGCGCCGACGCCACCAACCACGAAGGCGGTGGTGAGATAGGCCGCGAGCACCATGTGCACGAGGCGATAGGGGAAGGACGGATTGAAGATCACCTTCCACCAGTCCGCGGCGACGAACTGTCCCGACGAGTTCATGGCGAAGCCCGCGGGCGTCTGCATCCAGGAATTGGCCGAGAGAATCCAGAACGCGGAAATCAGCGTGCCGATGGCGACCATCAGGGTCGCGAAGAAATGCAGCTTGTGGCCGACGCGCTCCAGCCCGAACAGCATTACGCCGAGGAATCCCGCCTCGAGAAAGAATGCGGTGAGCACTTCATAGGCCATCAGCGGGCCGATCACGGGGCCGGTCTTGTCGGAGAACACCGACCAGTTGGTGCCGAACTGATACGACATCACGATGCCGGAAACGACGCCCATGCCGAAGGCGACGGCGAAAATCTTCAGCCAGTAATTGAAGAGATTGATGAAGACTTCGCGGCCGGTCCATAGCCAGAGCGCTTCGAGGACGGCGAGGTAGCTTGCAAGGCCGATGGAGAAGGCCGGAAACACGATGTGAAAGCTCATCGTGAAGGAAAATTGCAGGCGCGCCAGCGTGATGGCGTCGAGACCGTCGAACATCGCGGACCTCCCAAGAACCAATCCGCGGATGCTATAACATGCCGGACGCAGCGGGGATAACTGCCGTACTGCACAATGTTGCATGGCAAGGGTGCAATCGCGCCTGCGGCAAACTATCCCTGCGCTTGGAGCGGCCCGGCGGTGTCGTCCGGCGACCGGAGAGGTGATGCCGTGGCGGACGCGGCGTCAGCGCAGGAAGAAGCGCACCGGCACGGTGTAACTCGCGGTGCTTTGCGTCATTTCCGGCGGGAATGACGGTAGCGGCTGCGCGCGGCGGATCATCGCCATGGTCTCGGCGTCGAGCGCGGACGAGCCCGATGAGCGTGCCAGACGCGCGCCGAGCACGTGCCCGCTGCGGTTGACGGTGAAGCTCAGCATCGCCACGCCCTGTTCGCCTGCGGCCTTCGCGCCGGACGGGTACTGCTTGTAGCGCTGCAGATGCGCCGAGAGCAGGCCATTATAATTGACGCGCGCGGCCTGTGCCGCCTGCGGCGTGGCGGTGGTGCGCGGCGCGGGCGCTTCGCTCGGCTTCTTCGGCCGCGGCAGCGGTTTGGGCTTCGGCTTTGGCTTTTCGATCGGCTTCTCTTTGGGCTTCTCGGGCGGCGCGACCACCTCGGCCTTTTCCTGCACCGGTGTCGGGGGCACCTGCTCCTCAGCCACTTCCTGCGGCTTCTCGGGCTCCGGCGGCGGCGGCTCGGCTTCCTGCATCTGCGGGCCGGGCGCGACGTCGAGCTGCTGCGGCTCCGGCGTCGGCGGCGCGGATTCCAGATCGAGCATGATCGGCTCGGACGCGGTGCCGAGCACGTCCGTCGGCGTGTACCACGTCATGCCGGCCGCGATGGCGCCGACATGGACGGCGACGACCAGGGCCGCCGAGAGCATCCAGCGGCGGATGTCGGTTCGGTCGGGCGGGCCGTGCAGGACGAGCGTATTCATGACAACTGCTTTGCCGTCGGTCGTGTTCGGTTTTCTTGTTCAGTTTCTTGCGTCGAGTCCGACGAGCGCGATCTTGAGATAGCCTGCGTTGCGCAGCAGGTTCATCACGTCCATGAGGTCGCCGTAAGGCACGCTCTTGTCGGCGCGCAGATAAACCGGATCGCTCTTCTTGCCGCTGGTGGCGGCATCGAGCGTGCTGGTGAGCGAGGTGCGCGGTACGATGTCCTCGCCGACGGCGACGGAGAGATCCGGCTTCACGGTGATGAAGACCGGCTTGTCGGGACGCGGCGGCGGCGTCGCGGTCGATGCGGGAAGTTCGACCCCGAGATCGACCGTGGCCAGCGGCGCGGCAACCATGAAGATGATAAGCAGCACCAGCATCACGTCGATGAACGGCGTGACGTTGATTTCGTGAACCTCGGAGAGATCGTCGTCCGCTCCGGCGGCCTTTCCACCCAGACGTGCGCCCATGATCTTACTCCGCGGCGCGCGCGACGCGCAGCGAGCGGCGGCCCTGGTCGCGGCTGATCAGCAACATCACCTGCGCGGAGGCATCGCCGAGCAGGGCGCGGTATGCCGAGACCATGCGCGCGAGATGATTGTAGATCACCACCGCGGGAATGGCGGCGATCAGGCCCATGGCGGTGGCCAGCAGCGCTTCGGCGATACCGGGCGCGACCACGGCGAGGTTGGTGGTGTGGGCTTCCGAAATGCCGATGAAGGAGTTCATGATGCCCCACACCGTGCCGAACAGGCCGACGAACGGCGCGGTCGCGCCGATGGTGGCGAGCATGCCGGTGCCGCGCGCGATCCGCCGCGACATCGCCGCTTCGACGCGGCTCAGGCGAAGCTCGACGCGCTCCTTGAAGCCTTCATCATTGATCGTATCGGACAGCGCCGCTTCGGTGGCGGCTGTCTGCACCAGCAGCGAGACGGCGTCCTTGCCGTCGCGGGCATCGCGTTCGGCATCGGCCAGCGAGATATCGTTGCCGAGCACTTCGATGCGCTGCTTGGCGCGCGAGGTCACGCCGCGCAGTTCGAGCATCTTGGCGACGCAGATCGTCCAGGTGAGCAGCGATGCGAAGGCAAGACCGATCATCACCGCCTTCACGACGATGTCGGCACCCATGAACATGCCCCACGGCGACAGATTGTGTGGCAGCGCCGGGTTTTTCGCGGTGGTCGCTTGCACGTTCGGTACCTGCGCATTCGGAGCCTGCGCCGCCGGGGCATCGGCGGCGGCAGGCGCGGAGGTTGCTGCGGGTTGAGCGGCGGGCGTCTGCGCTGCGGGTGCTTGTGCCACAGGCGCGGCGGCGATCGGCAGTTGCACGGCCGGCACTTGCTGTGGCGCGGTTGCTGCATTCGGCGTCTGCGCCATTGACTGCGCGGCGAAGAACGTAGCGGCGGCGAACAAGACCATCGATCCGGCCGTCTTCTTCTTGATAAAGGTCATATGCGCTCCGCTTCTTCAAATCGCTTTCGCAGCCGACATCGCAACAACGTCAGATCTCCGGGGGCTGCATCAGTTGGTTCCAGACCTTCGTCGAAGAAATCCGCAGCGTCTGCGCGCGTGTCACTGTCCGATCGAAAGCTGGGTCGTTTTAGTGCACTGCGCCGTGCTTGTCGCCCTTGGTTAGCTAGATTTGGCCAAAACTGGAATGATTCCAGATTTCTTCGCCGTCAAAATCTCACATTCGTGAACAGGCGTACGCCGAGGCCGGGTTGCAGCACTTCCGCCTTCTTGAATGAAATGTGATTGCGAATGGCCGCGTTGAGCAGATTGTCTCCGGCAAGGCCGATGGTGATTTCGCGCGGGCCGTTGTCGGCTGCGTTGAACATATGCGTATAACTCAGCTCTGCCCTGAGCAGATTGTAGCCGTCCGTCGGCGTTTCGAATGGAGCGATGTCGTTCTGCGTGAACGCGTGCAATAGCCCCACGCGCGCATACCATTCGGCGCTGCGCCACCATGCGCCGCCGCCGAGGCGCATCGGCGCAATCCGCGGCACGTTGGTTCCGTCGGTGAAGGTCGCGCGCACGACATCATACTGGCCGTCGATGCCGAAGATGCCGTCGCCGAGCGGCGTCACGTCGAGTTGCATGGAAAGTTCAGCGCCGCGGAAGACCGCATCGCGCTGGCCATAGGCCACCTGGATCAACGGACCCGTCGCGCCGCAGGTGGCGAAGGTGTCGGTGCAGAAATGGCCGGTGACCTGCTTGAAGATGAAGTCCTTGTACAGCGTATAGTAGAGGCTGCTCTCAAAACGCAGTTGTCCCACGGTGCGCCTGAGGCCGATCTCGGCGGTCTGTGCGGTTTCGATCGTCAGGTTGGGATTGCCGATCACGAAAGTGCCCGACGCATCGTCGGAGCCGCGCGAGTAAAGCTCCGGCGCCGCCGGCGCGCGCTGCACGCGTTGCGCCGTCAGAGTTGCGACCATGTCCCACGGCAGATTTTTAAGCACGCCGACGCTGACGCTTTTCGGCGCGAATGAGCGCCGGCCTGCTTCTTCCGTAAATGTGTCCGGCGGCGGCAGAAAGTCGGCGGGGAAAGATGGCGCAAGTCCCTTGACGAGATGGTGCTCGATACGGCCTGCCGCCTGCAATTTAAGGGTATCAGTGAGCTGAATCTGCTCGAAACCGAAAACCGCGGCGGTATCTGTTTTTGTCGGCGCGAGCAGGCCGCCGAGATTTCCGGCGGTGCCGAGTTCGCGATGTCCGATCTGTCCGCCCCACGTTCCTGTCAGCACGCCGAGCGGTGTGGCAACTGCCGCATGGTCAAGCTCAAGGCGGCCTTCCAGTTCGCGGTTCTTGATCACGTTCTGCACGCCGTCGATGCCATCCGCCCCGATGCCGAGCTCGTTGTGGTGATAGTCGCTCGCGCCGAAAGTAAACCGCACGGCGTCGATGCCTGCGGTGGGCGCGCGCCATTCGCCTTTGCTGGTCCATTTGGTTTGCTCGAGATCGATGCGCGTGTTCTCCCGCGCATCGATCACGCCGGGGATATGATAGAGGCTGGTGATGTGCTGGATCGCCGTGCCAATATAGCCGCCGTCGAAAAGATACGATCCGCCGACGGATTGGCCCTCCGACTGCAGCCGCGTGTTGGCCTGAACGCCTCCGGGAATGCGGTAATCGCCCGCACGCCGCGCATAAGCATCGGTATGGATCGCGAAATTGCCGCCGCTGGCGTCGAGACTCACCGCGCCGTCGAGGCCGTTGTCGACCGATGAAGCGCCGCCTTTAAATCGCGCACTGAAGCCGCCGGGCGTCGGTGTTTCCGGAATGCGGTTGTTGGTGGCGCTGACCACGCCGCCGATCGCCTGCGATCCGTAGCGCAGCGTCGCAGGCCCCCGGATCACCTCAACCTTATCTGCGCTGAGCGGATCGATCGACACGCCGTGATCCTGACTGAAGTCGGACGCGTCCTGCGTGCCGATGCCGTTTTCCTGCACGCGCACACGATAGTCGTCGAGGCCCCGGATGTTCGGCCGGCTCGCACCGGGCGCGAAGGTCGAGGCCGACACGCCGGGCAATCCGGACATCAGGTCGGCGAGGGATGCGGCGTTGCTGCGCTGGATGTCGCTGCCGGTGACGGCGCTTGTCGATTGAAAGGTAGTGCCGATGGCGCTGGATGGGGCGCGTTGCAGTTCCCCGGATGAGGTTGCGGGCATCGCGGGAGCCGAGACCGCGATTTCCGGCAGAGCCTCCTGAGCGTTCGGTGCGGAAATTCCGATAAAGCCGATCGCCGCGCATCCGATTCCCGCCGTCGAAACCCATGATCTCACGTGCATTTTTGAGCAATCCCCGGCCATCCGCTTTGTTGCTAATGCAAATGCGAATGATTAGCAACAAGAGTCTGGGCATCTAGCCTGGGACAAATTGACAGGGCCCGCGATCCGGATCGCGGGCCCTGTCGGGATATATCGTGAGGGCAGCGCGGGATGGCCGCCGTGCGAAAGTGCAGAGCCTCGGTCTGCGGTTATTCCGCCGGAGCAGCGTCGCTTGCGGCAACGCTCCGGATCTTCGCGGCGGACGGCGAAGCCTTCGCCTGCATCAGCGCGCGCTGGCGGCGCTGGCGCAGCCAGATCAAAATTCCCGTAATGCCGAGCACCGCCGGCATCAGGCCGGTGACGAAGACGGCGAACTGCCAGATCGGTCCCGCATGGCTGCCTTCATGCAGCCAGCGAATCCACGATGCCGTGCGATCGCCGGACAACGGTTCGACTGTGTTCACCGCGCCGCTGCGATCGTTGATGGCGAGCGTGACGGGTGCAGCCTTGTTGTCTTCGTACAGCCGCACGCGCCAGATGCCTGCCGGGTCCGGGAAGGAAATCGTGTCGATCTGCGCATTCGGGCGCGCCGCCGCGATCGCATAAATCTCGGATGCCGTGCGTTGCGGGTTGGCCATGAGCGCGCCGCGCGGACCGCCGCGCTGCTCGGTCATCGGCGCGACCGAGGACAGCACCGCGCGTCCCTGCTGCGGCCATGCGAGATAGATTCCCGTCAGCGAAAGAAATGCGAGCGGAAAGCAGACCCAGAATCCGGCGAGGTAATGCAGGTTGGATGATGTCGCCGGGCTGCGCCGCCATGCGAAGGCGCGCGACCACTGGCCGTGACGCGGCCACCACAGGTAAAGGCCGGTGAGCGCCAGCGTCAGCATCGCGACGCCGCCCCAGCCGACGATGTCGCGGCCATAATAAAACGGGATCGTCAGGTTTTCGTGGAAGACGTGCATGAATCCGAAGAACGTGTTGCGGCTGTTCACGATCTCCAGCACGCGCGCATCGTTGCGATCGATATAGGCCGATAGCCGCACCGGCCGCTCGCCCTTCTGCGCCGGTCCACGGAGCGCAACGGTCAGCGGCGCGCGGCTGTCATCGGGAAAACCGACGAACATCGGTGTGAAGCCGTCGCCCGCGGCCTTGCGCGCATTGCTGACGGCAAGCCCCAGATCTGTCGGCGTTGCCGACGTCGCGGCGTTCTTCGGGGTGCGGAGGAATGCGTCGATGGTCTCGTGATAGACCAGCGTGGCGCCGGACAGCGCGATCGGAACGATAAGAATGAAGAGGCCGATGCCGAGCCACAGATGAACATTGCGCCAGAACCGTTTCAGGATTCCACGCTTGGGCGCTGAGGAGGCTTCGGACATTTAGACCTGTTCTAAGATTGAGAGATTGAAAGTACGCCGCCAGTCTGGAGCTATTCTAAAAAGCTTTGGCGCAGAGCTCTGACGTGCGATTCTTCTAGTCGCACAGCGCGTCGTGCTGCAATTCCTAATGCGCGCGGTTGCCCCAACTTGAAGAAGTTCTAATCGCAAACCCTTGCCTCGACGGACCGCATTTTTCAAAAGGTGCCTCGAAACTGCCGTGAGTATGACGGCGCCGTAATGATCGGACTGTGGGGCAGCAATGAGCGGATACGGAATCGGGGCGAGCACTGACAAGGCATCCGGTGCACTGGATGCACTGAATCTGATGGACGATGACGCGCCGTCCTTCATCCGCGCTTCGATCGGCAAGCCTCATCCGGCCGTGATCAGCCTTGCATCGGTGATGCTGGCGACCACGGCGACCTCCGTCGCGGCGCAGACCGCGCAGCAGCCCGCCCCGCAGGACGGCGGAACGCTGCCGACCATCGATGTGCAGGAAAATGCGACGACGTCCAGCGGCGACGGCTATCAACAGACGCAATCGACCATCGCGCGCTCGCCGGTGCCGCTGCTCAACACCGCGCAGTCCATCACCGTGATTCCGAAGCAGGTGATGCAGGAACAGAGCACGACATCCTATGTCGAAGCGCTGCGCAACGTCGCGGGCATCACCTTCCGCGCCGGCGAAGGCGGCAATGGCGGCGACAATCCCTACATTCGCGGATTCGACGCGCGCAACGACATCTATCGTGACGGCGTGCGCGATCCGGGCTGGTACACCCGCGACACCTTCGCCACCCAGCAGATCGAGGTGCTGAAGGGACCGTCGTCGTTCCTGTTCGGCCGCGGCTCCACCGGCGGCGTGATCAACGCCACCACCAAGACGCCGGAATTCCGCAACTTCGTTGAAAACGAGACGTCGATCCAGGCCCCCGGCGGCCTGCGCGCCACCCTCGACGCCAACGGCCAGCTCAACGAAAACGTCGCGGCGCGCATCGCCGTGATGGGGCAGGACCTGCCGAAGGCAGGCCGTGAGGAAATCGAATCCAAGCGCTGGGGCGTCGCGCCGTCGCTCAAGGTCATTGTCAACGACCAGACTCGCGTCACCGCGAGCTACATCTACCAGCACACCGATCAGGTGCCGGAATTCGGCGTGCCGTTCGTCGCCTCCGCGCCGGGCGGCGTGCGCTATCCGGTGCCGGTACCGCGCGGCAATATCTACAACGTGCTGACGCCGGGTTTCTCCGACATGGAAACCAACGACGCGCATATCGCGACGCTGAAGGTCGAGCACGACATCAACGACCAGTGGAAGATCACCAACACGACGCGATATTCCTACGTGGATCGCTTCATGCGGATCAACCAGCCGTCGGGCACCGGCACGACGCCGACCAATGTGAATGTCAACGTGGCCCGCAACCGCTGGCAGCTCGACGTTCACAACGACCTGTGGGCGAACCAGACCGATGTGGTCGGCAAGTTCCAGACCTGGGGCCTGCTGCATACCTTGGCCACGGGTGTCGAATTCAGCGGTGAAAATCGCACCCAGGTGCGTCAGTCGATCACCGGCCTGAGCAGCTACAATGTACTCAATCCCGATCCGTATCCGACCAATCCGGGCACCTTGCAGCCTGCGCTGCTGCCCGGCGCGGAAGCTTCTGGGCGCTCTGCCGCCGTCTATGCCGCGGATCAGATCCAGATCAACCGCTGGTTTGAAGTGATGGGCGGCGTCCGGTTTGAAAACTACGGCGCAACCGCGCGCGCGCAATCTTCGGCGACTGTTCCGAATCCGCTGACTTACTCGCAGACTGACAATATGTGGAGCTATCGCGTCGGAGGTATCTTCCACCCGACCGAGAACAGCAGCCTCTACGTGATGCACGGCACCTCGTTCAATCCGTCGGCGGAATTCGTGACGATCACGGCGGCCAACGCGAATCTCGGGCCCGAAAGCAATGAGACCCTTGAATTCGGCGCCAAGGCGGATGTGCTGAACAAGCGTTTGAGTCTTGCAGCCGCGGTGTTCCGCACCGACAAGACCAACATGCGCGTGCCGAACCCGGACAACACGGCAGTCAACATTCTCGACGGCAAGGCACGGGTCGAAGGCTTTGAAATCAGCGCGCAGGGTCATATCACCGACGCGTGGGAGCTGATGGCGAGCTACACGCATCTGAAGTCGGAGATTGTGTCGACGACCACGGCTTCGCAACTCGGCAAGGAATTGATCCAGACGCCGAACAATGCGTTCTCGCTGTGGACGACCTACAAGATCACGCAGGACTTCACGATCGGCGGCGGCGCGTACTACGTCGATGGGCTCTGGGGCAATGTGGATAACACCACCCGCATTCCGTCCTGGTGGCGGTTCGACGCCATGGCCAGCTACAAGCTCGCGCCGAACGCGACGCTGCAGTTCAACGTCTTCAATCTTGCGGACAAGTACTATTACGACTCCGCCTACAGCAACTGGGCGACGCCTGCGCCTGGCCGGACGATGACGGTTTCGCTGCGGACGAAGTTCTGATCGGATCGCGGCGGGGCATCAGTCCCTGTCTTTGACATGTTGCGGCAGCGCGATCGGGAGATTCCTTCGCGCTGCCGTTCTGTTTGTTGAGTTGCCAGTTCTCGCGTTGCAAGGAGTGCCTGCCCATGATGGTTCATGTTCCGAACGTTCTGACACCTGAGCAGGTCGCGCGCTGCCGCGAGGTGATGGAGCGCGCCGCGTGGGTGGACGGCAATGTCACGTCGGGTCATCAGGCCGCCAAGGCGAAGAACAATCTGCAATTGCCGGAAGGCTCGCCCGAGGCGCGTGAGCTTGGCGACATGGTGATGGACGCGCTGGCGCGCTCGAACCTGTTCATGTCGGCAGTGCTGCCCAAGCAGGTGTTTCCGCCACTGTTCAATCGCTACGAGACCGGCATGAAGTTCGACAACCATGTCGACAACGCGGTGCGCGGCGTGCCCGGCACCGGCATGCGGATGCGCACCGACGTCTCGGCGACGTTGTTCATCTCGGCGCCGGAAGATTATGACGGCGGCGAACTGATCGTCGACGACACCTATGGCGCACATGCGGTGAAGCTGCCGGCGGGCGACATGATCGTCTATCCGTCGACATCGCTGCATCGCGTGACGCCGATTACGGGCGGTGCACGGATCGGCTGCTTCTTCTGGACCCAGAGCATGATCCGCGACGAAGCCAAGCGCGCCATGCTGTTCGATCTCGATATGTCGATCATGCGGCTGGCGGGCGATCATCCCGAGCACAAGTCGGTCGTCTCGCTGACGGCGGTCTATCACAACCTGCTGCGCCAATGGGCGGAGCTGTAGCGCCGCAAAAGCGTGATGGCTCATGGTGAGGCGCGAGACGTCAGCCGCGCGCCTCGGATCATGAGGCCTGTCAGCCGCTGTCCTTCGAAATGCGTTCGGTTTCACCTCTCCCGTGGGGAGAGGTCGGCGCGTAGCGCCGGGTGAGGGCGTAGAATCCATCGTTGGATCGAGTGCCCCTCATCCCAGTTCTCTCCCCGGCGTGGAGAGGGGGATCGTGTGAGCAGATCCGGCCTGTCCAGCCGAATGCCCCAAGGAATGCCCCAGGGCTTTCGGGTGATTGACAGCCTGCCGTGATAATGCATTATAATTCAGATAATCTGGCATCACAGTGCGCATAATGCACTATTATTCTAAAAACAACGATGCCGCCTCGGGAGGGGACCGTGACCGCGCTTGCCGTTGCCGCATGCCATTTGCCGTGCCGGGGTGACCTGTGACTGCGGCCGCCGCCCATCGGCGCGACGACACGCGGGCGCTGTTCGCCACGCCGGACATCATTACCGAACGCAAGCCCGACGGCAGCATCTGGCTGAAATCGGCGGTGCCGCTGCAATCCCATGCGCGCTGTGCCGGCGACTGGCTCGAGCACTGGGCGCGGGAGACGCCCGATGCGGTGTTTCTCGCTGAGCGCGCCAGCGCCGATGTGCCGTGGACCCGGCTGACCTATCGCGACACGCTGCAGAAGGTACGCGCGGCGGCGAGCTGGATTCTGGCGCAGGGCATGACAGCAGAGCGTCCGCTCGCGATCCTGTCCGACAATTCGATCGATCACGCGGTCTTCATGCTGGCCGCGATGCATGTCGGCGTCCCTGCGGCCTCCATTTCGCCGGCCTATTCGCTGGTGTCGAAGGATTTCGACAAGCTGAAAGGCATGATCGCGCTGCTCGATCCCGGCGCGATCTATGTGTCCAATACAACGCCGTTCGCGCCCGCGCTCGATGCCATCGCGCCGCTGCACAGCGCGATGATCGTGGCGGGCGATGCGAGCGGCTTTAGTGGTGCAATCAGCTTCGCGGACGTGACGGCGACGCCGGACAGCGATGCCGTCGAGCGCGCCTTTGCGCGCGTCACACTGGATACGGTGGCCAAACTGCTGTTCACCTCCGGCTCGACCGGCATGCCGAAAGCCGTCATCAACACCCAGCGCATGATGACCTCCAATCAGGCGGCGAAGGCGCAGGTCTGGCCGTTTCTTGACGACGGCGGGCTGACCATTCTCGACTGGCTGCCGTGGAGCCACACCTTCGGCGCCAATCACAATTTCAATTGCGTGCTGCGCAACGGCGGCGCGCTTTATATCGACGGCGGCAAGCCTGCGCCCGGCCTGTTCGCGCTGTCGCTGGCCAACCTGCGCGATGTGATCCCGACCATCTATTTCAACGTGCCGCGCGGCTACGACATGCTGATCACGGCGATGCGCGCGGACAACGATTTGCGCCGCCGCTTCTTCAGCGGCGTGAAGTTCATGTTCTATGCCGGCGCGGCGCTACCGCAGAACCTGTGGGACGCGCTGGAAGAAATCTCCATCGCCACCGTTGGCCATGCGGTGCCGATGGTGTCGGCGTGGGGCTCGACGGAAACCGCGCCGCTGGCGACCGACTGTCATTTCCAGGCGCAGCGCTCCGGCAATATCGGCGTGCCCGTTCCCGGCACCGACATCAAGCTGGTGCCGTCCGGCGGCAAGTATGAGGTGCGCGTGCGCGGTCCGAACGTGACGCCCGGTTACTGGAAGGCGCCGGAGCAGACAGTGAAAGCGTTCGACAGCGATGGCTTTTATCTGATGGGCGATGCGATGGCGTTCGCCGATCCGTTGCGGCCGGAGCTTGGCCTGTTCTTCGACGGTCGCGTGGCCGAGGATTTCAAGCTGTCGTCCGGCACATGGGTCAATGTCGGCGCGCTGCGGATCGCGGGCATCGCCGCGCTCGCGCCGCTGGTGCAGGACATCGTGGTCGCGGGCCACGACACGAATGAAGTGCGCTTTCTGGTGTTTCCGAACATCGCCGCCTGCCGCGCGCTGGCGCAGATGCCGGACGCCGATGTTGCCGACGTGCTGAATTCCAGGGTCGTGCGCGACGGCATCGCGCAGGGCCTTGCGCGGCTGAAGGCGAATGGCGGCGGCTCTTCGACCCATGCGACGCGCGCGCTGCTGATGGCGGAACTGCCGTCGGTGGACGGCGGCGAGATCACCGACAAGGGCTACATCAACCAGCGCGCGGTGCTGTCGCGGCGTGCGGATCAGCTCGCGAAACTCAACGACGACACAAGCGGCGACTGGATCGGCTGTCCGGCCTGAACGCCGCATCAACACAGGGAAAAGAGGGAGACGCGCTCATGTCCGACAAGATCCTGAAGGTCAGCCGCCGAACGTTGCTGTCCGGCGCGGCGGGCGCCGCCGCGCTCACCGTGACGCCGCGGCTGTTCAGCCCCGCGATTGCGCAGAACGCGCCGCTGAAGGTCGGCCTGATGCTGCCCTATACCGGCACCTACGCCAAACTCGGCCAGTTCATCGACAGCGGCTTCAAGCTGTTCGCGGAGCAGAAAGGCGGCAAGCTCGGCGGCCGCGCCATCGAGTTCGTGCAGGTCGATGACGAATCCAAGCCCGAAGCCGCCACCGACAACATGAATCGCCTTGTCGGCCGTGAGAAAGTGGATCTCGTGGTGGGCACCGTGCATTCCGGCGTCGCCATGGCGATGGTGAAGGTCGCGCGCGACACCAACACCATGATGATCATTCCGAATGCGGGTGCCAACGACGCCACCGGCCCGATGTGTGCGCCGAACATCTTCCGCACCTCGTTCTCCAACTGGCAGACCACCTTTCCCGCCGGCAAGGTGCTGGTCGATGCGGGCATCAAGAACGTCGTCACCATCACCTGGCGCTACACCGCGGGCGCGGAGATGATGGGAGGTTTCACGGAGAACTTCACCAAACACGGTGGCAAGGTCGTCGAGGATCTGACGCTGCCGTTCCCGGAAGTGGAATTCCAGGCGCTGATCACGCGCATCGCCACGCTGCGGCCCGACGCGGTGTTCTCGTTCTTCGCGGGCGGTGGCGCGGTGAAGTTCGTCAAGGACTATGCGGCCGCGGGCCTCAACAAGAGCATTCCGCTCTATGGCGCGGGCTTCCTCACCGACGGCACGCTTCAGGCGCAGGGCGAGGCCGCCAACGGCATCAAGACCACGCTGCATTACGCCGACAATCTCGACAATCCGGCCAACCTGGCCTTCCTCAAGGCGTTCAAGGCCAAGACCGGGCAGGACGGCGATATCTATGCCGTGCAGGGCTTTGACGCCGCGGCGCTGTTCGATATCGGCCTCACCGCGGTCGGCGGCGACGCCAAGGCGCGCGACAAGATGATCGCGGCCATGGGCGCGGCCAAGATCGATTCGCCGCGCGGGCCGCTATCCTTCAACAAGGCGCACAATCCGATCCAGAACATCTATCTGCGCGAGGTGCGCAACGGGCGGAACGAAATGGTCTCGATCGCGCAGGCCAATGTCGATGATCCGGCGCGCGGCTGTAAGCTGGCGTGAGGCGAGGCGTGGAGTGTGCAAGCCGTCACCCTTCGAGGCGCGCAAGAGCGCGCACCTCAGGGTGACGGCAACGTGTATACAGCGCGAAGAAAGCGGAGGAACGTCATCCTGAGGTGCGAAGCGCGCTTGGCGCGTGAGCCTCGAAGGATGACAGGAGAAAGATCGTCATGCGCGGGCTTGACCCGCGCATCCATCCTTTAAAATGATGGATCAGCGAAAGAGATGGATTGCCGGGTCAAGCCCGGCAATGACAGTTTATCATTGTTGCGAGCCTGTGCTGCGATGATTGCCATGCCGGGATTTTTTCAAATGGACTTCCTGACTTTCGGCGTGCAGTTGCTGAACGCCATTCAATATGGAGCGGTCCTGTTTCTGGTCGCCAGTGGCCTGACGCTGGTGTTCGGCATTCTCGGCGTCATCAATCTCGCCCACGGCGCGTTCTACATGCTCGGCGCGTATCTGGCGTACTGGATCGCCGCGTATACCGGCAGCTTCTGGGTCGCGCTGGTGGGCGGGGTCGCGATTGCGTTCGCGGTCGGGCTGCTGCTGGAGAATGTCTTCATCCGCAGGCTCTATGGCCGCGATCATCTGGCGCAGGTGTTGCTCTCGTTCGGGCTCATTCTGGTGATCGACGAAGCACGGCAGCTGCTGTTCGGCAAGGACGTGCATTCGGTGATGCCGCCGGAAGGGCTGCGCGGCGCGATCCAGTTGACCGAGAACCTGTCCTATCCGGTCTATCGCCTCGCGATCTGTGTCTTCTGCCTGATCGTCGCGGCGCTGATCTTTCTGGTCATCACGCGCACCAAGATCGGCATGATCGTGCGCGCGGGCGCGGAGAACCGCGAGATGACGCGCACGCTCGGCATCAGCTTCGATAGGGTCAATCGTTATGTGTTCGCGGTCGGCATCGCGCTGGCGGCGCTCGGCGGTATCGTGGTCGCGCCGGTCTCCACCGTCTATCCCGGCATGGGCGACAGCATGCTGATCCTGTCCTTCGTGGTCGTGGTCCTCGGCGGCATCGGCTCGATCGGCGGCGCGGCCATCGGCGCGCTCTTGATCGGCCTCACCGATACGTTCGGCAAGGTGTTCTTTCCGAGCGTGTCGAGCGTTCTCATCTATGTGCTGATGGCGGCGGTTCTGCTCTGGCGTCCGAACGGCATTCTCGGCCGGCGGGAAATTTAAGATATGAATCCGCAGGCCGAACATCGCAACTCGCGCGCGTGGCTGCTCTCCGGCCTGCTGCTCGCGCTCGCCATCGCGCTGCCGTTCGCTGCGCCGACATATTATGTGCAGTTCGTCAGCAAGGCGCTGATCATGGGCATTCTGGCGATGGCGCTGAATCTCGTGGTGGGCTACGGCGGACTTGTCAGCCTGTGCCATGCGGCGTTCTTCGGTATCGCGGGTTATGTGTTGGCGCTGGCCTCGCCGAAATACGACGCGGCCTCGCTGTGGTGGACCCTGCCGCTGGCGGTGGCGGCATCCGCGACGGCCGCTGCGGCGATCGGGACCCTGGCGCTGCGCACCCGGGGCGTCTACTTCATCATGGTGACGCTCGCGTTCGGCGAAATGCTGTTCTTCCTGTTTCACGATTCAAAATTTGCTGGCGGCTCCGACGGCGCGTTCGTCTACAACAAGCCGTCGATGATGTTGGGCGATATCGTGCTGCTCAACCTCGAAAAGCCGATCGTCTATTACTTTGTGGTGCTCGCAACACTTGTGGCGGTGATCGCGCTGCTCACCATGCTGGTGCGCTCGCCGTTCGGCCATGCGCTGGCGGCGTCGCGCGACAACGAGCGCCGCGCCCGCGCGCTGGGCTTTCCGGTGTTCCGCATCCGGCTCACCGCGTTCATCATCTCGGGCGCCATTGCGGGCGTCGCCGGCTACTTCGCCGCCGCGCAGTTCGGATTTGTCGCGCCGCAGATGCTGGGCTGGCATCTGTCCGCGACGGTGCTTGTGATGGTGCTGATCGGCGGGTTGCGCTCCGTGACGGGGCCGCTGCTCGGCGCGCTGGTGCTGATCGGGCTCGAGGAAATACTGAAGGCCGCCACCGAATACTGGAAGCTGGTCGAAGGCATCATCGTGATCGTGATCGTGCTGGCGCTGCCGAACGGCGTGCGCGATCTTCTCGGGCTGCTCGCCCCGCGGCGGGAGGCCGGTCATGACTGAGGCATCCTCCATTGCGCTTCGCGCCATCGGATTGCAGAAGCGCTTCGGCGGCCTCACGGCGGTGTCCGATGTTTCGCTCGATGTGCATGCGGGCGAAATCCATGCGGTGATCGGGCCGAACGGCGCGGGCAAGTCCACGCTGATCAATCTGCTCTCGGGCGATCTTACGCCGACCGGCGGCGAAATCCTGATCGAAAGTCGCGACGTCACGCGCCTTGCGCCGGATCGCCGCGCCCGCGCGGGGCTGGGGCGCTCCTACCAGAAGACGACGATCTTCCCGCAGTTCACCGCGCAGGAAAACGTGCGGCTGGCCGCGCAGGCCCACGCCGCGTCGCCTCTGAAAATGTTCGGCAATGTTTTTTCGGACAAGCTGGTTAACCGTCACACGGTTGAGGCGCTGGAGCAGGCGGGCTTGGCGGCGCGTTCGCGCGTGATCGCCACGCATCTGTCCCACGGCGAACAGCGCCAGCTCGAGATCGCGATGGTGCTGGCGACGCAGCCGCGCATCATCCTGCTGGATGAGCCGCTCGCGGGCATGGGGCAGTCCGAAGCGCGCAAGGTGGTCGACCTGATCGCCTCGCTGAAAAAGGCGCGCGCCGTGCTGGTGGTGGAGCACGACATGGACGCGGTGTTCGAACTGGCGGATCGCCTCACGGTGATGGCGGACGGTCACGTCATCGCCAGCGGTCCGCCGCTCGCCGTGCGCGCCGATCCCGCCGTGCGCCTCGCCTATCTTGGCACCGAGGAGGATGCGGCATGAGCGCGCTTCTCGATGTGCGGAATCTCGAAGCGTTTTACGGCGCGGGGCAGGTGCTGCACGGCATCGGCTTTTCCGTCGCGCGCGGCGAGCAGGTGGCACTGCTCGGCCGCAACGGCATGGGCAAGACCACGTTGCTGCGCTCGCTGATGGGGCTGGTCAACGACCGGCGCGGACGGATCGATCTTGCGGGCCGCGATATCATGCGCGCGGCGCCGGAAGCGATCGCGCGGGCGGGCGTCGCGCTGGTGCCAGAAGGACGCGGCGTGTTCGGTTCGCTCTCGGTGGTGGAGAATCTGGTGATGGCCGCGCGGCCCGGTATCGACGGGCGCAGGGTGTGGACGCTGGAAAAAATCTACGAGCTTTTTCCGCGTCTGCATGCGCGGCGCGGCAATGGCGGGCATCAACTGTCGGGCGGCGAGCAGCAGATGCTGACCATCGGCCGCGCGCTGATGACCAATCCCGATCTGCTTCTGATTGACGAGGCGACCGAAGGCCTCGCGCCGCTGGTGGCGAAGGACATCTGGACGACGCTGGGTGTCATTCGCGGCGAAGGCGTTGCGACCATCGTGGTGGACAAGGATTTTCGCTCGCTGTCACGGATCGCGGACCGCATGGTGATGTTGTCCAAGGGCACGGTGGTGTTCGACGGCGCGCCCGCGTCGCTGGCGGAGCAGCCGCAATTGCTGGAGCAGCATCTGGGGGTGTGACCGCCATTGCGAGGAGCCATTAGCGCGTTTACGCGCGTCTTCGACGCGCTATGGCGACGAAGCAATCCATCTTTGGAAAGAGAAGAATGGATTGCTTCGCTTCGCTCGCAATGACGCGGCAAACTGCGACACATCGTATTGCTGTTGCTTGTCATGGCCGGACTTGTTCCGGCCATCCCGACTTAATGGCGTTGCATTCAACTGATCGGGATCACCGGGACAAGCCCGGTGATGACATCATTTATGGAGTGAGTGCGACCAATCCCGCGTCATCCGCGCCGATCACATCCCGCGTCACCGGCTGCGGCCATTGCACAACTAGGTTGCCGATCAGGTCGCTCAATCCGTCCTCATCGAACGCGTCGTAAAACACCGGCGTCTCGGCGCGGGCGATGAAGGCGTGCAGCAGATGCGCGGCGTCGTAGTCGTAGACGATGTCGGTGGGGACGATACCTTGCCGCCGCATCAGGAAACGGCGAAAGCCGGTGAGGCGCGCGCGCTCGTGATCCAGCGCGGCAAACGACAGCACCAATGCGTCGTGCGGAATGCGCGGGCCGTCCTGCATGCGGTCGAGCAGCGCCAGCGCGCCCGCCGCGATCACGTCGTCCATGGTGCGGAAGTCACCGCACATATCCGATGGATGCAGCGTGTTGTGCACGGCAACCATGCCCGCCGCATCGAGGCCGCGGGCCGCGAGCAGATCCGCGAGGGTTTGCGTGGACAGGAGAACAGTGGCCAGTCCGTCGCTCATCGCATGGCGACGGCGCGGGGCATCGGCGACTGCTTCGCCACGATCGGCGCGACGGCGTCGTAGAGCCGTGCGGCGGCTTCATCGATGGTGAGATCGGCGGTGTGGACTTCCGCCGCCGCGCGCGCATAGAGCGGTTCGCGGCTGAGCAGGATGGTGCGCAGTTCCTGCATGTCGGAGCGGTCGCTTTCCATCGGCCGCATGTCGCCCTGTTTGCGCACGCGTCCCATGTGTTCCTCCGGCTTGGCGCGCAGCCATACCGTGTAGAACGACGACAGCAACAGATCGAAGGTCACCGGCTCGGAGACGATGCTGCCGCCGGTGGCGAGCACCACCGGCTCGCTGTTGGTCAGCACCTGCGTCAGCGCGGTCTGCTCCATGCGGCGGAAACCTTCCTGGCCGTAGAGCGCCATGATTTCCGCGACGGAAAGCCCGTTGATCCGTTCGACTTCCCTGTTCAGTTCGACGAACGGCCAGCCGATCTTCTTCGCCAGCAATTTGCCGAGCGTGGATTTGCCCGCGCCGCGCAGGCCGATCAGCGCGATGCCTGCGAATTCGCGGTTTGCGCGCGCCGCGTCGCCGCCGGAGAGAATGTCCTTCGCCTGCGCGATCTGCGCCGGTGTCGCGGTGCGGATCAGGTCGCGGATCACCGGCCAGTCCGGAGAGGTTTCCGCGGCCGGGATCAGATCCTCCACCTGCTTGTCCATCGCCGCTGACACCCGCCGCAGCAGGACGATGGAGACGTTGCCCTTGCCGCTTTCGAGCTGCGCGATGTAGCGCTCCGAAATCCCCGACGCTTTCGCCAGCACCTTTCGCGACATGCCGCGCATCGCCCGCATGGTGCGGACGCGCTGTCCAAGCTGTTCGAGGAACTGGGTTTCCGGCTCTGCCTGCTGGGTCATTCGGTTCGGTTCACGGGTTAACCTGAAACATAGTGCCGGAAATTGTTGACAGCAAGCTCAGGCGATGACTTTATATGAATTATAATTCTAAATAGAAACGCTGGAGTGGACGTCATGCGGTTTGAGGGTGGGCGGGGCACCAGCTCCGGATTCATGTCATGAGCGATTCAGCCGGTGCTTACAATGCCGTGACCTATTTGCTGGACCGCAATGTGGCGGCCGGCCGCGGCGATAAGGTGGTGTTCCGCGATCCCGTCTCCGAGGTCACCTATGGCGGGCTTGAGGTGGAGACCCGGCGGCTCGGCAACCTGCTCCGGCGGCTCGGCGTGCGGCGCGAGGAGCGCGTCGCCATGATGATGCTCGACACCATCGATTTCCCGATCGTCTTTCTCGGCAGCATCCGCGCCGGAATCGTGCCGGTGCCGCTCAACACGCTGCTGACCGCCGAACAATATGCCTATGTGTTGATGGACTGCCGCGCGCGGGTGCTGTTCATCTCGGAGGCGCTGCTGCCGGTGGTGAAGGATGTGCTCGGCCGCCTGCCGGACCTGCAGCATGTCGTGGTGTCGGGACAAAATCCGAACGGCCATCTGTCGTTCAAAGATGAGCTTGCGAAGGAAAACGACGCATTCGACACCGCCGCGACCCATCGCGACGAGCCGGCCTTCTGGCTCTATTCGTCGGGCTCCACCGGCATGCCGAAGGGCGTGCGCCATCTGCACGCCAATCTGGAAGCGACGGCGGAAACCTACGCCAGACAAGTGCTCGGCATCCGCGAGGACGATGTCGGCCTCTCGGCGGCGAAACTGTTCTTCGCCTATGGCCTCGGCAATGCGCTGACCTTTCCGATGTCGGTCGGCGCGACCACAATCCTGAATCCCGAGCGTCCGACGCCGCAGGTGATGTTCGAACTGATCCGCAAGCACGATCCCAGCATCTTCTTCGGCGTGCCGACGCTGTTCGCCTCGATGCTCCACGATGAGGCGTTCAGGAACGAGCCGCGCACAAAACGTTTGAGGGTCTGCACCTCGGCGGGCGAGGCGCTGCCCGAGCTTGTCGGCGAAAGCTGGAAGCAGCGTTTCGGCGTCGACATTCTCGACGGCGTCGGCTCCACCGAACTGCTGCACATCTTTCTGTCCAATGCGCCGGGCGACATCAGGTACGGCACCTCGGGCAAGCCGGTGCCCGGTTATGACGTGCGTCTGGTCAACGACACCGGCGCGGAGGTGCCGGACGGCGAAGTCGGCGAGCTTCTGGTGAATGCGCCCTCTGCAGGCGAGGGCTACTGGAATCAGCGCAGCAAAAGCCGCCAGACGTTCGAGGGCAACTGGACTCGCACCGGCGACAAATACACGCGCGATGCGGAGGGCCGTTACACCTATTGCGGCCGCTCCGACGACATGTTCAAGGTGTCCGGCATCTGGGTCTCGCCATTCGAGGTGGAAAGCGCGCTGATTGCGCATCCGTCCGTGCTGGAGGCCGCCGTGGTGCCCGCGGAGGATTCCGACGGCCTGCTCAAGCCGAAAGCCTTTGTGGTGCTGAAGCAGGACGTGAGTCCCGGCGATCTGAACGGCGCGCTGAAAGAGCACGTCAAGCAGAAGATCGGGCCGTGGAAGTATCCGCGCTGGATCGAGGTGGTGGAGAGCCTGCCGAAAACCGCGACGGGCAAGATCCAGCGCTTCAAGCTGCGGGATGGCAGGATTCAATAGATGCCGGGCGCTGAGTCTCGTCATCCTGAGGTGCGAGCGCTTGCGAGCCTCGAAGGATGACGACAGTGCGGCCGCGCATCCTTCGAGGCTTGCCGCAAGTGCGGCTCGCGCCTCAGGATGACGCGATTTCGGTGTGTGTCGCAGAGATCGTATGGGTCCCCGTCTGCGCGGGGACGACGCAGTGAGTGTTGAGAAGAAGATGACGATGACCACCCTCCAGCCTTCCGGCATGCTGACCATCGGCGATGCGCAGCTTGAATACCGCATGATCGGTCCCTCGCCCGACAAGGCGCCGACCATCGTGATGCTGCATGAAGGCCTCGGCTCCGTCGGCCTGTGGGGCGATTTTCCCGAACGGCTGCAGGCGGCGACCGGCGCGGGCGTGTTCGTCTATTCGCGCGCCGGTTACGGCAATTCGTCACCGGCGGCGCTGCCGCGTCCGCTGGATTTCATGGAGCGCGAAGCGCTTGATGTGCTGCCGAAGGTGCTGGACGCCATCGGTTTCCGCCGCGGCCTGCTGCTTGGCCATTCCGACGGCGCGTCGATCGCGGCCATCTATGCCGGCGGTGTGCAGGATCATCGCGTGCGCGGCGTCGCGCTGATCGCGCCGCACTTCATGGTCGAGGAATTCGGCCTCGCCTCGATCCGCAAGACAAGCGAGGCCTATCGCAACGGCGACCTGAAGCCGAAACTCGCGCGCTGGCACAAGAACGTCGACATCGCTTTCAACGGCTGGAGCGACACCTGGCTCAATCCGGATTTCCGCAACTGGGATATTTCGCAATCGCTCGCCTATCTGCGCGTGCCGCTGCTGATCGTGCAGGGCGCGGACGATCAGTACGGCACGTTGCGTCATCTCGAGATTGCGCAGGAGGAATGCTACTGCCCGGTCGAGCCTGCGATCATTCCCGGCGCGGGCCATTCCCCGCACCGCGAGGCGCCCGAGGTCACCCTGAAAACGGTGGCGGATTTCACTGAGCGGCTGCTGTCGCTCCATGGCGAGGGCGCGGTGGAGGGTGTGGGGTAAGCCTCTCGCAATTTCCTTGTCATGGCCGGGCTTTGTCCCGGCCATCCCGATCACTTGAGCACAGCATTAAATAGGTCGGGATCACCGGGCCAAGCCCGGTGATGACATCGGGCGAAAAACGCCCTCACCATGCAACAAAATGCATGTTGAGTGCATTATAGCGCTAGACAGCCTCAAAATCCCGAATTATCCTGCATTATAATTCAGATTTAGCGGGATCGAGGACGCTCCATGGCTCTAGACGGCAGAAAGCTCGCCAACGGTGCGACCTTTATCGATTTCCAGACCGAGCCGTCGAAATACCGGCACTGGAAGCTCGATGTGGCGGGCGATACCGCCACTCTGACCATGGACGTGGACGAGAACGGCGGCCTGTTCGAGGGGTACCAGCTCAAACTGAACTCCTACGATCTCGGCGTCGATATCGAACTCGCCGACGCCGTGCAGCGGCTGCGCTTCGAGCATCCCGGCGTGAAGGTGGTGCTGCTGCGCTCCGGCAAGAATCGCGTGTTCTGCGCCGGTGCGAACATCCGCATGCTCGCGGGCTCGACCCATGCCCACAAGGTGAACTTCTGTAAGTTCACCAACGAGACCCGCAATGGTCTTGAGGACTCCAGCGCGAATTCCGGCCAGCGTTTCATCTGCGTGGTCAACGGCACCGCGGCGGGCGGCGGTTATGAACTCGCGCTCGCGGCCGATCACATCATCATGGCGGACGACGGCGCGGCCGCGGTCGCGTTGCCGGAAGTCCCGCTGCTGGCGGTGCTGCCGGGCACCGGCGGACTGACGCGTGTGGTGGACAAGCGCAAGGTACGCCGCGATCACGCGGATTTCTTTTGCACCATCGAGGAAGGCATCAAGGGCCGCCGCGCCGTGCAGTGGCGGCTGGTGGACGAGATCGTGCCAAACTCGCGGCTGGAAGCGAAGGTCGCCACCCGCGCCAAGGAATTCGCCGCGGGTTCGAAGCGCGCGGGCGAGGGCGAAGGCATCGCGCTGACGCCGCTGACACGAGAGATCACCGACAACGGTCTTCGCTACGGTTGTGTCGATGTGGAGATCAACCGCGATGCGCGCATCGCCACCATCACCATCAAGGCGAGCGAAGGCGAGCCGCCGGCCGATGTCGCGGGCATGAGCGCGCAGGGCGCATCGTTCTGGCCGCTGCAGGTGGCGCGCGAACTTGACGACGCGATTCTGCATCTGCGCATCAACGAGCTTGAAATCGCGATGCTGGTGTTCAAGTCGGTGGGCGAGGGCGCGCGCGTCGTGGCCTATGACGATTTCATCGAGGCCAACAAGGCGCACTGGCTGGTCAACGAGATTCGCCATACCTGGAAGCGCGTGCTCAAGCGCATCGACGTCACCTCGCGCACATTGGTGACGCTGGTTGAGCCCGGGTCCTGCTTCGCGGGCACGCTGGCCGAACTCGTGTTCGCCGCCGACCGCTCCTACATGCTGATCGGCCAGCGCCAGGGCGACAACCGCGCGCCCGCCGAGATTGTTCTCACAGCCGCGAATTTCGGCGCCTACCCGATGAGCCATGGCCTGACGCGGCTCGAGTCGCGCTTTCAGGCCGATCCGTCCGAGCTTGAAACAGCGCGAGCGAAAACCGGCGAGGCGATCGATGCGGGAAGCGCCGAAGATCTCGGCCTTGTCACCTTCGCGCTCGACGACATCGACTGGGACGACGAGGTGCGCGTGTTTCTGGAAGAGCGCGCCAGCTTCTCGCCGGACGGTCTCACCGGCATGGAAGCGAACCTCCGTTTTGTCGGGCCCGAGACCATGGAATCGAAAATCTTCTCGCGCCTCACCGCGTGGCAGAACTGGATTTTCCAGCGGCCCAACGCGGTCGGCGAGACCGGCGCGTTGCAGCGCTACGGCACCGGCGTGAAAGCGCAGTTCGACATGACGCGGGTTTAGACGGTTTCGGTGTCATGGCCGGGCTTGTCCCGGCCATCCCGATCACGTGGGCACAATGCTCGATCAATCGGGATCACCGGGACAAGCCCGGTGATGACAGAAGATAGACAGTGCGCAGCAGGAGCACGCGATGAACATCATGAACGTCGATTACACCACCAAGATCCCCAACAATGTCGATCTCGCCTCCGACCGGCAGGTGCTGAAAGCGCTGGAAGGCTGGCATCCCGGCTACCTCGACTGGTGGAACGACATGGGCCCCGAGGGTTTTCAGGAATCGCTGGTGTACCTGCGCACCGCGATCAGCGTCGATCCGAAGGGATGGGCCAAGTTCGATTACGTTCGCATGCCGGAATATCGCTGGGGCGTGCTGCTCGCGCCGCAGGACGAACAGCGCCTCGTGAATTTCGGCCAGCACAAGGGCGACAAGGCGTGGCAGGAAGTGCCCGGCGAATATCGCGCCATGCTGCGCCGTCTGGTGGTGATCCAGGGGGACACCGAGCCTGCATCGGTGGAGCAGCAGCGCTATCTCGGCAAGACCGCGCCCTCGCTCTACGACATGCGCAATCTGTTTCAGGTCAACGTGGAAGAAGGCCGCCATCTCTGGGCGATGGTTTATCTCCTGCAGAAGTATTTCGGCCGCGACGGCCGCGAGGAGGCCGATGACCTGCTGCGCCGCCGCTCCGGCGACGAGGATGCGCCGCGCATGCTGGGCGCGTTCAACGAAGCGACGCCGGACTGGCTGTCGTTCTTCATGTTCACCTTCTTCACCGACCGCGACGGCAAGATGCAGCTCGAATCGCTGGCGCAGTCCGGTTTCGATCCGCTGTCGCGCACCTGCCGCTTCATGCTCACGGAAGAAGCGCATCACATGTTCGTCGGCGAGACCGGCGTGAGTCGAGTTCTTCAGCGCACCTGCGAGGCGATGAAGGCGGCCGGTATCGAGGACCCGAACGAGATCGAGAAGGTCCGCGCGCTCGGCGTCATCGACCTGCCGACCATCCGCAAGAAGATGAACCTGCACTACTCGCTGTCGCTCGATCTGTTCGGCTCCGAAGTCTCCACCAATGCGGCGAACTTCTACAATGCGGGCCTCAAGGGCCGCTTCCAGGAAACCAAGATCGACGACGATCACCGTCTGACCGACGATGTCTACAAGGTGCTCAAGCTGGTCAACGGCCAGATCACGATGGTGGACGAGCCAGCGCTGACCGCGCTCAACATGCGGCTGCGCGACGATTACACCGAGGACTGCGCCAAGGGCGTCGAGCGCTGGAACAAGGTGATCGAGAAGGCGGGCGTGAACTTCCGCCTCGAATTGCCGCACACCGCGTTCCATCGTCAGATCGGCGAGTTCGCCAATGTGCAGGCGACGCCGAAGGGCATCATCATCAGTGACGCCGAATGGGACAGGATCAGGAACGATCACCTGCCGTCGCAGTCGGACGGCGATTTCATCGAGTCGCTGATGCAGCCGGTCAGCGAGCCGGGCCAGTTCGCGAACTGGATCGCGCCGCCGAAGGTCGGCATCGACAACAAGCCCGGCGACTTCGAATACGTGAAGATCGCGGCGTGATGATTTCAAATCCGTCATGGCCGGGCTTGTCCCGGCCATCCCGATCAACAGGGCACTGTGCTCGCTGGATCGGGATCACCGGGACAAGCCCGGTGATGACGACTGACGATGTTGACCGGTCATGACCATGCACACCGACCTCATCAAGCAGCATCTGATCGATCCCGAGATCTGCATCCGCTGCAACACCTGCGAGGAGACCTGTCCGGTCGATGCGGTGACGCATGACGGCACCAACTATGTGGTCGATGCCAGTATCTGCAATCACTGCATGGACTGCATCTCGCCGTGTCCTACCGGCTCGATCGACAACTGGCGCGTGGTGACGCGCGCCTACACGCTGGACGAACAGTATTCGTGGGAAGAATTGCCGAAGCAGGAAGACATCGCGGCGGGTGGCGACGGCGGCGCGGTGGAGGCGCTGGAAGACGAGATCGGCGCGCTGCTCGAAGAAGCCCGCAAGGGTCTTGGCGGCAAGCCGGTCGCGCCGCATTCCGCCAGCAAGCCCACGGTCAATCTCTATAACCGCGGCAAGCCCGCGACCGCGACCGTCACCGGCAACTATCGTCTCACCGACGCGAATGCCGACTCCGATGTGCGGCACATTATCCTGGACTTTGGCGACCAGAAATTCCCGGTGCTGGAAGGCCAGAGCATCGGCATTGTCGCGCCCGGCCTTGATGCCGACGGCAAGCCGCATGTGGCGCGGCTTTATTCCGTCGCGTCCCCGCGCGGCGGCGAGAAGCCCAACACCAACAATCTTGCGTTGACCGTGAAGCGCGAGGATGGCGGCGTCTGCTCCAACTATCTGTGCGACCTGCCGCGCGGCGCGAAGGTCGAGGTCACGGGGCCGTTCGGTGCGACCTTCCTGATGCCGGACGATCCGGCCGCGAACATCATCATGATCTGCACCGGCACGGGCTCCGCTCCGTTCCGCGGCTTTACCGAGCGCCGCCGCCGCGCCATGCCCGATGCGGCGGGCAAGCTGTTCCTGTTTTTCGGCGCGCGCCGTCCGGAAGAACTGCCGTATTTCGGCCCGCTGCAAAAAGTGCCGTCGAAGCTATTGGAGAAATACTTCTGCTACTCGCGCGTGCCGGACGAGCCGCGCGTCTATGTGCAGGACCGCATCCGCAGCGAGATGGCGCAGGTCGCCACGCTGCTGCGTCACGAGAAGACTCACGTCTATATCTGCGGCCTCAAGGGCATGGAGACCGGCGTCGACGAAGCCTTCGCGGATGCCTGCCGCGCCGCGTCGCTGGACTGGAGCGCGATCAAGCCGGCGATGCGCGAGAACGGCCGCTATCACGTCGAGACGTATTGAGTTTGCTACAGGCTCTTGTCCCGGACGCGATGCAACGCGGCCGCGTTGCTTCGCAGAGCCGGGACCGTTCAAAATCGTGACGATGCGTGTCTGTTACGGTCCCGGTTCAGCAGCGCATCACAAGCGTGCTGCGCTGCGCCCGGGACACAGCTTACGCGTCATTCCCCCGCCACCGGCAGGCTGAGATTGGCGTAGACGATGCCGCCGTCCACCGCGATCGAGTTGCCGATCACATAGTCGCCCGCGCGCGAGGCGAGATAGATCGCGATGCCCGCCATGTCCTCCGGCGTGCCGATGCGCTTTGCCGGAATGGCTTTTGCGACTGCATCGCCGTGGTCGCGCGCCGCGGTGTTCATGTCGGACTCGAACGCGCCGGGGCAGATCGCGGTGACATTGATATTGTCCTTGATCAGTTTCGCCGCCATGCGCCGCGTCAGGTGAATCACCGCCGCCTTGCTCGCCTGATAGGAGTAAGTCTCCAGCGGATTGACGGAGAGGCCGTCGATCGAGGCGATGTTGATGACCTTGCCGGGTTTCTCTTTCGTGGCTGCCGCGCGCAGCGGCTTGGCCAGCGCCTTGGTCAGAAAGAACAGTGACTTGACGTTGAGGTTCATCACCTTGTCCCAGCCGGTCTCCGGGAATTCGTCAAATGCCGCGCCCCAGGCCGCGCCCGCATTGTTGACCAGAATGTCGAGCTTCGGCTCGCGCTTCATGATCTCGTCGGCGAGTTTGTTGCAGCCTTCGACGGTGGACATGTCGATCGGCAGCGCGATGCATTCGCCGTCATAGGCGGCGGTCAGTTCTTTTGCGGTTTCCTCGCAGGGGCCGGCCTTGCGCGCGGTGATGTAAACCTTCGATGCGCCATAGGCGAGAAAGCCGCCGGCGATCATCTTGCCGATGCCGCGCGAGCCGCCGGTGACAAGGGCGACACGGCCCTTGAGCGAAAACAGATCCTTGAACATGACGCCTCCTGTTGCTTTGGCGCGATATAGCGCCAGCCGCGAAGGCGGAGTCAAGGAAGGGCGAGGCTGCGAGGGTGTTTGAAACGAGATGCGCGACGATACGTGTCCCGGGCGCGATGCAGCGCGCAGCGCTGCGTCGCAGAACCGGGACCGCCAAACGCACGTTATGCGACGGCCCCGGCTCAGCGGAGCGGCATTTTATGCCGCACCGCGTCCGGGGCACATCGCGATCCTTCTGTGATTTCGTTTACGCCGCGTCGACGCGACGGAAGCCGTTCCACATCGCGGTGGCGGCGCCGGAGGTCAGCACCGACAGGAAGCGGGTGTTTTGATAATTGCCGTTCAGCGAAATGCGCGGCAGCGCCATCATGTGTCCGGCATTCTCGGGAAAGATCATGCCCGGCCGCGTGGTCACGGCGGTCTTGAAGCCGAGGTCGCTGGCGAGGGCGAATTCGCGCCCGGCCGCTGCGCCCCTGTCGCCGTAGGGATAGGCGAAATGCAGCACCGGTCTTTGCAGGCGGCTTTCGAGATGGGCGCGGCTCGCGCTCATCTGCTGGCGTGCATCGCTGTCGCTCTCACGCCCCAGATTGCAGTGGCTGACGGTGTGCGCGCCGATGGTCACCAGCGGGTCGGCGGCGAAGTCCCGCAACTCGTCGTATGACATGCACAGTTCGCCGGCGATGGCGGCGTCATCGACACCGTGCTTCGCGCACAGCGCGCTGACCTCGCAATGGATATCGGTATCGGTCGGCAGTGTGCGCAGCCAGTCGTGAATGTGATCGAATGCGTCCTGCTTGAGGATGGCGTTCCTGGTGTCGAAGCGGACCGGCGCGCCGTCGCGCACGATGTCGACGCTGTCGGCGCGGGCGATCGCGCGTTCCAGTGCGATCCACCACAGCTTGCCGTTGCCTTCGGCGAAGTCGCTGACGGCATAGACGGTGAACGGCGCATCGTGCTCGCGCATCGCAAGCAGCGCATGATCACGGTTATCGCGGTAGCCGTCGTCGAAGGTGAAGCAGGCGAAGCGCCGGGCGAAATCCTGTTCGGTCAGGCGGCGGTGCGCCTCGTCCAGCGAGACGATATCGACGTCCAGCGCGCGCACATGATCCAGCACGGCGCGGAGAAAGTCCGGGGTGATTTCGAGATGATGGTTGGGCTGAAACAGGTCGTCACGGGCCGGGCGGACATGATGCAGCATGAAGATGGTGCCGATACCTGACAGCAACGGCCGCAGAAGATGGTGCGCGCCGCTGAAATACAGCGCGTCCATGGCGGCGCGAATGACGTTGCTGCGAAGCTGTTTCATGAAACTTGTGCGGGAACCGATCATGCTGTCCGGAACCGGAGATTGCGTCAGAACTGTTGAAAAAAAGGTTAGCCAAATCGCCCGATCCTACCGCTAAGACGGCGGTTGGGACCTGCGTCTTTTGTCGCAAGGTCCCTGTTCATTTCGCGTTTGACACCCGCGCAAGGGTTTGTTTTGTCTGCATTCCTAGCAAATAAAAGGTCCGGGATGAACGGAATGTCGGGGTGGGCGCGCAAATGGTGGCCGGGACTGGTTCCACTGGCCATTCTCTGGATCGTTGCGATTTGGCACGGGACCGCGCCGCTTGAGGCGAATCTGGCGGCCAGGTCCACCGCGGCTCTGAAAGGCACCGTTCTCGACAAGACCCGCATTTCGGTGTCCGGCCGTGACGTCACGCTTTCGGCCGAGGCCTTCTCGGAGGACGGACGGCGCAGCGCAACGTCGCAGGTCGAGGCCGTGCCCGGCGTGCGGCTTGTGAACGACGAGACCCGCCTCGTTCCGGAAGCCAAGCCGTTCGTCTGGACCATCGAGCGCGATGTGGTCCGGATCACGCTCGGCGGCAATGCGCCGTTGCCCGCCAGCAAGGCGCGTCTGGCCGAGGCCACGCGCGCCGCGGCGGCCGGGACCGAAGTGGCCGACCGCATGGGCATGGCGCGGGGCGCGCCGGCGCGGTTCGATGCGGCCGCGCTGCTCCTGATCGAGCAGATCGGCAAGCTCAAGGACGGCAAGATCACGCTGACCGATACCGGCGTCAAACTGGAAGGCATGGCGCGGGAGATCGGAAGCCGGGAGGCCATTGCGGCGGCTCTGCGCAATCTGCCGGAAGGCTATTCGGTCACCGGAAATGCGATCAAGGCGCCGCCCTACATCTTCCAGGCCAACAAGGACCCGGTGGCCGACACGGTGACGCTGGCGGGCTATGTGCCGGACAACGCCGCGCATGCCGCCATTGTCGCGGCGGTAGGGCGGAAGTTCTTTTCCGGAAAGCTGGTGGACAACCTGAAGGCCAGTGCCGGCGCGCCGCAGGGATTCGCCAACGCCGCGATCGCGGCGCTGGGCGCGCTGTCGCGGGTGTCCACCGGATCGCTGGTGATGTCGGATCGCGAGGTCAAGCTGTCGGGCGATGCGCTTTACGCCGTCGCAGCCGACCAGATTCGCGACGGGCTCGGCGGCCAGTTGCCGCAGGGCTGGACCGCGAAGGCCGAAGTCTCGGTGAAGCCGGTGGCCAGCAGCGTCGATGCGACGGTGTGCCAGCAACTGTTCTATGAGTTGCTCGGCAAGGCCCGGATCAGGTTCGAATCCGGCAAGGCCTCGATCGATAAGGATTCCATGGGCCTGCTCGACCGCCTGATCGAGACGGCGCTGCGTTGCCCGAGCGCCAATATCGAGGTCGCGGGCCACACCGACAGCGATGGCGACGACAACGCTAATAAGGTGCTGTCCGAGAAGCGCGCGCAGGCGGTGGCGGATTATCTGGTCAAGGCCGGATTGCCGCCCGATCGTCTGAAGGCGGTCGGCTATGGCAGCCAGCAGCCCATCGCCACCAACGACACGGAAGAAGGCAAGGCCAAGAACCGGCGCATCGATTTTGTGGTGAAGTGAGCATGCAGCGCAGCATCTATCTCCCCGAAAGATTGGCCGCTGCGATCAAGCCGTCATTGCGAGCGAAGCGAAGCAATCCAGCTTTGAGAAACAGCAGAAGCTGGATTGCTTCGTCGCAAGTGCTCCTCGCAATGACGGGTGGTGATAAGGACAAATCGTCATGATCTATCTCGCAACATTCAACTGGGGCTGGCTGCTGGCGGCGGCGTTGCTTGGCCTGGCCATGGGATGGATCGCAGTGGTGCAGCACGGACAAGGCTGGTCCGGCGTTACCATGCGCAAGGTCGCGGTGTTCGTGGCGGCGCTGATCCTGGCCTCGGTGTTCCATCTCGCCCCCGGCCGTCCCGGCTATTGGCTCGATCTCGGTCTTGTCATGTTTGCTGCCTACGTTGTGGGCTGCGCCGTGGGATCGTGGCTGCGCAGTCTGGTGGTCTCGCGGCCCGCGCCCTCCGCCTGAGGCCTGATGCCGCAAGCCGATGCTGCAAGTCTGGCGGACGGCGTCGCCATGACATAGGTGCGGTGCGGTGAGACTCCCGCTTTAAGGCTATTTTGGCCCTTTCGGCAGCTAAACTGACTCGTCGGCCTCGCGGTCGCCTTGCCGGTCTGCTAGGACAGCCTGACCCGGGACAACGCGATCGATCCAATTTGAGGTCTTGATGCTGGAGACACTACGCGGGGCCATCGCGTATATGCGCGAGAAGCAGATCCTGCATAAGTTCGGTGTCGCGGTCAGTATCGCGATCATCGCGACGGCTTTTTACATCCTCTATCACATGCTCAAGGGGCTCGATGTCGACGACCTCTATGAGGCGCTGCGCGACACCGAAATCCGGACCGTCGTGCTGGCGGGACTGTGCGTGGCGGCGGGCTATTTCACGCTGACCTTCTACGATCTGTTCGCATTGCGCGCCATCGGTCAGAGCGGCGTGCCCTACCGGATCGCCGCCTTCGCGGGCTTCACCAGCTATTCGATCGGCCACAATGTCGGCGCCAGCGTCTTCACCGGCGGCGTGGTGCGCTATCGCGTCTATTCTGCATGGGGCCTGTCGGCGGTCGATGTCGCCAAGGTGTGCTTCCTTGCGGGCCTCACGTTCTGGCTCGGCAATGCCGCGGTGCTGGGCCTCGGCGTCGCCTATCATCCGGAGGCGGCGGCCTCCATCGACAAGCTTCCGGTCTGGGTCAATCGCGCCGCGGCGCTCTGCCTTCTCGCCGCGTTGTTTTGCTATGTCGCATGGGTCTGGATGAAACCGCGCGAGGTCGGCCGCGGAAGCTGGACCGTGACGCTTCCGGGCGGCCCGCTGACGCTGCTGCAGATCGTGATCGGCATCGTGGATCTCGGCTTCTGTGCGCTCGCGATGTACATCCTGGTGCCCGACGAGCCGCATGTCGGGTTCGTTGTGGTGGCGGTGATCTTCGTCTCGGCGACGCTGCTCGGTTTCGCCAGCCATTCGCCCGGCGGGCTCGGCGTGTTCGACGCCGCGATGCTGGTGGGTCTGTTCCAGTTCGACCGCGAAGAACTGCTGGCCGGCATGCTGTTGTTCCGGGTGCTGTATTATCTGGTGCCCTTTATCATTTCCGTCATCTTGCTCTCGCTTCGCGAGCTTATTGTCGGCCTTCGGGCAAAACGAGTCGCCGCGGCGCTGCAGCGGCTCGACGAGGCCGCGACATCGCAGGGGCCCGCGCAAGGTTCGGGATCTCCGGTTGCGTAAGCGCCTTGTGCCAGGCCAGCGCGCGCTGAACAGAGTCCACGCATGACGATCGCATCTTCGAGTTCTGGTTTTGCGCCGTGGTCCGACCGGCTGCGCCGGTCGGCGATCGTGCTGATCGCAGCGGCGCTGGTGCTGGCCGGGGTGACGATGTTCGGCGGCCTGACCGTCGTGCAGGCAGCTGCGGTGTTTCTTGTCATCACCGGTGCGGCGCTGGTGCCCTGGCATCTGCAGCATACCGCGCCGGTCGCCGACGATCTTGTCGGCGCGCGCCCTGCCGAGATGCCGGTGGTGCAGGCGGTGGTCGGCGGCATGCCGGATGCGGCCGTGCTGCTGGATCGCGCCGGCCGGGTGCTGCATTTCAACCAGGCTGCCTCGCAACTGGCACCCGCGCTGCGCCGGCACGAACTGGCCCTGTTCGCGCTGCGCTCGCCGGAAATCATTGCGGCGTTGCGCGAGGCCATCGCGACTCGCCAGCCGCAGCGCGCGGCTTATGTGGACCGCGCGCCCGTCGAGCGCTGGATGGAGTTGATCATCACGCCGCTGGTGTTGCCGACCGCGTTCGGCGGCACCGAATACTGCATCCTCATGACCTTCCACGACCAGACGCCGCTGCGCCGGGTCGAGGAAATGCGCGCGGACTTCGTCGCCAATGCGAGTCACGAACTGCGCACGCCGCTGGCGGCGCTGTCGGGCTTCATCGACACGCTGCAGGGGCCTGCGCGCGACGACCCCAAGGCGCGCGAGCGTTTCCTCGGCATCATGCACGCGCAGGCCTCGCGCATGGCGCGGCTGATCGACGACCTGCTGTCGCTGTCGCGCGTCGAACTCAGCGCCCATGTGCGCCCCGAGAAACTGATCGACGTGGTGCCGCTGGTGCGTCAGGTGATCGACGGGCTGGAGCCGCTGGCGCGCGAGCGTCAGGTCAGGATCGAAGCCGAGCTTCCAGCGGAGCCGGTGATCGTCGCCGGCGACAGCGAAGAGCTGCTGCGGCTGGTGGAGAACCTGATCGAGAATGGGTTGAAGTACGGTGCTTCCGGTGGACGTGTGGTGGTGTCGCTGGCCGATGCAAGTTCAGGCGAGGGGGGCGGCGAGGTTCGCTTCGCGGTGCGCGACTTCGGCCCCGGCATCGCGCCGGAACATCTGCCGCGTCTCACCGAGCGGTTCTATCGCGTCGATGTCGGCGACAGCCGCGCGCAGGGCGGAACGGGCCTCGGATTGTCGCTGGTCAAGCACATCCTCAACCGTCATCGCGGACGTCTTCTGATCGAAAGCGTTGCGGGTCACGGCGCCACCTTCACCGCATGCTTTCCGGTCATGAAGCCCGCGGCTCCCGGCGCGCCGGTTTCGGTGAAGGAGTGAGCGCGAAACGGCGGGATCGCGGTTTCGCCGCATGGCCACAAAGCCGCCTTTTGCAGCCAGGTTTGATGCAATCCGGTAACAAAAAAGCCTCATCGGTCCGATGAGGCTTTTTCGTAGCGTTTAGAACAGCTTCGCTTATTTCGTGCTCGGCCGCGAGGCGCGGCGGCGATCGCTCGCCGGCTGATAGGCGACGCGCGAATGGTGCGCGCAATAGGGAAGCGAGGTCAGCGCCTTGCCGCCGCAGAAAAAGAAGTCCGGGCTGCCCGGATCGCCGACCGGCCAGTGGCAGGTGCTCTCGTTCAGTTCGAGCAGGGTAAGCCGCTGGCTCATCGGCACCACGTTGTCGTAGGCGATCGGATCGGCCTCGACTTCAACTTCGAAAGCATGGGCGAGCGCGGTATTGCCGCGCGATACCGGGCGGCTGATCCGCATCATATGTTGCGCGGGACGCACCTTGCGCTGACGTGGCGCGGCGGAAGAAGGGCTCTTGGCCCGGCCCGACAGGCCCAGCCGATGGACCTTTCCGATCACGGCGTTACGGGTGATATTGCCAAGCTCGGCGGCAATCTGGCTGGCCGAAAGGCCAGATTCCCAGAGCTTCTTCAACTGTTCTACGCGATCGTCGGTCCAGCTGATTACCGTCATCGCACTCTTCCTTTTGTCTCGCACCGACCATTTGGCCTGGCGTTGCGTTTTCAAAATTCCCGAAATCCCTGCTGGCAGAATCCCTTAGCCCTCGCCGGCTGCATGATGAGCGAGCCGGGCGTTAACGCCGTACCGAAGACAATCGAGGATCAGAACTGCCGCACGAGATATCGTACCTAACGACAGAGACGCTACAATATGGCGCGACTCACGCGCAAGAGTCGGCGGTTGCGCGTCCACATGTTCCGAATAAAAAGCAAATAAATTCGCTTTTTATTCGACCTCGCAAATGCGGCTTTTGCTCCCGCGCTTCCGGTCAGGAACCGGAAAAAAGGGACCAAAACGCCCGATTATGACCTCGCAATGACAATGGGCGGGATGAGCGTAGGGTTCGCGTGGATTGACACGGAAGGACCCGCCAATAGAATGCATGCACGTGCCGCCTTTCCGGGCGGCACGTTTTCGTTTCCGGGGCAGGCAACGAGCAATTGACGCGGATACGCCGTGAGCGCTGTTGGCCCCTCAATTTCGTCAGGTCGCCATGAGCAACACCGCCAAACCGCATCTCGCCTCCCACATGCTGCCGGTCTTCGCCCGCGCGGACGTGGCGTTTGAGCGCGGTGAAGGGCCGTGGCTCATCGCAACCGACGGCGAGCGCTATCTCGATTTCACCAGCGGCGTGGCGGTGAACGCACTCGGCCATGCGCATCCGCATCTTGTTGCCGCGCTCCAGGAGCAGGCCGCCAAGCTGTGGCATGTCTCGAACCTGTTCACGATTCCGGAAGGCGAGCGGCTGGCGGCGCGGTTGTGCGATGCGAGCTTCGCCGACGTGGTGTTCTTTTGCAATTCCGGCGCGGAGGCGATGGAAGCTGCCATCAAGACCGCACGGAAATTCCAGGCTGCGAGCGGCCATCCGGAGCGCTACCGGCTGATCACGTTTGAAGGCGCTTTCCATGGCCGCACGCTGGCGACGCTCGCCGCGGGCGGTCAGCAGAAGTATCTCGAAGGCTTCGGCCCGCGTGTCGAAGGTTTCGATCAGGTGCCGCTCGGTGACATCGAGGCGGTGAAGAAGGCCATCGGCCCGGAGACCGCCGGTATCATCATCGAGCCTTGGCAGGGCGAAGGCGGCGTGCGCGCCGCCGATCCGTCCTTCTTCCGCGCGCTGCGGCAGCTCTGCGACGACAACAAGCTCATGCTGGTATTCGACGAGGTGCAGACCGGCATGGGCCGCACCGGCACGCTGTTCGCTTATGAGAAGACCGGGGTGAAGCCGGACATCATGGCGCTGGCCAAGGCACTTGGCGGCGGCTTTCCGATGGGCGCGTGCCTCGCAACGGTCGAAGCTGCGGTCGGCATGACGCCGGGCACCCACGGCTCGACCTTCGGCGGCAATCTGCTCGCCGCCGCCGCGGGCAATGCCACGCTCGATATCATGCTGGCGCCGAAATTCTTCGAGCATGTCCAGCGCGTGTCGCTGCTGCTGAAACAGAAGCTCGCATCGATCGTTGATCGTTACCCTGACGTGGTGTCGGATGTGCGCGGCGATGGCCTTCTGATCGGTCTGAAAGCTGTGGTGCCGGCCGGCGATCTTGTCGCGGCCTTCCGCGACGAGAAATTGCTGACCGTCGGTGCCGGTGAAAACGTGGTGCGTTTGCTGCCGCCGCTGATCGTCAGCGAAGCCGAGATCGAGGACGGCATCGCACGTGTGGAGCGCGCGTGCGCGAAACTGACACAGGCGCAGATGCGGCAAGGGGCTGCATCATGAGCGAGTCACCGCGTCATTTCCTCGACCTGTTCGACGTGCCGGCCAGCGAACTGCGCACCATCCTCGATGCCAGCGTGGCGATGAAGAAGAAGCGCAAGGCCGGTGACGTCACCGACAAGCCACTCGCCGACAAGACGCTGGCGATGATTTTCGACAAGCCGTCGACACGTACCCGCGTGTCGTTCGATGTCGGCATGCGCCAGCTCGGCGGCGAAGCCATCATGCTGACCGGCGCGGAGATGCAGCTCGGCCGCGGCGAAACCATCGCCGACACCGCGCGTGTGCTGTCGCGCTTTGTCGACGCCATCATGATCCGGATTCTCAATCACGAGGCGCTGGCTGAGCTTGCCGCGCATGCGACGGTGCCGGTGATCAACGGGCTAACGCGCCGTTCGCATCCCTGTCAGGTGATGGCGGACGTCATGACTTTCGAAGAACATCGCGGCCCGATCAAGGGCCGCACCGTGGCGTGGACCGGTGACGACAACAACGTGCTGGCGTCCTGGGCCCATGCGGCCGACCGTTTCGGTTTCAAGCTGAATGTCGCGACGCCGCCGGAGCTTGCGCCCAACAAGCTGCTGAAGGACTGGATCAAGACCACGGATGCGCCGATCATGCTCGGCACCAAGGCGGAGGACGCCGTGCGCGGCGCGGACTGCGTGGTCACCGACACCTGGGTGTCGATGGGCGACAAGGATGGCGAGCATCGCCACAACCTGCTCAAGCCCTATCAGGTCAATGCCAAGCTGATGTCACTGGCCAAGCCGGATGCCATCTTCATGCATTGCCTGCCGGCGCATCGCGGCGATGAGGTCACCGACGAGGTGATCGATGGGCCGCAGTCGGTGGTGTTCGACGAGGCGGAGAACCGCCTGCATGCGCAAAAGGGCATCCTGGCCTGGTGTCTGCACGCCATCGGTTGAGCCCCAGCCGCGCGTCCCATGCGGCGCGCATGGTCCTTTTCTGCGCGCTGAAACGACCTATATAGGGTGGACGTTGTCCCAACCGCTGCTGTCCTGGCTTGAGATCAGACCCGATAGGGTTTGAGCTTCAGGCCCTTTATCGTTTCTCGCTGTTGATCCCCTTTTTAACTGAGAATCTTCCAACATGACGCCTGAAAGCCAGATCCGTGCTCCTTCCGCTACGCCTGTGGACGATGCCGTGCTTCCTTTCGAGGTCAGCGCGCTGGATGTGCGTGGCCGGCTGACAAAGATGGGCCCGGCGCTCGACGAGATCCTGACCAAGCACGATTATCCCGCGCCGGTCGGCAAGCTGCTCGGCGAAGCCATCGTGCTGACCACGCTGCTCGGCTCGACGCTGAAATTCGAGGGCCGGTTCATCCTGCAGACCCAGACCGACGGTCCTGTCTCGCTGATCGTGGTCGACTTCCATGCGCCGGACCGGCTGCGCGCCTATGCGCGTTTCGACGCCAGCCGCCTCGCGCCGGGACAGGATTCCGCGGCGTTGCTCGGGCGCGGCCATCTGGCGATGACCATCGATCAGGGCCCGGACATGAGCCGGTATCAAGGACTTGTTGCGCTTGACGGCGGCAACCTCGAAGATGCCGCGCATGAATACTTCCTGCGTTCGGAACAGATTCCGACGAGGGTCCGGCTGGCCGTGGGCGAGGAGTTTCGCGGCGGCGATGGTCCGAAACATCGCTGGCGCGGCGGCGGCATGCTGATGCAGTTTCTGCCGAAGGCGCCGGAGCGTGCGCGACAGCCGGATCTCGACCCCGGTGACGCGCCGCAAGGCGCGATGGTTCACGACGTTCCGGAAGACGATGCATGGGCGGAAAGCCGTTCGCTTTTCGGCACCATCGAGGATGTCGAACTGATCGATCCGGACCTGTCCGGCGAACGGCTGCTTTTCAGGCTGTTTCACGAGCGCGGCGTGCGCGTGTTTCCTGTGCAGGCGATGCGCGCGCAGTGTTCGTGTTCACGTGATGCGGTGGCGGGGATGCTGTCGAGCTTCGATCCGAAAGACCGGGCCGACATGGTCGAGAACGGCAAGGTCGTCGTGACCTGTGAGTTCTGCAGTTCGGTGTATGAGTTCACGCCGGACGAAGCCGGTATCGTGCCTGTACAGGAATCCTCTGGCGACTAGTTCAGCGTGCGCCTGTGATCGGGGCTGTCCAGTGAGAAGGCGGGGATGTCGATGTCGAACGGCTCGCCGTCCTCCGTCACCATCTGGTAGCTCCCGGTCATGAAGCCTGATGGCGTCTGAAGCGGCACGCCGCTGGTGTATTCAAATCGCTCGCCGGGCTCCAGCACTGGCTGTTCTCCGACCACGCCCTCGCCGCGCACTTCCTGACTGCGTCCGGTTCCATCGGTGATGATCCAGTGCCGGGTCTTCAACTGGACTGTTTCCGTTCCCGTGTTGATGATGACGATCGTATAGGCCCAGAAAAACCGGCCTTTGTCGGGCGTGGAGCGCTCCGGAAGAAAGCTCGGCTCGACGGTGACTTCGATCTGGCGGGTCACGGCGCGGTACATGGCATTCATCCGTTCGGGTCTTTTGGCGGTCGTATTATTCAGCCTCAATGATCCGTCTGACAGAATCTGGGCGGAACGACCATCGTTTCACCACCGTTTTATCGAGCATGGCGAAGCTGGTCTACTTGAAGACGCGCAATTTGCGAGGCGCGTCGAATTTCCTTAAGTTGCCGGTTGCTCGCTTCATCCGGCCGGACGGGACTGACATTCGTGACAACCGAAACGATCAATCCGGCGGATGTGAAGATGCCGACCCTGAAGGCTGCCGCCGTACCGCTCGCCGGAGGCGAACGCGAACTGCGCCTCGATCTGTTTCGCGGCATGGCGCTCTGGCTGATCTTCATCGATCACCTGCCGCCGAACATCCTGACTTGGTTCACCATCCGCAACTACGGTTTCAGTGACGCGACCGAAATCTTCATTTTCATTTCTGGCTATACGGCAGCGTTCGTCTATGGCCGCACGATGGAGGCGAGAGGTTTCGTGGTCGCCAGCGCGCGCATCTTCAAGCGCGTCTGGCAGATCTACGTCGCGCACGTTTTTCTCTTCACGATTTATCTCGCGGAAATTTCCTATATCGCGACGCGGTTCGAGAATCCGCTGTATGCGGAAGAAATGGGAATTCTCGATTTCCTCAAGCAGCCCGATGTGACCATCGTGCAGGCGCTGTTGCTCAAATTCCGGCCCGTCAACATGGACGTGCTGCCGCTCTACATCGTGCTGATGATCTTCCTGCCGCTGATTATCTGGCTGCTGCGCCGCAAGGCCGATCTTGCGCTTGGCCTGGCCGTGCTCATCTATGCATTGACGTGGGAATTCGACTGGGCCCTGCCGGCCTATCCGAACGGGACATGGTTCTTCAATCCGTTCGCCTGGCAATTGCTGTTCGTGTTCGGCGCATGGTGCGCGCTCGGCGGCGCCAGGCGGATGGCGCGGATGATCGCCTCGCCTGTCACGCTGTGGCTCTGCATTGCCTATCTCGTGTTTGCCTTCTGCGTGACGCTGACATGGCATGTGCCGCGGCTCAACGTGTTCATGCCGCGCTGGCTGGAAAGCTGGATGTATCCGATCAACAAGACCGATCTCGACGTGTTGCGCTTCGTGCACTTTCTGGCGCTGGCGGCGATCACGATCCGCATCGTTCCGAAGGACTGGCCGGGCCTGCGCTCGCCATGGCTGCGCCCTGTGATCCGCTGCGGCCAGCACTCGCTGGAGATATTCTGTCTGGGCGTCTTCTTGGCCTTTGCCGGGCACTTCGTGCTGGCGGAAGTGTCGGGCGGCGCATGGATGCATTTTCTCGTCAGCCTCGCGGGGATCGTTATTATGTCCGCCGCGGCGTGGCTGTTTTCGTGGTACAAGACTGAAATCGGCAAGGGCGACAAGCGCGCAAAAAGCGGCGACGCCGATGCCGATCTCGCCGGAGGCGGGTCATGAGAGGGTTGCTGTTCGCTGGGGCAATTGTGGGGATATTGATCGGCTCTTTCGCGCGTGCGGAAGACGGCTCGACATGTGCTGCGCCCGCCTATCTTCTGGCCACGGAAAACTCGCTTCCCAACGTCGCCGACGCGGTCAAGAAAACGGGACGGCTGAATATCCTCGTCGTCGGCAGCGGCTCGTCCGCGTTGCCCGGCTCCGATGGGGCCAGTGCGTCCTATCCCGCGCGGCTCGAGGCGGCGCTGCGTGAAACATTCCCGGGCGTGACGATCAGCGTCAAAACCGACGTCCGTCCGAAGAAGACTGCCGCCGAAGCCGCCGAAACGTTCGGCGCCATGCTGGAAAAGCTGCCGCAGGATCAGAAGCCCGAGCTGGTGGTCTGGCAGACCGGCACCGTCGACGCGATCCGCTCGATCGATCCGGACGATTTCCGGACCGCGCTTGAAACAGGTGTCGGCGCTTTGCAAAAAGCAGGCGTCGATGTGCTGTTGATGAATCTCCAGTACAACCCGCGCATGGAGACGATGCTTTCGGTCGGGCCCTACAACGACACGATCCGCGTCGTGGCGCTGGATCACCAGATTCCGGTGTTCGACCGTTTCGCGATCATGCGGCACTGGAACGACGCAGGCGATTTCGATCTGTTCGGTTCGGCACATGGATATGGCATGGCGAAGCGCGTTCACGACTGTGTTGGTAAAGCACTGTCGACACTGATCGTCGAGGCGTCGCGCGTCAATCCGGCGGAGCTCAGGATTCAGCGTTGATGAATTTTGATTGTCGTTTTGCGGCGGCTGTGGCGATAGCGCTCGTTGCGGGCATGTTTGCTCCGGGCACGGTGTTCGCTCAGTCGGCCGCATCGGATGCGGCAACAAAGTCTGATGCTCCGATGCCGCAAAAAGGACTCGCCACTAAGGCGATCGAGGCGGCGAAGAGTGCAGCCAGCACCGCGAGCGATATTCTTACGCGCGTGCCATGTCTGCCGGCCAAGGGATTGAAGGAAACGCCGGGCGCGCTGCCGCATGTGGCGCAGCGGATCGCGGCGGGTGACCCCGTCACCATCGTGGCGTTCGGTTCTTCCACAACGGTGGGCTATGGGACGACATCGACCGCCTACACCTATCCGAACCGGCTTGCGGACCAACTCCGCCGCGCATTTCCGACATCGGACATCACCATCATCAACCGCGGCATGGGCGGGCAGGATGTGCCCGACATGATGAAGCGGTTCGACGCCGCTGTGCTCGACGCCAATCCGGGCCTCGTCATCTGGCAGCTTGGCACCAACCTCGTGATCAAGGGCAGCGAGAGCGAGGTTGCGGCTTCCGCGGCGATGGTCGAGGATGGCATTGCGCGTCTTCAGGCGCGAGGCGTCGATGTCGTGCTGATCGATCCGCAATATGTGCCGGCGGTGACCGCGAAGGAAGACAACGCCAACAGCATGGTGAAGCTGATCGGTCAGGTGGCGAAGCTGAAGAACGTGTCGGTGTTTCCGCGGTTTGAAATCATGCGGCAGTGGCATCAGGACGAGAAGCTGCCGTTCGACAAGTTCGTGATCGGCGACGGACTCCACATGAACGACTGGGGCTATGCCTGCTTCGCCCAGTTGCTTGGCGACACCATCATCGCCTCGGTCGGCCAGGTGAAGGCCGGGATCAACGTGCCGAGCAACGTGATGACGTTTCGGCCGATGTGAAGCGACACGAAGTCGTCATTGCGAGCGAAGCGAAGCAATCCACTTTTGAGAGAAAATGGAATGGATTGCTTTGTCGCCATAGCGCGTCCATAGCCCGTCAAAGACGGGCGTAAACGCCCTTTTGGACGCGCGTAAACGCGCTATGGCTCCTCGCAATGACAGCGAAAGTTCACGCCTTCTCAAGCGCGGCGTTCAGGTCCTCGATCAGATCGTCCTTGTGCTCAAGCCCGGTCGAGAAGCGGATGAAGCCTTCGCTGATGCCGAGTTCAGCGCGAGCTTCCGGTGTCAGGCGCTGATGGGTCGTGGTCGCGGGGTGCGTGACGATGCTCTTGGAGTCGCCGAGATTATTGGAAATCTTGGCGAGCTTCATTGCATTCAGGGTGCGGAACGCGGCCGCCTTGCCGCCCTTGACTTCGAACCCGATCATGGTTGAACCGCCGCGCATCTGCTTCTTCACGATAGCCGCCTGCGGATGATCGGCGCGGCCGGGATAGACCAGCCGTGAAATTTTCGGATGCTGCGCCAGTGCGTCTGCGATCGCGCCCGCGCTCTCGGTCTGCGCCTTAACGCGCAGGCTGAGCGTTTCGAGTCCTTTCAGCAGCACCCATGCATTGAACGGCGACATCGCCGGGCCGGTCTGGCGCAGGAAGTTATGGATGTGCTCCTGAATGAACGTGTTTGACGACAGGATGACGCCGCCGAGACAGCGGCCCTGGCCGTCGATGTGCTTGGTCGCGGAATACACCACCACGTCGGCGCCGAGCGAAAGCGGGCTCTGCCAGATCGGCGTCGCGAACACGTTGTCGACGATCAGGCGCGCGCCCACGCTGTGGGCGATGTCCGCGACAGCCGCGATGTCCACCACGTCGAGGGTCGGATTGGTCGGGCTTTCGAGGAAGCAGGATTTGGTGTTCGGCCGCATGGCCTTCTGCCACTGATCAAGATCATGTCCATCGACCAGCGTGGACTCGATGCCGTAACGCGGCAGCAGATCCTCGACCACATAGCGGCACGAGCCGAACAGCGCCTTCGCGGCGACCACATGATCGCCGGACCGGAGCGGCGCGAGGATTGCGGTAGTTACGGCGGCCATGCCGGTTGCGGTGGCGCGCGCCGCCTCCGCGCCTTCGAGTTCGATCATGCGCTGCTCGAACATCGCGACCGTCGGGTTGGAAAAGCGGGAATACAGAAAGCCCGGATCGGCGCCAGTGAAGCGCGCTTCGCACTGTTCGGCGGTGTCGTAGACAAAGCCTTGGGTCAGGAACAGCGCTTCGGACGTCTCGCCATATTGCGAGCGTAGCGTGCCCGAATGCACCAGGCGGGTTTCGGGGCGATAGTTGGCTGTGGCGGAAGTTTTGGTCTCGGACATATGTGCGCTCCATCGTGACCACCTCGCGATGGGCACAAAAAAACCGGCCTGAAATCGATCCATTTCTGGAAAGAACCGGCCGGGATCACATTGTCCCCGGCCTGTTTAGCGAGTTGTTTAACGTGGCTGCAAGCCGGCCGGCTCAAATGACCACGGGATAAGTCCAACGCGTACTCCCGCATGGTCTTTCCGTCAAGCGCCCTATCGGATAACCGGTAAAATCCGCATTTTTCGGGATTAACCGGCGACTGAGGACACTGGACCGTGCCTTTCACCCTGCCAAGCGACGCGACAGGAATTCTGCCCGACCGCATGATCGCGGTGATGGCCGATGCCGGATTGATCTTGCCGGAATATCCGTTTGTCGAAAGCCAGATCCAGCCGGCGAGCCTCGATCTGCGTCTGGGCAATATCGCCTATCGCGTGCGCGCCAGCTTCCTTCCCGGCCCGGATATCCGGGTGGCCGATCGTATCGAGGAACTGAAGCTCCACGAGATCGATCTGTCCGACGGCGCGGTGCTGGAAACCAATTGCGTCTACATCGTGCCGCTGCTGGAAAGCCTCGCGCTGCCGCCGAACATTCAGGCCGCGGCCAATCCGAAAAGCTCGACCGGACGGCTCGACGTCTTCACCCGCGTGATTGCCGATGGCACGCGACGCTTCGACATGATCGCGCCGGGCTATCATGGCCCGCTTTATGCCGAGATCAGCCCGAAGACATTCCCGGTGTTGCTGCGCGAGGGCTCGCGCCTGTCGCAGATCCGTTTCCGCGTCGGGCATCCGCTGCTCGACGGCGATGAACTCGAGGCGCTGCACGCCGCCGAGCGGCTGGTGGACAGCGATGAGGCGGATCTCACTGGTGGCGTGGCGCTCAGCGTCGATTTGTCGGGCGAAGGATCGGACGGGTTTGTCGGCTACCGTGCCAAGCGGCACACCGGCGTTGTCGATGTCGATCGCCGGGCGGGTTACACGGTCGGCGAGTTCTGGGAGCCGATCCGCGCGCGGCCGGATCGCAGCCTAATCCTCGATCCCGGCGAGTTTTACATTCTTGCCTCGAAGGAAGCGGTGCAGGTGCCGCCGGATTTCGCCGCGGAGATGGTGCCGTTCGATCCCTTGGTCGGCGAATTCCGCGTCCACTATGCGGGCTTCTTCGATCCCGGTTTCGGCTATGCCGGTGCCGGCGGGCAGGGCTCGCGCGCGGTGCTGGAGGTGCGGTCGCGCGAGGTGCCGTTCATCCTCGAGCACGGCCAGATTGTCGGACGTCTCGTCTACGAGAAGATGCTGTCGCGTCCGGATGCGCTCTATGGCCAGCGGATCGCGTCGAACTATCAGGGTCAGGGCCTGAAGCTCTCCAAGCACTTCCGGACCTGATGTCGTCCTGATCCGGCCGCCGTAATTTCGCTGTGCGGATTGCGGCCTCATGCGGCGCAGTTCTCTCATGCGGCGTTCAAAGCCGCCTTTGCTTGCCGTTTCGCGGCAAATGCCGGATCATTCCCGACAACAATTCAAGAGTTCTCGGGGAGAGAGCGCCATGACCGCCGCGGCGAAGCCTTCGGGCGCGCATGCATCCGTGCCGCCATCCGAATTCGGCCTGATCGCGCCCGACACGACGGGCATGAATTTCTATCGCAGCGATCCGGCGCTGCAGGATCTGTTGCGTCTTTATCTTCCCGACAATCTGTTTCGACATATCGAGCCGCATCTCGACCGTCTCGGCGAGTTGGCTGGCGGGCCTCTCGACGAATGCGCGCGGCTTGCGGACAAACACGGGCCGGTGCTGCATCAGCGCGATCGTTTCGGCAATGACCGGCAGTGGATCGAATATCATCCGGCCTATCGCGAGCTTGAGCGCGCCGCCTATGGCGAATTCGGCATTCACGCGATGTCGCATCGCAAGGGGATTCTCGGCTGGGCGGACACCTATCCGGCTGTCGCCAAGCACGCCTTCACCTTCCTGTTCAATCAGGCCGAATTCGGCATGGGCTGTCCGATCAACGTCACCGATGGAGCGGCACGTCTGCTGTCGCGGTTCGGCGATGACGCGTTGAAAGCGAAATATCTCCATGGCCTGACGCAGACCGACATGAGCAAGCTCACGCAAGGTGGGCAGTTCATGACGGAAAAGGAAGGCGGGTCCGATGTCGGCAAGCTGACCACCAGAGCGGTGCAGGAAGGCAGCCACTGGCGGCTCTATGGCGAGAAGTGGTTCTGCTCAAATGCCGATGCAAAGATGGTCATGCTGCTGGCGCGGCCGGAAGGCGCGGTCGGCGGCACGCAGGGCGTCGGCCTGTTCCTCATGCCGCGCGAACTGGATGACGGATCGCCAAATCACTACCGCATCGTGCGCCTCAAGGACAAACTCGGCACGCGCTCGATGGCCTCCGGCGAGATCAAGCTGGAAGGTGCGATTGCCTATGCCGTCGGCCGTCTCGACCGCGGCTTTGTGCAGATGGCCGAGATGGTCAACTGGTCGCGGCTTTCGAATGGCGTGAAGTCGGCGGCATTGATGCGCCGTGCCCATCACGATGCCAACACCGTGGCGCACAATCGCGTAGTGTTCGGCCGCCGCATTGTCGATATGCCGCTGGCGCGGCGGCAGTTGATGAAGATCATGCTCGCCACCGAACAATCGATCTCGATGAGTTTTCTCACGGCAGACGCGTTGGATCGCGCCGAGGCAGGCAGTCAGGATGCAGCCGCATTGCTGCGGGTGCTGACGCCGACGCTGAAATATCGCGCCACGCGTGATGCGCGCAAGGTTTGCGGCGAAGCGATGGAGATGCGCGGCGGCATCGGCTACATCGAGGAGTTCGCGACGCCGCGCCTGCTGCGCGACGCGCATCTCGGCTCGATCTGGGAAGGCACCGGCAACATCGTCGCGCTGGATGCGCTCAAGCGTGCGGTCGGTCGCCACGGCGCGGAAGCCGCGCTCGGCGCGGAATTGCATGCGCGGATCGATGATGCCACGGACATCCCGCAGGCATGGCGCGATCGTCTGCGCGTCCTGAGCGACAAGGCGGTCGGCTTCGCGCGGGACGTCGCCGCGCATTCGGAGAATGAAGCGGAAGCCCGCCGTGCCACCAGCACGCTCTATCATGCCGCGAGTGCCGTCGCCTTCTCATGGGAAGGCAGCCGCATTCACGCCATGCGTGGAGACGCGCGCCGGTTGTTGCTGTCGCGGCTGGTGGTGGATCATCGCCTCACCGCGCAGGATCCGTTTGCTGTTCTGTCCGAGGGCCGGGGCGATGCCATCGCGGACTCACTACTGGGTGAGCAGCCGCTGGCCATGTCATCCGCCGCTGATTTTCTTGGAGCCGCATAATCTTAGATGTGGCGATGCCACGCGCCGCTGATGCGGTGTAGCACAAACAGCGATGTCACGGATTTGAGCAGGGCGGTGCGCGCCGATAAAGGCAGGCGGTCGTCCGGGGGAATGTATGTCTGAGCTTGGCGTTGCGGAAATTCCGGTGATCGAGGCGGATGCGAGTCCGCCGCAACAGTCTGTCAGCAATGCGATCAGAAATCCGCTGATCGATGGGCCGATTCTCTCGACACTGCTGCAGCTGTCGGCGCCCAATGTCGTGGCGCTGACGGCCGGCACCTGCGTCGCCATTGCCGAAACATCCTATATCGGCCGTCTCGGCGTTGAGCCGCTGGCGGCGATGGCGCTGGTGTTTCCCTTTGTCATCCTGATGATGACCATGTCCGGCGGCGCCATGGGCGGCGGTGTGGCATCCGCTGTCGCGCGGGCGCTTGGCGCCAATGACGCCCGCCGAGCGGCTGCGCTGGCGGTGCATGGATTGATGATCGGTTTCTGCTTCGGGCTGGTCTTCATGATCGGCATGCTGGCGTTCGGGCCGGTCCTGCTGGCGCGGCTCGGCGGACAGGGCCGCGTGCTGAGCGAGGCCATCGCCTATTCGCAGATCTTCTTTGGCGGCGCTGTCATCTCCTGGTTGATGAACACGCTGGCGGCTCTGATCCGCGGCACCGGAAATATGAAATTGCCGTCGGCCATCATTCTCAACTCCGCGTTGTTCCAGATTTTGCTTGGCGGCATTCTTGGGCTGGGTCTTGGGCCTGTGCCGCAATTCGGTATGCGCGGAGTTGCGGCCGGCACGCTGATCGCATTTTCGATCGGAGCTTCGATTCTGGCGTGGTATCTGCTGTCGGGCCGCAGCCGCGTGAAGCTTGACTTCGAGGACTTCCGCTTTCAGCGCGCGATGTTTTACGACATCCTGAAGGTTGGGCTCATTGCCTGCTTCTCGCCGCTGCAGGTGGTTCTGACGGTGACCATCTTCACGCATCTTCTGGCAAGTTTCGGCACCGAAGTGCTCGCCGGTTATGGCATCGGCGCACGGCTTGAATTCATGCTGACATCGCTGGCGTTCGCGGTCGGCATTGCGTCGGTGCCGATGATCGGCATGTCGATCGGCGCCCGGCGCATCGCGCGGGCACGGCGGATCGCATGGATTTCAGGCGGTGTGTCGTTTGCGGTGGTGGGGCTTTTCGGTTGCTTCTTCGCGATATGGCCCGACCTGTGGGTCAATCTGTTCACCGACAATGCAGCCGTGCGCGCCGCGGGCCGGCAATACCTTTCGATCGCTGCTCCCTTCTTCGCCTTCGTTGGACTTTCGGTCTCGCTCTATTTCTCGTCGCAGGGTGCGGCCGCGGTTCTCAGTCCGGTCTTGGCCCAGACTGCGCGACTGGTGTTTGTGGTCGCGGGAGGCTCCTGGCTGATCGCGCATGGCGCAAACGGCACGCATTTCTTCTGGCTGGCCGCGGCGTCCATGATCCTGCTCGGCACGCTGGCCGCCGCTGCCGTCCACTTCACGAACTGGGGTCGCGAGCGGCGACAGTCATTGCCGAGCGAAGGACTCTGCTAGACGAGCGCGGCGACCGGGCGCGCCAGCGCGGCGCGGGCGAACTTCCGCGTATTGGTTGGCTTTCCGAACAGATATCCCTGAGCCAGATCGAATCCCATTCCATGAGTCATCGCGAGATCGGATCGGGTCTCGACGCCCTTGGCGACGGTGCGCGCGCCGTAATAATCCGCGATCTCTAGGATGTTGCGGCAGACCATCTGCTTGCGCCGGTCGTCGGCGCACCCCGTGACAAACTCGCGATCGACCTTGATTTCGACGAACGGAAAGGTTGTCAGCTCCGTAAACGATGGCCAGTCGGCGCCGACATCATCAATCGAAATGGCGATGTTGTGAAAGCGCATGCGCTTGGCGACATCGATCGCGAGATCGAGATTGTCGATGATCTCGCTGCTTTTGATTTCGACGATCAGTCCGTTGAACGCGGGGTGATCGGGAATCTGTCGACACAGTGCGCTGACGGACGCGGCATCTTCCAGGAAACTGATCGGCAGATTGATGGAAATGTCGATTGGACTGTTTTGAGTGGCAAAGTAGTGCCAGTCTTCGACGGCGCGCTGGATCACGAATTCGGACAGGCTCTTGAGTTGTGGATCCCTGTCGTCGGGAATGAACGATGCAGGAGGTACGACGCCCCATGATGGATGGCGCATGCGCACGAGGCCTTCGGCGCCGCATGGGTTGAGCGTGCGGGCATCGATCTTCTGCTGGTACCAAAGCTCCAGCCAGCCGGCTTTCAGCGCTTCCGCCACGTCGACGGGTGCGCTGGGCGGAGCTTTCAGGGGAAGCAACGGCGCGACGCCTGAACGCAGGCCCTCGGCGCTGAACGGCGTGGCCAGCGGTGGCAGCATGGTGAGGCCGGCTTCTTCTCCAAGGAGTTGCGCGGCACTCAGCGCGAATGATTCCCGGGGCCCGATCAGCAATACCTTGCCGGTGTACCGGCGCGCGCCGAGAATTTTCAGCGCATGTCCGGCCAACGCAGCGTCGTGCGGGATGCCGAGCACAAACAGGTCCGGCATCTGCTGGTCGAGCAACGCCGGCAGTTGATCCGACGCCGCGCATTCGCCGGTGATGAAGCCGAGTTCTTCAAGCGCTTCCGCGAGAAACGTGCGGATATGGCGTTTTTGGTCGACGATGCAGACGCGCGGCACAATCTTGCGCTGACCGAACGTTACGATCGTTTCCACATCTGCAATTTCCGGGTTCCGCATGCGAATCGCCTCCGTGTCCGAGAGGCCAAAGTCATAGCGTCACGTGGTCGTTGCAAATGTGGTATTGTTGAATCGTCCACCTGTATGGATCGGTAAGGTTAAAGGTGAGAGAGAGATTCAAACTTGAATGAAAATGCGCGGCGATTTGTTTGTATCATGCCTGCGCTCGATCTATCTGCGTTGCCGCGGAGCAATCGATAGGCCGGGATCGAACAGCATCGGTTGATTGTCCAGTGCGGGGTTCGCGATGCGCGCGCGCTCGATGCCGAGCATTCTGAATTTGGTCGTCACGCCGCCGTTCGCGGAGAAGCCGCCGGTCTTGCCGTTCGCGGCCAATACGCGATGACACGGAATCACGATCGGAAACGGATTTTCACCGAGCGCCTTGCCGACGGCGCGCGACAGCAACTTGTCGCCGAGGCGCGTGGCAATGTCGCCATAGGTCAGCGTGTCGCCGGGCATGATGGTGCGGGCGATGTCATAGACGCTGCGGTTGAAGTCCGGCACCTTTTCCAGATCGACAGCGATGAAATTCAGATCGGTTGCCTCGCCGCGCAGCAGCGTCGCCATGGCGGCGCAGGCCTTCCGGATATGATCCGGCATCGGCGCTTCCTTCGCGCCGGGCGCCTTTTGCGCGAGGCGCGCCAATGTACGGGCATCGGTGGGTTCGGGCAGTTGCACGCCCAGAAGGCCGCACTCGCCCCAGGCTACGCCGCAACGGCCGATCTCGGTATCGAATAAGGCGAGTCCCGTGGTCATGTCGCGTCTCGATGTCCCATGTTATTCTTTAGCAAACTGGGAGAAATCCTGCACCCTGCGACCTTTGTTCGCCACCCGAATCCTGCTGCGCGAAGCATCTTGCAGCATCGCGCCGGGTATGGCTAAGGTCGGGTCTGCGCGGGCGTAGTTCAATGGTAGAACGGCAGCTTCCCAAGCTGCATACGAGGGTTCGATTCCCTTCGCCCGCTCCAGTTTCCCGAACGATTCCCGCAAATCCCAAGAGGCCTGATGTCACAGCCCCAGTTGTTCACGCCTGTATCGCTGCGTGGCATCACTGCCCGAAACCGGATCGTGATTTCGCCGATGTGCCAGTATTCGGCCGAAGATGGCGTGGCCAACGACTGGCATCTGGTCCATCTCGGCAAGTTCGCGCAGGGCGGCGCCGGAATCGTGATGACCGAGGCGGCGGCGGTGAATCCCGAAGGCCGGATTACCCATGGCGATCTCGGCCTGTGGGATGATGGACAAATTGCGCCGCTCAAGCGGATCACGGCTTTTCTCCGCGCGCATGGTTCGGTGCCGGCGATCCAGCTTGCCCATGCCGGACGCAAGGCCAGCATGCAGCGGCCATGGTATGGCAACGCGGCGCTCAATGCCGAGGACATCGCGCGCGGTGACAAGCCATGGACCATCGTCGCGCCCAGCGCGATCCCGATGGATGACGGCTGGCTGATGCCGCACGAACTGACGGTGCCGGAGCTGAATCAGCTTCGCGAGGATTTCCGTCTCGCGACGTTGCGCTCGGTCGAAGCCGGTTTCGACGTGCTCGAGCTGCACTGCGCCCACGGCTATCTGCTGCACGAATTCCTTTCGCCGCTGTCGAACAAGCGCAACGATGCCTATGGCGGCGACCGCGCCGGTCGGATGAAATTCCCGCTGGAGGTGATCGAGACCGTGCGTGCCGCATGGCCGAAAGATAAGCCGCTGTTCGTGCGCATCTCGTCGGTGGACGGGATAGACGGCGGAATCGATATCGCGGATTCCATCGCCTTCGTGACCGAAGCCAAGACGAAGGGAGCCGATGTGATCGACTGCTCGTCCGGTGGATTGATGGGATCGGCCACCGCGGCCCGCATTCCCCGCGGCTATGGGTTTCAGGTGCCGTTCGCCGAGCAAATCCGTAAAGAGACCGGCATCACCACCATGGCGGTGGGTCTGATCCTGCATCCGCAGCAGGCCGAGGAGCTTGTCGCACAAAACAGGACCGATCTGGTGGCGATCGGGCGCGAAGCGCTGTTCGATCCGAACTGGCCGCTGCATGCGCAACTCGCGCTGAGCGAGACCAAAGGCGAGATCGGCGACGGCACGTTCGATGCCTGGCCTAAGCAGTATGGCTGGTGGCTGGAACGCCGCGAGCCGGGTCTGCGCAAGCTCGACGGTCCCGCGTTGCCATTTCGCAAGGTTTAGGCGACGCTCCGGTTCATTGCGGACCGGGCGGGGTCGTTATGACGGAATCGGCATCCATTTGCGTGGCGGGCGCGGGCAGCATCGGCTGCTTTGTCGGCGGCATGTTGCGTGCGGGCGGGCATCGGGTGTCGATGCTGGCGCGGCCTCGAATCATTGATGAGGTCAAACGGCACGGTCTGCGGATCACCAGTTTCGAAGGCCTGGAGCATCGCCTGACATCGGCGGAGATTGCGTTGTCCGGCGATCCTGCGATTTTCGGTGATGCCGATATCATCCTCGTCACGGTCAAGAGCGACGATACGGCCGAGGTTGCGGAGCTGATCGCGCGGCATGCGGCAAAGACCGCCACGATCGTCAGCCTGCAGAACGGTACCGGCAATGTCGCCGTGCTGCGCAATGCGCTACCGGATCACGACGTACTCGCGGGCATGGTGCCGTTCAATGTCGTGTCCATGGAGGAGGGACATTTTCACCGCGCCACGTCCGGCGACATTCTGCTGGAAAAGGACGACGCAGATACGGCAAAGAAACTTTCACAGCCCGAGCTTGGCTTTCGTTCGGTGGATGACATCACCGGCGTGCAATGGGGCAAGCTGCTGGTCAATCTGAACAACGCGCTGGTGGCGCTGTCCGGCCTGCCGTTGCGTGAGCAGTTGTCGCAACGTCCATGGCGCGTTCTGTTTGCAGATCAGTGGCGTGAGGCTTTGCATGTCATCAAGGCCGAAGGCATCGATCCGGTCTCGACCACGCCGCTCCCGGCCTCTTTCACGCCGTGCATCCTGAAGCTGCCGGATTTTCTGTTTGAACGGATCGCCGCCTCGATGGTGAAGATCGATCCGAAGGCGCGCTCGTCGATGTGGGAAGATCTGCAGCGTGGCCGGCGCACCGAGATTGACCACCTGCAGGGATTGATCGTCGAACTCGCGCAGCGGCATGGCCTGCAAGCTCCGTTATCGGAGCGCATCGTTTCCTTGATCCGCAAGGCGGAGCAGGCGGGTGAGGGATCGCCCGGTCTGACGCCCGATCAGATTCGCGCGGCGGGCTGACGCAGGACTGTTTGAAGCCGCCGCTTCGTACTATATTTCGATAGATCGATGCGATTGCCGGGCTGCGCCCGACCAAGCCGCGCAGCCCGGCGGATCAGCCCTTGTTCCGGAGCGGTCCGGGCATGTGTTGCAGATGGCGGACCGTTCGCGACAAGGGCCTCAACGGGTGGAGGCAACCATGCATGCGGACACAATCAATCTGAAACCTCATCGTCTCGTCGCCAGCGACAGGGTCGAAGGCACGCGGGTCTTCAATGCCGACGGCAAGAAGATCGGCTCCATCAAGCGGCTGATGATCGACAAGGTGACGGGCAATGTCGCCTATGCCGTGCTGTGTTTCGGCGGCTTTCTCGGCGTCGGCGAGGATTACCGGCCGTTGCCCTGGGCCAGCATGAAGTACAATCCGGCGATCGAAGCCTATGAACTGCTGACGCTCATGACCGACGAGGAACTGACCAAGGCGCCGTCTTACGGCACCGAAAAGGAGTTCGACTGGGGCAATCGCGAGCGCGAAGTCGATGCCTATTGGCTCGGCTTCTGACGCGACGTGCTCTCAGGCTGCGGCGGCGGTGACCAGCCGGCTGGCTTCGCCGCGGCGATAGACCATCAAAGTGGCCGCAAGGCCGCAGACCGCGCCGAACGTCATCCACAGGCCCGGTGATGCCTTGTCGCCGGTCATCTCGATCAGTTTGGTCGAGACGGCAGGCGTGAAGCCGCCGAACAGCGCGGTGGCGAGACTGTAGCAGAGCGAGAATCCGACGGTGCGCACGCTCGCGGGCACGATCTCCGTCAGCGCGACCACCATCGCTCCATTGTAGCTGCCATAGAGAAACGACAGCCACAGCTCGACGGTCAGCATGCGTTCAAAGGATGGATGCGCGACCAGCCACGACATCGCCGGATACGCGGTCAGGATGGTGAGGATCGTGAAGCCCATCAGGATTGGCCGCCGTCCGATGCGGTCAGACAAGGCTCCCATCACGGGCAGCCAGAACAGATTGGAGATCGCGATGCAGAAGGTCACGATCAGGGAGTCGGTGATCGACAGTTTCAGCACGCTCTTGCCGAAGGTCGGCGTGTAGACAGTGATGAGATAAAACGACACGGTGGTCATCACCACTAGCAGCATGCCTGCGATCACGATCTGCCAGTTCGATGTGATCGAGGCGAAAATTTCCGGCAAGGTCGGATGATGCTTGCGGGCCAGGAATGCTTCCGTCTCCTGCAGCGAGCGGCGGATGACGAAAAGAAACGGCACGATCAGCGAGCCGATGAAGAAGGGGATGCGCCAGCCCCAGTCAGTCATGGTCTGCGGCGAGAGCGTTGTATTCAGGATATAGCCGATGATAGCGGCGGCGATGATTGCGACCTGCTGGCTGCCCGATTGCCAGCTCACGTAGAAGCCCTTCCGGTTTGGCGGCGCCATTTCAGCGAGATAGACCGAGACGCCGCCCAGCTCCACGCCGGCGGAAAAGCCTTGCAGCAATCGTCCGAGCAGGACCAGCGCCGGAGCGGCGATTCCGATGGTGGCGTAACCGGGCACGAAAGCGATCAGCAGTGTGCCCATCGCCATGATCGAGAGTGTCACGATCAGTCCCTTGCGGCGGCCGACGCGATCTACATAGGCACCGAGGATGATCGCGCCGAGCGGCCGCATCAGAAAGCCCGCGCCGAACGTGCCGAAGGTCAGCAGCAGCGACGTCAGTTCATTGTTCGACGGAAAGAACGCATTCGCGATATAGGTTGCGTAGAACCCGAACAGGAAGAAATCGAACATCTCGAGGAAGTTGCCGCTGGTGACCCGCAGCACCATGCCGAGTTTGGACGGAGCGGCTTTCGCGGAAGTGTCGAGCGACGGCGCAGTCATGGCATTTCCCCTGAAATTCTCTTGTTTTCAGGGAGATAGACTGCGCTGTTTTGCCGCATCTCGCAAGATGCAGTGTGGACTGCGGTCTCAGACGACTGCTTTTGCGGCGGCCCGTCCGGCATTGCGGCCTGAGAACAGGCAGCCGCCGAGGAACGTGCCTTCCAGCGCGCGATAGCCATGCACGCCGCCGCCGCCGAAACCGGCGGCCTCGCCCACGGCGTAGAGGCCGGGAATGATCTGCCCGTCGTTGCCGAACACGCGCGAGTCGAGATCGGTCTCGAAGCCGCCGAGCGTCTTGCGTGTGAGGATGTTGAGCTTCACGGCGATCAGCGGACCGAACGCCGGATCGAGAATCTTGTGCGGCTTCGCGGTGCGGATCAGCTTGTCGCCGATGTAGCGCCGCGCATTATGGATGCCCATGACCTGGGTGTCCTTGACGTAAGGATTGTCGATCTCGCGGTCGCGCGCCTCGACCTCCCGCCGGATCGAGGCCGTGTCGAGCATGGTGTTGCCGACGAGCTTGTTCATCGCCGCGACGAGATCGTCGAGATTGTCGCGCACGATGAAGTCTGCGCCTTTCGCCTTGAAGGCCTCGACAGGATCGGGCGCGCCCTTGTTGAACGCGCGGCGCAGCGTCATGCGCCAGCTCTTGCCGGTGAGATCGGGATTCTGCTCCGATCCCGACAGCGCGAATTCCTTCTTGATGATGGCTTGCGTGAGAATGAACCACGAATAGTCGTGGCCGGTTTTCATGATGTAGTCGAGCTGGCCGAGCGTGTCGTAGCCGGGATATAGCGGCGAGGGCAGGCGCTTGCCGGTGGCGTCGAACCACATCGACGACGGCCCCGGCAGGATGCGGATGCCGTGACCGGGCCAGATCGGCGACCAGTTGCGGACTCCTTCGACGTAATGCCACATGCGGTCGCGGTTGATCAGGCGTCCGCCCGCGGCCTCGGTGATTTCGATCATGCGGCCGTCCACATGGTCGGGAACGCCCGTGACCATGAACTTCGGCGGCGTGCCGAGACGCTTCGGCCAGTTCGCGCGCACCAGATCATGATTGCCGCCGATGCCGCCAGACGCGACGATCACGGCTTGTGCATTGAGTGCGAAATCGCCGGTCTCGAGGCGGGATGACTTCATGCCGCGCGATTCGGATGATGGCTCGAGGATTTTCCCGCTGACGCCGGTCGCCGCGCCGCCGGTCATGGTCAGCGCATCGACGCGGTGCCGGAATCGGAACACGATGCGGCCGGTCCTGGCATGCTCGCGCGCCCGCCACTCGAACGGTTCCACCACGCCGGGACCGGTACCCCAGCTCACATGGAAACGCGGCACGGAATTGCCGTGGCCCATGGCGTCGTAGCCGCCACGCTCGGCCCAGCCGACCACGGGAAAAATCCGGTGGCCCATGGCCTGCAGCCAGCCACGCTTCTCGCCCGCGGCGAAGGCCACATAGGCTTCCGCCCATTTGCGCGGCCAGTGATCCTCCTCGCGGTCGAATCCGGCGGTGCCGAGCCAATCCTGCAAAGCGAGATCGTAAGAGTCCTTGATGCCGAGCCGTCGCTGCTCGGGCGTATCCACCAGAAACAGGCCGCCGAGCGACCAGAACGCCTGCCCGCCGAGATTCTGTTCGCCTTCCTGATCGACGACGATCACCCGCCTGCCGGCATCGGCCAGTTCGGTCGCGGCCACGAGACCCGCAAGCCCCGCGCCAACCACGATCACGTCCGCATCGGTCGCCATTGTTTGTTTTCTCCCCGGTGATGCGGACTGGTGAACCACATCAGGTTCCGCGATTGAAACGTGGCGGGCCAACTCCGGTCAACGGAAATCGCGCGTGCGTGCGTCGTCGGATCGCACGCATCGGTCAGTGACCCACATCGCGATGCTCCAAATCGGGATCAATCAAAGCAGGTGCAGCAAGCTGGCAACACTGCGTCAGAATCCGTTTTCGTGTCGTCATGCGATCTGGACAAAACACGAGAGTCGCAACACGCTCCCTATGCCCCGACGATCAACATGGCAGGGGGCGACGGGGCCGGCAATGAAGGTTGTGACGGGGATTCTCGCGGCGGTGCTTCTCCTGTTGGGGGTCGGCGCAAGCCACGCTTTCGTCCGGATTTCCGACGATCGCGGTGGCCGCATCGGCACCTATGTGGACAAGTACCAGAGCCTCAAAGGCTCCGGCGAAACCGTGATGATCGATGGGCTCTGCGCATCGGCCTGCACCATCGTGCTGGGCGCCGTGTCCCATGACAAGATCTGCGTGACCTCGCGCGCCAGTCTCGGGTTTCATGCCGCCTGGGATTTCGGCGCGGGTGGCCGTCCAGTGACCAATCGCGAAGCCACACGGATGCTGTACGACATGTATCCGGCCTCGATCCGAAGCTGGATTTCGCGGCGCGGCGGCCTGAAACCGCGCATGATCTTCCTGCGTGGCCGCGAACTCGCGAGCATGTACCGTCCCTGCTACATGGACGCCCAGGCTTCCGCGCACAGTCAGACCACGCACCGGTAAAACCGGAACCGGATTTCGCAGCCGCGCCTGCTTTCCTCCCTGTGATGTGATCTCCTGCGTCAAGCCGATGCTTGCCCGCTCAAGCATCCCGCTCTATCTGATCCCCATCAGGAACCGGCCGCCATATCCGCGGCTGCAGACCAATCAGGGATCGAGCAGAAATGGAAAAGGCGACCCGGCCGCTGGTGATCGTTGCGGCATTTGTCGGCAGCCTTGCCATCGGTTTGCTGATCACGTTGTGGCTCATGGGCGGCCTTGGTGGCGTCACCGCGCCGGCCGCGATCGGCGGACCATTCCGCCTGACAGATCAATCCGGACAGACCGTAACCGAGAAAAGCCTGATCGGCCGCCCGACACTGATCTTCTTCGGCTTCACCCATTGTCCAGATGTCTGCCCGACCTCGCTGTTTGAAATGTCGGAAGTCCTGCGCGCCATGGGCCCCGATGCCGGCAAGGTCAATGCCTACTTCGTCTCCGTCGATCCGGAGCGCGATACGCCCGCCGCGATGAAGGATTATCTTTCGAGTTTCGATCCGAACCTCAAGGGCCTGACCGGAGCGCCGGACGATGTGGCGCGGGTACTTTCGGCCTATCGGGTCTACGCCAAGAAAATCCCGTTGAAGGACGGCGACTATACGATGGATCACACCGCGCTGATCTATCTGATGGACAAGAAGGGCAGCTTCGTGCGGCCGTTCGATCTCAAGCGGAAGCCTGAAGACGCCGCGGCGGATCTCAAGCGCTATCTTTGATGTCTGCGTCTGATTGACGGCGACAGTCGCGAGGTCCGCGCGAGCCCGTGTTCGGTCTTTTCCCAGTGATAGGGCTCTGCTAGCAATTGATAGAGCGCGCGCCACGCCGCGAGCGAGAGGCAGAGCCAGTAAATCGGCGTGAGCGCCAGGACCGGTGCTTCACGCAGCAGGCCTCGCTTCGCCAGTCCCATAACGCCGATGGTCACGGTCGTCAGATAACCTGCGGCAATCGTGGCGAGGTAAAGTTCGATATACGGCTTGGCCAGAAAAGGTATCACGCTGTCGTCGAACAGGCCGACCACGCAACGGATGAGAATTTCGCCAATCAGGATCGGATGCGCGAGCGCGGTCAGGACGTTGCCGCCGACGATGATGTTGAGCGTGAAGAATCCGGCGGGGCCCGTGTCGCGCCAGAGGCGGACCGGCGAGCGCATATGCACGCTCCACGTTTGCATCCACCCTTTCATCCAGCGTGACCGCTGGCGCAGCCATGCACCGAACCGCGCTGGCGCCTCCTCATAAGTCGTCGACGCAAACATGATGCATCGATAACCGAAGCGTGCGAGACGGAAGCCGAGATCGGCATCCTCTGTGACGTTGTAGGGGTCCCAGCCGCCGACCTCGCGAAGGACGCTGGTCCGGAAATGATTCGATGAGCCGCCAAGCGGCAACGGTAGCCCGAAGCTCGAAAACCCTTGCAGGAACGCATCGAACTGTCCGGCATACTCCGCCGTAAACATGCGCGGCAGCCAGCCATCGTCGGTATTGTCGATGCAAAGGCTGGCCTGCGCACAGGCGACATCGAAGTTCTGGCTCCGAAACACATCGAGCGCCTTGCGAAGCTGATCGGGCTCGGGCCGATCCTCGGCGTCGAAGACGGTGATGAAGGTGCCGCGCGCGAAGGCGAGTGCGCAGTTGAGCGCTTTGGGTTTGGTGCGCGGTCCGTCGTCCGGCGCGATGATGACCTGAACGTTCGGGATTGGGCCGAGTCTTGCGATGGCTGCGCGCGTGCCGAGGTCGTCCGTTTCGATCACGAGCTTGATGTCGAGTTTTTCGGGAGGATAGTCGAGATCGCCGATGTAGCGCATCAGCGGTGCGACGGAGGAGGCTTCCCGATAAAGAGCCGCCACGACCGTATAAATAGGCAATTCGCTGTCGTGCAGCCGCCGCAGACGCGGTTGAGACTGGCGCGGCGCGAAGCATCCGGCCAGCCGCAGGCTCGTGAACAGCAGGAACCAGACGGCGAGAATGACACTCCCGGCATCGATAACGGTCATTGGTGCGAGCGTCAGCAGCATGAGCGGACCTGCGAGTCGCAGCAAATAGCGCGCAAGCGAAGCAAGCCAGCCGCGTGCTGTCGGCCGGGGCGCAGCGGACAGATGCGGGAAGCGCTCGGCGAGATGATGAGCCGCGCGATGGACCAATGTCGCGCCGGCTTGCCGTTCAAGGAGCGCATTCAGGCTGTTCGCGGTGACAAGCCGCAGGCGTGAGCGAAGCGAAGGATACTGGGCGATCAGACGCGCAAGGCGGCGCACAGCGTAACCACGCGGCGCGCAGACATAGCTCAACGCGCCATTTCGCCGGATCGGCATGATGCCGTGCTGCGCGATCAGGTGAGCCTGACCATCCGGTAGCAGGCAGTCGGCGTAGTCGAGATCGTTCAGCCTCTCGATACTGAGGCCGGTATCGGCGGCGAGGCGTTCGAGATAGGCCTGCTCACTGATGACGCCGGCATGGATGAGCACCTGGTCAGCGCCGACGCCAACCTGTTGGCTGCGGCGCTCCGCCGCCGCCAGCAGCGCCGGGGCGAATCTGGCGCGCAGGCAATCCAGCTCCAGGGCAGGGCCGGGTTCGCGCGGGGCAAGCCCGTTGTCGTTCCGGGCCTGCGGAAATCCGAGGAAGCCTGCAAGGAACGAGGCGATGGTTCGCGCAGAGGTCGTCAGACCGGCAAAACGCTGCCGTCCGCCCCCATCCGGTTCGCTCGCCCGCCTGGTCACGGCCATGCGACCGGTACTCCACGCTACAAACGGCACTCGAATCCGTCTGCGGATGGTCTATAAGACCGGCACGCAGACCCCCAGCCGATGCAACCATAGATGGCATTTTCCTTCAATATCCGATTGCGCTGCGCGGTAACGGCCGTCGCGTCCGCGCTTTGGCTCGCTCCGGTGGTGGTGCCTGCATCAGCGCAGGGCGCACCGACGACGTCGGCGACAAAGCCGGCTGTTCCGCCAGCCGTCGCTTCGCAGGCTGCCGCGCCGCAGGCCGTGCCGAGCTTCTGGGACCCGCGCCGGCGGCCCGACCGGCCCGATCTCGGGCGTCTGACCGTGATCCGGTTCCTCACCGAGACCGACTATCCGCCGTTCAATTTCATTGGCCCCGACGGCAATCCGGCGGGCTTCAATGTCGATCTCGCGCGGATGATCTGCGAGGAGATCAAGGTCGCCTGCACCATCCAGATGCGGCGGTTCGAGACGCTGGTGGATGCGATCAACGGCAATCGCGGCGACGCGATCATTGCGTCATTGGCCGCGACCCCGCAGCTTCGCACCAAGCTCGATTTCAGCGATCCCTATTACCGCGCACCGGCGCGCTTCGTGTCGCGCAAGGATGCGGTGATGCCGGAAGTCCGTCCTGAATATCTCGAAGGCAAGAAGGTCGGCGCCATCGCGGGCTCGGCCCACGAGGCCTATCTGAAGGCGCTGTTCACTGACGCACAGCTTGTCACCCTGCCCAACGAAGAAGCCTTGCGTCTGGCGCTGCGCCGGGGCGATGTCGATTTCATTTTCGGTGACGCGATCTCGCTGGCGTTCTGGATCAACGGCACGGATTCGGGCGATTGCTGTGCCTTCAGCGGCGGCCCGTTCACCGAGAGCCGCTATTTCGGCGAAGGGATCGGCATCGGGGTCAAGAAAGGCAACGACCTGTTGCGGCAGTCGCTCAACTGGGCGCTGTTCCGTCTCTGGGAGAAAGGCCGCTATACTGACCTCTGGCTTCGCTATTTTTCGGTCAGCCCCTTTTAACGAGCAATACGGCTCATGACGGTCACGCGAACGGCGAAACTCAAGCGAACCGCCGCAGCAATTCTTGCCATTATCGGCTGGGCGGCGCTGGTGCTGCAATTCTGGCTGCTGATGCGCGCAGCCGGGGTGATGGCGCTGTCGCCGATCGAGGCGTCCATCCGTTTCTTCTCGTATTTCACTATCCAGTCCAACATTCTTGCGGCGCTGGTGCTGACGGCCTTTGCCTTCAAGGGCGGCCCGGACGAATGGTTGGTGCATCCGTTCGTGCGCTCGGCGGTGGCCGCCTATATCGCCATGGTCGGGCTGGTCTATGTGGTGCTGCTGCGCCATCTCTGGTCGCCCGTCGGCGCGCAGTGGATCGCGGACGTCGCGCTGCATTATGTGATGCCGGTGGGCTATCTGGCCTTCTGGCTGGCCTGTGTCCGCAAATCGGGCCTGCGCTGGTACGATCCGCTGCTGTGGCTGATCTATCCGCTGTTCTATCTCGGCTTCCTGCTGGTGCGCGGCAAGCTATCGGGCTTTTATCCGTACCCCTTTATCGACGCCAAGGCCTTGGGTTATGCAGGCGTTGCGGCTAATACAGCCGGATTGCTGGTCGTCTGCGCTGCGATCGGCTTCTGTCTTCTAGCGGTCGGTTATGGCGTTGCGCGCCGTCAGCCGGCCTGACATGCGCGGAGATTTTGATGTCCATTGAGCTTCCTGCAACCGCGAGCGATCTTCGCGCGCTCGCTGAACAATCCAACGCCTGGCCGTTCGAGCAGGCGAAGCAGATTGTCGCGCGGTTGAAGAAAACGCCGAAGGACGAAGTGCTGTTCGAAACCGGCTACGGTCCGTCGGGCCTGCCGCATATCGGCACATTCGGCGAAGTGGCGCGCACCACCATGGTGCGTCACGCCTTCCGTGTGCTCACCGAGGACAAGATCAAGACGCGACTTCTGGCGTTCTCCGACGACATGGACGGCCTGCGCAAGGTGCCGGACAACGTGCCGAACAAGGAGATGCTGGAGCAGGACCTCGGCAAGCCGCTGACGCAGGTGCGCGATCCGTTCGGCACCCATCCGAGTTTCGGCGAGCATAACAACGCGCGGCTGCGCGCCTTCCTCGATGCGTTCGGCTTCGATTACGAATTCGCCTCGTCCACGCAGTATTACAAGTCTGGTCGGTTCGACGCGACGCTGCTCAAGATGCTCGAGAACATCGAGAAGGTGATGGCAATCATGCTGCCGTCGCTGCGCGAGGAGCGCGCGGCGACCTATTCGCCGTTCCTGCCGATCTGTCCGCGCACCGGCGTGGTACTGCAGGTGCCGGTGGTGGCGCATGATGCCAAGGCGGGCACGATTTCCTACGACGATCCGGAAACCAGGGAGCGCATCACCGTTCCGGTCACTGGCGGCCATTGCAAGTTGCAATGGAAGCCGGACTGGGCGATGCGCTGGGTCGCGCTCGGCGTCGATTACGAAATGGCGGGCAAGGACCTGATCGATTCCGTGAAGCTGTCAGGCAAGATCTGCGCGGCGCTCGGCGGCACGCCGCCGGAGGGCTTCAACTACGAACTGTTCCTCGACGACAAGGGTCAGAAGATTTCCAAGTCGAAGGGCAACGGCCTGACCATCGACGAATGGCTGCGCTATGCCTCGCCGGAATCGCTGTCGCTGTTCATGTACCGCGAGCCGAAGGCGGCGAAGCGGCTGTATTTCGATGTGATCCCGCGCAACGTCGACGACTACCAGCAGTTCATCGACGGTTATCCGCGCCAGGACGCCAAGCAGCGGCTCGGCAACCCGGTCTGGCACATCCATGAAGGCAACCCGCCGCAGGGCGATATGCCGGTGACGTTCCAGTTGCTGCTCACGCTGGTGTCGTCCTCCAATGCGGAGAATGCCGAGACGCTGTGGGGCTTCATCGGCCGTTATCGTCCGGGCGTGACGCCGCAGACTCATCCGAAGCTCGATGCGATGGTCGGCTATGCGATCAATTACTATCGCGACTTCGTGGCACCGACCAAGACGTTCCGCGAGCCGACCGACAACGAGCGCGTTGCGTTGAGCGATCTGCGCGAAGCGCTTTCGCAGCTCGCGCCGGATGCATCCGCCGAGGATATCCAGAACGTGGTCTACGAGATCGGCCGCCGCGAGCCGTTCCTCGATCACAAGAAGGCCGGCAAGGACGGCCGTCCCGGTGTGTCGCTGGACTGGTTCAACATGCTCTATCAGGTGCTGCTGGGTCAGGAGAAAGGCCCGCGCTTCGGTTCGTTCGTCGCGGTCTATGGCGTCAACAACGCGATCGCGATGATCGACGGCGCGCTCGCGCGAAGCGCCGGCTGATTTTTCGGGGTGCCGCATGTCGAAGGTGACGCGCGCCACCAGGATGCTTGAACAGGCGGGCGTCGCCTTCACGGTCCACACCTATGATTATGACGGTGACGCCGATCGCATCGGGCTGCAGGCGGCCGCAGCCCTGGGCGAGGAACCGGCGCGTGTGCTGAAGTCGCTGATGGCGCTGGTCGACGGCAAACCGGTCTGCGTGATCGTGCCGTCCGATTGCGAAGTGTCGATGAAAAAGCTCGCGGCGGCCTTCGGCGGGAAATCCGCGCAAATGATGAAGCCTGCCGATGCGGAGCGCCTCTCAGGCTACAAGGTCGGCGGCATCAGTCCATTCGGACAATCGAGGCCGCCACGCGCCGCCCTCGAGGAGCAGGCGATGGTGCACGATCTGGTCTATATCAACGGCGGGCAGCGCGGCCTGCAGGTGCGGCTCAATCCGAGCGATGTGGCGAAAGTGCTGGGCGCGATCGTCGCGCCGCTGGTGGCGTAAGACGTTACTGACTTGCCCAGACGATGCGGGCGATCCACTCGACATTCTTTGCCTCGATCACTCGGTCCTTGTGCGCCGGATTGAGCGACTGCAGTTCGATCACCTTCGCGGTGCGCCTTTTCAACTCCTTGACGGTGACCTCGCCGTCCTTGGTCTTGACGACAACGCGATCGCCGCGACGGATCGGCGAGCCCGGCGAGACGATGATGACGTCGCCATCGCGATAGGCGGGCTTCATGGAGTCGCCGGAAATCTCCAGCGCATAGGCGTGTTCGTCATTGACCGACGGAAGCCCGACTTCATCCCAGCCCTTGCCGACCGGAAAGCCGCCGTCGTCGAAATAGCCGCCGGCGCCGGCTTCGGCGAATCCGAGTAGCGGCACCGCCTGAACCGCGCGCGCGGTATCCTCGATCAGTTGCACGAAGGTATCGACGGTGGTGCCGGTCGCGGCCAATGCCTTTGCCACCGATTCGGTCGAAGGCCAGCGTTCGCGCCCGTCAGGCGTGATGCGCTTCGACTTGTTGAAGGTGGTGGGATCAAGACCCGCGCGTTTGGCCAGCGCGGAGGCCGATAAGCCCGCGCGTTCGGCGAGGCGGTCGAGCGCATTCCAGATTTGATCGTGAGTGAGCATGGTGTTGGCCAGAGGATGGCCCGGCCAACCGGACCGGGTAAGTCAATGTGGAAAACTAGGAATTATTACCTTGAATCGCCTCGCGCCGCAATCCGCGCCGATTCCGAAATCCTGCCCTTGAAGTGGCCGGACTGCGCCGATACGGTTTGCCGGGCATTCGGCACTTCGCTGAAAAATCCCGAGAAAATTCAATAGCTAGCGAGAATCTGTCAGCCGTGCCCACGATCTACAAGGTTTGCTCCGCATCGGCTTGGCGTGAAGCCGAGCGGCAGGGTGTTTTTCTCGGCAGCGCTGATGACCGGCGCGATGGATTCATCCATTTCTCCACGGCCTCGCAGGTCGCCGGAACCGTCGCCAAGCATTTCGCCGGACAAACCGGCCTGTTTCTGATCGCCATCGATGCCGATGCGCTGGGCGACGGGCTGAAGTGGGAGCCGTCGCGCGGCGGCGAACTGTTCCCGCACCTTTACGGCGAACTCGACATCGGGGCTGTGATCAAGATTCTCGATTTGCGGGCCCGGTCCGATGGCTCGCACGACATTCCGGAGCTGGCCTCGTGATCCGCGCTTTCGATACGTTCACCCTGCCGCTGCTGCGCCGGTTCGATGCCGAGGATGCGCACCGCTTGGCGATCCGTGGTCTGCGTTTCATGCCAGTGGTCAAGCCGCGTCCGGATGACGCACGATTGGCGACACGCGCGTTCGGATTGAACTTTCCTAATCCCATCGGCATGGCGGCGGGCTTCGACAAGAACGCCGAAGTTCCCGATGCGCTGCTGCGGCTGGGATTCGGCTTTGTCGAAATCGGTTCGGTGACGCCGAAGCCGCAGGAGGGCAATCCACGGCCGCGCCTGTTTCGGCTGGAGCAGGATTCCGGCGTCATCAACCGGATGGGTTTCAACAATGACGGCGCGGAAGCCGTGTTGCGCAGGCTCGCTGCGCGGGCGCAGTTCGGCGGCATTGTCGGCGTCAATCTTGGGGCCAACAAGGACTCCGCGGACCGAACGGCCGATTATGTCCGGCTGATCGAACTGTTCGCGCCTGTGGCAAGCTATTTCACCGTGAACATTTCATCGCCCAACACGCCGGGCCTGCGCAATCTGCAGCAGTCGGCGGCACTGGATGATCTTCTGGCGCGGGTGATCGATGCGCGCGAACGCGTGCGCAAGAATGCCGGCGACTCGCCGTTGCTCCTGAAGATCGCGCCGGATCTGACGTTGCAGGAGCTTGACGACGTGGTGCACATCGCGCGCTCGCGCCGCGTCGATGGCATGATCGTCGCCAACACCACGCTGTCGCGGCCTGCGACCTTGCGCGAGCAGGCGAAGGCGAAAGAGCAGGGGGGGCTGTCCGGACGGCCGCTGCTGCGGCTGTCCACGCGCATGGTGGCGGAAACCTATGTCCGCACTGAGGGCGCATTTCCGCTGATTGGCGTCGGCGGCATCGATTCCGGCGGTGCGGCGCTGATGAAGATTCGCGCCGGCGCAACGCTGATCCAGCTTTACTCGTCGCTGGTTTATAAGGGGCTTGGCCTAGTCGAGGACATCAAGGCGGATTTGCTGTCCACGTTGCGGCGGACAGGCCGCGAGAGTCTGTCCGAGATCGTCGGCGCGGACGCGGCAACCATCACGGCCGAGCCGTGGCCGGAGTGAGATTCTCGCCGAAAGAGATTTTTAGAAGCGCGGAATAGCGCAGCGCCTGCAATCCGCCGCGCGCCACGTAGAAGACGAGAAGCGCGATCCAGAGGCCCGCATTGCCGAACGGCTGCAACAGGGCCCATGCAGCGAAAAACGCCAGCAGCGACAGCAGCATGAGATTGCGCATGTCGCGCGCCCAGGTCGCGCCGATGAAAATGCCGTCATAAGCGAAGGCGAAGACGCCGAGCACGGGCGCCACAATGACAAAAACAAGATAATCGCTCGCGGTGCGCTGGATCTCGGCGTTCGATGTCATCACGCCGATCAGCGCCGGTCCGAAGACGATATAGATGACGGTGACGGCGAGCGCGAAACCCGCTCCCCACAGAATGACGAGCTTCGTCGCGGTAACAAAGCCATCGCGGTCCCGCGCGCCATAGGTGCGTCCGCAAATCTGCTCGGCGGCGCTGGCGATTCCGTCCAGAAAGAATGCGCTGATCAGCAGGAAATTGTTGAGCACGGCGTTCGCCGCCAGCACGGTGTCGCCGGCGCGCGCACCCTGCGATGTGAAAAACAGGAACGCCGCGATCAGCGCGGCGGTGCGGATCAGGATATCGCGGTTGACGGAAAACATGTGCAGCAGCCGCTCGCGGTCGAACAGGCGGTTCAGGCTGATATCGAATTTTGCGCCGAGCAGGCGCAGTGCGAGCGCCGCGCCAATCGCAAAGCCGGTGGTTTCAGCAATGACGGCGGCTATGGCGGCTCCGGCAATGCCCTTGTGAAGACTGAGCACAAGCCAGACCGTCATGACGATGTTGGTCAGGTTGATCAGAACTTGAAGCGCTAGCGCAGTTCTTGCGCGCGCTTGTCCCACGAACCAGCCGAGCAGGACGTAGTTGCCGAGCGCCATCGGCGCGGACCACAGGCGGATGGCGAAATAGGTGCGCGCGGCGTTCGTCACCGGTTCGCTGCCGCCCATCAATGAGAAGACAGTATTGCCCAGCGGGACATGAACCGCGATCAGCACGCCGCCAATGACGATGGCGACCAGAATAGCTCTGAACAGAGTTGCGCGGATTTCAGCGTGGTCGTTCGCGCCAAGCGCCTGCGCCGTGAATGCAACGGTGCCCATGCGCAGAAAGCCGAACAGCCAGAACAGGCAATCGAACACGATCGATGCCACGGCGACGCCGCCAAGCAGGGCGGGATCGCCCAGCCTGCCGATGCAGGCTGTCGCAACCACGCCGAGCAAGGGCGTCGTGAGATTGGCCAGCATCGCGGGGCCCGCGATGCTGAACACCTGCGCGGTGGTGACTTTCGAAGCTTCACCCAATCAGCGCGGCCGGTTGGTGCTGAACAGCCGTGAGATCAGCCAGACCGGGATCACGATCACCGCGCCGAGCAGGAAATAGCGCCACAGGCCATTGATGGCGTCGAAGCCGAGATTCCAGATCCAGTCGATCAGGCGGCGGATGCTGTAGACGATATTCCACGGATCGAAGCCGATGGCGGCAAGGACCACGCCGACAAGCAGTGACAGCAACACCAGCCGCACCGCCACGGCCAGCGGTGAGCCACCGAGAAAACGCGACAAGCCGTCGTCGTTTCTGGCTGGCAATTCCCTCACATCGTCCGGCATTGTCGTCTCCTGGGTGGCGTGCGTCGCCGCACAATAGCATGCCAGATGGGAAAGCGCGCGATCCGCGTCAATGGTTTTTCGCAGCGCGCGCAGAGGGAATTTTCTCTTCGGAGATTAACATCCGTTCAAGTGTCTCCAGCCGGTCGGCATCGCGCGGCGGTTTGTCCCAGCGCAGGCGGCTGATGCGGGGAAAGCGCATGGCGACGCCGGACTTGTGTCGCGCCGAGCGGGCCAGTCCCTCGAACGCGACTTCGAACACCAGTCCCTGATCGGGTTCATGAACCACATGGCGCACCGGTCCAAACTTTTCCGTGGTATGGCGGCGCACGAAACGATCGATTTGATTCAGTTCTTCGTCGGTGAAGCCGAAATAGGCCTTGCCCACGGGCACGAGCTGATCGGCTCCGTCATCGCCCGCGGTCCACACGCCGAATGTGTAGTCGGAATAATACGATGAGCGCTTGCCGTGGCCGCGCTGGGCATACATCAGCACGGCATCGATGATGTGCGGATCTCGTTTCCACTTCCACCACTGGCCTTTCGGGCGTCCCGGCAAGTAGGGCGCATCGCGGCGCTTGAGCATCACGCCTTCGACCGCGTCGGCATCGTCGCCAGCACCCGCGCTGGCGGGATCGGCGCGCGCGGCAGCGAGATCGTCCCATGTCCTGAAAGCAACTTGCGGCGAAAGATCGATGCGCGGATCGTCGAGACGCGCGACGAAGCCTTCCAGTTTTACGCGCCGCTCGGTGAAGGTCAGCATACGCAGATCATTCTCGCCATCGCTGAGCAGATCATAGGCGCGCAGATGAATGGGATAGTCCTTCATCAGCTTCGGCGTCACGCTCTTCCGATTCAGGCGCTGCTGCAGCACGTTGAAGGTCTGCACGCGCCCTTCACGCAGCACCAGAAGCTCGCCGTCGATCGCGCCGGGCAATCGCAGCGAGGGGACGAGATCCGGAAAGCTCTTGGTGATATCCTCGCCGGTGCGCGAATAGAGCCGCGTCAGGATGTTGTTGTGTTCATCGAGGCCACTGACGGCCTGCACGCGGATGCCGTCCCACTTCCACTCGGCGGTGAAATCATCCGGCGCAAGATCGCCGAAATCCGTATCTTCGATGGCGTGCGCGAGCATCACCGGGCGGAACGGCGCGGGATCGCGGTTTACCGGCTTGTCGGCGCGGCCTTCCAGCCATCCGAACAAATCGAGATAGGGCGGGGAAAGTCCCGGCCACAATAGTTCGACGTCGTGTGCGTCCTTGTTGCCGAGCGCTGCTGCGGCGGTCTTGGCCAGTCGCGCCGAAATACCGATCCGCAGGCCGCCTGTCACAAGCTTCAGCAGCGCCCAGCGTCCGGTCTCGTCGAGTTCGTCGAGCCAGCGCACAAGCTGCGCAGGGATTTCGGTCTTGCCCAGTGTGTTGAAGGTGGTCACCACATCGGTCAGCGTCGGCGGGGGTGGCGAGTTGGTGGCGCGCCGGTCCGCAGGCCACATCAAGGCGACTGTTTCCGACAGATCGCCGACATAATCGTAGGACAGTGCGAACAGTTCGGGATCGGTGCGTTCGGCGATCAGATCGCGGATCAATCCTGCCTTGGCGTGACGGAATGACAGCGCGCCCGTGAGCGCCGCCAGCGCCCAGCCGCGGTCGGGGTCCGGTACTTCGCGAAAGTAGTTCGTGATTAGCCGCAGCTTGTTGTTGCGGCCGGGCTCATACGCCAGACGATCGAGCAGATGCGCGAAGCGGTTCATGACGCGGCCTCGCTCTCCTGCACGGCTTCGTCGTTCTCGCCTTCCTCGCCGTAACCGACCAGATCGAGCGGCCGCGCTTTCAGGCCTTTCGACTGGCACCAATGGACCAATGCATCTTCCTGTCCGTGCGTGACCCAGACTTCGCCCGCACCGGTCGCGCCGATGGTTGCGCACAATCCGTCCCAGTCGGCGTGATCGGAGATCACCAGCGGCAGTTCGATTCCTTTCTGCCGCGCGCGGGCGCGCACCCGCATCCAGCCGGAGGCGAAGGCGGCGACCGGATCGGGAAAACGTCGCGTCCAGATGTCGGTGATCGCCGTGGGTGGCGCCAGCGTGATGGTGCCGGCGAGATCGGCCTTCTTCATGCCTTTCGCCAGCCGCAAATCGCCGAGATTGATGCCGCGGCTTTCATAGTACCGCGTGATCTTTTCCATCGCGCCATGCATGTAGATCGGTGCGTCGTATCCGGCCGCGCGAATCTCCGCGATCACCCGCTGTGCCTTGCCGAGCGAATAGGCCCCGACCAGGTGGGCGCGCTCCGGAAACAACGCAACGGATGACAAAAGCTTTGCGATCTCGTTCGAGGCGCTGCCATGGCGAAACACCGGAAGGCCGAATGTCGCCTCGGTGATGAAGACATCGCATGGCACGATCTCGAATGGTTCGCAGGTCGGATCGGGCGCATCCTTGTAATCGCCCGATGCGACGATTCTAGTCGCGCCGTGATTGACCGCGATCTGCGCCGAGCCCAGCACATGGCCTGCCGGATGAAAGGTCACATCGACATCGCCGAGCCGGATCGTCTCGCCATAGGCGATCGCCTGCGTGCTGCCGGCGAAATTCTCGCCGTAGCGCAGACGCATGATGTCCAGTGTCTCCTGCGTCGCCAGCACAGCGCCATGGCCCGCGCGGGCATGATCGGAATGACCGTGGGTGATCAGCGCCCGCTCAACCGGCCGCACCGGATCGATATGAAAGCCGCCGGGCTTGCAGCAGAGGCCGGCGGCCACAGGCATCAGGATGTCTTGCGGGCGCATCTTCGCTATCATTCGTGCTATATAAGCACTCCTTAAGTCCACAGGAGTCTGATAACTCCTGCGCAGCCCGAAGCTCGGGATCAAGATCAAGCCCCCGGTCTAATGTCCATGCCGTCATCCTTGTTCCTGTCATCGGGAAACCTGCTCGCCGACCGGCGCTACGATTTCGGGCGTGATCTGCAATTGCGCGGCGATCTTGAAGCGGCCGCGGATCTGATGGCGCAGGCAGCCGAACTCGAGCCTGGCTTCGCCTCCGCATGGTTCGCGCTGGGTGATCTGCGTGAAGTGCTTGGGCAGCGGGCAGAAGCCATCGTGGCCTTTACGCGGGCGCGTGAGGCCGATCCTGAGGATCGCCATGGCGCGAGGATGCGGCTGATGCGGCTGGGTGCCGAAAATATCGCGGCGATGCCGCCCGGTTATGTCCGCGCGCTGTTCGATCAATATGCCCCGCGCTTCGATACCGCGCTGGTGCACGATCTCGATTATCGCGGGCCTCAGGTATTGCGGGAAGCGGTGCTGACAGCCTGCGAAGGAGCGACGCTGCCGGCGCATTTCAACCGTGCCATCGATCTCGGCTGCGGCACGGGACTCGCGGCGCGTGAATTCGCGTCATTAGTCGATGAGTTTATCGGTGTCGATCTGTCGCCCGGCATGATCGAGCAGGCTCGTGCCACCGGGCTTTATGCGCGGCTGGATGTCATCGACATGCTGCAGGGACTGCGGGGTGAAAGCGATGCAAGTGCCGCGCTCATTATCGCCGCCGACGCTTTTGTCTATGTGCCGGACCTGCGCGACCTGTTGCGCGAGAGCGCTCGCGTTTTGATCCCGCGGGGTTTGCTCGCGTTCACCGTCGAGACGCATTCCGGCGACGGCGTCGTGCTTGGCCGGGGATTGCGCTATGCTCACAGCGCGGACGATATGCGCGATGCGGTCAGCGGCGTGGGGCTGAAGCTGTTTGCCATGACGCCGGTCTCGACCCGGACGGAAGCCGGGAAAGCCGTGCCGGGCCTCGTGGTGACGGCGGGCAAGGCCTGACGATTCGCCCAAACACATCCGTCGACGTAATTCTTAAGGCTTTGAATTATAACAAATAATGGCTTCTCGGCTCCGTATCTCGGCCCGAGAGATCGCGTCAGCGCCTCGTGTGACCTCTAGACGCAAGACAGGTTCCTGCAGCGTGCCAGCATTCGCGAGGCCGCAGTGACGACGGCCGATCCGATCTCGAACGGCATCGCAGAATGCCGCCGAAACCAGTCTAGGGAGGCAACACCATGAAAACAGGAATGCCCGCATGGGCAGCGGCGATCTTGGCGGGTTCGATGATGCTGTCCGCATCCGCCGCTCGCGCGGAAAAGAAATATGATCCCGGCGCCAGCGACACCGAGATCAAACTCGGCCAGACCATTCCGCATTCGGGGCCGGGTTCTCTCTATGGCGTGATTGGGCGGACGCAGGCTGCCTACTTCCAGATGCTGAACGAGAAGGGCGGCATCAACGGGCGCAAGATCACCTTCTTCACCCTCGACGACTCCTACAGCGCGCCGAAGACTGTCGAGGCGACGCGGCGTCTGGTCGAGCAGGATGAAGTGCTGGCGCTGTTCGGCTCGCTAGGCACCGGCCCGCAGACCGCCGTGCAGAAATATCTCAACGGCAAGAACATCCCGCAGTTGCTGCTCAACACGGGGGCGGGACGCTGGAACGATCCGAAAAATTTCAAATGGACCACGCCGGGCCTGCCGCTTTATCCCACCGAGGGCCGGATTCTGGCGCGCTATCTTCTGAAGAAAAAGCCCGAAGCGAAAGTCGCGATCCTGTTTCAGAACGACGAGTTCGGTCGTGACTTTATGAATTCGTTCAAAGAAGTTTTGGCGAGCGCTGGCGGCAAGGCGAAAGTCATCGCTGAGGCCTCCTACGATCTCACCGATCCGACCATCGATTCTCAGATGATCAATCTGTCGAAATCCGGCGCGGATGTTTTCTACAATATCTCCACCGGCAAGGCGACGTCGCAGGCGATCCGCAAGGTCGCCGAACTGGGCTGGAAGCCGCTGCATCTTCTGGTCAGCACGTCGAGTGGCCGATCCATCCTCAACGCCGCGGGCGTGGAGAACGCCGTCGGCATCGTCGCTGCCAGCTACACCAAGGAGGTCGGCAGCACGAAGTGGAAGGACGATCCCGGCGTGAAGGGCTTCCAGGAACTGCGCGCCAAGTACCTGCCGAACGTCGATCAGGACAATACGATTGCGTTTCAGGGCTATTCGCAGGCGGTGACGATGGCGCGGATTCTGGAGCAATGCGGCGACGAACTCACCCACGCCAATGTCCTGAAACATGCAACAAATCTGGCGGGCTATCAGGCGCCGATCTTCCTGCCCGGCATCAGCTACAGCACCTCGCCGGACGATTATTCGCCGATCAAGACGCTGTTCATGGGAACCTTCAACGGCAAGGACTGGGATCTCGACGCCGCTCCGGTCAGCCAGTAGCCATTGAATAATTGGCGGGAGCGGAGACGGATCGTCCGTCGCCGCTCTCGACCGCGGCGGTCGGAGGTCTTACCTCTGGGCCGTGGACATCCGATCTCCCATATCGCCCGATCTGCTTCCCGAACTGTTCCAGCGCTGGTTTTCGGCGCGCGGATGGTCGCCGCGCGCGCATCAGCTCGATCTGTTGGCCAAGGCGCAGGACAACCGCTCGGCGCTGCTGATTGCGCCGACGGGCGCGGGCAAGACGCTGGCCGGATTTCTGCCGACCTTAGTGGAACTGGGCGCACCGCGCACCAAGCCCTCTCCGAAAATCACATCGACCGGGCGCGGTGTGACCCGTAGCGGCGGCCTCCACACGCTTTACATCTCGCCGTTGAAAGCGCTGGCGGTGGACATCGCCCGCAATCTCGAACGTCCGATCGCGGACATGAAGCTGCCTGTCCGCGTGGAAACCCGTACCGGCGACACGCCGGTGTCGCGACGGCAGCGCCAGCGCAAGTATCCACCAGATATTCTGCTCACCACGCCGGAACAACTGGCGTTATTGCTGTCGTCGGACGATGCGCCGTATCTGTTCTCGTCATTGAAGCGCATCGTGCTCGATGAACTGCACGCACTGGTGACGTCCAAGCGCGGTGATCTGTTTGCGCTCGGTCTCGCGCGGCTGTGGCGGCTCGCGCCGCAGGCGACGACAGTCGGGCTTTCCGCCACGGTGGCGGAGCCGGACGATCTGCGCCGTTACCTGATGCCGCAGGCGAGCGGCGCGCAGAACATGGCCGATCTTGTCATCGCCGACGCCGGTGCCGCGCCCATTGTCGAAATGCTCGACACAAAGGAGCGGCTGCCGTGGGCCGGCCACATGGCGGGCCATGCGCTCGGCGAAATCTACGATCTGATCAAGGCCAACAAGACCTCGCTGATGTTCGTCAACACGCGTGCGCAGGCGGAGATGCTGTTTCAGGACCTGTGGCGGATCAACGACGACGGCCTCGCCATCGCGCTGCATCACGGTTCGCTCGATGTCGCGCAGCGCCGCAAGGTCGAGGATGCCATGGCGGCGGGCCGGCTGCGCGGCGTAGTCTGCACCTCGTCGCTCGATCTCGGCATCGACTGGGGCGACATCGATCTTGTCATCAATGTCGGCGCGCCGAAGGGAGCGTCGCGGCTGATGCAGCGGATCGGCCGCGCCAATCATCGCCTTGATGAGCCGTCGCGTGCCGTCATGGTGCCCGCCAATCGCTTCGAAGTGCTGGAATGCCGCGCCGCCATCGATGCGGTGGCGGAGAATGCGCAGGACACGCCTCCGCAGCGCACGGGCTCCCTGGATGTGCTGGCGCAGCATGTGCTGGGCTGCGCCTGCGGTGAGCCGTTCTCTGCTGATGCACTTTATGAGGAGGTGCGGAGCGCGGCACCCTATGCGGACCTGCCGCGCGGGGATTTCGACGACGTGATCGATTTCGTCGCCACAGGCGGCTATGCGCTGAAGACTTATGAGCGCTTCGCGCGCATCAGGCAGGACAAGAACGGCAGGTGGCGCGTTGCCAATCCGAAGGTGCGCCAGAGCTATCGCCTCAATGTCGGCACTATCGTCGAAGAACCGATGCTGAAGGTGAAACTGGTGCGTGGCCGGAGCAAAGGCACAGGCTCGACCGGCGCGATTGCGCGGGGCGGGCGCATGCTCGGCCAGATCGAGGAGTATTTCATAGAAGGCCTCGTGCCCGGCGATACGTTTGTGTTCGGTGGCGAGGTGGTGCGTTACGAAGCGCTGATGGAAGACGAGGTCTACGTCTCGCGCAGCAACGACGCCAACGCCAAGGTGCCGTCCTACATGGGCGGCAAGTTTCCGCTTTCAACCTATCTGGCGGAACGCGTGCGCCTGCTGTTGGCAGATCAGCGCGCTTGGAAAGGCCTGCCGGATCAGGTGCGGGAATGGCTGTCCTTTCAGGTGGCGTTCTCGCGCGTGCCGGGGCCGCGTGAACTTGTGGTGGAAACCTTCCCACGTGCGGATAAGCATTATCTCGTCTGCTACCCGTTCGAGGGACGTTTGGCGCATCAGACGTTGGGCATGCTGCTGACGCGGCGGCTGGAGCGTGCCCGCGCGCGGCCGCTGGGTTTCGTCGCCAATGAATATGCGCTGGCGGTGTGGTCGCTCGGCGATATGTCGTCGATGATCCGCAACGGACGTCTCGATCTCGACGCGCTGTTCGATGCCGACATGCTCGGTGACGATCTTGAAGCGTGGCTCGCCGAATCGGCGCTGATGAAGCGCACGTTCCGGACCTGCGCGCTGATCTCCGGGTTGATCCCGCGCCGCTTCACCGGCGAGGAGAAGTCGCGGCGGCAGGTGCTGTTCTCCACCGATCTGGTCTACGACGTGCTGCGCAAGCATCAGCCCGATCATGTCCTGCTGCGGGCCGCGCGGGCGGATGCCGCAACGGGACTGCTGGATATTCGCCGACTCAGCGATATGCTCGGACGCATCAAGGGCCGGATTGTCTACAAGGAACTCGATCGCGTTTCACCGCTGGCGGTGCCGGTGATGCTGGAAATCGGACGCGAAGCAGTTTATGGCGAGGCTTCGGACGAGTTGCTGGCGGAAGCCGCCGAGGAACTCGTGAAGGAAGCGATGCACGGTCAGGATTGAGGTGAGATGCAGGCGGCGCAGGCGACAGATCGGGTTCCGTCCGTCACCGTTGCAGGCATCACCTTTGCGGCGGACCTTGCCGGTGCGTTGTTCTGGGAAGATGAGCGCCTGCTGATCGTTTCCGATCTGCATCTCGAAAAAGGATCAAGCTTCGCGCAGCGCGGCGTGCTGTTGCCGCCGTTTGATACCGCCGCGACCCTCGCGCGGCTCGCCGCCGTGATCGCGCGCCATGATCCGCGCACTGTGATCGCGCTCGGCGACAGTTTCCATGATCGCACGGCGCACGAACGGCTGTCGCCGGATGACTGGGCGGCGCTGTCTGCTTTGCAGGTGCGGCGCGACTGGATCTGGATTTCCGGCAATCACGATCCGGCCCTGCCGCGTGACCTTGGCGGCGTGGTCGCGGATGAGGTCGCCATCGGCCCGATCGTGTTTCGCCATGAGCCGACCGGTGCGGAAGGCGAGATCGCAGGGCATCTTCATCCCAAGGCGCGGGTCTCGACCCGGGGCCGTGCGGTGGAGCGTCGCTGTTTTGCCAGCGACGGGATGCGCGCGGTAATGCCGTCTTTCGGTGCATATACCGGTGGCCTGAGCATCCGCGATGTGGCGTTCGCCGCAATCTTCCAGACCTTGGCGTTCACCGCCCATGTGATGGGCGATCGCCGTGTTCACGCCATCGCCGCGTCGCGGTGTTATTGAAAGCCGGCTTAAGCAGCCTTCGCCTGCACCTCGCTGCAGAATTCTGCGAGACGATCCGCAAGACGCAATGTCGCGGGGCTTGCATCGGGCGAGGCCACCAGCGCCACCTCGGTCTTGTCGATGGGCGCAAAACCGTCCTTCGCCGTCAGCACGCGATGGTCAGATTGAACGGCGATCTGCGGCAAGATGCTGAGGCCGAGGCCCGCGGCTACTGCGGCCTGAATCCCTGACAGGCTTGAGCTTGTATAGGCCATGTGCCAGTTGCGTCCGGCGGCTTCGATCGCATGGATCGCGCGAGTCCGGTACAGGCAGCCCGCTCCGAAGAACACCAGTGGCAGTGATTGCGCCTTGGTATCGATCGGATTCTTCTTGCTGGTGACCCAGTGGACGCGCTCCGGCCACACCGCGATGCCGCCTTTCTCGCCGGCATCGCGCTTGATCAGTGCGAGATCGATGTCGCCGCGTTCCAGATCGCGCCGCAGATATTTGCTCTGGTCGGCGCGCACATCCAGTCGCAGGCCGGGCCGCGAGCGCGCGAAACTGCCGAGCAATTGCGTCAGGCGATAAGCCGCGAAGTCTTCCGGGATGCCGAGCCGCACCGCGCCGTCCGTCGTAGGCCGCGCCAGCACGTCACGCGCTTCCTCTGCCAGCGTCAGGATGCGCCGCGCATAGGAGAGCAGCCGTTCGCCGTCGTCGGTCGGCGTCACGGTCTTGCCGTTGCGGTTCAGAAGCACACGGCCGAAATCATCTTCCAACCGCTTGATCTGCTGACTCACTGTCGATTGCGTGCGGTGAACGCGCTCGCCCGCGCGAGTGAAGCCACCGGAGTCCACCACGGACACAAAGCTGCGCAGAAGTTCGAGGTCGAGCATCGGAAAGCCCTCTGGAGCACCATTCATTTTCCCACTGATAATGATTTTATCATTTAATTTCCAAATGACAACGCCGAGACCTATGTCGAGGACAAAGGAGACATTCCATGTCCATCGCCGTCCCATTGTTCGCACCGAAGTCGCGCAGCACCCGGCTTCCCTTTCAGATCGCGCTGTTCTGCGTGGTCTGGAGCCTGTCCTTTGCCGTGGCCAAGGTCGCGCTGGCCGATTGCCCGCCGCTGCTTTTGCTGATGACGCGTTTCCTGCTGGCCGGTCTGGTGATGCTGGCTTTTGCGGCGCTCCGGCCCGGCGAAATGGCCCTGACCCGGCGCAATCTTCTGGCTTTCGCCGCCATCGGCATCGCCAACAATGCGATGTATCTCGGCTTGGGCTATGTCGGCTTGCGCACGGTTTCCGCTGGCCTCGGCACTCTCGTTGTGAGCGCCAACCCTGTGCTGACGGCGGTGCTGGCGTCGGTGTTTCTGGGCGAGCGGCTGACCTGGCAGAAAGTTGCCGGTCTTGTGCTTGGCGTCGGCGGTGTCGGCTTCATCGTCGCGCATCGTCTGTCCGTCGCCACCGGACAGGACAGTCCGACCGGTCTGGTCTTCACGTTCTGCGCGTTACTTTCCATCGTGGCAGGCACGATTCTCTACAAGAAGCTCGCGCCGCAGGGCGGTATGCTAATCGGCAACGCTGTCCAGAATCTCGCCGGGGGACTGGTGCTGGTGCCGTTTGCGGTGTTGTTTGAAAGCGTATCTGACATCGTGCCGAGCGGCCGGCTTCTCCTCTCGCTCGCATATCTGACCCTGCTCGGCTCCATCGTCGGATATCTGTTGTGGCAATACCTGATCGGCGTCATGGGTGCGACGGCCGCCAGCTCTTATCACTTCCTGATGCCGCCGCTCGGCGTGCTGTTCGGCTGGCTGCTCGTCGGCGAGCATGTGTCGTCGGCTGACATTCTTGGTATCATTCCCGTGGCCCTCGGCATCTATCTCGTGTCGCGGCCCGCGACAGATCGCAGTCTGGCAAGCAACCGTAAGAAAGAGATTTGATTTATCCCATGGCTTGCCAGCAACATTCCTGCCAGACTTGGAACCGAAGCATTGAACAGCCGTTGTCTGGCGCGGCTGGATATGGGCATGGCGCATCACAAGACCGATCATCGAAAATCGCCGGAGCATGGTTCGCCTGCGAAAAAGGCGCCTGATCCCTTTAGTCTGCGCGGTTTTCTGAAGACCCTTGGTCCGGGGTTGATCACCGGAGCGGCCGACGACGATCCGTCCGGCATCGGCACTTACAGCCAAGCGGGCGCGCAGCTCGGTTACGACATCGGCTGGACCATGCTGTTGACGTTCCCGCTGATGGTGGCGATTCAGGAAATCTCGGCGCGGATCGGCCGGGTGACCGGCAAAGGCATCGGCGGCAATGTCTGCGAGCATTATCCGGCGTGGGTACTGAACATCATCGTGGCGTTGCTGTTTATCGCCAACACCATCAACATCGCGGCGGATCTGGCCGCCATGGGCGACGCGCTCAAGCTCTTGATCGGCGGCCCGGGATTTCTCTATGTCCTGGTGCTCGGAGTCGTGTCGGTGGTGGCGCAGATCTTTCTCGACTACGCGCGCTACAGCGCTGTTCTGAAATGGCTGACTCTCAGTCTGTTCTCTTATGTCGCGGCTCTTGCGGTGACGAAGGTATCGTGGAGTGAAGCGATTCACGGCATCGCGGTGCCCAGCGTTCAGTGGAATTCGGCGTTTCTCACCACGCTGGTCGCGATCCTCGGCACCACCATCTCGCCCTATCTGTTCTTCTGGCAGGCGTCTCAGGAAGCCGAGGACCAGCGCGTCGATGACAGGAAGCAGCCGCTGGCGGAAAAGCACTATGGCGCGAAGGAGGAGTTTCGCCGCATCCGCGCCGACACAATGGTCGGCATGGCTTTCTCGAGCCTGATCGCGCTTTCGATCATCATCACCGCGGCGGCGACACTGAACGCGACCGGCACGACTGACATCGAAACCTCGGCGCAGGCGGCGGAAGCGCTGCGGCCAATCGCCGGCGTCTTCGCGGAATTCGTCTTCGCGCTCGGCATTATCGGGACGGGCCTGCTGGCCGTTCCGGTGCTGGCGGGCTCGGCGGCTTATGCGATCGGCGAAGGGCGAAAGTGGACGGTGGGTCTGGCCCGCAAGCCGCGCGAGGCGGCAGCTTTCTATGGCGTGCTGGCGCTGTCGGCGGGCATCGGTATCCTGCTCAACTTCACGCCGATCAGTCCGATTTCGGCCCTGTACTGGAGCGCGGTGATCAACGGCGTGCTCGCCGTACCGGTCATGGTGCTGTTGATGATCATGGTCCGCCGCCATGATGTGATGAAGAGATTCACCATTGATGGCCCGCTGTACTGGCTAGGATGGCTTTCGACAGTCGCAATGGCCGTCTGCGTGATCGCAATGGGAATCGGGTTCTTCGTTTAATCCCGGCGGAAGATCACCGAGGCGAGCCAGCCCGTCATGATGGCCATCAGCGCGGTGGCAAGTCCGTACAGGAAGCCATGGTAGCGCGCGGCATTCGCGACGAACTGCTCGAAGCCGACCTTGACGATGTCGAAAGCGGTGTCGGTCCTGGCGACAAAAGCGCCGTTTGCGAACAGCTTGATGTCGATATCGTAAGTGCCGATCGGCACCTCAGCGGGCAGCGGGATTCCGGTGCGGAACAGTGTTGGTGTCAGGAATGTCACCGCGCTGGTCTGCTCGCGATAGAGCCCATGCTCCGTGCGCAGCCGCACGAAGGCGGAGCGGAACGGATCGCTGGCGACGACATTGGCGATGTCCGGTCCCATGCGCTGTGGCAGCGAGAAGCTGGCCAGTCCGACCTGCTGGCGGCGCTGGGTATCGGGCGATGCAATGTTGTCGATGGGTCGGTTGGCGAAGATGCCAAGATATCCCGGGACCTGAATGAACTCGCGCGAGTCGACATTGACCCAGACGCCGAGCTTGCGCTCCTTGCGCCGCGTGACGACATCACCGCGCGGTCCACTGACGGTGACGACGATGTCATAGCTGGTGCCTTCGGGAAGCGACTTGCCGCCGCGTTCGATCGAGCCGAACAGCACCAGTTCCTCGCCGGAATAGTTCGGCGTCACCGTGATGCGGTGATTGGAAACGGAGACGATCAGGTTTTCGGCGCTTGCCGGTTTCATCGTTGCGAAGGCGATCAGAAGCGCGGCCAGGAAGGCTTTGGCTGTCATCCGCCGCCTCCCAGCTCACGGATGGAATAAAGCTCCTGCGGCTGGATCACGAGTTCGACGGCGAAGCGAATGCCGACCGACAGGATCAGCAGCCCGAGCAGAAGGCGCAGATGCTCGCCGCGGATGCGCTGGCCCGCCCGCGCGCCGAACTGCGCGCCGATCACGCCGCCGATCATCAGCACCAGCGCCAGAACCGCATCGACCAGATGATTGGTGACGGCGTGCAGGAACGTCGCGATCACCATCGTGACCAGCGTCAGGATCATCGCAGTGCCGATCACGGTCGATGTCGGCACGCGCAGGATGTAGATCATGATCGGAATCAGCAGGAAGCTTCCGCCGATGCCCATGATCGCGCCGAGAAAGCCGATCAGCAGGCCGATGGCGATGATCGGGATCACCGAGAGATAGATCTTGGAGCGCTTGAAACGCATTTTCAGCGGCAGGCCGAGAATCCAGCTTTGGGCGCGGGGGCGGCGAGTGATCACCGTTCCGCCCCGCCGCGCGCGGAGCATTGCGCGCAGGCCCTCCATGAACATCAGCGTGCCGACGGCGGTCAACAGAATGACGTAGGACAGCGCGATGATCAGATCGAGTTGGCCGACGGAGCGCAGCAGCGCGAAGACCCATACGCCGAGCGCCGTGCCGAGTACGCCGCCGCATAGAAGGACCATTGCAAGGGCAGGATCGATCGCGCGCTTGCGCCAGTAGGACAGCGCGCCGGAAAACGACGAGGCCGCCATGTGGCTGGACACCGAGGCCACGGCCACCGCCGGGGAGATGCCGATGAAGATCAGGAGCGGCGTCATCAGGAAGCCGCCGCCGACTCCGAACATGCCGGAGACGAATCCGACCGCCGCGCCCATCGCCAGGATGAGGAAGACATTGACCGGAATGTCGGCGATCGGGAGGAACAGTTGCACGCGCGTTCGCTTATGTTGGCGCGAGGCCGTCAAGCCTCTCGCAGCAGTCGGTACGCTGCGGCGCGGATCATGCGCCGTGCTTCTGAATAGCCGAAATCGTTTGCGATCGGGCTAAAAGAATCAGCGCGCCCGCGGAAATTGCCGGACGTGGTTGTCGTGATCAGTTCGTGCGTTAATCTTAACGGGCGGCGCTCTTGGTCGCCGCCGATCTTGCAGCAGGCTTTGCCGCGGGCTTCGCGGCTGCCGCGACATCCCATCCGCCGGCAGGCGCGCCGACATTGACGGCGTCGTCAGGCTGCGGCTCAGCCACAAAAGTCTGGGTCGCGAGCTTGGCGGCCGCGAGCGATTGGGAATCGAGCCGCTTGGCAACATCGTCGCGCTTGCGCGCGGCATCCGCATCGCCCTGCGCGGCCGCAAGGCTGAACCACTTGTAGGATTCGGCCAGGTTCTGATCCACGCCGATGCCGCGGGCATAGAGGATCGCGAGATTGTACTGGCTGTCGGCGACGCCGCGCTCGGCCGCCTTGCGGAACCACTGCGAGGCACTCTTGTAGTTCGGGCCGAGGCCGCCGCCATCCGCATCCAGCACCGCAAGATTGTGCATCGCCTTGGCGCTGCCCTTCTCGGCGGCCTGCAGATAGTAGTTGCGCGCGGCTTCGACATCCTTTTTGACGCCGAGGCCCTTCTCGTAGAACGTGCCGAGGCGGAAGGTCGCGGGCACGATTCCGCCCCGCGCGGCGCGTTCGTACCATGTGACTGCGGTTGCGTAGTCCTGCGGCACGCCTCGGCCCTCGGCATAACGCACGCCGATCTCGAACGCTGCGCCGGGTTCGCCTTTGTTTGCGGCGGCGCGCAGCGTCGTGCTGCCGATCGCGTCGGGCAGTTTGTCTGCGACAGGAATCAATGGCGCTTTGGCCTTTTTCGCAGTTTGCGGCGCCGGTGCGGACGTCCGCTCCCGCGGTGTTGCGATCGAGCCGGTCACGTCGGGCGTCGCGGGCGCGGCGGCCGGCACCGGGGCGGCTTCAAACGGTGCCGCTGCGGAAGGCGCGGGTGCAGCCGGCTGCGCGCTCATTGACTGGCGATCGAGCGGCGTCGGCGATGTAATGGACGGAGTGGCCGGCGGCGCGATCTCCGAACGTGGACCGCTGTCGTTCGTCGATGGCGAGGCGGGCGGCGCCGTCACGGTCGTTTCGGATGGCAGCGACTGCGATGTGCTGTCGCGACCGCTCAGAAGGTTCATGCCCATCTTGACCGTGCCGAGCACGATCACGACCACGCTGGCGCCGACCAGCAGAGCGCGGATCTTCGAGGAAATACCGGATTCGCCATTGGTCGCAGCCTTGGCGGCATTACGCGCGGCATCGTTGAGCGCCGTGACCCGGTTCGCCTTTGCGCCGGTATTGGCAGGCGGCGCGGCGGCCGCTGCCTGCGCGGCGCGTCGTGCCGCCTGGATGAAATTCGTCGAGCTGACGGGCGCTTGCGAATTGCCGGAAATCTCGTTCAGCACGATTTCGGAGGCTGCGATCCGTTCGGATGGCGACGATCCGGGTCGAGCCGATTGCGCGCGCGTGCCGGGCTCCAGCGGATGATCCGGCGGAAGGCTGGGATCGATCGGGTTGCGCGGCATCGGCGGCGGACGGACGGATGCGGGTGCGGCGGATGCCGAGGACGCGTCCGTGTACGGCTGGGCGATGTCGAGCGCGCGGGCGGTCGGCTCCGGCGCGGCCTGCATCGCCTGCGGCCGTTCGATCGGGGCCTGCAGCGCAGCCGGATTCGGCATTTCCGGACGCGGCACCGGTGCGAAGGACGTGGCGGCGCGCTGCGGCTCGGGTGCATGATTCTCGCGCGGACGCAGATCGGGCGCAGGAATATCGCGCGCCTTGTCGCGGCTGGCGGGTGCGTTGCGGGCCTGGCGCAGGTCGCCTTCGATCTGGGTTAGCCGATCGACCACATGACCGAGCGTGTTGTGTACGGCTTCGAGCGAATCCTGCGTGTGACGGCGGGTTTCGGACTGGTTGAAGCGAAGATCGGTCAGTTCGCGCTTGATCGCTTCGACGAATTCGCCATCCATCGGCGGCTGCGCGGCAGAAGCGACCGACGCCACATTGGTCCGCTGCTGCTCGAGATGGCGCAGGATATCGGACAGGCCTTCCTCGACGCGAGCCAGATTGGCGTTGCCACCGCGCGGCTCAGCCATTTCCAGCCGTTCGAGCAGGTGGTGAACGCGCTGCTCGACATGGCTCAGCGACGCGCTGCTGCCGCTGCCGACCTGGAGATTGTCGAGCCGGTCCGAGATGGTGCGGACGGCGTTGTCGAAATAAACGGTGTCGCCCACCGGCGCGCGGTCACGCTGCTCAAGCGCCGTGGTCAGGACCGCGATGCGCTGTTCGAGCGCGGCGAGAATGTCGCCGTTGCCGTTGACGTGCGAGAGTTGGTCGACCTTGTTCGACAGCGCCTGCACATGGCTGGCGAGTTCGTTGAGCGCGTCGTTCGACGCGACGTTTGCAACGATCGCCTTGAGCGCCGTGATCGCATCTTCGAGCTGGCGAACCGTGGCCGGATCGGTGCTCGAGCGCACGATGGAATCGATCTTGCCGCCGAGATTGCGGATCGCGTCGTCGAATCCGGCAAGCTGTTCGGCGGGCTTGAGGTTGCGCAATTCGCTGTAGATATCCGACAGCGCGCGTTCGATGCCGGACAGTGCGGTGCTGTCGATACCGTTCGAGCGAGTCTGATCGATGCGCTGGCCGAGCGAACGGATTTCACCTTCCAGCGATTCGATCGCGCGGCGCGGCAGCGCTTCGGTGATGGCCTGACGGATTTCGGCCAGTTCGCCGCGGAACGCGGCGATCGATTGTTCGATGGCGTCGGGACGGCGCAGCGTTTCGATCTGGCTGGTGAGCTGCGACAACTGGCGCTCGAGACCGGAATAATCGGCCTGCGGCTGCATCGGCGGCGCATGGTTGACGAAGGGCGGAGGCGGCATCCGCGCTGCGGTCGGCGGCGCGGAGCGCCGGGGTGCCGCGTCCAGTTCGCCCTGCCGCGCAACGATTTCCGCGATGGAGAAATCCATCGGCGACATCTGGGGCGACGCGATCTGGGACGGAGCGGCGGCAGCCGGACGGGCGGTGGGCGCAGCCCGGTAAGGCGCGTTCGGCTGCGGAGCGTCGGAAATCTGCGAAAGCCGGGCGTCCAGCCGCGAAATGGCGTCGTTGAGCTGGCGGGCGACGGCGGGATCGTTCTTCTGGGCGCCGGGGCCGCGCGACAGCTGCTCGACCTGACGGGCAATGGAATCCAGCCGTTTGTGAATCTCGGAGACGTCGTGAGCTTCCCGTGCTGCCGGGTCCGGACTGCCGATCGCTGAGTTCAGCCAGTCTCCGAGGGACATGCCGGCACGACGTGCCGATGCTTCAGCCCTTTCACGGACTGATGGCTCGATTCCGTCAACACTCCAGGATACGCGCGATGTCATGCCTAGGTCCGGTCAAGGCGCAGGCTCCTGCCGGCGCTTCAGACCCCTCGCGTCCCCTTGAAGAGACAATCAAATTTCGGCGCGAGACGTCTGTTTCCAGTCCCGACTTTTTCCCGTTACGGTAAATACCGGGTTAATGAAACGCCGGTCGCCTCGTATTATTCATCCGGCTGAGCCGTCAGTCCGAGGACGGCCTGGAAAACAGGCCGCTGAGATCGCCGAGATCCGCTTCCGTGATCGTGCAGTGGGCGGAATTCATCACCGACGACTGGCCGATATAGGCCCAGTAAATGAACTCGGCGCGGGGCATCGAGGCCTTCGCGTCGACGCCGGATTCGCGCAGGAGCTTGGCGATATAGGCGACGCGCCCGGCGTCCACGGTCGCGACGACCTTGGCGGCATCGGCATCCGAGGCTGCCCAGGAGCGGAAGGCGCGATCAAGGCTCCGGTCCTCGTTAAAGGCCAGCCTCATCAGATAGGTCAGCCGCGCGGGCCCGGTGATCGACGAGTCGATCTCGCGGATCACGCCATCGGTTGCGCGCTCCTGCCAGGTCGCCAGCAATTGAGCGCGGAAATCGGCAATGCTTTCAAAGTGCCAGTAGAAGCTGCCGCGCGAGACCTGCAAGCCCTCGGCCAGCATGCCGGTTTTGAGGGCCGCCGCGCCCTGCCGGGCGAGCGTCCGTAATCCGTGAGCAATCCATTGCTCGCGGGTCAGGCGGTCTTTCGAGGAGTCTGTAGCCGCTTCCACCATACACAAGTGTATTGACACAAAAAGAGACTGCGCGCTAGGCTCCGTACAGAGGTGTATGGATGCCGGAACCTGCTTTTGAACGGGGCGAGCCTCGCCGCTGACGGCGCGCGTCGCTCATTTCAATGTCATGGTGAAGTCATCGAAGGCGGTCCATGTGCTGAGCGGCCGGATCGCCGCCACGTCGCGCAATTCAAGTCACGCAATCCAAAGTCCCAAATTCAGAATCCATGTGAACTGAGAGACATTCCATGACGATCTACAAAGCGCCTGTCGAAGACGTCACCTTCCTTCTCAACGATGTCTTTCAGATCGATCGCTACAACAATCTGCCGGGCTTCAGCGACGCGACGGCCGATGTGCGCGCGGCGATTTTCGACGAAGCGGCCAAGTTCGCCGAGAAGGTGCTGCAGCCGCTGAACCATTCCGGCGATCTCGAAGGCTGCACGCGCCATGACGATGGCCGCGTCACCACGCCCGCCGGATTCAAGGAAGCTTTCAGGCAAATGGCAGATGGCGGCTGGCTCAGCTTGGCCGGTCCTGCGGAATTCGGCGGTCAGGGCCTGCCGGTGACGCTGTCGCAGACTGTCAATGAGTTCATGATCTCGGCCAACATGGCGTTTTCGATGTATGGCGGCCTGACCATGGGCGCGATGGCCGCGCTTCTGGTTCACGGTTCTGACGCGCAGAAGAAAACCTTCGTGCCGAACATGATGACCGGCAAATGGGCCGGCACCATGAATCTCACCGAACCGCAGTGTGGCACCGACCTCGGCCTGATGCGCACCAAGGCGGTGAAGCAGGCCGATGGCACCTACAAGATTTCCGGCACCAAGATCTTCATTTCCGGCGGCGAGCAGGATCTCACTGAAAATATCGTGCATCTGGTGCTGGCGCGCATCGAAGGCGCACCCGCCGGCATCAAGGGCGTGTCGCTGTTCGTCGTGCCGAAGATGAAACTCGACGCCAACGGCGCGCTGACCAGTGAGCCGAACGGCGTGTCCTGCGGCTCGATCGAGCACAAGATGGGCATTCACGGCAATTCCACCTGCGTGCTGAACTTCGACAACGCGGTCGGCACGCTGGTGGGCGAAGAGAACAAGGGCATGCAGGCCATGTTCGTGATGATGAACGAGGCGCGTCTCGGCGTCGGCGTTCAGGGTCTCGCGCAGTCCGAAGTCGCCTATCAGAACGCAGCCGCCTATGCGAAGGACCGCCTGCAGGGCCGCGCCCTGACCGGCGCGCAGGCCAAGGACAAGCCCGCCGATCCGATCATCGTGCATCCCGACATCCGCCGCACGCTAATGTCGATCCGCGCTTTCAACGAAGCGGCCCGGGCGCTGGTGGTGTGGACCTCGCTCAAGAGCGATCTTGCGCACCGCTCGGACGATCCGAAGGAGCGTCAGGCCGCCGACGATCACATGGGTCTGTTGACACCGGTGGTCAAAGGCATGCTCACCGATGTCGGCTTCGCCAATGCAGTGGCCGCGCAGCAGGTCTACGGCGGCCATGGCTACATTCAGGAAACCGGCGTCGAGCAGTTCGTGCGCGATGCGCGTATCGCGATGATCTATGAAGGCGCTAACGGCATTCAGGCGCTCGATCTGGTCGGACGCAAGCTGCCGAAGGATGGCGGCCGGGCCATGACCGCGTTCTTCAACGAGGTCTCTTCCTTCGCCAAGGACAACGCGGCCGACGAAAGTCTGAAGCCATTCATTGGGCCGCTCAGTGCCTCGCTGCAGCATCTGCAGCAGGCCACCATGTGGCTGATGCAGAACGCGCTGGCGAAGCCCGACAATGCCGGCGCGGCATCGACGGACTATCTGCATCTCTTTGGCCTTGTTGCGCTCGCCTATATGTGGGCGCGGATGGCCAAGGTCGCGCAGGAAAAGATCGCAAGCGGCGGCGAGCAGCCTTACCTCAAGGCCAAGCTGGTCACCGGCCGGTTCTTCGTGGAGCGGATGCTGCCGGAGACGTCGCTGCGTCTGGCGCGTATCCAGAGCGGCGCGGATTCAATGATGGAACTGCCCGCCGAGGCGTTCTGAGTTTCCCAATTCCCCGCGCCGCACGCGGCGCGAGCCAATATGCACAGACTTCAACAATCAAGATTTGTGAAGGAGGGCGTCATGCCTGAGGCATTTATCTACGATCACGTCCGCACGCCGCGCGGCAAGGGCAAGGCCGACGGTTCGTTGCACGAAGTCACGGCGCTGGCGCTGGCCACCGCGCCGTTGAAGGCGCTCAAGGAGCGCAACAATCTCGCAGAAGGCACCGTCGATGACGTGATCCTTGGCGTGGTCGATCCGGTCGGCGAGGCGGGCGGCGACATCGCGCGCTTCGCGGCGCTCAATGCAGGCCTTGGCGAATCCGTGCCCGGCATCCAGATCAGCCGCTTCTGCGCCTCGGGCCTCGATGCGGTGAACTTCGCGGCTGCGCAGGTCATGTCCGGCCAGCACGAACTCACCATCGGCGGCGGCGCGGAATCCATGAGCCGCGTCGGCATTCTCTCGTCGGGCACGGCATGGCCGGTGGACCCGTCGATGGCGGTCCCGACCTACTTCATGCCGCAGGGCGTGTCGGCCGACCTGATCGCCACCAAGTACGGCTTCTCGCGCGACGATGTCGATGCATACTCTGTGCAGAGCCAGGAGCGCGCGGCGAAAGCCTGGAGCGAGGGCCGCTTCAAGAATTCCGTGATCCCGGTGAAGGACATCAACGGCCTCACCATTCTCGACAAGGACGAGCACATGCGTCCGGGCACGACCATGCAGTCACTGGCGCAGTTGCAGCCGTCGTTCGCCGTGATGGGCGCGATGGGCGGTTTCGATGCGGTGGCCGTGCAGTCGCATCCGGAAATCGAGGCGGTGAACTACGTGCATCATGCCGGCAACTCGTCGGGCATCGTGGACGGCGCGGGCGCGGTTCTGCTCGGCAACGCGGAAGCCGGCAAGAAGCACGACCTGAAACCGCGCGCGAAAATCCGCGCGTTTGCCAATATCGGCTCCGAACCGGCGATGATGCTGACCGGTCCAGTGGATGTCACCAAGAAGGTGCTGGAGCGTTCCGGCATGAAGCTGTCGGATATCGATTTGTTCGAGCTCAATGAAGCCTTCGCATCGGTGGTGCTGCGCTATATTCAGGCCTTCGACATCGACAGCGAAAAGATCAACGTCAACGGCGGCGCCATCGCCATGGGCCATCCGCTCGGTGCGACGGGTGCGATGATTCTTGGCACCGTGCTGGATGAACTTGAACGCACCAACAAATCCACCGCTCTTGTCACGCTGTGCATCGGCGGCGGCATGGGCACCGCGACCATCATCGAGCGCGTTTGAGGATCAATCACATGACGTACAAGAATTTCAAGGTTGAGACCGACGCCGACGGCATTGTGCTGGTGACTTGGGACATTCCCGGCAAGTCGATGAACGTGCTGGACGAGACCACCGGCACCGAACTCGCCGCCATCGTCGAAGCCACGACAAATGATGCGGCGATCAAGGGTGTGGTCATCACCTCGGGCAAGGAGGCATTCTCCGGCGGCGCGGACCTTACCATGCTGGAAGGCATGAACCGCGCCTATCTCGAGATGCTCAAGAGCAAGGGCGAGGAAGCTGCGAACCGCTATGTGTTCGAGGAAGTCTCAAAACTTTCGCAGAACCTGCGCAAGATCGAAACCTGCGGCAAGCCGTGGGTTGCGGCGATCAATGGTCTCGCGCTGGGTGGTGCATTCGAGCTGACGCTCGCCTGTCACTATCGCGTGGCGTCGGAGAATCCGAAGACCCGCCTCGGCCTGCCGGAAATCAAGGTCGGTCTGTTTCCGGGCGGCGGCGGCACGCAGCGCCTGCCGCGCATGATCCAGCCAATGGATGCCCTGCAGATGCTGCTGAAGGGTGACGCCATCGATCTCGCCAAGGCCAAGAGCCTCGGCATCGTCGGCGCGGTCGTTCCCGCCGCCGATCTGATCAAGGCCGCGAAGGACTGGATCAAGGCAGGCGGCAAGGCCGTCGCACCATGGGACGAGAAGGGCTTCAAGCTGCCCGGCGGCCCGGTCTACTCCAAGGCCGGCATGCAGTTCTTCCCGCCGGCGAATGCGATCTATCGCCGTGAGACCTACGACAACTATCCGGCGGCGCGCGCGATTCTGCAGTGCGTTTACGAAGGCCTGCAACTGCCGATGGACGCGGCGCTGCGCGTCGAGTCGCGCTGGTTCTCGAAAATCCTGCGCTCGAAGGAAGCGGCGGCGATGATCCGCTCGCTGTTCGTCTCGATGCAGGAACTCAACAAGGGCGCGCGCCGCCCGCAGAACGTGCCGCCCACCAAAGTGAAGAAGCTCGCCGTCATCGGCGCGGGCTTCATGGGCGCGAGCGTCGGCTATGTGTCGGCGCAGGCCGGCATCGACGTGGTGCTGATCGATCGCGATCAGGACAGCGCCGACAAGGGCAAGGGGCACGCCAAGACCGTGATCGATGGCGCGATCGCCAAGGGCCGCATGAAGCAGGCTGACGGCGATGCGATCCTCGGCCGCATCACCGCGACCGCCGACTACGCCGCGATCAAGGATTGCGACCTCGTCATCGAGGCCGTGTTCGAGGACCGCAAGGTGAAGGCGGAAACCTACGCAAAGGCGCAGCCGCTGCTGCGCGACGGCGCGATCTTCGCCTCCAACACCTCGACGCTGCCGATCAATTCGCTGGCCGAGGAGTGGAAGGACCAGTCGAAGTTCATCGGCATCCATTTCTTCTCGCCGGTCGAAAAGATGATGCTCGTGGAAATCATCGTCGGCAAGAACACCGGCGATGTCGCGCTGGCGACCGCGCTCGATTATGTGCGGCAGATCAAGAAGACGCCGATTGTCGTCAACGATTCGCGTGGCTTCTTCGCCAATCGCTGCGTGCTGCGCTACATCTCGGAAGGCTACGAGATGTTCAAGGAAGGCATTCCGCCCGCGATGATCGAGAACACGGGCAAGATGGCCGGCATGCCGGTCGGTCCGCTCTCGCTCAACGACGAAGTTGCCATCGACTTGTCGCTGAAAATCCTGAAGGCCACCGAGGCCGACATGGGCGCGCAGTCCGTCGATCCGGAGCAGAAGGCGCTTCTGGTCGAGATGGTGGAGAAGCGCGGGCGCTTCGGCCGCAAGAACGGCAAGGGCTTCTACGACTATCCCGAGAAGGGCAAGGGCCAGAAGAAGCTGTGGCCGGAACTGACCACGCTGCAGTCGAAGCATCTCGATCCCGACACGCTCGATGTCGAGGAATTGAAGCAGCGTTTCCTCGTGGTGCAGGCGGTGGAGGCCGCGCGCACGGTCGAGGATCACGTCATCATCGATCCGCGCGAAGCCGATGTGGGCTCAATTCTCGGTTTCGGCTTCGCGCCGTTCACCGGCGGCGCGTTGTCCTATATCGATTTCATGGGCACGAAGAATTTCGTCGATCTGTGCCAGAAGCTGGAAAAGAAGTACGGCTCGCGGTTCACGCCGCCGAAGCTGCTGGTCGACATGGCCGCCAAGGGCGAGACCTTCTACGGCCGCTTCCCGCCGAAGAAGGCTGCGGCGTAGGCCGTCAATAACTGCGATGTCATGGCCGGGCTTGTCCCGGCCATCCCGATCACGCATCGAGATCACCGGGACAAGCCCGGGGATGACAAGCGAGGAAAGCTAGCAAAACAAAAGGCGGGATCGATGATCCCGCCTTTCCATTTCAAAACGTGATGGTGCTCAGGACGCTTTCAGCAATCCTTCGGTGCTGAGGGCTTCCTGCACCTTTGGCCGCGCAGCGACGCGGGCCTTGTAGGCGACAAGGTTCGGAAGACCGGAAATGTCGAGGCCGACGCGGTCCGCCCACACCAGCATCGTGAACAGATAGGCGTCCGGCACGGTGAACTGGCTGCCCATGATGTAATCGCGGCCCTTCAAGGCCTGGTCGATATACTTGAACTTGCCCATCAGGCGGTCCTTGAAGAACGCCTTGGTGTCGTCGGACAGCGCCGGCTGAAACAGCGGGCTGAAGTTCTTGTGCAGTTCGCTGGCGACGAAGTTCAGCCATTCCTGCAGCTTGTAACGCTCGCTGGAGCCTTGTGCGGGTGCGAGATTCTTCTGCGGTGCGGAGTCGGCGATCTTCTGAACGATCACGGCGCCCTCGGTCAGCAGGTCGCCGTCGTCAGAGACGAGCGCGGGCACCTGCCCCTTGGGATTGACCGCAAGAAAGTCGCTGCCGTCTTCAAGCTTCTTGGCCCGGACATCGACCCGGACCAGATCGAAGGGCAGACCGGCTTCCTTCAGGGCAATATGAGGCGAAAGTGAACAGGCGCCGGGCGAATAATACAGTTTCATAGGAGCTATCCTTTGTCGGATTCTGACCGCTAGGGCATTGGCAAGAGCTATGGCGGTCCACTAAATGCTGCCATATGTCAAGATTGATGCAACTGCATTTATTGCAGTAAGCTGCCGGAGCCTATGGTACGGACCACGTCATGAAACGCAAACCCTCGACGGAAGCGACGGAAGTCTGGATTCGCTTGATGCGGGTTCAGGGCAAGGTGCTCGGCGCGGTCGAGCATGACCTGAAGAAGGCCGGGTTTCCACCGCTGGCCTGGTACGACGCGCTGCTCGAACTGTCGCGCGCGCCGTCCGGCGAACTGCGTCCCGTCGAACTCGAAAAGCAGATGTTGCTGCCGCAATACTCCACCTCGCGATTGATCGATCGTCTGGTCGAGGAAGGGCTGGCGGTGCGGCGCGAGTGCAAGATGGACAAGCGCGGTCTGTTCGTCGAGATCACCGAGGCCGGGCGCGACCTGCAGAAGCGGATGTGGAATTCCTATTCCGCGGCGATCGAACGCCACATCGGCTCGAAACTGTCGGACGCCGACGCCGTCAAGCTGAGTGGTTTGCTCGACCGTCTCGGCTGTTGCGCCGGCGCGCCGCAGGCTCTGGCCGTCTCGAAAGAGACCGTCAGGGATGCCGCCAAAGAAACGTCGTCCGCACGATGATCTTTTTTTTACCTCTCGTGACTACGGATGCGCGCATCCGTGACGTCTTCCCGCATCGGGAACTGACGCGTCAAACCGAACCTCTTGCCTGGATTCTTCATGGCGCGTGACCAGATCGATATGACGCCGCTGCAGTCGCGCGATGAACTGATCGCGTGGCTTGAAGCGGGCGTGAAGCAGAAATCCGAATTCCGCATCGGCACTGAGCACGAGAAGACGCCCTTCACGCTGCAAGGCCACAATCCCGTTCCTTACGAGGGCGAGCGCGGCATTCGTGCCGTGCTCGAAGGCATGCAGCTCCTGCTCGGCTGGGAGCCGATCATGGAGAACGGCAATATCATCGGTCTTTATGATGTCACCGGTGGCGGCGCGATCTCGCTGGAGCCGGGCGGCCAGTTCGAACTGTCCGGCGCGCCGGTGGAAACGGTGCATCAAACGATGTCCGAACTGATGGCGCATCTCGCGCAGGTGCGGGAGGTCGCGACGCCTCTTGGCATCGGATTTCTCGGGCTCGGCATGACGCCGTCATGGTCGCGTGAGCAGATTCCGGTGATGCCGAAGGGCCGTTACAAGATCATGACCCGCTACATGCCGAAGGTCGGCAAGTACGGTCTCGACATGATGTACCGGACCTGCACGGTGCAGACCAATCTCGATTTCTGCTCCGAAGCGGACATGGTCAAGAAGCTGCGGGTCTCGCTGGCGTTGCAGCCGGTGGCGACCGCACTGTTCGCGAACTCGCCGTTCACGGAAGGCAAGCCCAACGGCTTTCTTTCGTTCCGTTCCGAAATCTGGCGCGATACCGACAACGCGCGCGCCGGCATGCTGCCGTGGGCGTTCGAGGACGGCATGGGCTTTGAGCGCTGGGTGGACTACGCGCTCGACGTGCCGATGTATTTCGTCAAACGCGGCGACGACTATATCGATGTGGCGGGATCGTCGTTCCGCGACTTCTTCGACGGCAGAAACAAGATGATTCCCGGCGAGAAGCCGACGCTGTCGGATTGGGCCAATCATCTGTCGACGATTTTCCCCGAGGTGCGCCTGAAACGCTATCTTGAGATGCGCGGCTCGGACAACGTGCCGTGGCAGCAGTTGCCGTCGCTGTCGGCGTTCTGGGTCGGCCTGCTTTACGACGATGACAGCCTCGACGCCGCTTGGGACATCGCCAGGCGCTGGACCGCCCATGAGCGGCAGGCCCTGCGTGACGACGTGCCGCGGCTCGGCTTCAAGGCGAAGATCGGCAATCGCTATCTGTTCGAAGTGGCCAAGGATTGCATGGTGCTGGCGCACAAGGGACTGGCGCGCCGTGCGCGTTTCGATGCTCTCGGCCGTGACGAGACGCGGTATCTGGAGCCGCTGGATCACATCATTGAATCGGGCCACACGCCTGCGGAACGGCTGCTCGAGCGCTTCAACGGTCCCTGGAAAGGATCGGTCGATCCGGTCTATAGCGAATACGCGTTCTAGATCAGATCGTTATCTGATCTCACGAGAAGTTTGTTCCGCGTTTATCTGCCGTTCATGTGCCATACATCACCTTCGCGGTTGAATTGCGCGGTCCGTCTGGATCTCCAGTGACAACCCATTCTGTGAAAGCGATGGCATGCGTCGAATCTGCAGTTTCAGATCGTGCTTGAGTTCATGCTTCGCCCTTGCCGTCGTCCTGGCTCTGTCGTTTGCGACTGCCGATCCCGTTTCTGCGCAAGTCAATTTCGATCGTCCGGGTAGTGATTATGCGCGGGTGCCGGTGCCGTCAGGCGATCCGGTGGTATGTGCCCTGCAATGCGAGCGCGACCGCCGCTGCCACGCGTGGAGTTTCAACTATCCTGCGGTGAGCGACGACGAGGCGGTCTGCTGGCTGAAAAACACCGTGCCGCCGCGTATCCATAGCAACTGCTGCGTTTCGGGCGTGCGGGGCGCGGGCGTCGTCGAACCGCGCAACAGCACATACGAATTCGAGACCGACCGGCTGGGCGGCGATTACCGTGGGATCGAAGTCGCTCCCGATCCGAAGGGCGAGACCTGCAAGACGGCGTGTGACGCCGACAACAAGTGCCGGGCATGGACCTATGCCCGGCCCGGCTATATCGGGAAATCAGCGCGCTGTTACCTGAAGGATCGCGTCAAGCCGCCACGCCGCAAGCCGGGCTTCATCTCGGGCGTGGTGCGATAAGGCGGCTTCGAACCGGGCTGCGTTCAGTGCACCGACGTAAAGGATCGTGCGAGCCGGAATCCTGACAGCCACGTCCAGATCGGCCGGTTTCTGATTCCCATATCCCAGGACCCGACAATCGCATCGACGCGGCCGACCAGATTTTCCACCGGCAGCAATCCGACGCCGCCGTCTGAAACGCGAACGCGGCTGTCGGCGGAATTGTCGCGATTGTCTCCCATGACGAACAGATGGCCTTGCGGCACGGTCACATCGGGCGTGTTGTCGAGAAAGCCGTGTTCGCGCACCTTGAACAAGGTGTGTTCATGGCCGCCGGGCAGGGTTTCGATAAAACGCGCGGCGGGCATGCTGCGTCCGTCCTCGTCTTCGGCCTGACCGGTACCGTCGGCGCGCAGGCCGACCGGCTTTCCGTTGAGCCAAAGGCGTCCGTCGCGCATCTGCACATGATCGCCCGGCAGGCCGACGACGCGCTTGACCCAGACTTGCGACGTGTCGCCAGGCCAGCGGAAGACAACGACGTCGCCGCGCGCGGGCAGGGCGCTGAACACGCGTCCTGTCTGGGGCAGGGTGACGCTCACCGGCAATGACGCGGCGCTGTAGCCATAGGGATATTTCGAAGCCAGCAGCGCGTCGCCGATCAGCAGCGTTGGCTCCATCGAGCCCGACGGCACATAAAAGGGCTCCGCCAGTGCGCCCTTGGCCAGCAACACCAAGGCGAATGCAGCACCGATCTCGACCAGCGAACGCGTCCAGCTCCGCGCGGGCTTGGCGCTCGCCGATTTGGCATCCGCCGATGCGGCCGGTTTGTCGGTTTGCCCGGACATCGCGTTCCTCGCTGCCTAACCCGTGCCGCCCACGGTGATGCGGTCCATGCGCAGGGTCGGCTGGCCGACGCCGACCGGCACGCCCTGTCCCTGCTTGCCGCAGGTGCCGATGCCGTCATCGAGCTGCAGGTCGTTGCCGACCATCGAGATGCGATGCAGGTCGGTCGGGCCGTTGCCGATCAGCATGGCGCCCTTGAGCGGTGCGCCGAGCTTTCCATTCTCGATCCTGTAAGCCTCGGTGCACTGGAAGACATATTTGCCCGAGACGATATCGACCTGACCGCCGCCGAAATTCGCGGCGAAGATTCCATTCTTCACGGACGCAAGGATTTCCGAAGGGTCGCGCCCGCCCGCCAGCATGTAGGTGTTGGTCATGCGCGGCATCGGCACATGGGCGTAGCTTTCTCGGCGGCCGTTACCGGTCGGCTTCATGTTCATCAGCCGCGCGTTCTGCCTGTCCTGCATGTAGCCGACGAGAATGCCGTCCTCGATCAGCACGGTGCGGTTGGTCGGGGTGCCTTCGTCGTCGATGGAGAGCGAGCCGCGCTTCGACGAAATCGTGCCGTCGTCCACGACGGTGACGCCCTTCGCCGCGACCTGCTGGCCCATCAGGCCGGAGAAGGCGGAGGTCTGCTTGCGGTTGAAATCGCCTTCGAGCCCATGCCCGACCGCTTCGTGCAGCATCACGCCGGGCCAGCCGGGGCCGAGCACCACGTCCATTTCGCCCGCGGGCGCAGGGACGGAATCGAGATTGACGATGGCCTGACGGAGCGCGTTATCGGCGGCGGAGCGCCACGCCTTGGTCTCGATGAAGCGCGCGTAGCCTTCGCGACCGCCATAGCCGTGGCTTCCGGTTTCCTGCCGGTCGCCGCTGCCTGCGACGACGGATACATTCACCCGCACGAGCGGACGGATGTCGCGATAGCTGTCGCCGTCCGGACGCAGGATCTCCACCACCTGCCAGGTCGCAGCGAGCGACACGGAGACCTGCCGCACGCGCGGGTCCTTGTCGCGCACATAAGCGTCGATCTCGGCGAGTAGCTTCACCTTGGATTCGAAGCTCTGGCCGTCGAGCGGATTCTCGTCGCCATAGAGCCTTGTGTTGGTATGGCCGGGCGCCGCGGCGAAGGTCCCGGAATAGCCGCCGCGCACCGCATGGACCGCATCGGCGGCACGAATCAGCGCTGGCAGCGACACATCGGAGGAATGGGCGTAACCGACCGCGTCATTTTTGACGGCGCGCAGGCCGAAACCTTGAGCGGTGTCATAGGTCGCCTGCTTGAGGCGGCCGTTATCGAAGCCGAGCCCTTCGGACTGGCGGTATTCGAGGAAGAGTTCGCCGTCGTCCGCCCCGGCCAGCCCTCGGACAATCTGGGCACGGACCGCGTCGCGGTCGAGCCCGGCACGCTCAAGCAGGGAGGTGGCGGCGGAAATGGTTTCGGGCGGCTGGCTCATGAAAACTCCAGAAAACTCGCGGCTCGCGCGCAATCGCAGCGGGGATCAGACCCCAAGATAGGGATGATCAGGCCGCAGAGCGAGGGGAGGTCACGGCAGCTTGTCGTAGCCCTCGCCGAGACCTTTCAGGCTGAGCGGAAAGCCGATGCCTTCCTCCGGCGTCTCGAAGATGATGAAAGTCGCGGTTTTCGCGGTTTTAAGCTGATTCAGCAGAGTATCTTCCATCACCACCTCGGCCACGCAGCCGTTCGGCAGGCAGCGCACGAAACCGGCCCGGCCCACATCCTTGTCGTCGAGCTTGAGCCCGAGGCCGGAGGGCAGCAGCACGCCCAGCGGCGCAACCACGCGCATCAGCTTGCTCTTCTGGTCGGCGGTCTTGAGGATAATGACGGTCAGGCCCGCATTGGAGCGGTCTTCCGCCACAACGCTCTGAATCAGCGCGCATTGTTCGGCCTGCGCCCCGGCGGGGGTATCGCAGCGAATCTGCCAGTCCCCATGGACCGACTTGACCGCGCCCTGCGCCATGGCCGGCACTGGAGCCGCCAAAAGGACCATAGCGGCGGCCATCGCCAGCAGAAAGGGCGTTACCGCCAGGCCACGGATGGAAAAAATCTGACTTCGCTGGCCCATCAGGCTCAATTCCTCGGCAATGATTCCGGTACTTCCCGATGCGTCCCGGCAGTTTTCCGCAGTGTCGTCCGCCTGAAGACTGGATTGACAGGGCAATGACGGCGTCTTGAGGGCAGGCGAAGGGTCCATCAGTCGCCGGAATGCACCATATCGCAGCCGCGAATCGGGGTTTCGCCGCCCATCCTGTCCGTGGGTACAACGGGCAATCCCGGTGTCAAGCATTCTCAGACTTTCGGAGGGGCAGTTCGGCCCATTTGACCGCGGGATTCAGCAATCCCGTCCGCCTTATCACGTGCATTGCGGTATGCATGGAATTATGGTTTGAGGAACGGGAAATTCGACGCGTTCTAACCTTTGGTCGCCGACCGAAAGGCGGAGCGCGGCTTGAACAGCGGGCTAAAAGCAGATCGTGCCGCCCGGCAGGATCGCTGGGGTCAAGAATAAGAGCAGGAGCGAGAGCGGCATGAAGATGTCGAATGGCCAGATCGGCCGCCGAGTACTTGGTTTTGCGGTGGCGGCCACCGCGCTGGCCGCGGCCGGGACCGCTTTTGCGGGAACATTGGGCCAGCCCTCCCCGTGGGAAGTCACGCTTCAGCCGTCCGCGTCGCCGGTGATGGATAACATCACTTGGTTTCACAACTTTTTGCTGGTTGTCATCACCGCGATCGTGATTTTCGTCGCGATCCTGCTGGCGATCGTGGCCGCCAAGTTCAACGCGAAGAACAACCCGGTTCCTTCCAAGACGACCCACAACACGATGATCGAGGTGGTCTGGACCATCGTCCCGGTCCTGATCCTGGTCGTGATCGCGGTGCCGTCCTTCCGCCTGCTGTTCCAGCAGCTCGACGTGCCGAAGGCTGACATCACCATCAAGGCCACCGGCAAGCAGTGGTATTGGACCTACGCCTATCCGGACAACGGCAAGTTCGAATTCGATTCGCTGCTGGTCGCCGACAAGCAGCCGCGCCTGCTCGGCGTCGACAACGAAGTTGTCGTGCCGGTGAACAAGATCATCCGCGTGCAGACCACCGCCGCCGACGTCATCCATTCCTTCGCGGTGCCTGCTTTCGGCATTAAGATCGACGCCATTCCGGGACGCCTCAACGAGACCTGGTTCAAGGCGACCAAGGAAGGCATGTACTACGGTCAGTGCTCGGAACTCTGCGGCAAGGACCACGCCTACATGCCGATCGCGATCAAGGTCGTGAGCGACAGCGAATTCGCGGCTTGGGTCGAGGCGGCGAAGAAGAAGTTTGCAAGCAACCCGACGGCGACCTACGCGTCGATCGGGGCTGCAGCGCAGTAAGCGCAACAACTGACAAGCGCGGCCGCGCGCAGATTTGCTCACGGCCGTGCGCTGAAATAGCTGACGGCACTACGAGGCTCATAAGGATTTGAAAATGGCCACCTCCGCTGCAACACATGATCACGCCCATGACGACCATGCGCACGATCACCCGACCGGGTGGCGGCGCTACGTCTATTCGACGAACCATAAGGACATCGGCACGATGTACCTTATCTTCGCGATCATGGCGGGCATCATCGGCGGCGCGATGTCGGTCGCGATTCGCATCGAGCTGATGTATCCCGGCGTGCAGCTGTTCCATGAAGCGCACACCTACAACGTATTCGTGACGTCCCACGGCCTGATCATGATCTTCTTCATGGTGATGCCGGCGATGATCGGTGGCTTCGGCAACTGGATGGTGCCGCTGATGATCGGCGCGCCGGACATGGCCTTCCCGCGCATGAACAACATCTCGTTCTGGCTGCTGCCAGCCTCGTTCGCGCTGATGGTGATTTCGACCTTCGTCGAGGGCGAGCCGGGTGCCAACGGCGTCGGCGCCGGCTGGACCATGTATGCGCCGCTGTCCACCTCGGGTCATCCGGGTCCGGCGGTTGATTTCGCGATCCTCTCGCTGCACATCGCAGGTGCGTCGTCGATCCTCGGTGCGATCAACTTCATCACCACGATCTTCAACATGCGCGCGCCGGGCATGACCCTGCACAAGATGCCGCTGTTCGTGTGGTCGATCCTGGTCACCGTCTTCCTGCTGCTGCTGTCGCTGCCGGTTCTAGCGGGCGCCATCACCATGCTGCTGACCGACCGTAACTTCGGCACTGCCTTCTTCGCGGCCGACGGCGGCGGCGATCCGGTGCTGTTCCAGCATCTGTTCTGGTTCTTCGGTCACCCGGAAGTGTACATCCTCATCCTGCCGGGCTTCGGCATGATCTCGCAGATCGTCTCGACTTTCTCGCGCAAGCCCGTGTTCGGTTATCTCGGCATGGCCTACGCGATGGTCGCCATCGGCGGCATCGGCTTCGTCGTCTGGGCGCATCACATGTATACGGTGGGCATGTCGTCGGCGACGCAGGCCTATTTCGTCGCGGCGACCATGGTCATCGCGGTGCCGACCGGCGTGAAGATCTTCTCGTGGATCGCCACGATGTGGGGCGGCTCCATCGAGTTCAAGGCGCCGATGGTCTGGGCGATGGGCTTCATCTTCCTGTTCACCCTGGGCGGCGTGACCGGCGTGGTGCTGGCGAACGCCGGTGTCGACCGCGTGTTGCAGGATACCTATTACGTCGTCGCGCACTTCCATTACGTGCTGTCGCTCGGCGCCGTGTTCGCGATCTTCGCGGGCTGGTACTACTGGTTCCCGAAGATGTTCGGCTACATGTACTCGGAAGGCATCGCCAAGCTGCACTTCTGGGTCACCTTCGTCGGCGTGAACCTGATCTTCTTCCCGCAGCATTTCCTTGGCCTGTCGGGCATGCCGCGCCGTTATGTCGATTATCCCGATGCGTTCGCGGGCTGGAACCTGGTGTCGTCGATCGGCTCGTATATCTCAGCCTTCGGCGTGCTGATCTTCCTCTACGGCGTGATCCAGGCCTTTGCGCGCAAGGTGCCGGCTCCGAACAATCCGTGGGGTGCGGGTGCGACCACGCTGGAATGGACGCTGACGTCGCCGCCTCCGTTCCATCAGTTCGAAGTTCTGCCGCGCATTCAGTAAGCGGCAGGTTGAGTTGAGACATCCGCCACGGCCGGATTGCCGTGGCGGGTGAAACGTTCAGGGAAGTGAGTCAGATCTTGTCGGTTGTCGACCATCACGCGATCGATCTGTCGCCCCGGATTTCCGAGGCGGGCGTTGCGGACTACGTCGCGCTGCTGAAGCCGCGCGTGATGTCGCTGGTTGTGTTCACGGCGATGGTCGGCCTCGTGATCGCGCCGGGCCACTTTCATCCGGTGCTGGCGATCACCTCCATTCTCTGCATCGCAGTCGGCGGTGGCGCGTCCGGCGCGCTGAACATGTGGTATGAGGGCGATGTCGACGCCCTGATGACCCGCACCGCCAATCGCCCGATCCCGCGCGGCCGCATCGCGCCCGGCGAAGCGCTGGCCTTCGGCCTGACGCTGGCGTTTTTCTCCGTGATGACCCTCGGCATCCTGGTGAACTGGCTGGCCGGTGGGCTGCTCGCCTTCACCATCTTCTTTTATGCGGTCGTCTACACGATGTGGCTGAAGCGCTGGACCGCGCAGAACATCGTGATCGGCGGCGCTGCGGGCGCACTGCCGCCGGTGGTGGCGTGGGCCGCAGCCACGGGTTCGCTGTCGCCCGAGCCGATCCTGCTGTTCCTGATCATCTTCCTGTGGACGCCGCCGCACTTCTGGGCGCTGGCGCTGTTCCGTTCGGACGATTACGCGCGCGCGAATATTCCGATGCTGCCGAATGTCGCCGGTCCCGATGCGACGCGGCTGCAGATCCTGCTTTATACGATCGTGCTGGTGGCGGTCGCCTTCGCGCCGTGGCCGCTCGGCTATTTCAGCGCAGTTTACGGTGTGACTTCGCTGGTGCTCGGCGCGGGCATGCTGTGGCTCGCCATCCGCGTCTATCGCGAGCGCACCGGCAGCGCCGCGCTGCGCGCCACCCGCGCCCTGTTCAAGTTCTCGATCCTGTATCTGTTCGCGCTGTTCGCCGTACTGCTGTGTGAAGTCGTGGTCTCGGCGGTCATGCGGACGATCTGGTCATGAGAGCGAGTATCATCATGGACAGCAAGAAGCCGCAGGAAGGTATCGTTCTCACGCCGGAGCAGAAGAAGCGCCAGCGCGAGCGGTCCATCGCCATCGCCGTTGCGCTGGGTGTGTTGGTGCTGCTGTTTTTCGCCGTCACGCTGGTGAAGGGCCCCGCGGTCCTTCAGCGGCCGATTTGATGGAGATGCGCGAGATGACGCAACAGCCCGCCGGCAAGAAGCCCCGTAAGAGCCGCGATGTTTTCATCGCGTCGATCTGCGGGTTCGTGGTCGCGCTGATGGTCGGTGCGTCCTATGCGGCGGTGCCGTTTTATAACTGGTTCTGCCGCGCCACCGGTTTCAACGGCACGACGCAAGTCGCGACCTCGTCGCCCGCGGGCACGCTGGAGCGCCGCATCGCCGTGCGTTTCGATTCCAATGTGAGCGGCGGCCTGCCGTGGAAGTTCGAGCCTGAGCAGACCGAGATTTCGGTCAAGATCGGCGAGGTGGTGACGGCCTATTACACCGTGACCAATCAGTCCGCGCGTCCGACCTCGGGCCTTGCCGCCTACAATGTCGCGCCGCTGACGGCGGGCGCGTTCTTCCAGAAGATCAACTGCTTCTGCTTCACCGAACAGTCGTTCGGGCCGGGCGAGAAGCGCGAGATGGCGGTGGTGTTCTATGTCGATCCGGCGCTGGCCGCCGATCACGAATACGACGACCTCAACACCATCACCCTGTCCTACACCTTCTACCCTGCGAAAGATCCTGCGCCGAAGCCGGTTGCGGCCACGGAGCCGGACAAGCGCAAGGGCAACCTTTGATTTGAGTTTTCGGTTATAACGACGACACGCGCCGGAAGAGCGGCATCACGGAGAGACGAAATGGCAGCGGGCCAAGCCAAACATCACGATTATCATCTGGTCGATCCGAGCCCATGGCCGGTCGTCGGCTCGATCTCGGCCTTCATCATGGCGCTGGGCGCGGTCGCGTGGATGCACCACATGTTCGCCGGCGCGCCGATCGTGTTCGGCGTCGGCACCGTCGGCGTGCTCTACACGATGGCAAGCTGGTGGGGCGACGTCATCCGCGAAGCTCAGTACAAGGGTGATCACACCCGCGTGGTGCAGCTTCATCACCGCTACGGCATGATCCTGTTCATCGCCTCCGAAGTGATGTTCTTCGTGGCGTGGTTCTGGGCTTACTTCAACGCGGCGCTGTTCCCGGCCGATCCGGTCCATGCGGCGCGCGAAGCACTGTTCGGTGGCGTGTGGCCGCCGAAGGGCATCCAGACCTTCGATCCATGGCACCTGCCGCTGCTCAACACGCTGATCCTGCTGACCTCGGGCACCACGGTGACCTGGGCACATCACGCGCTGCTGGAAGGCGACCGCAAGGGCCTGAAGTGGGGTCTGATCCTGACCGTTCTGCTCGGTGCGCTGTTCACCTGCGTGCAGGCGTTCGAATACAGCCATGCCGCCTTCAGCTTCGCCGGCCACGTCTATGGTTCGGTCTTCTTCATGGCGACCGGCTTCCACGGTTTCCACGTGCTGGTCGGCACCATCTTCCTGCTGGTCTGCCTGTTCCGCGTTTATGCCGGTCACTTCACGCCGAAGCAGCACCTCGGCTTCGAGTTCGCCGCCTGGTACTGGCATTTCGTCGACGTGGTCTGGCTGTTCCTCTTCATCTGCATCTACGTCTGGGGACATGGTGCAGAGACCATGGCGCACGCCGCTCACTGATGCGGGCGCGTGCTGACTGACGGTTTGGAAGGGCGGCCACCGTGCCGCCCTTTTTCTTGGAAAGAAGGACCTATGACAGAGCACGCTCCCGCGACACTGGCGCAAACCGTGATGCGCGGCCTTGCCTGCAAATGCCCGCGTTGCGGCGAAGGAAAGCTCTATTCGGGATTCCTGACGCTGCGCCCGAACTGCGAGGCCTGCGGGCTCGATTATGCGTTCATCGACGCCGGCGACGGTCCCGCGATTTTCATCATCATGATCGCGGGATTCATCGTAGTCGGCGCGGCGCTGGTGGTGGAGGTCAAGTACCAGCCGCCGCTGTGGGTGCATGCCGCGTTATGGGGCCCGCTGATTCTGGTGACGACCCTGCTGCCGCTGCGGTCCATGAAGGCGTTACTGATCGATCTGCAGTATTTCCACAAGGCCTCCGAAGGTCAGTTGATCGCGCGAAAGCCGGACGCATGATCCGGAAAAGTGGAGACCGGTTTTCCGATCAGATCATGCGTAAAAAAACATGACGCAAGCAGCAAAGCCCACTCGCCAGCGCGGCATCGTCGGCCTTGCGGTGATCGCGCTGATCATGGTGTCGGTGCTGACAAGTCTCGGCCTCTGGCAGCTTCGCCGCAAGGACGAGAAACACGCCCTGATCGCGGCGCTCACCGAGCGTCTTGCCGCCGCTCCGGTCGCGTTGCCTGCGGCCGCGCAATGGGCGTCGCTTAGGCCTGCGCATGACGAATTCCTGCGCGTGACCTTCAGCGCGACGTTCGACGCCAAGCCCGATGTGATGGTTTACAGCTCGGGCTCTGCGGTGCGCGACGATGTGTCGGGGCCGGGCACGTGGGCATTTCTTCCGGCGCGGCTCGCCGACGGCCGCGGGGTCGTGATCAACGCGGGCTTCGTGCAGAACACCATGCAGGATCGCGCGCAGCAGGATCGTGCCGCGGCGCGGCTGGTCACCGGTGCGCCTGTTACCATGACCGGTTATCTGCGCTTTCCCGAACATCCGGGCTGGTTTACGCCGCAGGCCGATACGCGCAAGCGGCTGTGGTTCACGCGCGACGTTCCTGCGATGGTGCAGGCGCTCGGCTGGGGGCCGATGGAACAGGTGGCGCCGTTCTACGTCGATCTGGAAGCGCCGGTGCCGCCGTCGGGCGTGCCGAAGCCCGGGCCGCTGCAGGTCCGTCTGAAAGACGACCACCTTCAATACGCCATCACATGGTTCGGGCTTGCGCTGGTGGTCGCGGCGACATTTGCGTTCTGGGTCAGGGGCCGGCGGCGGGGACTTGCATAGGCTTTGCCGGATGCCCGGTTTCCTTGTGAAGGCGGAAAACAGCCGATATGGTGCGGCTCGATTTCGCTGTGAGCGAAGTTGATAATCCATGAATATCAAAGGCTTGCAAAAGGCTGGAGCCTTTGGAGGACCGTTTGACGAGCTATATTTCGACACGGGGCGAGGCTCCCCGGCTTGGCTTTTGCGATGTGATGCTGACCGGGCTTGCCCGCGACGGCGGTCTCTACGTGCCAGAGGTCTGGCCGCAGCTTGACCGTGACACCATTGCCGGCTTCTTCGGCCGTCCTTATTGGGAAGTCGCTGTCGAGGTGATCCGCCCGTTTGTCGGAGACGAGATTTCCGAAGCCGATCTCGGCCGCATGGCGCTCGAGGCTTACGCCACCTTCCGCCATCCGGCGGTGGTGCCGCTCAGCCAGATCGCGCCGGACTGCTTCGTGCTCGAACTGTTTCACGGTCCGACGCTCGCGTTCAAGGACGTCGCGATGCAGTTGCTGTCGCGGCTGATGGATCATGTGCTGGCGAAGCGCGGACAGCACACGACCATTGTCGTGGCAACATCAGGCGATACCGGCGGCGCGGCGGTCGATGCCTTCGCGGGCCGCGACAATGTCGACCTGATCGTGCTGTTTCCCAACGGGCGTATCTCCGACGTGCAGCGGCGGATGATGACCACCACCGGCGCGGCGAACGTCCATGCGCTTGCGGTCGAAGGCACGTTCGACGACTGCCAGTCGATCGTGAAGGGTTTGTTCAACCATCACGCCTTCCGCGATTCCGTCGCGCTGTCCGGCGTGAACTCGATCAACTGGGCGCGCATCGTCGCGCAGGTGGTCTACTACTTCACCTCGGCCGTTGCGCTTGGCGCACCCGCGCGCGAGGTGGACTTCACCGTTCCGACCGGCAACTTCGGCGATATTTTCGCGGGCTATGTCGCGAAAAAAATGGGGCTTCCGGTGCGCCGCCTGCGCATCGCCGCCAACATTAACGACATTCTGGCGCGCACGCTGAAGACCGGCATCTACGAGGTGAAGCAGGTCCATGCGACGACGTCGCCGTCCATGGACATTCAGATCTCATCCAACTTCGAGCGTCTGCTGTTCGAGGCCACCGGCCGCGACAGTGCGACGGTGCGCGCGCTGATGGGCTCGCTGTCGCAGTCGGGCCGCTTCGTGCTGAGCGACGCGGTGCTGAAGACCATCCGCGACGAATTCGATGCGGGCCGCGCCGACGAGACCGAAACCGATGCGGCGATCCGCGCGGCCTGGCGCGAGGCGGGCGAACTGGTCGATCCGCACACCGCGGTGGCGCTTGCGGTGGCCGATCAGGACAAGCCGGTCTCCACCGTGCCGAACATCGTGCTGTCGACCGCGCATGCGGCGAAGTTTCCCGATGCCGTGGAAGCGGCGTGTGGCATTCGCCCGGCGCTTCCCGCATGGCTCGATGGCCTGATGACAAAATCCGAACACATCAAGGTCATGAAGAATGATCAGACCGAGGTGGAGCGGTTCATTCTCTCGGTGAGCCGTGCTGCAAAGCAAGGAGCTGCCGGATGAGCGTCGAGATCACCAAACTGCCGTCCGGTCTGACCGTCATCACCGACACGATGGCGCATCTCGAAACCGCGGCGCTCGGGGTATGGACCGGTGTCGGCGGACGCGATGAGAAGCCGGATGAGCACGGCATGTCGCATCTGCTTGAGCACATGGCGTTCAAGGGCACGGCCACGCGTTCTGCGCGCGAGATTGCCGAGGAGATCGAAGCGGTTGGCGGCGATCTCAATGCCGCCACCTCGACCGAGACCACGGCATACTACGCGCGGGTGCTGAAGGCGGACGTGCCGCTGGCGCTTGATGTATTGTCCGACATTCTCGCCAATCCGTCGTTCGATGCCGAGGAGCTTGAGCGCGAGAAGAGCGTGATCGAGCAGGAAATCGGCGCGGCGCAGGATACGCCCGACGATGTGGTGTTCGAGCATCTCAGCGAGATGTGCTACCCGGACCAGTCGATGGGACGCTCGCTGCTCGGAACGCCGCAGACGCTTGCGGCGTTCACCCCCGGCAGCCTGCGCGGCTATCTGTCGAAGCACTATCACGGGCCGGAAATGGTCGTCTCTGCTGCGGGTGCGGTCGATCACCAGCAGGTTGTCGAGGAAGCGGCGCGGCGTTTCGCCAGTTTTGAAAGCGCCCCCGCGCCGAAACCGTCGCCCGCGTCGTTCGGCAAGGGCGGCACCCGCGTCATTCATCGCGATCTCGAACAGGCGCATCTCACGCTTGCCTTGGAAGGCGTGCCGCAGTCGGATCTGTCGTTGTTCAGCCTGCAGGCATTCACCAACATTCTCGGCGGCGGGATGTCGTCGCGGCTATTTCAGGAAGTGCGCGAAAAGCGCGGCCTCTGCTATTCGATCTACACCTTCCATGCGGCCTATTCGGACACCGGATTCTTCGGGCTCTATACCGGCACGGATCCCGCCGATGCGCCGGAAATGGTGGATGTGATTGTCGATGAACTGAATGACGCGGTCGAAACGCTGACCGACGCCGAAGTCGCGCGCGCCAAGGCGCAGATGAAGGCCGGGCTGCTGATGGGGCTGGAAAGCTGCAGCACCCGCGCCGAACAGATGGCGCGGCACATCCTTGCCTATGGGCGTCCGCTGACATCGGAAGAATTGGTGGCGCGGATCGAGGCCGTCAGCGTCGAATCGACCCGCAATGCCGCGCGCGGGCTGCTCAGCCGCAGCCGCCCGGCCGTGGTCGCGCTGGGCAGTGGCCGGGGCCTCGACACGGCGGTGAGCGTCGCCGAAGGGCTGGCGCGGCCGAAGGCCAAGGCCCTGCTTCACTAGAGCCTGTCCGGCACGATAATCCCGCGACAATAGCGCGCACTTGGGGTTATCATTGATGCCCCATGGGATGCGGCGTGCATCCCGCGACTGAAAGGGTCCGGCATTGGCCCTGTTTCGTTTGCCTTCGACGGCAGTTCCGGCACTTGCACCGCGCGGGCATGGAATGCTGCTGCGCGCGCCGCAAATGGCGGACTATGGACAGTGGAGCGCGCTGCGCGAAAACAGCCGCGCATTCCTGACGCCGTGGGAGCCGATCTGGCCTTCCGACGATCTCACGCGATCCGGTTTCCGCCGGCGGCTGCGCCGTTATGCCGAAGACATCATCGAAGACAGAACCTATCCGTTTCTGGTGTTCAGGGAGGCGGATGGGACGTTGGTCGGCGGCGTGACGGTGGCGAATGTCCGGCGCGGCATCGTGCAGGCGGGCACCGTCGGCTACTGGATCGGCCAGCCCCATGCGGGCAGGGGCTATATGACTGCGGCGCTGCGGGTGTTGCTGCCGACCCTGTTCGGCGAGCTCAACCTGCATCGCGTGGAGGCCGCCTGCATTCCCACCAACCATTCCTCGATCAGGGTGCTGGAGAAATGCGGCTTCGCCCGTGAGGGGCTGGCGCGGCGCTATCTGTGCATCAACGGAATCTGGCAGGATCACTATCTGTATGGCCTGCTCGATGAGGATTTTCGCGGTTAACCAGAAGCCTTGCCCGGTACCGCAGCGCCTTTGGTTCGCCGTCTTTGCCCTGCTATAAGGCCATCACGGAATTGGGGAACGACGGAAAACATGATGGTGGGTAAGACGCGTTTGACGCGCGGAACGATAGCCGTGCTGGCTGTGGCGACAGGTGCCATGCTGTCCGGATGTGGCGGCGGCAGCATGTTCGGCTCGTCCGGAGGCGCGTCATCGGGCTCCTCGTTCGGCAGCCGGTTCAGCCAGTTGTTCGGTTCGAAATCGGAGGAGGCGACCACCTCGTCGGGTCCGTCGAGCCAGGCCACCGAGAACAGCGATGACCTGACCTGTCCCAGCGTGACGATCAGGTCCGGCGCCGCGACGCTGTCCGTCGGATCGCCGGGCAAGCCTGCGTCGGGCAGCGACCTGCGTTATCAGGGCACGATCACCCGCACCGCGCGCGACTGCAATCTGCAGGGCGGGCAGATCACGGCGCGGATCGGCATCATGGGCCGCATCATCGCGGGCCCCGCGGGTGCCCCTGCGACGGTGGATGTGCCGATGCGTGTCGCGGTGGTGCAGGACGGTGCGCCGGAGAAAGTCATCACCACCAAGGCGGTCCGGACCACAGTCACCATGGACAGCGAGAACACCGAGTTCAGCCTTGTCGCCGAAGACATCACCTATCCGGTGCCGACGGCGGCGGCGAACGACAAGTACGTCTTTTATATCGGCTTCGATCCGGCGGCGCTGAAGCCTGAGCCTGCCGCGCGCAGGAAGAAAAGATAATTCGTCGCAGGTGCATAGTCATGGAGCTGACATGACTTGCGAGGTCCTGTGATTGGGCGAGCGAACGTCAATGAATTGTCATCACCGGGCTTGTCCCGGTGATCCCGATCCATTGAGCATCGCGCTTCGTTTGTCGGGATGGCCGGGACAAGCCCGGCCATGACAGACCGATGCTGCTGCGTGCTATTCCCCGCATATTGAGTCCTGCTCAACAAAAAGCCGGCCGCGAGAGTCTCGCGGCCGGCTTTTTTCGAGCGTGTGAGCTTTAGTTCAGCTTGCTGCGAACGTCCTGAATGCCCTTGGCGATCAGATCGTCGGCGACCGAACCTTTCACCGACTGCGCCATGATCGACGAGGCGGCATTGACGGCAGCTTCGGCAGCCGCAGCACGAACATCGGCGATAGCCTGGCTTTCGGCCTGGGCGATCTTGTTTTCCGCCGTCTTGGTGCGGCGGGCGACAAAATCTTCCATCTTCGCCTTGGCTTCGGCGGCGATGCGTTCCGCATCGGCCTTGGCGCTGGCGACAATGTCCTGGGCTTCGCGCTCGGCGCTGGCGCGGCGGGCACGATATTCCTCGACCAGCTTCGCAGCCTCGCCCTTGAGGCGGCGAGCGTCGTCGAGTTCCTTCTGAATGCGATCCTTGCGGTGATCGAGCGCCTTCAGAAGCGTGCGGTGCACGCCGAAGTAGCCGAACAGGCCCATCAGGATGACGAAGGCGACGGCGACCCAGAATTCTGCTTCAAACATCGTCGTTATCCCTTCAAGGACGCATCGACCGCGCTGTCGACAGTCTTGCTGTCGGGCGCGACGCCGGTGAGCCGCTGAACGATGGCGGTGGCCGCGTCGGAAGCGATCGAGCGGACATTGCCCATCGCCGTCGTGCGGGTTGCCGTGATGGTCTTTTCAGCATCGGCAAGCTTGGTTGCGAGGCTGGCTTCCAGCGCCTTGCGGTCGCTCTCGGCCTGTGCGTTCAGCTTGTCGCGGGCTTCGGAACCAATGGCCTGAGCCCGGGCGCGCGCGTCGGCGAGCTCGGTTTCATAAGCCTTCAGAGCCGCATCCGACTCATCCTTCAGCTTCTGCGCCTCGGCGAGATCGTTCTCGATGACGCCTTCGCGGTTGGCGATCACGCCGCCGACGCGCGGAAGAGCGAACTTCGACACGATGAAGTAAAGCAGCGCAAAAGCGATCGCGAACGACACCAACTGCGAGGCAAACGTCTCCGACTGGAAGGGCGGGAAGCCCCCCTTGCCGTGTGCGTCCGCTTCGGTGTGGGCGGTCGTGCCCTTTGCAGTGCCATGACCCGTCGCCATGAGCATCTCCTGTTGGCGTTAGCCGCGGCTCAATCGAGACCGCGGCCACGCATCATCCGGCCTGGATCAGACGGCGAACAGCAGCAGCAGCGCGACGAGCAGCGAGAAGATGCCGAGCGCTTCGGTCACCGCGAAGCCGAAAATCAGGTTCGCGAACTGGCCCTGAGCGGCCGACGGATTGCGAAGCGCGCCGTTGAGGAAGTTGGAGAAGATCAGACCCACGCCGACGCCGGCGCCGCCCATGCCGATGGTCGCGAGGCCTGCGCCGAGGTACTTAGCTGCAACTGGATCCATAGTAGAACTCCTTCTTGGGATGTGGGGATAGTGTTCGGATAGAGAACTGGGTTAGTGCCCCGGGTGAAGCGCATCGTTGAGATAGATGCACGTAAGGATGGTGAAGACGTAAGCCTGCAGGAAGGCCACGAGCAGTTCGAGGCCAGTCAGGGCGGTGGTCATCGCCAGCGGCAACAGCGCACCTGCAACGCCCACCGCGCCAAGCGCGCCGAGCGAGGCGACGAAGCCCGCGAACACTTTCAAAGTGATGTGGCCCGCCAGCATGTTGGCGAACAGACGCACCGAATGGGAGACAGGGCGCGAGAGGAAGGAAATGACTTCGATCACCATGATCAGCGGCATGATGTAGAGCGGAATGCCGCTGGGGACGAAGAGTTTGAAGAACTTCAGGCCGTTCTTGTAGAGGCCGTAGAGCAGGACCGTGAGGAACACCAGAAGCGCCAGCGCCAGCGTGACGATGAGATGGCTGGTGACGGTGAAGGTGTAGGGAATGATGCCGATCAGGTTCGCGGTCAGGATGAACATGAACAGCGAGAACACCAGCGGGAAGAACTTCATGCCCTCGTCGCCGACGCTCTCCCTGAGCGTATTTCTCACGAATTCGTAGGACAGTTCGGCGACCGACTGGAAGCGGGTCGGAACGAGGCGGCGGCCTGCGCTGCCGCCGATCATCAGCAGCGACACGATGGCGACGGCGCCGAACATGTAGGCCGAGGAATTGGTGAAAGCGATTTCCTGATTGCCGATGTGGCCCAGGGTGAAGATCTTGTGGATCTCAAATTGATGGATCGGATCGGCCATCCACGTCGTCTTTCATCGTTTGCTGGCGAGGCCAGCCTGAATCGTTGCCGGCATGCCGGAGACTTGAGAATCCACCGGCGAACCGGCGGGACATTCCAGGGCGATCTCAGGACCTGTCGCGAAGATCGAGCATCAAGCCTGTCAGGAACGGTCGGATGCATCGCGGTTGGCGACGCCGGCTGCCCGCATCACGTTGATCACGCCGGCAGTGAAGCCGAGCAGAAAAAACACGATCAGACCCCAAGGAGACGTCGACAGCAGACGGTCGACACCCCAGCCGATGACCGATCCGACAAGGACGCCTGCAATCAATTCGGAGGAGAGGCGAAAACCTCGTGCCATCGCGGATGCGTTGGAAGAGGCCGCCCCGCCTCCTGACTGATCGGTCTGGTTCGTGCGGTCTTTCCTTACTTCGGAAAGCCGATGATTCAGACGGTCGAGCCTTGCGGAGAGCGCAGTTTCGTCGGCAGACGGCTTGTTCTGTCCCTTTTCGCTGCGATCATCATGTGTGCCGTTCGCCATTGCAGTCGACACTCACGTTTTTTCGCGCGATTTCAGAGAAAACGCCCCGCCACCCACGGAAACCGCGCGGACCATACTGACGGCCCACGGTCAAGTCAAGATTGCCTGATTACCATCTATCGAATTGAAATGGCTTGAGAAAATCGGCCTTGAAAAGGTCCGCCGTGCGCACTCGCCGCAGTGCGATAAATGCGCCCCACAGGAGCTTGGTTCTTGGCGCGATTTGGGGCGGGTGCAATAGTTCCGAGATTCCCGTTTTTCAGGCTGCCGGAGGACCGATGGCGCGTCAGATCGACTACTACTTTTCGACCCAGTCTCCCTGGACTTACATCGGTCATGCGCTGTTCGAGGATGTGGCGGCGTCGCACGGTCTGAAAATCAATTACAAGCCGGTTCAACTCGGCGAAGTGTTCTCCGAAACCGGCGGTTTGCCGCTGGCCAAGCGGCATCCCGCACGTCAGCGTTACCGGATGATGGAGTTGCAGCGCTGGCGTGACAAGCGCGGCCTGACATTCAATCTTCGCCCGCGTTTCTTTCCCGGAAATCCCCGGCTCGCCGATGGAGTCGTGATTGCGGCGCTGGCCGAGGGATTGAAAGCCGAACCCTTCATGCGCCGGGCGTTTGCCGCGCTCTGGGAAGGCGAAAGCGATCTGGCCGATCCGGAAACGATCGCGCGGATTGCCGATGCGGCCGGGCTGCCGGGTGCGAAGCTTGTTGCGCGCTCCGGCACTGATGAGATCGGCGCGGTCTACGATCAGAATCGCAACGAGGCGATCGCGGCCGGCGTGTTCGGTGCGCCGAGTTGGGTACTCGATGGCGAAGTCTTCTGGGGGCAGGACCGGATCGAACTGCTTGCCGACGCGTTGAAGTCCGGACGGAAAGCTTACGGCTCCGACGTGTAGCTGTTCCGCACTGGCTTTCCGGAAAGGTGATGCCCACATCAGGCGATGGGGCAGGCCCTGGAGGGAGCCATGAGATCAGCGGATATGAGAGGACGCGCGCCGCGTATGCCAATGCGCGGCCGGAGGTTGATGGCGGGACTCGCTGCTTTGGCGATGAGCTGGCCCGTGCTTGCATCTGCGCAGACGACGCCAGACACCGAGAACGGCCGGTTCACGCTCTCGCCCGTCAGCGACGGTTTTGTGCGGCTCGACACCCGCACGGGCGTTGTCTCCACCTGCACCAACAAAAATGGTTGGGTATGCCGCATCGTGCCCGACGAGCGTGCCGCGCTCGATGCCGAGATCGGGCGGCTTCAAGCCGACAACAGGCGGCTGAAGGACGAACTGGCGCAACGCGACACGGTGAGCGGCAAGACCGACGCGCCGCTCGCGAAGGAAGATTCAAAGAAAAGCGCCGAAGCCGCACCGGACAAGCAGGGCCAGCCGCGCGGCAAGATCGAGCTGCAATTGCCGCCTGAGCATGAAAAGCTGCTCGCGCTGATCGACCGTGTCTGGGACCAGTTGATTGAGATGGCGAACCGCCTGCAAAAGAAGCTGTCCGACAAGATCTGAAACCGTTGATCAAAAAAGACGGCCGCGGAGCGGTCCGCGGCCGTTTTGCTTGGGGCGAAGGTCGGGTGGAAATCCGCCCGACCTTGCGCTGTTACTTGGTGATATCGACGTCCTTGGTTTCCGGCAGGAAGAAGAAGCCGATCACCACGGTGATCAATGCGAAGATGATCGGATACCACAGGCCCGCATAGATATCGCCGGTGGACGCCACGATGGCGAAGGAGGTCGCCGGCAGGAGGCCGCCGAACCAGCCGTTGCCGATGTGATAGGGCAGCGACATCGAGGTGTAGCGAATCTTGGTCGGGAACAGTTCGACCAGCATCGCCGCGATCGGGCCGTACACCATCGTGACGAAGAGCACGAGGATGAACAGCAGTCCGATAACGGCCGCCACCTGCGGACGGAAGATATCGAACGGGTTTGACATCTTCACGATGCCCGCGTCGCCTGCCTTCGGATAACCACCAGCCGCGACAGCCGCCGCGACGAGCGAGTTCGAGGTCTTGGCGTCGGTGTAAGGCACTTCCTTGCCGTTCACGACGACCTTGACGCCCGAGCCGGCTGCGCCCGGCGCCGTCGTGTACTTCACCGACGACTGGGCGAGGAAGGCTCGAGCCGTGTCGCAAGGCGCGGTGAAGACGCGGGTGCCGACCGGGTTGAACAGGTCGCCGCAGCCCTTCGGATCGGCAACGACTTCAACCTTCGTGGTTTCGATGGCCTTTTCCAGCGCCGGGTTGGCGTTGGTGGTGATCATGCGGAAGATCGGGAAGAAGGTCAGTGCCGCAATCAGACAGCCGGCGAGGATGATCGGCTTACGGCCGATCTTGTCCGACAGTGCGCCGAACACGATGAAGAAGCCGGTGCCGAGCAGCAGCGACCATGCGATCAGCAGGTTGCTGGTGTAGCCGTCGACCTTGAGGATCGATTGCAGGAAGAACAGCGCATAGAACTGGCCGGTGTACCAGACCACGCCCTGGCCCATCACACCGCCGAGCAGCGCGATCAGCACGAGCTTGGCGTTGCTCCAGTTGCCGAACGCTTCGGTCAGCGGTGCCTTCGAGCCCTTGCCCTCTTCCTTCATGCGCTGGAAGATCGGCGACTCGTTGAGGCGCAGACGGATCCAGACCGATACGCCGAGCAGCAGCACCGAGACGAGGAACGGAATGCGCCAGCCCCACGCGGCGAATTCAGGCTCGCCCAGGATCGTGCGGGTGAAGAGAATCACCAGCAGCGACAGGAAGAGGCCGAGTGTCGCGGTGGTCTGAATGAACGAGGTGTAATAGCCGCGCTTGCCGGGAGGAGCATGTTCCGCGACGTAGGTGGCGGCGCCGCCATATTCGCCGCCGAGGGCGAGGCCCTGCAGCAGCCGGAGCGCGATCAGGATGATCGGAGCCGCGATGCCGATGGTAGCCGCGTTCGGGAGCAGGCCGACGATGAAGGTCGACAGGCCCATGATGAGGATTGTGACAAGGAAGGTGTACTTGCGGCCGACGAGGTCGCCGATGCGGCCGAAAACAAGCGCGCCGAACGGACGGACAAGGAAGCCCGCAGCGAACGCCAGCAGCGCGAAGATGTCGCGGGTGGCCGGCGGATAGGCGCTGAAGAACTGCGCGCCGATGATCGCGGCGAGCGATCCGTAAAGATAGAAGTCGTACCATTCGAAAACAGTGCCGAGCGACGAAGCCAGGATGACGAAACGTTCGTCCTTCGTCATGCCTGCCGCGCGCGGCGAGGTCGTAGTCACGGTGGCCATTTCAATGCTCCCCATAAAGTGTTGCTGAAAATCCGCCTCATCGCGTGCCGTTCTTTCGCCGGTTCCAGAACGCGAGAAGTTCGCAAATACGGTAACATCGGCGTGAAACAACGCCATATAAGACTTTTGGCCAGCGTGCTCGGTTGTGATGAGCACCTTGCAGTGCACAAAGGTCGCCAATTAACGTCATTTGCGTCGTGGGGTTGCAAGACGTGCCGCCTCGGTAAACACTCGGTTCAAAGCGCCATTTGGCCGCACCATCCATTGCCAGCAGGATAATGACCATCGCCTCCAGCATGCGCCTTGTCGTCGCCGACGATCATCCGCTCTTTCGAGACGCTCTGCGACAAGCGGTCGCGAGCGTCGTTGTGTCCGCGCGTATCGACGAGGCCGGGTCGTTCGAGGATCTGACCGCGTTGCTCGATCGCGAATCCGACGTGGACCTGATCCTGCTCGATCTGTCGATGCCCGGCAGCAGCGGCTTTTCAGGTCTGATCTATCTGCGCGCGCAGTTTCCGGCGATTCCGGTCGTGGTCGTCTCCGCCAGCGATGATGCCGTGACAATCCGCCGCTCCATGGATTTCGGCGCGTCGGGCTTCATCCCCAAGCGCTTCGGCGTGGAGACGCTGCGCGAGGCGATCGGCAAGGTCATGAACGGCGATGTCTGGATTCCTGACGACGTCGATCTCGCCGCCGGAGCGGACCCCGACATGGCGCGGCTGCGCGACCGGCTGGTGACGCTGACGCCGCAGCAGGTGCGGGTGCTGATGATGCTGTCCGAAGGGCTGCTCAACAAGCAGATCGCCTACGAGCTCGGCGTATCGGAAGCGACCATCAAGGCGCATGTCTCCGCCATCCTGCAGAAGCTCGGGGTCGAAAGCCGGACCCAGGCGGTGATCGCCGCTGCGAAAATTTCCGGCGGGCAATGGCGGCAGGGCGAGCCGTCCGCGCAATAGCCGCTGTATCAAACGTCATTTCAAACATCCTTTAAGCATCCTTGCGGGTGCGCTTGCGCTGGCTGCGGTCAGGCCTGTGTGTTAGCCGTGGCCGGGTCAATGTCGCGGTGAGCCATGATTGAAGCGGTCATTTTTGATTTCGGCGGTGTATTCACCACCTCGCCTTTCGAAGCCTTCGCGCGGTTCGAGACGGCGCGCGGCCTGCCGGTGGACATCATCCGCCGCACCAACGCGGCCAATCATTTCGAGAATGCGTGGGCGAAGTTTGAACGCGCCGAGATCGATCTTGAGGCGTTCGACAACCTCTTCGCCGCCGAATCCTTGGCGCTGGGCGCTGAAGTGCGGGGCCGCGATGTCGTGCCGCTTCTGGCTGGCGATCCGCGTCCCGAAATGGTCGAGGCGTTGCGCCGCGTGAAACAGCACTGCAAGGCCGGCTGCATCACCAACAATCTGCCCGCCAACAGCATCGGCAGCCTCGGTGGCCGCGCCATTTATGTCGCGGAGGTGATGGCGCTGTTTGATCATGTGATCGAGTCCGCCAAGATCGGTTTGCGCAAACCCGATCCGCGCATTTACCGGATGATGGCCGATGCGCTGCGTGTCGATCCGAAGAACTGCGTCTATCTCGATGACCTCGGCGTCAATCTCAAACCGGCGCGCGAGATGGGCATGACCACGATCAAGGTGCTCGACGGCCCGCAGGCCATTGCCGAACTCGAAGCGGCGACCGGTTTCTCGCTGCGCGCCTGAGCTATTCCGCTGCGACCATCTGCTGTGCCCGCCATTGCGCGAGCAGCGCGCGCAACGCGGCGGGCTTCACCGGCTTGTTGAGAACGACGATACCGTCCTGCCGCGCGGCATCGCGCACATGCGGCGAGCGGTCCGCGGTGATCAGGATCGCCGGAATGCCGTCGCCGAAGCGCTGGCGGATGTCGCGGATCGCCGCGATGCCGTTGCCGCGATCCAGATGATAGTCGACCAGAAGGCCGGTGATGCGTTCATCGGTTTGGGCAATTGCGTCCGCAGCCGACGCGGGATCGGTTGCCGCGATCACCTTGGCGTCCCAGCCTGTCAGCAGCGTCTTCATGCCGTCGAGAATCGCGCGGTCGTTTTCGATGCAGACGATCAAGGTGCCGCTCATCGGCGCCTTGCTGGAAATGCTGGTGCCGGACGGTGCGACGGTGTGGGTCACGGTCTTGGCGATCGGCATGGTGACGGAAAACCGCGATCCGCCGCTGCGGTTGGAGTCCACCGCGATGCCGTGGTTGAGCACGCGCGCGAGGCGCTCGACGATCGAGAGGCCAAGCCCCAGTCCGCGCGCCATCCTTGCACCCTGATCGAGGCGATGGAATTCCTTGAAAATTTCCGTGCGCTTCATCACCGGAATGCCAAGGCCGGTATCGTAAATCGCGATTTCGAGGGATTGTCCGTGGCGGCGGCAGCCGATCAGAACACGGCCCTTGGACGTATACTTGATGGCGTTCGAGATCAGGTTCTGCAGCAGGCGGCGGAGCAGGACGCGATCGGATGACACGGCAAGCGAGCAGGGCACAAAGGTCAGATCCAGTTTCTTCGCCTTCGCGATCGGCGTGAATTCCACTTCCAGCGAGCGCATCAGGTCGCTCATGCGGAAACTGGAGATCGACGGCGTCATCGCGCCGGAGTCCAGCCGCGAAATGTCCAGCAGCGCGCCCAGAATCTCCTCGATGGCCTCCAGGGAGTCGTCGATGTTGCCGACAAGGCGGGCGTCTTCGCCGCCATCCTGGCGTTCCACAAGGCTCGTGACATACAGCCGCGCCGCGTTCAGCGGCTGCAGAATGTCGTGGCTGGCGGCGGCGAGGAAGCGCGTCTTGGAAATGTTGGCTTCCTCGGCCGTGCTCTTGGCGTGGGCCAACTCGCTGTTGAGCCGCGTCAATTCCTCGGTGCGTTCGCGCACACGCTTTTCCAGTGTCGCGTTGGCGCGTTCCAGCGCCTCCGCCGCCTCGAAGCTCGGCGTGACATCGGAGAAGGTGATGACCAGCGCGCCGCCCGGCATCCGGTTGGCGCGGATCTCGACCACCATGTTGCGGTCTGTCAGCCGCTCGAGATAGGGCTCGCCCTCTGTCGTATAGGCGGCGAGCCGCCGCTGCAGCAGCGCTCCGGTCGGGTCGGGCGCTCCGCTGGTGCCGATGAATTCGAGAATCTCGATCAGCGGAATGCCGATCTGGGCATATTGCGCGGGAAGATCGAGGATTTCGCCGAACTGCCGGTTCGAGGTGATGAGCTGAAGCTCGGGGTTGAACACCGCGATGCCCTGACGGACGTGATTGAGCGCAGTCTGCAGCATCTCGCGATTGAAATGCAGGGCGGTGTGCGCATCGTCGAGCAGCTTCAGCGCCGCCTTGGCGGAGACGGCGCGCTTGCGCAGCAGGAGCGAGAGCACGAGGCGCGAGGATGCCGCGCCGATGGACGACGCGATCAGATGCTCGGCGTGGCGAAGCAGCAGGAAATCCGCCGGTCCGTTGCGGTCGAGATTGACGCGGTGGGACGCTGCGAACGTCTCGAACGATTCGAGCGCACGGTCCGGCCCGAGATATTGCGCCACCGTACCGAGCAGGTCCTGAACCGTGACGGTGGTGCGCCAGCGCCTGAAATTCGGTGCGATCGGTGCAAGCTCGTTGGGCACGAACAGATCGGCCTGCACGCGCTCGATGGAGGTCGGCTGACGCATCAGCGAAAGCACGACGTAGGTGAGCATGTTGAGCGACAGGCTCCAGAACACGCCATGGATCAGCGGCGCCATGTCGGTGCCGAGCAGCGCTTGCGGGCGCAGACCCGAGAGGCCGAACAGGCCCTGCGCGAGCCAGATGGTGCCACGCGGATCACCATCGGCGAAACTCGGCAGGAACAGCGTGTAGGCCCAGACGATGAAGCCCACCAGCATGCCGCCCATCGCGCCGCGCGCGGTGGCGCGCCGCCAGAAAAGCCCGCCGAAAAACGCCGGCGCAAGCTGCGCGACAGCGGCGAAGGACAAAAGGCCGATGGCGGCAAGCTGCGCGTTTCCAAGCGCGTGATAGTAGAGATAGGCCATCGCCATGATGGCGAAGATGGCGACGCGGCGGACCTTGAGCAGGAAGCCGCCGAAATTGGCTCGTTCTCCCTCCGGCGCAGGACGGCGTTTCAGCGCCAGCGGGACGATGATGTCGTTCGACACCATGATCGCCAGTGCCACGCATTCCACAATCACCATCGCGGTCGCGGCGGACAGGCCGCCGACGAACACGACGATGCTCAGCGCGGTCGCTCCGGCGGAGATCGGAAGCGCCAGCACATACATGTCGCTGTCGGACGTGCCGAACGGGAAAGTGACAAGGCCCGCAATCGCGATGGGGATCACGAACAGGTTGATGATGACGAGATAGAGCGGGAACAGCCAGCGGGCGCGGCGCACTTCCGCCTCGGTCGAATTCTCCACCACGCTGACATGGAATTGGCGCGGCAGCAGCATGATCGCGAGAAACGACAGCAGCGTCATTGCGATAAAATTGCCGATCGACGGCGCGGCTTCGATGGCGCGCACGGCCTCCGGCGTTTTCATCGCGCGTTCCCACAGCTCCGACGGGCCGAACATCACGAAGGTGACGAACACGCCTGCAGCGATGAAGGCCACCAGCTTGACCAGCGATTCCGACGCTACTGCCAGCATCAGGCCGTGCTGGTGCTCGGTGGCGTCGGTCTGGCGCGTGCCGAACAGCACCGCGAAGGCGGCGAGGGTGATGGTGACGATGAAGGCGATGTCGCCGATATAGGGAATGCTGGAAACGTCCTGATCCTGATTGAGGATCGTCTCCAGCGACGATGCGACGGCTTTCAATTGCAGCGCGATGTACGGCACCGAGCCGATGATGGCGATGGCGGCGGCGGTGGCCGCGACGGCCTGGCTCTTGCCGTAGCGGGCGGCGATGAAGTCGGCGATCGAGGTGATGTTCTGCGATTTCGCCAACTGGATGACGCGCATCAGCAGCGGCGTGCAGAACGCGATCATCAGGATCGGGCCGACATAGATCGCGAGGAATTCGATGCTGGTGCGTGTCGCGAGGCCGACCGAGCCGAAGAACGTCCAGGACGTACAGTAGATCGCAAGCGACAGCGGATAGATGAACATGCCGAGGCGGCCGCGCTGAATCTGTGTCAGCCGCTCGCCATAGCTGGCGATGACGAACAGAAGCCCGATGTAGCCGAACGCGGCTGCGATCACGCTCCAGTCATGCAGCATCTGTTGGTCCCTCGAATAGCGGCCTCGTCGAAGCCGCGCTGCATAACCTTAGCCCGACGCAGGGAAGGGCACATCCGCGTTTTGGGGCCCGGCGGGTGAAGGCGGCTTTGGCGAAGGGAGCGAATCAGGTTATACACGTAAAAGTTGTAGTACGTGGAGCGCGCGTCTGGGTGGATTTTCCTCGGGGGAGGGTCAAATGATACCGTTGGCGTTGCAGGAGGGGACGTTGGCGATCGTCGATGACGATGCGTCTGTGCGTGATGCGCTGTCGATGCTGCTCAAGCTCGAAGGATTTTCGAGCAAGACCTTTGGCGATGGCGATTCGTTTCTCGAAGCTGTGGCCGGCGTCGCTCCGGTCGGCGTCATCCTCGATTTGAATCTGCCAGGGCGCTCGGGCCTCGACGTGCTCAGGCGACTGGCGGGCCAGCGGTTCGAGCCGCCGGTCTTTGTCATCTCCGGTCAGTCCGATGTGCCATTGGCGGTGGAAGCGATGAAGCTCGGTGCGCTGGATTTTTTCGAGAAGCCGTTTTCAGCGAGCGTGCTGATCGAACGTGTCCGCGAGGCGGTCACCGCCTATCGCCGTTCGATGTCGGGATATCTCGACGGTCTGGCGGATTTTCCGGGCCGCGATCTTCTCACCAAACGCGAGCGTGACGTCCTAGTGCTGATTGCGGGCGGCGCATCGAACAAGGAGGCTGGGCGGCGGCTTGGAATCAGCCCGCGTACCATCGAGGTTCATCGCGCCCATATCATGGACAAGCTTTGCGCGCGGAACGCCGCCGATCTTATGCGGATCGTGATGTCGTATGCGCCGCGTGAAATCGCCCGCACCGGTTGAGGCGCGGGCGGCGGTTATTCCGCAGCCAGCGGCTTGGCGTGAAGTTTCAGGCCGAGCCGCTCCCAGACCTGGAGCAGCGCATCGGCAAGCTGATCGATCAATCCGTCGTCATGATACGGCGACGGCGTGATGCGCAGCCGCTCTGTGCCCTTCGGCACCGTCGGGTAGTTGATCGGCTGGATGTAGATGCCGTGCTCTTCCAGCAGCAAATCCGACGCCATCTTGCAGCGTTCAGGATCGCCCACGAACAGCGGCACGATATGCGTATCGCTCGACATCACCGGCAGGCCGGCGGTAGTGAGGATCGCCTTCACGCGCGCCGCGCGGTCCTGATGACGATCGCGCTCCCACGACGATGACTTCAAATGCTTGATGGCGGCCGTTGCGGCGGAGCAGATCGCGGGCGGCAGCGCTGTTGTGAAAATAAAGCCCGGCGCATAGGAGCGCACCGCGTCGATCACCTTCGCGCTGCCGGCAATGTAGCCGCCGAGGCAGCCGAACGCCTTGGCCAGCGTGCCTTCGAGAATATCGATCCGGTGCATCACGCCGTCGCGCTCGGCAATGCCCGCGCCGCGCGGGCCGTACATGCCGACCGCATGAACTTCGTCCACATAAGTCATCGCGCCATAGCGCTCGGCGAGATCGCAGATCTTAGCCAGCGGCGCGACGTCGCCATCCATCGAGTAGAGGCTTTCGCAGACGATCAGCGTCGGGCGGCCCGGATTGGCGCGCAGCAGTTCTTCCAGATGCGCAACGTCATTGTGACGGAATACGATGTACTGCACGCCGGACTGACGGATGCCCTCGATCATCGAGTTGTGGTTCAGCGCGTCCGACAGGATCAGGCAGTCAGGAATCAGCTTCGCGAGCGTCGAGATGCCGGTCTGGTTCGAGACGTAGCCGGAGGTGAAGACCAGCGCGGCTTCCTTGCCGTGCAGATCGGCCAGCTCCTGCTCGAGCTGGATCAGCGAATGGTTGTTGCCGGCGATGTTGCGCGTGCCGCCCGCGCCGGTGCCTGCGCGCGTCGCGGTTTCGACCATCGCGCCCACGACCTTCGGATGCTGGCCCATGCCGAGATAATCGTTCGAGCACCACATCACGATGTTCCGCTGGCCCTTGGGCGTGTGCCATACGGCGTGCGGATAGCGGCCTGCGATCCGCTCCAGATCGGCGAATACGCGATAGCGCCGCTCGTCGTGAAGGCGTCCGAGTGCGGCGTCGAAGAACTTGTTGTAATCCATCATGAAAACCCTGAAAGGGGACCGGATTACGGCAGCCGGCCCCAACGGGTTCCGAAGGGTCTTCTGTCGTGCGCGGGGCCTTTTTAGAGCTTTTCCAGCTTTAATGTCGAGGCCGTTTTCAGGATGCTCGTATGCGGCCCGCGCCGAATTGACTTACGTCAATCCGGCCGGTCGAAAAGCTAGGCTGCGGTAAAACGCAGCACGCCATCGGCGCCCAGATCGGTCTTCAGACGTCCGTCGGCGATCATGTGATTGACATGGGCGATCAGCTCGCCGGCCGCGAAGCCGGTCTGGTGCGCGTCGAGCACATGCTTGTGAAACACCACCGGCACGAGTTCGGCGGAGGTTTTCGGCGACGTCCGGCAGGCCTCGGCAATCAGCTTGCAGCGATCTTCGTGATGATCGGCGAGTTGCCCGATGCGCGTCTTGACGCCGTAGAACGGAACGCCGTGTCCGGGCAGCACCAGCACATCGTCAGGCAAAATCCGTGAGAGTTCGGCCAGCGAGGTGAGATATTCGCCCAGCGCATTGGCCTCCGGCTCCACAGCCCACACGCTGACATTCGGGGAAATCTTGCTGAGCACCTGATCCGCGGACAGGAAGATGTTGTCCTCGGCGCAATACAACATCACCTGATTGAGCGCGTGGCCGCCGCCCGTGATGATGCGGAACGTGCGTGATCCGATGACGATGTCCTCGCCGTTCGAGAGGCGATGGAACGAAGCAGGAAGCGTCGACACCCGCGCCAGATAATCCATGCCGCGGCCGAGCAGCGCCTCGGTGATCTCTTCGTCCATGCCGTGACGGCGGAAGAACAGGCGCTGCGCCAGCTTTCGCTCCGGTGAGCCGCGATGCTCGTGGTAAGCCGCCTGCAGATATTCCACCTGCGACATGTGAAGCGGACAGCCGAAGCGCTCGACGATCCATCCGGCAAGGCCGACATGATCCGGATGCGCGTGGGTGACGATCAGCCGTGTAATCTTGAATCCCTTGAGCGGGCCTTCGAACAGCGTCGTCCAGGCGGTGATGGTGGCGTCGTTGCCGATGCCGGTGTCGACGATCGCCCAGCCGTCGCCGTCCTTGAGCAGATAGACGTTCACATGGTTGAGCCGGAACGGCAGCGTCAGCCGAATCCAGAGCAGGCCGGGCGCGACTTCGATCGCTTCATCCGGCTTCGGGGGCGTTTCAATCGGATAGCGCAACCCGTCGGGGGCTGCGGGAATGGCTGCGGCTTTGGTGTGCATCGTCTCGCAATCGCGTTTTTCAGCTCCGGCTTAACGCGGCAAAATCCGCCGCGCTAGCTGAAATTCACGTTTTGCGGGATCGCACGGCATGGTTGCCATGCAAGCAACCCGTTTCGCTGGTTGAAACGCCGTCAGGATGCGGCCGCGCCGCTCACCGGGATGGTTTTTGCTGCGGGCTTCGCGTCGGCATGGACATGGGCGTCCCGCCTGGCGCTGTCGAGCTTCGACTTGATGCCGAGACGGTCGAGCAGATTGGCGTCGCGTTCGGTCTGCGGATTCTTCGTGGTCAGCAGCACATCGCCGATGAAGATCGAATTGGCGCCAGCGACGAAGCATAGCGCCTGCAACTCGTCGGTCATGTACGAGCGTCCGGCCGAGAGGCGGACCACGCTGCGCGGCATCATGATGCGCGCCACCGCGACCATGCGCGCCAGCGCGATCGGATCGGGCGCTTCGGCGGTGGCGTTGACCGGCACGTTCTTGACTTCGTTCCACATGTTGATCGGAACGCTCTCCGGATGTTCGGGCAGGTTGGCCAGCAACGTCAGCATGCCGAGCCGGTCATCGACCTGTTCGCCCATGCCGATAATGCCGCCGCAGCAGACCTTGAGGCCGGCTTCGCGCGCATGCGCCAGCGTATCGATGCGATCCTGCATCGTGCGTGTGGTGATGATGTTGCCGTAGAATTCCGGCGAGGTGTCGACGTTGTGGTTGTAGAAGTCGAGGCCCGCGTCGTGCAGCCGCTTCGCCTGCGCATCCGTCAGCATACCGAGCGTGACGCAGGTCTCCATGCCGAGGCCCTTCACGGCGCTGACCATCTCGCAGACCTTGTCGAGGTCCTTGTCCTTTGGATTGCGCCAGGCCGCGGCCATGCAAAAGCGGTCCGCGCCGGCATCGCGGGCGCGCTTGGCGGTCGCCACGACATCGTCATGATCCATCAGCTTGGTGGCTTTGACGCCGGTGTCGTACTTGGCGCTCTGCGAGCAGTAGCCGCAGTCTTCCGGGCAGCCGCCGGTCTTGATGCTCAGGAGGCTCGCGGTCTCGACATGGTTGGGATCGAAATTGCGGCGATGGATGCTCTGCGCCTGAAAGATCAAGTCCGCGAAAGGCAGATCGTAGAGCGCCTGCGCTTCCGTGCGCGTCCAGTCGCCGCGTGGCTCCAGCGACCTACCGCCCATATCCGAACCCGGCACCATGCTCATGCGCTAACCCCTTGCGTGCGAGACGTCCCGTCCCGGCTGTCGAAATCCAGCAGGGAGCATGGAGGCCAAAAAGAGTCAATCTGACGGCTGTGCAACCTGTATTCGCAAGGTAAGCCAGCAATTTACGGTTGGTCGCCGTGCACCGGTTCAGGCCTATCCGGCCGGGGACCGCCCGGCTGGATAGGCCTTGAATCACGGATGGATCATGCCGCCCGGATGTTGAGCAGGAATGCGTCCACCTCGGCGCGCAGGCTGTCCGCCTCGCGGCGCAGTTCGCTCGATGCGTTCAGTACCTCGCTGGCCGCGGTTCCCGCCTGCGCCGATGCCTGGCTGACGCCGACGATGTTGGTCGAAACTTCCGAGGTGCCGCTCGCGGCATGCTGGATGTTCTGGGCGATCTCGCGCGTCGCCGCGCCCTGCTGCTCCACGGCGCTGGCGATGGCCGATGTAACCTCGTTGATCTCACCGATGGTCGAGCCGATGTTGCGGATCGCGCTGACCGCCGACGTGGTCACGTTCTGCATGCTGGCGATCTGGGCGCGGATCTCGTCGGTCGCCTTCGCGGTCTGCTCCGCAAGATTCTTCACCTCGGAAGCGACGACGGCGAAGCCGCGGCCCGCTTCACCGGCGCGCGCGGCCTCGATAGTGGCATTGAGCGCGAGCAGGTTGGTCTGTGAGGCGATTTCCTGGATCAGATCGACCACGCTGCTGATGCGGTTCGCATTGTCAGCGAGCCCCTGCATCGTCGTGTCGGTCTTGCCGGCTTCACTGACGGCGTTCGCAGCGATCTGGGCCGAATTCGACACCTGACGGCTGATTTCCGCGATCGATGATGACAGTTCTTCGGTGCCGGCGGAGACGGTCTGCACGTTGACCGACGTTTCCTCGGCGGCGGATGCGACGGTGTTGACCAGTTCGCTCGAATGCTCCGCGGTCATGGACATGCTTTCCGCCGTGGACTGCATGGTGCTGGCGGAGGTCATCAGGCTGTCGAGGGCGACGCGGACCTTGTCCTCGAAGGAGACGATCTGGGCTTCGATGCGCGCGGCACGCTCGGCCTTGGCGATGCGGTCCTGATCCTGCTCGCTGCTCAATGTCTGCGACCGGATCATGCTTTCGCGGAACACTTCCAGCGATGACGCCATGACGGAGATTTCGTCCTGCTGGCGGCTGTGACGGACCTCCGCGGCGAGATCGCCTTCGGACAGACGGCGCATCACGTCCTGCAGGTTGCCGATGCGGCGCAGGATATTGCGGCCGACATAGAGCCAGACGAACAGCGCCGAACCGACCAGCGACAGCGCGCCGAGGACCAGCATCACCGTGGTCGCGAGGGTGATCTTGCTGTGGGCGCTGGCGGAGGCGGCCTGGGTTTCGACCTGCACGTCGTCAACCAGCCGCTGGATGCTCATGTCGAGGCCGCGATTGAGCTTGGTGGTCTCGTCCAGAATGAGCTTGCCGTAGTCGATGGCGTCGAGTTCCTTCTGACGCAGCCGGAATACGCCCTTCTTCATGTCGCCGAGCGACATCAGCCTTTTGACGCCGTCCTTCAGCGCATCGCCCGCGGGGCCGAGCGCCTTGATCGATGAATCGATGCTGTCATAGGTCACCGAAAAGATGTGCTCCATGTCGCTCAGCTTGTCGGTGTTCACCGCGCTGCCCGCGGCGTTGATGGTGCTCGCTGCGAAGTTCACGTCGGCCAGAAGGCTGGCGAGCATGTCGACGCCACGCATCGCATTCATGGCTTCCTTCGGCTCGGCGTTCGGATTGACCAGCGCCGAGTTGACGGCGGCCTTTGCGTCTTCCGCGGCGCTGCCGATGCTGTTGACCAGAGCGCTATGGGCGAGGCGGGCCTCCTCGAACTGCTTGCTGTGCTGTTCGGCGAGATCCAGCCGCTCCTTCGCGGCTGATCGCAGGCTGTTGATGGTGTCGTCGAGCATTTTGACGTTTTCCTCCAGCGAGGACACCACGCTGGGGTCGGCATTCAGATTCTTGATTTCCTGCAGTTTTGCCAGTGCCGCCGCCTGAACCTGTTTCAGACCATTGGTGCGGGACTGAAGGGTGCTTTCGTCATCCGAGGCCAGCATCGCGGGCCCGCGCGCGGCAAGGCTCTGGCTCAATCCCGAGAGTTGAAGGCTCGCGGTCAGGCGGGGGATATTCCGGCTGCTCAGGTCGTTCATCATGCCGCCGAGCTGCGAGAGCAGCAGGCTGGCGCCGCCGCTGATCGCGATCGCCATCAGGGCGATGACGGCGAATGCCAGGAAGAGACTTCCCCTGACGCCGATGCTCGGCAATTTGAAGCGAAACAGTTTTCCGATGCGGCCGAACTTTAGTTTCATCGTCCCCAACCCCAATACTCATTGTTCTGCGTTCTGCGTCGGGGCGCAGTATCAGGATGCTTCGTTAAAATTTTCGGGAACTTTGGCCGGCCTTGCCAAAATTTGACGAATCTTGTTCGAGCAAGAAACCGGCAATATAATCAGTACGATGTAGCGTTTTCGAGCTGATTTTGGAGAAGATGGCTGGTGCTGCCAGACAGGATTGAACTGTCGACCTCTCCATTACCAATGGAGTGCTCTACCACTGAGCTACGGCAGCGAAACGCCAAGGATACCAAGACGCCAAGGATACCAGAACCGGGACGCGAAAACGCAAGGTGTGCGTGAATCGGGCCAGAAGTCCGTAAAGGCGGGCGATCCTTGCCATAAGGCGTCCGCCGGTGCAAGCGCCGAGGCGGCCTCTTTACGGGAAACCGAATGTCCGGAACTCCCGGTGCGGGCGAATCTGCTCAACTGTCCGCAGGCCGAGGCGCAAGGTCCCTGAAATACCTGATCGCGCTTCATTCTTTCCTGTCACATGGCTGGCCGCATCCGATAGTCTGGAGACTGACCGGCGATCCCGGCTCTCATTTCGACGGGGCTTGTGATGATGGATACCGAGAACAAGACGCGGTCTGACCGCAATGACCGGCTGAAATCGGCGCTGCGCGACAATCTCAAGCGGCGCAAGATGCAAGCGCGCGGGCGCGCCGGACAGGCAATCGTCACCCCGGAGGATGACGCCAGACTCCATGACAGCGAGCGCGGCGCGAGCCCAGACCAGCGCGGCGAAAGATAACGTCCGCCGCAAACGGCGTAGCCATCGAAGCCGTCCCGCGATACGCTTGCGTTATTTCAAAGCGGGGGCGCCTCATGATTTTAGGTCTCTCTCTGGCCGGTTTTACGGTTCTTCACCTTGTCATCAGCATGATCGCGATCGGTCTTGGCCTGATCGTCGCGGGCGGTCTTCTGGCATCCAACAGGCTGCCCGGATGGACCGCTTGGTTTCTGATCCTGACCGTCGTCACCAGCGCCACGGGCTTTCTGTTTCCATTCACGCAAATCCTGCCCTCGCACATCGTGGCGATCATCTCGCTCGTGCTGCTGGCGATTGCGGTCTATGCGCTCTACGGAAAAGGGCTCACCGGCATCTGGCGCAGCGTTTATGTGGTCACGGCGATGCTCGCGCTCTGGTTCAACGTGTTCGTTCTGATCGTTCAATCGTTTCAGAAGGTTGCGCTGTTGAACGCCTACGCGCCGACCGGCTCGGAACCCCCGTTCGCGATCACACAGGGAATCGTGCTTCTGTTTTTCGTCTTCACGATCATCCTTGGCATCCGGCGCTTCAGGCCTGCCTGATCGCCCGGCCGTCACGAGGAAAGGCCGGAGATCCGCCCGGTTCTCCGACACAATTCGAGCGATTTTCTCGGGAATGAAGCTCACGGGCCCGTGATTTGGCGTCCGGCGCGCGGTTTTCACTTCGTCCGAAACGCGCTACAAGCCGCGACATCCGGAAAAGGAAAAGGTTGGTATGGATCGCATTCGCATCGTCGGCGGGAACAAGCTCAATGGCACGATCCCGATTTCGGGTGCGAAGAACGCCGCGCTGCCGCTGATGATCGCCAGCCTGCTGACCGAAGAGACGCTGATTCTCGACAATGTCCCCCGTCTGGCGGACGTGGCGCAGGTCCAGCGCATTCTCGGCAATCATGGCATCGACATCATGTCGGCGGGCAAGCGCCCCGGCGATCACGAATATCAGGGCCAGACCCTGCATATCTCGGCGGCCAACATCATCGATACCACCGCGCCGTATGAACTGGTTTCCACCATGCGCGCCAGCTTCTGGGTGATTGCGCCGCTGGTGGCGCGGATGGGCGAAGCGAAAGTCTCGCTGCCCGGCGGCTGCGCCATCGGCACGCGCCCGGTGGATCTGCTCATCATGGCGCTGGAAAAGCTCGGTGCGGAAATCCAGATCGACGCCGGTTATGTGATTGCGAAAGCGCCCGGCGGGCTCAAGGGCGCGCCGATCGATTTTCCGAAAGTCACCGTCAGCGGCACCCATGTCGCGCTGATGGCGGCGACCCTCGCCAAGGGCACCACGGTCATCACCAATGCGGCCTGCGAGCCGGAAATCGTCGACGTCGCCGACTGCCTCAACAAGATGGGTGCGAAGGTCACCGGCGCGGGCACGCCACGCATCGTGATCGAGGGCGTGAGCAAACTGCATGGCGCGCGCCACACCGTGCTGCCGGACCGGATCGAGACCGGCACCTATGCCATGGCGGTGGCGATGACCGGCGGCGACGTGCAACTTTCGGGCGCACGGCCCGAGCTTCTGCAGTCGGCGCTCGACGTGCTGACCGAAGCGGGCGCGACCATCACGCCGAACAATGAAGGAATCCGGGTCGCGCGCAACGGCGCGGGCATCAAGCCGGTGACGGTTTCCACCTCGCCGTTCCCCGGCTTCCCGACCGATCTGCAGGCGCAGCTCATGGCGCTAATGACACGGGCGGACGGCTCCTCGCGTATCACCGAAACGATCTTCGAAAATCGTTTCATGCACGTTCAGGAACTGGCGCGCTTTGGCGCGCGTATTTCTCTCGATGGCGAAACCGCGATTGTCGAGGGCACCTCGAAGCTCAAGGGCGCGCCGGTCATGGCGACCGATCTGCGTGCATCGGTATCGTTGGTGATTGCGGCGCTCGCCGCCGAAGGCGAAACCATGGTCAATCGCATCTATCATCTCGATCGCGGTTTCGAACGACTGGAAGAGAAGCTTTCGGCTTGCGGTGCCACCATCGAGCGGATCAGCGGGTAGTCCACTCTCACAGAGCGGGGCCATGTCTCAAAACGAAACGTCTGGCAGCAAGGCATCTCAGCGGAAAGTCACGCAGCGCAAGCTTGCGGCGCTGGATGAAGACGATCTCGCGGTGATCTCGGCGCATGTGCAGGATGCCGCCGTTGTCGCGGCCGACATCCTCTGGCGGCCGGCCGAGAATCGTCTGGTCATCGGCATGCGCCGTCCCGATTGCGAGCAGCTTCTCGCCGGAGAATGCACTCCGCGGCGGCTGATTTCCGCTCTGCGGTTCGATCGGGTGCTGTCCTGCCAGTCGCGCGGGATCGACACCGCCGCGCACGACCTCGCGCTGAGCCTGATCGGTCTTGAATTCTATCCCGCCAGGAAAAGCCCCGCTGGGCAGGTGGTGCTGCTGTTCGCCAGCGGCGGCGTGCTGCGGCTGGATGTCGAGTGCCTTGAATGCGAATTGGCCGATCTTGGGCCGGACAATTCGGCCGCTGCGCCTGAGATGGCGCACAATCTGTCAGCGGGGACAGACATTTAGCGATCAACCCGTGCGGTTCGGCTCGCGGTCCGGCGTCAGGAATGTTATGGGGTGGACGTGATGTGGCATTGCGCCAATGATCACGCCTTGAAACGACGAAGCGTCAGCCTGCCCGGACCCTGGAATGCCGATCCGCCTCAATAGCCAAACCGCCGATTTCACCGAACGCTTCAATGCGTTCCTCGCCATGAAGCGCGAAGTCTCCGCCGACGTCGACGCAGCGGCGCGCACCATTGTCGATGACGTGGCGAAGCATGGCGATGCGGCGCTGATCGCGGCGACGAAGAAGTTCGACCGGCTGGACGTGCAGGCAGGCGGACTGCGGATCACGGCGTCGGAAATTGATGCGGCGGTGAAGGCTTGCGACGCGGCAACGCTCGATGCGTTGAAGTTTGCGCGCGACCGCATCGAGGTGTTTCACAAGCGTCAGTTGCCGAAGGACGAACGTTTCACCGACGCCGCGGGCGTCGAACTCGGCTGGCGCTGGAGCGCGATCGAGGCGGTCGGTCTTTATGTGCCCGGCGGTACGGCCGCTTATCCGTCATCGGTGCTGATGAACGCCGTGCCCGCCAAGGTCGCGGGCGTGGAGCGTGTGGTGATGGTGGTGCCGTCGCCGGACGGCAAGCTCAATCCCTTGGTGCTGGCCGCCGCGCAACTCGGCGGTGTGAGTGAAATCTATCGCGTCGGCGGCGCGCAGGCCGTGGCGGCGCTGGCTCATGGCACCGCGACCATCGCCCCGGTGGCGAAGATCGTCGGCCCCGGCAACGCTTATGTCGCCGCAGCGAAGCGTCTGGTGTTCGGCAAGGTCGGCATCGACATGATCGCCGGTCCGTCGGAAGTTTTGGTGATCGCGGACAAGAGCGCCAATGCGAACTGGATCGCCGCCGATCTTCTGGCGCAGGCCGAGCACGACGCCAACGCGCAGTCGATCCTCATTACCGACGACGAGGGACTGGCGAACGAGGTCGAACGCGCGGTCGAGGCACAACTGACGACGCTGCCACGCGCGGAGATCGCGGGGGCATCGTGGAACGAATTCGGCGCGATCATTCTGGTGAAGTCGCTCGACGATGCGGTGCCGCTTGCCAATGCCATTGCCGCCGAGCATCTGGAGATCATTACGGCCGATCCGGAAAGCCTCAGCGCGCGTGTCCGCAATGCGGGCGCGATCTTCCTCGGCGCGCACACGCCGGAAGCCATCGGCGACTATGTCGGCGGATCGAACCACGTGCTGCCCACGGCGCGCTCGGCGCGGTTCTCGTCGGGCCTCGGTGTACTCGACTTCATGAAGCGGACGTCCATTCTGAAGTGCGGGCCGGATCAGTTGCGCGCACTGGGACCGGCGGCGATGACGCTGGGCAAGGCCGAGGGACTTGAAGCTCATTCGCGTTCAGTGGGATTGCGGCTCAACCTGTCATGACCAAGCCCGCGCAAAGCGACGATGCCAACAACCGCGTGGTCGCGGTGACGCTCGATGAGGAATCTATCGGGCGGTCGGGGCCTGACATCGAGCATGAGCGCGCGATCGCGATCTACGATCTGATCGAGCAGAACCTGTTCGTGCCGGAGGGCAACTTCAGCGGTCCGTATACCCTGCATATCGGCATCACCGGCAATCGCCTGATGTTCGACATCAAGCGGCAGGACGGCACGCCCTGCGTGGTGCATCTTTTGTCGCTGACGCCGTTCCGCCGCATCGTGAAGGACTACTTCATGATCTGCGACAGCTACTATCAGGCGATCCGCACCGCCACGCCCGACAAGATCGAAGCTATCGATATGGGCCGCCGCGGCATTCACGACGAAGGTTCGCGCACGCTGATGGAGCGGCTGGAAGGCAAGGTGCGGGTCGATTTCGAAACCGCGCGCCGCCTGTTCACGCTGATTTCCGTGTTGCACTGGAAGGGCGAGAACGGCGGCGCATGATCTTCTCTCTCGCGAAACGGATCTGACGGATGGCGCCGCGCTCCCCGCAGGCGGTTCTGTTCATGTGCGGGCAGAACAGTGTCCGCTCTCCGACGGCGGCGGCGCTGCTGCGTCATCTCGTTCCGCGCGGCCTCTATGTGCAGTCGGCCGGCGTCAGCAAGGCCCAGCTTGATCCGTTCGCCGTGGCGGTGATGAAGGAGATCGGCCTCGATATCTCCAATCACAAGCCGTGGACCGTCGCGGATTTGGAGGACTGGGAGGGCCTCAACTTCGATCTGATCGTCACGCTGTCGCCCGAGGCGCATCACAAGGCAATGCAACTGACCGCGACATCGGCCACCGAGGTGGAATACTGGCCGACGCCCGATCCGGTCGGCGTCGAGGGCCGCCGCGAGTTGCAGCTCGATGCCTACCGGCATGTGCGCGACACGCTGCGCCAGCGCATCAAGGAGCGGTTCGCGCTGGTGGGGATCGGAAATGAATAGACCGAAATCACCCGAAAATCGCATCCGTTCGCCGCGCGGCGCTGTTGTCGCGGCACCCGCCTTCGGATAGTTTCCGCGCCCGTTGTCCCTTCATCGAAACCGATAAATCCGCATGCTCGGACGTCCCAAATTCGTTCTCGCCTCCGGTTCGCCGCGGCGCCTCAGTCTGCTCAATCAGGCTGGCATCGAGCCCGATGCGCTGCGCCCCGCGGACGTGGACGAGACGCCCAAGCGCGGTGAATTGCCGCGCGCTTGCGCCAACCGTCTGGCGCGCGCCAAGGCCGATGCGGCGTTGAAATCAGTCCAGCTCGATGACGAACTGCGCGGTTCCTATATTCTCGCCGCCGATACGGTGGTGGCTGTCGGCCGCCGGATCCTGCCGAAAGCCGAACTGGTGGACGAAGCGTCCCAGTGCCTGCGGCTGCTCTCGGGCCGCAATCATCGCGTTTACACCGCGATCTGTCTGGTCACTCCGAAGGAAAGCTTCCGCCAGCGACTGGTGGAAACGCGGGTGCGCTTCAAGCGCCTGACCGAGGACGATATCCAGGCCTATATCGGCTCTGGTGAGTGGCGCGGAAAGGCGGGCGGCTATGCGGTGCAGGGCATCGCGGGCACCTTCGTGGTGAAGATGGTCGGCTCCTACACCAACGTGGTCGGGCTGCCGCTGTATGAAACCACGGCGTTGATGGGCGGCGAGGGTTTCCCGATCCGCTTCGGCTGGCTGAATGCCAGCTAGGGACGAGTCGCGGCCGGCGGGCGCAAAGCCGTGCCCGATCTGCGGCAAGCCGTCCGTTGCCTCGTCCCGGCCGTTCTGCTCGGAGCGCTGCCGCGACGTCGACCTCAATCGCTGGCTGTCCGGCTCCTATGCCATTCCGGCGCGCGAGACCGACGACGAAGACGACATGGACGAGCCGCAATAGGGGCCCGGGCGATCGGGAAGTCCTTGAATCCGGTGGATTTTGCCACGCAGCCGTCGATCCGGATAAGTGGGTCTGGAAAACGCGGCGACGGCTGGACAGGGCGGTTCTGGCTCTCTATAAACCGGCGCTCTCCCCGGCCATGTCCGGGGCGGCGCCCAGGTAGCTCAGTTGGTAGAGCATGCGACTGAAAATCGCAGTGTCGGTGGTTCGATTCCGCCCCTGGGCACCATTTTCCCGATTGTCCCACCAATAAAGCGAACATCAGCACCTGCCCGCATGCGCGAAGCTGCGGCGGATGGGCATGAGCCGTTTCATGTTGGCCTGTCCGCGACTGTCCATCAGTCACGGACCGATACTGCTCTGGCGCGGCTGAACGGAATTTCCTCATGCTCTGATAGCCCGCCATTGACAGCATGCGTTCTTTAAAAATAACATTGTTATTATTCTGGAACGAGCGTCCGACATGACCCAGGACTGGTCGCGAAGCGTCAAGGTGGCAAAGCGGGAGCTTCTGCTTCGCGCAGCGCGTGAGGAGTTCGCCGAGCAGGGCCTCGAAGGCGCGACCATGCGCGGTATCGCGCTGCGTGCGGGATGCTCGACCGGCGCGATCTATCCGTTGTTCGAGAGCAAGGAAGCGATCTATGCGGACCTGCTGCAGCACTCACTGTCAGCGCTCGATGCACGCGTTGCAGAGGCTGTGCAGTCCGCAGACGGAGCCGAAGCACGGGTGGCCGCCGGCTGCGAAGCCTTTCTCGGCTATTATCTTGAAAACCGCTTCGAGGTGAATCTCGGTCTTTATGCCTTTCGCGGCGTCAAGCGTCAGGGCGTCGGCAAGGCACTGGACGATGCGCTCAATCGCGCGCTGCGACAGGTGCTGGAGCGGATCGCGCAGCCGCTCAGCGAAGTGCAGGATCGCGACGTCTCCGTCGTCAGGCCCATGGTCGCGCTGCTGTTCAGCCAGATGATCGGCGCGCTTGTCCTGCAGATGGCGGGACGATTGAAGTTTCTCGAAACTGACCCGCGCATGCTGCTCGGCATGCTGCTGGCCCAACTCGGTGTATCGAAGCCGGTTACCTCGCCAAACAAGGTGCTGCGCGTGGGCAGGGCGAAATCAACACATCAAAAGTAAAAGGGAGTACGTCGGATGGCCGTCAGGATCGAAAAGCAGGGCAATGTCTGGACCATCATTCACAGCCGGTTCGATGTCGCGCGAAATGCGATGGACCCGGATAGCGCCGACGCGCTGGTGAGGGCGTTCAAGGAGTTCGACCGCGACGATTCGGCCAGTGTTGCGGTGCTGTGGGGCGAGGGCGGCGCGTTTTGTGCCGGATGGGATCTCAAATACGCCAGCACGCTATCGGACCGGGCAGCCTTCCAGCGCGACATGGTCGAAGGGCTGGCGTTTCCGACCGGCGCGAACGATGCGCCGCGCGGTCCGCTCGGCCCCACGCGTCTCGAATTGTCGAAGCCGGTGATCGGCGCCGTTGAAGGCCCGGCGGTTGCGGGCGGCATGGAGCTTGCGCTCTGGTGCGACATCCGTGTGATGGCGGAGACAGCCTATTTCGGCGTGTATTGCCGCCGCTGGGGCATTCCGCTGCTCGATGGCGGCAGCGTCCGTCTGGCGCGGCTGGTCGGGCAGGGCCGTGCGATGGAGATCATTCTCACCGGGCGTAAGGTTCCTGCGGACGAAGCGATGCGGATCGGTATGTGCGAGAAGATTGTCGCACCGGGCGGCGCGCGGGCCGCGGCCGAGGCGATGGCGCGCGAGATCGCGCGGTTTCCGCAAGCCGCCGTTCGTGCCGACCGCCGCTCGGTCATCGAGACCTATGGCCTGCCGGTGCGCGACGCCATGCGCTGCGAATGGATCAATGGTGTCGACGCGCATTTCAGGGAAGGCGCGGACGGCGCCGCCCGTTTCTCGGGTGGCCTTGGCCGCCATGGCGATTTCACAACGATCTGAGCTTTCCTGTTCGGAGCAGGTGTGATCTGCTTCATGCGTCACTCCATCGGAGTATCGCATGAAGTGGATCGCCGCATGCATTGCGCTGCTTCTGCCGGCGGCCTCCGCATCGGCGCAGGTTAGGCCGCCGCCGAGCGAATGTCTTGCGATGGCGCGGTCATTGCCGCGCGTGATGTATGCAAACCTCTCGCGTGTGGCGGCAACTGACAGTGCGGTGACGATCACCTATGCCGGCCATTCGACTTACATCATCGAGACGCCGGGCAACGTCACCATCGCCACCGACTTCAGCGGCGCTTATACGGCGGGCAAGTCGCCCGATGTGGTGACGATGAACCGCGCCCATTCGACCCATTACACGCTCAATCCCGATCCGCACATCGCACATGTGCTGCACGGCTGGGGCGACGATGGAAAGCCGGCGCATCATGCGCTGACCGTCGGCGATGTGCTGATCCGCAATGTCACGACCGACATTCGCGCATTCAGCTTCGACACCGAAGCGCTGCGCAAGGACGGCAATTCGATCTTTATTTTTGAGGTCGCGGGACTTTGCATCGGTCATCTCGGCCATCTGCACCACCCGCTGGACGAAACCCATTATGCCGCCATCGGCCGCCTCGATATCGTGATGGTACCGATCGACGGCACCTATACGCTGTCGCTGGACGGCATGTCGGAGATCACGCGGCGATTGCGTTCGTCCATTGTGCTCCCGATGCACCGCTTCGCCACGCCCCTGAGCGATTTCATGTCGCGGATGAACGGGCAGTTTGAAATGGACGTGCGGCTTGAGCGATCGTTCTCGGTTTCGCGCGTCACGCTGCCGAGAAAGCCGACCATCATCATTCTGGACGGCGTTTGAACCTCCCGCCATCCTCCGAGCCGCGCGCGCCATGTTTGGCTTGCGGCAACTCGAAGGTGACAGACGTCTTCGAACGTCAGGTTTTATCTTCCGTGGCCGCGCCCGGTGCATTCGCCTTCACGGATGCAATGCCGGCCTCTCGCGCGGCTTCCGACGAGTAGGTCTCGCTCGTTCCGATCACCTGGCCATTGGAGGCCTTGAGATTGAACATCGGATTTCCGTTCTTCGCCGCTTTTCGTTCATAGCGCTCGTCCTTCGGCGCGTTCTCCTTGACGGATGCGATGCCTTTCTCCGCCGAAGCCTTGGCTTCATAGTGTTCGCTGGTCAGGATCGTTTCGCCGTTGCCGGCCTTCAGCACAAAATGAAATTTACCGCTCGCGCCTTTGCTCAGCACAAATTTTCCAGCCATGGATTTCCTCCCCTGCATTCTGGCCGTTCGATTATTGCAGATATAATGTCGGGAACAAGAAGGCTTGCGCGCGGACCTTGATTTGTGACACGGCGCGACGGCTCAGAAAGCGGAAGCCAGATCCTTCGCGCCCTGCAACCCGATCTGGTTGTCCATCCGCGCGTTGGTCGCGGCCAGAAGCTTCGCCACGGTGTTGTTGCGGATCGCCACCGGGTTTCGCTCATAGCCGCCGCGCTGGAAGAAGTTCGACGTCGGAACGACGATGCGCATGGTCTGCGGCATCGACACCATGTCGAACCCGTTGCCGTCGCCGGTCAGATTCATCATCTCAAGCTCTGCGGCGGTGAGCGGCGCCATATAGCCCTTGCGCCTGGCGAAGTTCACCGAGTCCATCAGCTTCAGCGTTTGCAGGATGGGGCCGACATCCATGTCGAGATTGAGCGCATGGACGGCGATGCCGCGCGGCGTCGTGCCCAGCTTCTCGTGGGCGCTCCATTGATTGGGCACGGTCTTGCAGAACGCGACCATCTGCTGAACAATCGCGGCCTTCCGCTCCAGCTCCGCTTTCTGCGGTCCGGAGGCCTGCCGGATCTTGTCGCGCAGCGCGCCGAGAATGACGCCGCCATGTTCGGCCAGAAGGTCTATGGTGTTGGTGGTCAGCAACTGGTTGTAGCCGAGCGCGGTGGAGATCGCGCGGCCACGCGGTCCTTCGAGCCCCGCCTGCACGTCGTACTTGCCGTTGCCGCCGGACTCGAAACTGTAAATTCGCACCGCCTGGTCGCGCGTCAGTCCGAAGCCCGATGCGACCCTTGCATAGGCACGCTTGTAGTCGAGTTCGCTGGCGGGCTTGCGCGGCACGAACTGGAAATGCTCCCGCGCGTTGGCGAGAAAATCCGCGACGACCGGAAGCGCCTTGCGCGGCACAGGCGGCTTCTCGGGTGGGAACGGTGAAACCGGCTTCGGCGGGCCGCCGTAGACCGGCGGCTGAACCAGCACATAATCGTCGGCGACGATCACCTCGCCGTTCCGCCGCTTGGCATTGCGGGTCTTGCGCTTCTCGCTGATCGCGCTCCAGTAGGCGGACGCTTCTTCGTCGAACTGTTCACGCGCCGCGGTGTAGTCCGCCAGTTTCCGCTGATAGTCCGCAATCTGCTGCGGTGTCTGTGCGAGGACCGCAGACGGCAGCGCCGGAGCGGCAGCCAGACATGCGATGCACGCCACCATCCATCGAAGCTGTCTCACATGAACACCGCCACGTTTTGACGGCAGACCAGAATCGGCTGCCTGTCCGCGTTCCAGAGCGTCGTCGCCTGGCTGGAATAGCCATCGTGAATGCGCTCGGCCCGGGTCTCGAGCAGCCACCAGCCGTCCCGTGTCTCAATGTTGTCTGTCAGCAGGTCGATGCCCCAGGTCATGGTGCTGATCGGCCCGGACGGTTTGTCGAATTTCACCAGGGCTGCTGGCGGCGGTGCGTCGGTGAGCGCGACCAGTGCGGCGACCGATGCGGGCTGCGCCGGGTCGCGGTGGCGGAGCCACAGGACAAAAGCAGGTGTCTCGCTTTCGCTGAAGGGCGGGTTGCCGCCGGCGAAGCGTCCGTCGAAATGCTGGATGAAGTTCAGTCCGGGAATTTTGCGAAAGAACGCAGGGCAGACGTCCGGCTCGGGAACTTTCGGTGCGGGCAAGCTGCCGTAATCCACGGCTGAACTGCGCGCTGCGCCATAGCATAGCGTGGCGCGCGTTGCGAAACCGGTTTCACTGAACAGATCGACGCCGACGAACACGGTGGACTTTCCCCGGCGCAGCGCCGTCGGGCGGATCATCACGGTGTCGGCTGCGGGACCGATGAAAGAGAATTGAGCCGAACGCAGCGGCGGCAGGTCGCTGAGTTGCCGCGCTGCACTCTCAAGACACAAGGCGGCGGAAAGCCCGCCATACATGGTGCGGCCCTGCAGCCAGTCTTCGGTCGCGGTGGCGGAACAGGTGTCGCCATCGGTGGTCATGCTCGCCATCAGTTCGGTGAATTCGGTCATTGCGTCGTGCCTGATCCTGAAATGCCTGCCAGATGTATAGCTGCACGATTTATTCTGGTCGCGATCATGGCAGCCATGATCGCAGAGTCGCGCGATGCTGTGCTGCAAACTTCGCGCGGACTCAGGTTGGACTCAATCCGTCAGTAAGACTGACCGAATCGAGTTATCAACAAGCTTTACGCGGCACTTTCGAATCATTCTCGCTTCGGGCTACGGATTGGTTTCAAATGTGATGCTTGCGTGACTGTGGCGTTGCGTGCGGGGCGACGATCATGAACAAAATTGTTTCGCCAGAAGGTTTGGCGTCGGGTGAGTTATCGAAACTTTTCGGCGATGTACCGAAGCCGAATCGTGCCGACTGGGAAAAGACGCTGAAGGCGTTGAAGCCGTGGCTGAGCCCGGAAAAGTTCGCGGAAACCGAAGAGATTCACTGGCGTATGTTCGAGCGCGCCAATCGCTGGCATCAGGCATCCAGGCCTGCGCCGTCGGACGACCGGTAAATTCTCTGCGCGTGTCGCGCGTGCAATAGGGCTTGCACGACAGAGCGATCGCGCGTTTTCATTTTGGAAATGGATAGCGTTGTCGTAAAGGCAGCCGCGATGCCGAGGCAGCGCGTCAGACCCCGGTGCCGGTTGACGGCGTGATGGGGATGTCCGCCGTCTTGGCGTGATCCGGCGTCTCGTCCTTCCAGCGCACCGAACCCAGCGGCCGTTCCAGCATGCGCCGAATCTTGATCGGTTCCGGCCCGACATGAAATCCGACGGCGGCGAGATGGAGTTCGCGCTCCGACTGCGTCGAGCGGCTGCGCTGATGCAGGAAGTCCAGCCATGTCGGGCAATGATAGCGTTCGATCCAGATTTCCGGATCGGCGATGTCGCGCGCGATGGACCAGGCATAGGCGCCGTTGCGCTGTCGGCTGGCCTGCACCTGCAGCATCAATGTGTAGAATGCGCGCGCCTTGTCCTGAGCCACGCGATATTCGATCTCAACCACAATCGGTCCGCTGCGGTGGCTGATGACCAGATTCACTTCCGGTTCGGCAAGTGCCTCGATCGGGTCGTTGTTGTTGCCTTCGGTCGAAGGCATGGCGAACCAGATCGCGAGGATGGGCGACAGGAACATCACGGCGCCCGCGATCAGCAGCGCATTGTTGACGCCGGTGCCATTGGCGACATGGCCCCACAGCCAGCTTCCGATCGCGACGCCGCCCGCGATGGCGGCCTGATAGGCGGCCAGCGCGCGGCCTGCGACCCAGCGCGGCGTCGAAAGCTGCACGCCGATATTAAACAGGGTCACGCTTAGCATCCAGCAGGTGCCGGCCACGATCAGTGCCGCGCCTGTCAGAACGGGCGAATGGCTCAACGCCATGACGCCGATAGCGATGCCCATGGCGAGCGCGCACAGGCGCACGGCCTGTTCGGCGCTCATGGACTTGCGGACCGTGGACACGCTCATGGCGCCGAGCACGCCGCCGATCCCGAAGCAGCCGAGCATCACGCCATAGGTCTGAGCGCTGCCGTGGAGAATGTCGCGCGCCACCAGCGGCATCAGCGCCAGCACCGAGCCTCCGGCGATACCGGTCACCAGTGTGCGATAGAGCACGACCCGCACGGATGGCGAATGGACGATGTAGCGGACGCCGGACACCATCGCGCGGCGCAGCCGCTCGGGCGGCAGCCGCGAAGGTTCGAGCGTGCGCCGCCACAGATAAAGAACGATCAGCAGCGGGACGTACAGCAGCACGTTGCCGACAAAGGCCGCGACGGCGCCGGCTGCCGCCACGATGATGCCGCCCAGCGCCGGGCCGAAGCTGCGCGCGATATTGTAGCTGATGCCGTTCAGCGCCACTGCCGCGGGCAAGGTATCCGCGGGGACCTGCTCGCTGACCGAGGCCTGCCAGGCCGGACCGAACAGCGCGTTGCCGCAACCGATCAGAAAGCAGAACAGCAGCAGGCTGTTCGGCGAAATCAGGTTCAGATAGGCCAGCACCGACAGCGCGATGCCACCGCTCAGACCGAGACACAACGCGGAGAGACCGACAATGCGCCGGTCATACATGTCGGCGATCGCGCCCGCCGCCAGCGACAGCAGCATGATCGGCAGCATCAGGGCGGTCTGCACCAGCGCCACCATGTCCGCCGACGATGTCATCTGGGTCATGGCCCAGGCGGCGCCGACGCCGTTGATCATCAGGCCGAGATTGGAGAGCAGACTCGCCATCCAGATTCGCCGGAAAACGGCGTGGCGCAGCGGCGCGGTAACGCCGCCGGCAGGGGATGGGCGTTTGGCGGGCTGGTCGGCCGGTCTATTCAAGACAGGTATCCTCGGTCTCGCTGCGTCGGAAGCGGTTCGGCCGGGGCACGATAGGAAACGGCCACGGTGCGAATCGGAACTGTGTGATAACCGACGCGGGTTGAAAAGTTATTTGCTACCATCGCCACTGACCGTCGTCGGCCCAGCGTGAACGGTAGCCGACCAGGCGCATCCAGCGCGTCACGATCTGGTCGAACCCGGTGACATAGTCGCAGGCCGGGTCGCGTGACCATTTCTTGTCGGCCTTGACCTCGGCGATGGTTTTCTCGCTCGCATAGGTGAAAAGCTGAAGCGGCTTTGCCGGATCGAACACTTCGCTGCGATTGGCGATCAGTTCGCGGCCCAGCTTGTTATAGATCACGCACGGCGTGCTCGCGTAGGTCTGCATCTGTTCGTCGACGATCACGCGCGCATTATCCGGCGGCGGCTCGATCTTGTAGGACAGGAGAAATGCGGCTGCGGCGAGCACGGCGGCAAGACCAGCGCCTGTCAGGATCAGCCAGATCAGGCGCGGCCGCCCTGCATCGTTTGCTGGATTGGAGTGCGACATCGGCGCGAGAATGGCACGGCGGCTGAAAACTGTCAGGTAAAATGCAGGCTCAAGAAAATGTTCCGGGCCGCCGTGGCGAATCTCACCGCGGCGGCCCGGCCGGTCTTATCATTATTCAGGCTTGATCTTGGCGAATTCGGCGACCTTGCCCCATTTTTCGGTTTCCGCGATCACGAAGGCCTGCATTTCCTCGGGCGTGCCTCCGATCGGCTCGCCGCCGAGCTTGCGGATGCGCTCGATGCCGTCGGGTGACTTGATGTACTTGATGATGCTCGCGTTGAGTTTCATCACGATGTCCTTCGACACCTTGGCGGGCGCGGCAACCGTGAACCACGCCGCTGCGTCATAGCCCTTCACGGTGTCGCCGATCGGCGGAATGTTCGGCAGCAACGGCCAGCGCTGCGCGGTGCTGATCGCCAGCGGACGCACGTTGCCGGCTTCCGCGAAGGGCAGCACGGCGGGCAGGTTGTCGATCATGACATGGACACGGCCCGCCACGAGATCGGTGAGGGCCGGGGCGCTGCCCTTGTAAGGCACATGCACGATGTCGATGCCGGTCATCGACTTGAACAGTTCGGTCGCCAGATGCGCCGTGCTGCCGAGGCCCGGCGTGCCGTAGAAGAGTTGACCGGGCTTCGATTTGGCGAGCGCGATGAATTCCGCCACCGATTTCGCCGGAACATCCGGATTGACCGACATCAGGTTCGGCACCCGTGCGATGATGGTGACCGGCTGGATGTCCTTGATCGGATCGTAGGGCATGTTCTTCTGAACATACTTGTTGATCGCGTGGGTGCCCGGCGTGCCGACGATGAAGGTGTAGCCGTCCGGATCGGACTTGGCGACGAAATCGGCGGCGATGTTGCCGCCTGCGCCCGGCTTGTTCTCGACGATGAACTGCTGGCCGTATTCTTCCGAGAGCTTCTGCGCCACGAGGCGGCCGAGAATGTCGGTGGTGCCGCCGGCGGCGAAAGGCACGACGAATTTCACCGGATGGTCCGGCCACGCTGTGGCTTTGGACGCGCGGCTCAGGAACGGTGTGGCGGCAAGCGCCGCGCCGCCTGCAAGAACGGAGCGCCGGGTGGGTCGGGAAGAAGTCATTCGCATGATCGTCGTATTTCCTCTGTCGGTTCTTATGAAAACATTTTTACAGTTACAGTCGTGGTGTGGCGGACCGCCGGATTGACCGGCGATCCGTATTCGGCGTGACGTCAGTGGCCCATGCGGGCGGATGCCGGATGGCCGGGCACCTTGAAGCGCTTGCCGGTGTCGGTCACCTTGGTGCCGTTGACTTTCAGAATTGAGAAGTCGCTGTTGAGATAATTTCCGACCAGCAGATATTTTCCGTCCGGTGTGAACAGCACGGCTTCCGGCAGGCCACCCACTTCGATGTCCTGGGTTTTGGTCACCTTCTTGCCGTCGATGCGCAGGATCGAAACGCTGCCGTTCTTCTGATAGAAGAACAGGTTCTTCATATTGGAGCCGCGCAGGATCGCCGTTGCCGCGAGATTGCCCTTGGGGCTGACGGCGATGCCTTCGGGACCGTCGCCGACCACGACGCGGTCGATGAAGCGCGGCGGCTTGGCATCGAGATCAGCAACGCTGACCGTATCGACGCTGCCGTCGGATGAACCGGCATTACCGTTATCGGCGGTCAGTGCCAGCTTGCCGTTCGGCGTCACGACCACGTTGTAGGGCCAGAGGCCCGCCATCAGGTCCACTTTGTTATAGGCGACCTTGTCGCCGTTGATCTCGAGCACTGACAGTTTGTGCGCCGGAAATTTCGTCGCCAGCGCACGCTTGCCGTCCGGCGTGAACACGACCTGCGAGACGCTGTCGCCCATCGCGATCGTATCCGTCACTTTCACATCGGTGCCGTTGACAGACAGCACGGAAATGGAATTGTCGCCGCGATTGGCGACCAGCGCCATCTTGCCGTTGGGGCTGAAGCTCAGGCCGGACGGCTGCTTGCCGCCGGTCACGGTTCCCGCCAGCTTCGGCGGATTGGCCTTCATGTCGATGACATAAATCTTGTTGTCGAGAGACATCTTCAGCGCATCGCCGTCCTTGGCTACATCGACCGAGTCCGCCACCAGCGCCACCGAGCCCGTCGGATCGATATCGACATTCACCGGCGGTCCGACCACGGAATTTTTGAGAGGAAGGTTGGCGACGATTTTCGGATTTTCCGGATTGGCGAGATCGACGATCAGCACCGAATCCTTGCCGGCTGGGGAAAGAACGACTTTGCCATCCGCATCCCACAGCACCTTCTCGTCGTTGCCGACGATCATGAACGGCGCGGCATGTGCAGGATGGAACCCGGCGAGCCCGAGCAGCAGGCTTGCTCCGATGGATAGAGACGTCACGCGACGAGTGAACATGGTCACCATAGCCTCCCTGAAAACCGGCTTGTGCCGGATTGTTGATTGGGGGCGACACTATTCGTTCCGATGGCTTCCTGCCAGAGCGCAGCAGCTTTGCCAGCGATGTTGCCGCCATTTCGTGACGTTTCCATTTGCATCGCAGCAAAAAATGCCGACGATCTAATACCAATGTCTACAAGGCGCGATCTTTTCTGCCCCTGCGGGTTGACCGCGGGCGCGCGTTTGTTCACTTTCCCGCGAAATTCAAGCGAGGAATGCCCATGAAAAAGAAGTTGTTTGCCGTTGCTGCAGCCGCCGTCGTGTCACTGACCGCACCCGCCGCCCATGCTCAGCAATTCATCAATATTCTCACCGGCGGCACGTCCGGCGTGTATTATCCGCTCGGCGTCGCGATCGGAAAAATCTACGGCGAAAAGATTTCCGGGGTGAAGACCCAGGTGCAGGCCACCAAGGCCTCGGTCGAAAACCTCAACTTGATCGAGCAGGGACGCGGCGAACTGGCGTTTACGCTGGGCGACTCGCTCAAGGCGGCCGTCGATGGCGACGCGGAAGCCGGCTTCAAGACCAAGCTGACCAAGCTGCGCACTCTTGGCGCGATCTATCCGAACTACATTCAGATCGTCGCCACCGCTGACAGCGGCATCAAAACGCTGGCCGATCTCAAGGGCAAGACGCTCTCGGTGGGTGCGCCGAAGTCCGGCACCGAACTCAATGCCCGCGCGATTCTGAAAGCCGCAGGCCTTGAGTACAAGGATCTCGGCAAGGTGGAATATCTGCCGTTCGCCGAATCCGTCGATCTGATGAAGAACCGTCAGCTCAACGCCACGCTGCAGTCGGCGGGCCTTGGCGTTGCTTCTCTCAAGGATCTGTCCAGCTCGACCGAGATCAATGTCGTGTCGGTGCCGAAGGCCGTTGTCGACAAGATCGGCCCTCCGTTCGTGTCGGTCACCATTCCGGCGAACACCTATACCGGCCAGAAGGAAGACGTGCCGACCGCGGCTGTCGTGAACTATCTCGTCACCAGCTCGGCGGTGTCCGACGATCTCGCCTACCAGATGACCAAGCTGATCTTTGAATCGCTGCCGGAACTCGCCAATGCGCATGCCGCCGGCAAGGACATCAAGCTGGAGACTGCGGCCACCGGAAGTCCGGCGCCGCTGCATCCGGGCGCGATCCGCTATTACAAGGAAAAGGGCCTGATCAAGTAAGATCGACACTTGATGATTTGAAAAAGACGTCATGCCCGGGCTTGTCCCGGGCATCCACATTTTGTCATTACGAGGAGCGAAAGCGACGAAGCAATCCAGTCTTCGGATTCTGTAGCTTTCTGGATTGCTTCGCTTCGCTCGCAATGACGAATTGAGATATTGGATTGGGGCGCTGCACAGCGGCGGGGATTCATGACAACGGTTTACGAGCACGGCACGGAAGAAAAAGTCAAAGTCGAACTCGACAATTTCGAGCATGGCTTCCCGGAGGGCTTTGGACCGGGCTGGTGGGGCCATCTCGCCTATGTCATCGGCATCTGCTTTGCAGTGTTCCAGCTCGTCATTGCAGCGTGGAATTTTCTGCCGAGCCAGGCCGTGCGCGGCATCCATGTCGGCTTCCTGCTGCTGCTGACCTTCGGCCTGATCGCGAACTTCACCGCCAAGACCAACATGCAGCGCGCCGCTGGATGGATCATCGGCGCGGTCGGCTTTTTCTGCGGTCTTTACCAGTACATCTTCTACGCAGACCTGATCCAGCGCGACGGCGATCCGACGCGGCTCGATCTCGTGGTCGGCACCGTGCTCGGCATCCTGATCTTCGAGGGCGTGCGCCGGATGATGGGCATGGCGCTGCCGCTGATGTGTGGCGCGTGCCTGCTCTACTGGTTCTTCGGTCAGTATCTGCCGTCGCCGCTCAATCATCGCGGCTACGATTTCGACCAGATCGTCACGCATCTGTCCTACGGCACCGAAGGCTTCTATGGCGTGCCGATCTATGTGTCGGCGACGTACATCTTCCTGTTCATCCTGTTCGGCTCGTTCCTCGAGCGCGCGGGGATGATCAAATTGTTCACCGACGTGTCGCTCGGCCTGTTCGGCGGCACGCGCGGCGGCCCCGCCAAGGTCGCCGTCGTCGCCTCCGGCATGATGGGCACCATCTCCGGCTCCGGCGTCGCGAACGTGGTCACGGTTGGCCAGTTCACCATTCCGCTGATGATCAAGTTCGGCTATCGCCGCGCCTTCGCGGCCGGTGTCGAGGCCACCGCTTCGATGGGCGGACAGATCATGCCGCCGGTGATGGGCGCGGTCGCCTTCATCATGGCGGAGACATTGGGCGTCGATTATTCCGTGGTCGTGAAGGCCGCGATCATTCCGGCGATGCTGTATTTCGCTTCGGCCTTCTGGATGGTCCATCTCGAAGCCGGGAAGTACGGCCTCACCGGCATGAAGAAGGACGAGATCCCGAGTGCGCTGAAGGCGCTGACCAAGGGCTGGTTCCTCGTCCTGCCTCTGGCTGCCCTCGTCTACATGCTGTTCGAGGGCTTCACGCCGCTTTATGCAGGCTCGATGGGCCTCGCGCTCACGGTCGCGCTGATTCTCGGCGCCAGCATCGTGCTCGGCTTCTCGAATGTCGCGCTGCGCTATGTGTTCTGGATCGGCCTCGCACTGGTCGCCGGATCGCTGTTCCGCAACGGCACCTCGGTCGACATCCGCTATGTCGCGGCCATCGTCGGCGGGCTTGTGCTGATCGCGGCGCTGACCCAGGGCGGGCGCGCCACGCTCGTGGCCTGCCGCGACTCGTTGGCGGAGAGCGCGAAGTCGGCGCTCACCGTCGGCATGGCCTGCGCCATCGTCGGCACCATCATCGGCATGATGACCCAGACCGGCGTCGGCACCATTTTCGGAAGCTGGGTGATCGGCCTCGGCGAAAAGAGCCTGTTCCTGGCGCTGATCATGACCATGTTGCTGTCGATCGTGCTCGGCACCGGCATCCCGACCATTCCGACCTACATTATCGTCGCCGCACTGGCCGCGCCCGCGCTCGCCAAGCTCGGCGTGCCGCTGATCATCAGCCATATGTTTGCGTTCTACTACGGCATCATGGCCGACCTCTCGCCGCCGGTGGCGCTGGCCGCGCTGGCGGCCGCGCCGATTGCGAAGGAGAATCCCGACAAAATCGGATGGGAGGCGATGCGCATCGCGCTGGCGGGTTACGTGATCCCGTTCATCGCGGTCTATTCGCCCGCGCTGATGCTGCAGAACGGCGATCCGATGCAGGCAACGCTCGGCTTCTATGGCGCGGTCGTCTATGCGACGATCAAGGCGCTGATCGCCATTGGCCTGTTCGGCATGGTGGCCATCGGCTTCCTGTTTACGCGGATGACGGCGATCGAGCGCATCGTCAGCTTCATCGCGGCGTTGTTCCTGCTCGGCGAGTTCAACTACAGCGATGAGATCGGCTTCGTGATCGCAATCGCCGCGGTGATCTGGCAGTGGCGCAAGAAGCCGGCGCAGGTCGCAGTCACGGCCTGAGCTTTCTCCGGAACGGAGGCGTGTCTTGAGCGTCTGTTTTGCCACCGCAGGCGTCGTGAAGTCGCTGGCGGTGGCGTCGTTCATGCTGGCATGGACGCATTCGGTCGAGAAGATCGAATGGCAGGAGGACTGGCGCGTCACGCCGCAGGGCCTCGAGATCGTGGCGGCGCGGGTCAAGGGATCGGGTGCGGGCATGGAGCCGCCACCCGAAGCGCGGCTGGTGGATGGCTGGTTTCGCTGGGCGCCGCATGTGCCGATCCTGCCCGAGGTCGCGCTGGGAAATTCCGGCATGGCCGGCGAGTGGCGGCTGTGCAGCGACGGCAAGTGCCAGACGCTTTCGGACATTCTCGGAATGCCCGTCGGAACGAACGTCACGACCATGCGCGCCTGCGATGCGGGCGATCGGGACGATCCGCGCCTGTACAAGAGCGATCGCGCGCCGTTACCTGACGTAACCGGCAAACATGTTTCGGCCGACAATGTTCTGGCGCTGCTGATGCGGGCGCGGGCCAGCAATGGCAAGGGCGACTTTGAAGTCGCGCGCGCCGATGCCGACGACGCCATCCGTCTCGATCCGCAAAATCCCGATACGTTCGCCACGCGTGGCGATGCGCTTGCCGGCCTCAAGCAATACGGCAAGGCCATCGACGACTATGATGCCGCGATCCGGATCGATCCGAACAATGCGCGGCTGTTCTCGCTGCGCGCGGCGGCATTCGCGCTGGCGCGGGAGTCGCGCCTTGCCGTGCGCGACTATACCGAAGCCATCCGCCTCAATCCGAAAGACGTGCAGGCCTTCACGGCGCGCGCCGCGATTTTCAAGAAAGTCCGGCGCTACGATCTTGCGATCGACGATCAGAGCGAAGCGATCCGTCTCGATCCGTCCGTGGCGGAGCTGTATGACGAGCGCGGTGAGACCTATGCGCGCAACAATGCCTACGACAAGGCGATTGCGGATTACAACGAGGCGATCCGACTGAAGCCATTGGCAAAATTTTATCTCAATCGCGGCACGGCCTGGCAGCTCAAGGACAATCTGGACGCGGCGCTGGCCGACTACAACAAGGCGATCGCACTCGATGACAAGCTGGCCCTTGCCTACAACAACCGCGGCATGGTGATGCGGGCCAGGGGCAACCGTCCGCGCGCGCTGGCCGATTTCACCACGGCGGCGCGGCTCGATCCCGAGCTTGAAGTCGCGGTGTCGCATCGCCGGGATCTTGCGCGCGAGATCGAGCGCGTCGGTGCGCAGATGCCGCGGAAGCCGGCGGCAAAATCGGCGTGCGCCGCCGGGGCGAAGGACTGTGCGCGGTAAAGCGGACTTGTTCGCAGCACCTGCCTCTTTTACTTTGGTACTCAACAGATGGCCGAGACAACATCGGTCCTGGAATTTCGGGAGGCCATGTTCATGAACGCCATTTCCAGCAGCCACTATGCCGAGGTTCACGCGCACTCGTTGCGCGATCCGGAAGGCTTCTGGGGCGGGGCTGCGCGGGAGATCGACTGGATCGAACCGGCGAAAAAGATTTTCGATCCGTCCATGGGACTTTACGGGCGCTGGTTCGCGGGCGGCGTGGTCAACACCTGCTACAATGCGCTGGATCGTCATGTGGCGGGCGGCCGCGCCGATCAGCTTGCGCTGATTCATGACTCGCCGCTGACGAACAGCGTCACCAAGCTCACCTATGCCGAACTGCTGCACGAGGTGCAGACACTGGCCGCCGTGCTGCAGGATTTCGGTGTGGTGAAAGGCGACCGCGTCATTCTCTATATGCCGATGGTGCCGCAGGCGATGGTGGCGATGCTGGCCTGTGCGCGCATCGGCGCGATTCATTCGGTGGTGTTCGGCGGATTCGCGGCGAAGGAACTGGCGACCCGCATCGAGGATGCCGAGCCGAAGCTCATTCTCTCCGCGAGTTGCGGTCTCGAGCCGGGCCGTGTCGTCAAATACAAGCCGCTGCTGGACGAGGCCATCGCGCTCTCGAGCGTCAAGCCGCAGGCCTGCATCATCCTGCAGCGCCCGCAGGAAACCTGCGACCTCATTAAAGGCCGCGATCACGACTGGAATGCATTGCGCGAGGCCGCGATCAAGGCGAAGAAGCTTGCTCCCTGCGTGCCGGTGCTGGCGACCGATCCGCTCTACATTCTCTATACGTCGGGCACCACCGGAAAGCCCAAGGGCGTGGTGCGCGACAATGGCGGGCATCTGGTCGCGCTGAAATGGTCGATGTTCAATCTCTATGGCGTCAAGCCGGGCGAGGTGTGGTGGTGCGGCTCCGACATCGGCTGGGTGGTCGGCCACAGCTACATCATCTATGGGCCGTTGTTTCACGGCGCGACTTCGGTCATGTATGAGGGCAAGCCGGTCGGCACGCCCGACGCCGGTGCGTTCTGGCGCGTGATCTCGCAGCACGGCGCCGTCGCGTTCTTCACGGCGCCAACGGCGTTCCGCGCCATCAAGAAGGACGATCCGAGCGGCGATTTCATCCGCAAGTATGACCTGTCGAAATTCCGCACGCTGTTTCTGGCCGGTGAGCGCGCCGATCCGCCGACGGTGGAATGGGCGGAGCAAAAGCTCAAGGTGCCGGTGATCGATCACTGGTGGCAGACGGAAACCGGCTGGTGCATCGCGGGCAATCCGGTCGGCCTCGGCACGCTGCCGGTGAAGCACGGCTCGCCCACGGTGCCGATGCCCGGCTATCAGGTCGACATTGTCGACGAAGCGGCGAAACCGTTGCCGCCGAACACGATGGGCTCAATCGTTATCAAGCTTCCGCTGCCGCCCGGCAACCTGCCGACGTTGTGGCAGCAGGATGAGCGCTGCAAGGAAGCCTATTTCAATGAGTTTCCGGGCTACTACAAAACGTCCGACGCCGGTTACAAGGACGAGGACGGTTATGTCTTCGTGATGGGCCGCACCGATGACATCATCAATGTCGCGGGTCATCGCCTGTCCACCGGCGGCATGGAGGAGGTGTTGGCCTCGCATCCGGACGTGGCTGAATGCGCCGTTCTCGGCATCAAGGATGCGGTGAAGGGCGAGGTCCCGTGCGGATTCCTCGTGCTGAAAGCCGGGGTGACGCGGCCGGTCGCGGAGATCGAAAAGGAAATCGTGGCGCTGGTGCGCGAGAAGATCGGTCCCGTCGCGGCGTTCAAGCTGGCGATTACCGTGGCGCGGCTGCCGAAGACGCGTTCCGGCAAGATCCTGCGCGGCACCATCAAGAAGATCGCCGACGGCGAGCCATGGACCATGCCTGCGACCATCGAAGACCCGATGGTTCTTGAGGAGATCAAGGCCGCGCTGCAGGGCAAGGCCGGCTGATCGCGCCTTGCTTTTGCCGGGTGTTGCCGTCAAAGACGGGATGGCCGGGTCAAGGCGCGTTCACGCTGCTTGCACGGCGACCGGTCCTAACGCTCTGAATTATGGTCCCGACGATGCAGATAAACCTTCGGATGTTGCTGGCGAGCGCCGTCACCGCGCTCCTGCTCGGCGGCTGCGCGCAGTTCGAGCGCAACACGCCGCAGGCGGCCGTGGATGACGACGCGATCTGCCGCGCCCAGGGCGAGCGGGGCTCTTCGCCCTACGTGGCCTGTATGAAGGATCGCGATGTAGCCGCCAGCCGCGGCGGCAATGAGCGGATCGAGCGCGCCCACCGCAATCTTGCGGAAGACATGCTCAACAACAGGCGCTAATGCTGTCCGCGTCGCGGCAGTCGCCGCATATCACAAGGGGCGAACGATGGCGGTCAGGGACAGCAACGGCAACGAGCTGAAAGAGGGCGATACGGTCGTCGTCATCAAGGATCTGAAGGTGAAGGGTTCGTCCAGCGGACTGAAGCGCGGCACGGTGGTGAAGAACATCCATCTCACCGACAACGAGGACGAAATCGAGGGCCGCACCGACAAGATCAAGGGCCTCGTGCTTCGCACCGAGTTTCTGAAGAAGGCGTGAGCCTGGAATTGGACTTTGGGACTTCGCCGCGGTTCGCTGGGTTGAAAGCAGGATGAGATGATTCTCGGTATCCGACAGAAATATTTTGCCCTTCTCGCCATTGCGCTTGCGGGCGCGATGCTGGCCCTTGCCCCTGCGCGGACGGCATCGGCACAGGAGCAGGCTGGCGCAAACGACGTGCTCAGCCGTGATGCGGTGCTGCGCGATGCGGAGATACCGGCGCTCGGAAATCCGAAAGGCGACGTGACCATCGTCGAGTGGTTCGACTATCAGTGTCCCTATTGCAAGACGCTGTCGCCTGAACTGGAAAAGATCATCAGGGAAGACGGTCATGTGCGGCTGGTGTTGAAGGACTGGCCGATCCTCGGGCCGCCGTCGCCGGATGCCGCGCGCCTCGTGCTGGCCACGAAGTACCAGAACCGGTTCGAAGCGGCGCACAAGGCACTGATGACGCATGTCGGACGGCTTACCGCAGGCACCATCGACTCCACGCTCGCAGCTGCCGGTATCGATGTGGCTCGGGCAAAGAGTGATCTCGAAGCGAACAAGGCCGCGATCGATGCGCTGCTCAAGCGCAACAACGAGCAGGCCGAAGGGCTCGGTTTCAATTCCACCCCGTCCTTTATCGTCGGCACGTTTCGCATTCCGGGCGTCATGAAGCCCGAGCTGTTCAAACAGGCGATCGCGGATGCGCGCAAGGCCGCCAAGCAGGGCGGCGCGAAGAAGAAGTAAGGTGGTTGCCTGCCGATCCGCTACTGCGGCTTGTCCACCGGCTTGTCGAAACATTCGGCGACATATTGCGCGAGGTCGCGCCGCTGAATCTTTGCGACCTTGGCCGCGTTGTTGCACTCGATCAGCTTGAGCTGTTCGGCGTGGCGCTTCTCGGCGGCTTCGCGGAATTCCGGCGCCACGGTTTTGGGATCGACGATCTTGTCGGCGCGCACGGTTGCGTTGCCGAGCATAGCGGCAAGGGCCGTCCCAAGAAAAAGGAGTGTGACGCGGTTTCGCATCACACTCCAATACCAGCAGTTGGGCCGCCCGGCTATCGGACGGCGTGAGCTTGGTAAACTTTACTCGTCTTCGGGCTTCTTGCCGCCGATGGTCTTCAGCTTGGCGAACACGGCGTCGACGTTGATGTCGTCGTCCTGCCGACCGCTCGAGGTGCCCTCGTGTTCGGCATCCTTGCGGGTGGTTTCCGAAGCCGGAAGCAAGGTCGCGCCGCCATACTGCTGGGTGGCGGGCTTTTCCTTGGCCGCGCGCTGGACCTCGAAATCAAGCTCGATCTGCGAGCACAGGCCGAGAGTGACGGGGTCCATCGGCGTCAGGCCCGCCGCATTCCAGTGGGTGCGGTCGCGGACGCTGGCGATGGTGGTCTTGGTGGTGCCCACCAGACGCATGATCTGGCTGTCTTTCAGCTCGGGATGGCTGCGCACCAGCCAGAGGATCGCGCTCGGCCGTTCATGACGGCGCGACACCGGCGTGTAACGCGGTCCCTTTTTCTTCGCCGCCTGCGGCAGGATCACCTTGGATTCGCCGAGCTTGAGGCGATAGTCCGGGTCGGCTTCGCCCTTTTCGATTTCTTCGCGCGTGAGCTGGCCGGTGGAAATCGGGTCCATGCCCTTGATGCCCTGCGCCGCATCGCCATCGGCGATGGCGCGGACTTCGAGAGGGTGCATCTTGGTGAACTCGGCCACCTGATCAAACGTCAGCGCGGTGTTATCAACCAGCCAGACGGCCGTCGCCTTCGGCATCAGCGGTGCGTTGCTCATGGCAAATCTCCTTTAGGCTTCGCCCGCGAGAATTTTGGGGTAAAGCTGTCTGGTCATCGGGAATGACGGGAATTCGTCCCTATATAGTCTGCCGAGGGTGGGCCGTGCAATGGTCTGGATCGCCCTTGACAGATGGGCGATGGCGGCCCCAAGTCCCCTTTCTAATGGCCTCAAATGCTTGATTCCGGCTTAAAATGACCCCTGAAGCTCAAAAACCGCAGCTTTCCGTCGTGCTTTGTTCCCCCCGGGGGTTCTGCGCCGGCGTTGTCCGGGCGATCGACACGGTCGAGCGCGCGCTGAAGCTCTATGGCGCGCCCGTCTATGTCCGTCACGAAATCGTGCATAACCGCTATGTGGTGGAAAGCCTGCGCGAAAAAGGGGCCATTTTCGTTGCGGAACTCAACGAAATTCCCCAGACCGACGCGCCGGTGGTGTTTTCCGCCCATGGCGTGCCGAAATCGATCCCAAGCGAGGCAGAAAAGCGCAATTTCTTCACGCTGGACGCCACCTGCCCGCTGGTAACCAAGGTTCACCGCGAGGCCGCGATCCATTTCAAGCGTGGCCGCGAAATCCTGCTGATCGGTCATGCCGGGCATCCCGAAGTGGTCGGCACCCTCGGCCAGTTGCCGAAGGACGCGGTCCTCCTGATCGAGACCATGGAGCAGGCGCGCACCTTCCAGCCGAAGGATGCCTCCAAGCTTGCCTTCGTCACCCAGACGACCCTGTCGATCGACGACACCAAGGAAATCGTCGCGGTGCTCAAGGAGCGCTTCCCGGACATCGACGGCCCGCACAAGGAAGACATCTGCTACGCCACCACCAACCGTCAGCTTGCGGTGAAGAAGGTCGCGCCGCAGGTCGAAGCCATGATCGTGGTCGGCTCGCCGAATTCGTCGAACTCGCAGCGCCTGCGCGAAGTCGCCGAGCGCGAAGGCTGCAAGGTCTCCGTGCTGGTGCAGCGCGCGTCCGAACTCGACTGGTCGAAATTCGAAGGCATCAAGACCCTCGGCATCACGGCGGGTGCATCCGCGCCGGAAGTGATCGTCGAGGAAATCATGGATGCGTTCGCGGCCCATTATCGTCTGAAGGTGGAAACCGTGTCCGCCGCGATGGAAAACGAATTCTTCCCGCTGCCGCGCCCGCTTCGTAGCGAAGTTTCGGCGGCGGAGTGAGATGGCGGTCTATACCGACGTCACCGCCGAAGAACTCGCGGACTTCATCTCTGCTTATGGAATTGGCGACCTCCTGTCCTACAAGGGCATCGCGGAGGGCGTGGAGAATTCCAATTACCTGCTGCACACCAGCGGCGGCTCTTTCATTCTCACGCTTTATGAGAAGCGCGTCGCGAAAAACGATCTGCCGTTTTTCCTCGGGCTGATGGGCCATCTCGCGTCCCACAACATCACCTGTCCGCAGCCGGTGCTAAACAAAAGCGGCGAAGCGCTGGGCATGCTGGCCGGGCGTCCAGCGGCGATCATCACCTTCCTGGAAGGCATGTGGCCGCGTCGTCCGAGTGCGGCGCATTGTGCCGGCGTCGGTGCCGCGCTGGCGAAGATGCATCTGGCAGGCGCAGACTTCAAAATGTCGCGGCCTAACGGCCTGTCGGTGAAAGGCTGGCGGCCGCTGTTCGATCAGGCCGCCGATCGCGCGAATGACGTCCATCGCGGCTTGCGCGCGCTGCTGAGCGCTGAACTCGATTATCTTGAGACACACTGGCCCGCCGATCTGCCGAAGGGCGTGATCCACGCCGACCTGTTTCCCGACAATGTGTTTTTTCTCGGCGACAAGCTGTCGGGCCTGATCGACTTCTATTTCGCCTGCAACGACATGTTCGCCTACGACGTCGCGATCTGTCTCAATGCGTGGTGCTTCGAGATCGACCATTCGTTCAACGTCACCAAGGCGCGTGCGTTTCTGGCCGCCTATGCGCGCGAGCGCCAGCCCTCGGATGAAGAGCGTCGGGCGCTGCCGCTGCTGGCCCGGGGCGCGGCGATGCGCTTTCTGCTGACGCGGCTGGTGGATTGGCTCAACGTGCCCCCGGGCGCGCTGGTGAAGCCGAAGGACCCGCTGGAATATGTCCGCAAGCTGCGCTTTCATCAGGGCGTGAGCAGCATCCGCGATTACGGCATCGGCGATTAAGGACCGTCCGCGTGAACGACGCAAAACTTCCGCATGTGACGATCTTCACGGACGGCGCCTGCTCCGGAAATCCGGGGCCGGGCGGCTGGGGCGCGATTTTGCGTTTCGGCGATGTCGAGAAGGAATTGAAGGGCGGCGAAAATCCGTCGACCAACAACCGGATGGAATTGATGGCCGCGATATCGGCGCTGGAAGCGCTGAAGCGGCCGGCGTCGGTCGATCTCACCACCGACAGCCAGTATGTCCGTCAGGGCATCACGAGTTGGATTCACAACTGGAAGCGCAACGGCTGGAAGACCGCCGACAAGAAGCCGGTGAAGAATGCCGATCTGTGGCAGCGGCTGGATGCGGCGCTGAAAGCGCATGATGTGCGCTGGCACTGGATCAAGGGCCATGCCGGTCACGCCGAGAACGAGCGCGCCGATCAACTGGCGCGCGATGGGCTGGCGGAGAACAGGTAGTTCATATCGTCATGGCGACGAAGCAATCCAGCGTTTCAAGGATGGATTGCTTCGCTTCGCTCGCAATGACGGATGATCAAAGCTGTCCCAGCAGCGTGTCGCCGCCGGAGACTTCGACCTTGCTCGGCACAGCCTCGAGGTTGAGAATCTTCACATTGCCGTCGTCCACCAGCATCGAATAGCGCTTGGAGCGGATGCCGAGGCCGTTGCCGGAGGCGTCCATTTCAAGGCCGATCGCCTTGGTGAAATCGGCATTGCCGTCGGCGAGGAAAATTGCCTCATCGCGCTGATCGGTGTCGCGTTTCCAGGCGCTCATCACGAACGCGTCGTTCACGGACACCACAGCGATGGTGTCGATGCCCTTGTCCTTGAGCGCATAGGCATTCAGGAAAATGCTCGGCATGTGCATCTTGTGGCAGGTGCCGGTATAGGCGCCGGGCACGGCGAACAGCGCGACCTTCTTGCCCTTGAAAATATCGTCGGTGGTTTTGACCTGGACTCCGTCCGCGGTCATGACGCGAAACTGGGCCGCGGGTAGCGTATCGCCAACTTTGATGGTCATCCTTGTTCTCCCTGAGATCGACGGGAGATGTCTTAGCGCGTCTTGCGCAAGGATGGGAACCGGTTTCGCGCGGAAATGCCGCTTGCGATGCACTCAGGCACCGGGTCACTGCAATTTTGTGGTGACTTCGTAGGCGCCGCCGGGCCCCGCAACCGTCAGCTTGAGCGGAGCGCCGTCGACGCTGGCGCCCGGAGGCACGCCGTCGAGGTCGAAGGCGAAATGCAGCACGCCGCCGGACTCGCGCTTGATCAGCTTGGGCACGGGCAACGCCCACTCCGCGGTCGGGCCTTCAACGAACAGGTCGACGCCCTTGCCGGGTGTGGTCTTGTCATCCGGCGCGACGACATCGACCAGCACGCGCTTGTCCTCGCGGTGGACATCGCGGATCGACAGCGGCGTGGCATCGCCGATCTTCGCGGGCTTCGGCACCGTATCGAGCGCAGCGGAGATGGCGCTGTCCTCGGTGCTGGCCACGCTGCGAAACGCCAGTTCGGTTTCGGCCTCGACCGGAATGCAAAGTTTCTCGCAGACGGCGTAATTGATCGAGGCTCGCAGCGTCACCGGCTTGTCAGGACTTTTTGCGACAATCCGCAGTGGCAGCAGCACCTGCTTCTGGTATCCGAATGACGTGCCGCCAGCGCCGTCGGCGAACTTTGCCGGCGCGGGCCACAGAATCGTGACGGTGTCGACGTTCTCGGATTTGCTGAAGTCGATCCGCGGCGGCACGCCGGAATCGCCTGGCGTGCGCCAGTAGGTTTTCCAGCCGGGCTCCAGTTGGAATCCGATGCCGCCGAGCAGCACATTGCCGCTGCGCGAGCCTGCGATCAGCCGCACCGCCGAATAGGTGTCCCTGATCCACGGTGATGAATCCTGCGCGCGCGCCTGACCGGACAAAAGACTGGCGGCCATCGCAAGGGCAAAGCCGGAGGCCGAACGAACGGGAACTATCAATGTCATCAAACGTCCTTACAGGGAGATCGTTTAGCGAACTATTGAATTGACCGTGATCCGGTCTTTTTCGCGACCAAGCGTCGCTTGTCGCAGGTTCGACGCTTGATTGACAGAACTTGCGGCCAATATCAGGATGATCAACAGCACAAGAGTCGCTTGCGAATGAAGACACCACGCAAAAAGACCGAAAAGCTTACGGCCGCAGCACAGGTCCACGCGTCCGGAATCGACCTATCCGAAGGCGATGCGTCGGGCGCAGGCTATCTCGATGGCCAGCTTTTGATCGCCATGCCGGTCATGGACGACGAGCGCTTCGCCCGTTCAGTGATTTATCTGTGCGCCCATTCATCCGAGGGCGCGATGGGCATCATCGTGAACCGGCCCGCAGGCAGCATCGATTTTCCTGAACTTCTGGTCCAACTCGACATCATCAACGAGGCCGACCAGATCAAGCTGCCGGGCGGCGCGGAAGACATGAAGGTCATGAAAGGCGGTCCGGTCGATACCGGTCGTGGCTTCGTGCTGCATTCGAGCGATTTCTTCATCGAGGACGCGACGCTGTCGATCGACGACGGCATCTGCCTCACCGCGACGCTCGACATTCTCAAGGCGATCGCGGCAGGCAGTGGTCCCAAACACGCGATCCTGGCATTGGGTTATGCCGGCTGGGCGCCGGGCCAGCTTGAGAGCGAAATCCAGCACAACGGCTGGCTGCATTGTCCTGCGGATGCCGATCTGGTGTTCGGCCGCGACGCCGAGGACAAGTACCAGCGTGCGCTGAACAAGATCGGCATCGATCTGGCCATGCTGTCGAACGACGCCGGTCACGCTTAAAACTTGCTTCTGCAGCTTTCTAAAATCGTTGAAGCCTCATGGTGAGGAGCGTCGCTCTTGCGACGCGTCTCGAACCATGGGGCATTTTAAAGAAAGTCCTCGCTGTTCATCCTTCGAGACGCGCGCAAAGGCGAGCTCCTCAGGATGAGGATCGAACGCTTAAGCCGTTTCCGGTCCGGGCACCGCAGCCGGTGCGGGCGTTGCGGAGGGCTTGGTGAGATTGCGGATGCTCTGCCGGCGGTTGCGCGGCTGCGGCACCTTCTCTCCGGTCAGCAGGCGCAGCGTGGCGTCGGCGTCCATCGGCTCGCCGAAGGCGAAGCCCTGCGCATATTCGCAGCCGAGCTGGAACAGTTCGATAGCATCGGAATCCGTTTCCGCGCCCTCGGCCACCACTTCCATGTGAAGATCGTGAGCCAGCGCCACGATCGACTTGAGCAGCACGGGCCGCGCGCCGCTGCCGCTGGCGCGCACGAAGGACTGATCGATCTTGATGGTGTCGAACGGGAAGCGCTGCAGGTAGGCCAGCGACGAATGCCCGGTGCCGAAATCGTCGAGCGAGAGGCCGACACCCAGTTCCTTGATCCGGTGCAGCATCTGCGCCGCATGCTCGGGATTTTCCATCACCAGCGACTCGGTCAGCTCCAGCTTGAGCGAGCCGCGCGCCACTGCCGAACGTGACATCACGCCGCGTATATCATGGATCAGGTCGTGGCGCAGCAGCTGGCGCGAGGAGACGTTGACGCTGGCGAAGATCGGTTCGCGCGAGCGCACCGTGCGCTGCCAGATAGCCAGCTGCTTGGCGGTGGTGTCCATCACGAACAAGCCAAGCTCGACGATCAGGCCGATCTCTTCGGCGATGGAGATGAATTCCGTCGGCGACATGCGGCCGAGTTTGGGATGATCCCAGCGGGCCAGCGCCTCGAAGCCAGCGATGGTGCGATCTTCCAGCCGCACGATGGGTTGGTAAAGGATGGTGATTTCCTCGCGCTCGATGGCGCGGCGCAGTTCGGCTTCGAGCGCGAGCCTGTCGGTTTTGCGCGAGCGCATTGCCGGTTTGTAGACGTCGATGCGGTCGCCGCCGATGCGCTTGGAATGATACATCGCAAGCTCGGCATCCTTGATGATCTCTTCCGTCAGCGGCACTTGCGGGTCGCTGAGAGCGAGGCCGATCGATGCGGTGAGGAAAATTTCGCGTCCGTCGAACGCGATCGGGGCGCGGATGGTCTTGCGGATGGTTTCGGCGAAGGCCGTGACCCGCGCCGGATCATGCTCCGAGGTCAGGATCAGGCCGAACTGATCGCCGGCGAGACGCGCCAGCGTGTCCTGCGGCTTGAGAATGCGCGTGAGGCGGCGCGCCAGCGTCAGCAGGATCGAGTCGCCGACGGCGATGCCGACGGAATCGTTCACCTGTTTGAAGCGGTCGAGGTCGATCACCATGACGGTGGGCCGCAGGTTCGGCGTGGTCTTGGCGAACAGCGCGAGCGAGGTGAGGCGGTCGATGAAAAGCTGGCGGTTCGGCAGGCCGGTGAGATTGTCATGCACCGAATCGTGCAGCAGCCGCTCTTCGGAATTCTTGGTGTCGGTCACGTCGGTCAGCGTGCCGACCACGCGCGAAACTTCGCCGTCGGAGCCGACAACGGGGCGCGCCTTCAGCGCGAACCACATGAAATGACCGTCCGGCGTGCGCAGCCGGAAGTCCTGCACCAGGCGTCCGCGGCGCTGATCGAGCACGCTGTCGAGCGCGGCACGGAAGCGGTCCTGATCCAGCGGATGCAGCACTTCCAGCCACTTCGCGGCGGGACCCTCGAGCGTACCGCGCTTGAGGCCGAGCAGGCCTTCGGTCTCGGGGCTGGTGAAGACCTTGTCGGCGGAGACGTCCCAGTCCCAGATCAAATCACCCGAGCCCGTGAGCGCCAGCGCGCGGCGCTCCACGTCGGAGACGACGCCGTTGGTGGCGCCGCCGCCCGCGAAAGCGTGCTGCATCACCGTGAAGCCGATCAGCATCACGATCAGCACGAGGCCGCCGAGCAGCGCCGGGCCGACGATGTCGTTGGTGACGCCGCCCGCGATGGTCATGCCCGCCGCGACCACCCAAACCACCAGCAGGAACCATGTCGGGATCAGCAGCACCGCGCGGTCGAAGCCATGAGTCGAGAGATAGACGATCAGCGCGAAGCCGAACACGGCGATCAACGCCAGCGAGATGCGCGCGATGCCGGAGGCGACGGCGGGATCGAACAGCGCCAGCGCCACCAGCGCGCCGAGGAACACCAGCCAGCCCATGGTGATGTGCGAGTAACGCACATGCCAGCGAGAGAGGTTGAGATAGGCGAACAGGAACACCAGCAGGGTCGCCGCCAGCATGGCCTCGCCGGACGCGCGCCACACGCGCTCGGCTCCCGCCGACATGTCGAACACTTTGCCCCAGAATCCGAAGTCGACACCGATATAGACCAGCACCGCCCAGGCCAGCGCCGCGGCTGCCGGGAACATGATGCTGCCCTTGACCACGAACAGGATGGTCAGCACCAGCGCGAGAAGGCCGGAGATGCCGATGACGATACCCTGATAGAGCGTGAAGGAGTTGACCTTGTCCTTGTAGGCTTCCGGTTCCCACAGATAGAGCTGCGGAATCTTGTCGGTGCGCAATTCGGCGACGAAGGTGATCACCGCGCCGGGATCCAGCGTGATGCGGAAGATGTCGGCGGTCGCGCTGTCCTGATGCTCGGGCCGGTCGCCGGTGGACGGCGTGATCGACGCGATGCGCGAAAGGCCAAGGTCCGGCCAGAACAGGCCTGACGACACGATGCGGTAATGCGGAACCACGATCAGGCGATCGAGCTGATCGTCGGTGTTGTTGGTCAGCGCGAACACAACCCAGTTCTGACCGCCTTCGCGCGCGCGCACCTCGATGCGGCGGACGATGCCGTCGGTTCCCGGCGCGGTAGAGACCTGAATGCGGTCGGTGTCGCTCTTCTGGAATTCGAGCACGCCGGTGAGATCGATCGCGGGCGCGTCGCTGCGCACGCTGATCGCATCGAGCGCGAACGCGGGTTGGGTTATCGCAAGAAGGACGAAGCTCGCAGCCAGCAGTGCGAAGCGTCGGATCGAGCGCAAAGTCAGCTCTCCGCGTTAGATCCGGCGAGGCGTGGGGCGCCTGCCGGAAGGAACGCGATAAATGCCACAAATATGAAGCAAATCAAAGGGTTTCGAGCAGTTTCCCCGCCCTAAACGACGAGCACAATTTTGCCAATATGTTGGCTGGATTCCATGCGCGCGTGCGCTTTCGCCGCGTCCTTGAGCGGGAATGTGCTGTCCATCAAGGGCTTGACCTTGCCGGCCGCGAGCCAGGGCAGAACCTTTGCCTCAATTGCGCTGACCATGGCGGCCTTGTCCTCCACCGAGCGGGGGCGAAGCGTCGAGCCGGTGTGATGCAGCCGCTTGACCATCAGCTTGGCGAAATTCGGCGAGGCCTTCGGGCCGCCGAGGAAGGCGATTTGCACGATGCGGCCTTCCACTGCTGCGGCGTCGTAGTTGCGATCGATGTAGTCGCCGCCGACCATGTCAAGGATCAGGTTCACGCCGGCGCCATTGGTGAGTTCCTTGGTCTTCGCGACGAAGTCCTCGGTTTTGTAGTTGATGGCGGCATCCGCGCCGAGCTTGAGGCAGGCATCGACCTTGTCCTGCCCGCCGACCGTGACGAACACTTTCGCGCCATGTGCTTTCGCCATCTGGATCGCGGTGGTTCCGATACCAGACGAGCCGCCATGGACCAGCAGCGTTTCGCCGGGCTTCAATCCGCCGCGCTCGAACACGTTATGCCAGACGGTCATCAGCGTTTCGGGAATGGCGCCGGCTTCGATCATCGAAAAGCCTTTCGGCACCGACATCGCGTGCGTTTCATGCGTCAGGCAGTATTCCGCGTAGCCACCACCTGCGACCAGCGACATGACCTGATCGCCGATCTTGCGTGTGGTGACGCCTTCGCCGAGCGCGACGATTTCGCCCGAGACTTCGAGGCCCGGCAGATCGCTGGCGCCGGGCGGCGGCGGATAGCTGCCGCTGCGCTGCGCGACATCCGGACGGTTCACGCCTGCGGCCGCGACCTTGATCAGCACCTGATGCGGTCCCGGTGCCGGCACCGGCCGCTGCTCGGGAATGAGAACTTCAGGTCCACCGGGTTTGCTGATCGCGACGGCGGTCATATGCGTGGGCAGCTTGTCCATGATGTGTCCTTGCGGCGGCGGGGTTGGCGATAAAAGATGCGGGTGGAACTGAGCTATAATCGCCCAAACGACTGGAGGGAAGCATGGCCGCCGAAGACGACGATAACAAGCCGCGAAAGAAGATCAGCCATGAGATGGGACAGGATCTGTCCGCGCTCTCCGTCGGCGATGTGGAAGAGCGCATCGCTTTGCTCATGGCCGAGATCGAACGGCTGAAGGCGGATGCCGCAAAGAAGCGCGCGAGCCGTGACGCCGCCAATGCGTTTTTCAAAACGTAAATGCGCGCGGAAGAGGCGTGTTCACATCGTTCTCGCGGTTTCGTGAAATGCAAAGGAACCGTAAAGAGAATCGTTAATTTACGACGTATTAAGCTTTCGCGTTTATGACTGCATTGTCCTTGTTTGGACACCGAGTGGCTCCTGTCCACTCTGTTTGACGCCTCCCTGTTATCAACTTTCAAAAGCCGCCGGTTTCCGGCGGCTCTTTTTTTGCGTCCGGTTTCTTTCCGCGCGGCATGCCGCTGGAAACCATATCTCCTCATTGTTACGCGGCGCGGCTGGACTCCCGGCCGCGGGCGCGCAATGATTTATTCATCATAAAAAAGAAGCGTAATTGCGTGAGGCGTTAACCATGTCCGATCAGGGCGAAGCTGATCTCGTTCTCTTGAGCGAGAGGATCACTAATTCACCGGCCTTCGGGCTCCTGTTCAGGGAAGGCATGGATCTCGTCGAGGAGACGGCGGCTTATCTGGATGGACCGGGCCGCACTGAGGCCAAGGCGCTGGAGCGCTCCGTCAGTCTTAGCTACGCCACCGAGAGCATGCGGCTCACCACGCGCCTGATGCAGCTTGCGTCATGGCTGCTGCTGCATCGCGCGGTCAAAGAAGGCGAGATGACGCTGCATCAGGCCAACCGCGAGAAGACCAAGGTCAAGCTGACGGCGGCCGATCCGGCGCCCGAGGAGATCATCCTGAAATTGCCGGAACGCTTGCAGGATCTGGTCGCGCGCTCGATGACCTTGCAGGCCAAGGTGCGCCGGCTCGACGTGGCGATCCATGTGCCGCCGGCGGATCTCGCGCCGATCGGCAATCCGCTGGTGCCGCAGATGAACATGCTGAAGGCGGCGTTCGAGAGATAAGCAAAGATGTTCCTCATGGTGAGGAGCGCCGCTCTTGCGGCGCGTCTCGAACCATGGGGCCTTCGATCTCATCCTTCGGGACGGCGCAAAATCGCCTCCGCAGGATGAGGATCGCGGCAAAACAAAAACGCCCCGGCCGATGCCGGGGCGTTTTGTATTTCGTTCCGGGAAGGATCAGTCCTTCTTGAGGAAACCCGAGAACTTCTTCTGGAAGCGGGAGACGCGGCCGCCGCGATCCAGGATCTGCTGGGTGCCGCCGGTCCAGGCGGGATGCGACTTGGAGTCGATGTCCAGGTTCAGCGTGTCGCCTTCCTTGCCGTAGGTCGAGCGGGTCAGGTACTCGGTCCCGTCGGTCATGACGACCTTAATTGTATGATAATCCGGGTGAATTTCGGCTTTCATGGCAAATCCTCTGGCGCGGCGCGCCCACAGATCAATGATGTTCGGGACGAATTTGCGGGGTCTATAACGCAGGACAGGCCCGGAAACAAGCAGGGACGTCATTTGCAAGCCATCTGAGGGGGGCCTATTGAAAGGCCAAAATCAATCCCGGCAGCCGGACAATGAGTGCAGTGGAACGCGTTGAAGATCAGGTGTTGCGGCCCGCGCCGCGCGAGTCTGCGACCGCCATGAAAGACGGGGGCGGAACTGCCGCCACCCCACCCGAGAGCCCGAAAAAGCCGCGCGGAAACAAGCTGCGCCCGCTGCTGGAGCTGGGGCCTTATGTGGCGCGTTATCGCGGGCAGGCCTTCGCGGCGCTCGTCGCCCTGATCGTCGCATCAGTGGCGACGCTGGTGGTGCCGCTGGCGGTGCGCCGGATGATCGACTTCGGCTTCAGCCCCGAAGGCATCGCGCTGATCAACAGCTACTTCGCGGTGATGATCGCGGTGGTGGCTGTGCTCGCGGCCGCGAGTGCCTCGCGCTACTATCTCGTCATCACGCTCGGCGAGCGCATCGTGGCCGACCTGCGCCGCGACGTGTTCAATCATCTGACGTCGCTGTCGCCGGCGTTCTTCGATACCGCCCATAGCGGCGAACTGGTTTCGCGCCTGACCGCCGACACTACGCAGATCAAATCGGCGGTGGGCGCATCGGTTTCGATCGCGCTGCGCAACCTCGTGCTGTTCCTCGGCGCGTCGGCGATGATGGTCATCACCAGTCCGAAACTGTCGGGCTTCGTGCTGGCGGTGATTCCGCTGATCGTGCTGCCGCTGGTGGCGTTCGGCCGCCGGGTGCGCACCCTGTCGCGCGGCGCGCAGGACACGCTGGCGGATGCATCGTCCTACGCCTCCGAACTGATCGGCGCGATCCGCACCCTGCAGGCCTTCACCAACGAGCGGCTGGCGGAAGCGCGCTTCGGCAGCGAAGTCGATCGCGCGTATATCGCGGCCCGCAACTCGACACGGGCCCGTGCATTCCTCACCGCCATCGTCATCTTCCTGATCTTTTCCAGCGTGGTTGCGATCCTGTGGGTCGGGTCGCACGATGTGCTGGTTCATGAGATCAGCCCCGGCCGTCTCGGTCAGTTCGTTCTCTACGCGGCGTTTGCCGCGGGCGCGCTCGGTGAGTTGAGTCAGGTCTGGGGCGAGATTTCGCAGGCGTCCGGCGCGGCGGAGCGGCTGTTCGAACTTCTGCGCATCAAGCCGGAGATCGCGGCGCCTGCGCATCCGCGTGCGCTGCCGGTGCCGGCGCGCGGCGATGTCACGTTCGAGAATGTGCGCTTTGCTTATCCGACGCGGCCCAATGTACTCGCAGTCGATGGCGTGTCGTTTGCGGTGAAGGCGGGCGAAAAGGTTGCCGTGGTCGGCCCGTCCGGCGCAGGCAAGAGCACGCTGTTTCATCTGCTGCTACGCTTCTACGATCCCGCAAGCGGCGTGATCGCGGTGGATGGCGTGCCTGTGCGTGAGGCCTCTCCATCCGACGTGCGCTCACGCATCGCGCTGGTGCCGCAGGATTCGGCTATCTTCGCTGCCAGCGCCCGCGAGAACATCCGCTTCGGCCGTCCCGACGCCAGCGATCAGGAGGTCGCGCGCGCTGCCGATCTGGCGCATGCCACTGAATTCATCACGCGCCTGCCGCTGGGCTTCGACACGCAGCTTGGCGAACGCGGCGTCACGCTATCGGGCGGGCAGCGCCAGCGCATTGCGATTGCGCGGGCGATCCTGCGCGATGCGCCGCTGCTGCTGCTGGATGAAGCCACTTCGGCCCTCGATGCCGAGAGCGAGACGCTGGTGCAGACCGCACTGGAAGAGCTGATGAAGCATCGCACCACGCTGGTGATCGCGCACCGGCTTGCCACAGTGCTGTCGTGCGACCGCATTCTGGTGATGGAGAATGGCCGCATTGTCGAGCAAGGCACCCACGCCTCGCTGGTCGCGGCGAACGGCCTTTACGCGCGCCTTGCGCGGCTCCAGTTCGAGGGGGCGTAAGCTTCTCGCTACGGCACCCACTTCATCCCATACACCTTTCGCCCCGAGACCGGATTGACGTCCTCGTGGGTGCGGATAAAGTCGTTGCGCTCATAGAAGCGGATGGCACGGCTGTTGTCGGTGTTTACCAATAGCGTCACGCCGTTCGGCGACATCGCCTTGGCCTTCACGATCAACGTATCGCCAAGATCGGATCCCCATTCTTCCGGCGCGACCACGAGCTGATCGAGATAGCCGCCGGTGTCGATGGTGACAAAGCCGATCATCGTGCCGCCGCGCAGCGCAACCATGATCCGCGCCGCGGGCACAAGGTCCTCGCGCCAGCGCACGCGCCAGGCATCGCGCCGCTGCGCGAAATCGATCGCGGGGTAGGCCAGTTGCCAGGTGCGCTGCCACAGGTCGATGGCTGCGTCTTCATCGCTTGCGCGATAGGGCCGCAGCATGAAGTACCCGCTCATGCGCGGTTCACCGCTCGGTCAGCTTGAGTTCGATGCGGCGGTTGCGCTTGTACGCTTCTTCCGTATTGCCCGGATCGAGCGGCTGGAATTCCGCAAAGCCCGCCGCGACCAGACGCTGCGCCGGAACGCCCAGCGAAATGAGATACTGCACCACGGAGATGGCGCGCGCCGAGGACAGCTCCCAGTTCGACTTGAACTGCGGGCTATTGATGGGACGCGTGTCGGTGTGGCCGTCCACGCGCAGCACCCACGCAATCTCGGAGGGAATCTGCTTGTCGAGATCGATCAGTGCGGTGGCGAGCTTGCCGAGTTCGGCCTGGCCTTCGGGCAGAAGCTGCGCCTGCCCGGTGTCGAAGAAGACTTCGGACTGGAACACGAAGCGGTCACCGACCACGCGAATGTCGGGCCGGTTGCCGAGAATGGTGCGCAGACGCCCGAAGAATTCGGAGCGATAGCGCGATAGCTCCTGCACCCGCTGCGCCAGCGCCACGTTCAACCGTTGGCCGAGGTCTGCGATCTTGCCCTGGGATTCCTTGTCGCGTTTCTCCGAGGCATCGAGCGCTTCCTCGAGCGCCGCGAGTTGCCGCCGCAGCGCGCTGATCTGCTGGTTCAGCACCTCGATCTGGGCCAGCGCGCGGGCCGAGACCTGCTTTTCTGAATCGAGCGCTTTGCCAAGTTCGCTGGCGCGGCCTTCGGCGCTGGCGCCCGCACCTGCGAGGCCGTCATAGAGACCCTTGACGCGGTCACGTTCGCCTTCGGCGGCGGCAAGGCCTGCGCGCATCTGCGAGAGTTGTTCGTCGAGATTGATCTTGCCGAGCTTTTCCAGCGACAGCAGGTCATTGAGCTGCGCGATCTGCGCGTTCAGCCGCTCCAGCGCCTTGTCCTTGCCGGTGACTTCTTGCGACAGGAAAAACTGCACCACAAGGAACACCGACAGCAGGAAGACGATGGCGAGCACCAGCGTCGAAAGAGCATCGACGAAGCCGGGCCAGTAGTTGAAGCCGCTGTCGTTACGGCGTGAACGCGAAAGCGCCATGAACTCTTACCTTTGAGAAGGTTGTTGTCTCCGGGCTCAGTTCTTCTCGGGCTGCCGCGCGAGTTTCTCCAGCAGGGTCTTGATCTCGCGATTCTGCTCGCCCTGGCCGTCGGCCCATTCGCGGATCAACTGCTGCTCGGAGCGCATGTGATGCACGAGGCCCTGAATCGCTTCCGCGAGATTGGCCATGGCCGTGGTGGAGGCGCGGTTCGATCCCATGTCTTCGACGGCGGTCCGCAGCCGATCGAGTGCGGGATTGAGGTCGCCGCCTGCATGACCGTCGCCTCCATATTCCCGGACGGTTTCCGCAAGCCAGTCTTCGAGGTCGGTATAGAACCTGTTCTGCGCCTGACTGGATTGGAGGTCGAGAAAGCCAAGGATCAGGGATCCGGCGAGGCCGAACAGCGAGGACGAAAACGAAATGCCCATACCGCCGAGCGGCGCGGCGAGGCCGTCCTTGAGCGTATCGAACAGGGCGCCTGCTTCGCCGCCGACTTTCAGGCCCTCGATCACCTTGCCGACCGAGCCGACGGTTTCGATCAGGCCCCAGAACGTGCCGAGCAGGCCGAGGAAGACCAGCAGGCCGGTCATATAGCGCGACAGGTCGCGGGCTTCATCGAGACGCGTGGCGATGGAGTCGAGCAGATGCCGCATGGTCTGCTGCGAGATCGCCATGCGTCCGGAGCGATTGCTCAGCATCGCGGCCATTGGCGCCAGCAGGGTGGGGCGGCGATCCACCGCGAGGCCGGGATCGGAAATGCGGAAGTGATTGACCCAGGAAATTTCCGGATAAAGCCGGATCACCTGCCTGAAAGCGAGGATGATGCCGATCAGCAGCACCGCGCCGATCAGCGCGTTGAGGCCGGGATTGGCGAGAAATGCCATCCAGATTTGCTTGTAGAGAACGACGACGATCAGCGAGCACAGGATCAGGAAAACCAGCATCCGGACCAGAAAGATCCGGGGCGACGACAGTTTGGTGACACTGATGTCCGTTGCAGTGCTGGGTGGGGGATTTTTCGCCATGGCGGGTGGTCAATCCTTCTCCCGATAAATTGTCAGGCGGCACTATGACACAGCAGAAGCAGGAAAAAAATGCCGTCGCCGAATGGTCCACCGCGAGGAACCGCAGTGCCGGACGATCATTCTGTGAGGTCGGCGCACAGAGAGCAAATGTTATTCGTTGCGCGCGCGATGGCGCGCGAGAGGAACGGTTGCTGTAAAATGATGCCTTCGGGCGAAGGCCCGCGCTTGAAGTGTCAGCGGATCAGAGCGGCTTGAGGATTTTCACCAGTTCGCGCTGGATGATCTCGTTGCCGCAGACCACGTGCCCGGTCGCGAGCGCGGTGTCGCCGCCTTCGATGCCGCTGACCACGCCGCCGGCTTCACGCACCATCAGCAATCCGGCCGCGATGTCCCACGGCTGCAGGTTGCGTTCCCAGTAGCCATCGAGACGGCCTGCCGCGACAAAGGCGAGATCGAGCGACGCCGCGCCGAACCGGCGCAGGCCCGCGACGCGGTTCTGCATCTCGGTCATTTCGCGGCGGGACTGTTCGTGGTCGCCGCGTCCGATATGCGGCAGGCCGCAGGCGATCACGCAATCGCTGAGCTGCTTGCGGCCGGCGACGCGCAGACGCATGTCGTTGAGGAAAGCGCCCTTGCCGCGCTCTGACGTATAGAGTTCGTCATTGGCGGGGTTGTAGATCACGCCCGCGATGATCACGCCTTCGCGCTGCAGGGCGATCGATATCGCGAACTGCGGAATGCCGTGCAGGAAATTGGTGGTGCCGTCGAGCGGATCGACGATCCAGGTGTTGGCCTTGTCGGTTCCTTCGCGCGTGCCGCCTTCCTCGCCGAGAAAGCCGTAGCCCGGCCGCGCCTTGATCAAGTCGTCATAGAGCATCTGCTCGGCGCGCTTGTCCGCGAGCGACACGAAGTTGGCGGGCCCCTTCAGCGAAACCTGCAGGTTCTCGATCTCGCCGAGATCGCGCTTGAGACTGCGGCCGGCGCGGCGCGCGGCCTTGACCATGACGTTGATGAGCGCTGATTGAAGCATTGTCTCGGCTTGATAAGACCGGCGATGACCGGATCGGGATGAAGAAGGCTTGGGATTGCAGGGATGCTTGGCGTCAAAGCATAGGCACGTCAAGGGCGATCACGGGCATCCGGGCTATTTGGTGCCAAACCACTTTTTGGCGAGATCTTCGGATTTTGCCCGTTCGATCGGCGTGAGTTGCTGGAATTGCGCGTCGAGGTCCGGATCGCCATTGCCTGCGGTCTTGGCGATCAGATGCCATTTGAAGCCCTGCACCTTGTCCGCAGGCGCGCCAAGGCCGTCGACCAGAATTCGCGCGAGGCGATTCTGCGCGATCGGGCTGTTCTGCCGCGCCGCCCGGGTGAGGACGGCCACCGCCAGCGGAACGTCTTTCGGCGTGCCGGTGCCGTTGAACAGCGCAATGCCGTATTCCACCTCGGCGTCGAGATTGTCGGCCATCGCGGCGGCGCGCATCAGCTTTGCGGATTCGGTGAGATTCTTCTCCACGCCGCGGCCTTCCTTGTAGAAGGTCGCGAGCGCGTATTGCGCCTCCGGATTGCCCGCGTCGGCGGCCTGGCGGAACAGCTCCGCGGCGCGCTTGATGTCCTGCGGGAAGATCTGCCCTTCGATATAAAGCAGGCCGAGATTATACGCTGCCGCGGCCTTGCCGAGCTTGGCTGACGACGCCAGAAGCCGCGCGCCTTCCTCGCGATTGGGCGGAGGCGGGCGTCCGGAAATCTTCATCATGCCGAGGGCGAACATGGCTTCGCGGTCGCCGCGGTCGGCGGCCTGCTTGTACCAGTCGGCGGCCTTGGCATCGTCGCGCTTGATGCCCAGCGCATTTGAATAAAGTTCGCCGAGCAGGGTCATCGATTTGGGATCGCCCATCTCCTGCGCGCGTTTCAGCGCGATGTTGAAGGCGGTGCGATAAAGGCCCTGCTGATAGGCGCCGTAGGCGAGGTCGACGCGTGGATCGTCCGGCGGTGGCGCGGCGGGCGCGGCTTCGGTCTTCGCCGGAGCGCTTTTTTTGGGCGCGCTGGGCGCGGGCGTTTCCGTCTTCTTCGGAGCTTTGGGCGCGGGCTTCGCGGCGGGCTTTTCGGAATCGATCGGCTTTGGAAACGGATTCGGTCCGCTCTGCGCGCTGGCGGCCGTGGTCATCGCGACAGCACAGAGCAGCGAAGCCCATGATGGCGCAACAAGATATGCACGGCGCGGCGCGGTCATCGCGATCCTATCCCTCCGTGGCCGCAGCAAGCGACGTCTTATAACCTTGCGTGACGGCTGTGCTGACATCCAGCAGCGCGGCCTTCGCACCGCGCGTATCCTCCCAGACGAGATCGCCGACCATCACGAAATCCGCGGCGGAGGCGAACAGTCGAGCCTCATCCACGGTCGTGGCGAAGCCGACGCAGGGTGGCTCAAACAGTTCGGACCACCATTGTAGGCGCTCGAAGATGGCATCCGGCGACGGCCGCTCGCCTTTTGCATCCGGTTCGCCGAACAGCACATAGTCCGCGCCTGCTTCGCCCGCGACCATCGCGTCGTGGCGCGTGGTAAGGCCGCCGACGCCGAGAATGCGGTCGGGCTTGAGCGAGGGCATGGCCTCCTGCATCGCCTCGATGCCGCTGACATTCGCGCCATCGGCGCCGCCGCGGGCGACCTGCGCGAAGTGCTGGTCGATCAGGAGGGCGGCGTCTGCTTTCTGCACGACCGGTGCAAGAATCTTGGTGCGCTGGATGATGCTGCGCTCATCGCCCGGAGCCAGCCGCAACAGCACGGCGGCGACGTCAGCCGCCGCCAGCAGCGCGGGAAGGTCGGATGCAATCTGCGCAGGATCGGCGACGATGGGTGTCGCGAGATAGATGCGAGGCGCGGGGCGCGGCGGAGGAGGTTTGGTGGCCATGATGTCGGTGTGAGGCGCGTGTGAAATCGGAACAGATCACCGGACTGAGGCCAAAAAAGGGGCGGGACCATGTCCCGCCCTTTCCGGTGTTGGTCAGGCGATCTTCGGTGCCAGTTCGCCCTTGGCGTAACGCTTGGCCATCTCGGCGGTGGTCAGCACCCGCTTGATCTTGCTGGCCTGGCCTGCGGTGTTGAACTCCTGCAGGCGCTCCTTGCAGAGCTTGGTCATCGCTTCCATCGCGGGCTTCAGATACTTGCGCGGATCGAACTCGCTCGGATTCTCCTGCAGCACCTTGCGGATCTGGCCGGTCATCGCCATGCGGTTGTCGGTATCGATGTTGATCTTGCGCACGCCGTTCTTGATGCCGCGCTGAATCTCCGCGACAGGCACGCCCCAGGTCGGCTTCATCTGGCCGCCGAACTTGTTGATGATGTCCTGCAGGTCCTGCGGCACCGACGACGAGCCGTGCATCACCAGATGCGTGTTCGGCAGCTTGCGGTGGATTTCCTCGATCACGTTCATGGCGAGGATGTCGCCGTCCGGCTTCCGAGTGAACTTGTAGGCGCCGTGCGAGGTGCCCATGGCAATGGCGAGCGCATCGACCTGGGTTTCCTTGACGAACTTTACGGCTTCGTCCGGATTGGTCAGCAACTGGTCGTGCGACAGCTTGCCCTCGAAGCCGTGGCCGTCTTCCTTCTCGCCTTCGCCGCTTTCCAGCGAGCCGAGCACGCCGAGTTCGCCTTCCACCGAGATGCCGCCGAGATGCGCCATGTCGGTCACGGTCTTGGTGACGCCGACATTGTAGTCCCAGTCGCCCGGGGTCTTGCCGTCGGCCTTCAGCGAGCCGTCCATCATCACCGAGGTGAAGCCTGCCTGAATCGCGGTCATGCAGGTGGCGGGCTCGTTGCCGTGATCGAGATGCACGCAGACGGGAATGTGCGGATAGATTTCCGTCACCGCGTCCATCATGTGCTTGAGCATCACGTCGTTGGCATACGAGCGCGCACCGCGCGAAGCCTGGATGATCACCGGCGCATCCACGGAATTGGCGGCTTCCATGATGGCAAGCGCCTGTTCCATATTGTTGATGTTGAACGCCGGCACGCCGTAATCGTTCTCCGCTGCATGATCCAGCAATTGACGCAACGTGATGCGAGCCATGTGTGATTATCTCCGCGTTTCATATGGCGCTCCAAGCGCCCCGTGGTGTGTTGTAATTATCTTACTCTAAGAACCTCGACGCCGGGCAAAGGTTTCCCTTCCATCCATTCCAGGAACGCCCCGCCTGCCGTTGAAACATAGGTGAAATCGTCGGCCACGCCTGCATGGTTCAATGCCGCGACGGTGTCGCCGCCGCCGGCGACGGAAATCAGCTTGCCGTCGCGGGTGCGGCCTGCGGCATGGCGCGCGGCCTGCACGGTGCCACGGTCGAACGGCTTGATCTCGAACGCGCCAAGCGGGCCGTTCCACACCACGGTCGCGGCGTCATCGAATGCGGCGCGCACGCGGTCCACCGACTTCGGCCCGACATCGAGGATCATGGCGTCTTCCGGCACCGCATCGAGCCCGATGGCGTGGGACTCGGCATTGGCCTTGAATTCCTTCGCCACGATCGCGTCCACCGGCAGGATCACGGCGCACTTCGAGGCTTCGGCCTTTTCCAGAATGCGCAGCGCAGTCGGCGCGAGTTCCTTCTCGCACAGCGACTTGCCGACATTAACGCCCTGCGCGTGCAGGAAGGTGTTGGCCATGCCGCCGCCGATCACAAGCGCGTCGACCTTGGTGACGAGGTTTTCCAGGAGGTCGAGCTTGGTCGAAACTTTTGCGCCGCCGATGACCGCGATCACCGGATGGGTCGGCGCTTCCAGCGCCTTGGTCAGCGCGTCGAGTTCGGCCTGCATGGAGCGGCCGGCATAGGCGGGCAGCACGTGGCCGAGGCCTTCGGTGGAGGCGTGGGCGCGATGCGCGGTCGAGAACGCGTCGTTGACCCAGATATCGCCGAGCTTGGCGAGTTCGGCGACGAAAGCCGGATCATTCTTTTCCTCGCCCTTGTGAAAGCGGGTGTTCTCCAGACAGACGATATCGCCGTCCTTCATCGCCGCGACGGCGGCCTGCGCCTTTTCGCCGATGCAATCACCGACGAATTCGACATGGCGGCGCAGCAGGTAGGCCAGCGTGATCGCGACAGGCTTGAGCGTTTCCTTCGGATCGAATCCCTTCGGACGGCCGAAATGGGAGAGCAAAATCACCTTGCCGCCGTGATCGGAAATCTCGGTGATGGTCTTCATCACGCGCTCAAGGCGCGTGGCGTCGGAGACGCGGCCATTGTCCATCGGCACGTTGAGGTCGACGCGCAGCAGAACGCGTTTGCCCTTCACATCGACATCATCAAGGGTGCGGAAAGATTTGGTCATGGCGATTGTATTCTATCCTATCGTCACCCGAAGGCGCTGCGTCGCAAACGCGAGTCTTGCGGGGTGAGGATGTTTCGCAATGCCATCCTTCGAGGCGCGCAGATGCGCGCCCCGGGATGATGTTGGTGTCAGATCAGCTTGCCCATCGCGACTGCGGTGTCGGCCATGCGGTTGGAGAAGCCCCACTCGTTGTCGTACCACGACATCACGCGCACCAGATTGCCCTCGATGACCTTGGTTTGGTCGAGCGCGAAGGTGGACGACGCCGGGTTGTGGTTCAGGTCGATCGACACCAGCGGTTCGGTGGTGGAGGCGAGAATGCCCTTGAGCGGACCGTTGGCGGCCGCGACCAGCGCCGCGTTGACCTCATCCACGGTGACCGGCTTCTTGGCCACGAACTTGAAGTCGATGACCGAGACGTTCGGGGTCGGCACGCGGATCGAGACGCCGTCCAGCTTGCCCTTCAGTTCCGGCAGCACGAGGCCGACGGCCTTGGCGGCGCCGGTCGAGGTCGGGATCATCGACATCGCTGCAGCGCGGGCGCGATAGAGATCCTTGTGCATGGTGTCCAGCGTCGGCTGGTCGCCGGTATAGGCGTGGATCGTGGTCATGAAGCCCTTTTCGATGCCGAAAGCATCGTTCAGGACCTTGGCCACCGGCGCGAGGCAGTTGGTGGTGCAGGACGCGTTCGAGACCACGATGTGGTCCTTGGTGATCTTGTCGTGATTGACGCCGTAAACCACCGTCAGGTCGGCGTTGTCGGCCGGGGCGGAGACCAGCACGCGCTTGGCGCCCGCGGTGAGGTGGGCCGAAGCCTTGTCCTTCGAGGTGAAGATGCCGGTGCATTCCAGCGCGATGTCGATGCCGAGGTCCTTCCACGGCAGCTTGGCGGGGTCGCGCTCGGCGGTGACCTTGATCTTGCTGTTGCCGATCACGATCGAGTCGCCCTCGACCTTCACGTCGTGCGGGAAGCGGCCGTGCACGCTGTCGTAACGCAGGAGGTGGGCGTTGGTCTCGACCGGGCCGAGATCGTTCAAGGCCACGACCTCGATGTCCGTGCGCTTGGATTCATAGATGGCCCGCAGGATGTTGCGGCCGATACGGCCAAATCCATTGATCGCGACACGGACTGCCATTCAAAGTCTCCTCAACTGTTCGGAAATGACGATTTTCGAGGCGGTTTTTGCCCCGAATGTCGTCACGATGCAATCATTTGAATCCTGAATGTTCCAGCAGGGTTATCGGCCCCGCGGCGTTCTGGATGGTGGGGGCGAGCCGAAAGCCCGCCGCCCCAAAAAAGCTAGAGCCGGGCCTGAGCCGCGTCGGCCACCGCTTCGGCGGTGATGCCGAAATGCCGGTAAAGGTCCTTGTAGGGGGCGCTGGCGCCGAATCCGTCCATGCCCACGAACACGCCGTCGGAGCCAATCACCGCATCCCAGCCCTGCCGAATGGCAGCCTCGACGCCGACCTTGACCGGCGCCTTGCCGATGATGGCGTCGCGCTGGGCCTTCGGGAGTTCCAGAAGCAGGTCCATGCAGGGCACCGAGACCACCCGCGTCGGAATGCCGCGCGCGGCGAGCAGCTTCTGCGCCTCGACCGCCAGAGAGACTTCCGAGCCGGATGCGAAGATCGAGACCTTGGCCTCGCCGTCGGCCTTGGAGATTTCGTAGGCGCCATTGGCGCACTTGTTGTCGGCGTCGTTGGCAAGGCGAAGCTGCGGCAGGTTCTGGCGGGTCAGCGCCAGCACGCTCGGGCGCTCCCTGGCCTCAAGGGCAAGCTGCCAGCATTCCAGCGTCTCGACCATGTCGCACGGGCGGAACACGTTGAGGTTGGGAATGGCGCGCAGCGCCGCCACATGCTCGACCGGCTGATGGGTCGGGCCGTCTTCGCCAAGACCGATGGAATCGTGGGTCAGCACGTGGATCACGCGCTCGCCCATCAGGGCCGCGAGCCGCAGCGCCGGACGCAGATAGTCCGAGAAAACGAGGAACGTGCCGGAATAGGGGATCAGCCCGCCATGCAGCGCCATGCCGTTCATGGCCGCGGCCATGCCATGCTCGCGGATGCCATAGTTGACGTAGCGGCCGCCGTAGTTGTTGGCCGAGACGGCGACCATACCCTTGACGCGGGTGTTGTTGGAGCCGGTGAGGTCCGCCGAGCCGCCGATCATTTCCGGAACGGCGGCGGTGAGAACTTCCAGCGCATGCTCGGAAGCGGTGCGGGTCGCGATGTCCTTCGGCGCGGCGGCGAGCGCGGCCTTCATCTTGGCGACGGCTTCCGTCATTGCCTTGGGCAGGTCGCCCCTGGTGCGGCGCTCGAACTCGGCGCGAACGCCCGCGTCCTTTGCCGCCATCGTTTTGGTCCAGGCTTCGCGCGCAGCCTTGCCGCGCGATCCGGCGGCGCGCCACGCGTCGAGAATGTCCTGCGGAATCTCGAACGGCGGCGACTCCCATTTCAGGTTCTTGCGCGCGCCTGCTATTTCGTCCGCGCCGAGCGGCGAGCCATGGGATTTTTCCGAGCCCGCCTTGTTGGGTGCGCCGAAGCCAATGGTGGTCTTGCAGGCGATCAGGCTCGGGCGGTCGGACTTTTGCGCACGGGTCAGCGCATCCGCGATCGCCTTCGGATCGTGGCCATCAACACGCTCGGCGGCCCAGCCGGCGGATTCGAAGCGCTTGAGCTGATCCACCGAGTCGGACAGCGAGATCGCGCCGTCGATGGAAATGCCGTTGTCGTCGAACAGCACGATCAGCTTGTTGAGCTTGAGGTGTCCCGCAAACGCGATGGCTTCCTGGCTGATGCCTTCCATCAGGTCGCCGTCGGAGGCCAGCACGTAGGTGTGATGGCCGACCACGTCGCCGCCGAACTCCGCGGCGAGATGGCGTTCCGCAAGCGCCATGCCGACGGCGGTGGCGATGCCCTGGCCGAGCGGACCGGTGGTGGTTTCGATGCCCGGCGTGACGAAGTTTTCCGGATGGCCGGGCGTCAGCGAGCCGAGCTGACGGAAATTCTTGATCTGCTCGATGGTCATCGACGAATTGCCGGTCAGATACAGCAGCGCGTAGAGCAGCATCGAGCCGTGACCGGCGGAGAGCACGAAGCGGTCGCGGTCCGGCCATGCCGGATCGGCGGCGTCGAATTTCAGGAACTGGGTGAAAAGCACCGTCGCGACATCCGCCGCGCCCATCGGCAGGCCCGGATGGCCCGACTTCGCCTTTTCGACGGCATCCATCGCGAGAGCGCGAATCGCATTCGCCATACGGGAGGGGTCGACACGCTCAGTCATGGAATGTCCGCCTGATATTGGATGTGGGAAACGGCCGGCTGTCTCAAAAATGCCACGGCCGGGAAAGCTTTCCGGGGGTGGATAGCACCGCAAAACCCTTGAGTCCAAGGGCATTGGCCGGTTTCCGCCACGAGTTTTCGCTTTGTGTGCATAGCTTTCCCGCAGCGTTGCGCGGCGCTCGTCCGAGCCTTAAATTTATCCGCCTAACTGCTTGCCGGTTCGCTGTTTTTGCGAGGCCGGACGAACGAGGGCCGCCGTTCCGTGATGACCGATCGCAGTCCCAACGGTTTCGCCAGCCCGGAGCCTGCCGCTCCGGCGCCGAGCGATATCGAACTCGCCACCAAGCGTCTGGCGGCGGCGCTCGATGCGCTGGAGACGGCCGTGGAGCGCAGGCGCGAGGCGGACCGGGCCGAGGACGAACTGGGCGCGCGGATTCAGGCCCTCGGCGCCGATCGTTCGCGTCTCGCCAACGAACTCGACGGAACATTGACGCGCTCGCGCGCCCTGGAGCGGACCAACCGCGAGATCGCGGAGCGTCTCGATGTCGCCATCGACACCATCCGCTCGGTTCTCGAAGGAGAAAGCTCGTGACCCACATCAACGTGACGATCAACGGGCGGCAATACCGGATGGCCTGCGAGGCGGGGCAGGAGAACCGCCTGTTGCGGCTGGCCGAAAGTCTCGAAGCACGCATTGCAAGCCTGCGCGGCAAGTTCGGCGAGATCGGCGATCAGCGCCTCACCGTGATGGCGGCGCTGACGGTGGCCGACGAACTGGTGGATGCCGGGCATCGCATCCGCGGTCTTGAGGAAGAACTCAATGCGCTGCGCGATGTGCGCGTGGTGGCGGCGGACCGCGCCCGCGCCACGCAGGCGGCGGTGGCGAACGCGCTCAATTCGGCTTCGGATCGCATCGAAAAAATGACCCAGGCGCTGAATCGCCCGGCAAGCAACGGCGTTGCCATCGGATAAGCAGGCAAACGGGAAAAGCTTCGCCGGACCGCTAGTGTGGTGGTTCGCAAGTCCGCATTGTTTTTGCGGCACCTTCAGTTTGCGTACTTGCGAACCGAAACCACACTAGAATCATAATTTCTAGCGTCCTTTTGAATCCGAAGTTCGCTAAGGGCTGTGCGGTGAAATGAAGCGAACTTCGGAGTCAGGACGCTAGCGATGCGCCCCGATCGTGGTTACATTGCCCGGGCGAGGCTGCGTCGCGCGTCAGAAGCCATAATATCCCCGGGGCCTTATCGATCCTTTAGGGAACTGTCCCTGGCCGGGTCCGTGGACCCGATCATATGGTGCCCACCTACTTTCGTAGGTGCTCCGGGATCGAGTGCTTCAACGGCCATCGTGGCTTCGCACTTTTACGCTCAAAAGCATGTTCTATTTTCGGGTCGTCCCGGCGAAGGCCGGGACCCATACTCCTTGGGCAAGCTGTTGGGGTGCGGACGCCCATGACATTCGGTGGTTATGGGTCCCGGCCTTCGCCGGGACGACGCTGAGAGCGATGAGATCGATGACAGTGGACTCCTCCCAATCTCGGAAGAACGACCTTCGCGCGGCTGCGCTCGGGCGCCGCGATGCCTTGAGCTCCGAAGCACGCAGCGCCGCGGCAAAAGCCGTCGCGTCGGTGTCTCTGCCCGTGGAACTGCCGCCGGGCACCATCGTCGCCGGGTATTCGCCGATCAACAGCGAGTTCGATCCCTTTCCGCTGATGCATGCGCTGGCGGCCAGGCGCGCTACGCTCGCGCTGCCCGTCGTGATCGCGCGCGACCATGCCCTGATCTTCCGCGCTTGGCGTCCGGACGAAGCCCTTGTGCGCGGCGCTTACGGTATCTTCCAGCCGTCGTCTGATGCGCCGGAGACCGATCCCGACATCGTGCTCGTTCCGCTCGCCGCGTTCGACCGCGCCGGTCATCGGATCGGTTACGGCCGCGGCTACTACGACCGCACGCTGCAGAATCTTCGCGTGTCCAAGAAGATCACCGTGATCGGCATCGCTTTCGCAGTGCAGGAAATCGACATCGTACCGCGACTTCCCCACGACGAGCAGCTCGATTGTGTGCTAACCGAGCGCGAACTGATCGATCTGCGGAGCTTGTAAGTGCGTATTCTCTTTGTCGGCGATGTGGTGGGACGGAGCGGCCGCGTAGCCGTGACTGAAACGCTTCCGGGTCTGGTGCGCGACTGGAAGCTCGATCTGGTCGTGGTCAACGGCGAGAATTCCGCCGGCGGCTTCGGCATCACCGAAGCGATCTATCATGAACTGCTCGAAGCCGGCGCGGACGCGATCACCCTCGGCAATCATTCATGGGACCAGCGTGAAGCACTGGTTTTCATCGAGCGTGCACCGCGCCTTGTGCGGCCCGCGAATTATCCGCCCGGCACGCCGGGCCGTGGTGCCGCGCTGGTTGAAACGCGGACCGGCAAGCGCGCGCTGGTGATCAACGCCATGGGCCGCATCTTCATGCAGCCGTTCGACGATCCGTTCGCCATTCTCGATCGCGAACTGAACGCATGTCCGCTGCGCGAAGCCGCCGATGCGGTGGTGGTCGATTTTCACGCCGAGGCCACCAGCGAGAAGCAGGGGATCGGCTATTTCTGCGACGGCCGCGCCAGCCTCGTGGTCGGCACCCACACCCATGTGCCGACATCGGATCATCGGATTCTTCCCGCGGGCACGGCCTACATGTCCGATGCAGGCATGACCGGCGACTATCAGTCGATCATCGGCATGGACAAGGAAGAGCCGATCGGACGGTTCCTGCGCGGCTATCCGGCGGGCCGCTTCGAGCCTGCGGAAGGCGTTGCGACCCTGAGCGGCGTGGCGGTGGAGACCGACGATGCGACGGGCCTCGCTCTGCGCGTCGCGCCGGTCCGCATCGGTCCAACGCTGGAACGCGCCGTTCCGGATTTCTGGTAAATCGCGTCATTGCGAGCGAAGCGAAGCAATCCACTCTTGGAAAAGCTGGATTGCTTCGTCGCTTGCGCTCCTCGCAATGACGTTGCGAGAGGCTGCTTTTCCGGATCAACTCAAATCTTATACGCGGTCCGGAAGCCGCCCCAGTGGCGGCCGTTGACGCGGATCGGCACGTCGATCTCGCGCATCATCACAGTCTTGCCGTTGCCCATGTCGCGCGCGTAGCTCTGGATCAGGTAGGAGCGCGTGTTGCGGCCCGCCGCAAGGCCTGCCGGATCGTTGAAGATGCGCCGGTTGCGTGAATTCGCGGTGTTCCAGGCGGCATCGCCGGGACGCTGCGGCTGCGAGTAGATTTTGTTGTGCACCGGCAGATAGCCGTTGCGGTCGATTGCGACGGCAAACGCCATGCGCGCGTCCTTGGCGAGAAACTCTTCCTGAAAATCCGGCAGTGCCTTGTCGGCCCAGGTGAGAAAGCGAGTGCGGTGCTGCACCGGATCGGTGCCATCGATGGCCAAGTAATTCTCGTCGAACAGATCGTCGATGGTCACGTCGCCCTTCGTCACCGCGTTCTCGAAAATCTTCGTGATCGCATCGCCGGCCTCCATGGCGCGGGTGACGAACTCGGTGTTTTCGTCGTGAATGCTCCACACCTTGTCTTCGATTCGGCTCTTGAGCGCAGCGTCAGGCGAGACGAACTCCGCGTGCGCGCCGGCGGACCCGTGGTCGAGAATGCGGATGCTGCAGGCGCCGATGTCTTCGAGCGTGGCGCTGAAAAGCTGTCCCTGACGGAGCGCGCTTGAACTTGTGCCGGAGATCAGGATTCCCCCCATCGACAGTTCAAGGACTTCCGCCTTGAGCGGAGTAGGATGGGCTGTGATTTCGATCTGGAGCCGGCACGGCATCCGCTCGTCCTTGCGCTCGTCGTTCTCGTTCTGGCGCAGCAGCACAGCGCAGCGCGTCTTCAGCTTCTCGGCGAACATCGTCACGGCCTTGCCTGCCTGTGCGACGCTTTCGCCATGGGTCGCGGCTTCCTTCGCGGCGCTGTCGATCTCGGCGCTGCTGGTGCTGACGGAGACGATGAACTGCGAGGCGGATGCGGCGTTCTGCGCGATCTCGCCGGTGACTTCGTTCTGCTCCGCGACTGCGCCATTCACATGCGCGAACACCGGCCTGATGGCGTCGATCGCTGCGGTGATCCGGTGCACGGCGTCGAACGATGTCGCCGCGTCCTGTTGCAGGGCGTCGATCTTCTGCTTGATCTCCTCGGTCGCGTTCTGGGTCTGCACCGCGAGCGCCTTCACCTCGGAAGCAACCACCGCGAACCCGCGACCGGCAGAGCCCGCGCGCGCCGCCTCGATGGTGGAGTTCAGCGCCAGCAGTGTGGTCTGCTTGGCGATCGTGGCGATCAAGTTGACCACATTGCCGATGGCTGCGGAGGACTCGCGCAAGCGCTCCACATTCAGGCTGGCTTCGCGCGCCGCATCGCTGGCTTCATCCGCAAGCTTGCTGGCATCGCGCACCTGCGCGCCGATGCCGTGGGCGGACTGGGTGAATTTCTCGGCGGCCTGCGAAAAGGTCTCGGCGGTGGCTTGCGCGCCGCTGGTGCGATCGGCGAGGGCGTCGGCGCGATTGCGGATGGCGGACAGGGTGGTCGCGGTGGATTGCGCCCCGCTCGCAACAGAGGTCGCGGCGCGTTCGAGCTGGCGGACCATGGCCACGAGTTCGAGCTGAAGCAATTCGAGGATTTCGCGAGCCGAATCATGGTCGGCCGTGGGAGGGATATCCGGCGCCGCGGCGGCCGGGACATCTGGAACACCACCCGGCGCCACCTGTTCTGGCTGCCGCTTCCGAAAAAGAACGAACGCCATGAGATATCTCTGAAATGGGGGAGATCGGCGGCAAGTGTCTCACCCCGGCGTGAAGTCATGGTTAACTTCTACCTGCGGTATGGGTCTCTTTCCCTATCTCCGTACCGGAATTGGCCGCTTGCGCCTTTAATTTTGGCCGTTCCCGGCCTATAACGCCGCCCCGCCGCGCTTTTGCACCAAAAAGTCCGGCAATCACCGAATCGCAGACATTTCGAGAGACGCCGATGGCCGGACATTCCCAATTCAAGAACATCATGCACCGCAAAGGCAAACAGGACGCCATGCGGTCCAAGGTGTTCGGCAAGCTGGCCCGCGAAATCACGGTCGCGGCCAAGCTGGGGACTCCGGATCCGGCGATGAACCCTCGCCTGCGGCTGGCAATCACGGCAGCCCGCGCGGAAAACATGCCGAAGGACAACATCGAGCGCGCGATCAAGAAGGCGATCGGAAGCGAGGGCGAGAACTACGATGAAATCCGCTACGAGGGTTACGGCCCCGGCGGCGTGGCGGTGATCGTCGAGGCGCTGACCGATAACCGCAACCGCGCCGCTTCCGACATCCGCTCCTACTTCACCAAGTCCGGCGGCAATCTCGGCGAAACCGGCTCGGTCTCCTTCATGTTCGATCGCGTCGGCGTGATCGAATACGACGCGGGCAAGGCCGATGCCGATTCCATGCTGGAAGCCGCCATTGACGCCGGTGCTGACGACGTCGTGTCGTCCGAGGACGGACATGAAATCTTCACCGCGCAGGATTCATTGCGCGATGCCGCCAAGGCGCTGGAAGCCAAATTCGGAGAGGCTCGCAAGGCCGCGCTGATCTGGAAGCCGCAGAACACCATCACGGTGGATGACGAGACCGGCGAGAAGCTGTTCAAGCTGCTCGACCTGCTCAACGAGCACGACGACGTTCAAAACGTCTATGCGAATTTCGAGGTATCCGACGCCCTCGCCGCCAAGATGAATGCCTGACCATGAATTAATCCCGCCTCGCGCGGGATTTTTCTTGACGGTTCTGCGCGGAAAGATCATCTGACCAGCGGGCGCGGCTGTTCTGACAGTTGCGGCCGTCTCATCGGAAACAACCAGCTATGCCAAGCGACAGTCCAGGTACTTTGCCAGGGATTCTGCCACGTACTTTGCCGACAGCGGTCCGAGTGGTCTGAGCTTTTAAGGCTCACCGCCCCTGCCGTTGCCGGCAGATCCGGAAGGTGAGCTATGACGGATACAAACGCAGCGCGTGAAGGCGCTTTCAATGCGGCCGTGTTGGCCGCGAGCCTGATCGGCGAACACGCCGCCGATATCGTCGAAATTCTCAACAAGCTGCCGCCGCCGGACGCGGCTGAGGTTGTGCGGCTATTGCCGCGCGAAACCGCGGTCGAGATTCTCGACAAGCCGGAACTCGATTTCGGCGCCGAGATCATCGAGGCATTGCCACGTCATGTCGCCGCGCCCCTGCTCGCAGGCATGTCCGCCGACGTCGCGGCGGATATCGTGCGGCAACTGGAAGAGCCCGCAAAAACCGAACTGCTCGGCAAGCTCGATGACGTGTCGCGCGGCGCGATCGATGGCCTTCTGGCCTATCCGGAGAATACCGCCGGTTCGATCATGACCACGGAATTCGTCAGTGTGCCCAGCAACTGGACCGTGGAGCAGACGCTGGCCTATATCCGCCAGGTGGAGCGAACGCGCGAGACGATCTACGCCATCTATGTGCTCGATCAGGTCACGCGCCGCCTCGCGGGCGCGGTGTCGCTGCGCCGGCTGATCTCGGGCGATCCGCCCGCCAATATCATGTCGCTGGCGAGCAAGCCGATCACGACATTCCCGCTGGTCGACCGCGAGGATGTGGCACGGCTGATCGCGCGGCACGACCTTCTGGCGGTGCCGGTGATCGACAAGGCCGGTCATCTGCTCGGCATCGTCACCTTCGACGACATCATCGACACGATCATCGAGGAAAACACCGAGGACGTGCAGAAGTTCGGCGGCATGGAGGCGATCGAGGAGCCTTACCTGCAGATCGGCATGGGCGACATGCTGCGCAAACGCGGAGTCTGGCTCGCGGTTCTGTTCGTCAGCGAAATGCTTACCGCCAGCGTCATGCAGCATTTCGAGGGCGAGTTGCAGAAGGCGCTGGTGCTAACGCTGTTCATTCCGCTGATCATGAGTTCCGGCGGCAATTCGGGCTCGCAGGCAACCTCGCTCCTGATCCGCGCGCTGGCGCTGCGCGACGTGAAGCTGTCGGACTGGTGGCAGGTGATGCTGCGCGAATTGCCGACCGGGCTGCTGCTCGGCGCGGGCCTTGGGCTCATCGGACTGGTCCGGGTGGTGATGTGGCAGAAGCTTGGTATCTATGACTATGGCGAGCACTGGCTCCTGGTCGGCGTCACGGTGGCGGCGGCGCTGGTCGGTGTCGTGACATTCGGCTCGGTCGTCGGATCGATGCTGCCCTTTATTCTGCAGCGAGTGGGCTTCGACCCAGCCAGCGCGTCGGCACCGTTTGTCGCGACCCTGGTCGATGTCACCGGCCTGATGATCTATTTCAGCGCCGCGTTGCTGATCCTGCGCGGAACGCTGTTGTGACGCCGGACCTTTGCCGTGCTTTCAGCTATCATCGGGCATGACTTCTCGCGCGATTCGTATTCTGGGGATTGATCCGGGCCTGCGCCGCACCGGCTGGGGCGTGATCGATATTGAGGGCAACCGCCTGATCTATGTCGGTTGTGGCTCGGTGGAGTCGCGCGAGGCTGCGCCGCTCGCGGAGCGGCTGCTCGCGATCCACGAAGGCCTTGCCCGCGTGCTCGGCGATTTCAAGCCGCTCGAAGCCGCCGTCGAGCAGACCTTCGTCAACAAGGACGGCGCCTCCACGCTCAAACTCGGTCAGGCGCGGGGCGTCGCCATGCTGGCGCCTGCGATGTTCGGGATTTCGGTGGCGGAATACGCGCCCAACCAGGTCAAAAAGACCGTGGTCGGGGCAGGGCATGCCGACAAGAACCAGATTCGCGTCATGCTCGGGGTGCTGCTGCCGAAGGCCGATCCGAAAACCCCCGATGCCGCCGACGCGCTCGCCATCGCGATCACCCATGCGCATCACCGGCAGGCCGTGGCGCTGAAATTGAAAATCGCCCTGTAACCGACGCGGGTAGCGGCGCAGCCCGTTCGATGCGATATTGAGCGCGAAGGATATTCACGATGACGGCTCCCGCGCTGACGATCTTTGCTCTCGCCATCCTGGTCGCGGCGGCTTCGCCCGGTCCGGCGATCGCCGCGCTGCTGGCGCGCGTGATCGGACGCGGCACGGCGGGCGTTCCGGCCTTCATCGGCGGCATCGTGCTTGGCGACATCACCTGGCTCGCGGTCGCGGTGCTTGGCCTGTCCTATGTCGCGAGCAGCTTCCAGATGATCTTTACGGTCATCAAGTATATCGGCGCGGCCTATCTTCTCTATATTGCCTGGCGGCTGTGGATGTCTCCGGCAACGCCGGTCGATGTCCATGCGGCCGGCAATGTCGACGGCAAGCCGCTGCGCTCGTTCGTCGGCGGGCTGCTGCTGACGCTCGGCAATCCCAAGACCATCGCCTTCTATCTCGCGCTGACGCCGACATTGATCGATGTGTCGCGCATCGATCTTGTCAGCTACGCCGAACTGGCAGGCATCATCGCCGTGGTGCTGGTGTTCGTGCTCGGCGGTTATGCGTTGGCGGCGGCGCGGGCGCGCAAGCTGTTTCGCAGTTCGCGCGCCATGAAGCTGCTGAATCGCATCAGCGGCGGCGTCATGGCGGGAGCCGCCGCGGCCATCGCGACACGGCAGGCATAATCGTGATTGGAAAACTGAAAGGTCTGATCGACTCCTACAGCGAGGATTACGTGATCCTCGACGTGCAGGGCGTCGGCTATCAGGTGCATTGCTCGGCGCGGACGTTGCAGGCGCTGCCGCAGCCGGGCGAGGCGGCGGTGCTGTCCATCGAGACTTATGTGCGGGAAGATCAGATCAAGCTGTTCGGTTTCCGCACCGACGTGGAGCGCGAATGGTTTCGCCTGCTGCAGAGCGTGCAGGGCGTCGGCGCGAAAGTGGCACTCGCGGTACTTTCCACTTTGCCGCCGTCCGATCTCGCCAATGCCATCGCGTTGCGTGACAAGGCTGCGGTGGCGCGCACGCCCGGCGTCGGGCCGAAGGTCGCCGAGCGCATCGTCACCGAACTCAAGGACAAGACTCCTGCTTTTGGAAATGTCGATCCGGCGGTGGTCCAATTGTCGGGCGCGCTGGACGACAATCGCGCGCCGCGTCCGGTCGCGGATGCGATCTCGGCGCTGGTCAATCTCGGCTATGGCCAGCCGCAGGCGGCGGCCGCCATTGCGGCGGCCGCGCGCGGCGCGGGCGATAATGCGGAGACGGCGCAACTCATTCGCCTCGGGCTGAAGGAGCTGTCGAAGTGAATGTCCCGCCGCCGCTGCCGGTGTCTTCGCTTGCGTTGCCGTCGCGGGGCAAGCGGATCAGTTGCGCGGTCGCGATCCTTCTGGTGTTCCTCTTCGTCGGCCCGCCGGTCGGTGCGCTCGCCTTCATGCTGTCGATCGCGCTGATCGGCATGGGATTGAAGGTCGATCTTGCCGGTCTGTCGTGGATCGGCCTGTTCGCGCTCATTTATGCCGTGCCGCTGAGCTATTTCATCGGTGTGGGACCGGCTGCGGTTGGCGGCCTCATGGTGGGAATCCGGCAGGCGTTCTACGGACCCATCAGATGGCCGTTTGCAGTGCTGATCGGGATCAGCATTGGCGTCGGCGTGATGATCCTGTCCGGCAAATCGATGCCTTTCGGGCTGACCGATACCGAGCATCCCGATTATCTGCCGGTGATGGTGATCACCTGCCTCACCGCGACCATGGTATGCTGGGCCATCGTCCGCACCTGGCATTTCGGGCCGAAGGGCCGAGCTGAAGCGATCGCATGACCGACACATCTCGCATTGTCACGCCCGAGCGCCGCGCCGACGATATCGGCGACACGTCGCTGCGCCCGCAGAACCTGTCGGAGTTTGTCGGGCAGGCGCAGGCCCGCGCCAACCTCCAAGTCTTCATCGATGCCGCGCGCAAGCGCAAGGAAGCGCTCGATCACGTGTTGTTCGTAGGCCCCCCGGGCCTCGGCAAGACCACGCTGGCGCAGATCGTGGCGAAGGAACTCGGTGTCGGCTTCCGCGCCACGTCGGGTCCGGTGATCGCAAAGGCGGGTGATCTCGCCGCGCTGCTGACCAATCTCGAAGAGCGCGATGTGCTGTTCATCGATGAGATTCACCGCCTCAGCCCGCAGGTGGAAGAGGTGCTCTATCCGGCGATGGAGGACTTCCAGCTCGATCTCATTATCGGCGAAGGCCCAGCCGCGCGCTCGGTGAAGATCGATCTTGCGAAGTTCACGCTGGTGGGCGCGACCACGCGCGCGGGTCTTCTGACCAATCCACTGCGCGACCGCTTCGGCATTCCGGTGAGGCTGAATTTCTACACCGAGAATGAGCTGGAAAAGATCGTGACGCGCGGGGCGCGCGTGCTCGGCATCGGCATGACGGGCGACGGTGCCAACGAGATCGCACGCCGTGCGCGGGGCACGCCGCGCATCGCGGGACGTCTGCTGCGGCGTGTGCGCGATTTCGCGGAAGCGGCGGATGCCGCCGCCATCGACCGCAGGATCGCCGATCACGCGCTCGGTGCGCTCGAAGTGGACAATGCCGGGCTGGACGCGATGGACCGGCGCTACCTTTCGACCATCGCGCTGAACTACGGCGGCGGCCCGGTGGGCGTCGAGACCATGGCCGCGGCGCTGTCGGAACCGCGCGATGCGATCGAGGACATTATCGAGCCGTATCTGATCCAGTGCGGCTACCTGCAACGCACCCCGCGCGGGCGGCTCCTGACCTCGCATGCGTTCAAGCATCTCGGCCTTGCCGAACCCTCGCGCGATGTCGCGCAGTTCGGCATGTTCGATCCCGAAGAATGAGCCTTGTCATGAGTGACACCCATCTGCCGCATCTCGACGGCTCGATCCGCGACGGCCGCCACCTCATGCAGGTGCGCGTCTATTACGAGGACACGGATTTCACCGGCATCGTCTATCACGCCAATTATCTGCGCTTCATGGAGCGCGGGCGGACCAATTATCTGCGGCTGCTCGGCGCGGACCAGCGCGCGCTGTTCGCGGAAGCCGAGAACGAAGCGCCGGGCTTTGCATTTGTGGTGCGTGCGATGCAGATCGAATATTTGAAACCGGCGCGGATGGATGATCTGCTCGACATCGTCACGCTGCCCGCGGAGGTGAAGGGCGCTTCCATCACGCTGGCGCAGGAGGTGCGGCGCGGCGACGACGTGCTGGTGGAAGCGCGGGTCAAGGTTGCGTTCGTGTCCGGCGGTCGCGCGCGGCCGATTCCGAAGGCACTGCGCATCGCCATGAAGGCCGATCAGGACGCCGCTTGAACATCTGCCGCTACTGGTGACAGGCGGCCAACTCATGTAAAAGAACCTTACATGAGCATGATCGACCGATGAGCTGGCACAAATCCCGCGGCCGCCGCGAAGGCGGCTATCACCATGGCAATCTGAGAGAAGCGCTGATGCAGGCGGCGCTGGACCTGATCGCGAGCAAGGGCCCGGCGGGCTTCACCTTCGCGGAGGCCGCGCGGTCAGCGGGCGTCAGTCCGGCTGCGCCCTATCGCCATTTCCGCGACCGCGACGAACTGCTGGCAAGCGTCGCGCAGCAGGGATTCGAGCAGTTCGAGGCGCAGCTTGCCGCGGCCTGGGATGACGGCCGCCCCGATACGCCGACGGCGTTCCAGCGGATCGGCAAGGCCTATCTCGCCTTCGCGCGCGAAAACCCTGCTTATTACTCGGCAATGTTCGAATCCGGCGTCCCGATCGAGACCAATCCCGCGCTGTTGCTGGCCGGTGAGCGCGCCTTCGCCGTGATTCGTGCAGCGTCCGAACGGCTGGTGGCGATGGCGCCGCCCAACGTGCCGCGTCCGCCCGCGATGATGATGGCGCTCCATATCTGGTCGATGTCCCACGGCATCGCCTCGCTGTTCGGACGAGGGGATGCGGCGCGGCGCAAGCTGCCGATGTCCGCCGAGGACCTGCTGGAGGCCGGGGTGCTGATCTATCTGAAAGGCCTCGGCTTTCCGACCGACCAGCGGCCGCCGGAACCGGCGCGCAAATAATTTTCAGGGCTGCGACAACCGCTCCGCTTGACAAAATCCCTGTCCGGTTTATCTATGTAAATGTTATTTACATTCACGGTGACGTGAGCAAGGGAGGAAGGCCATGGCCGACACGGCACACGCCAACACCGCACATTTCGACAGATGGGGCCGCCCCGCCTGGGACGGTCCTCGGAACGACAATCACGGCTGGCGGCATGAATGGCGCCCCGGCTTTCACCCCGGCCGCATCATCCTGATCGTCGCCGGTTTCATCATCTGGTGGCCGCTGGGTCTGGCCGCTCTCGCTTACTCACTCTGGAGCAGAAACATGGGTTGCTGGTCGCACGATCGTCACGGCCGTTTTGCCGACAAGATGGAACGCATGCAGTGGAAAATGGAGCGGATGCGCAGCCGCATGGAAGGCCGCGGATTCTATGCGCCATCCAGCGGCAACCGCGCCTTCGACGACTACCGGATGGAGACGCTGCGCCGTCTCGAGGAAGAGCAGACCGAGTTCAAGGATTTCCTCGACCGCCTGCGCCACGCCAAGGACAAGGAAGAGTTCGACGCCTTCATGGCGCAGCACAAGCAGCGTCCGGCGCCATCGAACGATCAGCCGCAGCAGGGATAACGCCCCCGTCTCCCTGACGGCCAATGAACCGCTCGCCTGGAAACAGGCGGGCGGTTTTGTTTTGTGCGGGAGTTAACCTCTCCCCGTTTACGGGGAGAGGTCGGATTGCATAGCAATCCGGGTGAGGGGCTGATTCATCTTCATTGTGGCAGGGCTTTGCCCCTCACCCCAACCCTCTCCCCGCAGGCGGGGAGAGGGAGCTTTCCCTCCGCATCTGCATTTGAAGCCGGATTTCCAGCGCGGTCTTGATCAGCACCAGCACGATCAGCGGCGCGGTCCTGCCGATCGCCTGCGCGATGAACGCGCCGCCCAGGATCGCCACGTGCATGATGACGATGCGCTTGTAGAGGCCGCCGACAACATCGCCGGTGTCCGTGCCGCCCGGCATGGCCTTGCCGAACACGAAGCGATTGACCGCATCGTTGATGAAGATCGCGCCCTGGCCGGCGAACATCGCTACAAGAGGAATCCACAGGCCCATGCCGATGACGGTCAGGCGGATGAAGTCCCGCCCGTCGTGAATTTTCGCGGCCCATGGGCCTGCGAACAGCGTGAAAATGAACAACATGTGCACGGTCATGAACAGGCCGGCATGCACCGTGAAAAATCCACCGAGCGCGAGCGCACCCGCGATGCTGCGCCCTGCGGCGGAGCCGGGATTGCGCGACATCGTCACCAGCCGCAGGATGGTCCAGAATCCGATCACCGCTGTCTCGAGCCAGTACAGGCAGAGCAGGACGAAAGCATCCCAGCCCCACCACAGCAGGCCCGCGAGCGGCACCAGATTCGACAGGATCAGAACCGCAGGAACGAAAAATCCCTGCGGCCGGGCCGCGCCGATGTCATGGGGTGTGGGCACCGTGGACGTCATCGGCGGAGTAAACCCCATCCGGTCCATTCGACAAAGCATTGAAAGCCCAATCCGGCTTTCGGGTTGCCATCGCAGGCGGGATACGTATCATCGCGGCATGATCATGCATGTGACCTCATCTCGCCGCCGCTGGTGGCGATCCGTGTCCTGCAACGGCATCCGGGCTGGCTGATTTCCTGCGCGTCGGCGCATTCTCGCCTGTTGTCCGGATTTTTGATTCCGAAGGTTCTCATGTCTTTGCAGAAATCATTGGCGTTGCCTGTGGCGGCGCTCGCCTGGCTTGGCCGCCAGGGCACGCGCGCGCTCGCGGCGCTGGTCTTCATCGGCCTTGCGGTGCCTCCGCTCGGTGAAATGCTCAAGCCCTATATTTCGCATTCCGTTTTCGTGCTGCTCTGCATTTCATTCACGCGGGTCGATGTGGCGGCGCTGCGGAGCCATCTGTCGCGACCGATGCTGGTGATCGGCGCGACGCTGTGGAGCGCGGTGGGAATTCCGGTGCTGTTCGGGGCGGGCAGCCTGATCGTCCGTCTCGATCAGGCCTCGCCCGAACTCTTTCTCGGGGTGATGCTGCAGTCCGTCACCTCGCCGATGAATTCGGCGCCCGCACTGGTGGCGCTGATGGGACTGGATGCGACGCTGGTTCTCATTACCCTGGTGACCACAACGGCGATGGTGCCGTTCACGGCGCCGCTGATCGCGTCGATATTTTTCGGATCGGCGCTGAGCATCTCGCCGCTGGCGCTTGGATTGAAGTTGATCGGACTTCTTGCGGGCGCGATCGTGGTGGCCACGGTCATCAGGCGGCTGGCGGGTCCGGCCGCCATCGTGCGCTACAGTCAGGCCATCGACGGCTTCACCGTAATCGTCCTTCTGGTGCTTGTCAGCGGCCTGCTCGGGTCGGTGGCAATGAGCTTCTGGGCCGATCCAGTCGGCGTCCTGCTCGTGACCCTGCTGGCATTTGCCGCGGCGGTGGCGCTGCTGGGTCTGACTGTACTGGTCTTCCGCAAGGCGGGCCATGAGCGGGCGTGGGCGCTCGGTTTCATGGTGTCCCAGCGCAATCTCGGCCTGATGCTGGCCGCGGCCAATGGCGGGCTGCCGGGCCTGACCTGGCTGTATTTTGCGCTGTCGCAGTTCCCGATCTACCTCTTTCCTCACCTCCTCAAGCCGATGTTCCGCAGGGACCGGACCGTGTCGCAGCCCGCGCCCTGATTCCGGGCGGGGATGGTCGCCGGACTGTCACAGCTTGCGGTTAGCAAAGCCATTTTCCGGCCACGGATGCGTCACGGTAACCCAGCCTTAACCATGAAGAGCGTCTGGTGAGGTGAGCTGAAGGGCCGCCGGTAGCCCTCGTTTTGACACGTTAGCAGGGGATTCAGGGCCCGGCCTTGGGACAGACTCCTTGGGACAGGCCACCCCACGCGACACGAAACCGGAACGGGGCGATCGGCAGCGTTGGTGTTTCGCTGCGGCGGCCGTTCGTGGCTGCAGCCATGCGGCCTTCGCGTGAACCTGGGATAGTCGCCTTGAGAGGATACCGATCATGAATCCAGCAGACGTTGCGCAGTCGGCCCTGCCGCTGGCCTCCGCTGACGTATCGCTGATTTCGCTGTTCTGGCACGCGCATTTCGTCGTCAAAACGATCATGCTCGGGTTGCTGGCCTGCTCCGTGTGGGTCTGGGCCATCGCGATCGACAAGATCATCCTGTATTCGCGCACCCGCAAGGCGATGGACCGTTTCGAGCAGGCGTTCTGGTCGGGCCAGTCGATCGACGAATTGTATCGCGCGCTGGCGGCCAAGCCGACGCAGTCGATGGCGGCGCTGTTCGTGGCGGCGATGCGCGAATGGAAGCGCTCGTTCGAGAGCCATTCCCGTTCCTTCGCGGGCCTTCAGATGCGGATCGACAAGGTGATGAGCGTGTCGATTGCCCGTGAGGTCGAGCGCCTGGACCGGCGGCTGCTGGTGCTGGCGACGGTCGGCTCCGCGAGCCCGTTCGTTGGCTTGTTCGGCACGGTCTGGGGCATCATGTCGAGCTTCCAGTCCATCGCGGCGTCCAAGAATACCTCGCTGGCGGTGGTCGCGCCCGGCATCGCGGAGGCGCTGTTCGCCACAGCAATCGGCCTGATCGCCGCAATTCCGGCGACAATTTTCTACAATAAGTTCACCTCGGAGGTGAACCGCCAGGCCCAGCGGCTTGAAGGTTTCGCTGACGAGTTCTCGGCGATCCTGTCGCGTCAGATCGACGAGCGCGCCTGACCCTCGCGGGTTAGGTCTCAATTTCGGAGGTCCGGTTATGGGCATGAACATGGGAGGCGGGTCGTCCGGCGGACGCGGCCGTTATCGCCGCGCCAATGTCATGGCCGAGATCAACGTCACCCCGATGGTGGACGTGATGCTGGTGCTGCTGATCATCTTCATGGTGTCGGCGCCGCTGCTCACCGTGGGCGTGCCGCTGGACCTGCCGCAGACGGCGGCCAAGAGTCTCGATCAGGACAAGGAGCCGCTGACGCTCTCGGTCCAGCTCAGCGGCAAGGTGTTTCTCAACAACACCGAGATCGCGATGGACGAACTGGTGCCAAAATTGACGGCAATTACCCAGGCGCGGGGCGGCATGGACGAGCGTATCTTTGTTCGCGGCGACACGAAGGTGGATTACGGTACGGTGATGCGCGTGATGGGACGGTTGTCCGCTGCGGGCTTCAAGCGCGTGGCTCTGGTGACCGAGGTCGAGCAGGGAACCTGACGTGAAGATCGACAAGACAGTTGCAGCGTCTGTCGCGTTGCATGCCCTGGTGATCGGCTGGGGTCTTGTGTCGTTCTCGACCAAGGCCTTCGAGTCGATGCCGGAGGATTCCGTTCCCGTCGATATCATTTCCGCCGATCAATACGCCAAGGCGATGGCCGGCATGAAGACCGGCAAGAAGGACAATCCGAAGCCGCTGGTGGAGAAGGTCGCCGAGGCAAAGCCGCCGGTGGACGATGCCGTCGGCAAGATCGACGACAAGAAGCCGCCGGTCGTCACCGAAGCTGCGCCGAAAGAACAGCCCAAGACCGACGACAAGGCTGCTGCCGAAGCGGCCAAGGAAGCAGCCAAAGCGGAGGCTGCAGCGGCAGCCAAGGCTGCGGCGGACGCGAAAGCCAAGGCCGAAGCGAAAGCCGCGGCGGTTGCGGAAGCGAAGGAAGCCGCAGAGGCAGAGGCCAAGGCTGCGGCGGAAGCCAAGGCCAAGGCTGACGCGCAGGCCAAGGCGAAAGCCGAGGCGAAGGCGAAGGCAGAGGCCAAGGCGAAAGCCGAAGCCAAGGCCAGGGCGGAAGCCAAGGCCAAGGCCGAGGAAGCCAAGAAGGCCGAGCGCGTGTTCGACCAGTCGAAGATCGCGGCCCTGCTGGACAAGCGCGATCCGACGCGCGCCTCCATCACGGGCGCAGCGTTGAACTCGCAGGCCTCGCTCGGCACGGCGCGCGGCTCGGCTGCGGACAATTCGGCAACATGGGGCGCGATGTTCCGCCAGCAGGTCGAGCGCTGCTGGAAGAAACCCTATGGCGGCATCGAAGCGCAGAAGGTCGAGGCGGTTTTCACCATCCGTCTGAAGCGTGACGGCACGCTGGAAACCATGCCTGTGCCGTTGCCAGGCGGATCAAGCCCGTATTTCCGCGTCTATCAGGAGAGCGCGCAGCGCGCGATCATCGAGTGCCAGCCCTATAATTTGCCGGCCGCTTATTTCGATGAATGGAAATTCTTCGAACCGGCTTTCACTGAAAAGTTTTCATGACGGCGTCATTGGGATTGATGCCTCGACAGATCACAAGCGGCGCCATCGCCGCCAGAATGAAGTTTGGATGAGCATGCGAGATTTGAACGACGGACTGCAGGCGATCGGCGAAACCAGCGTTTCGGGACTGTCACGCCGCCGGATGCTGACGGGTGTGGCCTCGGCCGGACTTCTGCTGGCGTCGCCGATGCGGCAGGCATTGGCGCAGGCGCGCGTTACCGTCACCGAGGGCAATTTCCAGCCAATTCCGATCGCGATCCCGAATTTCGTGGCAGGTACGCAGGGCGACGCCAATGTCGGCGCCGGCATTTCGCAGGTCATTACCAACAACCTCAAGCGTAGCGGGCTGTTCGCGCCGATCGATCAGGCGGCGTATATCGAGCGCATCTCCAACATCGACGTGCCGCCGCAGTTCGCCAACTGGCGCCAGATCAACGCGCAGGCGCTCGTCACCGGCCGCGCCACGCGCCAGGGCGACGGCCGCCTCAAGGCGGAATTCCGTCTGTGGGACGTGCCGCAGGCGCAGCAGCTCACGGGCCAGCAGTATTTCACGTCGCCGGAATCATGGCGCCGGATCGCGCATATCATTTCGGATCAGATCTACGAGCGTCTCACCGGCGAGAAAGGCTACTTCGATAGCCGCGTGGTGTTCATCGACGAGACCGGCCCGAAAGAGCGCCGCATCAAGCGACTGGCGATCATGGATCAGGACGGCGCCAACGTGCGCTACCTCACGCGCGGTGCTGACCTTGTCATCACGCCGCGCTTCTCGCCGTCCACGCAGGAAATCACCTATATGGAATACGGCCAGGGTGACCCGCGCGTGTATCTGTTCAATGTCGAAACCGGCCAGCGCGAGATCGTCGGCAATTTCCCCGGCATGTCGTTCTCGCCCCGGTTCTCACCGGACGGCCAGCGCATCATTATGAGCCTGCAGCAGGGCGGCAACTCCAACCTGTTCGTGATGGACCTGCGCTCGAAATCCACCACGCGCCTGACCGACACGCCGGCGATCGACACCTCGCCGTCCTATGCGCCGGACGCTAGCCGGATCTGCTTCGAGTCCGATCGCGGCGGGAAACCGCAGATTTATGTGATGGGTGCCGGCGGCGGCGCGGCGCAGCGCATCTCGTTCGGCGACGGCAGTTATTCGACGCCGGTGTGGTCGCCGCGCGGCGACTACATCGCGTTCACCAAGCAGGGCGGCGGACAGTTCGCGATCGGCATCATGAAGCCGGACGGATCAGGCGAACGCATTCTCACCTCGGGCTATCACAATGAAGGCCCGACGTTTGCGCCGAACGGCCGCGTCGTGATGTTCTTCCGCGATACCGGCGGCGGGCCGTCGCTCTACACGGTGGATATTTCCGGCCGTAACGAACAGAAGGTGCCGACCCCGGGCTTCGCATCGGACCCGGCTTGGTCGCCGCTGCTCTCCTGATTTAAAAAAAAGGCCCGGCGGTTTATCCACCGGGCCTGTATTGCGTTCAGAGATTGCCTGAATCAAAGGCAAATCCGGATGGATCCGGTGCGCTGATATTCCCAGCGCGGAAAAGCGATCAGCTTCCGGTCCCCTCGTCGCTGGAATTGCTGGACCAGCTCGGAGCCGTGTCGTGAGACGGAGCCGGGCTGGACCAGCTCGATTCGATCGTCGCCGGAGCGGGCTCTGGAGCCGGCGCGGGAGCGGGCTTGGGTGCGCGCTTCCTCGGAGCCGCCTTCTTGGGCGCGGCATCTTTGGGAGCGGCAGCCTTCTTGGCGACGGATTTTTTGGCGGTTTTCTTTGCCGACTTCTTGGCGGCTTTCTTGGTCGCCTTCTTGGCTGTTTTCTTCGCAGATTTCTTGGCGGCTTTTTTTGCGGTTTTCTTTGCAGCTTTCTTGGCTGATTTTTTCGCGGCCTTTTTCGCCGATTTCTTGGACGCCTTCTTCGAAGTCTTCTTGGCGGCCTTCTTTGCCATCAGCATCTTGCTGGCCTTCTTCGCCTTTTTGTCTTTTTTGTTCTTCGACTTCTTTTTGCCTTTAGCCATCATCGTCCTCCTGTTTTCGCCGATTCCACCTTCGCGGCGTTCAGGCATTCCCGATACGGGCGCCCTTCATCGAACTCGTCAACGCATCCGGTCGAGGACCGCCTGTCGCCCAGTCGAGCAGTTCAATCGTATGCACCACAGGGACGGACGTTCCGTCGGTACTTGCCACCGAGCCGATCTGCACCATGCACCCGATGTTGCCGGCGGAGATGATATCCGGCTTCGTCGACGCGATGTTGGCGACCTTGCGTTCGCGCAACCGCTTTGCAATGCCGGGCTGGAGGATGTTGTACGTTCCCGCCGAGCCGCAACACAGATGACTCTCCGGCACATCTTTCACCACGAATCCGCTCTTGGAAAGTAATTCTTTCGGAAGCTGCGTGATTTTCTGTCCGTGCTGCAACGAACATGCGGAGTGATACGCGACGACGAGATCGTTTTTGTCCTGCGGCCACGCGATGTCGAGCGAGCCGAGATACTCGGTCACATCCTTCGCCAGAGCCGAGACGCGCGCGGCTTTCGCCGCATAGGCCGCGTCTTCGCGCAGCATGTAGCCGTAGTCCTTGATGGTCGTTCCGCAGCCGGACGTGGTCACCAGAACGGCGTCGAGGCCGCCCCTCGCGGCCTCCCTGGTCCAGGCATCGGTGTTGGCCCTGGCACGCGCCAGCGCATCGTCGTCGCGGCCCATGTGATGGGTCAGTGAGCCGCAGCACTGCTCGTCCGCCACCAGCACCACCTCGATGCCATTGCGGGTCAGCATGCGGATCGCCGCCTGGTTGATGCCGGGAGACAGAACTTGCTGCGCGCAGCCCTGCAGCAGCGCCACACGGCCGCGCTTCTCGCCCTCGGCAGGGAAGATCGTTCCTCTCGCGGGTCCGGGCTGCGGCAGGCGCGCCGGAGCCAGCGCCAGCATCGCCCGCACCCGGTCGAAGAATGTCGGCGCGGTCGCGCCTGTCGGTCCCGGCAGCAATGCGGCGAACGGCTTGGCGAACCGGGCGGCGATCATGCCGAGCCGGAACACGCCGGGGCGCGGCAGCACATAAGCCAGCACGCCGCGCAGGAACCGCTCCGGCAACGGCCGCGCGTATTCTTCCTCGACCTTGACCCGCGCCTGATCGACGAGATGCATGTAGTTCACGCCCGAAGGGCAGGTGGTCATGCAGGCGAGGCAGGAGAGGCAGCGGTCGATATGCTTGGCGACCTCCTGCGTCGGCGCGCGGTCGTTCTCCAGCATGTCTTTGATGAGGTAGATGCGGCCGCGCGGGCTGTCGAGTTCGTCCCCGAGCAGGACATAGGTCGGGCAGGTCGCGGTACAGAACCCGCAATGCACGCATTTGCGCAGGATCTTGTCGGCTTCCTGAATGTCCGGATCGGCAAGCTGGGCGAGGGAAAATTCGGTCTTCATGGTGTGGTCGTCCGGATCATGCGCGCACCATCCGGCCGCGGTTCAGAATGTTGCGCGGGTCGAAGCTCGCCTTGACGCGCTGGCCCAGCGCGGCGACGCCGGGTTCCTGCGGATGGAACACGCTGACGGTGTTGCGCAGTTGATCGGTGGCGCGCAGCAGCGTGGCATGACCGCCGATCGCGTTCAGCCGCTCGCGGAGCAGGGCGGCGTGGGCATCGGGCGATGGCGGCAACGCCGCCCAGATCAGCCCGCCGCCCCAGTCGTAGAACACGTCGCCGCCGGTATCGCGCGCCAGCGCCTGACCGAACGCGCCGCCGGAGGCGGGCGGGCAGACGATGCGCCACACCGGCCATGCGCCGAGCGGACCGGAGGCCGCGAACGGCACAACGTCACGGAGCGAGGTCCATATCGCCGCTGACGCCGCATCCTCGATCATGTCCACGGTTCCGAACGAGGCCAGCAGGGTGCTGACCGAACGTGCGCGATCCACCACCGAGGCGCCAATGCCTTCAAGGCGCACCAGCGTGGCCGCGCGCGAAGCGTCAAAGCCGTTCACCGCCGCGCCATCCCGCAGTGACGACGCCGGCAGATGCGCCACGCCGGACACATCGAAGGACGAGCCGAGCGCCGTGGTCATCGCCCGGTTCGCCGTGACATCGTCGAGTCCATGCAGCACCAGCGTGCGCTCGCTCTCCGCCTTGGGCAGCACCTTCAGCGTCACCTCGGTCATCACCGACAGGGTGCCCCACGATCCGGCCAAGAGCTTGCAGAGGTCATAGCCGGTGACGTTCTTCACCACCTTGCCGCCGGTCTTGAACGAGTCGCCGAAGCCCGACACCGCATAGGCGCCGAGCAGATGGTCGCGCGCGCCGCCAGCCTTGATCCGCCGCGGCCCGGCAAGGCCCGCCGCGATCATGCCGCCGATGGTGCCCTGTCCGCGCGGCGTGCCGAGCAGCACCGACGTGTCCATCGGATCGAAGGCGAATTCCTGATTCTTGGAATCCAGCAGCGACAGAACGTCGGCCATTGGCGCGCCGGCCTCAAGGGTGATGATGAGTTCGTTCGGCTCATAGGAGGTGATGGCGTTCAGCGCCGACAGGTCCAGCACCGCATTGGTGGCCATCGGCAGGCCGATGGCGCGCTTGCTGCCATGGCCGACGATTTCCAGCGGCTGTTCGGCAGCGATGGCGTCGCGCACCGCCTGCTCAACATCCTTCGGGTCACGTACTTTCAGGGTATCCAAGAGTGGCCTCGTTCACCGATTGTCATGCGCTGGCATGACCCGCGCATCCATCTAAAATTTTGAAAATCAGAACCGTGGAATGTCCGGGAAGGCCAGCTTGCCATGATGGACATGGACGCGGCCGAGTTCGGCGCAGCGGTGCAGGGTGGGAAACACCTTGCCCGGATTGAGCAGGCCCTGCGTGTCGAACGCGCATTTCAGCCGCTGCTGCTGGGCGAGATCGATGTCGCTGAACATTTCCGGCATCAGGTCGCGCTTCTCGACGCCGACGCCATGCTCGCCGGTGAGGACGCCGCCGAGTTTGACGCAGAGCCGCAGGATGTCGGCGCCGAACGCTTCGGCCTTGTCCATCTCTTCGGGAATGTTGGCGTCGTAAAGGATCAGCGGATGCAGATTGCCGTCACCGGCGTGGAACACGTTGGCGCAGCGCAGCCCGTATTTCTTGCCAAGATCGCGGATGCCGGCGAGTGCATCCGGCAGCTTGCCGCGCGGAATGGTGCCGTCCATGCAGAGATAGTCCGGCGAAATGCGACCCACTGCCGGAAACGCGGCCTTGCGGCCCGCCCAGAACAGCAGCCGCTCCTGTTCCGAATTCGAAATCTGGCAGGTGGTGGAGCCGCAACCGAGCGCGATCTTTTCCACCCGCGCGATCAGTTCATCCACTTCGACTTTCGGTCCATCGAGTTCGATGATCAGCAGCGCCTCGACGTCCAGCGGATAACCGGCGTGGACGAAGGCTTCGGCGGCGTGGATGGCGTCCTTGTCCATCATCTCCATGCCGCCCGGAATGATGCCCGCGCCGATGATGTCGGCGACGCAGCGCCCGGCTGCTTCCACTTCCGAGAAACCGACCATCAGCGCGCGCGCGGTTTCCGGCTTCTTGAGAATGCGCACGGTGATCTCGGTCACCACGCCGAGCAGTCCTTCGGAGCCCGTAATAACTCCCATAACGTCGTAGCCGCAGCCTTCGGGCGCCTTGCTGCCGATGCGGAGAATCTCGCCGGTGATCAGCACCAGTTCGCAGCCGAGCACGTTGTTGGTGGTCATGCCGTATTTCAGGCTGTGCACGCCGCCGGAATTCTCGCCGATATTGCCGCCGATCGAACAGGCGATCTGCGAGGAGGGATCGGGCGCATAATAGAAGCCTTCGTGTGCCACCGCCTGGCTGATGGCGAGGTTGGTGACGCCGGGCTCGACCACGGCGACGCGATTCTCGAAATCGATCTCGCGCACGCGCTTGAATTTGCCGAGGCCGAGCAGCACCGCGTCCTTGAGCGGCAGCGAACCGCCGGACAGCGAGGTGCCGGAGCCGCGCGGCACCACCTTGATGCCGTTGTCGTGACAGTATTTCAGGACCTGCGAGACCTGCTCGGTGGTGTCGGGCAGCACCACGACCATCGGCGGCTGGCGATAGGCGGTCAGCGCGTCCGACTCATAGGGCTGCATCTCGCGCTCGCTCGCGATGACGCCTTCGCCCGGCACGATCTGACGCAAGGCGGCGACGATCTCATCACGACGGGCCAGCACCGCCGCGTCTGCTTCCGGCATCATGATGGACATGTGTTATCTCCAGATACCGCGCGTTCCGTTCGCGCAGTTATTCCGGGTTACCAAGCATATCCGGTTGATTTTGAACAGTTCCAAAGCGGGTGGCGCAGCACCGCACATCGGCTAACCGGCGAGCGCGCCTTGTTCCCGCCGCGCGGGCATCACTGGCATCACCGCCTGCACCACAAGGCCGCGGGCGCGGGCATCGAGCACGCCGACGGCGCGCAGCGCGAACAGCGTGATCGCCTGAACCGAATCGCGCAGCTTGACCGGGTCTTCGATATCCGGCGGCGCCAGCGGCCCCACCAGCGATTCATGCAGCGCGCCGATCAGCGCGGTGGCGGCGAGGGGAATATCCTGCGCGGGCAAATGGCCCGCGCGCACGGCCGCCTCGATCCGCGTCTCGACTTCGGCCGAAATCTCGCGGCGGCTGGCGAGGCGCGAGGCGGTGACATCCACATCGACCGGTTCGGCGAGGATGCCCCAGGCGAGTTTGCGATTCGAAACCACATGGACCGCGATGGTGGTCACGGCGGCCGCCAGCGCCGAGGATGGTCCGGGCGCGGCGTCTGCGGCGCGGCGGATCGCGGTCAGTTCGGCGCGCGAGACATCCGCGATCAGTTCGGAAATCAGGTCGGCCTTGGAGGGGAAGTACCGATACACCGTGCCGGCCGCGACATTGGCGCGGGCGGCGACCGGCGCGATCTGGACCGCGGACATTCCGCCTTCGGCGGCGGCGTCACGAGCGGCGGCAAGGATTGCATTGCGGCGCGCCGCAAGGCGTTTCACGACCTGATGAGTTCGCCTGTAAACCATTGACGGCGTTTATCTCCCTAAAAGAAGTGAACACCAGTTCAAAAGCGCTGGCAAGTCATTAGCTGACTCTCGATTCAAATTCGCAATGCAGCATGAATTAGCCGCTGAATCCCATCGCGCGGGCCAGCGCGGCGACCGCCATGCCGGTGATGACGGCGACGAACTCGTTGCGGCGGATGATGGTGATCGCGACCGCGGCGCCGATGGCGAACAGCACCACCGCGCCGCCATTCACCGCAACGGGCAGCGACGCCGCAACGATGATCGAACCGGGCAGTGCGTCGAGCATGCGCCGGACACGCGGTGTGATGGTGACGTAGCCCATTAGCCAGTAACCGCCGAGGCGCGAGGCGACCGTCACCGCCGTCATCACCACGAACGCGATCATCACATCGGAGCGCAGGAAGTCGCTCATGCGTGCTATCCCTGCGGATCGGGAGTTGGCGGATCGTCCATCAATCCGGCGCTGATCGCGCCGGAGACGGCGCCCGCGATGATGAACCACCAGCCCGCCACCAGCCAATGCACGGCGAGCGCTATCACGCCTGCGACCGCCCATGGGATCGCGCGGCGCGGGCCCTTCCATGCCGGCACCAGCATCGCCGCATAGAACGCGGGCACCACGAGATCGACGCCGTATTTCTTTGGATCGCTCAGCTGTCCGGCCAGCAGATAGCCGGGCACCGAGGCGAAGAACCAGACGATGTAAAGCACGATGCCGCCGCCCACGAAGAACGAGGCATCCGCGCCGCCGTGATTGCGATAGCGCGTGGCGGCGAGCCAGCCGCCGTCGGTCACGAGCAGCATTGACGGATAAGCCTGCCAGGCGGGCAGCGTGCCGAACCATGGACGAAGGCTGGCGCTCATCAGCGAAAAGCGGATGTTCACGGTGGCGGTGAGCAGCGCCAGCGTCGCGATCGACGACACGGTCAGGGTATCGGGCCAGGACGAGACGGCGACGAACTGCGACAGCCCGCCATAGACGAAAGCCATCATCACCTGCACTTCGGACAGCGTGAAGTTCTTCTGGGCGCAGAGCGCGCCGAAGGCCATGCCGAACGCGATGGTCCCCGGCAGCATTGGCGAAATGGCGTAGATGCCGGGCATGATCGCCTTGGGCGACCAGTAGGCCGGCGCATGGAAATGGTCTGGATGTGTCGGGGTGGTCATCAGGTCATCCGCAAGAAGGATTCATGCGTGCGGCGAATGCAAGGGCGGGTCAAGCCGCGCTGCTGCGGGGCTGACCGGCATTCCGGACAGAGCCCGCAAGGCAAGCCTCGCGTCATCCTGAGGTGCGAGCCCTTGCGAGCCTCGAAGGATGTGCGGCACGCGCGTAACTCTATCCACCGGGCCGTCGCCCTTCGAGGCACGGCAAGAGCCGTGCACCTCAGGGTGACGGCAGCGATGGCATCCTGTCTGAACTAGGATAGGCACAAACAGAAAGGCCGGTCCGAAGACCGGCCTTTTTTAATTGATGCTGTGATCGCTTATGCCTGCGGCTGCGGCTCGAGGCCCGCATCCGGGCGCGGACGCGGCTTGCCGGCCGGCGGCACCGCCGAGGTACGCGGACCGGTGGGCTCCAGCACCGACTCGCGGTTCGGCCGCTTGCCGTTGAGCAAATCCGTGATCTCGTCGCCGGACAGCGTTTCGAATTCGAGCAGACCCTTGGCCAGCGTTTCGAGATCGTCGCGCTTCTCGGTGAGGATGCGCGTTGCCTCGTTGTAGCCCTCCTCGACCAAGCGCTTCACTTCGGAGTCGATTTTCTGCGCGGTGGCTTCGGAGACGTTCTGCTGGCGGTTGACCTGCATGCCGAGGAATACTTCGTCGTTGTTCTCGCCATAGGCCACCGTGCCGAGTTCGTCCGACAGGCCCCAGCGTGTCACCATCATCTTGGCAAGGCGCGTTGCCTGCTCGATGTCCGACGATGCACCGGAGGTAACCTTGTTGCGGCCGAAGATCAGTTCTTCCGCAACACGCCCACCCATCATGATGGCGAGGCGCGAGGTCATCTGCTCCAGCGACATCGACATCTTGTCGCGTTCCGGCAGTTGCATGACCATGCCGAGCGCACGGCCGCGCGGAATGATCGTCGCCTTGTGGATCGGATCGGTCGCGGGCACGTTGAGGCCGACGATGGCGTGGCCGCCTTCGTGATAGGCCGTCAGCATCTTCTCTTCCTCGGACATCACGAGCGACTTGCGCTCGGCGCCCATCATCACCTTGTCCTTGGCCTCTTCGAACTCGGCCTGCGTCACCATCCGCTTGTTGCGGCGGGCGGCGGTCAGCGCGGCCTCGTTGACGAGGTTCATCAGGTCCGCACCTGAAAACCCAGGAGTGCCGCGGGCGATGGTCTTGAGGTTGATATCCGGTGCCAGCGGCACCTTGCGGACGTGAACCTTGAGGATCTGCTCGCGACCCTGCACGTCGGGATTCGGCACAACGACCTGACGATCGAAGCGGCCCGGACGCAGCAGCGCGGGATCGAGCACATCGGGACGATTGGTCGCGGCGATCAGGATCACGCCTTCGTTGGCCTCGAAGCCGTCCATTTCGACCAGCAACTGGTTCAGCGTCTGCTCGCGCTCGTCGTTACCGCCGCCCAAGCCAGCACCGCGATGACGGCCGACCGCGTCGATTTCGTCGATGAAGATGATGCACGGCGCATTCTTCTTGGCCTGCTCGAACATGTCGCGGACGCGGCTTGCACCGACGCCGACGAACATTTCGACGAAGTCCGAACCCGAAATGGTGAAGAACGGCACGTTGGCTTCGCCCGCGACTGCACGCGCGATCAGGGTTTTACCGGTGCCCGGAGGGCCGACCAGCAGCACGCCGCGCGGAATCCGTCCGCCGAGGCGCTGGAACTTGCCGGGATCGCGCAGGAATTCGACGATCTCCTGCAGGTCCTGCTTGGCTTCATCGACACCTGCGACGTCCTCGAACGTCACGCGGCCATGCGCTTCCGTGAGCATCTTGGCGCGCGACTTGCCGAAGCCCATCGCCTTGCCCGCGCCGCCCTGCATCTGGCGCGACAGGAAGATCCAGACGCCGATCAGCGCGATGAACGGCAGCCACGACACCAGCAGCGACACGAACCACGGCACGTTGTCGCCCGGCGGCTTCGCGGTGATCGACACCTTGGCGTCATACAGGCGCTTGATGAGGCTCGGATCGGCCGGCGCATAGGTGTGGAAGGTCGAGCCGTTGGTGAAGGCGCCGTTGATATCCGGCCCCTGAATCACGACGTCGCGGACGCGGCCCTGATCGACCTCGGTCAGCAGTTGCGAGAACGAAATATCCTGCGAGGCAGCCCGCTGTCCCGGATTCTGGAAAAGCGTGAATAGCGCCAACAGCAGCAAGACGATGATGACCCAGAGGGCGAAATTGCGCAGATTGGCGTTCATTGGGTTTCCTTCGCGGCCGCTGATCGGCGGCCTCATATCCTTGAGCCTGCAACACGTTTTGTGCGGGTTGCGGTACAATTTAGGTGCGGCCTCCCCCGATGCCAAGGGAACCCGTCAGGACTATTTAACGCATCTTAATGCCATTCCGGGTGAAATAAGGGCGGTCCATCCGGCCTATTTCAACAGTGGTTAAGGCAATCCAGAGGGTTACCGCCGCCTGCGGGGTGCCGGGCCGATCTGAATCCGGCCAGCCGCGATGCTGACAACGGCGCCCGCGAGCGTCTGTTTGAATTGAATGCGCCCAGCCTTGGGCTTTGCGCGGCGTGCGGCCATATCCATGGCCTGCAGCAAACTCTCGACCTTGCCGAGTTCCGCCGGTCCTTCATGCCCGGCGCGGTTGACCGCGCGCAGCAGCAGGCGAACCCGGATTTCCTCGGACAGCGCGGCAAATGCCGCCAGATCAAAGCCTACCGCCGTGTCGATGCTTGCCAAGTAACGCTCTGCGCCATCCGCCATGATTTCGAGCGCCGCGTTGGCACGTGCAAGGCGCGACGCCAGCCTCGCCAGCCCCCGCGCGTCGGCCCCTTCCGCCGCTAGTGCTGGCATCAAAGCCCGCAGGCGCGGACGGGTGAAGCGCGGATCGTGGTTGGTCGGATCGTCGGCGAACGCAACGCCGGCCTTGTTCAGCGTCGCGATCAGTCGCGACTTCGGCACATCCAGCAATGGCCGCACCAGCACTAGCCCGTCGCGGCCCGACTGCCGCGCCATCGCCGCCAGTCCGGTGAGGCCGCTGCCGCGCGAGAGGCGCATGACGACGGTTTCGGCCTGATCGTCCTGGGTATGCGCCGTGGCGACATGCAACGCACCGTGGCGTTGCGCCACCTGTGCGAGCAATCCGTAGCGCGCTTCCCGCGCCGCCGAGGGCACGCCGGTTTTCGGCTTGCCGCCGATCCAGCGCATTGTGCGATGTTCGATATCGAGGGTCTTCGCGAGTGCCTTCACATCGCGCGCCTCTCGCGCGGCTTCCGGGCGCAGACCGTGATCGACCGTCACAGCCACAAGGCGCGGTCCTTTTTTCAGCGCGCGCCGCCAGCGCGCGGCGAGCCACATCAGGGCCACGGAATCCGGACCGCCCGATACCGCGAGCACGACGGCGGGGACGTCTTTCCAATCCGTGAAGAGCTGTTTCGCTTCCGCGGCGTTGACGGGGGATGATTCGGGCGGTCGCGATCCGGGTTTTGGTGTGGTTTTGGCCATGCGCAGGCGCGTCCAGTTGTCTGACCGGATGATGCCCCAAAAACCGGCGAAAGTCCTTGCGCTGAATCAGAGCAAGGACATCAGCAGCCGACGCGCTTCTGCTCGCGGGCGACGCCCTGCTTCACGCCGCTGGACGCCTTCGGATATTTCCGGGTGACCTCGCCGAACGCGGCGCAGGCCGCTTCCTTTTCCTTCAGCGCGGCCAGCGACTGGCCGAGCCGCAGCAACGCGTCGGGCGCCTTGGCTGAACTGTCGAATTTCGTCGTCACGCCGAGAAACGCTTCCGCGGCGTCGCGATACTTCTGGCGCTGGAACAGGCTCTCGCCGAGCCAGTACTGCGAATCCGGCAGCAGCGCGTCGGACGGATATTTCGCCGCGAAGTTGCGCATGGTCTCTTCGGCCAGGGCGTAGTCCTTGCGCTGGATGTAGCCGATGCCGAGGTCGAATTCGTCGCGCGGCTTCGCAGACGGCGGCAGGGTGGTGAGCGAGGCCGCCGCATTCGGCGCCGCCTGCGCCGGGCGCTGGGCCGGCGCGGCATAGGGATCGCGCGAGCCGCCGACATTCGACAGGTTGAGCGGTTCGCCAGCGTCGCGACCGCCCGGTGCGCCCACCTGACCTTCGTTCATCGGCATCTGGCCGCCGCCGAGCGCACGCGGCACGCCCGGCGCATTCGGATTGCGGCTCGGATCGAAAGCATCGCCGCGACGGCCGCTGCTGGCGACGGGCGCGGCGATGACGGGAGGCGCTGCGCCCGCGGCAGGCGGCTGCTGATAGCCCTGATTTTGCTGGTAGCCCGCATTCGGAGCGGGCTGGGCCTGCGGCGCGGCAGCCTGATTGCCCGGTGCAGGTTGCGCGCCCTGCAACGCTCTGAGCTGCTCTTCGAGCTGGCGATTGCGATACTGTAGTTCTTCGTTCTGGCCGGTCAGGGTGCGGAGCTGGTTTTCCAGCCGGTCAATCCGCATCTCCGGATCCATGTCGTCCTGCTGCGCGAACGCGCCGGCAGGCAGGCAAAGGCAAGCGATTGCGAGAACCGCACACAGACGAATTTGAAATCTGGATGACATTTTGACCCGGAAAAAGATAAGGGCGCCGCTTTCAAAGCTATAGCAAGATTGACGGTCGCAGTACGCCAAAAATATGGCTTGGGACACCGCGAAACGCCGCACCAAAATAAAACGGCGCCCGCAGGCGCCGCTTTAGACAAGATGAATGACGGCGTTACGAACTGGCGTTCAGCACCGTGACTGCGCGGCGGTTCTGCGACCAGCAGGAGATGTCGTTACACACCGCCACCGGGCGCTCCTTGCCGTAGGAGATCGTGCGCATGCGGCTCGGGTCGATGCCGCGCGAGGCGAGGAAGCTGCGCACCGACTGCGCGCGCTTGGCGCCGAGCGCGATGTTGTATTCGCGGGTGCCGCGTTCGTCCGCATGGCCTTCGATGGTGAAGGTGTAGCGGTTGTACTGCTGCAGCCACTGCGCCTGCTTGTCGAGGGTCGCGATCGCCTGCGGGGACAGTTCGGTCTGGTCGCTTTCAAAGAAGACACGGTCGCCGACATTGACCACGAAATCCTGCTGGCTGCCCGGGACGGCCGCGCCCGCCATGGCATCGCCGCCCATACCGTTCTTGTTGTTGGCGCAGGCGCCCATCGACAGCGCCACGGCCAGAACAGCGGCCAGCTTCAATCCCTGGAGGATACGCATCTGATATTTCATTCCGGAGCCTCCACGCTCTGGTTCAACTGACTAAGCGTCCGGTCTACAGGGGCTTGGTTAAACGAACGTTCCGTCAACCTTGATGAGGGGTTGCCGAACACACTCAAATGCCTGACATCCGGTAAAACTGGTGCGGATGGTTAATGCGATATGAATATGGCGCGATGGTGAATGTGCCAAGCAAAAAGGCCCCCGCCGGCAGCGGGAGCCCTTGGATAACAGGGAACATTGACTGTGACGCGACCGCCGGGGTCCCGTGCGCGCGTCAGGACCGCGGCGCGATGGTGGCCTTCTGAAATGGGAATTCCGGCAGGTTCACGATTGTCCCTGAGTCTGCCGGCTGCTGCGTTCGTTCAAACAGCTTGCGCCGTTCGAACAGGCTCGATCGGAAGTACGGATATCGTTCAAAGACCCGCTCGCGCATCGCCGGATAATCGACGGCCATCAGGCAGATCGGCTTGATCAGACCCGGATAGTCGCGCGGTCCGCTGATCGGCTTGTGCAGGAAGACCCGCCGGTAGAAGGCCTGATGCTCCGCGCGGACACTGGCCAATCCGATATCGGCTTCGAAATATTCGCATGCCACGTAAGCGAGCCGAAGCGTCATGTACGGCAGTTCGGGAAAGCGGGTCTCGCGATCGGGATCGGCAACGAACCGCGTCGGATCGACGAGCACTTTCCCAGCCGCCAGTTCCGGCTCGATCAGATCCGGGAAAACATCGAGTGAGGGACATGCCGGCATGTCCGGCGAGGCCACGCTGATCCGGAGCGAACTCATCAGGACGCCGTCGAGGTAGACCCCGAAAATCCAGGAATTCGGCAGGTCGTCGTAGCGGTCGTAGACCATCTGGCTCGGATTCGGAGCCACCGCTCCTTCGCCGCGGTATGCGCGATAGCGAAGCCGGTAGATATCTTCCCGATCAGCCGGCGTCTCGACAAGCCGGTAATCAACGGAGTCCAACAGATAGTTATTTCGTTCGGATAGCCCGCCCGAGGTCTGCACCACCGAAACCATTTGTTTTTCTCCGACCGACACAAGCGGACGTTGCGAGCCGCGCCATCAAGTTAATAGTTTCTTAACGCGAGGGCAAAGGTTTGACGGAGTTAACCTTAACTGGCGTGTGAAGTCACAGCTTTGGTTCGCGCGGATGGCTGGATAGAGAAAAAGTGTTGAGGATTTGCGCGTGGCGCGCGTTTCAGCGCAATGTCTGCCGCAGCGGAATGACAGAATTGCTCGCCGCGCCGTGGGAGGCCCGGAGCAGCTCGCGCACACGCAGCGCCGGGACCGGCCGGCTGAACAGATAGCCCTGGGCTTCGGTCACGGTGCCTTCCGCGCTGATCAGTTCGAGCTGTTCGTTGGTTTCGATGCCCTCGACGACCACCGACATGCCGAGATCGGCGCTCAGCCGCGCGACGCCGCGCAGCAGCGTCAACGGCCGCTGGCTTCCGATGTCCTCCAGGAACGAGCGGTCGATCTTCACCTTCTGCAGCGGGAAATTATGCAGATAGCTGAGGCTCGAATAGCCGGTGCCGAAATCGTCGAGCGAAATACGCACCCCAAGCTCACGCAGTTGCGACAGCACATCGAGCGTCCATTGCGTGTTGCGCAACAGCGACGATTCGGTGATCTCGATTTCGAGGCGGTGCGCCGGAAGACCCGATACTTCCAGCGCGTAGCGGACTTCCGTCATGACGTCGCGCTGATGGAACTGCTGCGAGGAGAAATTGACCGCGACGCTGACCGGGTCAGGCCACTTCATGCACTCCATGCAAGCTTTGCGCAGAATCCAGCGTCCCAGATCGACAACAAGGCCCATGTCTTCCACGACGGGAATGATATCGGCGGGAGAAACCGAACCGCGCGTCGGATGATTCCAGCGCAGCAATGCTTCGCAGGTGGAGATGCGGCCGGACTTCAGGTTGACCAGTGGCTGATAGTACAGCTCGAATTCTTCATGGGCGAGCGCATGGCGCAGATCCAGTTCGAGCACGCGCCGTGTCTCGACGGTATGCGCCATCTCCTCACGGAAGAAGCAGAAGGTGCCGCGGCCGTCGGCCTTGGCACGATACAGCGCCATGTCGGCATTCTTCAGCAGAACGTCGACAGAGGCGTCTGGCGACGTCATCGCGATGCCGATGCTGGCGCCGATCTCGACCAGATGCTGATCGATCTCGTAGCGCTCGCTCAGGCGATCGACGATCCGGCGCGCCAGCGAAGCGGCGTCTTCCGGAGAATGGATGCCGCGCTGGAAAACCACGAACTCGTCGCCGCCGAACCGTGCGACGAAGTCTTCCGGCCGGAGCAGGCGGCGCAACCGGGCCGTGACCGCGCACAACAGCTTGTCGCCCGACGGATGGCCGAGCGTGTCGTTGACCTGCTTGAACTGATCGAGATCGATGAACAGCAACGCCGATTGCGATGTAAGATTCGGAGGCGCCGCCAGCAGCTTTTCGATCTCGGCGCGAAAGCTGACGCGATTGGGCAGGCCGGTCAGTTCGTCGACCCGCGCCATGTGGCTGATCTTGGCTTCGGCGTTGCGGCGTTCTGTGATGTCCTCGACCAGAACGACGGTGCCGCCGCCCTCCATGGGCTGGAATGTCCAGCACAGCGCGCGCTCGCCGGATGAATTGACGTCGATGGTGACGATTTCTCCGGCGCGTGACGTGCTGACTTCGGCGACGATGGCGTCGGCACTGGCCTGCGAGAGCGTTTTCGCTTCAATCGCCGTCGACACGATATCCCGCACGGTGGTGTCGCCGTGCACGATGTCCTTGTTCAGCTTCATCATCTCGGTGAAAGCGCGATTGACCACCGCCACGTGACCGTCGGCATTGATCATGTAGAGGCCGTTCGGCATGTTGTTCAGCGCCGTGTCGAACTGTGCAGCGAGTGCGGCTTCGCTCTCGCTTGCCACGAGCGCCTTCACGAAGATCGAATGCAGGCTGAGGTTGATCTGCTTCAGGCCGATGAAGAACAGAACCAGCAGCGTACCAAGGCCCACATAGTAAAAGTCGCCGTGAATCATCAGCGCGACCGACATCGGGCCGCAAGCCAGAAGAATATGAAGCTGGACGATAAGCGGACGGCCGTAGTTTCGCGCCGCGCCGCCGGCCGTGTAGCCGATGGTCACCGTCGAACAGAGCATATGGGCGACGGGATCGTTGCTGCCGAGGATGACAACAACGCACCAGAGGCCGAGCGCGCCGGCATAGAGCACCGCGCCTATGCGATAACGCGGCTCGAGATCAGCGGCCTGCTCCGGGGTGAGAACCTCGGTGCGCCGCTCGTACTTGCGCATCTGGAACGCGCGCGCGGTTCCGATCACGATGATCGCCAGTGCGCACGGCCATATCCACGGATTGCCGGTTTTCAATGCCGTCATCAACGCGGCGGCCGTGGCACAAACCGAGCCGACGAAGATCGCCGAGAAATTCTGACACATCGAATCGACCAGCGCCGCGTAAATGCGCGGTGGCAGTTCTTCGCTGTCGATCGGTCGCTTGATCAGTTGCATCAGGAGTGCGCGCGTCCCTTGGATCGGCACACCTTTACCCATGGCAGATGAAGTCTTTCTGAGCGAACATCGTTACCAGTGTATTGCCGCCGATCCGCATTTTTCGGGTTGGCGCCCGTCCTGGAACCTGGACGCCGGGATGGGGCGGGTGGTCAGGGCCGGGCGATCGGCGCGGAAGCTCCCGCACCGGACATATCGGGCGGAATCCAGGCCTTTTGTGCCGTGAACGCCGCTACGGCTTGTTGCAGGAAAGCAACACCGAGCCACAACATGATTTGCGGTGAGCCCGAACAGCGTCAATTGCCTAATAAGGCAGCAATTGCATCGGCTTTTTGCTTTCCCGGGAGCGGTCCCCCTCGCACAGTCGGATCACGAGTTCACGCAGTCGATTCCGGGATTTCGGCTTTCGGTGATCGATTTGAAGTCAAAACGGCGATGGGGATTGTCATGAGGAAAATTGGTTTGTCGGTCGCGGCGCTTGTCGCGGTGGGGTTGAGCGCTGGATCGGCTGCGGCGGCCGACCTTCCTGCGAAGGTTTACAAGAAGGCGCCTCCGGTTGCGGTGGTGTCGCCGTGGGATGTCGCCTTCGGCGCGGCCATCACCAACAACTACGTGTTCCGCGGCATCTCGCAGTCGAACCGCAATGCGTCGGCCTCGGCCTATTTCGAGCCGCGCTACAACATCACGCCCGACCTGCAGCTTTACGCCGGTGTCGCGGGCAACAGCATCTCCTTCACCAACCGCGCTGCGGCTGAGGTCGACGTGTACGGCGGTATCCGCCCGACCTTCGGCGCGCTGGCGCTCGACTTCGGTGTCTGGGGCTACCTGTATCCGGGTGGACAGTGCATCGACTACGCGAGCACGGGCGTTGTCTGCCCCGCCGGTGCAGACGTCCTCCTGAACGGCAACGCGATGAAGAAGGACGTGTCCTTCTACGAAGTTTACGGCAAGGCGACCTACACCTTTAACGACATGTTCGCGCTCGGCGGCTCGGTGTTCTATTCGCCGAACTTCCTGAACTTCGGCTTCGATTCGACCTACGCGTCGGTCAACGCCAAGTTCACCGCCCCGAGCAACCTGTTCGGCACCTCGGGCGTCGGCGCCTACCTGTCGGGTGAATACGGCCATCAGTGGCTGGGCACGACGGACGCCTTCTACCTGAACACCGCGCTGCCGGACTACAATACCTGGAACGTCGGCGTCGGCTTCACCTACAAGGTGTTCACCCTCGATCTGCGCTACTCGGACACCGACCTGACCAAGGAAGCCTGTAACGCGATCACCAGCGACTTCACGGCTGCTTTCAACACGTCGACCGGCACCTATCAGTCCAAGTGGTGCGGCGCGTCGTTCATCGCCAAGCTCTCGGCTGACGTGACCCTGAGCGCGCTGAAGTAATCTTCTTCATCTTCGAAGCCTTTGGGCGGCAGAGCGATCTGCCGCCCTTTTTATTTTGCGTCCCGCCTATGCTACGGCTATCGAACGCTCGCCACGTGATCCCGCTGCAGCGATGATCGGTGGCAGCTGTGCAAAGGCCGCGGATATGAAATTCAACCGATATGCTGCCCATCTGGGTGTTCGTTCCCGAATCGCGCTCAAGCGATGGATGCGGCGCCTGATGTTCGTTGCCGGCGGCGTCGTGGTGGGCCTTGCGGCGATCACGATGGCTTATCTCGCCGATCATGCGCAGGCCGCATTCGGTGCGCTGCTGTCTTATTCCCGCTACAGCGCGCTGCTCGTGACGCCGCTCGGCTTCGGCCTCGCGATGCTGCTCGCGGTGAAGGTCTTTCCGAACTCCCAAGGCAGCGGAATCCCGCAGGTCATCGCCGCGCTGCGGCTGCCGGATCAGGCCTCGCGCGCGCCGCTCGTCTCGCTGAAGGTTGCCTTCGGCAAGGTCCTGATGATGGTGCTGGGATTGTTGTGTGGCGCGTCCACCGGACGCGAGGGACCGACGGTGCAGGTGGGAGGCTCGATCATGTTCGCGATCGGCCGTTGGGCGCCATTCCGCCAGCCCGGTTTTCTGCTCGCCGGTTCCGCGGCCGGAGTCGCTGCCGCTTTCAACACACCGCTGGCCGGAATTGTCTTCGGCATCGAGGAAATGAGCCGCTCGTTCGAGATGCGGACCAGCGGCCTCATCATCGGCGCGGTCATTGCCGCAGGCCTGACATCGCTCGCGATCGTCGGCGATTACAACTATTTCGGCTCATCGGCGGCGACGCTGCCGCTCGGCAAGGCCTGGCTGGTGGTGCCCGTCTGCGCTGTCGTTTGCGGCGTGGCCGGCGGCATCTTCAGCCGGATTCTGATCCTGTTCGCGGCGGGTCTGCCCGGCCGCGTCGGCGCTGCGATCAAGCGCCGTCCGGTTGCCTTCGCTGCGGTCTGCGGGTTCGGTGTGGCGCTGTGCGGACTGATCAGCAACCTGCACGTCTATGGAACGGGCTATGATCAGGCGCGCGCCATCATCGACGCGACATCCGGGGATATGAGCGGCTATGGCCCCTGGAAATTTCTCGCGACGCTGCTCTCTGCCGTCAGTGGAATTCCCGGCGGCATTTTCGCGCCGTCGCTCGCGATCGGTGCAGGGCTGGCCTCGGATATGAGCCTGTTCTTCCCGCACACGCCGATCAGCGCGCTGGTCCTGATCGGCATGGTCTCATATCTGACCGGCGTGGTTCAGGCGCCGATCACCGCTTTTGTCATCACGTCGGAAATGACCAATGACCATGCCATGATGATTCCGCTGATGACAGCGGCGCTGATCGCGAACGCCACGTCAAAGCTGTTCGTCAGCGAAGGGCTCTATCATGCGCTCGCGCGGTCGTTCCTGAAAACGCATGTTCCGGACAAGGCCGCGCACGCGGCCGCATCAGGATCGTAACATAGCGCGTTCAAGCGTTACGGCAGCCTGGCCGGAGCCGGCTCCGTATCGCCCAGTGCGAACTGTTCACCGCTGCGCGCCAGCGCCACCTTGCGCTGATGGAAAGCATCAAGCGTGCTGCGATGCCCGATCGAGATGATCGTCGTGCCGGGCAGCTTGTCCACCATCAGCCTGTAGAGCTGGTCCTCCGACGGCTCGTCAAGCGAAGCGGTGGCTTCATCGAGAAACAGGTATTGCGGCGCGCTCAGCAGCGCTCGCGCGATGCCGAGCCGCTGCTGCTCGCCCAGCGACAGCGTCCTGTTCCAGTGGCCTTCTTCCGCCAGCCTTGATGCGAGCGCGGGTAACCCGACCAGCTTCAGCACATCGGCCAGTTGCGCGTCGGTGTAGCTGCCGTCCTTCGCCGGGTAGGTGATGGCGCTGGCCAGCGCTCCGACCGGAAAGTAAGGCCGCTGCGGCAGCATCATCAGCGATGCGCCTTTCGGAATCGAAACCGTCCCCTTGCCGAACGGCCAGATGCCCGCAATGGCCCGGAACAGCGTGGACTTGCCGGAGCCGGACGGGCCGGTGAACAGCGTGCGCTCGCCATTCCGCAGCGTCAGGCCGGGCGCGTGGATCAGCGACGTGCCGTTGGGCAGTTGCAGACGCAGATCGTTGATGGTGACGCCGCCATCTCCCGCGGCCACCACCTGGATGGAATTTGCTGCGGCCTTCAGCGATTGTGCCCTGCCGATGGCGGTTTCGAAGCCGTCGAGACGATCGACAATGGCCTGCCACTCCGCGAGCTGCCGGTAGGCGGAGACGAAAAACGACAGCGCACCCTGCACGCTGAGGAAGGCGGATGCCGCCTGCATCATGCCGCCGAGCTGGGTGCGGTTGGCGAAATAAGCGGGCGCCACCAGCACGTAGGGAATGATCTGCGACGCCTGCGCATAGCTTGCAGTGAAGGCCGTGATCTTCTTGGTGCGGCTCATGATACCCATCCAGTTCTCGACGACCTGTCCGAACTTGCTCATCAGCCGCTGCCGCTCCGCGCCTTCGCCATGGAGCAGCGCGATCTGTTCGGAGTTTTCGCGAACGCGGACCAGGTTGAATCGGAAGTCCGCCTCGTATTGCTGCTGGCGATAGTCGAGGCCGACCAGCGGCCAGCCGATGGCATGGGTCAACCATGTGCCGAGAATGGCGTAGATCAGCGCGCTCCAGACCAGATAGCCGGGAATGGCGATCTCCCGGCCGAACAGATGGAACGGCGCGCTGTCGGACAGACCCCACAGGATCACGACAAAGGACACGAGGGTGACGACGGAATTCAAAAGGCCGAGGCCGAGGGTGAGGGTGCGGTCGACGAACAGCTTCACGTCGTCGGTGATGCGCTGGTCGGGGTTGTCGGCGGCGTCGCCCTGAAGCTGCATCCGATAGTGGTTCGCGTTGCTGAGCCACTCGCCGAGATAGCGCCCGGTCATCCATTTGCGCCAGCGGATCTGCAGCCATTGATTGAGGTAGAGCTGATAGACCGCGATCGCGATGAAGATCGTGACGATGACAGTGAAGTACCCGAGTTCGTAGACGAAGTTGTCCCAGTTGTGCTCCTGCAGCGCGTTGTAGAATCGGTTGCGCCACTGGTTCAGCAGGACGTCGATCGCAACGGTCGCAAGCTCGATGCCGATGACCGAGGCGAGTAGGACCCAGCCCGCCACCTTATCCTCGGAGCGGAAATAGGGTGCAGCAATCCGCCACACGGTCTTGAGCGTCGCGCCGATACCATTCACAGAACTTTTCTCCCGGAAAAGGGCGGTAACGCCCTGAAAGACATTAGAAATTTTCGAATTTTAGACTAAAGTCGCAAATTTGCAGCCCTGCGGCATCTTGTCCATGGTGCGGTGTTCACTCTAGCATGCCGCCGACGGCGAGGGCTGGGGAGGCCGTTCATCGAGCGGCATTGTGAGCTTTTCGGGGCTTGGGCCGACGCTCATCTGTTTCATCACGTGGATTTGCTCCCCGGTAAAAATACGCGTTGGCCAACCACGCGCTGGCCGTCCGTTCCAACAATAACGTGGGGGAGGAAAACTGCTCATGTGGAATCAAATTTATAACCCGCTGGGGAATGCGGCGCTGTCGACGGTCGCCGCTGCCATTCCCGTCGTAACGCTGTTGATCCTGATCGCAAGCGGCAAGGTCAAGGCGCATATTGCGGCGATCATCGCCCTGATCGTGGCCAACATCATCACCATCTTCGTGTTCACTATGCCGGCCGGCATGTCGATCCGGGCGTCGCTGCTCGGTGTCGTGACGGGCTTCTTTCCGATCGGCTGGATCGTGCTCAACGTCATTTTCCTCTACCGCATCACGGTGGAGACCGGCCGCTTCGAACTGCTGCAGCGGGCGATCGGCGGCGTCACGGAAGATCGCCGTCTTCAGATTTTGCTGATCGCGTTCTCGTTCGGCGCGTTCTTCGAGGGCGCGTCCGGCTTCGGTACGCCGGTCGCGATCACCGGTGCGGTGCTGATCGGCCTCGGCTTCTCGCCGCTCGCGGCGTCGGGCCTCTCGCTGATCGCCAACACGGCGCCTGTCGCTTTCGGCGCGCTCGGCACCCCGATCCAGGGTCTTGCCTCGGTAACCGGCCTCGATCCCTACATCCTTGGCGCGATGGTCGGACGGCAGCTGCCGCTGTTCTCGCTGATCGTGCCGTTCTGGGTGGTGTGGGCCTTCGCGGGCTGGCGCGGCATGATGGCCGTGTGGCCTGCGATCCTGGTGACCGCGCTGTCGTTCGCGATCCCACAATTCGTGATCTCGAACTACATCAATCCATGGATTGTCGATATCGGCGCCTCGCTGATTTCGATGGGCGCGCTGATCCTGTTCCTCAAGGTCTGGCAGCCGAAAGAGCTGTGGCTGTCGCCGGTGCTTCGCGGCAAGGACGAGTCCGCGGCGACGATGGCGGCGCGTAAGCCGCTCGACAAGACGCCGCTGACCCAGAGCCAGCTCTGGAGCTCGCTGCTGCCGTGGATCATCGTCTGTATCGTGATGCTGATCTGGGGCAACGGTGCGTTCAAGACCTGGGCGAACTCGATCTTCACCTGGAACTATGCCGTTCCCGATCTGCACAACATGATCAACAAGGTGCCGCCGGTGGCCGCGAAGCCGACGCCGGAAGGCGCGGTGTTCTCGTTCACGTACCTGTCCTTCACCGGAACGGGCATGCTGATCGCGGCGATCATCTCGGGTGTGCTGATGGGCTTCTCGCCAGCCAAGCTGATCGGTGAATATGGCCGCACCATCAAGGTCTGCGCCATCTCGCTGATCACGATCTCGGCGATGCTGGCGATCGGCACGCTGACCCGTCTGTCGGGCGTCGATGCGACGCTCGGTCTCGCCTTCGCCGCGACCGGCGTGCTGTATCCGTTCTTCGGCACGTTGCTCGGCTGGCTGGGCGTGGCGCTGACGGGTTCGGACACCGCATCCAACGTGCTGTTCGGCAACCTGCAGAAGATCACCTCCGAACAGCTCGGCCTGTCGCCGATCCTGATGGCGGCGGCGAACTCGTCCGGCGGCGTCATGGGCAAGATGATCGACGCGCAGTCGATCGTGGTGGCCTCCACCGCGACCAACTGGTACGGCCATGAAGGCTCGATCCTGCGTTATGTCTTCGTGCACTCGATCGTGCTGGCCTGCTTGGTCGGCCTGTTCGTGACGTTGCAGGCTTACGTCTATCCGTTCACGGCGATGGTGATCAAGTAACGCCATCCAAACGAGTGTCGGTCAACCCCGCGGCGCGAGCCGCGGGGTTTTTCTTTGGCTTTCCGCGCGGCATCTGCGCACTGGCCAATGTGGTCCCGAGCGTTTAGAACCGCGCGCAATCGAACAGTTGCGAAGGTCTTCAATCATGACGATTCTGCGACATGCTGCATTGGGTTTTGCGCTCGCGATGAGTGCGGCCAATTACACTCCGGCGCACGCGGCAGAATTTCCGTTCGGTCTGGAAATGACTCTCGAAGCGCGTCCGCAGCCCGGATCGAAGAGGATTCCGCGACTCGAGATCGGCGACAACGGCGAAGCGCAGCTCGATCTGTGGTGCAAGGCGGGCAAGGGCCAGTTCTCGGTGGCCAACAACACCGTGATCTTCGTGCCCGGCGCGCTGACCGACAACGGCTGCACGCCGGATCGCGCGCAGGCCGACGATGCTCTGGTGAGCGCGCTCGCGGAAGCAGAGACATGGACACGGCAGGGCGATCTCGTCTCGTTCGTCGGGCGGACGACGCTGCGGTTCCGGCTGAACACGAATTGAGTGAATGAAGCCTCATCCTGAGGAGCGCGCTCTTGCGCGCGTCTCGAAGGATGAAGCCGAGGCGTGATTGGCCCATGGTTCGAGACGCCGTGCGGTGCACGGCTCCTCACCATGAGGCCGAAACTTCAGCCTCCCCGCAGGATCATATCCGCGCAGGCTCCCGCCGCCTCGATCACGCCGGTATAGCCGCCGAAGCCGGCATAGGCTGACGCAAGATAAAGTCCCGGGATCGGTGTTGCGCAGGTGTTGTCGTGCTTGAGGTTCAGCGCGCGTCCCGGTGTCGGCGCGAAGCCATAGGCCGCTCCCAGCGGCGCGCCGAGATAGGCGCGCATTGAAAACGCGGTGTTGAACGACGCGGCAACGACGGATTGGGCCAATCCCGGATAGTGCGTGTCGAGATAGGCGACGATGGCATCCTGCCAGCGTGCGCGCTTGGCGCGGTAGGCGTCCTGATCGGTGTCGTTCCAGTTCGAGAGCGCGTCGGGCCCGATCGCGGATAGTACGTAAGGCGGCGCGGGCACGCCGGACTCGATTGCGGCATAGTCGACAATCGCCAGTGGCGGCATTCGCGCGCCGGGCTCGCTCGCCATCAGTGTGGTGCCTTTGGCGTAATCATCGAAACGCGTCGTCCAATCGGGCAGCAGCTGCGTCGAATAGCTTGTGACGCCGCAATCGCGTGGCGGTTTGGACAGGCCAAGCGTCAGCGCGAACAGCGAGATCGAGCGCGGAAGATCGGCATAGGCAGCGGTGAGCGCCGCACCGCCAGCCTTCGGAAGCATCGCGGCCAGCGTGTCCGGCGCGGCGTTGCCGATAATGCGCGCGGTCTCCACGGTCTGCGGATCGCTGCCGTCCTTGGCGGTGTGGGTGAGATGCGTGATGCGACCTTGCGCATCGGCATCGATTCGGCTCGCGGCGCGGCGCAAGATCACTTCGCCTCCTGCGGAGCGGATCGCGCGCGCCAATGCGCTGGAGAGACGTTGCGAGCCGCCCTGCACATAACAGCCGCCGCTCTGCAGGTATTGGCCCTGCGCGCGGGCGAACAGCACCCACGACAGGGTTGCCGGATCGTCGTGATAGTAGGACAGGTTCGCGGCCAGCGCGGCTTTCACGGCCTCGTTGGTGCCGAACACGCTGTCGAGTCTCTGCGACAGGGTGAGGTTCAGGTCCTGAGCGATGTCCGTCGCGGCGGCGATCTGCTCCATCTCGCCGAGAATTCGTGCAATGTCGTCGCGCGCATCCGGGAATCGCTGCGTCAATGCATCTCGCGCGGCCCCGAAGTTGTCCGGCACCTTCAGCGGCGCATCGAGCAGTCCGCCGCGTACCTCATAGAACGTGCCCGATGGAATCCAGGTCACCGCATCGCGCACGCCCGCGCGCGTCAGAATATCGTGCTTGGGATCGCGGGGATCGTTCGGATTGCTGGTCTCATGCAGCGAGCCCTCGACGAACAGGTCGCCGACTTTATAGCTCGATGCCGCGCCACCGACGGAATTGCTGCGTTCGATCACCAGAACCTTGCGGCCTGCGCGGGCGAGGATCGCGCCCGCGGTGAGGCCGCCGAGACCTGCTCCGATGATGACGGCGTCGTAACGCGTCATGCGCGCTCCGGTCCGCCGGATGTGGACACGAGGATGACTATCTCCATGTGGCCTTATCGGTGTCCCAGCGCTGCCCCTTCAGGCCGGTTGCGATCGCCTTGATCATCCCGTCGTCGTCGTTGAACGTGCTTTCTTCCTCACCGCCCGCGTTGTCGGCGAATTGCAGGTGGTTGCCCGGTGTTTCGTCGATTGTCTTGCTGGATGGGATGCCGAGCCAGACCACGAGGCGATCCGAACTGCCGGGCTTGTCGGGGCTGATCAGCGCCGTGACTTCCAGGGTTTCGGTGAGGTCCAGCGCGGGAAGCAACTGGCTCGGGCGCTTGATGGTGAAGGTCAGTTCGCCTGTGGTGTCGTTCCACACCACCGTGTCCGGCTTCGCGGACATCACCTTCGCGGCGATTCCGGAAAGAGCGAAGGCAATCTTGTCGCGATTCAGCTTTCCGCCCTCGCTCCATTCGGCGGCGGGAAAGCGGATCGCGCGTTCCATGTCGTAGGTGCCGGAGGTCCAGCCTGCGGCGCTGACACCCGTCGCGCCTTTCAGCGTGGTGATCAATGCGCCCGCGCGCGCCGGATCGGTCAGAAGACGCAGCACCTGATGGCCAGACCGCAGCGCGTTGCAGTCTGTTGCGATGCTGTCGAGCGCGATCTGCACGTTCTGGCTTTTCAGACCCTTGACCAGATCGGCAAAATTCTCGCGCTTGACGCGGACCGCGACCGATTGCGGCGACACTTGCGTGAAATCCTTCGGCGCTTCGGACAGATCGTCATCGACCACCTGCGACTCCTGGAATTCCTTTTCGTCCGCATCGGCATTGTCCGGCGACGAAACGGAATTGGGCGTGCCGCCGAGCGTGATCCTGCCATCGAACGAGACGGTCTTGCCGCCCTTGCGGATCAGGCTGACCGTCACCGGCGTCTTGTTCTCAGTGCTTTGTCCGCTGCCGCTGAGCTTTTCGCCCTCGACCTTGAGATCGACAACAAAACGGTCCTTGCGATCGGACGAGGTCGAAACCGAATAACAGACATCGAGCAGCGCCGAGACGACCTTGCCGTTCGCGCGCGTCTCCTTGATGAAGGCATCCACGGGCAGGTCGCCGAGAATGTCGCCGAGCGAATTGAAATAGCGCACGTCGTTGGCCGCTGGCGCTGCTTTTGAGTCCTTAGCGCTCTGCGCCTCTGCGGCCGACCACGATACGGCGGACGAGAGAGCCAAGACAGCGGTGCAGCCAATCATCCAAGCGCGCATGTGTTCAGTCCTGAATCAGTCACGGTCATCGATGGCGGACCATCTCAAAACCGGACGGGGTTGTCGCGGGAATTCTGCATCGCGCCGATGGCCTTGAGATGAACGAATCGCGCGGCGCTGACGCGTTTCAGCCTTCCGACGCAAAAAGGCCGCCCGAAGGCGGCCTTTGATGTCGTTGGAGAGGAGAGCGGGGCTCAGAAGCCCATGCCGCCCATACCACCCATGCCGCCCATTCCGCCGCCGCCCGGCATCGCGGGGGCCGCTTCCTTCGGCAGTTCGGCGACCATGGCTTCGGTGGTCACCAGCAGACCGGCGACCGAGGCCGCGTCCTGCAGCGCGGTGCGCACCACCTTGGCCGGATCGATGATGCCCTTGGCGACCATGTCGACGTAAGCTTCGTTCTGGGCGTCGAAGCCGAAGGTCTCGGACTTCTCGTCCAGGATCTTGCCGACGACAATGGAACCTTCGACACCGGCGTTCTCGGCGATCTGGCGGATCGGAGCTTCCAGCGCCTTCAGCACGATGTTGATGCCGGCCTGAACGTCCGAGTTGTCGTTCTGGATACGGCCGACAGCCTTCTTGGCGCGCAGCAGAGCAGTGCCGCCGCCGGGAACGATGCCTTCCTGAACCGCAGCGCGGGTCGCGTTCAGCGCGTCCTCGACACGGTCCTTCTTTTCCTTCACTTCGATTTCAGTCGCGCCGCCGACACGGATGATCGCGACACCGCCGGCGAGCTTGGCCAGACGCTCCTGCAGCTTCTCGCGGTCGTAGTCCGAGGTGGTTTCCTCGATCTGCGCCTTGATCTGGTTCACGCGTGCTTCGATGTCCGGCTTCTTGCCGGCGCCGTTGACGATGGTGGTGTTCTCCTTGTCGATCACGACCTTCTTGGCGCGGCCGAGCATCTTCACGGTGACGTTCTCGAGCTTCATGCCGAGATCGTCGGAGATGAGCTGGCCACCGGTGAGGATCGCGATGTCTTCCAGCATGGCCTTGCGGCGATCGCCGAAGCCCGGAGCCTTCACGGCGGCAACCTTGAGGCCGCCGCGCAGGCGGTTCACGACGAGGGTCGCGAGCGCTTCGCCTTCGATGTCTTCAGCGACGATCAGCAGCGGCTTGCCGGTCTGAACGACGGCTTCGAGAACCGGCAGCATGGCCTGCAGGCCCGACAGCTTCTTCTCGTGCAGGAGGATGTAGGCGTCTTCGAGTTCCGCCGTCATCTTCTCGGGGTTGGTCACGAAGTAAGGCGACAGGTAGCCGCGGTCGAACTTCATGCCCTCGACGATGTCCACTTCGGTGTCGAGCGACTTGGCTTCTTCAACCGTGATGACGCCTTCGTTGCCGACCTTCTGCATCGCCTGCGCGATCATCTTGCCGATGGTGCTGTCGCCGTTAGCCGAGATGGTGCCGACCTGCGCGACTTCCGAGGAAGACGCGACCGGCTTGGCGCGCTTTTCGATGTCCTTGATGACGGCGGCGACGGCGATGTCGATGCCGCGCTTCAAATCCATCGGGTTCATGCCGGCGGCAACCGCCTTGGCGCCTTCGCGCACGATCGCCTGGCCGAGCACGGTGGCGGTGGTGGTGCCGTCACCGGCGAGATCGTTGGTCTTGCTGGCGACTTCGCGCAGCATCTGTGCGCCCATGTTCTCGAACTTGTCCTCAAGCTCGATCTCCTTGGCGACGGTAACGCCGTCCTTGGTGATGCGCGGCGCGCCGAACGACTTGTCGATCACGACGTTTCTGCCCTTGGGACCCAAGGTCACCTTGACGGCGTTGGCGAGGATGTCGACGCCGCGCAGCATGCGGTCGCGCGCGTCTCCGGAAAATTTGACTTCTTTGGCCATTGGGAATTTCCTTTGTGATGGTCCTCATCCTGAGGAGCGGCTTTTGCCGCGTCTCGAAGGATGAGGCTGATGAATCTCGGGATTGTCGTCCTCGCCCTTCGAGACGGCAGCTTCGCTGCCTCCTCAGGGTGAGGACGTTGAAAGCGTGCTTACTTCAGCACGCCCATGATGTCGGACTCCTTCATGATGAGGAGTTCTTCGCCGTCGAGCTTCACTTCGGTGCCCGACCACTTGCCGAACAGCACAACGTCGCCGGCCTTAAGGTCGATCGGGATCAGCTTGCCGGATTCGTCACGGCCGCCGGGACCGACAGCCACGACCTGGCCCTGCGAGGGCTTTTCCTTGGCGCTGTCGGGGATGATGATGCCGCCTTTGGTCTTTTCTTCGGCGTCAATGCGCTTGACGACGACGCGATCATGCAGCGGGCGGAAAGATGTCTTGGCCATCGGAGTGTCCTTTGGGCGTTGCTTCTGAAAGATTTGACGTGCGGTGGAGCGCGGGCCGTGGATAATGGGAAAGCTAACCCGTTGAGATGACGCGGGCATTACCCTTAGCAATCGTGCTCCAAGAGTGCTAAAGACCGGCTCGGAATATGGCTTGCCACCGATCCTGTCAAGCGAGGCTCTTAAGGCCTTGGTGAGGCCAATATAGGATGATCTGGAAACCATAGATGGGACAATGCGGCGCGTTGACGGGGGTCAGCTCGCGCCGCGCGACGGCTGGTCTGCCAATCGGGCAGGCTGGGCCGCGTTCTTGCCGGGAGACAATATGACACATCAGCGAACCCACACCTCCAAGATCCTCACCTTCGCGGCCATCTCGGCGCTGTCCGGCCTGCTCGGGGCGTGTGGCGGCGGCAGCGGACTTGGCGGGGGCTTTGGTGGATTCGGTGGCTTCGGCGGATCGCAGCCCGCCGCTCAGGAACCGGCGGTCGCGCCTGAAATTCCGGCCACGATCCGTGCCGACGAAATCGTCGGCCGTTGGGGCCTCGCCTCATTCCACAAGCCTGACGACCGCACCCGCACCGAAGCGGCGGCCCGCGGCCAGTGCAAGAATCCCTATGTGATCGGGCAGGGCGCGACCGGCGGCGTCATCATGCATTTGCCGGATGAAGCGACCCCGCAGGAACTGCGCCTCAAAGGAAGCCAGAGCGGCAAGAACTATATCGGGCCTGCCGGTCCGGCTGGTGGCCAGCAGGATCGCGAGATCGTTTCGTTCGATGGCCGCGTGCTGATGACCCGCTTTATCGATCCGGACGCCAACAGCCGCTACGGCACCATGGTCTATGTCCGTTGCGCGCCGCGTGCATGAACGGTTCCGGCATGATCTGATGCCGGAATGATTTGCGATTCTGAAGATAAGAGACTGTCAGGGCAGGACCGGACGTGCTGATCTCCGGTCCCACCCGTGCCGTCGGCATCTTCTGCATCACCGAGATTCTGGCCTGGGGCGCGCTATTCTATCCGCCCGGGCTGACCATGCCGCATATCGCCGCCGCCCATGGCTGGTCGCTGGCGCAGACGCTGCTCGGATTCTCCATCGCGCTCGGTGTGTCCGGACTGGCATCGCCGCTGGCGTGCACCCTGGTCGAGCGGCATGGCGGTCATTACGTGATGGCGGGCGGCGCGCTGATCGGCGCGCTCGGCCTGCTCATCCTTCCGCTGACCAGTCAGTACTGGGCCTATCTGGCAAGCTGGGTCCTGCTCGGTGTCGCGCTCGCCTCCAACCTGTATGATCCGGCGTTCACGGCGCTGACCCGCATTTTCGGCATCGCCGCGCGGCGGCCGATCACGCTGGTGACGTTCGTCGGCGGGCTGGCTTCGACCCTGTCATGGCCCACGACGCAGATACTGATCGCCCATAGCGGATGGCGCAGCGTCTATTTCGTGCTGGCAGGCGTCATGGCGTTTGTCGTCGCGCCGCTTTATGTCTTCGTGCTCCCGCGCAACGCGGTCTATGTCCCGCCGCCTGTGCCCGAAGGTGTTGCGGCGCCCAGACTCGCGAACATCATTCCCGCCTCCGGCGCGCCGTTTCTTTTCATTGCGGCGGGCTTTGCATGTCACGCCTTCCTGCAGTCCGGCACGCTGGCGCATCTGCTGACCATCCTCCAGCGTGGCGGCATCGATGCTGTCACGGCCGTTGCAATCGGCGCGCTGTTCGGCCCGGCGCAGGTGCTGACCCGGATCGCGGATTTCGTCACCGGCGGCAGGCTGCATCCGCTCTGGCTGGTGCGGCTTGCGATGGGAACGATGGTCCTCGCATTCATCCTGCTTGTCGCCGCCGGGTTCGCGCCCGCCGTCGCGGCGACGTTCGCCATCATGCTCGGCGCGGCCAACGGCGTGGTTACCATCGCGCGGGGTGCGCTGCCGCTGGTGTTGTTCGGAGCTAAGGGCTACGGGCGCATCGTCGGGCGCATTGCGCGGCCGGCACAGATTTCTCAGGCCATCGCGCCGTTTGTATTTGCTTATGTGATCGACCGGTGGTCCGGGCCCGTGGCTCTGGAAATCATGATCGTCGTGGCGCTGCTGGCGCTGCTCTGTTTCAGCGCGATCCATCGGCCGAAATAAAAAAACCCGGAACGCGGTTCCGGGTTTTCAGAAACGGCGATGGCGTTCGGCTTAGTCGAACAGCGCGTCGATGTCGTCCTGCGAGACATGGCCTGCTTCATCCGGTCCCTTCGGGCCGTTGAGCAGGCGGGCGTCGCCCACGCGGGTGTCGACGATCGGTGGCGCATGCTGCTTGATCGCATCGACGCCGCCCCAGATGTCCATCATGACATTGATGTGATGCTCGATGAACTTCATCGTGGTCATCACCTTGCTGATGCGCTGTCCGGTGAGGTCCTGGAAGTTGCAGGCCTCGAAAATGCCGACCACGCGGTCCTGGATTTCTTCGCTGAGCCGCGTGTGCTGGTCCGGCGATGTGGTTTTGCCGAGGGCGGTCGCGGCCTGATCGATCGCTTCCGCGGCCTCGAGAATCTGCTGGGTGGCTTCTTCGGTGCCGCCGACCACGGCGCCGAGTTCGCCGGTGACCTTGGCCATTTCATCGCCGCTGAAGCTCTTGCCGTGAAGGACGGCGATTTCCTGCTTGGTGCGGGCGATGGCGTCGTGAATAAGATCGAGTTCGACCTTCAGCTTTTCGCACTGTTCGATCTGCGCGCGATAGCTGCCGAGCAGCTTCTGGGCGGCGGCGAGATCGTCGGGCGAGGGGGCGTCGTCACCTGCGTGGAGCGGCTGGGGCGAGGCCATCTGCGTGCGGATGGCGCGCAGTTCGCTCATGACCTGATGATGCTGTGCTGAAACGCTGCCGTCCTCCTGGACGATGACCGGCAGTTCGCCGGACTGCATGGTTTCGATACGATATCGCTTGCGCTGGATGGCCATTGGTTCCCCACTTCTGTGTTGTGGAACTTCTACACCACCGTGATTTAACGCGAAGTTTCAGAGGCAAACGCTTTTCCATTCGGTATGCGCGGGCGCACACCAACGGTTAACCATGCCAAGGCGGCATTCATCGAAAATAAACGCTACTGCGAAGAACACGCGCGATATGAGGACGTGGTGAATCGATGGGCCGCTTTCGTTTACCAAACTGACGCGAATTGAAACTTAAATGCATGTGTTCAGGGCGCGCTGTCCGCGCCAGCGACGAAACAGTAACGACGAAACAGTGCAGAGTACGTCGATGTCGAAAACAATTCCCCTCGCGCTTGCCGCCAGCGCCATCTGTCTTGGCGTCAGTTCTCACGCCTTCGCGTTCGACGAAGCCGCACCCGAAGACAATCCGCGCGTCATCTATGCGCGGCCGGAAGCCAACCCGCCGATGCCGATCCGCGTCGCCTATCAGGAACGGTCGAATATGGGCGGCGGCCTGATCGAATTTTTGTTCAGCGGCGGTCAGTCCGGCAATCCCGAATATGCGCAGCCGCGCTACGAGCAGCGCTATGAGCCGGTGCCGTCACGCGGCGGCCTGCCGCCGATGGATCCGCAGTATCGTCAGGAGATGCGGCAGGGCGATGTCTCGATCGAGCCGGGCCGCCCGGGCATCGATCCGAAATTCGAAAAGCAGGTGGTCGAATACGACGGCAAGTATGCGCCCGGCACGCTGGTGATCGATACGCCGAACAAGTTCCTGTATCTGGTGCAAGGCGGCGGCAAGGCGCTGCGTTACGGCATTGGCGTCGGCAAGCCGGGCTTCACGTGGTCGGGTGTAAAGACGGTCTCCGCCAAGAAGGAATGGCCGGCGTGGACGCCGCCGCCGGAAATGCTCAAGCGCCGTCCCGATCTGCCGCGCCACATGGAAGGCGGCCCTGAAAATCCGCTCGGCGCGCGCGCCATGTATCTCGGCACGTCGCTCTATCGCATTCACGGCTCCAACGAGCCATGGACCATCGGCACCAACGTGTCGTCCGGCTGCATCCGGATGCGCAACGAGGACGTAATCGATCTTTACGGCCGCGTGCCCGTCGGTACCAAGGTCGTCGTGATCTGAACTGGCGACACGGCTGCCTGGTTTGTGTCCCGGGCGCAGCGCAGCACTCTTGTGATGCGCTGCTGAACCGGGACCGTCGCGGACTAGAGCCGCCACGGCCTTGCGCGGTCCCGGCTCTGCGATGCACCGCTGTCGCGCTGCATCGCGTCCGGGACAAGTCTTGTTGAAGAATTCGGTTCAGAACCGTCAGGCGAAGTCGCTGTCGCCGCCGTCATCGAAGCCGGCGGAATCGAAATCGTCGTCATCGTAATCGCCGTCGTCCTGATCCTGGTCTTGGTCCTGATCGGCATCGGCCTGCGCCTGATCGTAGGAACTCTGGCGCTGGCTGTCGCCGCTCTTGCCGATGTCGTTGACGCCCGCGTCACGCGCGAGATTGCCCGACGACGATGCCGAGTCCCACGGGCTTTTGCTGGTTCCGGCATCGGCCGTGTTGCCGAACGACTGCTGGCTGCCGCCGCCCATCAGGCCGCGGATGCTGTTCATCAGCATCGAACCGCCGATCACGCCGGCTGCGGTTGCCGCCGCCGTTCCAAGGAACGATCCGCCGCCACCGCCGAACATGCCGCCGCCCGCATTGCCGGATCCCACGCCACCATAGCGCGGATCGTTCATGCGCGAATCGTCGTTGAGGCGCGCGTTGCCGAGCGCCTGACCACTGTTCCAGACCGGCCCGCGTTCGCCGGGGCGAACGCTTGGCACCGAGCTGCGACTTTGGCCCGGTCCGAGAATCGCATCGCGCATGGAATCGAGAAAGCCGCCGGACGGCTGCGGTTCCTGTTCCGCGCCTTCCAGTTCCTGAATGCGGGCGTTGGCGCGCTTGAGAGCTTCGTCCTGCACCAGCGCGGTCTGCACCAGCGAATAAACCGCGTTCGGCGCGCGGCGCAGGCCCTGCATGATCGCGGATTCCGCATCGGGCTCGCGCGGCGCCGTCTCCAGCTTTGCGAGACGGTCGAACAGATCGTCAACCAGTTGGCGTTCCTGCGGCGTCATGAATGTCTCCTCCAGCATCCGGCACCCGAATGCGAGGAAAAATGTAAGGCCGGTTTGTGTCGCGATAAGTCCCGGCGTGAATTAAATTTCGGAAAGTCGTCGGCAAGGTGCGACAAAAGGACATGGGGCGAGACCGAGTCCCGTCATCCTGAGGTGCGAGCACTTGCTAGCCTCGAAGGATGACGTGCCGAGAAACACCGTCGCCCTTCAAGACGCGGCGCTTTGCGCCGCTCCTCAGGGTGACAGCGGACTTAGCGTGACCTTGTTCGTCACAAGCAGCTTCGAAAAATCATCGCCCGCCAGAAACGCATATTCCCGTTCGCGCTGGTCCGTCACGTTGTCGATGCTCACCAGCATGTCGTCGACGAAGCCAGGATGGCACATCACAAGGCCGCCGTCCGGCAGGCCGTCAAGAAAGCCGGCCAGCGCCTGTCCGAAGTCACCGCCGCGCACCATGTCATAGGCCCCGGCGAATCCGGGATTGAAAGCGATTCCGGCGCGGGCACTCTTCTTGCGGAATGTCTCGCTCAACGTATCGAGCAGCAGCGCCTTCGGATTACCGAGCCGCTGCGCGAGCGGCAGGCTGCGGCCGCACTGGCGCATCCACGCGCCGGGCGCGGCCTGCTTCACCGCCGCGAGAAATGCGTCACGGATTTGCGGAAACAGTTGCACATGCTGGTGACCGTCCACGTAGTCGGGCGCGCGGCCGAACAGCTCGCGGAAGGCCGCGATCTGCGCCAGCAGTTCGGCCTGCACGATGTCGGGATCGAGCCGGCGCATCAGGCTGGCGCGCAAGAGGCGCGCGAGCGGCAGGAACTGTCCGCCGTCCAGCGGTCTGAAATACATGGTCAGTGGGTTGAACGGCGCGGTCAGCGTCGCATGCAGGCCGATCGTGCAATTCGGATTGGCGGCGACAGACTGTTTCAGCGCATCGATCTCGGTATGGTCCACCGCGCCGCCGACCACCATCACTGAGGTGGCGTTGAGTCTTTTCTTGTCGATCAGGTCGCGGATCGCGCGATTGACGCCGGGACTCATGCCGTAGTCGTCGGCACAGAGCCAGATGCGGCGTGGTGGCATGTTCGCGGTCATTCGGCCACGGTCTGCGGCGTCTTGGCGACGGCGGTCTCGGCGGTCTTCACGCTGTGCTCCGCGACGAAGTAGATCGGGCGCGCCTTGATCTCGGACAGGATCTTGCCGATGTACTCGCCCATCACACCGATCATGATGAGCTGCACGCCGCCGATGGTCATCAGGCCGACCACCAGCGAGGGATAACCCGGCACGGACTTGCCGCTGACCACCGTCTCCCACAGGATCGACAGGCCGAACAGGAAGGCGACGAAGGCGAGCAGCAGGCCGAGCAGGCTTGCCACGCGCAGCGGCGCCACCGAGAACGAGGTGAGCCCTTCGATCGATAGGCCGAGCAGGCGGCTGATGTTGAAGGTGGTCACGCCATGCGCGCGCGCCTCGGGTTCGTAATCGACGCGGATCTGGCGAAAGCCGATCCAGCTCGCCAGTCCCTTGAAGAAGCGGTTGCGCTCCGGCAATTGGCGCAGCGCCGCCGCGGCGCGCGGCGACAGCAGGCGGAAATCGCCGGCATCTTCCGGGATTTTCTGGCGCGAGCCCCAGTTGATCAGGCTGTAGAACGTGCGCACGCTGAGGCGGCGCAGGAACGACTCGTTGTCGCGATGCGCCTTCGCGGTATAGACCACGTCGTAGCCGTCGTCGATCCAGTGGCCGACCAGCTTTTCGACCAGCTCCGGCGCGTGCTGGCCGTCGCCATCCATGAACAGCACCGCGCCGCGGCGCGCATGGTCGAGGCCCGCCATCAGCGCGGCCTCCTTGCCGAAATTGCGCGACAGCGACACCACCTGCACGTCGAGGGCATTGGCAGCAAGATTGCGGGCAACGCTCAGCGTCGTGTCGGTCGAGCCGTCGTCCACATAGACGACTTCGCAGGTGAGGCCGTAGCGCTGCTTCAGCGTCGCCGCCAGATTGCACAGCCGCGCGTGCAGCGGTTCGAGGCCTGCGCCTTCGTTGAAGGCGGGCACCACGATGGAGAGGCCGGCGGAGGCCGGAATCCGGCCGCCGTCCGAAAGGTTTGACACATCAACACCCGATGTCATCGCTTTGCTCGCTCGCCTATGTTCCCGGCTCCATCCTCTTGATGAGATGGATTGCCGGGTCAAGCCCGGCAATGATGGGCCACGACATTTATTGTCACGCGCGTATTCGTCGCGGCATCCGCCTTGCCCACATCATCGATTCAGAAACGCTTCGAGCTTCGCGAACAGCGGGTTCTCGCGGTCGTACACATAGTCCAGCGAGGCGATGGACACAGTGTCCGCGCCGTGGGTGCGCAGGAAGCTCGCCAGCGCGTAGAGCTGGCTCGGCGGGCAGTGCAGCGTCAGCATGCCCGACGAGGTTGGCCCACCGAACGGCGAGACCACGCCGAACCGGGTGTGCGCTTCTGTCAGCAGGGCATCGTTGCAGGCCGCAAAGCGGGTGCGGACTTCCTTATACTTGCGCGCGCGAGCGCTGGCCGCGATGTGGTCGAGGATGATCCGCGCGGTGTCGCGGGCCTGCGGCGACCAGTCGGCGTCGCGCGAGGCCACGAGATTGGCGTGGCTGCGCAGCATCACGCCGTCGTCGAGCACCTTCAGCCCGTTGGCCACGAGAGTTGCCCCGGTGGTGGTGATGTCGACAATCAATTCAGCCGTGCCGGCGGCGGGCGCGCCTTCGGTGGCGCCGGCGCTTTCCACGATGCGATAATCGACCACGCCCTGCGCGGCGAAGAAGTTGCGCGTCAGGTTGATGTATTTGGTCGCCACTCGCATGCGATGGTTGTGCCGCGCGCGGAACGAGGTCGCGACGTCATCGAGGTCCGCCATGGTGCGCACGTCGATCCAGGCCTGCGGCACCGCGACCACAACATTGGCGCTACCGAAGCCGAGACTCTCGATCAGCAGAACGCGCTTGTCCGCGTCGTGAATGTTTTCGCGGATCAGGTCTTCGCCGGTGATGCCGAGATGCACCGCGCCGCGCGCAAGCTGCGCCGCGATTTCGCTGGCCGACAGATACGCGATCTCGACATTGTCCAGCGCGGGAATGGTGCCACGATATTCACGGGCACCGCGCGGTTTGGCGAGTGTCAAATTGGCCTGTGTGAAAAAGGCTTCGGCGTTTTCCTGCAGGCGTCCCTTGGAGGGAACGGCGACGACGAATGGCGCGGTCATGCGACGCTCCCTTGGCTGAGCGCTTCGATCCAGATCGAGAACCCGACGGCCGGGATTGGCTCGCGCGCGCCGAGCCGGGTCAGAAGGCCGTCGTAGCGTCCGCCGCCGACAAGAGGCTCGGTGCCGTTGCCTTTGGCGTGCAATTCAAATTCGAAGCCGGTGTAGTAATCGAGCCCGCGGCCGAACGCGGTGGAGAAGCGGATGGATGTTGTATCGATGCCGCGCGCCGCGATCAGGCCGTTGCGACTCTCGAACAGGTCGAGCGCGGCATTCAGATCGAGCTTCGCATCGGCGGCGAGGGCGCGAAGCTGTTTCGCTGCGTCGCCGGGTTCGCCCGCGATGCCGAGAAAACGCTCGATCAGGTTCAGCGCATCGCGCGGCAGCGCGCCGCCTTTCAGCGTCGATTGTTCGAGGAAGCGGTCGGCGATTTCCGACACGGTACGGCCGCCGACATTGGTGGCGCCTGCGATCGACATCAGGTCGGTGACCAGCGCCAGCGCGGCCTTGCGGTCGGAGCCCGCCAGCGCGGCCAGCACGCCTTCATATTCGTTGCGCGTGCCGGTCTCCAGCGTCAGGCGCTGCAGGTCCTGCGCGAGCGAGACCTTGCGGTTGAAATCCTTGATCAGCCGGCGTTTCCATACGGGGTAAAGATCGAGCGCATCGATCAGCGCCGCGAACAGGCCGACATCGCCGGTGCGGATATCGAGGTTGGTCACGCCGAACGCGGCCGCCGCTTCGATGCCGAGCGCGAGCATTTCTGCATCGGCCGCAGCGCGGTCCTGCCGGCCGAAAGACTCGACGCCCGCCTGATTGAACTCGCTGGGCTTGCCGCCGCGAAAACGGAACACCGGGCCGAGATAGCAGAAGCCCGCGGGTGCGCCCGCGCGCGGTGAGGCGAGGTAATCGCGCGCCACCGGGATGGTGAGGTCCGGCCGCAGGCAGAGTTCCTCGCCGGTCGCGTCGGTGGTGAGGTACAGGCTCTTGCGGATGTCCTCGCCGGACAGATCGAGAAACGGCTCGGCCGGTTGCAGGATCGGCGGCCGCGCATGGGCATAACCGGCCCGCGCAAAGTTTTGCAGCAGGGCCTCCGCCTGAGGGGCGGAGCCGGTCGCGGTTGCGGCGGTGGTCTGGCTCATTTCTTCGGTATCCGGCGGCATGAAAGGCTTGAATCGGCAGTCCCTTAGCACGGGACTGGCGGGGTTTCGACGGCGATCCGGAAAAGGGCTTAATGATAGCCGCCCGGAGATGCAACTTTTGCGGGTATTTTGCTATTTCCAGTCGCCGAGGACGGTCTGCACCACGGCCAGCGCTGCCACCGCCGCCGTATCCGCGCGCAGGATACGCGGTCCGAGCGACAGCCGCACGACCTTCGTCTGTTTCAGGAGGCGGTCGCGTTCGTCCTCGGCAAATCCGCCCTCGGGACCGATCAGCACGTCGATGCCGCCAGCGGCGTCAGCGCCCGCAAACGATGCCATGGGATCGGAGATAGGGGCGTCTTCATCGCAGAACACCAGCAGGCGCTGGCCGTCCCGCGCGCCGAGCCAGCGCTCCAGCGGCTCGGGATCGCGGACCTCGGCGAGGCTGAGAATGCCGCACTGTTCCGCCGCCTCGATCACATTGGCACGCATGCGCTCGACATTGATGCGGCTCGCTTGCGTATGGCGTGTCGTAACCGGGCACAGCGCGGAGGCGCCCATTTCGACGGCTTTCTGCACCATGTAGTCGAGCCGCGCGTGCTTGAGTGGCGCAAAGACATAGGCCACATCGGGCAGGCGGTCCTGCGCGCGGGTCTGGCTGACGATCTCTGCGCGGTCGGGCCGTTTCCGGCCTGCCAGCGTGGCCTGCCATTCGCCGTCGCGGCCGTTGAATACCAGCACCGTGTCACCGGCCGCCAGCCGCAGCACATTGCCGAGATAGTTGGACTGGTCGCGGTCGAGCGCAATGCCGGTTCCCGCTGCAAGCGGCGCATCGACAAAAAGACGGGGACTGCGGAAGTCGAGTTTGGGCATCAAGGCGATCCATGCGGGTGGCGTCTTCTAGCGCAAGAGCGGCGTTTTGGCAGCCATTTGCGTGGCGAACTGCCGCGCTGCTGCCAGATTCGGCGGGTTGTTAAGAGGGTGCGGGAATCGTACAACTCCCGCCCCAAAGGATGTTCAAGGGATACCAAGGATCATTCTAGGGTTGCCAAAGCCCGCCGGAGGACCGCCTGTGATCGCGCACCGTTTTATCCTGTCGCTGACCGCTGCCGTGCTTATGATGCAGGCTGCTGACGTTCGCGCGCAGGGCGCGTTTCCGGCGCCGTTGCCGGGACAGGCTGCCGCGCCTGCCGCGTCGCCGTTCCCGCCTGTCGGCGGCGCACCCGCCGCATCTCCGTTTCCGCCGGTAAATGGCGTTCCCGCTGCGCCCGTCAGCGCCGCTCCTTCGTCCAGCGCTTTCACGCGTGGCGCGCCGCCCGTCGGCGGAACTGGTTTCGGTGGCCCTCCGCAGGGCGGTCCGCCGCCCGGCGCCGTGGAATGTCAAAAAGGTTTCATGCCGCTGCGTGCCGACGCCGAGGCCAAGGCCAAGCTGATTCAGGCCGCGGGCAAGCGCAAGGCGCCTCCGGCGGAAGCGTGCAGGCTGATTGGCAATTTCGCGCAGGCCGAAGTCAAGATGATCAAGTTCGTCGAGGCCAACGCAACGAAGTGCGGCATTCCCGCCAACGTCGCAGACCAGATGAAGAAGGGTCACGTCAATACGTCACAGTTGCAGACCCGCGTTTGCAACGCAGCCGCCCAGCAGCAGCAGGGACCGGCGGGACCGAGCCTGAGCGAAGCGCTCGGCTCCGCGTCGCTTCCGGAAGCCAAGCCCAACAGAAAGGGCGGCAGCACCTTCGACACGCTGAACGGCAACGTCCTCACGCGGTGATTTGCCCGCGCCCAACTCCGGGATAGAAAGGCTCATCAACGCGTGTCGTCCCGGCGAAAGCCGGGACCCATAACCACCGGCTTCTCAAAAGAGGCGCAGAGCTTGTCCCTTCAAATATGCCGACAGGGAGTATGGGTCCCGGCTTTCGCCGGGACGACCGGCGAGAGATTGCGCCAGCAATGCGAGCTGTTACTTTTGTTGCATCGTGACGGACCTCGCCTGCCATGAGCAACATCGCAGCCCCCGTCGCCGACTCAACCGCCAACTGGGTCGATACCCATGCGCCGGTCTGGACGCGGCCTTATCTGCGCCTGTCGCGGTTCGACCGGCCGATCGGTTGGTGGCTGCTGCTGCTGCCGTGCTGGTGGTCCGCGGCGCTGGCCTCCGGCATCGCCCACGATGTCAGCCGGTTGCCGCTGGTGGTGGTGCTGTTCCTGATCGGCGCGATGGCGATGCGCGGCGCCGGATGCACCTGGAACGATATCACCGATCGCCATCTCGACGCGCAGGTCGAGCGCACGCGATCGCGTCCGATTCCATCTGGGCAGGTGACGATCAAACAGGCGGCGGCGTTTCTTGTCCTGCAGGCGCTGGTCGGGCTTGCGGTGCTGCTGCAGTTCAATACTTTTGCGATTGCCGTCGGCGTCGCTTCGCTCGCCATCGTCGCGATCTATCCTTTCATGAAGCGCATCACCTACTGGCCGCAGGTGACGCTCGGCCTCGCATTCTCGTGGGGCGCGCTGATGGGCTTCGCGGTGATCCTCGGCCGGATCGATGCACCGGCGCTCCTGCTCTATGCGGGATCGATCGCCTGGGTGATCGCTTACGACACGATCTACGCGCATCAGGACACCGAAGACGACGTACTGGTCGGCATCAAGTCGACGGCGCTGCTGTTCGGCAAACGGACCCAGTTCGCGCTGATGATCTTTTACAGTCTTGCTGTGGTGCTGATCGGCGCGGCGCTGTTTTGCAGCGGTGTGCGGTGGCCGGCCTGGCTCGGGCTTGCGGCCTTCGCCGCGCATCTGGCCTGGCAGGTCAATACGATCCGGATCAGCGATTCCGCGCTGTGCCTGCGGCTGTTCAAGTCCAACCGCAATGCGGGCCTGATGCTGTTCGCGGGGTTGCTCGTGGATGCGGTGCTGCGCTCTTCCTAACCGTCATTGCGAGCGAAGCGAAGCAATCCACTCTTGAGACAAAAGAAGCTAGATTGCTTCGTCGCTGACGCTCCTCGCAATGACGCGGGTTGAATTAATTCCGCGCGATGATCTCGCGTTCGCCGCGGAAAATAGCCCGCTCCGTTGCTTCACGTCCGGCCTTGCGGCGGACCAGAAATTTCGGACGGCGATCCTTGATGATGTTGCGGCGGCGGCGGCGCGGCGAGGGGTCGCGCGTGTCGCCGGTTTCATCTTCGATCTGCGGCAACGCGAACAGGTCGCCCCACATCTGCCATGCAAGATCGAGATGCAATTCGTCCGACGTGACCAGCAGCGGCACCGACAGTGACGGGTCCTGATGCACGAGCACGAGCGCATGTCCGTTGTTGGTTTCGCGACGGGCAATGCCGAGAAAATCGCGGACGCGGACGTTGATCGCCATGCGGATGCCGCCGATGGCGCGGCGCACGGTGACGCGTTCGCGGTTGATTTCGATGTGCCTGATGCCGCCATCGGCACGGTTGTCCCGCGCTTCAAAACTGACCGGCAGAGAATGTGGGTCGAGCTGCAATTTGCAGCTCGACCCGGCGGGTTGCACCCCGCCGACTCCGAATTGACGCCTCACGGCTTTATCTCCCACGTCGGAATTATGTTCCCGATCGATGGGTGGATCATGCCAGAGCCATGTCCGTATCCGCTTAAGAAGGCTGGTTAATCGTCTCTCACCGCCTTTGCTTCAGTTGTCATGATTGACGGGAGGTTGGCGCGGATGATTGACGAGACCTTGCGATGGGGCTCAAATTTACTTCTGTGCACGTCGCGAAAATGCTTGAAGTCCGCGTAAAACAGGCACATTTCATGTTCTGCGGTGTTTGCCGGAAATCTTCCCGATAACCTTCTGGAATCTGTTCGTGAACTCTTCACCAAACGAGTCATTGTCGTCTTCAGTGTCGCCGTCATCCACAACATCCACGCTTCTTGATCAGACCGCGCTCAGCGCGCTGGCGGAACGCCTTGTCGAAGCCGCGAAGCGCGCCGGCGCGGATGCCGCCGATGCGGTGGCGGTGCGCGGCGTGTCGCAGGGCGTCGAAATTCGCGATGGCAAGGTTGAGGAGTCCGAACGCTCCGAAGGCGACGATGTCGGCCTGCGCGTGCTGGTCGGCAAGCGTCAGGCGGTAATCTCCACCAACGACATCAGCGGCGATGGTGTCGCAAAGCTCGCCGAGCGCGCGGTGGCAATGGCGAAGGTCGCGCCCGACGACGCCTATGTCGGTCTTGCCGATCCGTCGCTGCTGGCGAAACATTTTCCCGATCTCGACATGCTCGATCCGCAGGTGCCGACGGTTAGTGAACTTGAGCACCGCGCGCGCGAGGCGGAATCCGCGGCGCTCGCGGTGAAGGGCGTGTCGAAGTCGGGTGGCGCGTCGGCCTCCGCTGGCATCGGCGGCATGGTGCTGGTGACGTCCACTGGCTTCCATGGCTCCTATCTGCGATCGAGCCAGGGCATTTCTGTCACCGCGATCGCCGGCGACGGCACCGGCATGGAGCGCGATTACGATTTCACCTCCGCGATTCATGCTTCCGATCTGGCGTCGCCTTCGAGCGTCGGACGTCTGGCGGGCGAGCGCACGGTGGCGCGACTCAATCCGCGCAAGGTCGCGACCTGTAAGGTGCCGGTGGTGTTCGATCCGCGTGTTTCAAGCTCGCTGGTCGGCCATCTGATCGGCGCGGCGAACGGCTCGTCCATCACCCGCAAGACCAGCTTTCTGAAGGATCGCCTCGGCCAGCAACTGTTCGACAAGAGCATCCGCATCATCGACGATCCGCTACGCGTGCGCGGCCTGCGGTCGCAGAGCTTCGATGCCGAAGGCGTCGCGACGACGAAGCGCGCCATCGTCGATGGCGGCGTGCTCACCACATGGTTATTGGATTGCGCAACCGCGCGTGAACTCGGCATGACCACCACCGGCCACGCCCATCGCGGCGTGTCGTCATCGCCTTCCCCCGGACCGTACAACCTGCATCTGGAAGCGGGGACGGCGACACCCGCCGAACTGTTGGCCGACATCAAGGAAGGTTTCTATGTCACCGACCTGATCGGCTCCGGCGTCAACGGCGTGACCGGCGATTACAGCCGCGGCGCGGCGGGCTTCTGGATCGAGAACGGCGAACTGACTTATGCGGTGAGCGAAGTCACCATCGCGGGTCATCTGTTCGATATCTTCAAGTCGATGATCCCGGCCAACGATCTCGAATTCAAATACGGCGTCAATGCTCCGACCGTGCGCATCGAGGGGCTGACGATTGCCGGACGCTGATCCCGGGATCATTGAGGGCGATGGTCTCGCGCGCGACGCCGCGCTGCTGGAGGACGTGGTGCGCGAGGCTGGCGCGCTGGCGCTGCGCCTGTTTCGCACCGAACTGAAAAGCTGGATCAAAGGCAAGTCGTCGCCCGTGTCGGAGGCCGACATCGCGGTCAACGATCTGGTCGAGTCGCGGTTGCGCGCGGCGACGCCGGACTATGGATGGCTGTCGGAGGAGAGTGCCGACGATCCGTCCCGGCTTGGCAAGCCGCTGACATGGATCGTCGATCCGATCGACGGTACCCGCGCCTATCTTGCGGGCAATGACGACTGGTCGGTATCCATCGGTCTTGTTGCGGGTGACACGCCGGTACTCGGCGCGGTGTTCGCGCCGGTGACCGATGAATTCTTTTTTGCGACTCGCGGAAAGGGAACTCGCCTGAACGGTGTTCCCGCCGCTGCGTCCGCCGGTTCAGGGATCGATTTTCCAAAAATCGCGGGCCCGAAGCCGCTGGTCGAACGTCTCGGCGGCATGCGCGAGGGCGACAGCCTTTATCCGCGGATCGGATCGCTGGCGCTGCGTCTGGTCAGGGTTGCGGAGGGGCGGCTCGATGCCGCGTTTGCAGGCGGAAATAGCCGGGATTGGGACCTTGCGGCAGCCGATGTAATCGTGCACGAAGCGGGCGGGGAAATGACCACACTGGCTGGCGAGCGCCTGGTTTATAATCAGACCGATGTTCGTCATGGATTGCTGGTGGCGGCGGGACGTGCGCGCCATGCGCATATCGTCAAACATTTTCGGGATAACCCGATTTTATAATGCCTGCCTATCAGTGGCCCGTCATCGCTTTGGGAATGTGACTCATGTCCGAAACCGTGCAACCGCAACTGCTCCATCTCGTCATCGGCGGCGAACTTCTCGACCTCGATCACGTGACGTTCAAGAATCTCGACGATGTCGAAATCGTCGGGCTCTATCCGAATTACGCTACCGCCTATACGGCGTGGAAGGCCAAGGCGCAGCAAAGCGTCGACAACGCGCACATGCGCTATTTCATCGTGCATCTCCACCGGTTGCTCGATCCTGCCCAGGACGCTGCTAAAGACGTGAAATCCGGGCATTGAAACGTGCCATTCGAAATCTCGGCCGCTCGACCCGGACGCAACGTGCCGCGGGTTTCGTTGCGGCCGAATTTCTGCGTCTGGTGTGGAAGACCAACCGCTTTACTTACGATCCGCCTGACATCTATCAGCGGATCGAGCCGGATATGCCGGTCATCGTCGCGTTCTGGCACGGCCAGCATCTGATGATGCCGTTCCTGAAGAAGACGTATTCCGCCAGCGTTCTGATCTCGCGCCATCGCGATGGCGAGATCAATGCGATTGCGGCGGAGCGGCTCGGTGTCGGAACCGTGCGCGGCTCCGGCGACCATGGCACGGAGTTTCATCGCAAGGGCGGCGTTGGCGCGTTCAAGCTCATGCTGAAGACGCTGGAGAACAACGTCAACATGGCGTTGACCGCGGACGTGCCGAAGGTTGCGCGCAAGGCCGGGCTTGGCATTATTATGCTGGCACGGGAGTCGGGACGTCCGATCCTGCCGGTGGCGATCGCCACCAGCCGGTTCAAGCGCCTCGACAACTGGGATCGTTCGGTCATTCATTTGCCATTCGGGCGCGGGGTCATCGCAGGCGATAGCTTGATCCGGGTGCCGTCCGACGCGGACAACGAGACGATGCAGACATTGCGCGCGCAACTCGAAGACCGGCTCAACGCGGTGAACCGCCGCGCCTATCGGCTTGTGGGACGGCCGGACGAGGGCCTCCATGGCTAGCGGATTGCCCGCGACACTCGCGTCCTACCGGCGGCTCTCCGCTCTCGCGCAGCCGCTCGCGCGCGCCCTGATTGCGCGCCGGCTCAAGCAGGGCAAGGAAGATCCGGAGCGGATCGGCGAGCGGCGCGGCATTGCGAGCGCGCAGCGCCCGGCGGGACCACTGATCTGGATTCACGGTGCCAGCGTCGGCGAGGTTCTGGCGGTGGCGGGCCTGATCGAGCGGCTGCGCGCGATGAATATCAGGATCCTGCTGACCTCCGGCACCGTAACCTCCGCAGCGATCGTTGCGCGGCGGTTTCCGCCGGACGTGATCCACCAATATGTGCCGTTCGATTCGCCGCGCTTCGTCTCCGCGTTTCTCGAACACTGGAAACCCGGGCTTGCGCTGTTCATCGAGTCGGACATCTGGCCCAATCTGATCCTCACCGCCAGTGAGCGGCGAGTTCCGATGGTGATCGTCAACGGCCGCATGTCGCCGCGTTCGTTTCCGCGCTGGCGGAAATTTCACGGCACCATCTCCGCGCTGCTGAACTGTTTCGATCTCTGCCTTGCGCAATCGGAGCGCGATGCCGAGCGGTTCGCCGCGCTCGGCTGTCCCAATGTCGTCACGTCGGGCAACCTGAAGCTCGATGTCGACGGCCCGCCCGCCGATGTGAAAAAGCTGGAGCGCATGAAGGAAGCGACCCAGCGCCGCCTGGTGTTTGTCGCGGCGTCCACGCATCCGGGTGAAGACGAGATCATTCTCGACGCGCATCAGCGTCTCGCGCCGCGGATTCCGCAACTGCTGACGGTCATCGTGCCGCGGCATCCCGATCGCGGGCCCGCCATCGCCCGCATGCTCAGCGCCGCGGGCATGCAGGTGGGTCTGCGCTCGCAGGATGAACTGCCGAACCGCGGCAGCGACATGTATGTCGCCGACACGATGGGCGAACTCGGACTGTTCTACCGGATCGCGCCGGTCGTGTTCATGGGCGGCTCGCTGGTGGCGCATGGCGGGCAGAATCCGATCGAGGCCATCAAGCTTGGCGCGGCGATCCTGCACGGACCGCATGTGTTCAACTTCGACGACATTTATGACTCGCTCGACAAGGCGGGCGGCGCGATCCGCGCCGGAACGGATGAGGAGTTCGTGCGCTCGCTCGGGCATCTTCTGGTCAATCCGATTGCGCGCCAGCGCGCCCTCGGTGCTGCGGAAGGCGTAGTCGGCAAGCTCGGCGGCGCACTGGACAAGACGCTCGGCGCGCTGGAGCCGTATCTGCTGCAACTGCGGCTGGAAGCGGGAGAGGGCGATGCGTGAGCCGGCCTTCTGGTATCGGCCTCCCTCATTGCTGTTGCGATTGCTGGCGCCGCTGGGCGCGATCTATGGCGCGGTGACCGCGCGGCGCATGACACGCCCGGGTGCGTCAGCCGGACTTCCGGTGATCTGCATCGGCAATTATCATGTCGGCGGCGCGGGCAAGACGCCGACCACGCTCGCGCTCGCGAATATCCTGCGCACCATGGGCGAGCAGCCGATTGTCGTGAGCCGCGGCTATGGCGGCACGATGCAAGGGCCGGTGCGCGTCGATCTGTCGTTGCACAAGGCTGCGGATGTTGGCGACGAGCCGCTGATGATGGCGGCATCGGTGCCGGTGATTGTGTCGCGCGATCGCGTGGCGGGCGCGGCACTGGCACGGACGCAGGGCGCGAGTGTCGTTCTGCTCGATGATGGTTTTCAGAATCCCGCACTGATGAAGGATGCCTCTCTGATCGTGATCGATGCGGTGCGCGGCGTTGGCAACGGCGGCGTGTTTCCCGCTGGGCCGCTGCGCGCGCCGCTGGCCATGCAGATGGCGCGCACCGATGCGTTGATCGTGATCGGCAAGGACGATGCGGCGGACGGTGTTGCCGATTCGATCCGGCAGCGAGGCGCGCCTGTCCTGCGCGCGCGTCTCGTTCCGGACGATGCAGCGGTCGCCGCTTTGCGCGGCCGGCGCGTGCTGGCCTTTTCAGGCATCGGCGATCCGGCGCGTTTTGTCGCGACCTTGAAGGCTTGCGGAATTGATGTGGCCGCGCAGCATGCCTTCGCCGATCATCATGCCTTCACGCCGGATGAGATCGTGCGGCTGGTTGCGGCCGCCGCCGCAAAATCGCTGACCCTGGTGACGACGGAAAAAGATATGGCGCGCATCGGCAGCGATGCGCGTCTTGCGTCTCACGCGGACGGAATCCACGTGCTGCCGGTAACGTTGATGTTCGACGATGAAAATGCGCTGCGTGAATTCGTGGCGCTGCGTCTGGCGAAAGCGCGACAGGCCGTGCGCTAGCCTCAGGCCTTCTTCAACTGCGCGGGATAGTGCCGGGCCAGCACGGCCTCCGGCGTCGCGTAGGCTTCCTGCCGGTCCACGCTCCAGTATTTCAATTCATCGAGCGGAATGTGTTCGCCGGTGACGGCGCACAGGACGTAGGAGCCGGGCGCGACCAGACGGAAATCGCCATCCAGGTATTCGACTTTCGCTTCGCCCTGGCCGGACGGTCCGAATTTATTCAGCACGATAAGAGTCCCTGTGAAGTCCGGCGGAATGTCGCCCGGAAAGATCATTGAATATAGGCATCATCATGAAAAGGGAAAGCCGCTTTTCGCGGCCTGAAATGCGGCGTTTCAGAGCGAACTAGAACAGATCGCCCTGAGCTTTCCTGACACCGAAATCGGTGGTGCGTTTAGAGGCCGGTTTCGCGGCCGGTTTCGGCGCATCGGCAGGCGGCGCATCGCCGTCTGTGGTCGCGGCGATGCGGCCGTCCGCGAACTCGATGCTCAGGCGCTGGCCCGCGCCGACACTCGCTGCGGCATGCAGCGGCTGGCCCTCCGCGTCCCGCACCAGCGCGAAGCCGCGCTCCAGCACGCCTTTATAAGAGAGCGCGTTGAGAAGCTGCGCGACATAACGCAGCCGCGTCTCACGCTGCTGGATATGCAGGCGAGCGCAGCGCTGCGCGCCCGCCGTCAGCCGTTCGATCTTCTCTTTGCCGCGCTCGATCTGCGTGCGCAGCGTGGTGACGGTGAGGCGTCCGCCGATCGCGGACAGGCGGCGCTCATAGGCATGGGCATTGCTGCGCAGCGCGCGCGGCAACTGAGCGCTCGCGCGGTCGAGGCGCTGGCGCGGAATGTCGAGCAGGGCGTCGGCGCGCGGCAAGGCGCGGGCTGCGCCGCGCAGTTCGCTGCGGCGGTGGTCCTGTCCGCGCTGCCAGCAGGCAAGGCTGCGCCGCGACAGCGACGCCACCTCGACGAACAGTTCGGCGCGCACCGGCACGGCCATTTCGGCTGCGGCGGTTGGCGTCGGCGCACGCTTGTCAGCGGCGAAGTCGATCAGCGTCACGTCGGTCTCGTGGCCCACCGCCGAGATCAGCGGGATCATGCTGTCGGCGGCGGCGCGCACCACGATTTCCTCGTTGAACGACCAGAGGTCTTCCAGCGAGCCGCCGCCGCGCGCGACGATCAACAGATCGGGCCGCGGAATTTTGCCGCCTTCTTCCAGCGCGTTAAAGCCGCGAATGGCGGCGGCGATCTGTTCGGCGGAGCCTTCGCCCTGCACGCGCACTGGCCAGACGAGAACATGGCGCGGGAATCTGTCCTCAAGCCGATGCAGAATGTCGCGGATCACCGCGCCGGTCGGCGAGGTGACGACGCCGATGACCTCGGGCAGCCACGGCAGAAGCTGCTTGCGCGCCTCGTCGAACAGGCCCTCGGCGGCGAGCTTCCGCTTGCGCTCTTCCATCAGCGCCATCAGCGCGCCGACCCCGGCGGGCTCGATGGCCTCGATCACGATCTGGTATTTCGACGAGCCGGGATAGGTGGTGAGCTTCCCGGTGGCGATGACTTCAAGGCCTTCCTGCGGCTTGAAGCGCATGCGCCCATGCACGCCCTTCCAGATCACGGCCTCGATCTTGGCGCTGTCGTCCTTCAGCGCGAAATAGCAGTGGCCGGAGGAATGCGGCCCGCGAAAGCCGGAGATTTCGCCACGCACCCGCACATGGCCATAGGTATCCTCCACCGTCCGCTTCAGTGCCAAGGACAGTTCCGAAACGGTGAATTCCGGTGAATTGGACAGGATTTCAGCGGGCGCAGCAGGCATGTTCAGTCGAATCGGTTGCGGCTGTGAAGTGTCATGATAAACCCTTCTATCATTCCAGAAACCGCGGTTCGACCCTTATCCATGAATATCCTTCTGATCGGTTCCGGCGGGCGCGAACACGCGCTGGCGTGGAAAATCGCGGCGTCGCCGCTATTGACCAAATTGTGGTGCGCGCCGGGCAATGCCGGCATCGCGCAGGACGCCGAATGCATCGCGCTCGATGTGGCGAACCATGCCGCGGTGATCGACTTCTGCAAAAGCAACAAGGTCGATTTGGTGGTGGTCGGCCCCGAAGCGCCGCTGGCGGCGGGCATCGTCGACGATCTGGCGGTTGCCGGCATCAAGGCGTTCGGGCCGAGCATGGCGGCGTCGCAGCTCGAAAGCTCCAAGGGCTTCACCAAGGACATCTGCAAGGCGAACAATATCCCGACCGCGGCCTATGAGCGTTTCCGCGATGCGGAAGCTGCGAAAGCTTATGTGCGCAAGCAAGGCGCGCCGATCGTGGTGAAGGCCGACGGCCTTGCCGCCGGCAAGGGCGTCGTGGTGGCGATGACACTCGCGGAAGCGGAAGCCGCGATCGATGCGCTGTTCGCGACGGCGGGCGCGGAAGCGGTGGTGGAAGAATTCATGGAGGGCGAGGAGGCTTCGTTCTTCGTGCTATGCGACGGCGAGAGCGCGCTGCCGCTCGCGGCCGCGCAGGATCACAAGCGCGCCTTCGACGGCGACAAGGGGCCGAATACCGGGGGCATGGGCGCCTATTCTCCAGCACCCGTCTTCACCGACGCGATCCGCGAGCGCACGATGAGCGAGATCATCCTGCCGACGCTGCGCGCCATGAAGGCGAAAGGCATGCCCTATAAAGGCGTGCTGTTCGCGGGCCTCATGATCACCAAGGATGGTCCAAAGCTGATCGAGTACAACGCGCGTTTCGGCGATCCGGAAACCCAGGTGCTGATGATCCGCCTGATGTCGGACATTGTTCCGGCGCTGCTGGCCTCGGCGGACGGTGAGTTGAAGCATTTCGACCTGCGCTGGCACCCGGAGCCCGCGCTCACGGTGGTGATGGCGGCGAAGGGCTATCCCGGCGATTACCAGAAGGGCACGCGCATCGGCGGCCTTGATGAGGCCGCGAAGGTCGACGGCGTCGAAATCTTCCATGCGGGCACGAAAGCCGATGGCGACACCATCCTCGCCAATGGCGGGCGCGTGCTCAACGTCACAGCGACTGCAAAGACCGTGAGCGAAGCCCAGCGCCGCGCCTATGAAGCGATCGACCGCATCGACTGGCCGGAAGGTTTCTGCCGCCGAGATATCGGCTGGCAGGCGGTGAAGCGGGAGCAAGCCTCGTAAGGAGCGCGCCATGTCCGACCTCGCCGATCTCTTTCCCGGCTTCGCATCCGAATGGATCAGCACAAGCCGCGGCCGCATTTTCGCGCGGGTCGGCGGCAAGGGGCCGCCACTGCTTCTGCTGCACGGTTATCCGCAGACCCATGTGATGTGGCACAAGGTGGCCCCGGCGCTTGCGGACAGGTTCACCCTCGTGATCCCGGATCTGCCCGGCTACGGCTGGTCGGACGTGCCCAAGACCGACGCGGACCACACACCGTTCACCAAGCGCGCCATGGCGCAGGCCATGATCGAGGTGATGGAAAAGCTCGGCCACGTGCAGTTCGCGCTGGCGGGCCATGACCGCGGCGGGCGTGTCGCCTATCGTCTCGCGCTCGATCATCCGGGACGGCTGTCGCGGCTGGCGGTGCTCGATATCCTGCCGACCTACGACTACTGGCAGAAGATGGACCGCGTCTTTGCGCTCCGCGTTTATCACTGGGCGTTCCTGGCGCAGCCGTCTCCGCTGCCGGAAAACCTGATCGCATCGAATCCGGACGATTATTTCGGCCGCACATTCAAGAGCTGGGCGCGCAAGGACGCGCCCAATCCGTTCGATCCGCGCGCCGTGGAGCACTATCTCACCGCGTTCCGCGATCCGCTGCGCATCCATGCCGCCTGCGAGGATTATCGCGCGGGTGCGTATGCCGATTTCGAACACGACAAGGCTGATCTTGAAGCGGGTAAAAAGATCACCGTGCCATTGCTGGCGCTGTGGGGCGGGGCGGGCATTGCCGCATCCGCCACCGGTCCGCTCGAAGGCTGGCGGCGCTGGGCAAGCGACGTGCGCGGACAGCCTGTCGAGTCGGGTCATTTCCTGCCGGAGGAAAATCCGGTGCAGACGGCCGATGCATTGTTGAAGTTCTTTTTGGAGCAAAATTGATGGCGTTACGTGAGGCGCGGCGCGAGGATATTCGCCGGATGGTCGAGATGCTGGCCGACGACGAGGTGGCGCGCGGCCGCGAGGATTTCTCCGGCGACATGGCGGCTTATGAAGCCGCGTTCGACGCGATCGCGGCCGATGCCAACAACATGCTTTATGTCTGGGATCATCAGGGCGCGGTGATGGGCTGCCTGCAGCTCACCTTCATTCCCGGCATGTCCTATGGTGGCAGCTGGATCGCGAAGGTGGAAGGCGTGCGGGTGGACCGCTCGCTGCGCGGCCTCGGCATCGGCGAGCAGATGCTGGACGCGATGATCGAAAAATCCCGCGCGCGGGGCTGCAAGCAGTTGCAACTCACCACCGACAAGCGCCGGGTCGATGCGCAGCGCTTTTATGTCCGGCTCGGCTTCGAGGCCTCGCACGAGGGCATGAAAATCAATCTGTTTTAACGCCGTGCCCTGAAGAAACCCGTCAGCAGCGCGGCCGCCTCGGTTTCTCCGACCGAGGGATAAATCTCCGGCACATGGTGGCAGGTGGGCGAGGCAAAGAAGCGCACGCCCGAGTCCACCGCGCCGCCCTTGGGATCAGCCGCGCCGTAATAGAGCCGGCGGACCCGCGCGAAGGAGATCGCCGCGGCGCACATGGTGCAGGGCTCCAGCGTCACGTAGAGATCGCAGCCGGTCAGGCGCTCGCTCCCGATCCGCTTTGCTGCCTCGCGGATCGCCAGAATCTCGGCATGGGCGGTGGGGTCGCGGTCGGTCAGGGTGCGGTTGCCGGCCTGCGCGATCACCTCGCCGTCCCGCACGATCACGCAGCCGATCGGGACTTCACCCGCCTTTTCGGCGGTTTGGGCCGCTTTCAGCGCCAAATCCATGAAAGATCGTGCTGTCATGCCTCGTTTCCGGCCATAAACTCTGTTAGGAGAACGGCTTCAGCAAAGGTGAGAGCCGGTTTTGCGCAGGACTACGCCCTGATCTACAAGGGCGCAGTGGTCCGTTGCCAGTCCGATTTCCCGTTCCGTGACAGCCCGGCGTTTCGCCCAAAATTTCGAGAGATCATTCATGCCCCGCGACAACGACAAAAACAACGGCCGTCCGCCGCGCCGTGATGGCGCCGCTGGCCGTGGACGGCCCGGTGGCGGCGGGCGCGGGCGCGACGATCGCCCGGCGGGTTCGGCCGGACCGCGCGGCGAGCGCAAGTTCGGGGACAAAAAAATCGGCGATAAGAAGTTTGGCGACAAGCGTCCGTCAGGCCCCCGTGGCGAAGGCTTCCGCAAGGACGGCCCGCCCTCGCGCGGCCCGCGTTCGCGTGACGGCGATGCGCCGCGCCCGCGCTTCAATCGCGACGACCGCCCGCAGCGCGAGGATCGCGCCGCGCGAGGCCCGCGCAAGGAGTTCGGTGCGCGCAGCGAAGGGCGTTCCTTCAAGCCGCGCGAAGATCGCGGTGAGGGCCGCGCGTTCAAGCCACGGGGCGAGCGCAGTGAAGGCCGCCCGTTCAAGCCGCGCGAGGAGCGCGGTGAGGGCCGTTCGTTCAAGCCGCGCGATCGCAGTGATGCGCGTCCGGCCCGGAGCGGAGGCCCGGCGCGCTTTGGCCGCGATGACCGGCCGCAACGCGAAGACCGTCCGCGGTTTAACCGTGATGATCGCCCGTCGCGCGGCGCGCCGGATCGCGGTCCGCGCAAGAATTTCGGCCGGGACCGCAGCGACGACAAGCCGTGGGAGAAGCGCGCGCCAAATTCCTCGCGTGGACCACGTGACGACGACCGGCGCGACAGCCGCCCGCCGCGCGATGGCGCAAAGCGCTTCGACAAGCCGCGTTTCGACAGGCCCCGCGAGGATCGCGGCGACAGCGAGCGTTCGCGTTTTTCGCGTCCACGCCAGGACCGCCCCGAGGGTGCCGACCGTGGTCCGCGCAAGTTCGACCGTCCGCGCGAGGATCGTCCGAAATTCGACCGTCCGCGTGAAGCGCGCAGCCGCGATGCAAGCCGGGTTGACTGGCACGAGCATCCGCGCAGCGAAACGCGCTGGGACGACCGTCCGCGCCGCGACAATGAGGACGACAGCAAGGTCTTCGCCAAGCGGCCTGCTTTTGGTGGCCGCGGGGCCTATCGCGAGCGTAAGCCCGATCTTGAAAAGCGCGCGCCGCGCGAGGCGCCCGCGAAAAAGAAGAGCGGCGAACGCATCGCCAAGCTCGTCGCGCGCGCCGGGCTCTGCTCGCGCCGCGATGCCGAGGATTGGATCACGCAGGGGCGTGTCGCCGTCAACGGTCGGGTGATCAACTCCCCCGCGCTCGACGTGACCGAGAACGATGTCGTCACCATCGACGGCAAGCCGTTGCCGGAGCGCGAACGCACGCGGTTGTTCCTCTATCACAAGCCGCGCGGCCTGATGACCACCCACGACGATCCCGAGGGCCGTCCGACCGTGTTCGACAATCTGCCGGAAGGGCTGCCGCGCCTGATCAGCATCGGGCGGCTCGATTTTAACACTGAGGGCTTGCTGCTGCTGACCAACGATGGCGGTCTGTCGCGCGCGCTCGAACATCCCGACACCGGCTGGCTGCGGCGCTATCGCGTTCGCGCCCATGGCGAGGTGACGCAGGCGCAGCTCGATGAACTGAAGAACGGCGTCGAGGTCGACGGCGTCAAGTACGGCTCCATCGACGCCACGCTGGAGCGCGACAAGGCGGCCAACGTCTGGATCGTGTTCGCGATCCGCGAGGGCAAGAACCGCGAGGTGCGCAACGTGATGGCGCATCTCGGCCTCGAGGTGAATCGCCTGATCCGCATTTCCTATGGTCCGTTCCAGTTGGGCGAGATCGAGGAAGGCCAGGTCGAGGAGATCAAGTCGCGGGTGCTGCGCGAGCAGCTTGGCGAGAAGATCGTAGCGCTGTCCGGCGCGCAGTTCGACAAGCCGGTGAAGACGGCGGCTGAGGACGATGGCGCTGCGCCGCGCGCCAAAAAACCTGCGGCGTCGAAGCGCGAGGTGATCGCCGACCGCAAGGGCCGCCGCGTGCTGGTCCAGCGCACCGGTAGCGAGGAAGCGCGCGCGCGCAACGAGGACGCCGCCAGCGGCTACGGTCCGCCGCGCCGCCCGACCCGCGGCTACAAGGGCAAGCGCGACCTGACGCCGAAGGACGATTGATGCGCGTCGTCGGCGGGCGTCTGAGAGGCCGCAACATCGCTTCACCTGCGTCGAACGAGATTCGTCCGACGCAGGACCGGCTGCGCGAGTCGCTGTTCAACATCCTGATGCATGCCTATGAAAATCCGATCGACGGCGCGCGGGTGCTCGATCTGTTCGCGGGCACCGGTGCGCTCGGCATTGAGGCGGTGTCGCGCCACGCCGCGTTCACGCTGTTCGTGGACAATGGTGCGGAGGCGCGCGCGCTTCTGCGCAACAATGTCGAAGCGCTCGGCCTCGGCGGAGTCACCAAGGTCTACCGCCGCGACGCCACCAATCTCGGCCTGGCCTATCCGGTCGAGCCGTTCTCGCTGGTGTTTCTCGATCCGCCCTACAAGCGTGGTCTTGGCGAGAAGGCGCTGGCCTCGCTGCGCGATGGCAAGTGGTTGGTGCCCGGGGCGCTTGTCGTGGTCGAGGAGCTTACCGGCGCGTTCACGGCGGTGGACGGTTTTGAAGAGCTTGAGCGCCGCGCCTATGATGAAACGGAGTTTGTCTTTTTGAAAGCGAATTGAGATAAGTGGCTGGCATTCGATACCAGCAATTTTGATTAATGAGCTTAAATTGAAAATCAGCGTTATTGGCCTTGGTTTTGTAGGCACTGTGACAGCGGCGTGTCTCTGTGAATTGGGACATGAGGTTGTCGGTGTCGATCTCGATGCGGGAAAAGTCGATCTTCTCTCCCGCGGGCATGCTCCTATCTTGGAGCCCGAAATCGATCAGCTTGTTGCGGATGTCTGGCGCTGCGGCCGCTTAAGCGCCATTACGGATATCGCTGCCGCCGTCGCAAGGACGGATGTGACGTTTGTTTGTATCGGAACGCTGCGTCTGGCCGACGGCTCTCAGGATATTTCGGCGGTTGAGGGCGTGATCCAGCACATCGGGAAAGCTATCGCCGGGAAGGCCGCCTTCCATTCGGTTGTCATTCGCTCGACGGTTCTTCCCGGCATGACCCGCGGTCACGTGCTGAAACTGCTTGAGCGTGAGACTGGCGGCCAAGCCGGAGAGGCTTTCGGACTTGCCATCAATCCCGAATTCACCCGCGAGGGATCTGCGGTCGCAGACTTTCGAGCGCCATCGCGCATTGTCGTGGGCGAGATCGACGCGCTGACTGCCGACAGGCTGGTGTCGATCTATTCCGGCATCGATGCTTCCGTCTTTCGTGCCAGCGCCGAGGCGGCGGAACTCGCCAAATACGCCGATAATTCCTGGCATGCGCTGAAGGTGGTGTTCGCGAACGAGATTGACGCGATCGCGCGGCTTGCGGGTGTCGATGGCCACGATGTCATGGATATTTTCTGTGCCGATGACCTTCTCAATATTTCACCGGCCTATCTGAAGCCTGGCTTTGCGTTTGGCGGCCCCTGTTTGCCGAAAGACGTCGAGACGCTGACAAGCTGGTGCCAGTCGAACGGGTTGGACATCCCGGTTCTGGCGCATATCACCGAAAGCAACGATCATGTGATCGCACGTGTCAATGCGGACATTCTGCGTGAAGGCTGCTCCCGGGTCGCGTTCCTCGGGCTGTCGTTCAAGGCAGGCGTCTGTGATCTCCGCGCAAGTCCGATCGTCACGCTGGCGCGCCGGCTGATCGGCGCGGGTCTGAGCGTTCGCGCGTTCGATCCCGACGTGTCGCGCGGCAGAAGCCTGACCACCGGTCGCGACTACACCGACGATGCATTCGATGATCTTGGAGATTTGCTGGTCGACGATCCTGACGGCCTGATGGACTGGGGAGAGATGATCGTCGTCGCTTCCCGTGCGGATCAGTATGGATCAGCCTTGTCGAAGATCGAGTCACGGCACGCCGTCATCGATCTTACGACCAGCCGGAGTCGCCGGTTTTCGTGACTTTGCGTCACCGCCGCCCGAACAGCTTTTCGATGTCGGCGAGCTTGAGTTCGACATAGGTCGGGCGGCCGTGATTGCACTGGCCGGAATTCGGCGTCTCTTCCATCTCGCGCAACAACGCGTTCATTTCCTCGGGCTTGAGGATGCGGCCCGAACGCACCGAGCCGTGGCAGGCCATGGTCGCGGCAACATGCATCAGCCGCCGTTCGAGTGGCAGCGCCTCGTCCCATTCCGCCATGTGTTCGGCGAGATCGCGCAGCAGCGATGCCGCGTCGGTCTTGCCGAGCAGCGACGGCGTCTCGCGCACCGCGACCGCCCCGGGGCCAAAGGACTCGATGCTGAGGCCGAACTTTTCCAGTTCGTCCGCGCGGGCGACAAGTTTTTCGACCGTCGATTCATCCATCTCGACGATTTCGGGGATCAGCAGGATCTGCCGCTGTACGCCGTTGCGATCGAGCGATGCTTTCAGGCGCTCGTAGACGATGCGTTCATGCGCGGCGTGCTGATCCACCACCACGAGGCCGTCGCGGGTCTGGGTGACAATGTAGTTCTCGTGAATTTGCGCCCGTGCCGCGCCGAGCGGGCGGTCCACAAGATCGCCCGCGGGCATCGCGTTGGCGCGGAGATCCGCCGTGGGCGCGCCGGTATCGAATGCAGTCTGCGCTGCTTCGGCAAACGTGTTTGCTTCGAAAGGTGGCGCATAGGATGGCGCGGCCGCGCCATCGAACGACGAAGGCGCTGCCGGATAACTCGGTGAGCGCCGCCAGTCCCAGCTGCCGCGCGGAAGGTTGCCGGAGTTGTAGGCCGGACTGGTTCCGGGCCGAAATGCCATGATCGCCGCGCCGTCGGTGTTCGCCGCCGTGCGGCGTCCCTTGCGGGCAAGACCTTCCTTCAGCGCATGCACGATCAGCGCACGGACAAGGCCCGCGTTACGGAAACGCACCTCGGTCTTCGCCGGATGCACATTGGCGTCCACTTCCTGCACGTCGAGCGTGACGAACAGCGCCACCACCGGATGCCGGTCGCGCGGCAGATAGTCCGCATAGGCCGCGCGCACCGCGCCGAGAATGAGTTTGTCGCGCACCGGACGTCCGTTAACGAACAGATATTGTCCGAGCGCATTGGCTTTTGTCAGCGACGGCGCGGCGGCGAAGCCTTCGACGGTGACGCCCTCGCGCTCGGAGCGCACTTCGATGGCGCAGGCGCGGAAGTCCGCGCCGAGAATGTCGCCAAGCCGTGTCAGCCGTCCCGTGGCATCGGGAAGCGCCGCCGCCCATGTCACCGGCGCGCGCTCTTCTCCGGACAATGAGAACGCGATGTCGGGCCGCACCATCGCTAGACGGCGCACCACATCGCGCACGGCTTCGGCTTCGGTGCGGTCTGTCTTGAGAAATTTCAGGCGCGCGGGGGTTGCGTAGAACAGATCGTTGACCTCGACGCGTGTTCCGCCCATGAGCGCTGCAGGCACCACGTTGGATTTCGCCCCCGCATCGACGCTCAAGGTCCATGCATGCGGCTCGCTCGCGTGGCGCGTGGTGATTTCGAGTTTCGACACCGCGCCGATGGACGGCAGCGCTTCGCCGCGAAAACCCAGCGTATGGATGCGCAGCAGGTCTTCGTCGTCGAGCTTCGATGTGGCGTGGCGGTCGACCGATAGTCCAAGATCGTCGCGTGTCATGCCCGCGCCGTCGTCGGTGATCGCGATACGCCTGCGCCCGCCGCCTTCCGTGAAGATGTCGATACGGGACGCGCCCGCGTCGATGGCGTTCTCAACCAGTTCCTTCACCGCGCTCGCGGGCCGTTCCACCACCTCGCCGGCGGCGATGCGGTTGACGATCTGGATGGGCAGTTGGCGGACGGGCATGGGCTTCAGGTTCGATTCGGGATGGCGGCCAGTTTAGAGCCTGACGGCCCCGCATACGACGAAAAAGCAGGTGTTTTACCTGCTACCCACGGACTTGACGTCTAGTCGTCAACGCGCCGCGCATTGCGCCCGGCCTTGATGTCGCCGCGCCGCTTCTTGCCTTCGAGGCGGCGCACCTTGGAGCCCAGCGTGGGTCTGGTGGCGCGGCGCGGTTTCGGACGAATGGAGGCTTCGCGCAACAGATCCAGCAGCCTGTCGATGGCGTCGGCACGGTTGCGCTCCTGGGTGCGAAAGCGCTGGGCGTGAATAACGATAACGCCGTCTTTGGTCATGCGCTGGCCGGCAAGTCCGGTCAGGCGTGCCAGCACATCCGGCGGCAGCGAGAGACGGTTGATGTCGAAACGCAGCTGTGCGGCGGTCGAAAGCTTGTTGACGTTCTGTCCGCCCGGCCCGGAGGCGCGGACGAATGTCACGTCCAGGTCCTTTTCATCGATGGCAATGTCGCGCGTCACCCGGATCATGCCTGACGCGTAGCATGATCCGGCTCAGCCGTGAATGCGGAGCAGCATCTCGCCGGACAGATAGATTCCCAGCAGCAGCATCGCGATCAGGAACCAGCGCCGGAAGGTCTCCGCATCCATGCGCGAACGCACCAGCTGGCCGATATACATGCCTGTGAAGGCTGCGATCATTCCGATAGTGCCCGGAACGAGGGTCGAAGTGTTCAGCAGCCCCGCGCCGGTGAGGTTATAGGCCTGCGCCACCGTCGCCGTGGTGAAGAACACGCCGAGCGCCTGGATCAGTTCGTCCTTCTCCATGCCGATGGCCTGCATGAAGGGCATCGAGGGAATGACCTGAACGCCGGTCGCCGCGGAGATCACGCCGGTGATCAGGCCGATGATGCCACCGACCCATCCTTCTTTCTCGCGCGGTACGCTGAAGCGCACCTTGGAGAGGCCGACGATCGCGTAGATCACCAGCAGCACGCCCAGCACGATGGTGCCGTAGCTCGCATAAGGACCCGTCAGCAATCCTCCCCCGGCCCATACGCCGAGCACCGTGCCGATCAGCAGCGGCCAGAGCCGGCGCACGATGTCGCGCAGATACGGTCCGACGAAGGTCTGCCAGATGTTGGTGACGATGGCAGGCACGATGACGATGGCGAGCGCGTGTGCTGGCGACATCCGTGTCGCCAGAAGGCCCATGGCGACCGTCGGCAGGCCCATGCCGATGGTGCCCTTGACGAACCCGGCCAGCATGAAGACAGCGGCAATGATGAGGAGAAGCGGATCGGAGAGCGAACTGGGCATGGAGCGACATTGACCGGAGGCGAGAGACTGCACAATCTGAAGAATGTGAAGTTAGCCTTCGGATTTGCCGATGGCTCTGTAAAGAGCGCGGGCCATGCATTTCGATCTGGTGGATATGCGTCTGTTCGTGGCGGTCGCCGAAACGCGGAGCATCACCCGCGGCGCGGAACGATCCGCACTGGCGCTGGCGTCGGCCAGCGAGCGAATCAAGGGCATGGAGGCGGCGTTGGGCGTGGCGCTGCTGGAGCGGCAGCGGCGGGGCGTGCGCCTCACGGCGGCGGGAGAAAGCCTGCTCGATCATGCTCGCATCGTGCTGCATCAGGTGGCGGCCATGCAGGGCGAACTCACGGCCTATGCACGCGGCCTGAAGGCGCGCATCCACATGCTGGCAAACACGTCGGGCGCGACCGAGCATCTTCCGAAAGTGCTGGCGTCATTTCTGGCGAAGCATCCCTCCATCAGCCTCGATGTGGAGGAGCGCGAAAGCGCCGAGATCGCGGTGGCGCTGGCCTCCGGCGCGGCCGATATCGGCATCGCCGTCGAAGCCATGTTGCCGGAAGGGCTCGAACGTTTTTCCTTCTGCGACGACCGCCTTGTGCTGGTGACGTCCATGCATGACGAGATCGCCGGGCGTCGCCAGATCCGATTTGCGAATGTTGCCGAACGGGATTTCATCGGTCTTGCGGAGGGCAGCGCGCTGCAGGCGCATCTGGCGGGGCAGGCGGCAAAACTCGGCGTCCGCCTTCGCATGCGGGCGCGGATGAAAAGTTTCGATGCGATCTGCCAGATGGCGGAGGCCGGTGTCGGCGTCGCGGTGATTCCGGAGGCGGCGGCGCGGCGCTATCGCCGGTCCATGCAAATCAAGGTGGTGCGGATGGCCGATGCATGGGCCAGCCGCAGGCTCGCCATCTGCATGCGTAGCAAGCCGTCGCTGCCGAAGCCCGTGCAGCAACTGGCGGATCATTTGAAGCTGTTCGCGAAGCCGTGACCAGCGGAGAAACTTTTCCCGCAGTCAGCGTCAGGTATTCAGCAGTTTCAGCGCTTCCTCGTGCACGCGCCGGTCACCTGCCGCGATGATGCGTCCGCCGGATTGCGCAGGCTCACCCTCCCAGGTGGTGATGATACCACCCGCGCCGTTGACGATCGGGATCAGTGCCGCGACATCATAGGGCTTCAGTTCGGTTTCGATGATGACATCGAGATGCCCGGCGGCCAGCATGCAGTAGGCGTAGCAGTCGCCGCCGTAACGCGACAGCCGCACGTGGCTTTCGACTTGCGCGAAGGTCGCGCGATCGGCCTCGTTCATGAGGCGCGGGCTTGTGGTGAACAGCGAAGCGTCGGCGAGCGCTGCGCAGCGCCGTGTCGAAAGCTTGCGTTTTCCGGACGGGCCTTCATAGCGTGCCGAGCCGCCGTCGCCGCTGAAGCGTTCGCCGATATAGGGCTGGTGCATCATGCCGAACACCGGTGCGCCGCGGTGCATCAGCGCGATCAGCGTGCCCCAGATCGGCATGCCGGAAATGAAAGACTTGGTACCGTCGATCGGATCGAGAACCCAGACATATTCCGCGTCCGCCCGTTCCGATCCGAACTCTTCGCCGACAATGCCGTGAAGCGGAAAGCTGTCCTTGATCATCCGGCGCATCACCGCTTCGGCTGCGCGGTCAGCCTCGGTGACGGGATCGAGATCGCGGCCCTTGTTCTTGTTCTCGATGCCGAGCGATGTGCGGAAAAAGGGGAGGATGGTATCGCCGGACGCCGTGGCCAATCGTCCAATGAAAGCAGTGAAGTCGATGACCGTCACGGGAAGTCCTTATGAAGTCGGAGCAGAGTTGAGCAGTGTAAATGCGATCCGGCTTCGGCCCTAGTCCGTCCTGACTGGCATCCTCAGGGAGAAAAACGGCCCATCAAGACGATCGTCTTAATTGTTCATTTCTTAGTCGGCGATTCCGAAATGAAGGTCAAAATGAAAGTCTCTAAGTCAAAAATAGGATTTAATATTCATATCTTGGGCGCGGTTTTGGGCTTTTTTGATAGTTCGAAGAGTCTCGTTTCCTGCCTAATAGATTGAAATATAAAGCTTTTCTATGATTTTGACTTTTCGGACGTCGCAAGTCTGTCATGCGTTCAATGCAGGGCTAAATCTTTAAAAATACTTGCGCTCGGTGCGCTGCGGTTGCATATTGTTGCGGTGCGATAGCGCTTCGCGCTGTCGCTGCCCTCCTTGGGCGTTTCCTCCCTAGACTTGGGCCACTTGCATCATTTGCGAGTGGCCCTTTTTTCTTGCCTGCATGTTTCGCGATGAGCGGGTGCGTCCGGACTGGAGGACGCGCATTATCTCCGTGCGAGATTGATTATTCCGCTGCCGCCTGAAATGGACCGAGGCTATCGAGGGGAACGGCGGCCAGCGCGTCGGCCAGCAAGATAAAATCGTCGGCCACCTTGCGGAATTGCGGTCCGCGTTCGCGCCGCCGCTCGTCCATATAGATCGCGCGGTTGAGTTCGAGCTGGATCGTGTGCAGTCCGCTGGCCGGATTGCCGTAGTGCTCGGTGATGAATCCCCCGGCATACGGCTTGTTGCGGCCGATAGAATATCCGAGCGCGGTCAGCGTTTCCTCGACCACGTCGGGGAGAATGGCGGAGCAACTCGTGCCGTAACGGTCGCCGATCACGACATCGGGTCGCTTGGGCTCGTCGCGTGTCACGCCCACCGACGGCATGGAATGGCAATCCACCAGAATCACGGTGCCGAAAGCCTGATGCGCCTTGTTGATGAGGCGGCGCAGCGCGCGATGATAGGGCTTGTAGAGCGCTTCGATGCGGTTCAGCGCATCCTCGACATCCAGCCGCTCGAAGTAGATTTCCTGGCCGTCGCCGACCACGCGGGGAATCGTGCCGAGCCCACCGGCGACACGCATGGAGCGCGTATTGGCAAAGCTGGGCAGGCGGCCCGCGAACATGCGCGGATCGAGTTCATAAGGCTCGCGGTTGACGTCCACATAGGAGCGCGGAAAATTGACCCGGACGATGGGAAAGCCGCGGCCGGTAAGATCCGCGATCATTTCGTCCATGAACGAATCTTCCGAGCGCTGAAGCGCGGCCTGATCGATCCGGGAGGCCGCAAGAAACTCGCGCGGATAAACCGACCCGGAATGGGGTGAATTGAAAATGATCGGCGCGCGCCAGACCGGCGGTTCGATGATCTCGAACGGCGGCGACAACTCGTCCTCGAACCGCGTCATGCCCGTCCCTTGTCCTCGCCCGGTTCGATGGCGGCGTTATCTGCGCCGCGTCTGCTTTGCGCCTCCCGGCAACATATTTTTGCCGGAAAAACGGGTGTTTTTCTCAACGTCATTGTCCGCAAACCCAACTGTCCTGCCAAGAGGAAGTTCACCTTCACCCGAAATTTACTACCCATCGGGCAAATAGAAGGCAGGGGACTTCTCCATTCACGCGATCAGACGACCAGGGCCATGCAGCACAAAATTCTCCTTGCCGAAGACGATAACGACATGCGCCGCTTTCTGGTGAAAGCGCTGGAGAATGCCGGCTTTCAGGTCTCGTCCTACGACAATGGCCTGTCAGCTTATCAGAGGCTGCGCGAAGAGCCTTTTGAAATGCTTCTAACCGATATCGTGATGCCGGAAATGGACGGAATCGAGCTGGCGCGGCGCGCTTCGGAGCTGGATCCGGACATCAAGATCATGTTCATCACCGGGTTTGCCGCCGTCGCGCTGAATTCGGACTCCGAAGCGCCGAAAAACGCCAAGGTGCTGTCCAAGCCGGTTCATCTGCGTGAATTGGTCAGCGAAGTGAACAAGATGCTGGCGGCCTGAAAAAGGCTGTCCCGGAGACAAATAGTCCCAAAAACACCCCTTCCTGAACTTGCCTGGGGCAGTCCAAGCCGATATAGGGACGCATCCCGGCATCAATGGTCGTTCAGGGCGCGTAGCTCAGCGGGAGAGCACCTCGTTGACATCGAGGGGGTCACAGGTTCGATCCCTGTCGCGCCCACCATTTCCTCCTTCATCCATCATCGGTTCGGAACTCCTGGTGGCCTGCGGCGTTGCTTCTGCCGGAGGACGATCACATGCGGACTTTTCTCGGAATGGTGCTCGGCTGCCTGCTGACCATCGGTTTTGTTTACATTCACGACTCCATGGCGACATCGACTGTGGCCAGCGGCGCGTCGGCCGGCTCGTCGCGTCAGATCGTGAACTGGGATGTTGCCGCCAGCGAGTGGGGACAGGTCAAGGACAATGTCCACACGGCGTGGCTGAAGCTGACGGCCAACAACGGCTGAGCAGTTGAAAAGCTTTGATAAAAAAAAGCCCGGCAGGAATGCCGGGCTTTTTGGTGACTCGGAAAGAAAACTAGACGTCCGTCGTCTTCTTTTCGAGCATCCGGCCTGCCCGAGCCCGGATCGTGGCCTGGATGCCATGAGCCAGTCCCGCGAGCAGCCATGGCAGCAGGACTTCCAGCCGGACATGATCTTCTGCGACATCGATGGACCCGCTGACCCGCTGCTTCAACGCGGTCACCTGAAAGGCCAGCCGGTCGCCACTCCAGATCTCCTCGTTAACCTGGAAGATGTTCCCGTATTCGGAGCGGATGTTGCCGAGGCCAGCCTTCAGCCGGCGGACGGCTTCATCCTTGCCGAGCTTGTGCGGGATAGAAACGATGAAGGGTTGCGCCACTGTCTTGTCCCGAATGATGCCGCCGCCGCGGAGCCAATGTGAACTATAGCAAATCGGCACCGGTTCTTTCCGGATTTGAACCGGCCCTTTGGCTGTTTTCTTTTCGTTAACGCTGAAGCAGCCTATCGCGTCCCGAACGGCGCTTCTCATGGTAGTTTTCAGCCATGATCCATCTGGTCACAGTCGCATCCGTGCTGGCGTCGAATACCGGTGTGCGCGCGCCATCGGTGATCGATACAACGGACGATTCCGCGACGAGTTACTGGGCGACGAAGCTCAATATTTCGCCGGACGATCTCGCCGCTGCGATTCAAGAAGTGGGTCCGTCCGTCGCCGCCGTGCGGCGTCATCTCGGCAAATAGCAGGACTTGATCCGAGCCAATGAAAAGGGCGCGATGATCGCGCCCCTTTCGATTTCGGCGTCGCCGGATGCCGTTACCGATAATAATAGTCGCGCAGATTGCGGCGGCGCGGCTGACGATTGAGCATCAGCGCCAGCGCAAACCCGACAGCACCAGCCACCAGCAGCGCGCCGATCGGCTGTTCGCGGACGGACGATGCAACAGCCCGGCTGCCGTCGCGATAAATCTCGGTGCCCTTGTCCATCGCATCCTTGGCGTAATCGCCTGCGGAATCGCTGATGTCACGCACCGCATCCTTGGCCTGCCCGTAAAGGTTCTGCACTGTTCCGGCGGCTTCGCGCGCGCGCCCCGAGGCTTCCGTCGACGCATCGCCCGTCGCGCGGCCGAATGCGCCTTCCACCTTGCCCGCGGCATCCTTGGCGGCGCCTGTGATCCGATCCTTGTCCATCGTCGTGTTCTCCAGAAATGACGGAGCTACAACCGCCTGACCGCTCTGGGGTTCCGCCGCAGGAGTGAAAATGCCGGGAGTGGCGAACGATCCGCGCGCTGGGCCGTTAACACGCATCCAAAAGGAGGCTCGCATGACAGACGTATCGAAAATCAAGGAACATATGGATGTGATCGATTCCACCGGCAAGAACATCGGCCAGGTCGATCACATGGATGGCAGCGACAAGATCAAGCTCACCAAGAGCAGTTCGCCCGATGGGAAGCATCACTTCGTTCCGGTGGCGTGGATCGATCACGTCGATACCCATGTCCACCTGAAGAAACCGGTCAACGACATCAGCGCATTGCAGGCTGCGTCGTAAGATCGGCGTGAATGCAAAAAGGCCCGCGCATCGTGCGGGCCTTTTCGTTTGGAAAATGCATGCGGTGGGTCAGCTCTTGATGAAGGCGAGTAGATCGGCGTTGATGGTTTCGGCTTCCGTGGTGGGCATGCCGTGCGGAAAGCCTTTGTAGGTTTTGAGCGTGCCGTTCTTCAGCAGCTTGGCGCTCAGCGGCCCTGAATCCGCGTAAGGCACGATCTGATCGTCGTCGCCGTGCATCACGAGGACTGGCACCGTGATCTTCTTCAGGTCCTCGGTAAAATCGGTCTGCGAGAAAGCGACGATGCCGTCATAGTGGGCTTTCGCGCCGCCCATCATGCCCTGACGCCACCAGTTCTGAATGATGCCTTCGGACGGCTTCGCGCCGGGCCGGTTGTAGCCGTAGAACGGGCCGGCCGGCAGATCGCGGTAGAACTGCGCACGGTTGGTGGCGACCTGTGCCTGCAATCCGTCGAACACGTCCTTGGGCAGGCCGCCGGGATTGGATTCCGTTTTCACCATCAGCGGCGGAACGGCGGCTATGATCGCCGCTTTCGCGACACGGCTTTCGCCATGGCGCGCGATGTAATGCACGACTTCGCCGCCTCCGGTGGAGTGGCCGATATGGACCGCATTCTTCAGGTCGAGATGCGCCGTCAATGCGGCGAGGTCGTCGGCATAGTGATCCATGTCGTGACCCTCGGCGCCCTGGCTCGAGCGGCCATGGCCGCGGCGGTCATGAGCGATGACGCGAAAGCCTTTTCCGAGAAAGAAAAGCATCTGCGTATCCCAGTCGTCGGCGGAAAGCGGCCATCCGTGACTGAAGACGATGGGCTGTCCGGCGCCCCAATCCTTGTAAAAAATCTCGGTGCCGTCTTTGACTTTAATGGATGGCATCTGAAACGCTCCCTGTGTGAAAGACTTCAGCAATCCCGGCGCGTAACCTTAGTTGGTTCTCGTGGCATTTGCGCGACCGCCATTGGTCTACAGCCTGCGCATGTATCGTACCGATCCTGATCGCATCGTAATCATTCGTGCGCAAAGAAAACGACGGCGCTGTTGCCAGCGCCGCCGCTTGAGGCTGCGTCAGCCGTGCAGCTTCTTCGCTGTCTCTGCGATGGTCCTGCCTTGATAGCGTGCGCCGGCGAGTTCGTTGGCGCTCGGCTGGCGGCTGCCGTCACCATCGGCGATGGTGGTCGCGCCATAGGGCGAGCCGCCGGTGACTTCCTTGACGCCCATCTGTCCGGCGAAGCCGTAGTTAAGGCCGACCACGACCATGCCGAAGTGCAGCAGGTTGGTGATGATCGAGAACAGCGTGGTTTCCTGCCCGCCATGTTGCGTAGCGGTCGATGTGAATGCACCACCGACCTTGCCGTGCAGCGCGCCCTTGGCCCACAGGCCACCGGCCTGATCGAGGAAGTTCGCCATCTGCGACGACATGCGGCCGAACCGCGTACCGGTACCGACAATGATCGCATCATAGTTGGCGAGGTCCTCGACCTTGGCGACGGGCGCGGCCTGATCGAGCTTGAAGTGTGCGTTCTTCGCGACCTCTGCCGGCACCAGTTCAGGCACGCGCTTGATGTCGACGGTGGCTCCGGTTTCGCGCGCACCTTCCGCGACGGCGTTCGCCATCGCCTCGATGTGCCCGTAAGTGGAGTAGTAAAGAACGAGAACCTTGGCCATGACGGCCTCCTTTGAGTTTGTAGGATCGGATTGGGACAAGAGGGAGTGGGTGCGGCTTACGCCGCATCCACCAGCACGATTTCGGTGTCTTCCAGCGCGGTGACCTTCACCGCGGATTCCTGCTCCACGGCGACGCCGTCCCGCGCATTGGCGCGGACGCCGTTGACCTCGATGGCGCCTGTCGCGGGCACGAGATAGCCGTAACGCTTCGCGTCGATCGCATATTCGGCGCTCTCGCCCGCCTTCAGCTTGGTGGCGAGCACACGCGCGTCGGCGCGGATCGGCAGCGCGTCATTATCGGCCGCAAAGCCGCTGGCGATGGTGACGAACTTGCCGGAGCGGTCCGCCTTCGGAAACGGCTTGGCGCCCCAGGTCGGCTGTCCGCCAGCCTGTGTCGGCACGATCCAGATCTGGAAGATCTTGGTCGTCACCGGCTCGAGGTTGTACTCGGAGTGACGGATGCCCGAACCCGCGCTCATCACCTGCACGTCACCGGCTTCGGTCCGTCCGGTGTTGCCGAGCGAATCCTGATGGGTGATCGCGCCTTCGCGGACGAAGGTGATGATCTCCATGTTGGCGTGCGGATGAGCCGGGAAGCCGGTGTTCGGCGCGATTTCGTCGTCGTTCCAGACACGCAGGTTGCCGTGACTGATGTTGGCGGGGTTGTGATAGCTGCCGAACGAGAAGTGGTGCCTGGCCTTGAGCCAGCCGTGGTCGGCGCTGCCGAGATGATTGAAGGGGCGAAGCTCGATCATGATGATGCTCCTTGGTGAACATTGGATGGGCTATGGATAAGCGCTGCCGGATGATGCATAAATAGAAACTATCGAAACTCATTGTTTCTTATTTTGCCCTCATGGGGAGATGGCCGATGTCGAAACTTCCGGACTTCGAGGCGCTGGCGATCTTCGCCAAGGTGGTGGAGATGCGCTCCTTTGCCGGAGCGGCGAGCGAATTGGCGCTGTCGAAAGCCACTGTTTCAAAAGCCGTCAGCCGGCTGGAAGAGCGGCTGGGGGCGCGGCTGTTCAATCGCACCTCGCGGCAACTGGCGCTCACCGATGCGGGGCAGAAACTGGCGGAGCGCGCCACGCGGCTTTTGATGGACGGTGAGGCCGCGGAGAACGAGGCACTGGCGCAGTCGGCGACGCCGCGTGGCCTGGTGCGGCTTGCGGTGCCGATGACCTTCGGAGTGAAAGTCATCGGCCCGCTGTTGCCGGAATTCCTGCGCACCTATCCGGAAGTCTCCATCGATCTTCATCTCAGCGATGCGACGGTCGATCTGATCGGCGACGGTTTCGATGCCGGCGTGCGCATCGCGCGTCTGCCGGATTCATCGCTGGTGGCGCGCAGGCTGTGCGGCGTGCGGCGTTACACCGTCGCGGCGCCGTCCTACCTGAAGGCATATGGACGGCCCACGCATCCGATGCATCTCGCCCAGCACAAGTGTTTCGGCTACGCCTATCTCTCGACGCCCGGTGTCTGGCACTACGTCAATGCGGCGGGCGAGCAGGCGACGGTGCGGCCGTCAGGGCAACTGCGCGTCAACAATGGCGAAGCCACCATGCCGGCGCTGCTGGCCGGACTCGGCATCGCCGATCTGCCGGATTTCATCGTCGACGAGGCGATCGCGTCAAGACAGCTCGAAGTCATTCTGAAAGACTGGAAGCAGCCGGAAGGCGCGGTACATCTGGTGATGCCGCCCGGTGGCCCCCGGCCCGCGCGTGTCGAGGCGCTGGCGGATTATCTCGCCGCGAAGCTCGGCCGCACCAGGCGCGCAAGCCGATCGTAAGATTGGTGCGACGACGGCGGCGGTCGTCATGCAACGCCGCCGCCATCGCGTGAAAAAATGGCGCTTACTTGACCTTGCCCATGTCCTTGAGCACTTCATTGGCCGCCTTGAAGGCATCGAGGCCCGCCGGAATGCCGCAATAGACGGTGGCGTGAAGCAGCACTTCCTTGATCTCGTCCACGGTCACGCCGTTGTTGATCGCGCCGCGCGTGTGCAGCTTGATTTCCGGCGAGCGGTTCAGCGCCGTCAGCATGGCGAGATTGAGCATGCTGCGGGTCTTGCGGTCGAGGCCCGGACGGCCCCAGGCGTAGCCCCAGCACCATTCGGTGGTGATGTGCTGGAACGCCATGGTGAACTCGTTGGCCGACTGCAGCGACTTGTCGACATATTCCGAGCCGAGCACTTCGCGCCGCGAGGACAGACCGAGGTCGAACATACCGCCGAGGGTGATTTTCTGATCGTAGCTCATGGACGCTCCGTTGATGGTGTGATGGTTGAGTGTGACAGGTTATCCGAGGACGGTCATATGCCGAGATAGGCGGCCCTGACAGCGGGATTTTCGTTGAGATCGGCGGCGGAACCTTCCAGCGTGATGCGGCCGCTTTCCAGCACATAGCCGCGTGTCGCGACGTCGAGCGCCAGTCCGACATTCTGTTCGACCAGCAGGATGGATGTGCCACGGCTGTGAATCTGCACGAAGGCGTCGTGCATTTCCTCCACCACTTTCGGCGCGAGGCCATGGCTCGGCTCGTCCAGCAGCAGCAGTTTCGGCTTCAGCATCAGCGCGCGGCCGACCGCGACCATCTGCTGCTCGCCGCCCGAAAGCGTTCCGGCCAGCTGCTCGCGACGTTCAAGGAGACGCGGGAACAGCGTGAAGACGTCCTGCATGCGCGCCGGAAGATCGGATGCCGTGCGTGCGGTGAAGGCGCCGAGCAGCAGGTTTTCCTCCACGGTCATGTCCGGGAAAATCTGGCGGCCTTCCGGCACATGCGCGATGCCAAGCGACGGCGTCTCGAACGACGAGCGTGTCATCAGGTCGGTGCCGGCAAAGCGCAGCGTGCCGCTCACCCGCGGCACCAGCCGCGAGATGGAGCGCAGGATGGTGCTCTTGCCCGCGGTGTTGGCGCCGATGATGCAGACGAACTCGCCTTCGCAGACGGTGAGGTCGACGCCGTGCAGAACTTCGACCTCGGTGTAGCCGGCCTTCAGGCCGCGAATTTCGAGCAGCGGAGCGGCGCTCATTGATGTTTCTCCATCGAGCGGCCGAGATAGGCTTCCACCACCTGCGGATCGTTGGCGATCTGCTGTGGCGTGCCGTCGGCCAGCAGGCGGCCGAAGTTCAGCACCAGGATGCGGTCGCAGATGGTCATGATGGCGCGCATGTGATGCTCGACCACCAGCAGCGTGATGCCGTCGTCGCGCAGCGAGCGAATCAGGTCCATGATCTCCTGCATCTCGACCGGATTGAGCGCGGCCATCACCTCGTCGAGCAGCAGGACCTTGGGACCGGTGCATAGCGCGCGTGCCAGTTCGATGCGGGCGCGTTCGGGAAATGACAGCGTGCCCGCCTGCTTCTGCGCGATCGCTTTCAGACCGACGCGGTCGAGGCACTTCAGGGCTTCGTCGCGCGCCGCATCGACGTCGTGACGAAGAAGCCCCGCGGTCAGCACGTTGTCCAGCACCGTGCTCTCGCCGAACAGCGCGACGTTCTGGAACGTCTTGGTCATGCCGAGCGCCGCGATCCTGTGCGGCTTCAGTCCGGCGAGCGGCTGGCCGTCGAGCAGCACCGATCCCTTGTCGGGACGGATCAGTCCGACCAGCGTGCTGAAGAATGTCGTCTTGCCCGCGCCGTTCGGTCCGATCAGGCCGATGATCTGGCCCTTCGGAACGGAGAACGTCACGTCGGACAGCGCCTGCAGGCCGCCGAAGCGTTTCGAGATGCCGCGGACATCGAGAATGGTCATGACGAGGCTCCGCCGGTCAGTTTTGCGCGAAGCTGTTCGAACACGGTGATGAAGCCGCGCGGACGCCACAGGATGACAGCGATCAGGATTATGCCGAACACGAGCTGGGAAAGACCCGCCGCGCTCGATGACAGCCAGTCGTTCATCAGTTCTTCCAGCGGAATGATGAAGAACGCACCGAGGATCGGTCCGGCTGCGGTGCCGATGCCGCCGAGAATGGCGATCAGCGCGACGCGGATCGAGATAGCCGAGGCGCTGAACACGGTGTCCGGATCGAAGAACACCGCGACCTGTGCATAGAGCGTGCCGAGCATCGCCATCAGCGTGCCGGAAATGATCGCGGCCTGCAGCTTCACCCGTGTGGTGTCGATGCCGATCACTTCGGCCGCCTGCGGATTTTCCTTGATGGCGCGCAGGCGATAGCCCATCGCGCCGCGCCGGATGACTTCGAAGACCACGGTGGTGATGACGACCGCGGCGAGCGCGATATAGGTGTGGGGCAGCAGGAGCTTGAACGAGTAGTTGGCGAAGTTCGGCGCCGAGAATGGCACCGAGATTCCGCCCGGTCCGCCGGTGAGCGAGGCCCAGACGTTGCCGATTACGCGCATCACTTCGCCGAAGGCGAGGGTCGCCAGCGCGAAGTAGTGGCCCTGCAGCCGCATGGTCGGAATGGCGATAATGAATGCGGCGAGACCGCCGAGCACGCCGCCTGCCAGCATGCCGAGCCACGGCGAGACGCCGAACTTGAGCAGCAGGATCGTCGACGTGTATGCGCCGATGCCGAAGAACGCGGCGTGGCCGAGCGAGGTCTGGTTGGCGAGGCCGCCGATGATGTTCCAGCTTTGCGCCATCGCCGCGAACAGCAGCGTGAAGGTGAGCACGCGAATCCAGTAGCCGCGCGGATCGAGCGTCAGCGGCAGCAGGCACGCGGCCGCGAGAACAATGGCGAGAATGATCCAGCGCTTCATCGGCTGGCTCCCACAAGACCTTGCGGCCGGACAGCCAGCACCATGATGAACACCAGAAACAGCACGAGATTTTGCAGCTGGATCGGGAAGACCAGCGCGGAGAGCGCTTGGATCACGCCGACGGCAAGGCCGCCGACCACCGCACCTGCAACGCTGCCGAGGCCGCCGAGCACCACGACGGTGAACATCAGCACGACATACTGTCCGCCGACGCCCGCATAAACCGTGACATAGGGAAGAATGACCGCGCCGCCGAAGGCCGTGAGGCCGACGCCGAGCGCAAAAGCGATCTTGTACATCTGCCCGGAATCGATGCCCATGAGCTGAGCGGCCGTCGGGTTCTGCGCGGTCGCGCGCATGGCGCGGCCGAACCAGCTTGCGCGCATGAACCACCACAGCGCCGCGCCGCAGGCCAGCGACATGGAGAACGCGATCAGATAGGGCACGCTGATGAACAGCGGGCCGAGCGAGAGCGAGACGGTCTGATACCAGGTCGTGACCGAGCGGAACTGCGAGCCGAACACCAGTAGTCCGCCGTTTTCGATCACGATCAGAAGGCCGACCGTCAGGAAGATCTGCGCGACGGACGGCGCTTTGAGAACACGCGAGATCAGCTGGCCCTGCACGAACCAGCCGATCACAAACGCGACGGCGAACGACAGCGGCGCTGCCAGCACGGGATCGAGCCCGAGAACCGCCCACGCCAGCCATGCGACGAACATACCGACCATCAGGAATTCCGCCTGCGCGAAATTCACAATGCCCATGACGCCGTAGACCAGTGTGAGGCCGATCGAGATGACGGCATAAACGCCGCCGATCAGCAGCCCATCGATGATTGCTTGAAGAAACGCCACTGCCGTCTTTCGTTTAGCGGATTACTTCCAGACGGCCGGAGCCTTGGCGACGTCCTTCGGCCAGACGGTCACCAGTTCCTTGTTGCGCCACTGAACCATCACCGGGACCGACAATACGTTGAGGCCGGTGTTGTCGAACTGCACGGCCCCGCCGGTCATCGCGCGGGTCCAGCCGCCGGTGAACTTGGCGCCGCGCAGGGCTGCGGACACGTCTTCCGGCTTGGCGGACTTGGTCTTCTCGATGGCCTGCACCAGCACGTCGAGCGCGACGGCGTGTTCCAGCGCTTCGTGGACCATGAAGTAGCCGTAGCGCTTACGGAAGCGGTCGGTGAGGTCCGGCGCGAGATCGTAGTTTGACAGGTTGATCGAGAGCACGTTCTCGGCGAATTCGCCGAGGCCCTTCTCGAAATCGGGAATGACATAGCCGGCCGCGCCGCCGATCGCCGGAATGTCGATCTTCTGCTGGCGCATGGTGCGGATGATGAGAAGGCTGTCGTTGAGATAGGACACCGGGAACACCGCCTGCGCGCCGGACGCGCGCAGTTTGTTGATCAGCGGCGTGGTGTCGGTGATGCCGAGCGGGTAGGCGTCGTCCATCACCACTTCGACATTGGCGGCCTTCGCGCCGGCGCGCAGGCCGTTCGCCTGTGCGGTGCCGTAGGCGGTGTCTTCATACATGATGGCGATCTTGTCGATCTTGGCGCCGGAGGCCTGCGCGATGGCCATGGTGTAATCGAACTGCGCCTTGCCGATCACCGAAGCCTTGGCGACGACCTGGAAGATGTTCTTGAAGCCGCGGCCGGTGATCTGGTCGGCGAAGGACATGGTCAGCAGCGGAATGTCGCGCCGCTCCGTCACTTCGGAAATCGCGATGGTCAGCGACGAGGCGAACGCGCCGAGGATCGCGGTGACGTCGTTCTGCGTGATCAGGCGCTGCGCGACGTTGCCCGCCGTGGTCGGCGTCGAGGTCGAATCCGCGACGATCAGATTGATCTTGGCGCCACCAAGCGCCTTGATGCCGCCGGCCGCGTTGATTTCGTCGGCCACGAGTTCGATGCCGTTGCGCGAATTGATGCCGAACTGCGCGTTGGCGCCAGACAGCGGCATGATCACGCCGATATTCACCGCCTTGGCCTGGGCTTGGGCGGACGTGATCACCAGCGGGCTCGCCAGCAGCGACGCGGTTCCTGCAAGCAAGGTGCGGCGATTGAGACCGGTGGCGGAAGTCGGAATCTTTTTGGTCATGGGCATTCTCCCTGAAGGCGTGGGCCTTGATGGCTCTGGGGCCACGTTCCAATAATTGTGGGCAACGGTCAAGCTGATTGACAGATTGTCTGATAGTCTGTTGATTAAGGATATGGCGAAGACCGAATCCACACTCAACGTGTCGCGCGAAACCACCAGTCTCCGGCTGCTGGTCGAAAACCGGCTCAGGACCGCGATCGGCAACGGGATTTTCAAACCGGGCCAGCGGCTGATCGAGCGCGAACTGTGCGAGCAGACCGGCGTCGGCCGCACCTCGATCCGCGAAGCGCTGCGTCAATTGGAAGCGGAAGGACTGGTGACGACGGTGCCGCATCGCGGACCGATCGTCAGCACCATCACGGTCGAGGAAGCCGAGCAGCTTTATGAAATGCGCGCGCTGCTGGAAGGATTTGCCGGCCGCGCTTGCGCGCGCGAGCGCGATCCCGCGATCCTGAGCCGGCTGCGCAAGCAGTTTGAGGTCATGGGTGTCGTCGGGCGTAATGAAGACCGCAGCGATCTTCTGGCGGCCAAGACCGAGTTCTATGCCGCTATGCTGGAAGGCTGCGGCAATGTCTTCGTGCAGCGCTTTCTGAACATGCTGCTCAATCGCGTCACCCTGCTGCGCATGACCTCGATGACGCAGAAGGACCGCATCGACCACAGTCTGAAGGAGATCGAAACCATCCTGGTGGCGATCGAATCCGGCGACGAGGAAGGGGCCGAGCAGGCCTGCATCCAGCATATCCGCAATGCCGCCCCGATCGCCATCGCGGCGCTCCGGCGCAATGAAGCGCAGCCGGCCCCGGCGTCCGCTGCGGAATAACAGTCTTTCTTTTCAAGGAGCGTTCCGTGTCCCAGTCCAGCACCATTCTTCCGCCCGCGAAAGTCGCCGTGATCGGCCTCGGCAATATGGGGCAGCCGATGGCGGCGTGCATCTCGCGCGCCGGCTATCAGGTTGTCGGTTTCGATCTGTCGGCCGATGCGCGCGCGAAGTTCGCTGCGGCGGGCGGCAAAGCCGCTTCGAGCGTGGCGGACGCGGTGTCGGATGCGGCGGTCGTCATCACGCTGCTGCCGGACGGCAAGATCGTTCGCGCCGCAATTGAAGGCATGAAGGCGCATCTCGCGCGCGGCACGGTCGTCATCGACATGAGTTCGTCCGCGCCGGTGGGGACGAAGGCACTCGGCGAGGAACTGATCGCGGCGGGCATCGCGTTCATCGATGCGCCGGTGTCCGGCGGCGTCAAGCGCGCCATCGACGGCACGCTTGCCATCATGGCAGGCGGCGACGGCAAAACCCTCGACAAGGCCACGCCTGTCCTGCAGGCCATGGGCAAATCCGTTTTCCACGCCGGTCCGCTCGGCGCCGGTCATGCCGCCAAGGCGCTGAACAATTACGTTTCGGCTGCGGGCCTTGCGGCCGCGGCGGAAGCCGTCGCCATCGCGGAGCGTTTCGGAATCGATCCGAATACGCTGGTGGATGTGTTCAATGCCTCCACCGGCCGCAATAATTCGACCGAGAACAAGCTCAAGCAGTTCATCATCTCGCAGAAATTCAATTCCGGATTCTCGCTCGCGCTGATGGCCAAGGACATCCGCACCGCCGACGACCTTGCGCATCAGCTCGGCGTGCCGGCGCCGCTTGCCGATGAAGTGGCCGCGCAGTGGGACGCGGCGCTCGAGATGCTTGGATCGTCCGCGGACCACACCGAGATCGGACGCTATTCGACCGCCAAGCGCTGAGCGCCAGCATGACGACGCTGGAGACGCTTCGCGAACGGCTGACGGCGGCGGTGGCGACACCGGAGGTCAAATCTTTCGCGCGCGGGCTTGAGGCTGTCATCCGCTTTTCCGTCGCTGCGCAGTCCATCGATGTGGTGTGCGCGTCGAACGAACCTGCCGTGAAGCCGTCGTCAGGTGCATGCGGTCTCGCACTGTCCGCATCGGAATCCGACTGGCAGATCGCGCTGCAGCCGGTGCCGCCGCCGACCTATCAGTCGTTCTCGTCGATCCAGTTGCGCAATCCTCGCTTCACCGTGAGCGGCGATCCGTTGCTGATCGCGCAGGCGCGCGCGTTTCTGGAAGCGGTCTTCGCCAATCTCGGCGGCAATCATGACGGTGCGACCGATATCGACTTGTCGCGCCTTGAGAGCCGGTATCATCGCGTCCGCGCTGCGAATGGCGACATTGCCGATATTTTTACGGAGAGCGCAGGAGCAGGTCATCCGGTGCTCTGCCTGCACACGGCGGGGGCCGACACGCGGCAGTTTCACGGCGTGATGTGCGACGCGATGCTGGGGCAGGATTGGCGCATGATCGGATTCGACATGCCGCATCATGGTCGCACCATGCCGCCGCTCGGCTGGGATGGCGGCATCTATCGGCTCGACCAGAAAACCTATCTCGACTGGTGCGTCTCCTTCATCGAGCAGGTCGTCAAGGAGCCGGTGGTCGTGATCGGCTGTTCGATGGGCGCGGGGATGGCGCTGGCACTGGCGGCGGAGCGGCCCGATCTTGTCACGGCGATGATCGGGCTTGAAGCGCCGCTGCGTCCGCGCGGCCGCCGCAATCCGTATCTCACCCACGCGCAGGTCAATGGCGGCTGGCATTCGGCCGCCTATGTCCGTGGTCTGATGAGCCCGACCAGCCCGGCGGAAGATCGCCGCCGCGCCGCGCATATCTACGCGCAGGGCGCGCCCGGAATCTATGACGGCGATCTCGTATTCTATTCGGACGAATTCGATGGCGAGGTCATTGCGAGGCGCATCGACGGGCGCAAGATTCCGGTCGATCTTTTGATCGGTCACTACGACTTCTCGGCCACGGTGAGCGACGCGCACGCGCTGGCAAGCTGGATTCACGGTGCGACGGTGATCGAGATGCCGGAACTCGGCCATTTCCCGATGACGGAAAGTCCGTCGGCCCTGCTGAAATATCTGCGGCCGCTGTTTGCCACGTTGCCGTCGCGCATGACGAACTGACAAGGCAAGCGGCCGGTTAGTCCGGCGCCTGCGTTTTCGCGGTCTCGGTCAGCCAGTCGCGGAAAGCGCCAATTACCGGTGTCACCGGCCGGTCCACGGGCACCACGAAATAATAGCCGGCCGACGGTGCGGAAATATCGAACGGCACAACAAGACGTCCGTTGGCGATGTCGTCCGCCACATAGGCGGTGTGCCCCATGGCGACGCCGAGCCCGTCGATCGCGGCCTGCACGGTCATGAAAGCAAGATCGAATGTCAGGCTGGGATTCTGCGCGATCTGAATCGGCAGGCCCGCCGCCGTCAACCATACCCGCCAATCGTCCCGTGTGGTGGAGGTGTGCAGCAGCGTCGCGCGCGCCAGGTCTTCCGGCTGCTTCAACGCGCGTGCGCCGGTGAGCAGCTTCGGACTGCAGACCGGAAACAGTTGCTCCGCCATCAGCCATTCCGCATGGACGCCGGGCCATTGTCCGCGCCCATAGCGGACCGCAGCATCGACATTGCTGCTGCGAAAATCGACCACCTCGGTCGATGTGGTGATGCGGACATCGATCTCCGGATGCTTTTCCTGAAATGTCGATAGCCGTGGCAGCAGCCATTTCACGGCAAGCGATGTCAGCGTGCTGATGGTCAGCACGCGATCGTTGCCGGTGCGCAGCAGGCGGTCGGTCGCGGTGCGTAGATCCTGAAAAGCCGCGCGGATGTTCGGCAGATAGTCCGCCGCCTGCGGCGTCAGCGTCAGCGCACGGCTCTGGCGGACAAACAGGCGCAGGCCGAGTTCTTCCTCCAGCCGCCGGATCTGATGGCTGATGGCGGTCTGGGTGACGTTCAGTTCCTGCGCGGCTTTGGTGAAGGACAAATGCCGCGCTGCGGCCTCGAAAGCGCGCAAACCGTTCAGAGAAGGTAATCTGGCGGTCATCTGTCGTCTCTATTCATGAAATTATCTCATATAGCGGACGACAAGCTGTCGTTTGTCAATCGGTCTTTTCAAACAGATATTACGACCATCAAATGATTTCAGGAGGCCGTTATGTCTGTCTGCACCAATAATGTGATGACAAATCATCATCATGATTTCTATACCCACCCGCTCACTTTCATGTCCGATGTTCTGCACACCTGGCAGCAGCGGTCCCAGCGGCGGGCGGAATTGGCCAGGCTGACCGACGCTGATTTTCACGATGTCGGCGCGAGCTGGAGTGACTTCGCCGTTGAGGCCAACAAGCCGTTCTGGCGTGCCTGATGAGCCTTGAAAGCCCGGTCCGCTTCCCTCCAGGACCGGGCTCTTTTTTCTGCTGCAAGACCGTCTTCGCATCTCAAAAATCGACGGAGTCGTTCCATGCTCGCCGCTCCCGATCATCGTTTCGTTCTGAGCAATCTCGGCCGTTACACCGATGTGCTTCGGCTGCGGGGTGGCCGGTCGCTGACCGTCCGTTTTCTTGAGCTGCGCGACGCGGAGGCGCTGCTGGATTATTTCAGGTCGTTGTCGCAGCGTTCGCGTTACAGCCGTCTGATGGGGGCTGCGAGCGAGTTGCCGCCATCGGAACTCGACAAAGCGCTGCATGTGGGTGAAGGCAATCGCTTTGCCGTGGTAGCGGAAATGAAAGTCGATGGCGTCGATACGCTGGTCGGCGAAGCGCGCTACAGCTTCGATGCGCAGAGCGGCGAGAGCGAATTCGGCCTGTCGATCGGCGATACTTGGCAGGGACAGGGCGTCGGCGCGGCGCTGCTGGCCAATATCGAATGCCGCGCGGCGGCACTGGGCGCGCGGATGCTGTTCGGCGAAACTCTTCGCAACAACGAGCAAATGATCGGCCTCGCCCGCAAGTCCGGCTACATGTTTGGGCGCGCGCCGGATGACTGGCGCCTGACGCGTTTCGACAAGGCGTTGCATGCGGCCGCCGACATTCCGTGCGAAAGCTGGCGGCAGGCCGCGCGTGCAGGCTGGCCGCTGCATGAGGATGCGCCCGCGCATTGACCGGCATCACCGGCACCGACGCTTGTCTGCCATCGGCTGGATCGACTAGTGTTTTCGCAAGCGCCGGCAGGGCGTTCGATCCGGGAGTTGTCCGATGGCGCAATCCGTCAAGAATGAAGTATGGCTGGCGGCTGGCGTGCGCACGCCATTTGCGAAGGTCGATGGAGCGCTCAGCGGCGAGGACGCGATTGCGCTGTCGGTGCCGGTCGTCAAACACATGATCGAGCGGCTGGGCGGCGGCAAACCGGACTTTGCGGTCTGGGGTAACGTCGTGCCCAACCTGACCTGGAGCAATATCGCCCGCGAAATTCTGATGGATGCCGGCGTCGATGCCACGGTGCCGGCCTATTCCACCGTCATGGCCTGCTCGACCAGCATGATGGGCGTGTTCGAGGCCGCGGGGATGATCGACGGCGAGGTTCGCAATCTCGCGCTGGTCGGCGGCGTCGACAGTCTGAGCCAGGTGCAGCTTGGTCTCGGCATGTCGCTGTCAAACTGGGTGCGCCAGTTTCAGACCGCGCGCTCGCTCGGGCAGAAGCTCAGCCACGCCATCGATCTCCGGCTGCGCGATGTGCGTCTCTACATTCCGGCGGTGAGCAACCGCACCACCGGCATGAGCATGGGCGAGCACACTGAAATCACCGCGAAGGACTGGAAGATCTCACGCGAGGCGCAGGACCAGATCGCGCTGGAAAGCCACCAGCGCGCGGTGGCGGCATGGGATCGCGGTTTCTTCGATGATCTCGTGATTCCGTTCGGCAGCGTGAAGCGCGACAGCATTCCGCGCAAGGACACGTCGCTGGAAAAGCTGGCGCGGCTCTCGCCGTCGTTCGACCGCACCAGCGGCAAGGGCACGCTCACGGCGGGCAATTCCTCGCCGCTGACCGATGGCGCATCCAGCATCTGGGTGGCGTCCGCCGCAGGGCTTGCGAAGTTGCCTGCGAACACGCCGCGCGTGAAACTGATCGATTGGGAAATCGCCTCGGTGGACTTCCGCACCGAAGGTCTTTTGATGGCGCCGCCCTACGCGATCCCGCGCCTGCTCAAGCGGCGTGGGCTGACTTATGCGGACATCCAGCTCTGGGAAATTCACGAGGCCTTCGCCGCGCAGGTGCTGGCGCATATCAAGGCGCTGGAGAGTCCGGAGTTCATTCGCGACAAGGCGGGCGTGACGGCGGATTTCGGAAAGTTTCCGCGCGAACGCATGAATCCCAACGGCGGCTCGATTGCGCTCGGCCATCCGTTCGGCGCGACCGGCACGCGCATTCTCAGTCAGGCCGTAAAGGCGCTGGCGGCGATGCCGAAAGGCAGCCGCGCCATTGTCAGCATCTGCGCCGATGGCGGGCAGGGCACCGTGGCGCTGCTGGAAGCGGCGTAACTCACTCGCCTTTGAACACGGCTTTGCGCTTCTCCACGAACGCCTTCACCGCTTCCTTGTGATCGGCGGTGGCCGCAGTGCGCACCATGCGCTCGGCCTCGTGGTCGAGCGAGGTGAGGAAATCGTTCATCAGCGCTTCGTCGAGGTTATCCTTCATGAAGCGCAGCGCCTTGGCCGGACCGTCGGCAAGGGTCTTCGCCCAGGCGAAGGCGGCATCGCGCAACTCCTCATCCGGCACCACGCGGTTGACGAGACCGAGCGCCTCACAGCGCGCCGCGTCGATCTTCTCGCCGAAGAACATCAGTTCCCGTGCGCGCGCCGTGCCGACAAGCCGCGTCAGCAGCCACGCCATCCCGTAGTCGCCGCTCAATCCGATCTTCACATAGGCCGTGGTCACGAAGGCCGATGCCGCCGCGACGCGCAGGTCGCAGGCCAGTGCCAGCGAAAGCCCCGCGCCTGCGGCAGGACCGGGCAATGCGGCAATGGTCGGCTTGCGCACATTGACCAGCACGCCGGTCAGCGTGCGCTGTCGTTCCTGCAGGCGCGCGACCTTCTGGTCGAATGTCAGTTCCGGCGCGGTGCTGCCGCCGGACTTGCCGCCCATGCCCTTGACGTCGCCGCCCGCGCAGAACGCGGTGCCCGCGCCGGTGATGAGCAGCGCACCGACATTCGGATCTTCGCCGCAGAGCTTGATCATTCGGCGCAGCGCGGGCGTGAGCTGGTCTGAGAGCGAATTGCGCGCCTGCGGCCGGTTGAGCGTGATGACGGCGACACGTTCGCGAATTTCGCACAGCAGTTCATCGGTTCCGGTGTCGATCGTATGCCCGGTGCGGGCGGGGTCTGTGTTGCTCATCGTCTCGTTCCGATACGGGTTCCGAAACGAAACTGTGGACGCGGGGCAGCCAGTTGGCCAGCAAAACCTGGCGCAACCCTGTCATGTGGCGCGCCGTTTTCGCTTCAAATTCGATCCTCGCGCATGCAGCGCGGTGTTCATCGGCCGTTCAAGGATAGAGTCGCTAAAAAGACCAGACATCAGGTCATGACCCGGCTGCGCCCGGTGTGTATGCTGATGGTCACGGTCGTTCTATGATCGTCTGCTTCTCTGTTTCGACATTCCTGCTGGGAGATTTTCATGCGCAAGTTTCTGACGGTCCTCGCGGCGCTGGCGTCGCTGAGTCTCACCAATTGCGGATACAACGCGATCCAGCAGAATGACGAGTCGGTGAAGTCGAGCTGGTCCGAGGTGGTGAACCAGTATCAGCGCCGCGCCGATCTGGTGCCCAACATCGTCAATTCGGTGAAGGGCTTCGCGCAGCAGGAAAAAGATGTATTGCTCGGCGTGACCAATGCGCGCGCCAAGGTCGGAACGATTCAGGTGTCGCCGGATGTGGTGAACGATCCGGCGACCTTGCAGAAATTCCAGCAGGCGCAGAGCGAACTGACCGGCGCGCTGTCGCGCCTTCTGGTGACGACCGAGAATTATCCGCAGCTCAAGTCGGACCAGTTGTTCCGCGATCTGGTGGCGCAGCTGGAAGGCACGGAGAACCGCATCGCCGTGGCGCGCAACCGCTACATCAAGGCGGTGCAGGATTATAACGTCGGCATCCGCACCTTCCCGAACAACCTGACCGCGATGGTGTTTGGCTACAAGGAGAAGGCGAACTTCACCGTGGAGAACGAGAAGTCGATTTCCACCGCCCCGAAGGTCGATTTCAACGTGCCTCCGGCAGCGGCGCCAGCACCAGCACCAGCACCAGCACCTGCTCCCGCAACACCGGCACCCGCGCCGGCCGAGCCCGCCAAGTAAAGGCGGGCAGCGGATACCCGCGATGAAGGCGGTCAAGGCGCTCATTCTCGCGTTCCTGCTGTGCTTCGCGTCCGCCGCGCTGGCGGACGTCGCGGTGCCGCCGCTGACCGGCCGCGTCGTCGATCTGACAGGAACGCTGTCGGCCGATCAGGCGGCGACTCTCGAACAGACGCTGAAGGATTTCGAAGACCGCAAGGGCAGCCAGGTGGCGGTGCTGATCGTGCCGACCACACAGCCGGAAACCATCGAACAGTATTCGCTGCGCGTGGTCGAGCAATGGAAGCTCGGCCGCAAGAAAGTGGACGACGGCGCGCTGCTGATCATCGCCAAGAACGACCGCAAGCTGCGCATCGAAGTCGGCTATGGCCTCGAGGGCGCGCTGAACGACGCCACGTCCAAGCGCATCATCGACGAGATCATCACACCGAAGTTTCGCAGCGGCGATTTTGCCGGCGGCATTTCCGACGGCGTGGACCGCATCCTGAAAGTGATTGACGGCGAGCCGCTGCCCGCGCCGAAGCCCGAAGGCGAGATGCCGGATCTCAGCGCCATCGGCGAATACTTTCCGTTTCTCTTTATTATTGCGCTGGTCGGCGGCGGAATTTTCCGCGCGATCTTCGGGCGGCTGCTCGGTTCGGTCATCGCGGGCGGCGGCGTCGCGGCTTTCATCTGGTTCTTTCTGGGCACACTCTCCATCGCAGCCGTCGGCGGCCTGATCGCGTTTTTTATCACGCTGATCGGGGACGCCATTGTGTCGTCGGGTGGCGGTGGACGCGGCGGCTATGGCGGCGGGTTCAGTTCCGGATCGAGCAGTTCGGGCGGATTCAGCGGAGGCGGCGGCAGCTTCGGCGGCGGCGGCGCATCGGGCAGTTGGTGACGCAATGGGAATCGGGCGCATCGGCAAACACCTTCTTCTCAACCGCTGGCGGGTGCGGCGCGCTTTTCCGCGCCATGTGCTTGCGAATATCGAGAAAGCCATCAAGGCCAGCGAGGCGGCGCATGCCGGACAGATCCGGTTCGCGGTTGAAGGCGCACTCGACGGACGTCCGCTGTTCAAGGATCAGCCCGCGCGCGATCGTGCCATCGATGTGTTCGCGGACCTGCGGCTGTGGGACACCGCGCATCGCAACGGCGTCCTGATCTATCTGCTGCTGGCGGACCGCGACGTGGAGATCGTCGCCGATCGCGGCATAGCCGAGAAAGTCGCGCAGGCCGAATGGGAGAAAATCTGCCGCGCCATGGAAGCGGAATTCCGCGCGGGGAATTTCGAGGGCGGCGTGCTGAAAGGCATCACGGCGGCGACGCAGTTGCTGGCGAAGCACTTTCCGCCGGGCGCGGCGCATCCGAACGAACTGCCGGACAAGCCGGTGGTGTTGTAAAGTGTCGGTGGCCTGAGTGCCTCATGGAGAGGAGCGCATCTTGCGCGTCTTGAACCATGAGGCCGCACCATCTCATCCTTCGAGACGCGCGCAAGAGCGCGCTCCTCAGGATGAGGGCAGTCCCATTTTAGCGGAGCTTTCCCCCGGTCATCAGCCCGATATTGCCGCCTGCTGCCGCCGTGTTGATCGTCACCGTCTGTTCGGTGGCGAGGCGTGGAAGATAATGCGGCCCGCCGGCCTTTGGCCCCGTGCCCGACAATCCATGTCCGCCGAACGGCTGCACGCCGACCACCGCGCCGATCATGTTGCGGTTGACGTAGATGTTGCCGACACTGAGCCGGTCCACGACGGCGTCAACCGTGTCGTCGATGCGCGAATGAATGCCGAGCGTCAGGCCATGGCCGCTGTCGGCGATGGATTGCAGCACGCGCGCGAAGTCCGCCGCCTTGTAGCGGACCACATGCAGGATCGGGCCGAACACTTCCTCGGTCAGGTCATCGGCGCTGCCGAGTTCAAAAATATGCGGCGCGACGAAGTGGCCGGAGGTGGGCGCATCCCCGGCAAAATGCACGCGCGCGGATGTTTTCATCCTTGCAATGTGCGCATCCAGTCGTTCCTTCGCCTCGGCGTCGATCACCGGTCCGATTTGCGTTGCCGGATCGCGCGGATCGCCAACCTTCAGTTCGCGCGCCGCGCCCGCGATCATCTCGATTATGCGGTCCGCAACATCCTCCTGCACGAACAACAGCCGCAGCGCCGAGCAGCGCTGGCCTGCGGAGCGGAATGCCGACATCACCACATCGTCGGTGACCTGTTCGGGCAAGGCGGTGGCGTCCACGATCATGGCGTTGATGCCACCGGTTTCGGCGATCAGCGGCACGATCGGGCCATCCTTCGCCGCCAGCGTGCGGTTGATCGATTGCGCCACCTCCGTCGAACCTGTGAAGACAACGCCCGCGGCACGTGAGTCCGCAACCAAGGCTGCGCCGATTGTGCCGTCGCCCTGCACGAGATGCAGCGCGGATGTGGGAATGCCGGCTTCATGCAGCAGCGCGACGGCTTCGGCCGCGATGCGCGGCGTTTGCTCGGCAGGCTTGGCAAGGACCGCGTTGCCTGCCATCAGGCATGCGGTGACCTGTCCCAGAAAAATCGCCAGCGGGAAATTCCATGGCGAGATCGCCACCATCACGCCGCGTCCGCGCAGGCGCAGCACATTGCTCTCGCCGGTCGGGCCGGGCAGAACTGTACCATCATCGAATAGTTTGCGGCCTTCCATCGCGTAGTAGCGGCAGAAGTCGATGGCTTCGCGCACCTCGGAGACGGCGTCATCGATGGTCTTGCCGTCTTCGTCTTGCAGCAGCGCGATGAATAGCGGCATCCGCCGTTCCAGCAGATCCGCTGCCTGCTCCAGCGCTGCGGCGCGGATGTCCGCGGGTGTCCGACTCCATTGGGTGAAGCCGTCGCGGGCGTGCGCCATCGCATCCGCGACATCGTTTTCAGCCGAGCGCCTGATCTGTCCGGACGATGCGGGCGCTTCACGAACCGATCGCAGCAATCCGTCGAGCGCGCTGCGATCGCCGAACTCGACACCGCGCGAATTGATCCGAGGTAGGTAGAGATCGCGCGGCAGCGGCAGATTCGGCGCATGCGCCTGATCCGGCGATGTGACGATCTGCTCCGGCCGCATCAGCAAGGTCTCAACCGGAATGGTGTCATCGGCCGCCTGCGCGACGAAGGAGGAATTCGCGCCGTTTTCCAGCAAGCGGCGGACGAGATAGGCGAGCAGATCGCGGTGACTGCCGACCGGCGCATAGGTGCGCAGCGCCAGCGCGGGCCTGTCCGCATGAAGCTGCGCATAGAGCGCGTCGCCCATGCCGTGCAGACGCTGAAACTCGTAGTCGCCGGCCTCGCCCGCAAGTTCCGCGATGGTCGCCACCGACAGCGCGTTATGGGTGGCGAATTGCGGGAAGATGCGCGGGCGCAAGGCGAGCAGCTTGCGCGCGCAGGCGATATAGTTGAGATCGGTCATCGCCTTGCGGGTGAAAACCGGATAGCCGTCGAGGCCGCGCTCCTGCGCGCGTTTGATTTCGGTGTCCCAGTACGCGCCCTTCACCAGGCGGAGCGTGATGCGCCGGTCGTGCCGCTCGGCAAGAGCGTGGATATGGTCGATCACCGCCTCGGCCCGTTTCTGATAGGCCTGCACGGCGAGGCCGAATCCATCCCACCCGGCGAGCGACGGATCGGCGAACACCGTATCGATCACATCGAGCGACAGTTCGAGCCGGTCCGCTTCCTCGGCGTCGATGGTGAAATGCATGTCACGGGCTTTTGCGCGCTGCGCGAGATCGCGCACCAGCGGCACAATCTCCGTCATCACGCGCGTCCGGCTCAGCGCCTCATAGCGCGGATGCAGCGCGGAGAGCTTGACGGAGATTCCAGGCTGGTCCGCAGGCGCGCCTTTGCGCGCGGCCGCGCCGATGGCGTCGATGGCCGAGGCATAAGCCTCGAAGTAGTGCGCGGCGGCGGCGGCGGTGCGCGCGCCTTCGCCCAGCATGTCGAAGGAATAACGATGATGATGCGCAGGCCCGTCGTTGTCCGAGGTGCGCGCCAGCGCGGCGTGAATGGTCTCGCCCAGCACGAAATGATTGCCCATCAGGCGCATGGCCTGCCGGGTCGCGGTGCGCACGGCAGGCAGGCCGATGCGCTTTGCGATGGCGCCGACGGTGCCTTGCGGCGTTTCGCCGGGCCGGATCACCCGCGCGGAGAGGCCGAGCGCCCAGACGGAGGCATTGACCAGCAGCGTCTGCGATCGCGTCTGATGATGCGCGAAGTCGCCCTGGCCGAGTTTGTCTTCGATGAAGCGGTCCGCGGTGGCGGCATCCGGCACGCGCAGCAGCGCCTCCGCCATCACCATCAGCGCGAGGCCTTCCTTGGTGGAGAGCGCGAATTCGCGCAGCATGTCCTCGACGCCGCCGAAGCCGCCGTCCTCCGCGCGAACCGCGTCGATCAGGCGTGTCGCGGTGCGGTCGATGCGGGTCTGCTGTTCCGCCGATAGCGGCGGCAGAGCGAGGAGCCGCGCGGCGATCGCGCTGTCATCGGGAGAATAAGGCGCGGAAAAAACCGGAAATGTGCTGGACATGGGTCCTCTCAATGTCCGCCACCATATCCCTGAGTTTTGCCGCATATCGATAGATAAATTCGCAATTTTTCCTTAGAATATCAGGGTAAAATATGATATTTCCTTAGAAATGAGTGATTTTGACAAAACCGACCGGAAGATTCTCAATATCCTGCAGGCCGATGGCCGGATCGCCAATGTCGAAATGGCCGAGCGCATCGGCCTGTCGCCGACGTCGATCGGCGAGCGACTGAAACGGCTGCAGCGCGACGGCTTTATCGAAGGCTACGGCGCGCGGCTGAATCCGCACAAGCTCGGACTCGGCCTTCTGGTGTTCGTCGAGGTGCTGCTGGACAAGACCACGCCGGATGTGTTCGCGCGTTTCGCCTCGGCCGTGAAACTCGCGCCCGAAGTTCTTGAATGTCACATGGTCGCGGGCGGTTTCGATTATCTGGTGAAAGCGCGCGTGGCCGACATGACGGCATATCGGCGGTTTCTTGGCGACATTCTGCTGGCCCTGCCGGGCGTGAAGGAAACGCGCACATATGCGGTGATGGAGGAAGTCAAGCGCGATGCGCCGCTGCCTGTGTAAGGAACCGCATGCGCGACTTCGCTCTGTCGAAGATCGAAAAAATCCGCCATAGTCCTGCGGCATCCCGTCCCGAAAAAACTGTTCAGTGATGTCCCGTAAAATTCTGATCGCCGCATTGCTCGCTGGTCTTGTGTCCAGCGCCGCGCCTGCCGCCGCCTTGCAACTCACGCCGCAACAGGCCGATCTCTACACCTCGGTCTCGATCAATCCGCCGTCGGTGAACGGAATGACGGTGTGTTACGGCTTTGTCTGCCGCCGGCGGGAGATGCTCAATTTCACGGCCTCCGATCAGAAACAGCTTTCGCAAATCATGGCGAGGGGCAAGGCGTCCGCGGTCGCGGAACGCGTGGCGATTCAGAAAGCCGTGGTCTGGTTCGACAAACGCATGGGCTCGATGATCGGAACGGCCAAGCGCGTGGCGCGCGCGGATATCCGCAGCGGCGCTGACGCCGGCAACTACGATTGCTGGGATTCGACGCGCAATGTGACGAGCCTGCTGCTGGTGATGCAGGAATGGGGCCTGCTCAAGCATCACACGGTGAGCAACCCGCGCTACCGCGGCAACATTCTCGTCATGCAGCTGCCGCACAACACGGCGGTCATCATGGAGAAGAACAGCCGTGTGGAGTGGGCGGTCGATATGTGGACCACGCGCTACGCCCAGCCGCCGGATGTCATGCTCGTGGATCAGTGGCTGAAAGAAGAGTGATCGGGATAGCCGTCACCCTGAGGTGCGCGGCTGTTGCCGCGCCTCGAAGGGCGCCGGCGGTATCGATTGTCATCCTTCGAGGCTCGCCGCAACTGCGGCTCGCACCTCAGGATGACGCCTCGCACTCCATCGGCCGGACTGCGTTCACGCCTGCGCCGGCGTTTTCTTCACCTTCGCCCAGTACTTGTCGCGCAGATGCCGCTTCACCAGCTTGCCGGTGGGTGTGCGCGGCAGTTCCGGTTCGAAATCGACGCTCTTCGGGCACTTGATCGGCGACAGGTGCTGGCGGCAGAACGCGATCAGTTCGGCTTCGAGGTCCTTGCCCGCGCGCGCCATGTCGTGCGGCTGCACCACGGCCTTGACCTCTTCGCCCATTTCCTCGTTCGGCACCCCGAACACGGCGACATCTGCAACAGCCGGATGCGTGATCAGCACGTCCTCGGTTTCCTGCGGATAGATGTTCACGCCGCCGGAAATGATCATGTAGGCCTTGCGATCGGTGAGATAGAGAAAGCCCTCGTCATCGAGATAACCGACGTCGCCAAGCGTTGACCAGCCGCGCGCGTTGTAGGCGCGCTGTGTTTTTTCCGGATCGTTGTGATAGGCGAATTGCGGCCCGTCGGCGAAATAGACCGTGCCGATTTCGCCGGTCGGCATCTCTTCATCGTCGTCGTTGACGATCTTGATCTTGCCGACGACAGCGCGGCCGACGGTGCCGCGATGGGTCAGCCATTCCTGCGAGTTGGAAACGGTGACGCCGTTGCCCTCGGAGCCCGCATAGTATTCAGCGATGATCGGCCCCCACCATTCGATCATGCGGGCCTTTACTTCGACCGGGCAAGGGGCCGCGGCGTGAATCGCGGTCTTCAGCGACGAGACGTCATAACGGGCCCGCACCTCGTCCGGCAATTTCAGCATTCGCACGAACATGGTGGGCACCAGTTGCGTGATGTTGACGCGATGTTTCTCCACCAACTGGAGAAAATTCTCGGCATCGAAGTGCTCCATGATGACCGAGGTGCCGCCGAGTACGCCTGTCATCATGTTGTAGCGGAGTGGCGCCGCATGATAGAGCGGCGCCGGAGACAGATAGATGCTGTCCGACGACATGCCGTACATGTCCGCGCACAGATATTTAAGGAACGGGTTCGGCACGAGGATGGATTGTTCCGCCGTGACGCGGCGGACGCCCTTGGGCCGCCCCGTGGTGCCCGACGAATAGAGCATGTCGGTGCCTGCGGCTTCATCGGCGATCGGCGTTGTCGGCTGCGCCGCCAGCGCGTCGTCCCAGGAATTGAAGCCGTCCCGCGCTGCGCCCGTGACATAGAAGGCGGGTCCGCTCGCGAGCAGCGGGGCGACCGCCTCGATGCATTTGGGCGAGGTGATCACGACCTTCGCGCCGCAATCCTTGACGATGTAGGCGATCTCATCGGCGGTGAGATAGCGGCTGATGGCGGTGTAGTAGAGTCCCGAGCGCTGCGCCGCCCAGCAGATCTCCATGAAGGCGAGCGTGTTCTCCATCAGGAACGCGATGTGGTCGCCCTTCTTCAGTCCGAGCGCGCGAAACAGATGCGCGCCCTGATTGGAGCGCCGGTCGAGTTCACGATAGGTGATGGCTTCGCCGCTGCCCGCCATCCGGTAGGCGATCTTGTCCGGCGTGGTCTGGGCGTGGATGGAGGGATGAGTCATGGACGTTCCTCGGGGTTTCCCGCTGCACCGGCGGCTTGTGCCGCTCGTTGATTTTTGGAGGAGATCGTCGTGCTCCGGACGCGGTGCGGCGCAAAGCGCTCGCGCCGCTGAGCCGGGGCCGTCACAGATACAATTCGTAGCGGTCCCGGATCTGCGAAGCAGCGTGAAGTACGCTGCATCGGGTCCGGGACACGAGGACTACAGCCGCTCGACGATGGTGACGTTGGCCATGCCGCCGCCTTCGCACATGGTCTGCAGGCCATAGCGCTTGTTGCGCTGCTTCAGCGCATTGACCAGCGTGGTCATCAGCTTGGTGCCGCTTCCGCCCAGCGGATGGCCGAGTGCGATGGCGCCGCCGTTGACATTCAGCTTCGCGGGATCGGCGCCGGTGGTCTTGAGCCAGGCGGTCGGCACCGAGGCGAAGGCTTCGTTGACCTCGAACAGGTCGATGTCGTCGACCTTCATGCCGGCCTTTTGCAGCGCGCGCTGCGTGGCGGGCAGCGGCGCTTCCAGCATGATGACCGGATCGCCACCCATCATGGTCATGTGATGGATGCGCGCCAGCGGCGCGACGCCGAGCGACTTGAGGCCTTTCTCGTTGACCACCATGACGCCGGATGCGCCGTCGCAGATCTGGCTGGCATTTGCGGCCGTGATCTTGCCACCTTCCGCGATGGTCTTCACGCCGCGGATGCCGTCGAGGGTCACGTCGAAGCGGATGCCTTCATCGATGCTGTGGATGTCGCTGGAGCCGTCCTCGCGGGTGAACTTGAGCGGAACGATCTCGTCCTTGAATGCACCGGCCTGCGTCGCGGCGATCGCACGCTGGTGGCTCTGGTAGGAATACTGGTCGAGTTCTTCCTTCGAGAGGCCGTACTTCTCCGCCATCATTTCCGCGCCGGTGAACTGGCTGAACTGGATGTTCGGATATTTCTGCTGGATGTTCGGGCTGTAGTAGTTGCCGAAGCCGTTCTTGGCGGCGAGGGTGGCGGGCAGGCCCATCGGCACGCGCGTCATGCCTTCGACGCCGGCTGCGATCACGATGTCCATCGCGCCGGACATCACGGCTTGCGCGGCGAAGTGCAGCGCCTGCTGCGATGAACCGCACTGCCGGTCCACCGAGGTGGCGGGCACGCTTTCCGGCAGCTTCGAGGCCATCACCGCATTGCGCGCCACGTTGCTGGACTGTTCGCCCGCCTGCATCACGCAGCCCATGATGACGTCTTCGATCTGGGCGGGATCGACGCCGGTGCGGTCCACCAGCGAATCCAGCACCGATGCGGCGAGATCGACCGGATGCCAACTCGCAAGGCGGCCTCCCTTGCGGCCTCCAGCGGTGCGGGCGGTGGCGACGATATAGGCTTCGGCCATGGTGGTGCTCCCTGAATGGTTGTTATGTGTTGCCGCGAATTAAACGGACCTGCCGGGATTTAGTCAATCGCTCAATTAACTCTTGAGCCGGACCGGATCATCGGCTTAGTGTCATAGCCTGTCATAGAGAAGCGTATGTCATCGAGCCTCAGCCAGAAAGCGCCGCGCCGCGCTGCATCGTCGAAACCGGTTCCTGAAAAGGAGGCCGCGCCGATGAATGCCACAGCCGCCAAATTGCTGGTGGCGGCGGGCGATCTGATGATCGAGCGCAACACCACCGATGTGTCGCTCAGCGAGATCGCGCAGAAGTCGGGTGTCAACGCGGCGCTGGTAAAATATCATTTTGGCAACAAGGACGGCCTTTTGCTGGCGCTGCTGGCGCGCGATGCGGAGGCCGAAATGAAGAACCTCGCCTTCGTGCTGGATATGCCGATTTCGCCGACGGAGAAGATGCGCCGTCACATCGCGGGCATCGTCAATGCCTATTACCGCGTGCCGTATCTCAATCGTCTGATCCATCTTCTGCTGCATCAGGGCAGCCCGGCGACCGCAAAGGAAGTCCAGCGCTTCTTCGTCAATCCGCTGTTCAACTTCGTGAAGCGGCTGCTCGAGGCGGGCGTGGCGGCGGGCGAATTCCGCAAGGTCGATCCGGCGCTGTTCTACATCAGCCTGAACGGCGCCTGCGATCATCTGTTCTACGGCCGCCAGATGAACACGTATCTGGTCGGCTCCGGCGGCGTCACCGACGAGGTCAGGCGGCAATATATCGATCACATGACCAAGCTGATTCTCGGCGGACTGCTGACGGACAAACCCGGCAAGCCGCCGGATTAGCGGAAAGACAGCCGCCGCGGGCACAAGACCGGCGCGGCTAACAACAAAAGAAAAAAACGTTGAACTCGGGAGAGGCGTATGAAGGAGCAGACAGCGGCAACGGGCCCATTGCGCGGCGTGCGCGTGGTGGAATTCGCAGGCATCGGTCCGGGGCCGTTCGCCGCGATGCTGCTGTCCGACATGGGCGCGGATGTGGTGTCGATCGCGCGGCCCGGTCAGGGCAAGCGCGATGTGCGCGACTTCGTCAATCGCGGGCGGCGCGTGGTCGAACTCGATCTGAAAAATCCCGCGCATGTCGAACAGGCGATGGACCTGATCGCGGCCGCCGATGTCCTGATCGAGGGCTTTCGTCCGCAGGTGATGGAGCGTCTCGGCCTCGGGCCGGATGAAACGCTCAAGCGCAATCCGAAGCTGGTCTATGGCCGAATGACCGGCTGGGGCCAGAGCGGGCCGCTGTCGCAGGCCGCGGGCCATGACATCAATTATATCGCCATCACCGGCGCGCTGGATTCCTTCCGCGCGGCCAATGGCGAAACCGTTTCGCCGCTCAATCTTGTCGGCGATTACGGCGGCGGCGCGATGTATCTCGTGGTCGGCGTACTGGCGGCGGTGATCGAGGCGCGTGCGTCGGGCAAGGGACAGGTGGTCGATGCGGCGATGTGCGACGGCGTCTCCTCGATGCTGACGATGTTTCACAGCATGCGCGCCGTGGGCCGCTGGACCGAGCAGCCGCGCACCAATCTGCTCGACGGCGGCGCGCCGTTCTATCGCACCTACGAATGCAAGGACGGCGGCTTCATGGCGATCGGCGCGCTCGAGCCGCAGTTCTATGCGGAATTGCGCAAGCTCGCGGGCCTCGATGAGGATTGCTACGACAAGCAGATGGACCAGAAGGGCTGGCCGGCGCTGCACGAGAAGATGGCGGCGCTGTTCAAAACAAAGACACGCGACGAATGGGCGGCGCTGCTCGAAGGCTCCGATGCCTGCGCCGCTGCGGTGCGCGGCCTGTTCGATGCGCCGAACCATCCACATCTTGCCGCGCGCGAGACCTTCGTGGAGCGTGACGGCTATGTGCAGCCCGCGCCCGCGCCGCGCTTCTCGCGCACGCCGTCCGCGATTCAAAGCACGCCCGCGGTGGCTCCTTCCGCGGCGGCAGACATTCTTGCGCAGTGGTCGAAGACGGCCGCGCGCGCTTCTTAAAAACAAGAAATCATCTCGTTCAACCAAAGGCAGGAAACCAACTCATGCAGCTCAAGGATATTTCAGTACTGGTGACGGGCGGCGGCTCGGGCCTCGGCGCGGCAACGGCGCGCGCGATGGCGGCCAAGGGCGCGAAGGTCGCGGTCATCGACATGAACAAGGACGGTGCCGAGAAGGTCGCCGCCGAGATCAAGGGTCTCGCGCTGGTCGGCGACGTGTCGGAAGAAGCGCCGGTCAAGGATGCCATCGCGAAGGCGGAAGCGGCGCACGGCCCGATCCGCATTCTGGTGAACTGCGCGGGCATCGGTAATGCGGGCAAGACGGTCGGCAAGAATGGCGCATATGTGCTGGCGGATTATACCCGCGTCATCAAGGTCAACCTGATCGGCAGTTTCAACTGTATTCGCCTTGTGGCGGAGCGCATGCAGAATGCGCCGACCATCGGCGAGGAGCGCGGCGTCATCATCAACACCGCGAGCGTCGCCGCCTATGACGGCCAGATCGGGCAGGCGGCCTATTCGTCGTCCAAGGGCGGCATTGTCGGCATGACCCTCCCGGTGGCGCGCGATCTCGCCTCGCTCAACATCCGCGTGATGACCATCGCGCCAGGCCTGTTCCTGACGCCGCTGCTGATGGGCCTGCCGCAGGAAGCGCAGGACAGCCTCGGCAAGCAGGTGCCGCATCCGGCGCGCCTCGGCGATCCGAGCGAGTACGCGGCCCTTGCTGTGCACATCGTCGAGAATCCGATGCTCAACGGCGAAGTTATCCGCCTCGACGGCGCGATCCGCATGGCGCCGCGGTAGCAGCTATCGCGTCATTGCGAGCGCAGCGAAGCAATCCATCCTTGAAGAAGCTGGATTGCTTCGTCGCTATCGCTCCTCGCAATGACGATTGTAAGGTCAAGGCGTAGTCGGCCGGCGAGGGGCACTTACAAAAAAGCCCCCGCCGTTTCTCCCGGGAGGATGCTGCGATGAGCGCGAATGTGACTGCAAGTCTGGCTGAAAAGAATGCGGAGCCCGCGCCGCAGAAGCCGCCGTTCCGCAAAGTCGCGTGGCTGCCGCGCGACATCGCCGTCGACCGGCGGGCGGATGGCTCCATCGTACTCAAGTCGCGGATTCCGCTCGATCCGTTCGAGCCGCATATTCCCGCATCGCTGGCGAAATGGGCGAAGGCACAGCCGGATCACATCTGGCTTGCCCAGCGCAAGGGCCCGGAGCGGCAATGGCGCAAGGTGTCCTACCTTGAGGCCAAGCGCACGGTGGATGCGCTGACGCAGGCGTTGCTCGACTTGAAAATTCCCGAAGGCCGTCCGCTCGCGATCCTGAGCGGCAATTCCATCGAGCACGCGCTGATGACGCAGGCCGCGATGCAGGCGCGGATTCCGGCGGCGCCCGTGTCGCCTGCCTATTCGCTGATGAGTCAGGATCACGCCAAGCTGAAATATCTGTTCGGCCTGATCAGGCCCGCCGTGGTGATGGTGCAGGATGGGCCGACCTTCGAGAAGGCGCTGGCGGCGCTGGATCTCAGCGGCATCACCGTGATCCATGTCGATCGCCCGCCGTCCAATGTGCCGAGCGTTGCCTATGCCGATTTGGCTGCGACGCCGGTGACGCCCGCCGTCGATGACTCCATCGCGAAGATCACGCCGGACACCATCGGCAAATTCCTGTTCACCTCTGGCTCGACCGGCATGCCCAAGGCCGTGATCAACACCCAGCGGATGATGTGCGCCAACGCCCGGATGATGATGCAGGTCCGCCCGCGGGGATCGGACGATTCCCAGTCCATCTATCTCGACTGGATGCCATGGAATCACACCATGGGTGGCAACGCGCTGTTCCATCCGGTGCTGACCGAAGGCGGCACGCTCTATATCGATGACGGCAAGCCGGTGCCGGGCATGATCGAGGAAACGCTGCGCAACCTGCGCGAGATTTCGCCGACCTATTACGCCAACGTGCCCGCAGGCTATGCCGCGCTGGCAGCGGCGATGGAAAAGGACGACGCGCTGTGCCGCAACTTCTTCAAGGACCTCGGCGTGATCGCGTATGGCGGCGCGCGGCTGCCGGACGATCTTTATGAGCGGATGCAGGCGCTGGCGGTGCGCGCCACCGGCGAACGCATCGTGTTCTACACCGGCTGGGGCTCGACCGAGACTGCGCCGACATCCACCGGTACCTATTGGGACACCGAGCGCGTCGGCCTGATCGGCCTGCCGTTTCCCGGCGTCGAATTGAAGATGGTGCCCGCGGGCGCGCAATACGAATTGCGGTTGCGCGGCGTCAATGTCACGCCGGGTTACTACGATCAGCCGGAACTGACCAAGAAAGCGTTCGACGAAGAAGGCTTTTACTGCATCGGCGACGCCGGCGTGTTCGTCGATCCGGATGATCCGTCCAAGGGGCTGATCTTCTCCGGCCGCGTGGTGGAGGACTTCAAGCTCACCACAGGCACGTTCGTGCTGGTAGGCTCGTTGCGCACCGATTGCATCGCGGCGACCTCGCCGGTGGTGCAGGATGCGCTGGTCGCCGGGCAGGATCGTCCCTTCGTCGGGCTTCTCGCATGGCCGAATCTCGACGCCTGCCGCCGCCTGATCGGCGACATGGATGCGTCGATGGAGACGGTGGTGAACCATCCCAAGGTGCGCGCGCATTTTCGCGACGGATTGCTGGCGCACAACAAGGCCTGCGGCGGCGTCACCAGCATGACCATCGCGCGCGCGATGCTGATGGTCGAGCCGCCGTCCATCGACGGCAACGAACTCACCGACAAGGGCTACATCAACCAGCGCGCGGGACTGGAGCGCCGCGCGGCACTGGTCGAGCAGCTTTATGCCGACCCCGGACCGGACGTCATTGTGCTGACATGAGGAGTTGCCGGGAAATTTGCCTCATCCTGAGGAGCGGCGTCTTCGCCGCGTCTCGAAGGATGGGCCATAGACGCCTCATGGTTCGAGACGGCGCAAGGTGCGCCTCCTCACCATGAGGGATTCGCTTTAAGGGAAAGATCACCTCATGAACTTTGAATTCTCCGACGATCAGAAACAGTTGCGCGATCAGGCGCGGCGCTATCTTGCCGAGCATTCGCCGCCGAAGGCCGTGCGCGCGGTGCTGGAAGGTGAGGCGGCCTATGACAAGGCGCTGTGGAAAGGCCTTGCGGAGATGGGCTTTCTCGGCGTCGCAATCCCGGAAGAGTTCGGCGGGGCGGGCGCAGGCCATCTCGAATTGTGCGTGATTGCGGAAGAAATCGGCCGCGTGCTGGCGCCGGTGCCGTTCGCATCGTCGATTTATCTCGCGGCGGAAGCCATCATGCTCGCGGGCAGCGATGCGCAGAAGAAAAAGTGGCTGCCGAAGATCGCGTCCGGCGAGGCCATCGGCACGCTGGCGCTCTTCGAGGGCGCGGGCAATCCGTCGCCGAAGGGCATCAACGTGTCCGGCGCGCTCGGCACGGTGTCCGGCACCAAGAAGCCGGTGGCGGACGGCGCGATTGCCGATTTCGCCATTGTCGCGGCGCGCACGGCCTCGACCGGCCGCGAGACGGACATCGGTCTCTTTATTGTTGAACTTGACGGCCCGGGCGTGACGCGCACCGCGCTGTCGAACATCGATCCGGCGCACGGTCAGGCGGAGATCGTTTTTGACAAGGCGAAAGCCGAGCCATTGGGTGCCGCCGATGAAGGCTGGAGCATTCTCACCCGGGTGCTGGATCGCGCGGCGGTGCTGATGGCGTTCGAGCAGGTCGGCGGCGCGGATCGCGCGCTGGAAATGGGCCGCGACTATGCGCTCGAGCGCGTCGCCTTCGGCCGCCCGATCGGATCGTTCCAGGCGGTGAAGCATCTGCTCGCCGACATGTATGTCTCCGCCACGCTGGCGCGGTCCAATTGCTATTACGGCGCGTGGGCGCTCTCCACCGACGCGGGCGAACTGGCGGAAGCGGCAGCGGGTGCGCGGGTCAGTGCCACGCAGGCCTTCCTGCACTGCGCGAAAAATAACAATCAGGTGCATGGCGGCATGGGCTTCACCTGGGAGTTCGATTGCCATCTGTATTACCGGCGCGCCAATGCGCTCGCCCTCGCGCTCGGCAGCCTGAGCTACTGGGAAAACCAGTTGATCGACCGCATGCGCCTGCGCAACGCGTCTTGAGAGGATCACCGCCATGAATTTCGACGATACCCCGCAGGAAGCTGCGTTTCGCGCCGAAGCACGCGCCTGGATCGAGGCCAATGCGCCGCGTCACCTCGAGAAAGAGCTGTCCGAGCCGTCGGTCGGCCGCATCAAGCTGCGCAGCGGCGACATTCTCACCGAATCGAAGAAGTGGCAGAAGAAGAAGGCCGAGGCTGGCTGGGCCTGCCTGCACTGGCCGAAGGAATATGGCGGTCGTGGCGCATCCCCGATCGAGCGCGTGATCTGGCAGCAGGAGGAAGGCGTTTTTCTCAAGCTGGAAAGCGTGTTTCTGATCGGGCAGGGCATGTGCGGCCCGACCATGATGGCCTATGCGGGTGAAGCCGACAAAAAGAAGTATCTGCCCAAGCTCGCATCCGGCGAGAACATCTGGTGCCAGTTGTTCTCCGAGCCCGCCGCGGGCTCCGACGTTGCGGGTCTGCGCACCCGCGCCGAGAAGCAGGGCGACGACTGGATCATCAACGGCCAGAAGGTGTGGACCACCGGCGCGCACTTCTCCGATTACGGCATCGTCATCACCCGCACCGATCCGACCCAGCCCAAGCACAAGGGCCTCACCATGTTCTTCCTGGACATGAAGTCGCCCGGCGTGGTGGTGAAGCCGATCAAGCAGGCCAACGGCCAGGCAGAGTTCAATGAAGTGTTCTTCAACGACGTGCGGATTCCGGACTCGCAGCGGCTCGGCAAGGTCAACGACGGCTGGAACGTCTCGCTGACCACGCTGATGAACGAGCGCATGTCGATCGGCGCGCGCATCGTTACCGGCGTGCCGGAGATGTTCGAATTCTGCAGCAAGCTGATGCTGGAAGACGGTCCCGCCATCGAGGACAGGAACGTCCGCTCGAAGCTGGCGCAATGGGCGGTGAAGGCCAGCGGCCTGAAATACACCAGCTACCGGTCGATCTCCGCGCTGTCCCGCGGCGAGCGGCCCGGTCCGGAGAATTCCATCGGCAAGCTGGTGTCGGCATCTATGCTGCAGGACATCGCCATGTTCGCGCTCGATCTACAGGGCGCGGCGGGCGTGCTCAACGAAAAGGATGCCGTCGAGGCCGCCGGTCAGTTCCAGTCGATGCTGCTGCGCTCGCCTGCAACGCGTGTCGAGGGCGGCACCGACGAAATCCTGCGCAACATCATCGCCGAGCGCGTGCTCGGTCTTCCCGGTGACATCCGTGTCGACAAGGATGTACCGTTCAACGCCATTCCGACCAAGGGCCGCTGATACATGAGCACAAAGACTGATAGCCACGACATCGAAGTCGTGGAGAAGCTGCTGGCCGCGCGCTTTTCCTGCCGCGCGTTCAAGTCCAACCCGGTGCCGCGCATCGCCATCGAGCGGGTGCTCGGCGCGGCGCAGAAAACCGCGTCATGGTGCAACAGTCAGCCGTGGCAGGTGACGATCCTTGGTGGCGATGCTCTACGCAAGTTCAGCGAAGTCATCTACAAGGCCGCGAGCGAAGGCCATCACGTCTCGGACTTTCCGTTCCCGCGCGAATACAAAGGCGTCTATCTCGATCGCCGCCGCGAAAGCGGCTTTCAGCTTTACAACGCGCTGGGCATTCCGCGCGGTGACAAGCCGGGTTACCAGAAGCAGATGCTGGAGAACTTCCGCTTCTTCGGCGCGCCGCATGTCGCGATCATCACCACCGACGAGGCGCTCGGTGTCTATGGTGCGGTGGATTGCGGCGGCTATGTCAGCAGCTTCATGATCGCGGCGCAGGCGCTCGGCATTGCCACCGTGCCGCAGGCAGCGCTCGCGGGCCATTCCGATGTGATCCGCGCCCAACTTGGCCTCGGTGACGACCGCCGCGTGGTCTGCGGCATTTCCTTCGGCTACGCGGACGAAACGCATCCCGCCAACAGCTACCGCACATCGCGCGCGAGCATCCCGGAGGCGGCGACATTCATTGAATGAATGATCTATCATGCCCGGGAGTACGTCCCGGGCATGATGAACTCAGCCATCCGCTCAGGAGACAGGTCATGTCCGAACAGCCGCTCGCGAAAAAGTTCGTCACCGTTCTCGGCCATCGCATGGCCTATCACGAACGCGGCGCGGGCGCGCCGGTCCTGTTCCTGCATGGCAATCCGACCTCCTCCTATCTCTGGCGCGACGTGCTTCCCGCGCTCGAGGGACAGGGCCGGTTGATCGCGCCGGACCTCATCGGCATGGGCGATTCCGACAAGCTGCCGGATGTGAAGCCGGACACATACCGCTTCACCACCCACCGCGATTATCTCTGGGCCTTTATCGACGCCGTGATCGGTCCGACCGACAAGGTCCTGCTCGTGGTGCATGACTGGGGCTCGGCGTTGGGATTCAACTGGGCCAACCAGCACCGCGAGCGCGTGCGCGGCATCGTTTACATGGAAGGCATCGTCCGCCCCGTTGCGGGCTGGGACGAATGGAGCGAAGCGGCGACCCCGGTGTTTCAGGGCTTCCGCTCAGACAAGGGCGAACAGATGATTCTGGACCGCAATCTGTTCGTTGAGCGTGTCTTGCCGGGCTCGGTGCTGCGCAAGCTGACCGACGCGGAGATGACGGTCTATCGCAAGCCTTTCCTCAATCGCGAGGACCGCTGGCCGACGTTGACATGGCCGCGCCAGATTCCGATCGCGGGCGAACCTGCGGATGTCGTCGCCATTGTCGAAGCCTATGCCGGATGGATGGCGGAGAACGATCTGCCGAAGCTGTTCGTCAATGCGGAGCCCGGCGCGATCCTGATCGGCAAGGTGCGGGACTTCTGCCGGAGTTGGAAGAACCAGACCGAGGTCACGGTGCCCGGCAGCCATTTCATTCAGGAGGATTCGGGTCCCGTCATCGGCCGCGGCATTGCGGACTGGATTGCCGCGAAGGGCGTCTGACCGGGGCGACGAATCATCAATCGCGATTCGCGATGGAACCGGCTTTCAGAATGTCTCTACAGAGTGTGAACGGAACGGCCTGAACCGGCGCGTGGTTAACTCTGCGTTAGGAAATTGCACTGCATCTTCGCTTTTGAACGCGACCGCGAAATTCCTTCCGTTTTGGCGTCGCGCTTCGGGAGAACTGCAATGTGGTCCAGCCGCGAAGCCTTTGAGAACGACGTCTGCCCGGTGGGCGACGATTTGCTCGGAAGCCTGTATCGCGCCAGCGAACATGGCCTTCCCCAACTGGTTGAATCGGTCTCCGCCGATGTGCGGGCGATGCTGGCGCTGTTCTGTTACAAGCGCGCGCATCTGCATTCGATGAGCCTTGCCATCGCCGCCACTTGCAGCGAACGCGATCTCATCGAACAGGGCGGCATCGTCGGCTCGACCCTGTTCGCGATGTCGCGCGAAGCGCCATCTGCGGCACCGTCCGCCTCCGGCTCCCGCCGCAGCATCACGCTGTCGACACGGCCTCTCTCGACCTTCATCCCGGTCGCGGACGAGATCGAGGACGAGGACGGCAGCTTTGCGGCGATGCCGGCGTAAGTTTCCGCTAGGCTCGGCGATCGCTCAGCCCTGATGCGGGCCGCGCATCATCTTCAGCGCGTCCTCGACATGGCGCCACTCGCTGGCCTGTTCGGAGTCGCCCTGCGCCTCGCATTCCTGCGCGCGCTGCGCGGCCTTCGCGATAGCTTCAGCCCCGTGCATTTCCATCAATTGCCGGGCATAGGTGTGAATCTGGGTCTGTTGCATGGGTCATGCTCCCTTCCCTTGGAAGAGGGCAATGCGCGGTGCGGTGGTTCGTTCCTGAATTAAAGCGCGCCGGCGATGGAACTGTGCGGCAGGTCTCCGAGCCCGAACCGTCGCCGCGCCATCAGGCATTCGGGGTCGCCGGGCATGCAGGTGCGGCACACTTCGGGGCGTACATCATAAATTCCGCACGCCGTCTCGGTTCCGATCTTGCCGGTCAGCGCCATGCAGCGTTCACCCTCGCAGCGCATGCCGGACAGCCGGTCGTTGACCAGATTTTCCGGAATCAGATCGAGCGCGGCGTCGTCCTCGATGGTGAAGCGCGGCCAGTTGCGCGAATAGGCGCAGCACGCGCCGCAGCTCTGGCAGGGATTGTCTGCCGCACTCATAACGGATCGCACGCACGCCGGCGCATGTCCTGCATGTGTTTCATCCATCTTGCGCGCAGCACCGCGCGGCGCTCCGGATATTTCTCCTCCAGAAAGACGGCGTGTGCAATCCGGTCGATGCGGAAGGAGCGGAAGTCCGCGCGCAGTTCGCACCAGCCTGCGAGATGTCGGACGGCCTCGAGATAGCCGACGGCGATCGGCCAGACGGTCCGTTCGCTCTTGCGGCCCTGCTCGTCGCAATAGTGGAGCAGCACCTTCCGGGCGGCATGAATATGCGCGCGCAGTTGCGCCATATCGATCCGGTCCGCCGTGTCTTCCCGTTTCGGCGGGGTGCGGCTGGCCGGTTCGAGCGCCAGCGGCCGCAAGCGCTCCGGCACGGTCTCGACAATCTTGGCGATCAGGTCATCGGCGGCCTTCGCCAGCACCGGATCGGCGCGGCCGGCCACCCACTGCGCGCCCAGCACGGCGGCTTCGATCTCGTCCGGTGTCAGCATGAGCGGTGGCATGTCGAAACCCTTTTCCAGCACATAGCCTGTGCCGGCTTCGCCCCGGATCGGTACACGCTGGCCAATCAGGGTGGCGATGTCGCGATAGATCGTCCGCTTGGAGGTTTCGAGGTCTTCGGCGATGGCCTCGGCGGTCAGCGGCTTCCGGGCGCGCCGAAGCACCTGAATGATCTGAAACAGCCGGTCGGCGCGTCGCATGTTTTTGATCCCGACGGCTCACGGCCGGTTTGCTGCTGACACCACGTTGGCAGCAGGGGGTAGCTACAAACGGACATCATTTCAACGTTCAAAGGATGTTCGCCATGATCACGCTGTATGGTTTCGGTCCCTTTTTTGGCCTTCCCGAGGCCAGCCCCTTTGTCATCAAGGCCGAGGTTCAGCTCAAGATGGCCGGTCTTGCCTATACCAAACAGATTGGCTCGCGCGAGGAATCGCCGAAGGGCCAGCTGCCCTATATCGACGATGGCGGGCAGCGCATTGCGGACTCGACCTTCATCCGCATGCATGTCGAGAAAACCTATGGCGTGGATCTTGATGCCTCGCTCGACGAGCACCAGCGTGCCGAAGCCTGGGCCATCGAGCGGATGGTAGAGCATCAACTGTACTGGATGCTGGTGCACATGCGCTGGATGATGCAGGAGAATTTCGACAAGGGACCCTCGCATTTCTTCGATTCTGCGCCCGATGCGATTCGTGACAAGCTCCGTAGCGACGCGCGCGCCAATGTCGCGATGGCGCTTCGTTTCGCCGGACCAGCCCGCCACTCCCTGCCGGAAATCGTCGAACTCGGCACGCGCTCGTTGTCGTCGCTTTCCATGCTGCTCGGCTGGAAGCCATATCTCATGGGTGACGAGCCCTGCGGAGCGGACGCCATGATGTTCGCCGTGTTGTCCGGATTGCTGACGCCGTTCTTCGAATCTCCGTTTCGCGATCGTGTGCTGGAATTCTCCAATCTCGTCGGCTACGTGGACCGGATGATGGCGCGCTACTATTCCGGGCACGCGTGGCCGCGCTTGGCCGCAGCAGCCTGACCGGACGCTCAGGAAGGCGGAAGTCGCAACTTCAGCGCGGCGATTTCCGCTTCAAGTTCGGCGATGCGCGCATCGCGGGTGTTGATGGCCTCGACAACGTCGGCGGCATCGAACTTCATCGGAATATGCTGCGGGCAATTGGTGTCCCATGCGGCGATCTTGAACAGGATCGCCTGCTCGGGCCGTGCCTTGTAATCCTTCGGCATCAGCGATGCGACCAGCGCGGGATCGTCCTCGATCACGCGCGCTTCGCCCCAGATCTTGACGCGGCGGCGGTTCACATAGTCGATCAGGAAAATGTAAGCCTTCGCATTTTCCGAAAGATTGCCCTGCGTGATGTATTGCCGGTTGCCGCGAAAGTCCGCGAAGGCGAGCGTGGTCCTGTCGAGAATCCGGATGAAGCCCGCAGGTCCGCCGCGATGCTGGATATAGGGCTGCCCGTCGGCGGAGGCCGTCGCGAGGAAAAAGCTGGTCTGCTCGCCAATGAAGGCCGCAAGTCCTTCATCGATCTCGGTGCGCCAGCCGCCGCCATCTTCCATGTGGGCATAGCCGCCGCGCGAGCCCTTGCGGGTCTGGATCGCCTTGACGGCGGGCGTGAAGGCGACATCGCTGGAGTATGTGTGCGGGACCGTCATGACGGCCTCCTGAAGCTGTTGATCGCCCAAAAATAAGGTTTGTACCTCTCCGCAACAATGATCCCGGTTGACACTTCATCATTGCATAAGCTGAAATAATGCCATGGACCGTCTCGATGCCATGCGCGCCTTTGTCTCCGTTGCGGATCTTGCGGGCTTTGCGCCCGCAGCGCGCAAGCTCGGGCTGTCGGCATCCGCCGTGACGCGTCTGGTCGCCGGGCTTGAAGAGCATCTCGGCGCGCGCCTGCTCCAGCGCACCACGCGCTCGGTGGCGCTAACGGATGTCGGCGCGCGGTTTCTCGAACGCGCCCGCCGGATTCTTGCCGACATGGAGGAGGCGGAAGCGTCGGCGCAGACGGAACGCACCCAGCCATCGGGCAAGCTGGTGGTGTCCGCACCCCTCATGTTCGGCCGGCTCTATGTCGGCCCGGTCATGTCGGCCTATCTGAAGACTTATCCGCGGGTAAACGGCGAACTGCGGCTCTCGGACCGGATGATCAATCTGGTGGACGAGGGCGTGGATATCGCGGTGCGCATCGGACATCTGGCGGATTCCAGCGTGATGGCGCGCGCGGTCGGCGACATGCGGCGCGTGGTGGTCGCCTCGCCGCGTTATCTGAAAGCGCGCGGCACGCCGCTCAGGCCGTTCGATCTTGCCGGGCATGAAGTCATCCAGTTCATCGGCGGAAATTCGGAGTGGCGCTTCACCGAAAGCGGCCGTGATCTCCGCGTGCCGGTCACGTCACGCTTCTCCACCAACAGCACCGACGCCGCGATCCTGCATGCGGAGCAGGGCGGAGGTCTGGTCAACGTGCTGGCCTATCAGGCCGTGGAAGCGATCAAAGCCAGGCGATTGCGAATCGTGCTGGCGGAATACGAACCGCCGCCACTGCCGATCCATCTCGTCTATCCGACGTCGCGTCTGCTCTCCGCGAAGGTCCGGGCGTTCGTCGATCTGGTGGCGGCGGAAACCGACTGGCATTTCGGGACGAGATAATCGTCTAACGTTCGGATTGCCTCATGGTGAGGAGGCGCTCTTGCGCCGTCTCGAACCATGAGGCTCACCTCGTCCTTCGAGACGCGATCCTCCGGATCGCTCCTCAGGATGAGGTGAGCAAAGAGCTAGTCTTTCTGTAGAGCTTTCCTCCTTAGCGCCTTGAAGGTCGCATTCGCCCGTGCGCATGGCTCGCCATCGGCGGTGACGAAACACTGCGCGAAATAGATCGAGCCGCCCGGCTTCACGAAGGTGGTGTCGATCTGAAGCCATTGTCCGATGCCGGCGGAGCCAAGGAAGTCCACCGACAGATTCACGGTGACAAGACCTTGCGAGACGCTTCTGTCGACCTTGAGCCCGCAGCTCAATCCCATGGCGTTGTCGGCCAGCGCGGTGATCAGTCCGCCGTGAACAAGCCCGCGCGAATTGGTATGCGGTGTCGTCAGCCGCAGCCCGAGAATGATCGCGTCGGGCGTCTTGCGGGCATAGATCGGCTCCCACGGTTCGGTGAGCGGGCTGCGGCGCTCATGAGGCGCGAAGCCCGGTGGAATATCGGCGGGATGGTCTGTCGTCATTGTCGCGCTCGCCCGATGCATGGTGTTGCCTGCATCATAAGGCGGACGACGTGTGCGATCATGCGAAATCAAGTTTGAAACGTCACGCTGCCGGATGTTTGAAACGAAAGCGTGCTGTTCTCGCTTTACCTCTCCCCGCAAGAGCGGGGAGAGGGGCTGTCAATACGGCAACCCGGTGTAGTTCTCCGACAGCGACAGTTTCGCCGCGTCCGACTCGATCAGATAGCTCAGCTCCGCGCGCTGGATGCGCGCGCTGAATGCATCGGTGTCGGGGAAGCGATGCAGCATCGCCGTCATCCACCACGAGAACCGCTCTGCTTTCCACACCCGGCTCAACGCGCGGCGAGAATAGTCGTCGAGCCCGGCCGTCGATGTGTCGGCGTAGAACTCGCGCAAGGCTGTCGAGAGATAGTGCACGTCGCTGGCTGCGAGGTTCAGTCCCTTGGCGCCGGTGGGCGGCACGATGTGCGCGGCGTCGCCTGCAAGAAACAGCCGCCCGAACCGCATCGGCTCGGCGACGAAGCTGCGCAGCGGCGCGATGCTCTTTTCGATGGAGGGGCCGGTGATCAGCTGATCGACGGCCTCCGGATCGAGGCGGCGCTTCAACTCGTCCCAGAACTTGTCGTCGGACCAGTTGTCGACATGCTCATCGAGCGGACACTGAATGTAGTAACGGCTGCGGGTCTGGGAGCGCATCGAGCAGAGCGCGAAGCCGCGCTCGTGATTGTTGTAGATCAGCTCCGGCGAGACCGGCGGCGTCTCCGACAGCACGCCGAGCCAGCCGAACGGATAGACGCGCTCATAGGTCGTGAGCGCGTCCCGCGGGACGCTCTGGCGGCTGACGCCGTGAAAGCCGTCGCAGCCCGCGATGAAGTCGCAGGCGATCTCAAAGCTCGCGCCGTCTTTCATATAACGCACGCGCGGCGTGTCGCCGTCGAAATCGTGCAGGCTGACATTGGTTGCGTCATAGATCAGCGGCAGCCCGGCCTGCGCGCGGGCATCCATCAGATCGCGGGTCACTTCGGTCTGGCCGTAAACGGTGACGTGTCTGCTGGTGGCCTTTGTCATGTCGATGCGATGACGTGCGCCGCCGAAAGCCAGCTCGATGCCGTGATGGATCAGGCCGTCGCGGTGCAGCCGCGCGGCGACGCCGGCTTCTTCCAGCAGGTTCACCGTGCCCTGTTCGAGCACGCCCGCCCGAATCCGGCCGAGGATATAGTCCCGGTCCTTGCGCTCCAGAATGACGTTATCGACGCCGTAGCGATGCAGCAATTGCCCGAGCAGCAAGCCCGCCGGTCCTGAACCGATAATGACAACCTGTGTCCGCAATCCCTGTCACTCCCGTCTGCGGCATCGTTAACCGGTCCGCGAATATAGGTTTTGCGAGCCCGAAAATTTGATTATACCAGATAACAATCTGCGGAAAGGCCGTTGGCCGCGGAGGAGATGGTGCATTGCAAAGAGCCGTCACCGCGCCGCTCGGCCGCCGAATGAAATCTGAGAAACCTGAAAAACGTATTTGGGAGGATTTTGATGAAGAAGATGACCTGGACCGCCATCGTGACGGCGGCCACTATTGCGCTGCCCGGTGCTGTGACCCTGGCTGCGGCGCAGGATATCACCGTCGGCGTCAGCATCAGCACCACCGGTCCCGCCGCGGCCCTCGGTATCCCGGAAAAGAATGCGATGGAGTTCGTGCCGACCGAAATTGGCGGCGCCAAGATCAAGACCATCCTGCTGGATGACGCCGGCGATCCGACCGCGGCGACCACCAATGCGCGCCGCTTCGTAACCGAATCCAACGCCGACATCATCATCGGCTCTTCCACCACGCCGCCGTCGATCGCAATCTCGACCGTCGCCAACGAAGTGGGCGTGCCGCAGTTCAGCCTCGCGCCGATGCCGATCACGCCGGCCCGCCAGAAGTGGACCGCCGTGATGCCGCAGCCGGTGCCGATCATGGGCAAGGTGCTCTATGAGCACATGAAGAAGCACAACGTAAAGACCGTCGGCTATATCGGCTTCTCGGATTCCTACGGCGACCTCTGGCTCAACGATCTGAAGACCCAGACCGGCGCCATGGGCGGCATCACCGTCGTGGCGGAAGAACGCTATGCGCGTCCCGATACGTCCGTCGCCGGCCAGGTGCTGAAGCTGGTGGCCGCCAATCCGGATGCGATCCTGATCGGCGCCTCGGGCACCGGCGCGGCGCTGCCGCAGTCGGCGCTGCGCGAGCGCGGTTACAAGGGCCTGATCTACCAGACCCACGGCGCGGCGGCGATGGACTTCATCCGCATCGCGGGTCCGTCGGCGGAAGGTGTGATCATGGCGGCGGGTCCGGTGATGGCTCCCGAAGGCCAGGCCGACAGCGCGCTGACCAAGAAGCCGGGGCTGGCTTTGAACGCAGCCTATGAGAAGAAGTATGGCGCCAACACCCGCAGCCAGTTCGCGGGCCATATGTACGATGCGTTCGAAGTGCTCAAGCGCGTGGTGCCGGTGGCGCTGAAGACCGCGAAGCCCGGTACGCCGGAATTCCGCGAAGCGATCCGCAAGGCGTTGCTGAGCGAGAAGGAACTCCCGGCCAGCCAGGGCGTCTACAACTTCACCGAAACCAACCGTTTCGGCACGGACGACCGCTCGCGCATCCTGCTGACCGTGAAGAACGGCAAGTATGAAGTAATCAAGTAAGCGTCAGCGACAGACCTAAAGCGAAATGCCCGGCCTTGTGCCGGGCATTTTGTTTGGCGTCTCGCTAGGCGAGTCCGGTGACGGCGATACCGCCGGACCGGCCGCGAATATCCCGGACGCCAAGGTCCAGCAGCGCGATCGGCGGTTCGGACTTGAACCGGTCGATGGCCGCGCGCGAGGCGACGAAACCGCCGTCCACATCGCGGCTGAGTTCCTCGAGCCGTGCAGCGGTGTTCATGACATCGCCATTGAACACGATGGCGCGCTTGATGTCGCCGATCTCGCCGACAATGACAGGACCGAAATGCAGGCTGCCGCGAATCCGCGGTGCGACGCCGAATTCCTTTTCGAACCGGGCCTGAAACTGCCGCAGCGTGTCGCGCATCGCCAGAAAGCAGCGCAGCGGGCGGCAATCCACCGCGCCGGAAGCTTCCGGCCAGGTGACGATGATTTCGTCGCCGACATAGTTCAGCACCTCGCCGCGATAGTCGATCACCGGGCCGGTGAGGGTGCGGAACGTCCTGTCAAGAAAACGATGGATGCCGAGGCCGCCGAGGCTTTCGGCCAGTGTGGTCGATCCGGCGATGTCCACGAACAGCACGAAGCGGCTTTCTTCAACCGGCGCATGGTAACGGCCGGTCAGCAGATGAAAAAAGGCGCGGGGGCCGATGATGTTGGAAATCGCGAACAGCAGGTTCAATGCGACGGCCAGCACGGCGGAGAAGATGATGGGCGTCCACACATCCTGACCGGGATTCGGCGTGCGCCCCGCGATCAGGACACCGAGATCGAAATACTGCACCGGGATGATCACGGCCGCATAGAACGCGCTGCGGACAGCGAGGCTCGCGCTGAACGACAGGCTGCCCAGCCAGTCTCGCAGTGGTCCCGATGAGGCGAACAGTTCAAACGTGCCGATCGCGCCGCTGATCAGGACGCCGTAGATGACGCCGATCAGCAGATCCGATGGCGACAGGCCGGAATGGGCGGCGACAAAGACGATTCCGCTGAGTGCACCGGCTCCAAGAATCGCCGCCAAAAAGCGCAGCTTTCGCTGTGACCGCGCATCCATGATCGAAGTGCCCCCGCACGAAGATGTTGCGGGAGCCAGTATCGGCCAGAGACTGCCAATCCACAACATATACACGACGTCGTCCCGGCGAAGGCGCGGAGGTGGCCCGTCATCCTGAGGTGCGAGCTCTTGCGAGCCTCGAAGGATGACGTGCCAAGAAACGCCGGCGCCCTTCGAGGCCTTCGCTTCGCTACGGCACCTCAGGGTGACGGTATACTTCTGATCAGAGCTTGTTCTGTTCGTCGTGCTGGAAGCCGAGATAGCTCGCCACCACGCGCTGGTCGCCGCTGATATCCTTGGCCGATCCGTTCATGACGAATTCGCCAAGCTCCATCACATAGGCGCGGTCGGCGATTTCCAGCGCCGCGCGGGCGTTCTGCTCGACCAGCAGCACCGAGACGCCGGCCTGTTTCAACTCGCTGACGGTGCGGAAAATATCCGCCACGATCAGCGGCGCGAGGCCGAGCGAGGGTTCGTCCAGCATCAGGAGGCGCGGCTGGCTCATCAGCGCGCGGCCCATGGCCAGCATCTGCTGTTCGCCGCCGGAGAGCGTGCCCGCCAGTTGTGTGCGGCGCTCTTTCAGGCGTGGGAACAGCGTGTAGACCCGCTCTTCTTCGCGCGCCGCGACGGCGCGGGAAACGCGGAAGCCACCGAGCCGGACGTTCTCTTCCACCGTCATGGTGCCGAACAGTTCGCGGTGCTCCGGCACGATGCAAAGGCCCGCGGCGACACGGTCCTCGATCTCGAGCTTCGAAATCTGCCGGTCGGCGAAGGTGACGCTGCCGGTCAGCGGCAGGATGCCCATGATGGCGTTCAGCAGCGTGGTCTTGCCCGCGCCGTTGGCGCCGATGATGGTGACGATCTCGTTGGCGCCGACATCCAGCGTGGCGTTGCGCACGGCTTCGACCTTGCCGTAGGACACATGCACGTCGTTGACGGCGAGCAGCTTGGTCATGTCGCGGCTCCGAGATACGCCTTGATGACGTCCGGATTGGCGCGGACTTCCGCCGGCGTGCCTTGCGCGATCCTGGTGCCGAACTCCAGCACCACGATCCGGTCGGCGATGTCCATCACGAAGCCCATATCATGCTCCACCAGCAGCACCGACATGCCTTCGCTGCGGAGCTGGCGCAGCAGCGCGGAAAGCTTCTGCTTTTCCATGTGGCGCAGACCGGCGGCGGGCTCGTCCAGCAGCAGCAGCATCGGATCGGTGCACAGCGCGCGGGCGATTTCGACGATGCGCTGCTGGCCGAGCGAGAGGCTGCCCGCCTGCTGATGCATCTGATCAGAGAGACCAACGCGGGCGATCTGCTTGGCGGCTTCGGCCAGAAGGCCCGCCTCGTCCTTGCGGTCGAGCCGCAGCATGCTGGCGATGGCGCCCGCATGGCCGCGCAGATGCGCGCCGATGGCGACATTCTCCAGCACGCTCATGTCGGGCACCAGCTTGACGTGCTGGAAGGTGCGGGCGACGCCGAGCCTGGCGATATCCTGCGGTGGCGCGTTGCCGACATCGTGGCCGAGCACCGAGATCCTGCCGCCGGATGCGCGCAGCACGCCGGTGATGAGATTGAACGTCGTGCTCTTGCCCGCGCCGTTCGGCCCGATCAGCGCGACGATTTCCTGCGCCGTCACATCGAACGACACGTCGTTGACCGCGACCACGCCGCCGAACTGTTTGCGCGCGGCCTGAATGTCGAGCAGCTTGTCCGAGGTCGCAGCGATCTTCTCGCGCGGCGGCAGCGCATCGGCGGGCAGCGGGTCCGGCTCCCTGGCGCCGAACGGCAGCAATGCCGCGAGCTTAGGCCACATGCCGCCGGGCGCGATCTGCAGCAGCACCACCAGCAGAATGCCGAACACCACGGTTTCGAGCTGCGCGTTGCCGTGGAAAATCAGCGGCAGGTAACTCTGCAGGATTTCCTTCAGGACGATGACGATGCCTGCACCCAGCACCGCGCCCCAGACATAACCGGCGCCGCCCACCACGGCGATGAACAGATATTCGATGCTGGCGTTGAGGCCGAACGGCGTCGGATTCACCGCGCGCTGGAAATGCGCATAGAGCCAGCCGGACAGGCCCGCGAGCACCGCGGCGTAGATGAAGACCAAGAGCTTCGCGCGCGCCGTCTCGACGCCGAAGGCTTCCGCCGCGATATGGCCGCGCCGCAATGCACGGATGGCGCGGCCGGTGCGGGAATCGAGCAGGTTGATGGTCAGCAGCGCGCAGACGATGACGGCAATCCAGATCGCGAAATAGATTTTTCCGGGATCGGTCAGTTGCAGCGATCCCAGCGACAGCGCCGGAATGCCTGCGATGCCGTCATTGCGGCCGACGAATTCCAGCTTGCTGAACAGATAGAAGAGACTGATGCCCCAGGCGATGGTGCCGAGCGGCAGATAGTGGCCCGACAGACGCACGGTGATCAGGCCGAGGATCACGGCGGCAACGCCGGCAACGATCAGGGACAGCGGCAGCGTGATCCAGGGCGAGAATCCGTAAGCCGTGGTCAGCACCGCCGTGGTGTAGGCGCCGAAGCCACAGAACGCCGCCTGGCCGAACGAGGTGAGGCCGCCGACGCCGGTGAGCAGCACGAGGCCCATGGCGACCAGCGCCGCAAGCCCGATATTGTCCAGCAGCACGATCCAGAACGGCGGCATGCCTGGAATGAAGGGAAGCGCCGCCATCACCAGCGCGAAGATGATCATCGCCCGTCGCTGCGTCATTAATCGTTCTCCTCTTCGACTTCCGGAGAGGCGAGCGAGCGCAGCACGAGGAACGGCAGCAGCAGTGTGAAGACGATCACTTCCTTGAAGTTGCTGGCGTAGAAGGACGAGAACGCCTCGACCACGCCGACCACGATGGCGGCGATGGCGGTGAGCGGATAGCTCACGAGGCCGCCGATGATGGCGGCGACGAAGCCCTTCAAGCCGATCAGGAAGCCGGTGTCGTAATAGATCGTGGTGATGGGCACGATCAGAATGCCGGAAATGGTACCGATGACGGCCGCGAGCAGGAAGGCGAACTGTCCCGACACCGAGGTGCGGATGCCGACAATGCGCGCGCCGAGACGATTGACGGCGGTGGCGCGCAGCGCCTTGCCGTACAGCGTATAGCCGAACAGCAGCCACAGCCCGACAATGAGAAGAATGGTGATGGCGTAGATGCCGAGGCTCTGGCCGGTGAAGCGCAGCGGGCCGATGGTCAGCGCGGCGGCGGAGATCGCCGGGCCGCGCAGGCCCTCCGCGCCGAAGAAGGCAAGGCCGAGGCCCTGCAGCGCGAGGTGAATGCCGACCGACGCGATCAGGAGCACCAGCACGGAGGCGTGCGCGATCGGCTGATAGGCGATGCGATAGAGATAAAGGCCGATCGGTGCGACAATCACAATGGACAGGATGAAATTGACGGCCACGCCGTTCTGCTGTCCGGCCAGCGCCGTGGCCGCGCCCCAGATCGCAAGCGGCAGCAGGATGTTCACGGCCAGCGAGCGCACGGCCTTGCGCGCTGTCATCGCGTTGCGTCCGGCGATCATGTCGAACGCGAAGGCGATCACGCCCATGCCGAGCGCGAGCAGTGTGGTGCCCGGCACCTTGCCTGCCGCCAGCGTGGCGTAGGTCAGCGCGCCGAAGGTGACGAATTCGCCTTGCGGGATCAGGATGACGCGCGTCACCGCGAACACGAGGACGAGCGCGAGGCCGAGCAGCGCATAGATCGCGCCGCTGGTTATTCCGTCCTGCAACAGGAACAGAAGGATCGTGCTGTCCAAAACTCCCCCTTAAATTAAGGGCATCCCCTTAACGACGTTCTCTCCGGACGCCATCCCTGAGTCCCATGGAACGGCATCCGGGATTCCTCCGGCGAGCAGTCAGCGGTTGAAATCCGCCGCCGCCATTTGATATGATTGATAACGATTATGAGATATAATCTCAAGGCGTGATCAGCCGGGCCCTTATAGCAAATCGGCGGAGGGACGCACGCGATGGCTGTTGTGAAAGCTGTGGGTGCAGACGGTGAGAAGCGGAAGCGGCCGGCGCGCGCCTTGTCTCAGGCCTTGCCGCAGACGCCGCCCGTGGCCGATCCGATCCGGCTCGGCGACCTCTCGGACTTTCTCGGTTACTCGCTCAAGCGCGCCCAGCTTCGCATCTTCGACGACTTCATCGGCTGCGTCGCGCCGCTGCAGCTCACGCCTGCGCAGTTTTCGGTGCTGATGCTGGTAGACGCCAATCCCGACCGGAACCAGAGCGAGATCGCCTCGACGCTCGGCATCCTGCGGCCGAATTTCGTGGCGCTGCTGGACGAGCTTGAAAGCCGCGATCTGTGCGTGCGGGTGCGCTCCAGCAACGACCGCCGCTCGCACAATCTGCGGCTGACCGAAAAAGGCCGCGCGGTTCTCGCGCGGGCGCGAAAGCTGATCGAGACCCGCCACGAAATCCGGCTCAGGGAATTGCTCGGCGACGACAACCGCGAACTGCTGCTCGCGATGCTCGGCAAGATCGCGCGGGAGTTTTAGCCGAGGCGAGGGATCTTCGCACCGTCATTGCGAGCGGAGCGAAGCAATCCAGTTTTGACGCATCCATCAAAAGCTGGATTGCTTCGTCGCTACGCTCCTCGCAATGACGAAGTGCGTTACCCATCCACCAGAATGATGCGGATGTCGTTGACATTGGTCAGCGTCGGGCCGGTGTTCAGGAGATCGCCGGTCGCGGTGAAAAATGCGGTGGCGTCGTTGTTGTCGAGATAGGCTTTCGGATCGAGCCTGAGTTCGCGCATTTTCGCGAACGTGCGCTGATCGATCAGCGCGCCGGCCGGATCGTCCGCCGAGCCCGCGCCGCCGTCCGCGCCGTCGGTGTCGCCCGCCAGCACGCAGATGCCGGTGGTGTCCGCCAGCAGCGATGCCAGCGCCAGCACGTATTCCTGATTGGGGCCGCCGCGTCCGTTGCCGCGCACCGTTACGGTCAGTTCGCCACCGGACAGGATCGCGAGCTTTTTGCCGTCCGCCTTCGCCTTCAGCGCGATCGCGGCATGGGCGGCGGCGACGTCGCGCGCCTCTCCTTCGAGATCGGCGCCGAGATCGAGCACGTCGTATCCCGCCTTCTTCGCGATCGCGACGGCGGCATCGAGCGATTCCTGCGGCCGCGCGATGATCCTTAACGCCGCACGCGCGAAGGCCGCATCGCCCGCCTTGCAGCTTTCGCTGCGAGGATCGTTCAGCGCGTCGGTCACGGCCTGATCCGCCGTGATGCCATAGCGCGCCACGATCTCGCGCGCGTCCGCGAGCGTGGTCGGATCGGGCACGGTGGGACCTGATGCGATGGTTGCCGGATCGTCATGCGGCACGTCGGAAATCGCCAGCGTGAGAAGCTGCGCGGGCGCTGCGGCGCGGGCGAGCCGGCCGCCCTTGATGCGCGACAGATGTTTTCTGACGGTGTTCATCTCGCCGATCGGCGCGCCGGATCGCAGCAGGCTCTTGTTCATCGCCTGCTTCTGCGCGAACGACACGCCCTCGGCGGGCGCGATCCAGTTGGCCGAGCCGCCACCGGACAACAGCACCAGCACTAGATCGTCGGCGGTCGCGCTCTGCGCGATCTCGAGTGTGCGCGCGGCCGCTTTCAATCCCGCTTCGTCCGGCACCGGATGCCCGGCCTCGACCACTTCGATACGTTGTGTCGGCATGCCGTGGCCGTGGCGCGTGGTGGCAAGGCCTGACAGACGCGACGGATCGATGCGGCCTTCGCCGAGATAATACTGCTCCGCCGCGTGGGCCAGCGCGCCCGCGGCCTTGCCCGCGGCAAGACAGATGATCCGTCCGCGCGGCGGCGAGGGCAGATGCGCCGCAAGGATGGTGCCCGGATGGGCGGCGGCAACCGCGGCGTCGAACATCTCGCGCAGCAAAGAACGTTTGTCGGTCATGGCATCATCGGTTGGCTTGCGGGGTCACAGAGATGGCATGATCGGACGGGCAATAAAAGCCCTCCGCAAGGTTATTGCGGAGGGCGGAAACATCGCCGGATGTTGTTGTGCGCCGCAGGGAAATCGGATTCCCGAACCGGAAACCGAAAGCGCTGCGTGACAGGTCAGCCGGTGACCTCGCCGCTGATGATCGGCCCGAACATCTCCCAGCGTTCGCCCTTGAAGCGCATCATCTGCAACTGCTCGATCGGCGCGAAGTCGGTGGCGCTGGTGTTCAGCTTGATGCCGGGCAGCCCCATTTCGAGCTGAAGGTCCTTGATGCTGGCGGCCTGCTTCATGATGTTCTCGCGGGTCAGGTTGTCGCCGCAGGCCTTGAGCACATGCACGAGGGTCTGTGCCGAGCTGTAGCCATAAGCGACCGAACTGTCGGTGCGATTGCCTTCGGGGAAGTACTTCGCGAGGAACGCGTCGAAGTGCTTCACGCCGGGGTCATCCTTCCATTGCGGGTCGCTCGGGTCCTTGCCGTAGGTCGCGGAGATCACGCCTTGCGCGTTATCGAAGCCCGCAGGCTTGATGACCGAGCCGGTGGACGAGGCAACGTTGTTGAGGATGAACAGCGGCTTCCAGCCAAGCTCCGCCACCTTCTTGATCGACTGCGCTCCGAACTTCGGCGTGGTGAAGCTGATGAAGACGTCGGCGCCTTTCGACTTCAGCGTCACGATCTGCGTATCGACGGTCGGAGAGGTGACCTCGTAGGGTTCCTCGGCGATGATCATCGAAGCGGCTTTCGCCCCGAGTCCGTCCTTGAGTCCTTTCAGCATGTCTTTGCCGAAGTCGTCGTTCTGATAGAGGATGCCGATTTTGCCGGCCGGCTTTTCCTTCATCAGATATTTCGCATAGACGCGCCCCTCGCTCTGGTAGTTGGGCTGCCATCCCATGGTCCAGGGGAAGTCCTTCGGATCATTCCACTTGGTCGCACCGGTGGCGACAAACAGTTGCGGCACCTTCTTGGCGTTCATGTATTTCTGGATCGCCGAATTCGACGGCGTGCCGAGCGGGTTGAAGATGAAAAGAACCTCGTCGCTCTCCACCAGCTTGCGCGCCTGCTCGACCGCCTTGGGCGGCGAGTAGCCGTCATCATAGGAGAGGAAGACGATCTTGCGGCCGTTGATGCCGCCCTCGGCGTTGATCTTGTTGAAATAGGCGGACTGGGTCTTGCCGATGACGCCGTAGGCGGAGGCGGGGCCGCTGTAGGGCATGATGCCGCCGATCTTGATTTCAGTGTCGGTTGCACCGATATCGTATTTCTTTTGCGCGAGTGCGCTGCTGCTTGCCGCTGCGATGAAAGCGAAAGCCGCGGCCGCGGTCGCCAGTCTCCTCGATGTGACAGACATTCGTTTGCTCCCTGGTCGTTGTGCGGGTGTGTCCTCTTGCCGTTTCTTGGTTTTGTGAAAGCGCGTTGGCTTCGCGATTATTCAATACCTTTTGCAAAAGCCGTTCAACGAAAAGCCCCCTGCGACGGAGTCGCAGGGGGCTGATTTTGCAGGCAGGCGCTGGATTGGTTGCAGCGCGAAAGGATCGGCTAGTGGCCCATGCCGCCGTCGATGACCGGGCCGATCAGGTCGTACTTCTCGCCCTTGAACTGCATGATGCGCAGCTGGTCGATCGGATAGAAGTCGGTCGGGCTGGTGTTGATCTTCACGCCGGGCAGCAGGGTGTCGGGCGTGAAGTCCTTCAGGCTGGCGGCCTGCTTCATGATGTTCTCGCGGGTCAGGTTGTCGCCTGCCTGCTTGAGAACCTGCACCAGCGTCTGTGCCTGGCCGTAGCCATAAACCACCGAGCCGTCGGTCTTGTTCATGTCGGGCGCGTACTTGGCGAGGAAGGCGTAGAATTTCTTCATGCCCTCGTCGTTGTCCCACTGCGGGTCGGCGCCGTCCTTGGCGTAGGCGGCGGACAGCAGACCCTGTGCGTTCTCGAAGCCAGCGGGCTTGAGCACGCTGCCGACCGAGGCGCCGACGTTGCTCTGGAAGTACATCGGCTTCCAGCCGAGTTCGGCGACCTTCTTGATCGCCTGCGCGGCGAACTTCGGCGTGGTGAAGCTGAAGAAGACATCGGCGCCGGAGGCCTTCAGCTTGATGATGTGCGAGTCGATGGTCGGCTCGGACACTTCATAGCTTTCCTCGGCGATGATCTGCGACGCCTTCGCGCCGAGACCGTCCTTCAGACCCTTCAGCATGTCTTTGCCGAAGTCGTCGTTCTGATACATGATCGCGATCTTGGCGTCAGGCTTGGCCGCCAGCAGGTGCTTGGCGTAAACCCGGGCCTCGCTCTGGTAGGCCGGCTGCCAGCCCATGGTCCAGGGGAAGTCCTTCGGATCGCCGAACTTGGTCGCGCCGGTGGCCACGAACAGCTGGGGCACCTTCTTGGCGTTCAGATATTTCTGGATCGCCGAATTCGACGGCGTGCCGAGCGGTCCGAACACGATCAGCACTTCGTCGCTTTCCACCAGCTTGCGGGCCTGCTCCACGGCCTTCGGCGGCGAGTAGCCGTCATCGTAAGTGATGAAGGTGATCTTGCGGCCGTTGATGCCGCCCTGTTCGTTGATCATCTTGAAGTAGGCTTCTTCCATCTTGCCGATCACGCCATAGGCCGAAGCCGGGCCGCTGTAGGGCATGATGTTGCCGACCTTGATTCCGGTATCGGACGCGCCGGTGTCGTATTTCTTCTGGGCAAGGGCATTGCCGCTTGTCATGGCCAGCACGGCGATCGCCGACGCGGTTGCTGCGCCGACCTTGAATTTCGAAAACATTCCTTGAGTCTCCCTGTTGGATTGATCTTCAGATGATGATGCGCGAACGAATTCGCGGTGATCAAGCCCGTTTCAGCGGGCGTGAATCAGACTTTAGAACCAGATCTCGCTTTTCCGGTGAACAGCATTTCGATCATGCGAGCGACCTGCCGCGCGCCATGCGGAAGCAGGAAGATCACGGCGAACAGGAACACGCCGAACACCGCGCCGGACAATCCCTTCGAGATGCTTTCTGCGACGTTCGGCACGAACACGATGAACGCCGAGCCGACCAGCGACCCCGGCAGCCAGCCGACGCCGCCGACCACCATGCCGACGAAGATCGCGATGGCAAGCTGGATGGTGAAGCTGTCGGGCGCGACGAACTGCACCACGATGGCGCCGAGCGCACCGGCGATGCCGGTGAAGGCGGCGCTGACGCCGAAGGCGAGCGTCTTGTAGAGCGGCAGATCCACGCCCATGGCGGCGGCTGCGATCTGGTTGTCGCGGATCGCCATCATGGCGCGGCCGGAGCGCGAGCGCAGCAGGTTGACGGCGAGGACGTAGATCACCGTCGAGACGAACAGCGTGAAGTAATAGAGCCACATGTCCTGCGACATCTTCAGGCCGAACGGCGCATCCGGCTTGGTGATGACAAGGCCCTGCACGCCGCCGGTCCAGTGCTCCAGCACGTTGAGCTTGAGGATCTGCGGCATCGCCACCGCGAGCGCAAACGTCGCGAGCGCGAGGTAGACGCCCGAGAGCCGCAAGGCCGGGAAGCCGAACAGGAAACCGAAGATGAAGCACACGATGCCGGCGGCCGGCAGCGTCAGCGCGTAATTGACGCCGAAGTTTTCCATCAGCACGCCGGCGGTGTAGGCGCCCACCGCATAGAAGGCGCTCTGGCCGAGGGAGAACTGTCCGCTGCCACCGGTCAGAAGATTGAGCGCCAGAATGGCGATGGCGTAGATCAGCACCATCGTCATCTGGAAGATGATGAAGTTCTTCACGAACAGCGGCGTGATCAGCAGGGCCGCGAACACCACGAGGGTGGCCGTGGTTGAGATCGTCATCGATTTCTTCGACGGCGCGGTCACGGCGGGAGCCTGCGAAACGGAGTCCTGTACGGTGCTCATGATTAAACTCGCTGCACGATTTTGCGGCCGAACAGACCGGACGGTTTGATGACAAGCACGACGATGATCAGCGCCAGCGCGATAGGCAGTTTCAGTTCGTTGCCGATGCCGGGAATGTAGGTGCCGACAAGGTTCTCGAAGATGCCGACCAGGAAGCCGCCGACCACCGCGCCGAGCGGCGAGGTGAGGCCGCCGAGCACCGCCGCCGCGAAGCCGTACAGCAGGATGCCGCCCATCATGTTGGGTTCGAGGAACACGACCGGCGCGATCAGCATGCCGGCGATGGCGCCGATGGCGCTTGCCATGCCCCAGCCGAGCGCGATCATCCAGCTTGTGTTGATGCCGACGAGGCGCGCGGATTCAGGCAGCGAGGCGGCGGCGCGCATGGCGAGGCCGACCCGCGTGAAGCGGAAGAAGATGTACAGCAGCGCCAGCAGCACCAGCGTGACGCCGACCATTCCGGCCTGGTGGGTCGAGATCAACTGGCTGCCGAGGAAGCCCGACGATCCGAAAGGCGACGGGAACTGCTTGATGGTGAAGTCCCAGGTCAGGCCCGCGACGCTGTTGAGGATCGCGAACAGCGCGATAAAGCCCGCCACATGCACCAGCACCGGCGCGTTGGTCAGCGGCTTGAACAGCACGCGCTCCAGAACGATGCCGCCGATGAAAGAGATCACCAGCGTCAGGATGAAGGCCGGCCAGAACGACAGGCCCCACTGCATGAGCTGATAGGCGATGAAGGTCGAGAACATCGCCATTTCGCCCTGCGCGAAATTGAGATGGTCGATGGCCTGATAGATCATGACCACGGCCAGCGCCATGCACGCGTAGATCGCGCCAGTGGCGATGCCGGCCAGGACTTGGTTGGTAAAGAGTTCCATGACGAAGTCCTCAGTAGCCGAGATAGGATTTGCGGATGTCTTCGTTGTTCTTGATCTCGGCCGCGGTGCCCGACATCACGATGCGGCCGGTCTCGATCACGTGAGCCTGCTGCGCGAGTTCGAGCGCGAGCTGCGCGTTCTGCTCCACCACCAGGATCGTCACCTTGTCCTCGCGGTTGATCTTGCCGAGAATTCCGAACAGGTCGCGCACGATCAGCGGCGCGAGGCCGAACGACGGCTCGTCCAGCAGCATCAGGCGGGGCCGCAGCATCAGCGCGCGGGCGACCGCGAGCATCTGCTGTTCGCCGCCGGAAAGCGTGCCGGCCTGCTGGGTGTAGCGCTGCTTCAGGCGCGGGAAGTGGTCGTACATCCGCTCGATGTCGCTCGCGATCTGCTTCTTGTCGGGGCGGGTGATCGCGCCGAGCTGCAGGTTTTCCTCCACCGTCATGTTGGTGAAGGTGCCGCGGCCCTGCGGCACGTGGGCGATGCCGAGGCGGACAATGCTTTCGGTGGACATGCCGCCGAGCTTCTTGCCCTCGAACTCGATGTTGCCGGTCGAGCGGATCATGTTGCAGATTGCGCGCAGCGTCGTGGTCTTGCCCGCGCCGTTGGCGCCGAGCAGCGTGGTGACGGTGCCTTCGGTGAGCGCGAATTCAAGGCCGTGCAGCGCCTGCACCTGCCCGTAATAGGCGCGCAGGTCGTTGATCTTGAGCATGCTCATTGGTCCTTGCTCCCCAGATAGGCCTTGATGACGTCCGGGTCGGACTGCACCTGAGACGGCGTGCCTTCGGCGAGCTTCTTGCCGAAATTCAACGCGACCACATGGTCGGCGATCTTCATCACCAGTCCCATGTGATGCTCGACAAGAAGAACGGTGATGTCGCGCTGGTCGCGGACGCGGCAGATCAGGTCGCCCAGCACGTAGACTTCCTCGTGGTTGAGCCCGCCCGCGGGCTCGTCCAGCAGCAGGATCTTCGGCTCGGCGGCGAGCGCGCGGCCAAGCTCGACGCGCTTCTGGGTGCCGAAGGGGAGGCCCGCGACCTCGCGGTCCGCGACATCGTGCAGATCGAGGTAATCGAGGATTTCGTTGACGGTGGCGTTGAGCTTGCGCTCCTGCTCGCGCACCCACCGCAGTTTCAGCGCGTCGCTGATGAAATCGCTGCTGGTGCGGCAATGTCCGCCGATGCGGATGTTGTCGCGCACGGTGAGGCGGGGAAACAGCGCGACGTTCTGGAACGTGCGGCCGATGCCCAGTTCAGCGATCTTCTGCGGCTGGCGGTTGAGAATGCTCTCGCCTTCCATCAGGATTTCGCCGGTGCTCGGCTGATACAGCCTGCTCAGGCAATTGAAGAGCGTGGTCTTGCCGGCGCCGTTCGGGCCGATCAGGCCAAGAATCTGGCCCTTGTGCATGTCAAACGTCACGCCATTGAGCGCGACGATGCCGCCGAACACGACGCTGACATCGCGCACGGCGAGCAGAGGCGTCTGCCCCTGCGCTTGCTGGGGCAGACTCATTCAGTCGTTCCTTTTTTGAGCTTGAGAACAGCCCGTATCGGTGTCAGTCCGCGACGGCGGCGGCTATCCGATCCCCTCGGCAATACGTGCAACTTTCCCTCCTGACGATCGTATTTTCCTGGACGTTTCTTTGTGTTGTGGCCCCCGGACTATGCTGCCCGTTAGAGCCGTCTCGATCTTGCGGACCATCGCGACAAGGCGGGGCCCGATATCGTTTTTCAAAAGACTTTCGCTGAACTTGAAGGCCGGCGCGCCGCAGTTGAAGGCGTAGGGGCCCGTGCCGTCGTTCAGCTTCATCGCCACGCCGACGGCGTGAATGTCGCTGTGCCATTCGCCGGCCGACATGGCGAAGCCGTGCTTGGCGATGCATTCGCCGGCGCGTTCGATGCCGTCGCGAACCCTCGGCCAGTCCGCGCCGGCATGTTCCTTGATCTCGCGCATCAGTTCCGCGCGCTCGTCGTCGGGCAGCGCCCACAGATAGGCGCGGCCCATCGCGGTGGTCGCGATCGGCACCTTGGAGCCGACATCGAGCAGCACGCCGACGGTGAGTTCGCTTCGGCTTTGCCCGAAATAGATCATGCTGAGGCGATCGCGCGCGCCTATGGCGACGGCGCCGCCGGTTTCGCGCATCAACTGATCGCGATAGGGATCGGACAGATGGCGAATGCCCATGTTGGCGAGCGCCGAATAGCCGAGCGACATTGCGGCGGGCGCAAGCTGGTATTTTTCAAAACGGGGAACGGGCGTCAGATAGCCGAGCTTTGTCAGCGTGTAGGTCAGACGCGAGACCGTCGGCTTCGGTAAATTCGTGCGCGCCGCGATTTCCTGATTGCCGAGAAGGCCATCGCTCGCGCGAAACGCGCGCAACACGTCAAGTCCTCGCGATAACGCGATGACAAAACTGCGATCAGTCGCGTGCTTCTTGAGCGGGCGCTTCATCTGTTCAACCGCATACGTGGTCTTCGTTGACAAGCGACGTGCTTCAAAATATCCCTCCGTGTCAAGATGTGGAATTAAATTCCGCACTGCGAAATTATTAAAAACAGCGGTTCTAAGGAGAGTTGCGCGTGAGCGAAGTGGTCAAGATGGAACGACATGACGCAGTTGCGATCGTTACGATCGACAGCCCTCCGGTGAACGCGCTGAGCGCTGCGGTCCGCAAGGGCATTCTGGACGGCGTGACCAGCGCGGCCGCCGATCCGCAGGTGCAGGCCATCGTGCTCGCCTGCGCGGGCCGCACCTTCGTCGCGGGCGCGGACATCACCGAATTCGGCAAGACGCCGATGCCGCCCAGCCTGCATGACGTGATCGTGGCCATCGAAAATTGTCCGAAGCCGGTGATCGCGGCGATTCACGGCACCGCGCTCGGCGGCGGCCTCGAGCTGGCGCTCGGCTGCCACTATCGCGTCGCTGTGAAGGACGCGAAGCTCGGATTGCCCGAAGTGAAGCTCGGCCTGCTGCCGGGCGGCGGCGGCACCCAGCGCCTGCCGCGTGCGGTCGGCCCGGAGATGGCGGTGAAGATGATCGTCACCGGCGAGCCGATCAGCGCGCAGGACGCGCTCAAGAACGGATTGATCGAGGAAATCGTCGATGGCGCGCCGGCCGTGGGCGGCGAAGCCTTCGCGCGCAAGGTGATTGCGGAAAAGCGTCCGCTGCGCCGGCTGCGCGATGACGATGCCAAGCTCGCCGCGGCGAAAGCCGACAAGTCGATCTTCACCAACGCGGCGGCTGCGGCCAACAAGCGCAACCGCGGGCTGGATGCGCCGCTCGCCGCGACGGAGGCGGTGAGCCACTCCCTCGACCAGCCGTTCGACGAGGCGCTCAAGACCGAGCGCGAACTGTTCCTCAAGCTGATGAACGGCGATCAGTCGAAGGCGCAGCGCTATGCGTTCTTCGCCGAGCGCGCGGCCGCCAAGATCGACGGCGTGCCGGACGGCACGAAGCCGCGCAAGGTCGAGCGCGTTGCCGTGATCGGCGCGGGCACTATGGGCGGCGGCATCGCGATGTCCTTCGCCAATGCCGGCATTCCCGTCACCATCATCGAGATGGGCGAGGAGCCGTTGAAGCGCGGCCTCGGCATCATGCAGAAGAACTACGAAGCCACCGCGGCGCGCGGCGGCATTCCGTCGGATGCGCCGGCCAAGCGCATGGGCCTCATCACCGGCGCCGTCGGTCTTGAGAGCGTCAAGGACGCCGACCTCATCATCGAGGCGGTGTTCGAGACCATGGACATCAAGAAAGAGGTGTTCACCAAGCTCGACCAGTTCGCCAAGCCCGGCGCGGTGCTGGCGTCCAACACCTCCTATCTCGACGTCAACAAGATCGCCGCCGTGACCAAGCGTCCCCAGGACGTACTCGGCATGCACTTCTTCTCGCCCGCCAACGTCATGAAGCTGTGCGAAATCGTGCGCGGCGAGAAGACTGCGCCGGACGCGCTGATGACGGCGGTCAACATCGTCAAGCGCATCGCCAAGGTGCCGGTGGTCGTCGGCGTCTGCGACGGCTTTGTCGGCAACCGCATGCTCGGCGCCCGCACCAAGCAGTCGGAGAAGTTCCTGTTCGAGGGTGCGCTGCCGCAGCAGGTGGACGCCGTGGTCACCAAGTTCGGCATGCCGATGGGGCCGTTCGCCATGGGCGATCTCGCGGGTCTCGATATTGGCTGGCGTTCGCGCAAGGATCGCGGGGTGAAGTCCGAGATCGCCGACGCGCTGTGCGAGGCGGGCCGTTTCGGCCAGAAGACCGGCAAGGGCTACTACAAGTATGAAGCCGGTTCGCGTTCGCCGCTGCCGGACCCGGAGGTCGAGAAGCTGATCGACGAGACGCTGGCCAAGCTCGGCCTCAAGCGCCGCCAGATCGAGGATCAGGAAATCCTCGAACGCATGGTCTATCCGATGATCAACGAGGGTGCGCGCATTCTCGAGGAAAAGATCGCGGCGCGTCCGAGCGACATCGACGTGGTCTGGCTCTATGGCTACGGCTGGCCGATCTATCGCGGCGGCCCGATGTTCTACGCCGATCAGGTCGGACTGAAGCATGTCGCGGAGCGCCTGTCGTTCTACGCCAAGCAGACCAACGATCCGTCGCTCGAGCCCGCGCCGTTGCTCAAGCGCCTCGCAGATGAAGGCAAGACATTCGCGTCCCTCGCCAAGGGCTGAGCGGGGCGGATGTCATGACCCATCCCGGCGAACAGTACTATCCGGAGGGCGTGCGCTGGGATGCGCCAATCGCCCGCGGCACGCTGCCGGATCTGCTGGCCAGGGCGGCCGCGGACTACGGATCGCGTCCCGCGATCGAATTCCGCGACCGTCCCATCTCCTTTGTCCAGCTTCAGGACATGGTGGATGTGGCGGCTGCGGCATTTCTGCGGGCTGGATACGGCGCCGGTTCGTCGGTTGCGCTGTTCCTCGGTAATTCACCGGACCATCCTGTGAATTTCTTCGGCGCGCTGAAGGCGGGCGCGCGGATCGTGCATCTCAGTCCGCTCGATGGCGAGATTGCACTGACCCACAAGCTGAAGGACTCCGGCGCGCGGGTTCTGGTCACCAGCAACATCGCGCCGCTGTTCGCGACGGCGGTGAAATTCCTCGAGAAGGGACTGCTCGACAGGCTTATCGTCTGTGAAGACCAGACATGGGGTGAAGTCGGCAATCCGCTGGCGGCGATTCCGGCCAATCCCGCGATCGTCACATTCCGGGATTTCACCAGCAACGCACAGACGCCCGCGGCATGGCCCGCGATTTCGGCCGACGACATCGCGCTGCTGCAATATACCGGCGGCACCACGGGCCTTCCGAAAGGCGCGATGCTGACCCACAGCAATCTCACTTCGGCGGTTTCGATCTACGACGTGTGGAGCGCGAAGCAAAAGGCCGAGCGCAACACCGTCGAGCGCGTCATCCTGGTGCTGCCGCTGTTTCACATCTACGCGCTGACCGTCGTCCTGCTTCGCACCTTGCGGAACGGCGACCTGATCTCGCTGCACCAGCGCTTCGATGTCGAGGCGGTGATGCGCGACATCGAGGTCAAGCGCGCGACCTATTTCCCCGGCGTGCCCACCATGTGGATCGCCATCGCGAACCTGCCCGATCTCGACAAGCGCGATCTGTCCTCGCTCGCGGTTGCCGGCTCCGGCGGCGCGCCGCTGCCGGTGGAAGTGGCGAAAGTCTTCCAGAAGAAGACCGGCCTCACGCTCAAGAGCGGCTGGGGCATGACCGAGACCTGCTCGCCCGGCACCGGCCATCCGCCGGTCGGCCCGGACAAGCCCGGCTCCATCGGCCTGATGCTGCCGGGAATCGAGATGGACGTGGTGTCGCTCGACGATCCGACCAGGGTGATGCCGGTCGGCGAGACCGGCGAGATCCGCATTCGCGGCCCGAACGTCACCAAGGGTTACTGGCAGCAGAAAGAGGCCACCGCCGAGGTATTTGTCGGCGACCGCTTCCTCACCGGCGACATCGGCTACATGGACAGCGACGGCTATTTCTATCTGGTCGACCGCAAGAAGGACATGATCATCTCCGGCGGCTTCAACGTCTATCCGCAGATGATCGAGCAGGCGATCTACACCCATCCCGCCGTGCAGGAAGTCATCGTGATCGGCGTTCCCGACGACTATCGCGGCGAGGCGGCGAAGGCCTTCGTCACGCTGCGCGCGGGCGCCGAGCCCTTCACCATCGAGGAATTGCGTGCGCTGCTGGCGGGCAAGATCGGCAAGCACGAAATGCCGGCCGCGGTGGAATTCGTCAAGGAACTGCCGCGCACCAGCGTCGGCAAGCTCTCGCGTCACGAATTACGCAATCAACAACGCCAAATGCAGTCACAACCCAAACTCGCAACAGGAGGTCGCTCATGACCGAAGCCGTTATCGTTTCCACCGCCCGCACGCCGATCGGCAAGGCCTATCGCGGCGCGCTCAACAACACTGAAGGCGCGACGCTGCTCGGCCACGCCATCGAACAGGCGGTCAAGCGCGCCGGTGTCGATCCGGCGGAGATCGAGGACGTGGTGATGGGCGCCGCCATGCAGCAGGGTGCCACCGCGGGCAACATCGCCCGCAAGGCCGCGCTGCGCGCCGGTCTTCCGGTCACGGTCGGCGGCACCACCATCGACCGCCAGTGCGCCTCGGGCCTGCAGGCCATCGCGCTCGCCGCGCGCTCGGTGATCTTCGACGGCGTTCAGGTCGCGGTCGGCGGCGGCGGCGAATCGATCAGCCTTGTGCAGAACGAGCACATGAACCTGTTCCACGCGGTCGATCCCGCGCTGAAGGCGATCAAGGGCGACGTCTACATGGCGATGCTGGACACCGCCGAAGTGGTAGCCAAGCGCTACGGCATCTCGCGCGAGAAGCAGGACGAGTATTCGCTCGAAAGCCAGCGCCGCACCGCGGCCGCGCAGCAGGGCGGACGTTTCAAGGACGAGATCGCCCCGATCTCGACCAAGATGGCGGTTGTCGACAAGAACACCAAGGAAGTCTCCTACAAGGACATCACCCTGTCGCAGGATGAAGGTCCGCGTCCGGAAACCACCGCGGAAGGTCTCGCAGGCCTGAAGCCGGTGCGTGAAGGCGGCTCCATCACCGCAGGCAACGCCAGCCAGCTCTCCGACGGCGCCAGCGCCACCGTCATCATGAGCGACAAGGAAGCCGCCAAGCGTGGCCTCAAGCCGCTCGGCATCTTCCGCGGCTTCGTGGCCGCCGGTTGCGAGCCGGATGAAATGGGCATCGGACCGGTGTTCGCGATCCCGCGCCTGCTCCAGCGTCATGGCCTCAAGATCGACGACATCGATATCTGGGAACTGAACGAAGCGTTCGCCGTGCAGGTGATCTACTGCCGCGACAAGCTTGGCATCGACCCTGAGAAGCTCAATGTCAGCGGCGGCTCGGTCGCGGTCGGCCATCCCTACGGCATGACCGGCGCGCGCCTCACCGGCCACGTCCTGATCGAAGGCCGCCGCCGCAAGGCGAAGTACGGCGTCGTCACCATGTGCATCGGCGGCGGTCAGGGCGCTGCCGGCCTGTTCGAGATCCTGCAGTAAACTTCACAGCAAACGCGATGCGCTCCCTCTCCCCCATAGCCCGTCGAAGACGGGCGTGACCGCCCTTTTGGGAGGAGAGGGTTGGGGTGAGGGGCTCTAAATTTTAGAGATAAGCATCCGAACCCCCTCACCCGGATCGCATAGCGCGATCCGACCTCTCCCCCTCGGGGAGAGGTGACAGCAAGTCCGGTTTGAACACGATACCAAGGAGAGTCCAATGGATCTCAATTTCAACCAGGAAGAAAATGCATTTCGCGAGGAAGTGAGAAAGTTCTTCCACGAGAACATTCCGCCCGCGATGCACAAGAAGCTGATCGACGGCGGCCATCCCAGCAAGGACGACATCGTCACCTGGACCCGCATCCTCAACAAGAAGGGATGGGGCGTTCCGCATTGGCCCGTGGAGTTCGGCGGCACCGGCTGGTCGCCGGCCAAGCAGCACATCTTCCTTGAAGAGCTGCAGGCGACGCCTGCGCCGTCGCCGCTGCCGTTCGGCGTCAACATGGTCGGCCCGGTGATCTACACCTTCGGCAGCGACGAGCAGAAGAAGTATTACCTGCCGCGCATCGCCAATCTCGACGACTGGTGGTGCCAGGGCTTCTCGGAGCCAGGCTCAGGGTCGGACCTCGCCTCGCTCAAGACCACGGCGAAGCGCAAGGGCGACGTCTATGTGATCAACGGCCAGAAGACCTGGACCACGCTCGGCCAGTATGCCGACTGGATCTTCTGTCTCTGCCGCACCAATCCGGAAGCGAAGAAGCAGGAAGGCATTTCGTTCATCCTGATCGACATGAAGTCGCGCGGCATCACCGTGCGTCCGATCCAGACCATCGATGGCGGCCATGAAGTCAACGAAGTGTTCTTCGACGACGTCGAGGTGCCGGTCGCCAATCTGGTCGGCCAGGAAAACAAGGGCTGGGATTACGCAAAGTTCCTGCTCGGCAACGAGCGCACCAACATCGCCCGCGTCGGCATGTCGAAGGAGCGCATCCGCCGCGTCCGTGAACTGGCGTCGACGGTCGAAGCCAACGGCAAGCCGCTGATCGAGGACGACCGTTTTCGCGAGAAGCTCGCCGCCACCGAAATCGAGCTCAAGGCGCTCGAGCTGTCGGTGATGCGCGTCATCGCCAACGAGACCAAGAACGGCAAGGGCAAGCCGGACCCGGCGTCCTCGATCCTCAAGATCAAGGGCTCGGAAATCCAGCAGACCATTTCCGAACTGCTGGTCGAAGTCGCCGGTCCCTTCGCCGTGCCCTACCTTCCGGAAGAAGGCATCGGCAACGAGGAGGCGGGCTGGGAGTCGCACACCGCGCCGCATTACTTCAACTACCGCAAGGTTTCGATCTACGGCGGTTCGAACGAAATCCAGCGCGGCATTATCGCGAAGGCGGTGCTGGGGCTTTAACGACATCTTCCCCTCTCCCCGCTTGCGGGGAGAGGGCTTGCAGCGTTCTCACATGCCGTCATTGCGAGCGAAGCGAAGCAATCCATTCGATTATCCACATGGATTGCTTCGTCGCTTCGCTCCTCGCCATGACGATGTTTTGGTTTAGCCGAGGAACACAGTATGGATTTTGATCTCTCCGAGGAGCAGCGCCTCCTGAAAGACAGCGTCGACGGGCTGCTGGCTGACTCGTATGACTTCGAGCAGCGCAAGAAGTACGCCGCAGAAAAGGACGGCTGGAGCCGCCAGATCTGGGGCAAGCTCGCGGAGCAGGGCCTGCTCGGCCTGCCGTTCTCGGAAAACGACGGCGGCTTCGGCGCGGGCGCGGTGGAAACCGCGATCGTGATGGAATCGCTCGGCCGCTCGCTGGTGCTCGAGCCTTACCTGACCACGGTGGTGATCGGCGGCGGCTTCCTGCGTCACGGCGCATCCGCCGAGCAGAAGGCCGCGCACATTCCCTCCGTGATCGACGGCAGCAAGACGCTGGCCTTCGCGCAGCTCGAAAAGAACTCGCGCTACGACCTCGCGGATGTCTCCACCACCGCCAAGAAGAAGGGCGACGGCTGGGTGATCGATGGCGAGAAGTTCGTCGTGCTGCACGGCGACAGCGCCAGCACGCTGATCGTGACCGCGCGCACCTCCGGCGGCCAGCGCGACCGCGACGGCATCGGCGTGTTCCTTGTGCCGGCGAATGCCAAGGGCGTTCATATCAAGGGCTACGCCACGCAGGACAGCATGCGCGCGGCGGACATCCGCTTCGAGGGCGTCGAGGTGGCCAAGGACGCCGTGCTCGGCGATCCGGCCAAGGGTCTTGCGCTGGTGGAGCGCGTGGTGGACGAAGCGCGCATCGCGATGTGCTCCGAAGCCATCGGCGCGATGGAAGAGTCGCTCAAGATCACCGTCGAGTACATCAAAACCCGCAAGCAGTTTGGCGTCGCCATCGGCACCTTCCAGGCGCTGCAGCACCGTGCGTCCGACATGTTCGTGAACCTGGAGCAGGCGCGCAGCATGGCGCTGTTCGCGGCGATGGCGACCGATCTTCCGGATGCCGAGCGCGCGTCGGCGGTCGCGGCGGCCAAGGTGCAGGTCGGCAAGTCCTCGAAATTCGTCGGCCAGCAGTCGATTCAGCTTCATGGCGGCATCGGCATGACCATGGAGGCGCAGATCGGCCACTACTTCAAGCGGCTGACCGTGATCGAGAACACCTTCGGCGATACCGAACATCATCTGCGCCGTGTCGCGGCGGCAGGCCCGCTGGTGTGATTGTTCCACCGTCATCGCGAGGAGCATAGCGACGAAGCGATCCATCTTTTTAAAAAGAATGGATTGCTTCGCTTCGCTCGCAATGACGAAACAACGGTTCAACGAAAACAGGGGACGCCATGCCCACCTCGCCCTTCGACCTTACCGGAAAAGTTGCCGTCGTCACCGGATCGAGCCGTGGCATCGGCCGTGCGTCGGCGGAACTGCTGGCGCAGATGGGCGCGAAGGTCGTGATCTCCAGCCGCAAGGCGGATGCGTGCAACGAGGTGGCGGAGGGCATTCGCAAGGCGGGTGGCGATGCCCATGTCATTCCCTGCAACATCTCGAAGCGAGAAGAGGTCGATGCGCTGATCGCGGGCACGATCAGGCATTACGGGCAGATCGACACTCTGGTCTGCAACGCCGCGGTCAATCCCTATTACGGCCCGTTGCTCGACATCACCGACGAAGCCTTCGACAAGATCATGGGCGCCAACATCAAGAGCAACATCTGGCTCTGCAAGCAGGCGATGCCGCATATGGCCGAACGCGGCGGCGGCTCTGTCGTCATCATCTCGTCCATCGGCGGCTTGCGCGGCTCGACCGTGATCGGCGCCTACGGCATCTCCAAAGCCGCCGATTTCTCGCTGGCGCGCAGCCTTGCCGGGGAGTGGGGTCCGAAGAAGGTGCGCGTGAACTGCATCGCACCCGGCCTCGTGAAGACCGATTTCGCCCGCGCGCTGTGGGAAGACGAAGCGCTGCTGGCGCGCCGCACCGCCACCACGCCGCTGCGCCGGATCGGAGAGCCGCACGAGATCGCGGGCGCGGTGGCTTATCTCGCCTCCGACGCCTCGACCTTCATGACCGGCCAGACCATCGTGATCGACGGCGGCGTGACGACGGCTGCGGTGTAATTTCGCTTTCCCTGAGGGGGAATCGTCATCCTGAGGTGCGCGCTCTTGCGCGCCTCGAAGGATGACTGACCGTGCACCGCCATCCTTCGAGGCTCGCCGAAGCTGCCTCGCACTTCAGGATGACGGATTGGCTCCATATATATTGACGCCCGCCCGCGTAGTCGCTTTCTTGGCGTTCCGAAACCAGAACGAAAATCATTCCGGGGAACGCCATGGCGTCGCATATCCTTGCCATCGATCAGGGCACGACGTCGTCGCGCGCCATCGTCTTCCGTGCCGACATTTCCATCGCGGCGCAGGCGCAGCAGGAATTCCAGCAGCATTTTCCCGCCTCCGGCTGGGTCGAGCATGAACCGGAGGACATCTGGACCTCCACCATCGCGACCTGCCGCGACGCGATGAGCAAGGCTGGCGTCAAGGCGCAAGACATCGCCGCCATCGGCATCACCAACCAGCGCGAGACCACGGTGGTGTGGGACCGCGCCACCGGACAGGCGGTGCATCGCGCCATCGTCTGGCAGGACCGGCGCACGGCGGAGATCTGCGCGCGGCTCAAGAGTGACGGCCATGAACCGCTGGTCACCGCGCGCACCGGGCTGATCATCGATCCGTATTTTTCCGGCACCAAGGTGGCCTGGATTCTGGACCATGTTCCGGGCGCGCGGGAACGCGCCGAGCGCGGCGAACTGATGTTCGGTACGGTGGATTCGTATTTGCTGTGGCGGCTGACCGGCGGCAAGGTCCACGCCACCGATGCCACCAATGCCTCGCGCACGCTGCTGTTCAATATCCACACCGGCGAATGGGACGACGATCTTCTGAAGCTCTTGCGCGTGCCGCGCTCGATGCTGCCGGATGTGCGCGATTCCTCCGCCGATTTCGGCCAGACCGTGCCGGATCTGTTCGGCGGCGCCATCGCCGTGCGCGGCATCGCGGGCGACCAGCAGGCGGCGACCATCGGTCAGGCCTGCTTCACGCCCGGCATGATGAAGTCCACCTACGGCACCGGCTGCTTCGCGCTGCTTAACACCGGCGCGACGGCGGTGGCCTCGAAGAACAAGCTGCTCACCACCATCGCGTACCAGTTGAACGGCCAGCGCACCTATGCGCTGGAAGGTTCGATCTTTGTCGCGGGCTCCGCGGTGCAGTGGCTGCGCGACGGGCTCGGCCTGATCAAGAGCGCGGGCGAAACCGGCCCGCTGGCGGACGCCAACGACACCACGCAGTCGGTTTATCTCGTGCCGGCCTTTGTCGGCCTCGGCGCGCCGTACTGGAATCCCCGGGTGCGCGGCGCATTGTTCGGCCTCACCCGCAACACCGGCCCGGCCGAACTTGCGCACGCCGTGCTGGAAAGCGTCTGTTACCAGACCTATGACCTGTGGGCCGCGATGCGCGCCGACTGGCCGGACGCGGCGGCCGCCAACACCGTGCTGCGCGTCGATGGCGGCATGACCGCGTCGGATTGGACCATGCAGCGCCTTGCCGATCTGCTCGACGCGCCGGTGGACCGGCCGATGATTCAGGAAACCACCGCGCTCGGGGCGGCCTATCTCGCCGGGCTCGGCGCGGGTGTGTATCCCGAGCCATCGCGCTTTGCGGATTCCTGGCGGCTGGAGCGCCGCTTCAGGCCGAACATGTCCGACGCCACGCGCACGCGAAAGCTCAAGGGCTGGTCGCAGGCGGTGAAGGGCGTGCTGGCGAGCGATCCCGGCGAGACGTGAGCGGACAAAGCGCTGCGGCGCATTCGGACACATGGAATCGGGTTCTTAAGAGTTGTCGCGGTATCTCAGCCCGAGGATATGAAACCGGGACAAGGGAGCCGCTCCATGTTGAGCCGTCGGTCATTTTGCGGATGTGTGACGTTATCTCTGGCCGCAGCGAGCGTGCTCGGCACGCGCGCGGTGGCGGCGGAATGCGCGGTGATGACGCCGGAGCGTCAGGACCTGACGCCGGATCAGGCGATCGCGCGGCTGAAGGCAGGCAACGAGCGGCTGGTCGGCGGCAAGACCATCAACTGCGATCTTGTCGAGCAGATCAAGGCGACCGCCGCCGCGCAGGCGCCGTTCGCGGCCATTGTCGGCTGCATCGATTCGCGCGTGCCGCCCGAACTGGTGTTCGACCAGCGGATCGGCGACATCTTCTGCGCGCGGGTGGCGGGAAATTTCGTCAACACCGACATCATCGGCAGCCTGGAATTTGCCACCAAGGTGGCAGGCGCGCGCGCCATCGTGGTGCTGGGACATAACGACTGCGGCGCGATCAAGGGCGCGGTCGATCACGTCAAGCTCGGAAACCTGACGGCGACGCTGGCCAACATCCGCCCGGCCGTTGCGGCGAGCAGGGCGAAGGGCGAGCGCAATGCGAAGAACGCGGCGTTCGTTCAGGCCGTCGCCGAAACCAATGTGAAGATGGCGGTGGCGGCGCTGACCGCCAGAAGCCGCGTGCTGAAAAATCGTGTCGCTGCGGGGCAGCTCCGCATCGTGGGCGCGATGCACGATCTCGCCACCGGCCGCGTGAATTTCATGGCCTAGCTGTCCGCCATGCCGACAAACAAAAGGGCGGCCGGATGATCCGGCCGCCCTTCGTTTATCTCAAGATCGGTTACTGGCAGATCACCTGCTCGTTGCCGATGCGGGTGATCGAGCCTGGGCGGCAAGTAAAGCCGTTGCGGGCGTCGAAGTTGCCCGACATCGGAATCGCGACGCCGTTGTACTGATATCCGCCGGCATAGCCATAATCCGGACCGTAGTCCGCCGATGCGTAGCTTGCGCCGTAGCGGTGGCGGTTGCCGTAAGGATAGCCGTTGTCGGCGTAGTAGGGGCTGTTGCCGTAACGCGGCCCGCCGAACGGCGCGGTCGCGATCGCGCCCGCGGTGCCGACGGCCGTCGTGGCAATCGCGCCTGCCGCGCCGACTGCGCCGCCGACAACATCCGCCGGCCAGAAGCCGGTATCGCGCTCATGCCAAGTGTCGCGGCTGTTCCAGTTGTCGCGCGATGCCATTTCATCGGTGCGATAGGCCGCGCGCGCATGATGACGGTGCATCGCGCGGGACGAATGCATCGCATGCTTGTTGGCCTTGTAGCTCTTCGCGTGCGTGGCCGCGCGCGGCTGCATCGAATCCTGCGCGAGCACTGGCGATGTGGCGAGCGCGGTCACGGCGGCTGCTGCGGCGAGCAATGTCACCTTCTTCATTTTGATCTCCTTCTGCACGGGGTGAAAGTTGCGGCGCATCAACGCCTCGAAGGCGGAGCTGTTCCCGGTTCCGTGCAAATGATCGTCACACGCGCGTGAGGTCGTGGGTTCCCGTTCTCGCGGTCATGCCAATTTGATCCGAATTGAATATGTCCGTCATTGCGAGGAGCTATAGCGCGCTTGCGCGCTATAGCGACGAAGCAATCCACCCCTTCGCTTTTTAGAAAGCTGGATTGCTTCGCTTCGCTCGCAATGACGAGCAGGTCAGTTCGGCGCGGTTTCTGCGCGTGGCGTCATCGCCAACCGCATGTGCATCGCGCAGGCGCAGCCGGGCGGATGCTTGGCCAGCGGCAAGTCCACGACGTCCGGTTCGTCCGTTTCGGGCGGCGCATCGCGTGAGGGAATGTAGTTGAGGATCGGCGACAGCCAGCGCTCGATTTCCTCCGGCGTCATGCCCTTGCGTTCGGCATAATCCTCGACCTGATCGCGCTCGATCTTTCCGACGCCGAAATAATAGCTCTCCGGATGGCTGAAATAGAGGCCGGACACCGACGAGCCGGGCCACATCGCAAAGCTCTCCGTCAGCGTCACGCCCGCGGTGCGCTCGGCATCGAGCAGGCGGAACAGTGTCGCCTTCTCGGTGTGGTCCGGTTGCGCCGGATAGCCCGGGGCAGGGCGGATGCCCTGATACTCTTCGCGGATCAACTGATCGGCATTAAGATTCTCGTCCGGCGCGTAGCCCCAGAATTCCTTGCGCACGCGTTCGTGCATCCGCTCCGCGAAAGCTTCGGCGAGACGATCCGCCAGCGCCTTGACGAGGATGGACGAATAGTCGTCGTTGGCGTTCTTGAAGCGGTCCGCGATCACGTCCTCGCCGATGCCGGCGGTGACCACGAACATCCCGATATAGTCCGGCACGTTCGAGCCGATCGGCGCGATGAAGTCCGACAGCGCCGCGTTGTGGCGGCCTTCGCGCTTTTCCAGTTGCTGGCGCAGGGTGTGCAGCGTGGTCATCGGCCTGGTGCGCGCGTCGTCGCTGTAGAGCACGATGTCGTCGCCCTCGGCGTTCGCGGGCCAGAAGCCGATGGTCGCACGCGCCTTGAACCATCTTTCCGCGATGATGCGATCCAGCATCTTGCGCGCGTCGTCGTAAAGCGAGCGCGCCGCTTCGCCCACCACCTTGTCGTCGAGAATGGCCGGGAAACGCCCGGATAACTCCCAGGTCTGGAAGAACGGCGTCCAGTCGATGTAGTGCGCCAGTTCTTCCAGCGAATAGTCGTCGAAGCTCCTGAGGCCGATGAAGGCGGGCTTCTTTGGCGTCGTCTTGCTCCAGTCGATCTTGTGCGCGTTGGCGCGCGCGGCCTCCAGCGACAGCCGGTTCTTGTTCTGCTGCGCCCTGAAATGCGCCGCCGAAATCTTCGCATAGTCGGCGCGGACCTCCCGGGCGTAGTCCGTCTTCTTCTCGGGCGAGAGCAGCGATGAGGCAACACCGACCGCACGGCTGGCGTCGTTGACATGCACCACCGGCCCGCGCCGATAGGCCGGATCGACCTTCACGGCGGTGTGGACGCGGCTGGTGGTCGCGCCGCCGATCAGCAGCGGCAGGTCGAGGCCCTGACGCTCCATTTCGGAGGCGAGAAACACCATTTCATCGAGCGATGGCGTGATCAGGCCGGAGAGGCCGATGATGTCGGCGTTCTCGGCCTTCGCGGTGTCGATGATCTTGGCGGCGGGCACCATCACGCCGAGGTCGACCACCTCGAAGTTGTTGCACTGGAGCACGATGCCGACAATGTTCTTGCCGATGTCATGCACATCGCCCTTCACGGTGGCGAGCACGATCTTGCCGGCGGAATTGCTGCCGCCATCGGCGATGCCTGCGGCGCGATTGCGCGCCTTTTCCTCTTCCATGAACGGCATCAGATAGGCGACCGCCTGCTTCATCACGCGCGCAGACTTCACCACCTGCGGCAGGAACATCTTGCCGTCACCGAACAGGTCGCCGACGATGTTCATGCCCGCCATCAGCGGGCCTTCGATCACCGACAGAGGGCGGTCGACTGTGAGGCGCGCGGCTTCGGTGTCTTCCTCGATATATTCTGTAATGCCGTTGACCAGCGCGTGGCTAAGACGTTGCTCGACCGGCCACTCGCGCCACTTGAGGTCCTGTTCCTTGACCTGCTTTTCCTGTCCGCGGAATTTTTCCGCAAGCTGCAGCAGCCGCTCGGATGCGCTCGCGTCGCGGTTAAGGATGACGTCCTCGCAGACCTGACGCAGTTCGGGATCGATGTCGTCATAGATCACCATCTGCCCGGCATTGACGATGCCCATGTCCATGCCCGCCTTGATGGCGTGATACAGGAACACAGAATGCATCGCCTCGCGCACTGGCTCGTTGCCGCGGAACGAGAACGACAGGTTGGAGACGCCGCCGGAAATATGTGCATGCGGCAGGTTCTGGCGAATCCAGCGCGTGGCTTCGATGAAATCGACGCCGTAGTTGTTGTGTTCTTCGAGGCCGGTGGCGATGGCGAAGATGTTCGGATCGAAGATGATGTCCTGCGGCGGGAAGTCGAGCTTCTCGATCAGCAGGTCATAGGCGCGCTTGCAGATCTCGATCTTGCGCTCGTAGGTGTCGGCCTGTCCGACCTCGTCGAACGCCATGACGACGACCGCCGCGCCATGACGGCGCGCGATCGAAGCTTCTGCTAAGAATTTCTCTTCGCCTTCCTTCATCGAGATGGAATTGACGATCGGCTTGCCCTGTACGCATTTCAGCCCGGCCTCGATCACGTCGAATTTCGACGAGTCGATCATCACCGGCACCCTGGCGATGTCGGGCTCGGAGGCGACGAGATTGAGATAGTCGATCATCGCCTGCTTGGAATCGAGCAGGCCCTCGTCCATGTTGATGTCGATCACCTGCGCGCCGTTCTCGACCTGATCGCGGGCGACCTGCAGCGCGGCGGCGTAATCGGCGTTCTTGATCAGCTTGCGGAAGCGCGCCGAGCCGGTAACGTTGGTGCGCTCGCCGACATTGACAAACGGAATGTCGCTGGTGAGCACGAAGGGTTCGAGGCCGGAGAGCCGCAGGCGCGGCTCGATGGTCGGGACGACGCGCGGCTTATGCGGCGCGCAGGCCTCCGCGATGGCCTTGATGTGCGCAGGCGTGGTGCCGCAGCAGCCGCCGACCACGTTGACGAGGCCAGCCTGCGCGAATTCGCCGACAAGGCGCGCCATATATTCCGGGCTCTCGTCGTACTGGCCGAATTCGTTCGGCAGGCCCGCGTTCGGATAGGCACAGACCAGCGTATCCGCCACGCGGCCGATATCGGCGATATGCGCGCGCAGGTCTTCCGCGCCGAGCGCACAGTTGAAGCCGATGGTGAGCGGATTGGCGTGCTGCACCGAATACCAGAACGCTTCCGGCATCTGGCCCGACAGCAGGCGGCCCGATTTGTCGGTGATGGTGCCGGAAATCATCACCGGCACGTCGATGCCGCGCGCCGCGGTGATCTCCGCGATGGCATAGAGCGCAGCCTTGGCGTTCAGCGTGTCGAAGATGGTTTCCACAAGGAGAATGTCCGCGCCGCCGTCGAGCAGGCCGTTGATCTGTTCGCTATAGGCGATGCGCAGATCGTCGAAGGTCACCGCGCGGTAACCGGGGTTGGCGACGTCCGGCGAGATCGATGCGGTGCGGTTGGTCGGGCCGAGCGCGCCGGCGACAAAGCGCGGCTTGCCGTCTTCGGCTTCCGCGCGGCGCGCCGCGTTGCAGACCAGGCGCGCGCCTTCGCGGTTCAGTTCATAGGCGAGGTCCGACATCTCGTAGTCGGCCTGCGCGATGGACGTGGACGAGAAGGTGTTTGTCTCGACGATGTCTGCGCCCGCTTTGAAATAGGCGTAGTGGATGTCCTCGATCGCCTGCGGCTGGGTCAGGATCAGCAGGTCGTTGTTGCCCTTGACGTCGCGGTGAAAGTCCTTGAAGCGCGCGCCGCGGAATGCCGCCTCGTCGAATTCCAGCCGCTGGATCATTGTGCCCATCGCGCCGTCGAGCACGAGAATCTTTTCGCGGGCGAGCGCGCGGAATTTATCGGCGATGGGAGATGTGGGGCGGGAGGACATGAGCGGACTCGATATTACTCCCTCTCCCCGCCGGGGAGAGGGTTGGGGTGAGGGGGGACCGGCGTGTGCTTTGGAAGCGTTGCGAGAATGTCTTCCAGCACACCATCCATGTTGGTCAGAACATCGTTGTTCCAGAAGCGGAGCACGAGATAGCCCATCGCGGAGAGAACTTGTGTGCGTTCTGCATCCTGTGATGTTTGGATCGCATGTTGACCGCCATCGAGTTCGACGACGAGCTTGGCATCCGCACAGCAGAAATCAGCCACGAATTTGTCGATTTGCATCTGGCGTTTGAATTTCCAGCCGTTCAACCGCCGGTCGCGGAGACGCAGCCACAAGGCGCGTTCAGCGTCGGTCTGTTGCCGTCGAAGTCTTCGTACAAGGTCAGTGTTGCCGGTCATCGTTGTCTCGCGATGTTTCCGAACCCCCTCACCCCAACCCTCTCCCCCGAGGGGAGAGGGGGAAGAAACCGCGCAGCCCGACAACAAAATCACGCCGCCTTCTGTGTGCTGTTCGGGCGGATGCCGAGCAGGTGGCTGATCGCGAACACGAGATCAGCGCGGTTCATGGTGTAGAAGTGGAAGTTCTCCACGCCCTGCTTGGCGAGCTTCTGCACCTGTCCGGCGGCAACGGTGGCGGCGACAAGGCGGCGCGTGTCGGCATCGTCGTCGAGTCCTTCAAACTTTGCTTCCAGCCAGTCCGGAATCGTCGCGCCCGCGCGGGTCGCGAAATTCTTCGCCAGCTTGAAATTCTGCACCGGCAGGATGCCCGGCACGATCGGAATGGTGATTCCCGCCGCGCGCACGCGGTCGAGATAGCGATAGTAGAGATCGTTGTCGAAGAAGAACTGGGTGATGGCGCGCGTCGCGCCGGCATCGACCTTGGCCTTCAGCGCATCGATGTCGGCATCGAGGCTTTTGCTTTCCGGATGCTTCTCGGGATAAGCCGAGACGCTGACTTCCATATCGGGATGATTGCGCTTGATCGCGGCGACGAGATCGGACGATTGCTGGTAGCCTTCGGGATGTGCCGCGTATCGGGTGCCGATGCCGGTGGTCGGATCGCCGCGCAGCGCCACGATGTGACGTACACCGACGTCATGATAGCGATCCACGACCTCGTCGATGTCGCCCTTGGTCGCGGCGACGCAGGTGAGATGCGCGGCCGGAGTCAATTTGGTTTCACCGAGAATCCGCGCGATGGTCGAATGGGTGCGCTCGCGGGTCGAGCCGCCCGCGCCGTAGGTGACGGAGACGAAATTCGGATTGAGCGGCGCCAGCCGGGTGACGACGTCCCACAGGCCGCGCTCCATCTCTTCCGTCTTCGGCGGAAAGAACTCGAACGAGATCGCCGGGCGTTTTTGTGCCCTGGCATCCGGTGTGGTGGTCTCGGTCGTCACGCGTCTGAACTCCGTGAAGCGATGGCGGGTGTCTGGAATCGGGGCTGAAGGTGCGTCTCAATTTCGCCTCTGTGAAACGGACTTCGCCGCCGTTTCGCCTTTTGCCTTAGATAGGCGGAAATCGCCGTTCCCGATAGCTCATCTTGGGCTGTTTTGCCGTGGGAAATCGCCCAAAACGATCCGGTTGGGCTAACGGAAAGTTGTCGGATGTCTCTGCTAAGTTTGATAAAAATGGCAAAAATAGGCGAATTTATCGGGAATCCGCTCGAATACTTGCAAATGATCTGCGGATAACGGTGGGCAAATTTGTATGTATATCTATTTGTCATGGTTCTGCCCACTGGTCTAAGGTTTTGCGGGCGAGGTGGGTTGCCGACTCAGCCTTTGCCGGGCGTTCGCGAGCCGTTTAGCCTGCCGGAATGATCCCAGTTTCCATCCTCGACCTCTCCGTCGTCACCACTGGCACACCGCCCGCGCAGGCGCTGCGCAACAGCATCGATCTGGCGCGGCATGCGGATCGGCTCGGTTACACGCGCTATTGGCTGGCTGAGCATCACAGCCTCGCCTCGGTCGCATCCCCCGCGCCGGAAATCATGATCGGGCAGATCGCGGCGGCGACGCAGCGCATCCGCGTCGGCTCCGGCGGCGTGATGCTGCCGAACCACGCGCCGCTGATGGTGGCCGAACGATTCAAAATGCTGGAGGCGCTGTTTCCCGGCCGCATCGACCTTGGCCTTGGCCGCGCGCCCGGCACCGACCAGACCACGATGCACGCGCTGCGCCAGCGCTTCGATCCGCGCGGCGGCGATGATTTCATCGAACGGCTGATCGAACTGACATTGTGGGATACGCGGGAATTTCCCGAAGGGCATCCGTACAACAACGTGCTCGCGATGCCGGACGATACGCGGCTGCCGCCGATCTGGCTGCTCGGATCGAGCGACTACAGCGCGCAGCTATCGGCACAGATCGGCATGGGCTTCGCTTTCGCGCATCATTTCGCATCTCACGATGCGGCGGATGCGATGATTCACTATCGCGCGCATTTCAAGCCGTCGCGCTGGCGCGACAACCCGTATGCGATCCTCGCCATCGCGGTCATCATGGCCGAGACCGATGAAGAAGCGGATCGCCTGGCGATGTCGGCCGATCTCAACCGCCTGCTGCGCGATCGCGGGCAATACCGGCCGCTGCCGAGCATCGAGGAGGCGCAGGTCTATCCTTATTCGGAGGCCGAGCGCGCGCATATCGCGCGCAACCGGTCGCGGCTGTTCGTCGGCTCAAAGCAGACGATGATGGACAAAATCATGCCGCTGATCGAACTCTGCAAGGCCGATGAGGTGATGGTGATCACCGCGACCTACGATCACGAAGCCCGCAAGCGGTCCTACAGCCTGGTGGCGGAGGCGTTCGGGGTTGGGACGCAGATGGTGGCGTAGTTAAAACCCAATCTATTCGCGTCATTGCGAGGAGCGCTTGCGACGAAGCAATCCAGCTTCCTTTTGTTGCTCTGGATTGCTTCGCTTCGCTCGCAATGACGATCAAGCGTGATTGCCGGCACAAGCCCGCGCATGACGGCTGATAAATTTACGTGAGCTACTCCGCAGCCTTTTCCGTGAAGGCAACACGGAACGGATGCGCCGGATAGACGCCGACGATGCGGAGTTCTTTCGAGAAGAACTTCAGTTCTTCCAGCGCGAAGGCGAGGTTACGGTCGTCCGGGTGGCCGTCGACATCGGCATAGAACTGCGTGGCGAAGAAGTTGCCTTCCACCATGTAGCTTTCCAGCTTGGTCATGTTGACGCCGTTGGTGGCGAAGCCGCCCATGGCCTTGTAAAGCGCGGCGGGAAGGTTGCGCACGCGGAAAACAAATGTGGTCACCAGCGGGCCCGAACCTTTTTCCGGCCAGACAGGCTCGCGCGCGAGAATAACGAAGCGCGTGGTGTTGTGGCTCTCGTCCTCGATGTCCTCGGCAAGGATGTCGAGGCCGTAAATCTCGGCGGCGAGACGCGGCGCAATGGCGGCGCAGCTTTTATCGCCGCGCTCGGAGATGATGCGCGCCGCGCCGGCCGTGTCGGTTGCGATGATCGGCTTGATGCCGAGCTTGCGGATGATGTTGCGGCACTGGCCGATGGCGTGGACGTGGCTTTCGACAGTCTTGATGTCGCCGATCCTGGCGCCCCGTAGTCCCATCAACTGGTGGCGGATCGGCAGAAACCATTCGCCGACAATGAAAAGCCCGGACTGCGGCAAGAGGTGATGAATGTCGGCAACCCGGCCCGCCAAGGTGTTCTCGATCGGGATCATGCCGAGATCCGCCTCGCCCGATGAAATCGCGGCCAGCGCGTCCTCGAAAGTCGCGCAGGGCATTGGCGTCGCATCGGGAAAGGCTTCCGCGATCGCGATGTGCGAGTTCGCTCCGGGTTCGCCCTGAAAGGCGATCTTCAATGGCTTGGTCATGAGGTCTTTCCTGCGAGCATGGTGCGCGCGGTCTCGAGATCGTGAGGCGTATCGACGCCCAGCGGCACCGTGTCAACCACGGCGACATCGATCCGCATGCCGGCCTCCAGCGCGCGAAGCTGCTCGAGCTTTTCGCGAATTTCCAGCGGTGAGGGCGGCAGGGCGACGAACCGCGCCAGCGCGGACCGGCGATAGGCATAAAGCCCGATGTGATGATAGCGCGGGCCGTCGCCGTAAGGCGCGGTGGCGCGGGTGAAATACAGCGCCCGCAGACGTGCGGGGCCGAGCTTTGAGCCGACCACCTTCACCACGTTGGGATTGGTGTGCTCGTCGTCCTTGGTGATCACCGCGGCCAGCGTGGCGATATCCACCTGCGGATCGTCAAATGGGGACAGCACCGCCCTGACGGCGGCCGGTTCGATGGTGGGCAGGTCGCCCTGCACATTGATGACGGTCTCGATCTCGCCCGCGCCATCAATGGTCTGCAGAGCCTCGAAAATCCGGTCGGAGCCGGAAGGATGGTCGGCGCGGGTCATGACGGCCTCGCCGCCATGGGCGGTCACGGCGCGCGCAATTTCCGGGGCGTCGGTGGCGACCACAACCCGGCCGATCTGCGCTTCGGTGGCCCGGCGCAGCACATGGACGATCATCGGCAGGCCGCCGATGTCCAGCAGCGGCTTTCCCGGCAGGCGGGTGGCGGCCATACGGGCGGGAATCAGCACCAGGGCGCGGGTTTTTGTCATGGTGTCGCAGGAGGGCGCAAATGGCCGAAATGGTGAGGAAATGACGGGACTTTTCAAGGAGTCGCGCGTTTATACGGGTTGCCAGAAGGCAGGCAAACCGTTATCTCGATCCCGCTGCCTGTATTGCGTTGCACGCCTGTTCCCGGTAGCAAATTCCATGGTCGCTTGAGGCGGCCCAACGTGACGATTTTCCGGCTTGGGGCCTGATCGAAAATGGACTCCTTCGAACTCAATAAGGTTATGGGCGCGGTGCTCGGCACCTGCCTCGTTCTGCTCTCCATGAACATGGCCGCCAACGCCATTTTCTCCTCGAAGGCGCCGGAAAAGCCGGGCTTCGAGATCGCGGTGAAGGAAGAAGGCGCTGCCGGTGCTCCTGCGGCCGCTGCCGCGCCGAGCGAGCCGATCGAGAAGCTGCTGCAGACCGCTTCGATCGAGAAGGGCGCCGCCGCCGCCAAGAAGTGCGCCGCCTGCCACTCCTTCGAGAAGAACGGCCCGAACAAGGTCGGTCCGAACCTGTACGGCATCGTCGATGACGAAGTCGGCCATGGCCGCAACGGTTTCAACTTCTCCGCAGCCATGAAGGCCAAGGGCGGCAAGTGGACCTATGACGACCTCAACAAGTTTATCGCCAACCCGAAGGCGACTGTTCCCGGCACCGCGATGGGCTTCGCCGGCATTCAGAAGGACAGCGAGCGCGCCGACGTGATCGCTTACCTGCGCACGCTGGCCGATACGCCGGTGCCGCTGCCGACGGCGAGCAAGTAAACTTCCTCGGGTGACAGAAATTTAATTTGGAATGGCCAGGCTTGCCTGGCCGTTTTGCTTTGTGAATTCTGCGCGTTGCGGTGGGACAATTCGACCGCAAAGAAGGTTGCCGGCGGGCTGGCATCATATCCAAAAACCGACATAATCGGCCCGGACGTTTGCTTCGGTCGTCGTTTGGATCAGCAACAGGAATATTCGATTTGAGCATTTCCCGCCGTCGTCTTCTTCAGAGCGGAGCATTCGTTGCAACGGCCCCGATGCTGAAAGCGGCGGGCCTCGATGTGATCGCGTCCGCGCAGGCGCAATCTCCTGCGCCGGCGTGGCGGCACGCACTGTCGCTGTTCGGCGACGTCAAGTATCCGGCGGACTTCAAGCGCTTCGACTACGTCAATCCGGATGCGCCCAAGGGCGGTGTCGCGCGGCAGATTTCCATCGGCACCTTCGACAATTTCAATCTCGTGGTCGCCGGTGTGAAGGGCAACATCGCACCGGCGGTGGGCCTGATCTACGAGACGCTGATGACGCGCTCGCAGGACGAGGCGTCGAGCCAGTACGGACTGCTGGCGGAAGCCGCGATGCATCCCGACGATCATTCGTGGGTGGTCTATCGCCTGCGCAAGGACGCGAAGTGGAACGACGGCAAGCCGGTGACACCGGACGACGTGCTGTTCTCGATGGACGTGCTGAAAAAATACAGCCCGATGTATTCGTCCTACTACAAGCATGTGGTGAAGACGGAGAAAGTCGGCGATCGCGACGTCAAGTTCACCTTCGACGCGCCCGGCAACCGTGAATTACCGGCCATCGTGGGCGAATTGCTGGTACTGCCGAAGCACTGGTGGGAAGGCACCGACAGCGACGGCCGCAAGCGCGACATCGGCGCGACCACGCTGGAAAAGCCGCTGGGCTCCGGACCTTATGCGATCAAGGATTTTGTCGCGGGCCGCTCCGTGACGCTTGAGCGCGTGAAGACGTACTGGGGCGAGAAGCTGCCGGTCCGCATCGGTCAGGACAATCTGGACGAGCTTCGCTACGAATTCTTCCGCGATACGACGGTGTCGCTTGAAGCCTTCAAGGCGGATCAGGCGGACTGGATTCTCGAATCCTCCGCGAAGAACTGGGCGACAGCCTACGATTTTCCGGCGGTGACCGAGAAGCGCGTGGTGCTGGAGGAATTTCCGATCAACGATTCCGGCCGGATGCAGGCGTTCGCCTTCAACATCCGCCGACCCCTGTTCTCGGACAAGCGCGTGCGCCGCGCGTTCAACTATGCGTTCGACTTCGAGGAAATGAACAAGCAGCTGTTCTATGGGCAATACAAGCGCATCAACAGCTATTTCGAAGGCACCGAGCTTGCGAGTACCGGCATCCCGCAGGGCAAGGAACTCGAAATCCTGAAAGAGGTATACGGCGACATTCCGCCGGAGGTGATCGCGCAGCCCTATCAGAATCCCGTCGGCGGCGATCCGGAGAAAGTGCGCGAGAATCGCCGTCAGTCGACGCGCCTGTTGAAGGAAGCCGGCTATGAAGTCCGCGACCAGAGGCTGGTCGACAAGGATGGCAAGCCGGTCGCCGTGGAATTCCTGGTGTCGAATCCGGCGACTGAACGCGTGGTGCTGTTCTACAAGCCGTCGCTGGAACGTCTCGGTATGGGCGTGACCGTTCGCACGGTCGACGACGCGCAATATCAGAACCGTGTGCGCAATTTCGATTTCGACATCATCGTCGACATCTGGGGCCAGTCGCTCTCCCCCGGCAATGAGCAGCGCGATTTCTGGGGCAGCGAAGCCGCCAAGATACCGGGATCGCGCAACACCGTCGGCATCGAAAATCCCGTAGTGGACAAGCTGATCGACAAGGTGATTTTCGCCTCCGATCGCGAAACGCTGGTAGCGGCGACGCGGGCGCTCGATCGCGTGCTGCTGTGGCACTATTACGTGGTGCCGCAATACACCTATGGATTCCTTCGCTATGCGCGCTGGGATCGCTTCAGCCATGCTCCGCTGCCGAAATACGGCCGGTCCGGTCTGCCGAGCCTGTGGTGGTTTGACAAGGACAAGGCCGAGAAGATCGGCAGGCGTTCTTGACGGGCTTTTCGCGGCGAAGTGTTCTGGTTCTGGGCGGCAGCGCACTGGCTGCGGGATGGGCGCGCGCGGGACTTGCGCAGTCGAGCGTGGAAAGCTCGCTCGACGTTCATGGCATGTCGGCGTTCGGCGATCTGAAATATCCGGCAGGGTTTTCCAATTTCGATTATGTGAATCCGGCTGCGCCCAAGGGCGGCGTGTTTTCATCGGTGCCGTGGTCGCGCGCCTACAACCAGTCGTTCCAGACCTTCAATTCGCTGAACAGCTTCATTCTCAAGGGCGATGGCGCGGTCGGCATGGACCAGACCTTCGCGTCGCTGATGGTCCGCGCCGCCGACGAGCCCGACGCGATGTATGGCCTTGTCGCGACGTCGGTGCGGATTTCGCCGGACAAACTGACCTATCGCTTCACGCTGCGGCCGGAGGCGACATTCCATGACGGCAGCAAGCTCACCGCGCAGGACGTGGCGTTCTCCTTCAATGTCCTGAAAGAGAAGGGCCATCCGATTATTCAGCAGCAGCTCCGCGACATGGTGAAGGCGGAAGCGAATGACGATGCGACGGTGACGGTGACCTTCGCGGCCAAACGCGGGCGCGACGTGCCGCTCTATGTCGCGAGCCTGCCGATCTTCTCCAAGGCCTATTACGGCAAGAAGCCGTTCGAGGAATCGACGCTTGAAACGCCGCTCGGCTCCGGTCCCTACAAGGTCGGGCGCTTCGAGCCCGGCCGTTACATCGAATACGATCGCGTCAAGGACTGGTGGGCGAAGGACCTGCCGGTGTCGCGCGGCGCGTTCAACTTCGACACCGTGCGCTATGAATTCTATCGCGACCGCGACGTCGCTTTTGAAGGCTTCACCGGCCGCAACTATCTTTACCGTGAGGAATTCACCGCGCGGATCTGGAACACGCGTTACGATTTTCCCGCGATCAAGGATGGGCGCGTCAAGCAGGAAACCCTGCCCGACGAGACACCGTCCGGCGCGCAGGGCTGGTTTCTCAACACGCGCCGCGAACAGTTCAAGGACCCGCGCGTGCGCGAGGCGCTGATCGACGCCTTCGATTTCGAATGGACCAACAAGACCATCATGTACGGCGCTTACGCGCGCACAGTCTCGCCGTTCCAGAATTCGGATCTGATGGCGAGCGGCATGCCGCCTGCGGAAGAACTGAAACTGCTCGAGCCGTTTCGCGGGCAGGTGCCCGATGAAGTGTTCGGCGCACCGTTCACGCCGCCGGTGACCGACGGTTCGGGGCAGGATCGCACGCTGCTGCGCAAGGCCTCGCAATTGCTCAACGAAGCGGGATGTCCGATCAAGGACGGCAAGCGACGGTTACCCAACGGCGATGTGTTCCGGCTGGAATTCCTGCTCGATGAGCCAGCCTTCCAGGCACACCACGCACCCTATGTGAAGAATCTCGCGACGCTCGGAATCGAAGCCAGTGTGCGGCTGGTCGATCCGGTGCAGCACCGCGCGCGCCTCGACGATTTCGATTTCGATGCCGCGATCCAGCGCTTCAGCATGTCGTCCACGCCCGGCGACGCGATGCGGACGTTCTTCTCCTCGCAGGTTGCCGACGTTAAAGGTTCGCAAAATCTTTCTGGCATCAAGAGCCCTGCGCTCGATGCGCTGATCGAGCGCATCATCGCCGCCAACGATCGCGACGAACTGCGGATCGCATGCCGCGCGTTCGATCGCGTGTTCCGCGCGGGGCGTTACTGGGTGCCGCAGTGGTATTCGTCCAGCCACCGCGTGGCCTATTGGGATGTCTTCGCCCATTCGCCGACCATTCCGCGTTATGCAGGCGGTGTCGGCGCGCCGGATCTGTGGTGGCAGGATGACGCCAAGGCGAGGAAGCCCGAGCAGGCGAAACCCGAACCGTCGAAATCCGGCCAGGCGAAATAACCATGAGCGCCTATATCGCCCGCCGCATCCTGCTGATGATCCCGACCTTGCTGGGCATCCTGTTCGTGTCGTTCGTCGTGGTGCAGTTCGCGCCCGGCGGACCAGTGGAACGGGTGATCGCGCAGTTGTCCGGCTCCGACACCGGCGCGAGTTCTCGCATCTCCGGATCGTCCGGCGGCGATTTTGCCTCGCGCCCGCAGGCCGGTGCATCGGCGGACGCCGTCAGTTCGAAATATCGCGGCGCGCAGGGGCTCGATCCGGATTTCGTCAAGAGCCTGGAAAAGCAGTTCGGCTTTGACAAGCCCGCGCCCGAGCGCTTTCTGCTGATGCTGTGGAATTTCGCACGCTTCGATTTCGGGAAAAGCTATTTCCGCGACGTCAGCGTGATTCAGCTCATCAAGGAAAAGCTGCCGGTCTCGATGTCGCTCGGCATCTGGATGACACTGCTGACCTATCTGATCTCGATTCCGCTCGGCATCCGCAAGGCCATTCGGGACGGCTCGACATTCGATGTCTGGACCTCCGGTATCATTATCATCGGCTTTGCCATTCCGGGCTTTCTGTTTGCGATCCTGCTGATCATCCTGTTCGCGGGCGGATCGTTTCTCGACATCTTCCCGCTGCGCGGGCTGACCTCCGACGGCTGGTCGCAGTTCCCGTGGTACTGGAAGATCATCGATTATTTCTGGCACATCACGCTGCCGCTGGTCTCGATGGTGCTCGGCGCATTCGCGACCATGACGCTGCTGACCAAGAATTCGTTTCTCGACGAAATCCGCAAGCAGTATGTGATGACCGCGCGCGCCAAGGGCTGCAGCGAAAATCAGGTGCTCTACGGACACATTTTCCGCAACGCCATGCTGATCGTGATCGCCGGTTTTCCGAGCGCGTTCATCCACGCGTTCTTTTCCGGCTCGCTGCTGATCGAAACCATTTTCTCGCTCGACGGGCTCGGCCTGCTCGGTTTTGAAAGCGTGCTGAACCGCGATTATCCGGTGGTATTCGGCACGCTGTTCATCTTTTCGCTGGTCGGCCTCGTGGTCAATCTGATCTCGGACCTGACCTATATGTGGATCGATCCGCGGATCGATTTCGAGGCGCGCGACGTATGACCATTGCGCCGATCCCTCCCGTTGAAACGACTGCGCAGGCGCCGCTCGGCGAGGCCGTGCCGCCGTCGCGCCGTCCGCTCGGCCTGTCGCCGCTCAACCAGCGGCGCTGGCGCAATTTCAAATCCAATCGCCGCGGCTACTGGTCGTTCTGGATTTTTTCCGTGCTGTTTCTGATTTCGCTGTGCGCGGAACTGATTGCCAACGATCGCCCGTTCCTGATCAAATTCGACGGCAAGCTGTATTTCCCGGCCTTCGTCAATTACGCTGAGACGACATTCGGCGGCGACTTCGAAACATCGGCGGATTATCGCGATCCTTATCTGCAGAAGCTGATCGCGGAGAAGAACGGCACCATCGTCTGGCCGCTGATCCGGTATTCCTACAACACTCACAATCTCGATCTACCGACGCCCGCGCCCTCGAAGCCGACATGGCTGCTCACTGAGGCGCAGTGCAAGCCGGTGGTGGAGAAGAAGGGCCTCAAGAGTTGCCGCGATCTTGAATACAATTGGCTCGGCACCGACGATCAGGGCCGCGATGTGGTGGCGCGGCTGATCTACGGCTTTCGAATTTCCGTGCTGTTCGGTCTTGCGCTGACCATCGTGTCGTCGGTCGTCGGCATCGCGGCGGGCGGTATTCAGGGCTATTTCGGCGGCTGGGTCGATCTTCTGTTCCAGCGCCTGATTGAAGTGTGGACGGCGATCCCGTCGCTCTATCTTCTTCTGATCCTCTCGTCCGTGCTGGTGCCGGGTTTCTTCGTTCTGCTCGGCATCCTGCTGCTGTTCTCATGGGTGTCGCTGGTCGGCCTTGTGCGCGCGGAATTCCTGCGCGGGCGCAACTTCGAATATATTCAGGCAGCGCGTGCGCTCGGTGTGTCGAACGGCGTGATCATGTTCCGCCATCTGCTGCCGAATGCGATGGTCGCGACCATGACCTTCCTGCCGTTCATCGTGTCGTCTTCGGTGATGACGCTGACCGCACTCGACTTCCTCGGCTTCGGCCTGCCGCCCGGTTCGCCCTCGCTCGGCGAACTGCTGTCGCAGGGCAAATCGAACGTGCAGGCGCCGTGGCTCGGCTTCACCGGCTTCTTCTCGGTCGCGATCATGCTGTCGCTGCTGATCTTCATCGGCGAGGCGGTGCGCGACGCCTTCGATCCGCGCAAGACGTTTCGGTGAGGTCCATGGACGCGATCAACCAGCCTCTGCTCGATGTGCGCGATCTGTCGGTGGCTTTCCGGCAGGCCGGCCAGGAGAGCGTCGCCGTGGACGGCGTGTCGTTTTCGATTGAGCGCGGGCAGTGCGTGGCGCTGGTCGGCGAATCCGGCTCCGGCAAATCCGTCAGCGCGCTGTCGGTGCTCAAGCTGCTGCCGTATCCGACCGCGTTTCATCCCTCGGGTAGCATCCGCTTCAAGGGGCAGGATCTGCTCGGCATGAGCGAGAACAAGATTCGCGCGATTCGCGGCAACGACATTTCGATCATCTTTCAGGAGCCGATGACCTCGCTCAATCCGCTTCACACCATCGAAGCGCAGATCGGCGAGGTGATCTATCTGCACAGCGGCATGCGCGGCAAGCTGGCGCGCGAGCGCACGCTCGAATTGCTGACGCAGGTCGGAATTCCCGATCCGGAATCGCGGCTCGGCAGCTATCCGCATCAGCTGTCCGGCGGGCAGCGCCAGCGCGTGATGATCGCGATGGCGCTGGCCAACGAGCCTGATCTGTTGATCGCGGACGAGCCGACCACGGCGCTGGATGTGACGGTACAGGCGCAAATTCTGAAATTGCTGGCGGACATTCGCAGCCGGCTCGGCATGAGCATGCTGTTCATCACCCATGATCTCGGCATCGTGCGGCGCATCGCCGATGTGGTCTGCGTCATGAACCACGGCAAGATCGTCGAGCAGGGACCGGTGGAGCAGGTGTTCACCGCCGCGCAGCATCCTTACACCAAGGCGCTGCTGGCGGCGGAGCCGAAGCCCGATCCCGCGCCGCCGCGCCCCGATGCGCCGGTGGTGATGTCGTCCGACGATCTCAAGGTCTGGTTTCCGATCAAGCGCGGCGTCATGCGCAAGACGGTCGGTCACATCAAGGCGGTGGATGGCGTCAGCATGTCGGTGCGTCAGGGCGAGACGCTCGGCGTGGTCGGCGAATCCGGTTCGGGCAAGACCACGCTCGGCCTCGCGCTGCTGCGGCTGATCTCGTCGCAGGGGCCGATCGTGTTTCTCGGAAAGGACATTCAGGGCCTGAACTTCAAGCAGATGCGTCCGGTTCGACGCGACATGCAGATCGTGTTTCAGGACCCGTTCGGCGCGCTCAGCCCGCGCATGTCGGTAGGGGACATTATCGCCGAAGGTCTCGGCGTGCATCAGCCATCGTTGACGCAGGACGAGCGTGACGCCCGCGTCGTCAAGGCGCTGACCGATGTCGGCCTCGATCCGGCGACGCGTTTCCGTTATCCGCATGAATTCTCCGGCGGCCAGCGCCAGCGCATTTCGATCGCGCGCGCGGTGGTGCTGGAGCCGAATTTCATCGTGCTGGATGAGCCGACCAGCGCGCTCGACATGCTGTTCCAGGCGCAGATGGTCGATCTGCTGCGCGACCTGCAGCGCAAGCGCGACCTCACTTATATGTTCATCTCGCACGATCTGCGGGTGGTGGCGTCGCTGGCGAGCAACCTGATTGTGATGCGTCACGGCAAGGTGGTGGAGCAGGGCGCGGCTGCGGATATTTTCAAGAATCCGGCGTCGGATTATACCCGCGCGCTGTTCGCGGCGGCGTTCAATATCGAAACCGCGCCCAATATCGTGCCGGAGATTTGACCACGGAATTGCCGTCACCCTGAGGTGCCGAAGCGAAGCGGAGGCCTCGAAGGGCGACGGCAGAACTTGATTGTCATCCTTCGAGGCTCGCCATAGAGCGGCGAAGACGCGCTTATGGCTCGCACCTCAGGATGACGAGAACCGCTTGATGCTGCTGATTTCACTCCCCGCAGCCTTGATCCGCGCAATCGCCGCCTGCACCGGCTCGATCGCGGTCGCCATGTGATGCGCGTTGGCGTGGACGATGCTGTTCGCGTCCCGCACGATCGCGACGTGGCCCTTCCAGAAAATCAGGTCGCCGCGTTGCAGATCGTGCCATTGATCCGGCGGCAGCGCTGTTCCGAGTGCGGCCTGCTGCATGTCGCTGTCACGCGGAGCGGTGACACCAGCGGCCGTCAGCGACATCTGCACAAGACCGGAGCAGTCGATGCCGAGCGCCGACTTGCCGCCCCACAGATAGGGCGTGCCGACGAAACGCTCGGCCACCGCGACGAAATCCGGCTCCATCATATCGAGTGCGGCGACATGCTGCGCGGGCAGATAGTGACGCTGGCTGGTGATGGCGAAGCCGTTCTCGATCTTGACGATCCCGACGCGCGCGCCGAGCGGCAGGCTCTCGGCCGGCGGCAGTTTGATCGACGGTCCCGGAAACGCAAAGGTGCGCAGCGCGATCACCTTATGGGTTGGCGTCGTGCGTGGTTGCACCAGCGCTGCATCCGGCAGCCAGCCGACATAGCCGTCGGAGTGCAACTGGCCCCATGCCCATCCCTCCGCATCGCGATCATAGATCGTCACGCGCTCGCCTTTCAGCGCTTCGGTCTCCAGCGCGGCATCGTGCGACGGGCTGCGCCGCACCGGCGCGATCGGATTGAACACTTCGAATTCGGTCCCCTCGACAAAGCGTGTCGCCTGCACCTTGCCTTCGAGATGTTTCGCGGCGAGGTCAGATCGCGCAGGCGTCAAGCGAGGATCAAGAGCGGGTGCCGGATCAGCCATAGCGCTCGCTCAGCAGCTTGTAGAGCGCACGCGCGGCCTGGCATTCGCCGCCTTCGGGCCGCGCAGGCTTCGCGCTGGGCGTCCAGCCATAAATGTCCACGTGAAGCCAGCTCTTGGCACTCTCGACAAAGCGCTTGAGGAACAGCGCGCAGGTGATCGATCCCGCGAAGGCGCCGCCCGGCGCGTTGTTGAGATTGGCGGTCTTGGAATCGAGCCAGGAATCGTAGGGCATCCAGAGCGGCATCCGCCACAAAGGATCGTTCTCCGCGTGGGCGTGGCGCGCGACATCCGCCGCCAGTGGCTCGTCATCGGTGTAGAACGGCGGCAGATCGGGGCCGAGCGCGACGCGCGCAGCGCCGGTGAGCGTGCCGAGATCGATCAGCAGGTCGGGCTTCTCTTCATCGGCCAGCGCCAGTGCATCGGCAAGCACGAGACGGCCTTCGGCGTCAGTGTTGCCGATCTCGACATTGAGGCCCTTGCGCGATTTGAACACATCGAGCGGGCGGAACGCGTTTCCGGCGACCGCATTTTCCACCGCCGGGATCAGGACGCGCAGCCGCACCTTGAGCTTTGCATCCATGATCATCTGCGCCAGCGCCAGCACATTGGCGGCGCCGCCCATGTCCTTCTTCATGATCAGCATGCCGCTCGATGGCTTGAGATCGAGGCCACCGGTGTCGAAGCACACGCCCTTGCCGACCAGCGTCACCTTGGGATGCGATGCATCGCCCCATGCGATGTCGATCAGTCGCGGCGCGCGGGTCGAGGCCATGCCGACGGCGTGGATCAGGGGGAAGTTCTGCTTGAGCAGATCGTCGCCGACGATGCAGGAAAACTTCGCGCCGAATTTGTCGGCGAGCGCTTGCGCGGCCTGCGCCAGCTCCTCCGGCCCCATGTCGTTGGCCGGCGTGTTGATGAGATCGCGCGCCAGCGTTGCGGCCTTCGCCATGCGGCTGATCTCGATCATGTCGATGCCGTCCGGCGGCGTCAGCTTCGCGCCGGGCGCGTCGTTCTTTTTGTAGCGGCCGAAACGATAGCTGCCGAGCGCGAAGGCCAGCGCGGCGAGCCGCGTGTCGTGCGGCGCATTGGCGAACCTGTAGGTGCCTGCGGGCAGCAGGCCGGGCAGCTGCCCCGGGCGGAACAGGTCGCGCCATGCGCCGGCCTGATCTTCGATGCCGAACAACACGTGCGCGAGCGAACCGTCGGCCGCGGGCAGGGCGAGATATTGTCCCGGCTTGCCGGTGAAGGCGTTGGCTTTGGCGAAGTGCCGGGCCGGTTCGGGGAGCGCTGCGGCCAGCGTCTCCCAGGTCGATTTGGTGGCGAAGGTGATCGGGACGGCGGACGCGGCGTTCTGGAAGGCTGGATGCATGGGGTTCCCGGGGCGGGTGCGTGAAGGTGGCCACTATAGCAGCGCAGCGGCGGGGTGCAGCAGGGCCGAAATGGCGTTTTGACAGACCTTTCCGGGCAGATGCCCATCCGCGGCGAAGGCCGGATTAACCAGCCATTAGGGTTAACACTCTATTGCTGACGGCATCCGGCTTCGCCACCTCCGATCGCGAGTCCAAGTGCATGCGTCATCCGTCTCATCTTGCCCGCTATTTCGGGTCTGCAGCCGTCGTCGCGACTCTGGCCGCGGGCCTCGGCGGGTGCCAGACGACGGCACGTTCGCCCGATATTACCGGTTCGCTCGATGCGCGGGCGGAAGCCGATCCCGCGATATTGCCGCGCGGCGAGATCGATACGCTCGGAGAGCGCTTCCGTGCCAATCCGCGCGATGCCGCCAATGCCCTGCGATATGGTCAGGCCCTGCGCCAGAACGGCCAGCGCGAACAGGCAGCGGCCGTGCTGGAGCAGGCCACGCTTGCAAGTCCTGGCAACAAGCCGCTGCTCGGGGCCTATGGCCGCGCGCTGGTGGACAACGGAAATTTCCAGCGGGCTTTCGACACGCTCGCGCGCGCGCATACGCCCGCGAATCCGGACTGGCGCATTCTGTCGGTTCAGGGCACCGCGCTCGATCAGCTCGGCAGGCACGACGAGGCGCGCAGGTACTACGCCAGCGCGCTGAAGATCATGCCCGAAGAGCCGTCGGTCCTGTCCAATCTCGGCATGTCTTACGTGCTGTCCAAGAATTTGCCGCAGGCCGAGGCCGTGCTGCGGCGCGCCTATCAGCGCGGCGGAAGCGATGGGCGCGTGCGCCAGAATCTGGGTCTGGTCATTGGGCTTCAGGGCCGCTTTGCCGAGGCTGAGGCGATCGTGCGCGCGGATTTGCCGCCGGATCAGGCCGAGGCCAATGTCGCCTATCTGAAGCAGATGCTGAACCAGGACGGCCGCGGCCCGAGGGCGACGGGCATGTCGGGACCAAGCCGGTCGTAAATTCACGCACGCCGTTACTCCTGTCTGCGCAATCGCCAATCTTGCGTCATCCCGGCGAAGGCCGGGATCCATAACCACTGTTCTTACGGCTAAGGCGCGGGTTTGCTAGTCAAGATCCACAGGGAGTATGGGTCCCGGCCTTCGCCGGGACGACAGGAGAGAAATGCGGGCGCAGGGGCGCGACCGCCTCACTTCATGTATTCGGTGACCTTGATCCCGGTCGGGCCGAGAATGACGACGAACAGCACCGGCAGGAAGAACACGATCATCGGCACCGTCAGTTTCGGCGGCAGCGCCGCGGCCTTCTTTTCCGCTTCGTTCATGCGCATGTCGCGGTTTTCCTGCGCCATCACGCGCAGCGTCTGTCCGAGCGGGGTGCCGTAGCGCTCGGCCTGCATCAGCGCGAGACAGACCGACTTGACGCCTTCGAGACCGGTCCGCTTGGCGAGATTTTCGTAGGCCGACTTGCGGTCCTGAAGGTAGGAAAGTTCCGCCGTGGTCAGCGACAGTTCTTCTGCGAGCGCGATCGATTGCGTGCCGATCTCCTGGCTGACCCGCTTGAATGCGGCTTCGACAGACATACCGGATTCGATGCAGATCAGCATCAGGTCGAGCGCGTCGGGGAAAGCGCGGCGGATCGAGAGCTGGCGTTTGCTGATCGCGTTTTTCAGGAACAGCATCGGCGCCTGCATGCCCGCCCAGGCGGCGGCGATGCAGATGCCGATCTTGATCGTCGGCGGCTGCTGGGTTTTCGAGATCAGGAACATATAGAGGATCGCGAACACCAGAAACACGAGCGGCATGACAAGCCGGAAGAACAGGAACGTCACATAGGGCGCCTGGCCGCGATAGCCAGCCATCACCAGCTTCTCGCGCGCTTCTTCCTGCGCCAGCCACTTGGTCAGATTGAGCCGGCCGACCACACCCTGAACCACCTGCTTCGGGCTCTGACGCAGCGAGACTTTCTCGTTACGGCTGATCCGTTCGCGTTCGCGCTGGCGCATGCGTTCGCGCTCGCTGGCGACGACCTTCATGCGTTTTGCAAGGCCCTCGCCTGCGAACATCGGCATGACCAGCGTGTAAACCGTGGCCGCCGCCGCGATGGCGGCCAGCAGCATGGCCATGAATCTGACGTCGTGGAATTTTTCGATGATGAGATCGACCATGTGTTCCCCGTCAGAAATCGAAGTTGATCATCTTCTTCATGACCATGATGCCGGTCGCCATCCACATGACGCAGCCTGCCAGCATGATGCGGCCGGTCGGATGGGTCCAGAGCAGCGAGATATATTCGGGCGTCATGATATAGACGCCGATCATCACGACCGGCGGCAGCGAGCCGATGATCGCGGCGGAGGCTTTTGCTTCCATCGACATCGCCTGAATCTTCGCGGCCATCTTGCGCCGGTCGCGCAGCACCTTGGCCAGATTTCCGAGCGCTTCCGACAGGTTGCCGCCCGACTTGGTCTGGATGGCGATCACGATGCCGAAGAAGTTCGCTTCCGGCAGTGGCATCCGGTCGTAGAGCCGCTGGCACGCTTCGCCGAGCGGCATGCCGATGGTCTGGGTCTCGATGATGGCGGCGAATTCGCTGCGCAGCGGCTCCGGCGCATCCGCGACAACGACCTTGATGGAATCGAACAGTGGCAGGCCGGCCTTGACGCCGCGCACGATGACCTCGACCGCGTCCGGCAGGGCATCGAGAAACTTCTTCTCGCGGCGTTTTTTGAGATAATTGAGAACCCAGCGCGGCAGGCCGAGACCCGCTGTTGCGCCGAAACCGGCGGCAGGCAGCAGGGCGACACCGAAGGAGAATGCAAGGAGGAAAACGCCGCCGCCGAGGATGCAGGAACCGATGATGAACTGCTGTTTGGTCCAGCTCAATCCGGCCTGGGAAAGACGCATGGACAGCGAGAGCTTTTGCTTCGCGGCCATCCGCTGCTCCAGCTCCTTCATGGAGTCTTCGACCTGGGCACGGCGATTTCGAATCCGGTCGTCGACGCGCAGCACCGGCTCGCCGCTGGTGAAGGACGCGCGGCGCTTCTCGGCTTTCTTTTCGCCGGACAGCATCGGATAGAGGAAAACCCACGCCAGTCCGCCGACCGTTACGGCGGACAGGAAGGCCATCGCGAGCGCCTGCATGTTCATGATGCGCTCTCCTACATATCGGCGCCGGCGACTTCGGCGGCGTCGAGCGCGGCGGCGAGGCGTTTTTCCTCGTTGTAGTAGCGCGCGCGATCCCAGAAGCGCGGCCGGCCGATACCGGTCGAACGATGCCGTCCGATGATGTTGCCGTTGATGTCTTCGCCCATCAGATCGTAGACAAAAATGTCCTGCGTGATGATGGTGTCGCCTTCCATGCCCATCACCTCGGTGACGTGCGTGATGCGGCGCGAGCCGTCGCGCAGGCGGGCCGCCTGCACGATGACGTCTACCGATGCGCAGATCATTTCGCGGATGGTGCGCGACGGCAGCGAATAGCCGCCCATGGTGATCATCGACTCGCAGCGGGACAGCGCTTCGCGCGGATTGTTGGCGTGTAGCGTGCCCATCGATCCATCGTGGCCGGTGTTCATCGCTTGCAACAGGTCGAATGCTTCCGGTCCGCGGACTTCGCCGACGATGATGCGTTCGGGACGCATACGAAGGCAGTTCTTGACCAGATCGCGCATCGTGATCTGGCCTTCGCCTTCGATATTGGGCGGACGGGTTTCGAGACGCACCACATGCGGCTGCTGAAGCTGAAGTTCCGCGGCGTCTTCGCAGGTGATGATGCGCTCGTCTTCGTCGATATAGTTGGTGAGACAGTTCAGCAGGGTCGTTTTACCGGAGCCTGTACCGCCGGAGATGAGCACGTTGCAGCGGGCGCGGCCGATGATCTGCAGGATCTGCGCGCCCTCAGGAGATATCGCGCCGAATTTGACGAGCTGATCGAGGGTCAGCTTGTCCTTCTTGAATTTGCGGATGGTCAGTGCGGGGCCGTCGATGGCCAGCGGCGGTACGATGGCGTTGACGCGCGAACCGTCGGCGAGGCGGGCGTCGCAGATTGGCGATGATTCATCGACACGCCGGCCGACCTGGCTGACGATGCGCTGGCAGATATTGAGAAGCTGCTGGTTGTCCCGGAACCGGATGCCGGTCTTCTGGATCTTGCCGCTGACTTCGATGAACACCGTGCCGGCACCATTGACCATGATGTCGGCGATGTCGTCGCGCGCCAGCAGCGGCTCGAGCGGTCCATAGCCCAGAACGTCGTTGCAGATATCGTCGAGCAGTTCTTCCTGCTCGGCGATCGACATCACGATATTCTTGATCGCGATGATCTCGTTGACGATGTCGCGGATTTCCTCGCGCGCCGATTCGGAGTCGAGCTTGGCCAGTTGCGCGAGGTCGATGGCCTCGATCAGCGCGCCGAAGATGGTCGCCTTGACCTGATAGTAGTTGTCCGAACGCCGCACGTCCGCGACAGGCGGCGGCGCGGGTGCCCGGGCCGGTGCGATCGGCGGCGAAGGGATATTGGCAGCAGGAGCGCTTGGCTTTGCTGCGGGCGCAGCGGCTGGCGCGCGCTCCACAGGCTGTGGGGCCCGGACATCCGCCTCTGTTCCGCTACGCTTACCAAACACGACAATACTCCACGCGAAAGGCTATTTGGCTCGAAGTTTCTCGAGCAGAGGCGCCAGGAATGACGTGCGGGGCTTCTTGGCTTCGCCGCGGCCGGTCAGGCGCTGGGCGATCTGCAGAAACATCTCTGTGGTGCGATGATTGGCGGCGATTTCCGCGATCATCTGTCCATTGTTGGCGGCGGCGCCGAAAATCTGCGGCTCGAACGGAATGGTCACGATCGGCTGGCTTTCGATCGCCTTGGCGAATTCGCCGGCGCTGATCTCGGGCCGCTTGGGCACGCCCGCCTGGTTGAGGCAGTAAAGCGGCGGCCGGTCATTGGGGCGCGCGGCTTTCAGCGTGTCGATCATGTTCTTGGTGTTGCGCAGATTGGCGAGATCCGGAGACGCGACGATCAGGATGTCGTCCGCGCCGATCAGCGCGCGCTTGGTCCAGCCCGACCATTGGTGCGGAACGTCGAGGATGATGCAGGGCATCGTCGAACGCAGGGTGTCGAAGATCGAGTCGAAGGCTTCGGCGCCGAAGTCATAGACCCGGTCCAGCGTCGCGGGAGCCGCAAGCAGGCTGAGGTGATCGGTGCACTTCGACAACAGGCGATCGACAAAGGCGGTGTCGATGCGGTCGGGTGAGAAAACCGCGTCCGCAATGCCTTGCGGCGGGTCCTGATTGTAGTCGAGGCCCGCGGTGCCGAAGGCGAGATCGAGATCGGCGACGACGGAATCCAGCGCCAGATCGCGCGCGGTCGCCCAGGCGACGTTGTGCGCGACGGTCGATGCGCCGACGCCGCCCTTGGCGCCGACGACGGCGATGATCCGGCCGACGGCCTTGGCTTCCGGCACGGAGAACAGGCCGCAGACGGAGCGGACGATATCGAGCGGCGCCACCGGTGCGATCAGATAGTCGCTGATGCCGCGGCGGACGAGTTCGCGATAAAGCGTGACGTCGTTGAGGCGGCCCACCACGATGACGCGGGTGCCGGCGTCGCAGACCGACGCCAACTGGTCGAGATCCGACAGAATATCGCTGCGGCCATCGGTTTCGAGCAGGATCACGTTCGGCGTCGGTGCAGTCCGGTAAGCCTCGATGGCCGCGGTCATGCCGCCCATCTGGATTTTGAGATGAGCCTTGTCGAGGCGGCGATCCTCACCGGCGGATTGCACCGATGCGGCAGTCTCGACGGTTTCGCAGAACGCCTGTACGGAAACGCGTGGCGCAGGAGCGATGTGCTCCTCCGCGGCGGCGGCCGGTCCCTCGTCCTGGTCTTGCTCTCGGCGGCTGTAAGTGATCATTGGCCCACGTTGCTGATCTTGTTCTTCTGATCGTCAGGATAGACTGTCGCGCTGCCCTCGCCCTTGCGGTACTTGTCCAGGACCACGACACGGCGAGCGCCGTAAGGTGGGGTTTCCTGCCGGGGTTGAACCAGATCGGATGGATTGGCGACCACGGCGGCAAGATTGCGCTGCGAGGCGCAGCCGAAATTGTAGTACTGCTTGTTCTCGAGATAGCTCTTGTTCTTGATCGACGGGCCGATGTCTTCCGGCCATGTGCCGCAAGGCCCGGCATCCGCCGTGATCCGCGGATAATTCACGCGAATGGTGGCAAACAGGCGCGGATCGCTCGGGCGATAGTTGCGCACGGTGATGCCGTGCGGCGGCACGCCGATGGCGGAGAGGATCGCCCGGATTTCGCGCAGGGAATCGCTGGCGACACGCGCGTTCGGTGTGTTCACCGGCATATCGATCACGATGGCGCCGGTGCCTTCGCGCAGCCATGCCTCCGCGAGCCCGGCAATATCGCTGCGTTGCGCGCCGGTGAGGCCGCCGCGGCCGCTGCCGACAAACACTTCGGTGGCGCGATTGGCTTCCTGGATCACGATGGGGTGGCGCTGGCGGTAGTCGCCCGGAATGCTGCCCGTCACCGTTTCCTGGTTGGTATGCGTGCAGGCGCCCAAAGCGGCAGACGCCCCGAGAAGGGCGGCCGCGAGGCGCAGTCTGCGCTTGAGATCGGGAACTGGCATCGTCATGGTCCTTGTCCTTCGTCCCATCTCAATCCGTAATGAAGCCGTACTTGCCGCTGGTGGCCTTGTTGGGCGCGCGGCCCGGAACGCCGTAGATGCGGTTGATGGTGCCGAGCAGATCGGCCTGCGGGTCCGACGCTTCCGCGAAGCCGTCGTCGGGACGCGACAGATCCTTCTGCGCGACGGCGCGGACGATGTACGGCGTCGTGATGACCATGAGTTCGGTGGAGTTGTTGACGAAGTCGCGGCTGCGGAACAGCGTGCCGAGAACCGGAATCTGGCCGACGCCGGGCATGCCGTTGATCGCCTGCTTGGTCTGCTGCTGGATCAGGCCGGCCATCACCATGGAGCCGCCCGACGGAATTTCGAGGGTCGTATCGGCGCGGCGCGTGCGGATGGACGGAATGCTCGTGCCGCTCACCGAGATGGCGGCATCCTGCGAGAGTTCTGATGCTTCGGTGGCGACGTGAAGGCTGATGCGGCCTTCGCTGAGCACCACCGGCGTGAAATTCAGCGAAATTCCGAACTTCTTGAAGGTGATGGTCGGCGTACAGGTTCCGTTGGTACAACTGATGCCTGATGGAATCGGGAATTCGCCGCCTGCCAGGAAGGTGGCGCTCTCACCGGAGATCGCGGTCAGGCTGGGCTCGGCAAGCGTGCGCACGACGCCCGCGCTTTCCATGGCGCGCATGGTTGCGGTGACGGCTGGCACCGTGCCGCTCGAGGTGAGCGTCTGTCCGAACGAACCGGTCGCGGTGTTGCCGGCGACGAGGGGGCGACCATATGCCGTGAACGGATTGGTATTGTTGAAGTTCACCACGGCGGTGCCATAGTTCATCGTGGCGCTGAGATCGATGCCGAGCTGCTTGACGATGTTGCGCTGAACTTCCGCAACGACAACCTTCAGCATCACCTGATCTCGGCCGCGCACGACGATGTTGTTCACGACTTTTTCGTTGCCGCCCGCGAGCCGTGCGGCGATGTCCTGCGCCTGCTGCGATTCCGCGGGGCTGGCCGCCGAGCCGGACAGCATCACGCCGTCGCCCACGCCTTCGATGCGGATATCGGACTGCGGAAACGCCTGCTTCAGCGCCGCGCGAACGCCGTTGAGATCCCGAGTCACCGCGATGTCATAGGCAGCGATCTGCTGTCCCGACGAATCGAAGAAGACGATATTGGTCTGGCCGACCGCGGCGCCGATGATATAGGCGCGCTGCGCCGAGCGCACGACCGCGTTGGCGATCTTCGGGTCGGCGACAAGCACGTCCTTGACGTCGCGTGGCAGGTCGACGACCACGGATTTGCCGATGCCGAGCGGCAGAAAGCGCGCATTCATCTGTCCGGCGGCCGATGCGAGCGCCGGTGCGCCATAGTCGGCGGCGAGCACCGGTGACAGGATGGGACCGGGCGTCAGCACTGAAATCGCGGCAAACGACAGGGCACGCACCGCGAAGGTCCGCACGGGTGCCTGATGTCCTTCCTGCCTCATGTCTCGGATCCTTCTGATCACTTGCGTGTCGTCGTTGTCGTGGGAACGCCGAAGCGGACGATGTTGACGGTGTCGCGCTTGCCCTCGGTGTCGTCGGTCGCCTGCTGCTGGGTGGCGTCGACCAGGCTGCGCAATGCGAGCGACAGCGTTCCCGACTGCCGGGCACGCGCCAGCGCTTCCGCCTGTTCCGCTTTCAGTTCGAGCGTCGCGGTCTTGCCGACCACGACCTTCTGTCCGTCTTTCTCGCCGATGGTCTGATCGATCGCGAGAACGCGGATGTTGTTGAGAATGGTCTGGGAATTGATGGTTTCGGTCTCGCCGGTCCGGCCTGCGACGCGCTCGCGCCGGGTGAGAATGACGTCGACCTTGTCGTTCGGCAGGATGAAGCCGCCCGCGCCGGTTTCCGGCGAAATTTCGGTCGAAATCGCGCGCATGCCGGTGGGCAGGATCGCGGCCATGAAGCCGGAGCCGTTGCCTTTCACCAGCTTGGTTTCGCGGATCGGTTCGCCTGCGACGAAGGGCGAGCGCGCGATCGAGCCGACGATCTGGCTCAGCGCTTCCGGGCGATCGTTGCGGCGGATGAAGGTGGAGCTGGTCGACGTCGCCGGCCAGGACTGCCATTGCATATCGTCCGGGGTGACGGTCTGGCCGAGCGCGATGTCGCTGCGGGCCACAAGCACGTCGGTGGTGTCGGTCCGGACGGCCTGTTCCACCGGCCGAGGAGACGAACCGCTCGCGAGATAGGCGGCGGCGCCACCGGCGCAGACGGCAACAGCAAGGACGACAACCCGCGCGGTATTCATACGCTTCACTTTCCACATCACGCCGCGACGGAGCCGTCGCTGTGGTCGGATTTGACCAGTTAAACGTCAAAGCATGGTTAATGAGGCGTATCTAAATCGCGTTAACGAGATATTGCGGTCGTGCGCGGAACCGCAAGGCGGCGTGCGTGCGCATTCGTTGCCGGACGGACGTTCCGGTGACGATGCGCATCCTGCAGGAAGCTTATTGTCCGATGAAGCGGGTGAGATCGACCGCCTTGATCCAGTCCGTCTCCGGATAGATGATCAGCGCGCCGAGGGCGAGGGCGATGCCGTAGGGAATGCCCGTCTCCTTGCGATGAAGACGCTCCAGCCAATCCTGCGAGCCCAAGGCGTAAGGCAGCGGCCATCGCCGGAATTCCAGCAGCAGCAGAGTGAGCGCGCCGCCGATCAGGGACGCATAGAGCAGATAGTTGGTGAGCGGCGGAAAGCCGAACCACAGACCGACTGCCGCCGCGACCTTGGCGTCTCCACCACCGATCCAGCCGAATGCGAAGCAGGCGAACGCCACGACGAGCACCGTCAGGCCAGCCGCCGCATGCAGCCCGATCTGCTCCAGCGGCATGCCGCCGAAACCGGCCAGAACGAAAAAGCCCGCGATCAGCAACAGCGAGACGCGGTTGGGAATCGTCATCGTGAACAGATCGCTTGCCGCGGCGAAAGCCATCAGCGCCGGAAACAGGAAGAGACGGGCAAGGTCGAGGATCATGGGCACCGAATCTCGTAAACGGGCTGCTGCAGCCCGGTGGATGGAGATGCGGCACACTAACCAGCAGAAATGAAGAATGCAGAAACGCGCGCTACCAGATGCTGACGATCCGGAACCATGCCGCGACCGAGGCCAGGATCAGCGCCGCGCAGACCAGACGGACCGCATCGCCGCCCAACAGGCGCACAAATGGGCCGGAGGGGCGTGACGTCTGGCTGGCATTGAATTGTTTCATGACAAGCCGGTGGCCTGGAGTGAAAACAAAAGGGCCTCGGTTTCCCGAAGCCCTTTGATCTGCAAAGACGTCGCGACTTACTTCAGCGAGCCTGCGATGGTGTCGAACTTGCTGCTGAGGTTCGAGCCGACGCTGTTCACGGCGGTGATGATCGCCAGAGCGATACCGGCAGCGATCAGGCCGTATTCGATTGCGGTGGCGCCGGACTCGTCCTTGACGAAACGGGCAACGAGCTTGGTCATGGGTAACTCCATTTGTACACGTGGCTAGATAACTCTGGTCGTTGCGGGGCGGAAACCACCGTGACCATGGCGTCAACCTACGTGGGAGGAATTGCAGCGCAGTTAATTCGATTGCCGAAAGACCGGGGTATTCGGCTCTTCTTGCAGAGGGTAAACGCCGCTCTAACGCGATCGATAAAATTGGAGGCGGTGCTGTTTTCCCGTGTCGCCGCAATGATTCAAGTCGCTTCCGGCCTCCGGAATGCGCGCGTGGCGCCCCGATGTTTGCGGTTCATTCATCAATTAACGGCAGATTTGCCATGTCGGGCGCCGGCCCCGTTGCGTATCATTCATGGCCGGCTTGTTGATGTCCCGGAGTAAAGTATGTCGATGAAAGTCTCGCGCGGTTTTGTGAATGCGCCGGTGGCGCTGCGCTGTCTGGTTGCCGCGATCTTCATGTGTCCGGTTGTGACATTCGCCGGCGCTGCTGACGATGCAGTCGCGGTGGTTGTCGATCAGGCAAAGGTTATCAAGCTGCCGGAGAAGGTCACCACCATTGTGGTCGGAAATCCGCTGATCGCGGACGTGACCCTGCAATCCGGCGGCATGGTGATCGTGACCGGCAAGGGGTACGGCTCGACCAACCTGATCGCCATGGACCGCGGCGGCAGCGTTCTGGCCGACCGCGCCATTCAGGTCGAAGGGCCGAGCGAAAAAATGGTGACGGTGTTTCGCGGCGTCGATCGCGAGTCCTATAGCTGCACGCCGGCCTGCCAGCGCCGCGTGACCCTCGGCGATGGGCAGAACTACTTCACCCAGACGTTGGCCCAGACGGACAATCTCAACAACCAGGCCAGCGCGGCGGCAGCGAAACCTTGATGCCTGGCGCCGGCGTGGATTTTCGCGGTTAACGATCGGTTAATTCCGCGCTGCATCTTGTTCTGATCCCGCGCAAGCATTCGACAATCTCTGTCGCGTATTCTCGGCGGTAGTTATTTCCGCTGCCGAGGATGGAATGATGCGCTCCCGTGCGTCCTCAATGATTGATCTCAACAAGGCATTGCGCCGTTTCCGCCGCAACCGCCGCGGCTCCGCGGTGATCGAATTCGCGTTCGTCGCGCCGATATTCTTTGCGCTGCTGTTCGCGGTGATCGAAACCGGAATCATGTATTTCGCGGCGCAGGTTCTTGAAACCGGCACGCAGGATTCCGCCCGCCTGATGCTGACCCATCAGGCGCAGGACGCCAACATGACGCAGGCCCAGTTCAAGCAGGACCTCTGCAATCGCCTGAGCTTTATGTTCAGTTGCGACAACATCTATGTGGACGTGAAATCCTACGCAGCAGGGACTGCGATCAACATCACCAACCCGATTGATGGTTCGGGAAATTTCGTCAGCAATAATTTCACCTATCAGACTTCGCCGGGCGGCAGCACCAGCACCGTGGTCGTGCGCGCCTTCTACCAGTGGCCGCTGTTCGTGACCCAGCTTGGCTACAACATCGCGAATCTCGGCCGCAACACGTCGAACGCCAGGCGCCTGCTGGCGGCGACGGCGGCGTTCCGCGTCGAACCTCAGTGAGTGTGACGATGAAGGCGATTTCCATGCTCAGGGGCACGCGTTACGGGCGGCGTCTCGGCGTCCGGTTCGGCAAGGACCGGCGAGGTCTGGCCGCTGTCGAGTTCGCGTTTATCCTGCCGTTGATGCTGACGCTGATATTCGGCACCATCGATGTCTCGAGCGGCGTGGCGATCGACCGCAAGGTGACCTTGGTTGCGCGCACGCTGTCGGATCTCGTGTCACAGGGAACGAATGTGACCTCCACCGACCTCTCGAATTTCTTCAAGATCGGTAGCGCCGTGATGACTCCGTATACCGTGACGTCGACAACCATGACACTGCAGCAGGTCTCGGCGATCTGGATCGATGCATCGAGCAAGGTCAAGGTGGTCTGGAGTTACAAAGGTGTCGTCAATGGCAGCTCCGTTACGGTAAGTGCAGGCCGTACTGCCGGAGATGTCATTACAACCGTTCCAGCGAAACTTCTGATTCCGAATACGGAGTTGATCTGGAGCGAGGTCACCTACATCTACACGCCGATCGCGGGCTACGTCATACACGGATCGGTCCCGCTGTCGGACGAGACCTACGCCCGTCCGCGTCAGTCGAGTTGCGTTCTCTACGGCACCACCACGTCGTGTCCGTAGTGTAGCGCCAAACCCGCGCCGGCAAGACGGGCAGTTCGGGTCCAGAATTTGACAACAAAGCTTTGACAACAAAAAAGGCCGCGCAAAAAGCGCGGCCTTTTGTATTCGGTCGGTCCTGAAAAAGTCCGCGGCGTCAGCCGGCAGACATCAGGTTAGCCAGCGGCCCGGAGATTGTCGGCCGACGACTTGCCCGAACGGCGATCGGCAACGATTTCGTAGCTGATCTTCTGGCCTTCGCGCAGCGTGCCGAGGCCGGCGCGCTCAACAGCGCTGATGTGAACGAACACGTCGTTGCCGCCATCGTCCGGCTGAATAAATCCGTAGCCCTTGGTCGCGTTGAACCACTTCACAGTTCCCATGCTCACGCAGGTAGTCCTTCTCAAGATGTATATCGTCTAAGCCCACGCCTTAATGGGCCGGTGAGATCGAAATTTGGATGAGGTCGCAGCGTAAACCGGCTGTACCGGTGGATAGCTATGTCGTCCGGCCGAAGATCGATCTCTTAATCATAGGCGAGAAAGGCCCCCAAAACAATCCTGAGGTGCACGGATTTTTGATCGGCGGGCGAAGCGGCGAGAAACGCGCATGGCGTGTGCCATGCGCGGTCTGCATAGTGTTGCGGGCAGAGAGGCTGTTACCGGCGGCGAAACTGTCCGCGCGGCGGAGCGCCGCGGGGCGGGCCGCCGGCACCGGCCGGACGCTCGTCCTTGTGGCGGAAAATCAGGCGGCCCTTTTCGAGATCGTAAGGCGACATCTCGATGGTGACGCGGTCGCCGGCCAGCGTCTTGATGCGGTTCTTCTTCATCTTGCCTGCGGTGTAGGCAACGATCTCGTGCCCGGCATCGAGCTGGACGCGATAGCGCGCATCGGGGAGGATTTCGGTCACCAGTCCTTCAAACTGGATCAGTTCTTCTTTCGCCATAGGGGTTTTCAGGTCCTTTAGATGAATTGATTACGAACGGTGCGGCCGCTGGTTGCGCTTTTGGCCCTGCGTCTTCGCAGGCCGGCTGTCCCGGTGAAGAAATGCGACGCCTTGAATACCATCCCCGCCATTGCCGTGAGAAGGGCGCGCCTGCTCATGACGGGCATTTTCCTGCCGTCCGCTTTCATGGCGGTTGGTCTGGACCATGCCGTTACCGCCGCCGGGACGCCTGCGGCGGCGCGGACCCTGCGATCCCGGGGCGCCGTCATTGGCGCGGGGGCCATGACCATGACCGCCATGGCCGTGACCGTGGGAGTGGCGGCTTTGACCCTGACCCTGGCGCTGCTGCGAGGCGGTCGGGGCCGGACGCTGCTGGTGGCCCGGCGTGCGGAGGTCTTCCTTCGGGAGGTTGACCTTGATCAGCCGTTCGATGTCGCGCAGGTAGCCGAGTTCCTCAGCCCCTGCCACCAGCGAAATCGCGGTGCCGTCGGCGCCGGCGCGCGCGGTGCGGCCGATGCGGTGGACATAGGTTTCCGGAATGTTGGTGAGGTCGAAGTTGATGACATGGCTGATGCCGTCGACGTCGATGCCGCGGGCGGCGATGTCGGTCGCGACCAGCGTGCGGATGTCGCCGGTGCGGAACGCCGCCAGCACGCGCTCGCGGTGGTTCTGCGACTTGTTGCCGTGAATGGCTTCCGCTGGAATGCCCGCTTTCACAAGGCCTTTCACGACCTTGTCGGCGCCGTGCTTGGTGCGGGTGAACACCAGCGCGCGGTTGACGGGCTCGTTCTTGAGAAGCTGCGCCAGAATGGCGGGCTTGGCCGAGTGGTCGACCTGCAGCACCTTCTGGGTGATGCGCTCGACCGTGGAGGACACCGGGGTGACCGCGACACGGGCCGGGTTGTTCAGCATCTGGTCGGCGAGGTCGGCGATGTCCTTCGGCATGGTGGCCGAGAAGAACAGGGTCTGGCGCTTGATCGGCAGCTTGGCGACGATTTTGCGGATGTCGTTGATGAAGCCCATGTCGAGCATGCGGTCGGCCTCGTCGAGGACGAGGAATTCGACCTGATTGAGCTTGAGCGCATTGCCCTGAACCATGTCGAGCAGGCGGCCCGGTGTGGCGACCATGACTTCGACGCCCTGCATGACCGAACGGACCTGACGGCCCATCGGCACGCCGCCGATCGCCAGCGCCGAGGTCAGGCGCATGTGGCGGCCATAGGCGTTGAAGCTGTCGAGGATCTGGCCGGAGAGTTCACGGGTCGGGCTCAGCACCAGCACGCGGCAGGTCTTGGGCTGCGGCTTGATGCGGTTGTCCAGCAGGCGATGCAGGATCGGCAGCGCGAAGGATGCGGTCTTGCCGGTGCCAGTCTGGGCGATGCCGATGACGTCGCGTCCGGTCAGCGCGATGGGAATGGTCTGGGCCTGGATCGGGGTGGGCGTGACGTAGTTTTCTTCTTTAAGCGCACGCGAAATGGGATCGGCGAGGCCGAAATCCTGAAAGGAGGTCAAACGGGTATCTTTCTATGAGTCGCAACGCACGCCCGGCGGGATGCCGGGTGCGGGCGGGTGTCGGAGACACCCGCGTGTCTGGGGCGTCGGCTCTGGTTAGCTGAGTGAGGCAAGCCAGAAACCGTAAACGGGATCAGAACACGCGGCTCGCAAGGACCTGATGATTCTCAAGGTCGTGGCGCTCATATGAGCCAGGAAGGCGGCGGATTCAAGGTGAAATCGGCAGCAAACTGGCAAAGCAGTAAAGGGTTTGGGCCGATGGAACCGAATTTCCTGCTTGAGATTTAGCCATGCATCACAATTTGATGATTTTATGTGCAGAGGCGAAGCTCAGAGCTTCGCCGCCGCCCATGATTTGAGCAGCCGTTGTCGGCGTTTCGGGCGGCTTAAAATTTCTACATAAAAATCAGCATATTACGAGAATCTGCCCCATGGCATAGTTCTTGCGATCTCCTTAACGCCGCGGCCCGTGAGCCGTCGCACAAGCGTTTCACGTCTGCGTCAGGGAGATGACATCGCATGTTTACGCATTCCAATACTGCTGCCGTCGCGTCGTTCAGCCGCCGAAAGTGGCTGGCGGCGACCGCCGGTCTTTTCCTCGGTCTCGCTTCCGTTGGGGGGGCAAAGGCCGCCGACGACACCATCAAGGTCGGCGTGCTTCACTCGCTGTCCGGCACCATGGCCATCAGCGAAACTACGCTGAAGGATACGGTTCTGTTCCTCATCGACGAGCAGAACAAGAAGGGTGGCGTGAACGGCAAGAAGCTTGAGGCCGTGGTGGTCGATCCGGCTTCGAACTGGCCGCTGTTCGCCGAGAAGGCCCGCGAACTGATCACCAAGGACAAGGTCGCCGTCGTGTTCGGTTGCTGGACCTCGGTGTCGCGCAAGTCCGTGCTGCCGGTGTTCAAGGAACTGAACAGCATCCTGTTCTATCCGGTCCAGTACGAGGGCGAAGAGTCCGAGCGTAACGTGTTCTACACCGGTGCGGCGCCGAACCAGCAGGCGATCCCCGCCGTCGATTACCTGATGAGCAAGGACGGCGGCTCGGTGAAGCGCTGGGTGCTGGCGGGCACCGACTACGTCTATCCGCGCACCACCAACAAGATCCTCGAAGCCTACTTGAAGTCGAAGGGCGTCAAGCAGGAAGACATCATGATCAACTACACGCCGTTTGGTCATAGCGACTGGCAGACGATCGTGTCGGACATCAAGAAGTTCGGCTCGGCCGGCAAGAAGACGGCGGTGGTCTCGACCATCAACGGCGACGCCAACGTCCCGTTCTACAAGGAGCTTGGCAACCAGGGCATCAAGGCGACCGACATTCCGGTGGTGGCATTCTCGGTGGGTGAGGAAGAACTCGCCGGCATCGACACCAAGCCGTTGGTCGGCCATCTCGCGGCCTGGAACTACTTCGAGTCCATCAAGACCCCGGCCAACACCAAGTTCATCAAGGACTGGCAGGCGTTCACGAAGAACCCGAAGCGCACCACCAACGACCCGATGGAAGCGACCGTTATCGGCTTCAACATGTGGGTGAAGGCGGTGGAGAAGGTGAAGTCCACCGATGCCGACAAGGTGATCGATGCGCTTCCTGGCACCGAAGCCGCGAACCTGACCGGCGGCACCTCGAAGATGCTGCCGAACCATCACATCACCAAGCCGGTGTTCATCGGCGAGATCAAGGGTGACGGCCAGTTCGATGTGGTGTGGAAGACCAAGGACCTCGTGCCTGGCGATGCATGGTCGAAGGAGCTGGAAGGCTCCAAGGACCTGATCGGCGACTGGGTCGGCAAGAAGTGCGGCAACTTCAACGTCAAGACCAACAAGTGCGGCGGTCAGGCCTCCTGATCTCCTCGCTCTGATGCAATGACATCGGAAGGCGGCGGCAGTCGCCGCCTTCCACATCCTCTGCCGGGGTTGTGACGTGTTTTCATCCATTATCCATCGCAGCCGCGCGCTGCTCATCGCGCTGGTGCTGATCGTCGTCTCGGGCCTGCCCGCGTTTGCGAGCGCCTTCGAGGACGCGGTCGCGCAATTCGCTAACGACGATTTTTCAGACACGCAGGAGGCCGTGGGCGTTGTTGCCACCAGCGGCAACCCGCAGGCCTATGCCATCATCAGTGCGCTGCAGGACGGCCGCCTGATGTTCGATGCGGAAAGCAAAAAGGTTTTCATCAAAACCGCGGACGACAAGGTGCTGGACGCCATCACCGGCGCGCCTGTCGCCGCGCTTCCGGCGGATGCCAGCAATGTGCGCCTCAACAATCGCCTGCGCGGTGTGGTTTCGGCGGCGCTCGGCGGCCTGACGCTGCTGTCGCCCGATCCTGCCGCGCGCCTCGCGGCTGCACAGTCCGTCTTCAAAACTCCCGACGAGGCGTTCCTTCCCGCCATCGAAGACGCCTTGAAGAAGGAAACCGGCAAGGCCAACAGGCGCGCCTTTGCCGAGGCGAAAGCGGCGATCGTGCTGGCGAAGTCCGACGCCAGCGAAGCCGACAAGATCGATGCGATCTCGGTGATCCGCGCCCGCGGCGATCAGGATGCGTTGGCGATGCTGACGGGATTGCCTTCGGATCAGCCGCCGGCCGTGGCGCGCGCCGCGGCCAACGCCATCGGCTCGATCAACAACAGCCTTGCCATGTGGGCGGTGGCGCAGAACGCATGGTATGGCCTTTCGCTCGGCTCGGTGCTGCTGCTCGCCGCTATCGGCCTCGCCATCACCTTCGGCGTGATGGGCGTTATCAACATGGCGCATGGCGAGATGGTGATGATCGGTGCTTATGTCACCTTCGTGGTGCAGGACCTGATCCGCACCAATTATCCGGGCCTGTTCGACTATTCGCTCCTGATCGCGGTGCCGCTGGCGTTCCTGATCGCGGGCCTGATCGGCATCTTGATCGAGCGCACGGTGATCCGCTTTCTTTACGGCCGCGCGCTGGAAACCCTGCTCGCGACCTGGGGCGTGTCGCTGGTGATCCAGCAGGCGGTGCGCACCCTGTTCGGACCGACCAACCGCGAAGTCGGCAATCCGTCATGGATGAGCGGCTCGTTCGACATCGGGCAGTTGACGATCACCTACAACCGGCTCTGGATCGTGGTCTTCACCATCGCGGTGTTCGTCATCCTGCAGGCGATGCTGCGGTTCACCGCGCTCGGCCTCGAAATGCGCGCGGTCACGCAAAACCGCCGCATGGCCGCGTCCATGGGCATTCCCACTTCGCGCGTCGATGCGCTGACCTTCGGCCTCGGCTCCGGCATTGCCGGCATCGCCGGCGTGGCGCTGTCGCAGATCGACAATGTCAGCCCGAATCTCGGCCAGAGCTACATCATCGATTCGTTCATGGTGGTGGTGTTCGGCGGCGTCGGCAATCTGTGGGGCACGCTGGTCGGCGCGCTCTCGCTCGGCATGGCCAACAAGTTTCTTGAGCCGGTGGCGGGCGCCGTGCTCGGCAAGATCGCTATTCTCGTGTTGATCATTCTGTTCATCCAGAAGCGGCCGCGCGGACTGTTCGCGCTCAAGGGCCGGTCGGTGGAAGCATGACGCCCTATTTTCTCACTCGCTCGCTGAACAAAAGCGCGACAGCCTTCCTGCTGATCGTTGCCGCAGTCGGCATTCTCGTGCCGCTGTCGAACCTGCTGCTGCCGGAATCCTCAGCCCTGCAGGTGCCGACCTATCTGATGGCGCTGTTCGGCAAGTATCTCTGCTACGCCATCCTCGCGCTCTCGATCGATCTGATCTGGGGCTATTGCGGCATCCTCTCGCTCGGCCACGGCGCGTTCTTCGCGCTTGGCGGCTATGCGATGGGCATGTACCTGATGCGGCAGATCGGCTCGCGCGGCGTCTACGGCAATCCGGTGCTGCCGGACTTCATGGTGTTCCTGAACTATTCAAAGCTGCCGTGGTATTGGCACGGCTTCGACATGTTCTGGTTTGCCGCGCTGATGGTGGTGCTGGTGCCGGGCCTGCTCGCCTTCTGCTTCGGCTGGCTGGCGTTTCGTTCGCGCGTCACCGGCGTGTATCTCTCCATCATCACCCAGGCGATGACCTATGCGCTGCTGCTGGCCTTCTTCCGCAACGACTTCGGATTCGGCGGCAACAACGGCCTGACCGATTTCAAGGACATCCTCGGCTTCAACGTACAGGCGCAGGGCACTCGCGCGGTGCTGTTCGTCCTGTCCTGCGTGGCGCTCGCGCTCGCCTTCATCATCTGCCGCGCTATCGTTACCTCGAAGCTCGGCAAGGTGCTGATCGCGGTGCGCGATGCGGAATCGCGCACACGCTTCCTCGGCTATCGCGTCGAGAACTACAAGCTGTTCGTGTTCACGCTTTCCGCCTGCATGGCCGGCGTCGCCGGTGCGCTTTACGTGCCGCAGGTCGGCATCATCAATCCCGGCGAGTTCGCGCCGGGCAACTCCATCGAAGCGGTGATCTGGGTCGCGGTCGGCGGCCGCGGTACGCTTACCGGCGCGGCGCTCGGCGCCATCGTGGTCAACTACGCCAAGACCACATTCACCTCCGGGCCGCTCGCGCCGTACTGGCTGTTCATGCTCGGCGCGCTGTTCATTCTGGTGACGCTGCTGCTGCCGAAGGGCATCGTCGGCACTGCGCGCGACTGGTGGGAGAAGCGGCGGGAGCAGATCGACGCCAATGCCGTCAGCGCGGCGGCAGAAGACGGCGTGACCAAACCAAATCTGCCCGAACCAAGTCTGGCGGAGTAGGCCGATGAATATCATGGATACCCGCGCCACCTCCGCCATGCTCTATCTCGACGGCGTGCATGTGTCGTTCGACGGCTTTCACGCCATCAATAATTTGTCGCTGACCATCGCACCTGGTGAAATGCGCGCCATCATCGGCCCGAACGGCGCGGGCAAGACCACGATGATGGACATCATCACCGGCAAGACCAAGCCGGACGAGGGCGACGTGCTGTTCGACGGCAGGGTGGACCTGACGCGGCTGGACGAAACCCAGATTGCCGAACTCGGCATCGGCCGCAAATTCCAGAAGCCGACAGTGTTCGAGAGCCAGACCGTGCAGGACAACCTGCTGCTGGCGCTTAATGTCGACCACAGCGTGCGCGGCACGTTGTTCTGGCGCGGCTCACGCGCCGAGAGCGAGCGCATCGACCGCGTGCTGGAGACGATCCGGCTGCAGGAGTCGCGCGACCGTCTCGCGGGCGCACTGTCCCATGGCCAGAAACAGTGGCTGGAGATCGGCATGTTGCTGGCTCAGGACCCGAAGCTTCTTCTGGTCGACGAGCCGGTGGCCGGCATGACCGATGTGGAGACGCATCAGACCGCCGAGCTTCTGAAGGAGATCAACAAGGAGAAGACCGTGGTCGTGGTCGAACACGACATGACCTTCGTGCGCGAACTCGGCGTCCGCGTCACCTGCCTGCACGAAGGCTCGGTTCTGGCGGAAGGTTCGCTCGATCAGGTCTCGAACAACGAACGCGTCATCGAAGTGTATCTGGGGCGGTGATGGATAAGGATTCTTTCTCCTGGTGTCCCGGGCGCAGTGCGGTGCGCAGCGCCGCTCTGCAGAACCGGGACCGCCACGAACCGATACGGTCCCGGCTCAGCGGCGCATCGCTTCGCGCTGCGTCGCGTCCGGGACAAGAGAGGTAGCAATGCTGAACGTCGACAACATCACGCTTTACTATGGCGCTGCGCAGGCGCTGCGCGGCGTCTCGCTGACGGCAGAGCCCGGCAAGGTTACCTGCGTGCTCGGGCGCAACGGCGTCGGCAAGACCAGTCTGCTGCGCGCGCTGGTCGGCCAGTATCCCGTCCGTGACGGCTCGATCACCTTCGACGGCGCCGATCTCGGCCCGCTAAAGCCGTATGAGCGGGCCCGCAAGGGCATTGGCTTCGTGCCGCAGGGCCGCGAGATTTTCCCGCTGTTGACGGTGGAGGAAAATCTCAAGACCGGGTTCGGCCCGCTCAAGCGCAGCGACCGCAACATTCCAGACGACGTGTTCTCGCTGTTCCCGGTGCTGAACACCATGCTGGGCCGCCGCGGCGGGGATCTGTCCGGCGGCCAGCAGCAGCAACTCGCGATCGGCCGCGCGCTGGTGATGCGTCCGAAGCTGCTCCTGCTCGACGAGCCGACCGAAGGCATCCAGCCCTCGATCATCAAGGATATCGGCCGCGCGATTTCCTATCTGCGCAGCCTCGGCACCATGGCCATCGTTCTGGTCGAACAATATCTCGACTTCGCCTGCGAGCTAGGTGACAATTTCGCGGTGATGGATCGCGGCGCGGTGAAGTACACCTGCGACCGCGCAGGTCTCGATCCCGCCGAGATCAGCCGCCAGATGGCGCTCTGAGGCGGTGAACGTAACGGGTGCCGGGGCAATGCAGAGCAATGTCATATCGTCAGCGGAGACATTCGCGGCCAACCGCGCGGTGGGCGCGGTGCGGTTCGATGTGCATCTGAAAGACGGTGCGACCCGGCGGCGCGAGTTGCATGAATCCGGATCGCTTCGCGTGCGTTTTCCCTCGCCGGAACAGCAGGGCCTCTCCGCCGTGTTCGTCAATACGGCGGGCGGCATCGCGGGCGGCGACCGCTTCGACATCGACATTGCTGCAAACGATGGCGCGCATCTCACGGTGACCACTGCGGCTGCCGAGAAAATTTATCGCTCCCACGGCCCCGATGCGCAGGTGAACATCGCGCTGCGCGCTGGCGCTGATGCACGCCTTGCCTGGCTGCCGCAGGAAACCATCCTGTTCGATCGCGCCCGCGTCGCGCGCCGCATCGACATCGATCTGTCAGGGAATGCTTCGCTTCTGTTGTGCGAGATCGTGGTGTTCGGCCGCGCGGCCATGGGCGAAGTGATGACGCAGGGCGCTTTCATCGACCGCTGGCGGATGCGGATCGATGGCAAACTTGTGTTCGCCGAAACGGTGCGGCTGAATGGCGACATTGCAGCCAAGCTCGCGCGCCGCGCGGTGGCGGGCGGAGGTGTGGCCATCGGCACGGCGCTGATCGTGCCGGGCGACGAAGCCATCGTCGCTCGTATCCGCGAAGTATCCGATACGTTCGGCGCGGAGGTCGGCATCTCGGCGTGGAACGGATTTGCAATGGCGCGTTTCTGCGCTCAGGATGCGGCGCGGCTTCGTGCCGATATGATGAAGGTATTGGAGCGCGTGAGCCCCTCCGGGCTGCCGCGACTCTGGCTGAATTAATCGTTGGTTGAACTAATTTATCGGGTGCTGCGCGCATGAACCTGTCTCCCCGCGAAAAAGACAAGCTGCTGATTTCCGTCGCGGCGATGGTCGCCCGCCGCCGCCTCGAGCGCGGCGTCAAGCTGAACCATCCCGAAGCGGTGGCGCTGATTTCGGATTTCATTCTGGAGGGCGCACGCGACGGGCGCAGCGTTGCGGACCTGATGAAGGCGGGCGCTGAAGTGATCACCCGCGCGCAGTGCATGGACGGCATTGCCGAGATGATCCACGACATTCAGGTCGAGGCGACGTTCCCGGACGGAACGAAGCTCGTCACCGTCCATGAACCGATCCGATGAGGCTTTGAGATGATCCCCGGTGAATTCTTCATCAAGGACGGCGACATCGAACTCAATCCCGGACGCAAGACGGTGACGCTGACGGTGGCCAACACCGGCGACCGGCCGATCCAGGTCGGCTCGCACTATCATTTCTTCGAAACCAATCCTGCGCTGAAGTTCGACCGCAAGAAGGCGCGCGGCATGCGCCTCGACATTGCGGCGGGCACCGCCGTGCGCTTCGAGCCGGGACAGACCCGCGAGGTCCGTCTGGTCGCACTGGCGGGCAAGCGCGTGGTCTACGGCTTCCGCGGCGATGTGAGCGGCAAGCTGTGAACATGTCTCGCCACACTCAGTCGCGTCATCCTCCGAGGCTCGCCGCAGGAGTGGCTTCGTACCTCAGGATGACGCATCTCGCCAAGGGAGCCGACTAATGGCCACCAAGATTTCCCGCTCCGTCTATGCGGACATGTTCGGTCCCACCACGGGCGACAGGGTGCGGCTTGCCGACACCGACCTCATCATCGAGGTGGAAAAGGATTTCACCACTTACGGCGAGGAGGTGAAGTTCGGCGGCGGCAAGGTGATCCGCGACGGCATGGGCCAGTCGCAGGTCACGAACCGGCAAGGCGCGGCGGACACCGTCATCACCAACGCACTGATCGTGGATCACTGGGGCATCGTGAAGGCCGACGTCGCAATCAAGGAAGGCTACATCTCCGCCATCGGCAAGGCGGGCAATCCGGACATTCAGCCTGGCGTCACTATCGTGATCGGCCCCGGCACCGATGTGATCGCGGGCGAAGGCAAGATCCTCACCGCGGGCGGTTTCGACTCGCACATTCATTTCATCTGCCCACAGCAGATCGAGCACGCGCTGATGAGCGGCGTCACGTCGATGCTGGGTGGCGGCACAGGTCCGTCGCACGGCACTTTCGCCACCACCTGCACGCCGGGGCCGTGGCACATCGCGCGGATGATCCAGTCGTTCGACGCCTTCCCGGTGAATCTCGGTATTTCCGGCAAGGGCAATGCCTCGCGCCCCGCCGCGCTGGTGGAGATGATCAAGGCTGGCGCCTGCGCGCTCAAGCTGCACGAGGACTGGGGCACGACGCCCGCCGCGATCGACAACTGCCTCTCGGTTGCGGACGATCACGACATTCAGGTGATGATCCACACCGACACGCTGAACGAGTCCGGCTTTGTCGAAGACACCGTAAAGGCGTTCAAGGGCCGCACCATTCATGCCTTCCACACCGAAGGCGCGGGCGGCGGCCATGCGCCGGATATCATCAAGGTCGCGGGCCTGAAGAACGTGCTGCCGTCGTCCACCAATCCGACGCGGCCGTTCACGAAAAACACCATCGACGAACATCTCGACATGCTGATGGTCTGTCACCATCTCGATCCGTCGATCGCGGAAGATCTGGCGTTTGCCGAAAGCCGCATCCGCAAGGAAACCATCGCGGCGGAGGATATCCTTCACGACATCGGCGCACTGTCGATGCTCTCATCCGACTCGCAGGCAATGGGCCGCCTTGGCGAAGTCATCATCCGCACCTGGCAGACGGCGGACAAAATGAAAAAGCAGCGTGGCGCGCTGGCGGAAGACAAGGGCAGGGACAACGATAATTTCCGCGTGAAGCGCTACATCGCCAAGTACACTATCAATCCCGCCATCGCGCACGGCGTGTCGAAGCTGCTCGGCTCGGTTGAGAAAGGCAAGATGGCCGACCTCGTGCTGTGGTCGCCCGCGTTCTTCGGCGTGAAGCCTGATCTGATCGTGAAGGCGGGCTCGATCGTCGCCGCGCCGATGGGCGATCCGAATGCATCGATTCCGACGCCGCAGCCGGTGCATTATCAGCCGATGTTCGCGGCCTTCGGCAAATCGCTGACGGCCTCGTCGGTGGTGTTCACCTCGAAGGCGGCGATTGCGTCGGGGCTGGCCAAGAAACTCGGCATCGCCAAGACGCTGTATCCTGTTTCAAACACGCGCGGCCGCATCTCCAAGAAAAGCATGATCCACAACGGCGAGACGCCGAACATCGAAGTCGATCCGGAAACTTACGAAGTGCGGGCCGACGGCGAATTGCTGACCTGCGCGCCCGCCGAGGTGCTGCCCATGGCGCAGCGCTATTTCATGTACTAGGGTCCGTTCGACAAAAGAAATGTCGGGAGGACTGCCTTGATCTATGTTGTTGCGACCTTGACCATCAAGCCGGAAACACGCGCGGACCTGATCGAAGCGGCGAAAGCCTGCATCGCGGCGACCCGCAAGGAGCCGGGAAACATCGCCTACGATCTGCACGAGAGTGTCACCGATCCCACCAAGCTGGTGTTCGTCGAGCAGTGGGAAAACGCCGAGGCGCTGGTGCCTCATCGCGCCGCCGAGCATATGAAGACGTTCGGCCGCGTTGTGGTGAAGTGTCTTGCCGCCCCGCCGAAGATCGAAGTGATCACCCCGGCGAATGTGGAGGTCCGATGATCTACGTTGTCGCCACCACCAAGGTGAAGCCGGAACATCGCGCGGCTTATGTCGCCGGCGCGAAGGATTGCATTGCCGAGACCCGCAAGGAGCCGGGCTGCATCGCCTACGATCTTCATGGCAGCGTGTCCGATCCGGATACGTTCGTGTTCGTGGAGCGTTGGGAAAGCCACGATCATCTCGCCGCGCATCGCCTCACGCCGCACTTGAAAGCGTGGCGCGCGCTGTCCGGGCCGTTCAAGGCCTCGCCGACCAATATCGAGGTCATTATTGGCGGCGAAGTCCAGAAGCTGACGTCATGATCCGCGCCGTGCAGGTTCGCCCGCCGGGAAGCTGGAGTGACGCGGCCGACACGGTGGTGCTCGATTTCGACGACCGGCATCGCCGCCGCATGGCGATGACCGGCACCCGCGGGCTGGAGTTCCTGCTCGATCTGGAAGAGGCCGTCGCGCTGCGCGGCGGCGATGCGCTGATGCTGGACGACGGACGCCTGATCGAGGTGGTCGCCGCGCCAGAACCGCTTGTGGAGATTCGTGGCAGCGATCCGTATCATCTGGTGCGGATCGCCTGGCATCTCGGCAACCGGCATCTGCCGACACAGATCGTCGGCAAAGGCCTGCGCATCCGGCGCGATCATGTCATCGAGGAGATGGTGAAGGGCCTCGGCGCGCGCGTCATCGTCATCGAGGCGCCGTTCGACCCGGAAGGCGGCGCCTATTCCGGCGGCGGGCATAGTCATCACGATCATGGGCATCACGACCACGCCCATCACGATCATTCTGCCCACAAGCACGATCATCACGATCATGGTGCTCACAAGCACGATCACGCACATCATGGCCACACGCACGATCATGACCACGGCCACCACGGTCATTCCCATGCTAATGACCATAAGTGATGGCAACCGGAACGATGTCGCGGCGGAGATCGAGGATTCCGCCGCGCTGTTCCGGCTGATGACATGGCTGTCGCCCTCGTTTCCTGTCGGCGCTTTTTCTTATTCCAGCGGAATCGAATGGGCCGTCGAGGCCGGCGACATCACGGACCGGGTCGCGTTGCAGGACTGGCTCGCGGCGATGCTGCTCGACGGCGCGGGTTTTTGCGATGGCCTGTTGCTGTGTCATGCCTGGCGGGCGGCGGAGGCGGGGGACGGCGCGAAACTCGCAGAGATCGCGGAGCTTTCTGTTGCATTCATGCCGTCACGCGAGCGCCATCTGGAAGCCACCGCGCAGGGCCGCGCCTTTGTCGAGATTGCGCGCTCCGCCTGGCATTGTGCTGCGCTGGATCTTCTGTCGGCGCATGTCGTCGGTCCGGTGACATATCCCGTGGCGGTCGGCGTGCTGGCGGCGGGACATGGCATTTCGCTACCGCAGACGCTGCATGCTTTTCTTCATGCCACCACGTCGAACTGGATTTCCGCCGGCGTGCGCCTGATCCCGCTGGGGCAGACCGACAGCCAGCATGCGCTCGCCGCACTGGAAGGCGTCATCGCGCAGACGGCGGAAAAATCCCTGCAAGGCTCGCTGGACGATCTCGGCAGCGCGACATTCCGCGCGGATCTCGCCAGCATGCGCCATGAAACGCAATATACGAGATTGTTCAGGTCGTGAGTGCATCGCGCACGAAAGGATGGATCGCATGGGTAGCAACTTGGGCAACAGCATGAACGGTCCGCTTCGCGTCGGCATCGGCGGCCCGGTCGGCTCGGGCAAGACCGCGCTGATGGACCTGCTCTGCAAATCGATGCGCGAGCGCTATGACATCGCGGCCATCACCAACGACATCTACACCAAGTGGGATGCGGAATTCCTGGTGCGTTCGGGTTCGCTGACGCCGGATCGCATCGCGGGCGTCGAAACCGGCGGCTGCCCACACACCGCGATCCGCGAGGACGCATCGATGAATCTCGCCGCGGTCGCCGACATGCGAGTGAAGTTTCCGGAACTCGATCTGGTGCTGATCGAATCCGGCGGTGACAATCTCGCCGCGACGTTCTCGCCGGAACTGGCGGACCTCACCATCTATGTCATCGATGTTGCGGCCGGCGACAAGATCCCTTCCAAGGGCGGCCCGGGCATCACGCGATCGGACCTTCTGGTCATCAACAAGATCGATCTGGCGCCCTACGTTGGCGCTTCGCTGGAGAAGATGGACACGGATGCGAAGCGGATGCGCGGCGAGCGGCCCTTCGTCATGACCAACCTGAAAAAGAGCGACGGGCTCGCGCGCATCATCGGCTTCATCGAGGCCAAGGGCGGGCTTCGCCCCAGGGTTCCTGCCAAAGCGGGCTGAGGGGCCAACAAACCGGCGTCCCTTGCGGCTATTTTCGGAACGGGTGTCGCCGGTTTGACGTTAGCCTGTCATGAGACAGCAACGCACCATCGCGAAGTCCAGAGATTACAGCGGCGTTTTTCTCGCCGTGATCCTGCTTGGGGTCGTGGCGGTGGTTCTGGGCCTCACGATGGTGGCCGCGCATCCGGCATCCCCGGCGATCCTGGCCTTCGAGCAGTCGCTGCAATGACAGTCCCGCCGTCGCAGGATTTACCATGATGGAAATCTTCTCTCCGGCGCGGAACCAAATTATCGCACCAAAATTGACCCAATCACGATACATTCGGCCGCGTGAGGTGTCTTTATCCGATGGGCCACCTTGAATTCATCATCGTCAATTCGGTTGCTGCATGTCATTGCGATAACCGCCGGAGTGTTTTTCTTGTCGTCCGCGGGTCTCTGATGTCCTCCTTTATTACCGAGTAAGTGCGTGGTCCGTCTCGGCCTCATTCTAGGATTGATGGCGCTGATCGGAGCGGTGATCTCCGGTCTTGCGGCCATGAAGGTCTACGATCAGGAGTTGTCGATCGCACGGATCGCGCTGGCGCGGTCGGTCGATACCCATGCCAGTCTCGCTCAGGAGCGGTTGAGCGAGCGCGAACTCCTGAGCCGCGTCGCGGTGGGCCTGTTTCGCTCGCCGACGGTCGATATGGCCCACGCGCTGCAGCCGCTACGCGCGTCGATTTATGCGTTCCGCACCGACTTCATGGTTGCGAGCTGGATCGCCCGCGTGCCGCGAGATGCGTTGGGCCGTGCGCTAAACGAGCTGAAGGCGGCAGGCGCCCCCAATCCGGTGCCGCGCAATATGGACGACAGCCCGATCAATCCGGCCACCGTTCACGATCCGGCCGACGTGCTGATGGATGTCGAGCCGCAGAACGACGAGACCCGGCCCTTTCTGGGCCGGTTGGTGGATACCTATCCGGTTGTCGTGCCCATTCTGGCGCGTGCGGCGGAAGAAGGCCGGCCGGTCTCGTCCGATCCGTTTCCCCTGCTGCGGGCCGATGGGCCGATAGGCGTCGTGCTGGCTTCGCCGGTCAAGGGCGAGAACAACAGCGTCGCTGGCTTTCTGACGATTTCCTACCGGCTGGCGCCGCTGATGCTGGCCAATGACGAACTCTCGCTGTTTTCGGTGGCGCTGCGCGATCCGCGCAATGCATCGAACAATCTCAGCGCGGACAGCGCCGGCAATATCACGGCGGTGCCGCTACAACTGGATGCGGAAAATCCGCCGCTGGTGCGCGTGGTGTCTTTCGGCGCGCGGGACTGGACGCTGATCTACTACGCCAAGACAAATCCATCGACGCGGGCGCAGGAACTCGCCGGCATCGTCATGCTGATCGGCGTGGCGCTCACGGTCATTCTCTGCGGCCTGTTCGGATATGTCTCCTACAACAACATCCGGCTCAGCCGGGAGATCGAAACCCGGATCGGCTTCGAGCGGCGGCTCACCGCGGTGATCGACGAACTGAATCATCGCGTGAAAAACATTCTCGCGGTCATCCAGTCCATCGTGACACGCACCATGCGCCATGGCGCGAATATCGATGTCGCGCGCGATCTGTTGATCGGCCGCATTCACGCCATGTCGCATGTCGTTTCGCTGCTCAGCGAAAGCCAGTGGCAGGGCGTCAGGCTGAAAGGCCTGTTCGAGCCGCGCGCGATTCCGCATACCGATCGCATCGCGCTCAATGGTCCGGACATCGTGGTCAGCGCCCGCGCGGCGCAAAGCCTGTCGCTGCTGTTTTTTGAATTGGCGTCCCATGCCGACGAAGGCCTGTCGCTGGTGGGCAAGCATCCGCATATCGCCGCGACATGGAATGTCACCGACGATGTCGAGCCGATGTTTTATTTTCGCTGGGAGGAGTTCAACACCAGCGAAGCAACGCGGCGGGCGGACAGCGAATTCGGTCTGGTGCTGCTGGACCGCGTTGCGCCGGAAGCACTGGGCGGCACGTCGAAGCGTTATTTCACCGACGTCAGCTATGTCTACGAACTGGTCGCGCCGATGGCGACGGTGGTGGACGAGAATGAAATGGAGCGCACCCAGCGCCTTCGCGCGCCGGTGAAAAAGCGCTGAGCGGCCCCGCCGGAACAATCCTTCCCGCGATGAATTGACGCGGCGACACATGTCGATATGAGGGAAAGCGTGATGGGCCGATACCTGCTGTTGTGGTTTCTCGGGATTCCGATTCCGGTTCTTATCCTGATCTGGGCCTTGGGCGGACTGCACTGAGATGTCCGCGTAAGAACGAGATGTCCGCATAAAAAAAAACGGCCACCGCGAGGTGGCCGTTTTCGTTTGCCTGCTTGTTCGGTGAAGACGGCGGCTAACCGCCGCCGCCGCCGATCACTGCGCGGATCGTGTTGTCCGGCCCGAAGTCCTCGGCCCCGTCCACATAGAGCAGGGCGCTAAGCTTGGAGCGTGCACGGTTGACGCGGCTCTTGATAGTGCCGACCGCGCATCCGCAGATCGCCGCCGCGTCCTCGTAGGAGAAGCCGGACGCGCCGACCAGAATGAGCGCTTCGCGCTGATCCTGCGGCAGCTTGTCGAGCGCCGCGCGAAACTCCTCGAATTCCAGATGCGCGCCCTGCGCAGGCTGGGTCTTCAGGGTCTTGGCGTGGTTGCCCTCGGCGTCCTCGACCTCGCGCCGCCGCTTGCGGTAGTCGGAGCGGAACAAGTTGCGCAGGATCGTGAACAGCCATGCCGGAAGGTTCGAACCCGGTTGGAAGGAGTCGATGTGCGCAAGGGCACGCAACAGCGTCTCCTGAACAAGGTCATCAGCCCGGTCGGCATTGCCGCTGAGGGAGATGGCGAACGCGCGCAAACTCGGCACGGTCGCCAGAATATCGTCGCGTAGCGAATCTGTGAGAGGCATTAGTCCCTCCCATCTTTTTTGATGTCGGTATCGATGCGTTCTGCAGCGCCCTGGGAATCGAGCTGACGGATCATCTCTGCGAAGTGATCAGGCACGCCCTGCCGGACCACGTCGTCGTACATCGCGCGGAGTTGATGTCCGATTCTCGACTGGATCTCGGTATTGAGACCCCCCTTGGCGGCTGGTCGCGGCGGCTTTGAGTCTGTCATATGAATGATCCGTTTTCCCCTGACTAACTATTTAGAAACGCTGCATTTCTCGCTTCCTGAGGTCGTCTCCAGAGCCATTCTGCTCGTTTCTATGACGGTCTAACGTCGCTGATGTGAGAAAGTTCCAGCAGGAAGGAACTTTTGTCTGTATCAAACGTAGTCAGTGCACAGCGGGGAACTGGCGATCGCCGATTGCCTGTCCGAAATGAATCGAACCGTCGAATGGAGGGGGTATGTCTCTTTCTCAGCTTGTAGCTGAACATCTGCCACTGTTGCGTCGCTATGCACGCGCCCTGACCGGAAACCAGGCATCGGGCGATGCGTATGTCGCCGCGATGCTTGAAGCGCTGCTGCAGGACCCTTCCTTGCTTGATGAAGACAAGGGGGCACGGGCCGGATTGTTCCGGCTCTTCACCAAGATCTGGAATTCCGTCTCGCTCAACGGCACGGCGGACAGCGCGCCCGTGCAGGCCACGTCGGAAGTCAGGCTGTCGAATCTCACGCCGCTCGCGCGTCAGGCTTTCCTGCTGCTGTCGCTGGAAGGATTTTCGGAAGACGAGGTCGCGCACATCCTGAACAAGAATGTCGGCGAAATTCGCGAACTCGCCGATACGGCGGGCCGCGAACTGGCCGCCGAAATCGCGACCGACGTTCTCATCATCGAGGACGAAACCTTCATCGCCATGGACCTCGAAAGCCTGGTGAAGAATCTCGGCCATAACGTCATCGGCGTGGCCCGCACGCACACCGATGCGATCGCGCTGGCGAAGTCGAAGCGGCCCGGACTGATCCTGGCGGACATTCAGCTTGCCGATGGCAGCTCGGGTCTCGACGCCGTGAACGAACTGCTGAAGACGTTCGAGGTGCCCGTGGTGTTCATCACCGCCTATCCCGAGCGCTTCCTCACCGGCGAGCGGCCCGAACCGGCGTTCCTGATTTCCAAGCCGTTCCAGCCGGCGATGGTGTCGGCGGTGGCCAGTCAGGCGCTGTTCTTCCAGCGCAACTCGCGCAGCCGTCAGGCCCGGGCGTCCTGATATAAACTCTGGACGAAATCAAAAGGCCGGGACGCATGTCCCGGCCTTTTTGTTTCGGCGGTCTTCCAAAGAAAAAGGGGTGCGACCGGCATCACCACGGCCACACCCCCGAAGCCGGTCGATTAGGGGCAGGGGGGATTGACCGGCTCCAGCGTAAGACGCGACAGCGGCGAAAGCGTTCCCGCGCTTGTGATGTTTTTCGACATTTTTTCTTAAGGGCTACTGCCTCCGCCGGCTGGAACGAAAGCCGGGCGACTCACGTTGTTTGGGAGCCGCGAGAGAGCGCGGCTTTTCAACGGTCGAGGCAGAAGATGTCTTACCTGACTTCAGGAACTCTGGGCGCAGTGGCTGCCGTGATGGCGCTGGGCGCTGTTCATCTCGAGGTGGCTGCAGGCAACGATCAGCTTGCGCCTGCCCTACGCGGCGATGCGAGCGTGATCGCTCCCGCCCGCGCCGACAATGGCAACATGAATGGTGTGGATCGCGCCGCGAAGGGCGACCGCGCCTCCGCCCCATCCGCTCAAGGCGGCATGACGCTGTCTTTCAAGGTGCCGAGCCTGCCCGACACGTCGGTCCTGATCCGCATTCCGGCCGGCGAGACCGCCAATGCCTTGCGCAAGGCGCCGGCCGTCACCGTCGGGTCCAGCAAGGGGCCGTCCGCCAGTGCGCGCCCCATCGCATGCGAGCCTGTCGTGAGCGTGCTGACCCCGGTGGCGAAGCAGCTTCAGCCGGGGCGCTGCATCACCTGATCGGTGATTGCGTGTAATCGACAAAAAGAAAGAGCGCCAATCACGGCGCTCTTTCTTTTTGCTTGATGATGTCGCGATATCTATTCGCCGGGCTCATCCGAGGCAGAACCGTCCGCGCGGCGGCTGGCCAGCAGGCCGAGCGCGATGCCGCCGACGGCGACCAGCGGGATGATCCGTTTCAACCCGATGGTCCGGACGATCTGCAGGCCCGCCGCCAGCACCATCGGATCGCTGAGCGCGGTCTGCATGGTGGATTTCGCGGCTTCCACCGGACGCTTCTTGATCTGGCGCTTGCGGACCATGTAGCAGATCGCTGCCAGCAGCGTGGCGACAAAGAAGACGGCGGCGCCTGCCAGGCAGGCGTACAGCAGGCCGTAGCGTTCGAGCATGAAGACGAAGGCTGCGGCGCACAGGAAGGCCGTGGTGATGAACAGCGACACCGCCACCGCGATGGCGAGCGACGTCAGCCGCAACGCGCTTCCGGTACTCTCCCGAAAGTCATCCATGAATTTTTGAAACATCGCGATCCAATCCAGTATCCATCAATTCAACGTGCGAAATGCTGCCGGTCTTGCGGCCGGCAGCATCCGGTTCAAACGGCGGGTGTCAGCGCCGCCATGTCACGCCGATCAGGAAGCCGAGACCGACAGCAAGGCCGACGGCGGCCAGCGGGCGCTGGCTGATCGCGTCTTCGAGGGACTCTTCCAGCGTGCTGGCATAGTCCTGCGCCGCGTCCATCGCGTCGCTGCCGTGCTGGCGGACATCGGACATCATGGATTCGGCGTTGGCGCGGGCCTGCTTGTAGGTGCGCTTGGCCTGCTTGCGGGCATCGCCCTTGAAGGCCTCGATCACGTCGGAGATCTGGTCGGCGAGCGCGGAGATATCGTTTTTCACGGCTTCTACATCCTTCTGCAGGCGTTCATAGGTGGCTTTATCCGTCATGGATTTCATGGCGTCTTCACCGTCGGTGCTAGACATCAAGCGCTCCTGAAATGGGCATTGCGTGGACCGGAAACGCGCCTTCCGCGCGAAGGTTCCATGGCCGTCTACAGGTCGGGAAGCTGGCTGTCCTTGACCGGCATCAAGTGCTCCCGGAGCACCAGCCCGACGATCAGCAGCGGCGATGACAGAAACGCGCCCATCGGCCCCCAGAGCCATGTCCAGAATGCGAGGGCGATGAACACCGCCAGCGCATTCAGCGCCAGCCGCCGCCCGATGATCGCGGGTGTGACGAAATGACCTTCGATAAAGGCCACGGCGGCAAAGCCGGCCGCGGCGACAAGGCCGCTGCTCAGCGTCGGCGATGTGACGATGCCGACAATCGCCAGAATGACGAAGGTGACCACCGGGCCGATGATCGGAATGTAGTTCAGCGTGGCGGCCATCGCGCCGAGCCCCGCCGGATTGGGCATTCCCGTCACCGCGCAGATCACGCCGGTGGCGGTGCCGAGTCCCATGTTGATCATGGTGACGGTCAAAAGGTAGCCGCCGAGATTGCTCTCGATGGCGTTGAGGATGCGTAGCGCCCGCAGCCGCGACTCGTGATGGGCGAAAGTCAGCACCAGCGCGCGCCGCAGGTCCGGCCAGCTCGCGATGAACAGCACCAGCACTGCGAAGAACAGCAGGATCTGGGTGAAGGTCGGCGACAGGAATTGCACCGTCGGCTCGATCCATTCGATCTTGGGAAATTTCAGCGGCGAGTCCCCCGGCGCGGGCGTCGCGCCGAACAGGTCCTGCAACTGATGCCAGAGCGCGATCGGCCGGTCGAAGATATGAAGCTTGGCCTTCAACTGCGTGCCGAGTTCGGGGAGATGCGTGGTCCATTCCATCACCGAGGTGGAGACCAGCGCGATCATGAAGGCAAAGCAGCCGAAGGTTGCGGCCACGATCAGCACGGCGGAGACGGGGCGGGGAATCCCATAACGCTCCAGGAATTTCGCGGCCGGAGAGAGCATGGTGCCGATCACCAGCGCGGTGACCGTCGGCAGGAAAAACGCGCGCGCGACATAGAGCACGGCGATGATGGCGATCACCAGCAGCGTCACCAGCGAAAACGAAACGACCTCCGATCGTCTGATGACCGGAGGCCGTTCGTCGCTTCGCCGGTCGACGGATTGCTCCGCGACCGGCTTGCTCTGATCGCGCACCTCGCGGCGCACGCCGGACATCGTCAGATCCGGCCGAGCAGCAGCAGAATCAGAACGATCACAAGAATGGTGCCGACGATGCCCGACGGACCGTAACCCCAGCTTCCGCTGTAGCCCCAGGTCGGGATGACGCCGAGCAGGATCAAAATGAGAATGATGACAAGAATGGTGCCGAGTGACATGACAAAAATCTCCTCAGTATTCGCCTGGCTTTGCGCCAGCCTCCGGCATCCCTAACGGGCGCGGACCATGAAGGTTCCTGCGACTGCGACGCGGCGGACGTCGACGTGACCGGAACCGGACGGCGTGCTCCCGCGTTTGTTGCTGGTGGTTCGAGAGGTCCGTCATGCGCCAGATGCTGTTGATCCGCCGGTGTGCGGCTGTTTTCGCGGTCACGATCGCAGGTGTTGCGATCGCGCCTCATGCAGAGGCGCGTGATTTCTTCTCAAGCTTTTTCGGCGGCCTGATGGGAGCGCTGCAGCGTGCGCCGTCGCCGCCGCCGTTCGTGAACGAGTTGTTCGGAGGTCAGCAGCCGGAGCAATCGCAGCCGCGTGTCGCGCGCGGCAGCGGCACGGCTTACTGCGTGCGTACTTGCGACGGCCGTTATTTCCCGATGAGCGCATCCGGCGGCCAAAGCCGTGTGGAAAGCTGCAAGAGCCTGTGTCCTGCCAGCGAGACCAGAGTGGTCTACGGCAGCAATATCGACAACGCGGCGACCGACAGCGGCAAGCCCTATTCGGATCTGCCGAATGCCTTCAAGTATCGCACCGAGCTTGTCGCGGGCTGTACCTGCAACGGCAAGGACGCGGGCGGCCTTGCGAAAATCGATGTCGAAAAAGACCCGACCTTGCGCAAGGGCGATATCGTCGCCAGCGCGGATGGCCTGGTGGTCGCGACCCGCGGTGCCGAGCATCGCGGCGCCGCGGTGAATTTCTCGCCGGTGTCGCGCTCGGCGCGGGCTCAGTTCAGCAAGCTGCCGGTGGTGGCAGCCCAATGACCCTGTTCCAGCGATGGAACCAAACCCGCCTGTGATTGTTGACAGCGCGGGAAACGGGCCGCGCCCGTGATCCCGCCAACGATCGCACGAGGGGTCATCCATGTCTTTGCTGATCAGTGTTCTGATTACGTTTCTTGTCGTTATTCTCGTTCTTTATCTGGTCAACATGCTGCCTATCGACGGACGCGCGAAGCAGATCGTGCGCGTGATCGTCATCATCATCGGCATTATTTCGATTCTGAAATATCTCGCGGTGTTCTAGTTTCTCCGGTCGTCCCCGCGAGAGCGGGGACCTATCATCGCCGCACCCGCGGAAGGGAGAACGCCGTCATCCTGAGGTGCGAGCTCTTGCGAGCCTCGAAGGACGACGGCAAGATCAACATCGTCGCCGCGCATCCTTCGAGGCTCGCGCGCCAGCGCGCGTCGCACCTCAGGATGACGCGGTATCTTAGGGTCTGGATTCCCGCTTTCGCGGGAACGAGCGGAGAGAGTTCAGCACGGGTAAACCTTGCGGGCGAGAACAGTGCAAAACAAAAAGCCCCGGCATTAAGCCGGGGCTTTTCGTTTGAATGAAGGTCCGCTTACTTCAGCGTGCCGAACCAGTCGTCGATGTCTTTCTTGGCCTGATCCTTGGCATAGCCATAGCGCTGCTGCAGCTTGCCTTCGAGTTGTTCGCGGCGGCCCTCGATGACATTGAGATCGTCATCGGTCAGCTTGCCCCACTTCTCCTTCGCGGAACCCTTGAACTGCTTCCAGTTTCCTTCCACGCGATTCCAGTCCATCGTCGTCCTCCAGTGTTGGAAAGACGGATAACGGTGGGATGAAGTGGATGTTCCTGCGGGAACTGCGGCGAACTGGCCGTCATGCAATGTGTCCCGGGCGCGACGCAGCGTGTAACGCTGCTTCGCAGAACCGGGACCGCTACGGATACAGAGTGTGAAACGGCCCCGGCTCAGCAGCGCACCACTGCGTGATGCGCCGCGTCCGGGGCACGATGGTTACCCCGCGGCCTTCGCTTCCTTGCGGCGGGCGTGGAGGATGAACTCGGTGTAGCCGTTCGGCTGCTCGCGGCCCTTGAACACGAGATCGCAGGCCGCCTGGAAAGCCACGCCGTCGAACTTCGGCGCCATCGGCTTATAGAGCGCGTCGCCCGCGTTCTGCTTGTCCACCACGGCGGCCATGCGCTTGAGCGATTCCATCACCTGATCCTTGGTGACGACGCCCTGATGCAGCCAGTTGGCGAGATGCTGCGCGGAGATGCGCAGCGTGGCGCGGTCTTCCATCAGGCCGACATCGTGAATGTCCGGCACCTTGGAGCAGCCGACGCCCTGATCGATCCAGCGCACCACATAACCGAGGATGCCCTGGCAGTTGTTGTCGATCTCCTGCTTCACGTCATCCGGCGCCCAGTTCGACTGCGACACCGGAATGGTGAGAATGTCCGACAGCTTCGCCTTCGCACGCGACTTCAATTCCTTCTGCCGCGCGCCGACATCGACCTGATGGTAGTGCAGCGCGTGCAGCGTCGCGGCGGTCGGCGAGGGCACCCACGCGGTGGATGCGCCGGCCTGCGGATGCGCGACCTTCTGCGTCAGCATGTCGGCCATCTTGTCGGGAGCCGCCCACATGCCCTTGCCGATCTGCGCATGGCCCGGCAGGCCGTTGGCCAGACCGATGTCGACGTTCCAGTCTTCATAGGCCTTGATCCAGGGCTGCGCCTTCATGTCGTTCTTGCGGATCATCGGGCCCGCTTCCATCGACGTGTGGATTTCGTCGCCGGTGCGGTCGAGGAATCCGGTGTTGATGAAGCAGATGCGCTGCGCGGCATTCTGGATGCAGGCCTGCAGGTTCACCGTGGTGCGGCGCTCCTCGTCCATGATGCCGACCTTCAGCGTGTTCGCCGGCATGGACAGCATCTTCTCGACACGGCCGAAGATTTCGGCGGTCAGCGCCACTTCGTCCGGGCCGTGCATCTTCGGCTTGACGATGTAGACCGAGCCCTTGCGGCTGTTCCTGTACTTGGTCTTGCCCTTGAGATCGTGCAGCGCAAGAAGTCCGGTGACGGCGGCGTCGAGAATGCCTTCCGGAATTTCCTCGCCCTTCGAATCCAGCACCGCATCGGTGAACATGTGATGGCCGACATTGCGCACCAGCATCATGCTGCGGCCGTGTAGCGTCACCTGACCCTTGCCGTCGGCGGAGGTGTAGACGCGATCGGCGTTGAGCGCGCGGGTCAGCGTCTTGCCGCCCTTTTCGAAGTCGGCCGACAGCGTGCCGTTGAACAGGCCGAGCACGTTGCGATAGACCAGCACCTTATCCTCGGCGTCCACGGCGGCGACCGAGTCTTCCATGTCGAGAATGGTCGAGACCGCGGCTTCGAGGATCATGTCCGCGACACCGGCCGGATCGTCCTTGCCGATCGCGCTGGTGCGGTCGATCTGCACGTCGATGTGCATGCCGTTGTTGACCAGCAGGATCGAGGACGGCGACGCCGCGTCGCCCTGATAGCCGACAAGCTGTGCCTTGTTCTTCAGCGCGGTGGCGTTGCCGCTCTTGAGCTTGGCGGCGAGCTGACCGTGCTCGATGCTGTAGGCGACCACATCGCTGTGATTGCCGGTGGCGAGCGGCGCGGCCTGATCGAGGAAAGCCTTGGCCTTGGCGATCACCTTGTCGCCGCGCGCCTTGTTGTAGCCCTTGCCGGTCTCGCTCGGATCGTGCGGGATCGCGTCGGTGCCGTAGAATGCATCGTACAGGCTGCCCCAGCGCGCGTTGGCGGCGTTGAGCGCATAGCGCGCGTTGGTCAGCGGCACCACGAGCTGCGGACCGAACATGGAGGCGAGTTCTTCGTCCACATTGGCGGTCTCGACCTGCTTGGCGGCAGGCTCCGGCAGCAGGTAGCCGATCTCCTTGAGGAAGGCGGTATAGGCGTTCATGTCGAACGGCTTGCCCTTGTGGGCCTTGTGCCAGTCGTCGATCTTCGCCTGCAGCGTGTCGCGGGTGGCGAGCAGGTCGCGCGTACGCGGCGCAAGGTCGCCCACGATCGCGGCCAGTCCCGCCCAGAAGGCGTCCGGCGCAATGCCGGTCCCGGCGGTCGCTTCCTTGGCAATGAAGTCATGGAGGACAGGAGCGATCTTCAGGCCGCTGGCATCGATACGTTTCATGATAAATCTCGCGGAAAACGGCGAACAACACGCCGCGCGGTGGGCTTCGGGATGAGGTGGTAAGCGCCGCCGGAAAACGGCGTGACGGGGATGGTTTTAACGCCAAAAGCAGGCAAAAGAGAAGGGCTTTCCCCGCCCGGCAAGGCGCCTGTCCCGGCCTGAAAAGCGCTGCTTTTTTTAATTGGTATCGGGAATTCCTGGCCGCTCGTCCCCGCGAACGCGGGGCATCGGAATGTCGCAAGCACTGGATTCCCGCTTTCGCGGGAATGACCGGAGAGAGTGTGCTGAACGGAACGGCTTCCTCGCCGGGACCGAGATACCTGCGCCGCTCGTTCCTCAGATATTGGCGGCGAGGTCGCCCGGTTCGTTGAACAGAAGGCCGGAGCTGGCCAACAGACGTTCGATGTCGTCGGCAGCTTCGGTGACCGAGCGCGTCGAGGTGTCGATGACGAGTTCGGCATCGTTCGGCGGCTGATAGTCGTTGGCGATGCCGGTGAAGCTCGGAAGATTGCCTGCGCGGGCCTTGGCGTAGTGGCCCTTGGGATCGCGGCTCTCGCAGATTTCCGCCGGCGTGGAGACATAAATCTCGCGGAACAGGTCCTCGGCAATGCGCCGTGCATTGGCGCGGTCGTCGCGCGACGGCGACACGGCGGCGACGATGGCGATATGGCCGTTGCGGGCGAGATGCGTTGCGATCTCCGCGAGGCGGCGGATGTTCTCCGCGCGCGCTTCGGGCGAGAATCCGAGATCGCCGTTGAGGCCCGCGCGCAGCGTGTCGCCATCGAGAAGAATCGGCGAGCCGCCGCGCGTGAACAGCTTGCGCTCCAGCGCGCGCGCCAGCGTGGACTTGCCCGAGCCCGGCAGGCCGGTGAACCACACCACCGCGCCGCCATGGCCATAGCGCGCGGACCGCTCGTCCGGCCGCAGCGCGGAGTCCACCGGCACGATATCGACCGGCACGGCGCGCTGTCCGGCATCGACGCTCAGCACAAGGCCGCCGCCCGCGATGCGGCCGTTGACCTCAATCACAAGACGTCCGGTGCGCGGATTGTCGGTATAGGCGTCGGCGGCGACGGGCTTCGCCAGCGAAATGTCGATCTCGCCGACATGGTTGCGGCCGATGGACGCCGTTGCGACGCTTTCGAGTTCGCCGGGATCGACCGCCTTGTCGATGGCGACCACATTGGCGCGGGTTTCCATGGTGCCGAGGCGCACGAGAATGGATGCGCCGGCCGTCAGCGGCGTGTCATGCAGCCAGAAGATGCGCGCGCGCAGGCGGCGGGTGTCGCGCGGCGCGGCGTTGATATGACCGATGATATCGCCGCGTTCCAGAAACAGTTCGCGGTCCAGCGTGATGCCGATTGAGCGGCCCGCGCCGTGCCGCCCGAACACCGGCGTCACCGGCCAGCTTTCCACAGACTTCACCTTCGCGACCTTGCCCGCGGGCATGATGACGATTTCGTCGCCAGTGCCGATGTGACCGGATTCGACGCGGCCCGCGACAATGCGCCGGTCGTCGAACTTGGTGATCAGTTGCACCGGGAATCGCAGCGCGAGTTCATCGAGCGCACGCGCGGGCGTGAGCTGATCGATCGCTTCCACCACGGTCGGGCCGCTGTACCAGCGAATGTTGGCGGTGAGGGCCGCGACGCCGTCGCCGTCGCGCGCGGAAATCGGAATGATCGCAGTCGGCGTGACGCCAAGACCGGTGAGATGCGCCGAAATCTCGTCGCTGATCGCATTGAAGCGCGCCGCGCTGTAATCGACGCGGTCCATCTTGTTGACCACCACGGCGACCTGCTTCACGCCCAGCAGATGCAACAGATAGCCGTGACGGCGGGTCTGGTCGCGCACGCCTTCCAGCGCATCGATGATGAGCACCGCGCCGTCTGCCTGCGCCGCGCCGGTGATCATGTTGCGCAGAAACTCCGCATGGCCCGGCGCGTCGATCAGGATGACGTCGCGCGACGGCGTGCGGAAACGGATCTGCGTGGTGTCGATGGTGATGCCCTGGTCGCGCTCGGTCTGCAGCGCGTCGAGCAGGAACGACCATTCGAACGGCATGCCGCGCCGCGCGCTGACGGCCTGCAGCATTTCCAGCTTACCGTCGGGCAGACTGCCGGTTTCGTGCAGCAGGCGGCCGACCAGCGTGGACTTGCCGTGATCGACATGGCCGACGATGACGATGCGCACCTGCGGGCGGGGCGTGACGTTCTGTACGGGGAAGGAGGCTTTGGCGACGGCGACGTTCATGGAGCGGCCTCTCAGAGATAGCCGGCGACGCGAAGCCGCTCGAAGGCATCTTCGGTTTCATGATCCAGCGCGCGGCCCGCGCGTTCTGGAATTTTCGTGGCTTTCAGTTCGGCCAGGATTTCCGCGATGTTCGAGGCGTCGGACACGACGGGATTGGTGATGTCCTGATCGCCAAGCGAGCGATAGCGCTTGCCGTTGTTCGACAGATACAGCGGGATGATCGGAATGTTTTCGCGCGCCGTGTAGGCCCAGATGTCTTCCTCGGTCCAGTGCAGGATCGGGTGGACGCGCAGGTGCGCGCCCTGCGGCACCGAGGCGTTGAAGTGGTCCCAGAATTCCGGCGGCTGGTCGCGCACGTCCCATCCACCCTCTAAACCGCGCGGTGAGAACACGCGCTCCTTGGCGCGGGTCGCCTCCTCGTCGCGGCGGATGCCCGCGATCAGTCCGTCGAAGCCGTACTTTGCAAGAGCAAGCTTGAGTCCTTCGGTCTTGCGCGCGGCGGAGCGGGCGGCGGGCGGCAGTGTCGGATCGATCTCCTCGATCGGCGGGCAGTAATCGACTTTAAGATCGAGATCCCATTCCTTCGCGTACTGCTCGCGGAAGGCGTACATCTCGGGAAACTTCTTCTGCGTATCGACATGCAGCGCAGGGAACGGGACTTTGCCGAAGAACGCCTTGCGCGCCAGCCAGATCATCACGTTCGAGTCTTTGCCGAGCGACCACAAGAGCGCCAGCTTCTTCAGCCGCGCGAAGGCCTCGCGGAAAATGTAGATGCTCTGCGCTTCCAGCTCGTCGAGATGATCCATCGACGGCACCGGCGGTCTTCCATGGGAAGAAAGAGGTGCCGAAGCCGGTGCCGAAACGAATGCCATTGCATGTCTCCGTGCCGGGCGCGGACCACGCCCTGTGCTGCCGATGCCGCGGGATGCAGCGCCGCCGCGAGGGGGCGCGAGAAGATGCATCTCTTTCGCGGGTGATTGTTGGTACAGAATTCCAAAGTTGCATCGCAGCGTAGAAGAAATAATTTTCTCTTTAAGCCGCTTGCAAGATACATAAATAGAAAATAATTTCAGTCAACCCCGCAAATGGGGCCTTGGAGTTTCTCATGAGGTTTCTGCCGGTCTTTCTCGATCTGCACGCCGGACCGGCCGTTCTGGTCGGAGCGGGCGAGCCTGCGCGGGCGAAATTGCGACTGCTGCTGGCAGCGGGGGCGCGCGTGCGCTGGTATGCGACGGCCGGCCGGCATGACGTGTCGTCCTTTGATGTCGCATCGGCAGAACGCATCGAGCGGGCCGCAGGCGATCCGCTCACCGCTGATCTTTCCAATGTCATTGCGGTCTTGTGCGCGGGTGCGGGCGACACCGGTCATGCGATGGCCGCGCGGGCGCGCGCGCTCGGTATTCCCGTCAACGTGATGGACGAGACGGCGCATTCGACTTTCATTTTTCCAGCCGTGGTCGATCGCGGCGATGTGGTTGTCGCCATCGGCACCGGCGGCGCGTCGCCGGTGGTGGCGCGGCGTGTACGCGAACGCATCGAGGCGATGCTGCCCGCGCGCATCGGCGATCTCGCCGGATTCATCGGGCGCTGGCGCGAGACCATCAAGACGAAGCTGCCGGACATGGCGCTGCGCCGTCTGTTCTGGGAGCGTGTGATCGACGGGCCGATCGGCGCCGATGTGCTCGCTGGCCGTGCCGCGCAGGCCCATCAGGCGCTGGCGCGGATCTCCAATCCCGCATCCTTTGCGCGCAATATCGGCGAAGGCTTTGTCACGCTGGTCGGCGCGGGGCCGGGCGATCCGGATCTGATCACCATCAAGGCGCTGCGCGCGCTGCAAGACGCCGATGTGGTGTTCTACGACGATCTCGTTACGCCCGAAATTCTCGACCGCGCGCGCCGCGATGCCGCGCTGGTGCCGGTCGGCCGCCGCGCCGGCAAGCCGGGCATCGGGCAGGATGCGATCCATCGCCTGCTGATCGATGCCGCGCAGTCCGGCAAGCGCGCCGTGCGGCTGAAGGGCGGCGATCCTTTCATTTTCGGACGTGGTGGCGAGGAAGTCGAAGCGCTGCGCGCGGCGGGCGTCGCTTACGCCGTGATACCCGGCATCACTGCAGGGCTCGGCGCGGCGGCCGAATCCGAAGTGCCGCTCACTTACCGGCAGGAGGCGCTGCGCGTCACCTTCCTCACCGCGCACAAGGTGGCGGATGCAGGCGAGGTCGACTGGTCCGCACTGACCGACACGCAGATGACGGTGGTCGTCTACATGGGCCTGACCGCCGCGCCCGCGATCCGCGACGGCCTGCTCCGCGCGGGCCGTTCGGCGCAGACGCCGGTCGGCGTGTTCGCGCGCGCCACGCGCCCCGATGCGAAAACCGTTGTCGGCGTGCTGGACGATCTTCCGGAGTTGGCGGCGCAGGCCGCGCCCGGTCCCGCCATTCTCATCATCGGCGACGTCGTCGCCCGCTCCGCCGCGTGGCGGAACGCCAGCCCCGAAAACATCATCCCTCAACTCCTTATGGCAGCCGAATGACCTCTCCCCTGCAACAGAAGATCAAGATTTCCGGTCCCTCCATCGTCACCGCCAATCGCACCCGCGACGGCGCGGTGATCTACCGCACCTCGTCGCACGACTGGTCGGTGAAACTCGATGACGCGGCCGTCGTGCGGACCGCCGACGATGCGCGCGCGCTCCTGACTGACGCCGCCGCCGACGATCTCGGCGCGATCGGGCCTTACATCGCGCCGGTGGATGTGACGGACCATGGTATCGCGCCGGGCAACCTGCGCGAGAAAATCCGCCAGCAGGGCGTGACTATCGACCTGCTGGTCTCGGCCTGAGGCGCTTCGCGCCTCGGCTTCAGTTTCAAGGCTTCCGCTATGTACGCTTACGACGAACTCGACAGGACCATCGTCAACGAACGCGTGTCCGAGTTTCGCGATCAGGTCGCGCGCCGTCTCTCCGGCGAACTGACCGAGGACGAATTCAAGACGCTGCGCCTGATGAACGGCGTCTATCTGCAGCTTCATGCCTACATGCTGCGGATCGCGATTCCCTATGGCACGCTGTCGTCAAGGCAGATGCGTGCGCTCGCCCATGTCGCGCGCAAGTACGACCGCGGCTACGGCCATTTCACCACCCGGCAGAACATCCAGTTTCACTGGATCAAGCTCGCCGATCTGCCCGACGCCATGGCCGACCTCGCCGAGGTCGGCATTCACGGCATGCAGACCAGCGGCAATTGCACGCGCAACGTAACGGCGGATCAATGGGCGGGCGTGGTGCCCGGCGAGATCGAGGACCCGCGCATCTGGGCGGAGATCATCCGGCAGTATTCGACGCTGCATCCGGAATTCTCGTTCCTGCCGCGCAAGTTCAAGTTCGCGATCACCGCCTCGGATCACGACCGCGCGGCGATCAAGGTTCACGACATCGGCCTGCGCATTCACAGGAATGCGGAAGGCGAGGTGGGATTCGAAGTTTTAGTCGGCGGCGGGCTCGGCCGCACGCCGTTTCTGGCCAAGACCATCAACGAATTCGTCAGCCATCGCGACATCCTGAGCTACGTCGAGTCGATCCTGCGCGTCTACAACCAGTACGGCCGCCGCGACAACATCTACAAGGCGCGCATCAAGATCCTGGTCCACGAACTCGGGATCGAGAAGTTCAAGCAGGAGGTCGAGGAGGAGTGGCGTCACGTCCGCGACGGCGTGCTGGCGCTTGATCCGTCCGAGATCGAGGAAATCCGCTCGCGTTTCATGTATCCGGCCTATGAGACGTTGTCCGACCAGCCGGAGGAACTGCGCAAGGCCGCGCTCAATCCGAATTTCGAGCGCTGGCGCGAGAATTCCGTCGCCGCGCACAAGGTGCCCGGCTACGCCATCGTGACATTGTCGCTCAAGCCAGTGGGCGGCACGCCGGGCGACGCCACCGCGCAGCAGATGGACCGGATCGCCGATCTCGCGGATAAATATTCCTTCGGTGAAATCCGCGTCGGCCATGAGCAGAACCTGGCGCTGCCGCATGTCGCCCAGCGCGATCTTCCCGCGTTGTGGCGCGCGCTGGACGAAGCCGGCGTCGCAACGCCGAACGTCAATCTGGTGTCCGACATCATTTCGTGCCCCGGCCTCGATTACTGCTCGCTGGCCAATGCGCGCTCGATCCCAATCGCGCAGGAACTGACGCGCCGCTTCGCCAATCCCGATACGGCTGCCCTGATCGGCCGCCTGCACATCAATATCTCCGGCTGCATCAACGCCTGCGGCCATCATCATGTCGGCCATATCGGCATTCTCGGCGTCGAGAAGAGCGGCGAGGAATTCTATCAGATCACCATTGGCGGGCGCGCCGACGAGCAGGCCGAACTCGGCACGCTGGTCGGGCCCGCCGTGCCGCACGAACAGGTTGCGGACGTGATCGAGGATATTGTCGAGGCCTATCTGGCGCTGCGCCAGCGGCCGGACGAACTGTTTGTCGATGTGGTGAAGCGTCTCGGCGTGGCGCCTTTCAAGGAGCGCGTCTATGCCACTCGTTAAGGGCAATACCGTCGTCGCCGACGACTTCGTGCATTTGGCCGATGACGCGCCGCTGCCCGCCGATGGCGCGGTGCTGCTGCCGGCCGAGCGGTTTCTTGCCGATCCAAAAGCGGCGCTGTCGCGTGGCGACAAGATCGGTGTGATCTGGCCGAACAACCGCGATGTCGAGGACCTGCTGCCGTATCTCGACGGTCTTGCGGCGGTGGCGCTGGTGTTCCCGGTGTTCCGCGACGGCCGCGCCTATTCGCAGGCGCGCCTGCTGCGCGAGCGGTACAAGTTCAAGGGCGAGTTGCGCGCCACCGGGCAGGTGCTGCGCGACCAGTTCATGTTCATGCTGCGCGCGGGCTTCGACGCTTTCGAGGTGAAGAAGGACAGCGACGCGCAGGTGTTCGCCGATGTCGCGCGCCGCTTCTCGGTGTTCTATCAGCCGGTGGGCGATGGGCGCATCCCGGCGTTCCGGCGGCGGCTGATGCACATGCCAGAAAGCGCCAGGCCATGAGCGCCGCGCCGTCATTTCTGTCGCAGGCCTCTTCCGCTGCGTCGCCGCCGTCCCGTCTCGCGGATGAAACGGCGAAGCTCGATCGCGCGCTGGCGGACGCATCGCCCGCGCAGATCATCGCAGCGGCGGTGAAGCAGGTCGGCCGCGAGCGGCTCGCGGTGGTGTCGTCGTTCGGCACGGAATCGGCGGCGCTGTTGAAGATCGCGGCGGATGTCGATCCAGCGATTCCGGTGGTGTTTCTCGATACCGGCTGGCTGTTTCAGGAAACGCTGGACTACCGCGATACGCTCATCGATCTGCTCGGCCTCACCGATGTGCGCACCATCCATCCGCTTGCAGAGACGCTGGCGCGTGAGGACAAGGATCGCGACCTGTGGTTCTCGAATCCCGATCAGTGCTGTTTCATCCGCAAGGTCGAGCCGCTGGCGCGCGCGCTGGCGCCGTTCGATGGCTGGATCAATGGCCGCAAACGGTTCCAGGGCGGCGACCGCGCCGCCCTGTCGGTGGTCGAAGCCGACGGCGAGCGGCTGAAATTCAATCCGTTGGCCAATGTGTCGCAGGACGAACTGAAGGCGCTCTATGCGACAATGAACCTGCCGCCGCATCCGCTGACTGCATCCGGCTTCACCTCGATCGGCTGCATGCCGTGCACCACGCGCACCAAACCCGGCGAAGATCCGCGCGCCGGACGCTGGCGCGATCGCGGCAAGACAGAATGCGGCATTCACGTCACGAAAGTTTTGTAGAATTTTAAACGCCGCGAAATCTGGATTTCTCGATCGCCGCTGTTTCTTGGAATGTTAGTTCTGTAAGCTCGCGAAGAATGAAAGCCGGTTTCGTTGACAGAATGATGCGACTTCCAGAGTTTCACGCCTTCCCTGATGGCGATGACGCCGTCGGTTTGAATGGAGATTGAAATGGTTCGCCTCACTCCCGTGATCGGTCGTCTTGTCGCGATGGGAAGCCTGCTTGTCGCGACGTCCGCGTTCGCGGCGGATATTTCGCTGCTGAACGTGTCCTACGATCCGACGCGCGAATTGTATGTGGATTTCAACAAGGCGTTCTCCGCCGCCTATCAGAAGGAAACCGGCAAGAGCATCGAGATCAAGCAGTCGCATGGCGGCTCGGGCTCGCAGGCGCGCTCGGTGATCGACGGTCTGCAGGCCGACGTGGTGACGCTCGCGCTCGCCTACGACACGGATGCCATCGCCAACAAGGGACTTCTGTCCAAGGACTGGCAGAAGAAGTTCGCTGACAACTCCGCGCCCTATACCTCGACCATCGTGTTCCTGGTGCGCAAGGGCAATCCGAAAGGCATCAAGGACTGGGGCGATCTGGTGAAGCCGGGCGTCGGCGTCATCACGCCGAATCCGAAGACTTCGGGCGGCGCGCGCTGGAATTATCTGGCGGCATGGGGCTACGGCCTCAAGACGCTGGGCTCGGAAGACAAGGCGAAGGCGTTCGTCGCCAGTCTCTACAAGAACGTTCCGGTGCTCGACACCGGCGCGCGCGGTTCGACCGTGACCTTCGTGGAACGCGGCGTCGGCGACGTGCTGCTCGCCTGGGAGAACGAAGCCTTCCTCGCGCTGAAGGAATTCGGTTCGGACAAGTTCGAGATCGTGGCGCCGCCGCTGTCGATCCTCGCGGAGCCGACCGTCGCGGTGGTCGATACCGTGGTGGAGAAGAAGGGCACCCGCGCCGCGGCCGAAGCCTATCTGAAATTCTGGTACACCAAGCAGGGTCAGGAGATCGCCGCCCGCAATTCATACCGTCCGCGCGATCCGGAGATCGCGAAGAAATACGAGGCGTCGTTCGCCAAGGTGAATCTCTTCACCATCGACGATGTGTTCGGCGGCTGGACCAAGGCGCAGAAGGAACATTTCGCCGAAGGCGGGATTTTCGATCAGATCTACAAGAATTGAATATCGTCGTTGCAAGTCAAAGGCGGCCTCCGTCGTCATGCCCGGGCATAGCCGTTTGAAGAACGGCGTTCTAAAGAACGCCTATGTCCCGGGCATCCACGTCTTGCTTAAATGATGAGATAGCGAAAAGACGTGGATGGCCGGAATAAATCCGGCCATGACGAATTGGAAATCGATTTTGAGGCAAGGGGACATCGTGAGCGGAGGGACAGCAGCACGGCGGCGGGCATTGCCGGGTTTCGGCCTCACCATGGGGCTGACGCTGACATGGCTGTCGATTATCGTGCTGATTCCGCTCGCGGGTCTGTTTCTTAAGACCACCGAACTGTCGCTCGATCAGTTCTGGGCCATTCTCACCTCGCGGCGCACGCTCAATGCGTTGCGGATTTCGTTCGGCCTCGCGTTCCTCGCCGCGCTCGTCAATCTGGTGATGGGCATGGTGATCGTCTGGGTGCTGGTGCGTTATCGCTTTCCCGGCCGCCGCATCTTCGACGCCATCGTCGATATTCCTTTCGCGCTGCCGACCGCGGTGGCAGGCGTCGCGCTGACGGCATTGTTCGCGCAGAAAGGCCTGCTCGGCGCGCCGCTCGCGGCCATGGGCCTCAAGGTGGCGTTCACGCCAGTCGGCATTTTCATCGCGATGATCTTCATCGGCTTTCCCTTCGTGGTGCGCACGGTGCAGCCGGTGCTGATCGATCTGGAGATCGAGGTGGAGGAGGCCGCGGCCTCGCTCGGCGCCTCGCGCTTCGACATCATTCGCCGCGTGATCCTGCCGAGTCTCGCGCCCGCGATCCTCACCGGCTTCGCGCTCGCCTTCGCGCGCGCCGTCGGCGAATACGGCTCGGTGATCTTCATCGCCGGCAACCTGCCGAATGTCTCGGAGATCGCGCCGCTGCTGATCGTGATCCGGCTATCGGAATTCCGTTATGCCGACGCCACCGCCATCGCCGTCATCATGCTGGTGGTGTCGTTCCTCATCATCTTCACCATCAACCGCATTCAGCGCTGGGCGCAGACTCGCGGCCTGACGGTCGCGGGGTGAACATGATGATTTCAGGTCTGCTTGTGGCGCGCGCCGTCACCCTGAGGTGCCGAAGCGAAGCGAAGGCCTCGAAGGGCGACGGCGTTCCATGCGGTCATCCTTCGAGGCTCGCCGAAGGCGGCTCGCACCTCAGGATGACGGTTCAGTCATTGTCTTCAATTCAACTCGCAGCGATGTGAGGGAGAGCATGGTCGTCAACCGCCCCCGCACATCGTCCGCCCATGAATGCCGCACCGAGCCGGTCTGGGTGCGCTGGACGCTCATCACCATCGCCGTTCTCTTCCTCACGGTGTTCGTGGTGCTGCCGCTGGTGGTGGTGTTCACCGAAGCCTTCTCGCGCGGCGCCCATGCCTATCTCGCGGCGCTGTCCGAACCGGAGGCGCTGTCGGCGATCCGTCTCACGCTCACGGTTGCTGCAATTTCGGTCGGGCTCAATCTCGTGTTCGGCGTCATCGCGGCCTGGGCGATCGCGAAGTTCGAATTTCCCGGCAAGGTGCTGCTGATCACGCTGGTCGATCTGCCGTTTTCCGTCAGCCCGGTGATTTCGGGCCTCGTGTTCGTGCTGCTGTTCGGCGCGCAGGGCTATTTCGGAACCTGGCTGCAGTCCCACGGCATCCAGATCCTGTTCGCGGTGCCGGGCATCGCGCTGGCGACCACGTTCGTCACCTTCCCGTTCGTGGCGCGCGAACTGATCCCGCTGATGCAGGAGCAGGGTACGCAGGAGGAGGAGGCCGCAATCTCGCTCGGCGCGTCCGGCCTTCGTACCTTCTTCCGCGTCACCATTCCCAACATCAAATGGGGCATTCTCTACGGCGTGCTGCTGTGTAACGCCCGCGCCATGGGCGAGTTCGGCGCGGTGTCGGTGGTTTCGGGCCACATCCGCGGCGAGACCAACACCATGCCGCTGCTCGTCGAAATCCTTTATAATGAGTACCAGTTCGTGGCGTCGTTCGCGATCGCGTCGCTGCTCGCGTTCCTGGCGCTCGTCACGCTGATCGTGAAAACGGTTCTCGAAAGTCAACTCGAAGAAGGGCGGCCCGCCAGTGACGATTGAAGTCCGCAACATCGTGAAGACATTCGGCGCGTTCACCGCGCTCGATCATGTCGATCTGCGCGTCGAGACCGGCGAACTGGTGGCGCTGCTTGGCCCGTCCGGCTCCGGCAAGACCTCGCTCCTGCGCATCATCGCGGGGCTCGACTGGCCGGATGATGGCGCGGTGATCTTCGACGGCGAGAACGCGCTGGAGCGCGGCGCGGGCGAGCGGCATGTCGGCTTCGTGTTCCAGCACTATGCGCTGTTCCGCCACATGAGCGTGTTCGAGAACGTCGCCTTCGGCCTGCGCGTGCAGCCGCGCGCCATCCGCAAGAGCGAGGACCAGATCAGGACGCGGGTGAAGGAACTGCTGGACCTCGTGCAACTCGACTGGCTGGCGGATCGTTATCCGAGCCAGCTCTCCGGCGGCCAGCGCCAGCGTATCGCGCTGGCCCGCGCGCTGGCGATCGAGCCGCGCATTTTGTTGCTGGACGAGCCGTTCGGCGCGCTCGACGCCAAGGTGCGCAAGGAATTACGCCGCTGGCTGCGCCAGTTGCATGACGAGATTCATGTCACGTCGATTTTCGTCACCCACGATCAGGAGGAGGCGCTGGAAGTCGCCAACCGCGTGGTGGTGATGGACAAGGGCCGGATCGAGCAGATCGGCACGCCGGGCGATGTCTACGACAATCCGGCGACCGCGTTCGTGCACGGCTTCATCGGCGAATCCATCGTGCTGCCGGTGCAGGTCAGCGACGGCAAGGTGCGGTTAGGCGAGAAGGTGCTCAATCTGGAGCCGCGCGACGCGGCGTCAGGTCCGTCGAATCTGTTCATCCGCCGCCATGACGTGTCGATCGTGCCGAACGGCAGCGGTGTGTTCGATGGCGACGTCAAGCATGTGCGCGCCTTCGGCCCGACCCAGCGCGCCGACATCGTCCTGCATAACGGCGAGACGGAAACGCTGGTGGAAATCGATGCGCCGCGCGACCGCGATCTCAAGCCCGGCGATGTGGTCTCGCTGCAGCCGCGGCGCTATCGCCTGTTCCCGGCCAAGTCCTAAATCTGTCCAAGCCTAAATCTGCCCAAGTCCTAAATTCTTTCGTGGGCCGGCGCGCGCGGCGTGTCCTGCAGCGGCCGGAACTTGACGCCGAGCACGCGGGCCTGCTTCACGACAGAATGCTTCGAGCGGCCCATTGCCGCGGCTGCGCGGATCGGCGTCGCGCCCTTGGCGGCCAGTGCAAGAAGGCGCGCGTTCTGGTCGTCGGTCCAGCTTCGGGTGGTCAGGTGTTTCGGCATCCCTATCTCATATAGAGGGTGGCGTAGATTATGACGGACGCAAACAACGCGCCTCCGAAGACAACCATTCCGATGAAAAGAAGTTCGGGACGAGTTTTGGATTCCAGAATCCGGAACATGCAAGCGCTCCCTGGTTATGACGGGAGCGCAATTGGCGTTCTCACACCGGTAGATGCCACGGGCCGTGCGGTGATGAATACAAGCTCGCGCGATCCCGCCAGAAACACAACCTGAATATTTTTGAATTTCGCGGGAACATGGACGATTAAGCCGCAAAAAATGCTGTTCCATTCCCGTGGGAACGGGGCCATCGTTCACCTTTCAGCCACTGTTGATGTGCAACAACTGCCGACCGACGGTTGGGGACTTCAAATGATACGTATGGCGGGGGCCATTCTGGCGCTGACGATCCTGAGCGGATGCGGCACGGGGGGCGACGTGCCCACCGGGCAGCCGGCCTTTTATGTCAGCATGGCCAATGCCAATGCGAAGCTCGATCCCGCTGTAGCGGCGTCCATGATCTCGGGCTACCGGCAGAACAACGGCCTCGGCGCGGTGGAGGTCGATCCGCTGCTGATGAAGGCGGCGGAGGCGCAGTCCAACGCCATGGGCAGCCGCAACAAGCTGGATCACAACGTGGCCGGGCCGCTCGACAAGCGGATCAAGGCGTCGGGCTTCGACGCGACCAAGGCGGTCGAAAACGTCTCGGCGGGTTATCACACCCTGGCGGAAGCATTCTCCGGCTGGCGGGACTCGCCACCGCACAAGGCCAACATGCTGGCCAGCGGTGTCACCAAAATGGGCATCGCCGCGACTTATGTGCCGAATACCAAATACAAGGTGTTCTGGACGCTGATCCTTGCCGCGCCGGACGCCCGGTAAGATAAACCTTCTGTGACAAATCTAACGATTTTGATCGATTGACGCGGCTGCGAAGAGGGGCCACCGTGCTGCAGCATCGGCGATCTGCCGTGTCCCGCATCGACAACGACTCATGGATTCACTGTCCCCCGAACGGCATTCCGCGACGATTCCCGCACAGGCCCAGCGCGTGCTGGTGCTGCAGGGCGGCGGCGCGCTCGGTTCCTATCAGGCCGGGGCCTATCAGGCGCTGTGCCATCATGATTTCGAGCCGCAATGGGTGGCGGGTATCTCCATCGGGGCGATCAACGCCGCCATTATTGCGGGCAACGAGCGCGAGAAGCGGGTCGCCAAGCTCAAGGAATTCTGGGAAATGGCGTCGTCGGCCTCGCCGATGCCATGGGCGCCGCTCGTTCGGAGCGATCAGGCGCGCTCGGTGTTCAACGAGACCAGCGCCGCGCTGATCGCAACCTTCGGCGTGCCGGGATTTTTCGCGCCGCGCTTTCCGCCCGCGCCGGTCTGGCCCGCGGGCAGTCCGCAGTCGCAGAGCTATTACGACACCACGCCGCTGCGTTCGACGCTGGAACGGCTGGTGGATTTCGACCGCATCAACGACGTGAAGACCCGGCTCAGCGTCGGCGCGGTGGGCGTCACCAGCGGCAACTTCCGTTATTTCGACAACGCCGAATTCAGGCAACTCGGCAAAAAGATCGGGCCGGAGCACATCATGGCTTCCGGCGCGCTGCCGCCCGGCTTTCCCTCCATCGAGATCGAGGGCGAGCATTACTGGGACGGCGGCATCTCCTCCAACACGCCGCTGGACTATGTGCTCGATGCCGAGACCGACACCGATCTTCTGATCTTCCAGGTCGATCTGTTCAGCGCGCGGGGCGAGTTGCCGCAGAATGTGCTGGAAGCGGCGGAGCGCGAGAAGGACATCCGCTATTCCAGCCGCACGCGCCTCAACACCGACAAGGCGAAACGGATTCACGACGTCAAGACGGCGATGCGCGACCTGATCGCCAAACTGCCAGCGAGCTTCAAGGGCGATCCGCTGGTGGCGACGCTCAATGCGGCGGCGAGGGAAAACACCGTCACGGTGGTGCATCTGATCTATCGCAGCAAGATGCACGAATCCTCGTCCAAGGATTACGACTTCTCACGCCTTGCGATGACCGAGCACTGGGCGGCGGGCGAGCGCGACGTTTACACCTCCATGAGTCATCCGGAGTGGCTGAACCGGCCGCAGTCCGGCGAAACCATGGTGACTTACGACCTTTGCGACAACGGCTTGCATATCAAGCGTTAGACAGGAGCGAATGATGGGTACTCTTTCCGGCAAGACAGCGGTGGTGACGGGTTCGACCAGCGGCATCGGCCTTGCCTATGCGCGGGCGTTCGCCAGCGCCGGCGCCAACATCGTGATCAACGGCTTCGGCGCGCCCGCCGATATCGAGAAGGAGCGCGCGTCCATCGAGAAGGATTTCGGCGTCAAGGCGGTCCATTCGCCCGCCGACATGACCAAGCCGGACGAGATCGCGGAAATGGTCGCGCTCGGCGAGAAGACCTTCGGCTCCGTGGATGTGCTGGTCAACAACGCCGGCATCCAGTTCGTGTCGCCGATCGAGGAATTTCCGATCGACAAGTGGAACATGATCATCGCCATCAACCTGTCGTCGGCGTTCCACAGTATGCGCGCCGCGATCCCCGGCATGAAGAAGCGCGGCTGGGGCCGCATCATCAACACCGCCTCGGCGCATTCGCTGGTGGCCTCGCCGTTCAAGTCGGCTTACGTCTCCGCCAAGCACGGCATCGCGGGCCTCACCAAGACCGCGGCGCTCGAGCTTGCCACCCACAAGATCACCGTGAACTGCATTTCGCCGGGCTATGTCTGGACGCCGCTGGTGGAGAAGCAGATTCCCGACACCATGAAGGCGCGCAACATGACCAAGGAGCAGGTCATCAACGAGGTGATGCTCGACGCGCAGCCGACCAAGGAATTCGTCACTGTCGAGCAGGTTGCCGCGCTGGCGCTGTTTCTCTGCGGCGACGACGCATCGCAGATCACCGGCGCGAACCTGTCCATCGACGGCGGCTGGACGGCGGCGTAAGCGACAGTCTCTCCTCGTCATTGCGAGGAGCGCAGCGACGAAGCAATCCATTCTTGCCGCGTGTGAAGGTGGATTGCTTCGCTTCGCTCGCAATGACGATTTACTCTCCCCGCTAGCGGGGAGAGGTGAAGTTAGCGCTTCCCGCCCACCAGCACATGCAAGCCAAGCTTGCGGCGGGTGATCCAGAACAGCAGTACCGTCTCGAATACCAGCGCTGCGGACGTCGCGGCGGCGGCGCCGTGGCCGCCGAAGCGCGGCACCAGCAGCACGCACAGCACCAGATTCACCACAAACGCCAGCGCATAGGCCAGCGCGCACAGGTTCTGATGCCCGAGCATGTTGAGCAGCCGCTCGACGGGACCGATCGCGGAACGCACCACCAGACCGATCGCGGCGATGAACATCATGCCATAGCCCGACGTGAACTGCGGGCCGAACAGCGCAAGCAGCGGTTCGCCCAGCGCCAGCAGCACGGCGGTGGCGGCGAGCGAGGGCCAGAACGTCCACTTGATGGCGTGGGTCATGTAGGCGGCGAGGCGTTCGCGGTCGCCGGAGGCGTGATACTCGCTGAAGCGATGCGCCGTGGTGGCCGACATCGCGTAGTGGATGAACGAGACCAGCGCCAGCGTCTTCACCACGGCGAAATAGATGCCGACCTCTTCCGACGAACGGTACTGCTGCAGCACCAGCACGTCGGTGTGCGAGAGCAGAAGATAGAAGCCTTCCACCATCATGATCGGCAGCGAAATCTTCAGCCATCCGCCGAAGTCGTAAGCCCTGGGGCCGGGCGCGACCGCGCCGCGCAGGCGGCGGCCCAGCAGCAGCGACTGTCCCGCCATCGCGAGCCAGACCGCGCCGGCACTGGCGAGGGTCGCGGCGGTGGCGTCGAGATGCAGGCCGAGCGCCAGAGCGCCCGCGGTGAATCCGATGATCAGCGTCTGGCGCACGATGAACTGCGGCATCAGCGCGAGGCGCATCCAGTCGTGCGAACGGGCAAGGCCGTCCTGCATGTTGGCCACCACGAAGGCGGGCAAAATGAGACAGCCGATATAGAGCGGCGTGACGGTGGCGGGATCGATCCGAGGCGCAAGCAGCGTCACGAGTCCCGCGAGCAGCAGCGCGGCGGTGCACGACACCGCGAACACCGCCCAGCGGCTGCCGGAGAGAAAGCCGCGCAGCAGCGCATGGTCGCCGCTGGCGCGATATTCGGGAATCAGTTTCTGCGCGGTCACCGACATGCCGAAATCGAGCACGCAGCCGGTCAGCACCACCCATGTCCAGACATAGACATAGATGCCGTAGTCGGAGCCGCCCATCCAGCGCGCCAGCAGCACCTGCGAGAGATAGGCAAGGCCCGCGCCGAGCACGCGGATGACGAACACCGTGCCGGCGAGGCGGCTGGTGGTCGAGGCATCCGAATTGCCGCCGAGCAAACCGCGCATGCGCGCGAGCAGCCCTGCGCCCTTCGCGTCGGTGGTGTCGGCTTGGGTGATGGCCACGGCGTTCGATCCTGCTTCGCCAGATTGCGGCAGGGTTGATTAGCAAGGATTCGTTAAGATTTGATTGGGTGGGCGTCTTGTTCCGGGTCGTCCCCGCGAAAGCGGGGACCCATTATCGCCGGACAGCGGGTGAAGAGTATCGTCATTCTGAGGTGCGAGCTCTTGCGAGCCTCGAAGAATGACGATGATTGCCGCGCATCCTTCGAGGCTCGCCGCAAGCGCGGCTCGCGCCTCAGGATGACGCGGTCTCGCGATGTGTCGCAGGGATAAGTATGGGGCGCCACTTTCGCCGGGACGACGGGAGAGAGCGTTGTGAGCGATCTCTACCCCTTGAATCCGCCGTCCGCGAGAAACGCGGCTTCCTCCGGCGTGGTGTCGCGCCCGAGCACGGCGTTGCGGTGAGGGAAGCGGCCGAACCGGCGGATGATGTCGGCATGCAGCTCGGCCCATTTCAGGCTGTCGGCATCGCCGAGCCTAGTGAACAGCGCGATGCAGCGATGCTGGTCGTCCATGGTTTCCGAATGCTCGAACGGCAGATAGAGGAATTGCCGCAGCGCCGGATCGATGCGCGCGTCGCGGCCGTCCTCGATGGCGCGCAGCGCGACCTCGCGCGCCAGCGGATCGGTCGAGAACGCGCGCGGATCGTTGCGAAACATGTTGCGCGGAAACTGGTCGAGCACGATCACCAGCGCCAGCACGCCGTCATCGCTGTCCTGCCATGCGGTCAACTTGCCGTCGCGCGCGGTCTCCCATGTGGACAGGAAGCGGCGGCGGATCTCGGCGTCGAACGCATCGTCCTTGCCGTACCAGCGGTCGTATCCGGCGTCGCGCCAGAAGGCGAGGATGTCCGTGGGGGAGGGGAGAGAATTGGACATGTAAAAACTTTTCCTGACCGAGTGATTTTTCAACGTCGTCCCCGCGCAGGCGGGGACCCATTATCGCCGGACACGGGTACAAAGTATCGTCATTCTGAGGTGCGAGCTCTTGCGAGCCTCGAAGAATGACGATGACAGCCACGCATCCTTCGAGGCTCGCCGCAAACGCGGCTCGCGCCTCAGGATGACGCGGTCTCGCTATGTGCCGCAGAGAAGTATGGGTCCCCGCTTGCGCGGGGACGACCGCTGAATGATACGTTGCGTCACCTCTCCCCGCAGGCGGGGAGAGGTGACGCACTGCCAGCCCTCAACCCGCCGCGGCTTCGATCTTCGGCTTCTCGTCGCGCAGTTCGCGGCGCAGGATCTTGCCGACATTGGTCTTCGGCAGTTCGGTGCGGAATTCGACATGCCGCGGCACCTTGTAGCCGGTGAGTTCGGTGGCGGCGAACTTGATGACGTCCTGCGCCGTCAGGTTCGGGTCCTTCTTCACCACGAACGCCTTCACCGCTTCGGTGGACTTCGCATCCGGCACGCCGATCACCGCGCATTCCAGCACGCCCGGATGGCTGGCGATCACTTCCTCGACCTCATTCGGATAGACGTTGAAGCCCGAGACCAGGATCATGTCCTTCTTGCGGTCCACGATCTTGGTGTAACCGTCCTCCGACATGATGCCGATGTCGCCGGTGCGGAAATAGCCGTCCGGCGTCATCACCTTGGCGGTTTCCTCCGGCCTGTTCCAGTAGCCCGCCATCACCTGCGGGCCCTTGGCGCAGATTTCGCCGGGCTGCCCCAGCGGCACCTCGTTGTTGTCGTCATCGCGGATCGAGAGATATGTCGATGGCACGGGAATGCCGATCGAGCCGGAGAACTTGTCGGTGTCCGCCGGGTTGCAGGTCAGCGTCGGCGAGGTTTCGGAGAGGCCGTAGCCCTCGGAGAGTGCGCAGCCGGTCACCTGCGTCCACTTGTCGGCCACGGGCTTCTGCACCGCCATGCCGCCGCCGAAGCAGCTCTTGAGCTTGGAGAAGTCGAGCTTGTCGAAGCCTGGCGTGTTGAGCAGGCCGTTGTAGAGCGTGTTCACCGCCGGGAAGCTGTTGACCTGATACTTCGACAGTTCCTTGACGAAGCCCGCCATGTCGCGCGGATTGGGGATCAGGAGATTGACGCCGCCGGCGCGCACCGCAAGCAGGAAGCAGGCCGTCAGCGCGAAGATGTGATAGAGCGGCAGCGCGCAGACGATAAAAAGCTGTTCGACATGCGGCGGCTTGCGCAGCGCGGGCTGCAGCCACGCGTCGTTCTGCAGCACGTTGGCGAGGATGTTGCGATGAAGCAGCGTCGCGCCCTTGGAGACGCCGGTGGTGCCGCCGGTATATTGCAGGAAGGCGACATCATCGCCGGTCAGCTTCGGCTTGTTCAGCGTCAGCTTGCGGCCAGCCGCGAGCGCGTCGTTGAACGCGACTGCGCCCGGCAGCGAATAGGCCGGGACCATCTTCTTGACCTTGCGCACCACGAAATTGACGATCACGCCCTTGAAGCCGAGCAGATCGCCCATGGTGCCGACGATCACATGCTTGACGCTGGTGTTGGCAATCACCTTCTGCAGGGTGGTGGCGAAATTCTCCAGCAGCAGGATCGCCTCGGCGCCTGAGTCCTTGAGCTGGTGCTCCAGTTCGCGCGGCGTGTAGAGCGGGTTGACGTTCACCACGGTGAAGCCCGCGCGCAGGATCGCGCTGGAGGCGACCGGGTTCTGCAGCACGTTCGGCATCATGATGGCGACGCGCGCGCCTTTCTTCAGGCCCTTGCTCTGCAGGTAGGCGCCGATGGCGGCCGACATTTCGTCGAGTTCGCCATAGGTGATCGCCTTGTCCATGCAGATGAAGGACTTGCGGTCGGCGAATTTCTTGAAGCTTTCCTCAAGCAGTTCGACCAGCGACGGATACTGATTGACGTCGATGTCGGCGGGCACGCCGGCGGGATATTGCTTGAGCCAGATGCGGTCCATGGTCGTTCCCCTCGGATGGTCTGACGGCCCCCGTCTTCGGCGGGGTACGCGGCTGTTCAGGTTCTTGCGACAAGTATTGAGCCAAGCGACAGGCCATAGCAAGCCTGTGCGGGAGAAGGTCGCAGCCTGGAAGCTTCAGGCGCAAGATGGATCGGCGGGACTATCGTTCGGCCCACCTCTCCCGTGGGGAGAGGTCGACTTCGCGTTAGCGAAGTCGGGTGAGGGCGTAGAATCTATCGAGGGATTTGAACCCCCTCACCCCACCCCTCTCCCCCCGTAAGAGCGTTTACGCTCGTCTTCGACGAGCTATGGGGAGAGGGAGCAAATCGCGGGTGCCGGGATGTTTTCGGCGAAACGTAATATCCGCTAGGTCGCCGGCTTCTTGGCGGCTTCCTTCGGCGCGGGCTTTGCGGCTGCGGGTTTGGCCGCTGCCGGTTTTGCCGCCGCGGGCTTGGCCGGGGCCGGCTTTGCCGATGTCGCGGACGCGTCCTGCTTCTTGGCGGCAACAGGCTTGGCGGCAACGGGCTTGGCGGCAGGCTTGGCCGCCGCCGGCTTGTGCTCGGCGGCTTTCGGCTTCGCGTCGGGCTTTGCCGCCGGTTTGGCCGCGGCCGGTTTGGCGTCGGCCTTGCTGTCGGTCGCCGCGGGCTTGGCGGCGACCTTCGCCTTGCTGCCCTTCTTGCGCTTGGCGACATTCGCCGCCTGCGCGGCGGATTCCGCAGCATCGGCTTCGAAGACCGCGGCGCCGGTGCGGGCCGGGCCGGTATAGACGATCACCGGCGTTGCCGCGGCGGCGGGCATCGCCAGAAGATCGGACACCTTGATGGTCGGGGAGGGAAGGCCCGCCGCGAACATCGCCACGCCGGATTCGGCATTGCCCGTGCTGCCGTCGGCGACGATATCCGGATCGTCGTCCTCGTTTTCGGCGGCGGGGCGCTTGCGCCTCGGTCCGCACATTTCCTCCTTGAGGTTCGGCGGCGAGGCGTCGATCGGGGCCAGCGCCTCGACGGTGCCGAGCGAGGGCTTGAGCCATGCCAGCTTGTTGCCGCCGAAATTGCGCTCAAGCAGTTGCGCCGCCTTCACCGCGCGCTGTGCCGACGACGATGCGCCGAGCACCACGGCGATCAGCCGCTTGTTGCCCCGCGTCGCGCTGGCCACGAGGTTGAAGCCGGAGGCGCAGATGAAGCCGGTCTTCATGCCGTCCGCGCCGGGATAGCGGCCGATCAGCTTGTTGAAGTTGGCGGTGACGCGGCGGCCGAACTTGATGGCCGGGATGTGCATGAAATATTCGTATTCCGGCAGGTCGCGATAGATCGCCCGGGCCAGGATGCCGAGATCGCGCGCCGAGGTGACATGCCCTTCGGCGGGCAAGCCGTTCGGATTGACGTAATGGGTCTGCGTCATGCCGAGCCGCTGCGCGGTCTTGTTCATCATTTCCGCGAAGCCGTCGATCGATCCACCGACGCCTTCGGCCAGCACCACGGCGATATCGTTGGCCGACTTCACCATCATCATCTTCATCGCGTTGTCGACGGTGACTTGCGTGCCGGGGCGGAAACCCATCTTCGAGGGCGCCTGCGCGGCGGCGGTGGGCGACACCGTGAACAGCGTGTCGAGGGTGATGCGTCCTTCCTTCACCGCCTTCAGCGTGACATAGGCCGTCATCAGCTTGGTGACCGAGGCCGGATACCACGGATAGGTCGCGTTCTCCGCCTGCAGCACCTTGCCGGTGTCCGCTTCGATCACCAGCAGCGCTTCGGCCTGCGCCATGCGCGGCGCGAACAGGCCCGTCAGCAGGGCAAGCACTGCCGCGAGCGCGAGCAAATGCGCGAACCGAATTGGCGCGAACAGGACAGATGCGGGACGGGATGCCGGGACTGGAACCACTATCTGCATCCGCGATTGGCGCATGCGCCGGAGGCGAATGCGGAGGGGCCGGAGGCGAATGCAAACTGGCCGGAGGCGAATGAAAGGGCGATGGAAATCGGTGCCTCCCCGGCGTTTTGAAGACGAATCTGATGGCGGTCAGGTCGCGGCACGTGCCGCATATCGGAGGTTGCGGCGATGCCGGACCTTATACCCGACTATGGCCTCCCGAACAGGGGCCAGACGCTCAATCAAGCATGAAATGGGCCAAAGTTCGACGATGCCCACATGATGTTCTGTCATGGCCGGACTTGTTCCGGCCATCCCGACAAGCGAGGCGCTGTGCTCACTTTATCGGGATCGCCGGGACAAGCCCGGTGATGACATCGCCGTACTTGAGATCAGCCCGGCGACGATGCAGCCTCTGTCGTGCTCTGCACCATGAACTGCGCCTTCGCGAGTCCGGCGAAATAGCCGCCGTGCGCCACCAGTTCGTCGAACGTGCCGCTCTCGATCACCTTGCCGTTGCCGAACACCAGAATTCGCGTCGCGTTGCGGATGGTGGAGAGGCGGTGCGCGATCACGAAGGTGGTGCGGCCCTTCATCACGGTGTCGAGCGCGGCGTTGACCTTGGCTTCGGTCGCGGCGTCCAGCGCGCTGGTCGCCTCGTCCAGAATGAGGATCGGCGGATCTTTCAGCAGCGCGCGCGCGATCGACAGGCGCTGGCGCTCGCCGCCGGACAGCATGCGCCCGCGCTCGCCCGCATTGGTCTCGAATTTCAGATCGCTGCGCTCGATGAAGTCGAGCGCCTGCGCGCCCGCCGCCGCCGCGCGCAGTTCGTCCTCGGTGGCGTCGGGCTTGCCGACGCGCAGGTTCTCCGCGATGGAGCGGTTGAACAGCAGCGCCTCCTGAAACACCACGCCGATGTTCCGGCGCAGCGCCGCCAGCGTCATGCCGCGGATGTCCATGCCGTCGATCTTGATGACGCCGGACTGCGGATCGAACGCGCGATGCAGCAGCGCGATGGCGGTGGACTTGCCCGCGCCGGTTTCGCCGACAAGGGCGAAGGTCTGCCCCGGCAGCGCGGTAAAGGTGACGTCCTCGACCGCCGGCCGTTTGCCGTCATAAGAGAACGAGACGTCCTGGAACTCGACGAGGCCCTTGAGCCGGCCGGGATCGATCGCGTCGGGCCGGTCGCGCACCGCGGGCACGGCGTCGAGCACGTCGAAGAATTCGCGCAGGCGCGGCGCTTCCATGAACACGCTGTTGATGAAACTGACCACCTGTTCGAGCTTCTGGATCAGCATGGTGGCGAAGGAGACGAACATCACGATCTCGCCGACGCTGGTGAGGCCCTGGCTGTGCAGGACGATGCCGACGGTGAAGATCGCGAGCACGGTGATGGTGGTGGATGCGCGGGTCATCACCGTGACCAGCGCCCACCACGACAGCACCGGCATCTGCGCCGCGAGCAGGTTGCTGGCGATGCCGCGCAGGCCCTGCACCTCGGCGTCGACGCGCACGAAGCTCTGCACCAGCGCGACGTTGCCGAGCGCGTCGGAGGCGCGCGCGGACAGGTTGCTGTACTGCTCCTCGACCTCGTTCTGCATGCTGAAGGTCTTGCGCACCACCACGGTGGTCAGCACGGTGAACACCACGCAGAGGATGAACAGCAGGATCGCCAGCCGCCAGTTGATATAGAGCGACAGTGGCAGCAGCACGACCAGCGACACGATGGAGGCGAAGTGCTCGCGGAAGAAGCTGAGCCACAGCCGCCACAGCGCGTCGGTGCCCTGCAGCATCACCTTCATCAGGCGGCCGGAATGGGTGCCGGTGTGGAAGGTCAGCGGCAGTTGCATGATGTGCTCGAAATAGCCGGTGAGCACGGCCTGGCGCTGGCGATGGGCGAGGCGGTCCGCATGCAGCGCGACATAGGCGCTGATGGCGATGGTGATCAGGCCGAACGCCACCCAGGCGGCAAGCAGCGGCCATGGCGAATTCGGCGCCGCGCCGACCATGGTGGAGAAGTTCGCCGCGCTCGCGTTCACGTTGCCCGACAGCACGTCGACGATGCGGCCGAACAGGACCGGCTCGGCGAATTGCGCGACGGCCAGCATCAGGTTGGCGATGGCCAGAAGCCAGCCGAGCCGCGCCTCCTTGCCGAGCAGTTCAAGAACGCGGATGTAAAGACGGATCAAAGGGACAGCCTTGCAGGGGTGGCGTCGATGGCGGGAGTCCAATCTAGCAGGCCGTTGAAACGCTGCCCAGTTCGCCGTGCACGGTTTTTCGCGTGGTCATGTCCCGGGCGCGATGCAACGCGAAGCGTTGCTTCGCAGAACCGGGACCGTCGCGAATGCTGCGTTCGAAACGACCCCGGCTCTGCGGAGCGGCATGAAGAATGCCGCACCGCGTCCGGGGCACGCCATGACGTTCAGTCCGTCAGGCCGCCCGCAGCGACGACAGGAACTGGACCACTTCGATCTTGAGCTGGCCGCTGGTCGAGAACAGGTCGGACACCGCCGATTTCAGTTGCGAGACAGCTTCGCCCGCCTTGATGGAGGCTTTGGTGACGCCCTGAATGTCGCCGTCGACGCTCCGGGTTCCGTTGGCGGCCTGCTGCAGGTTGCTGGCGATGTCCTGCGTCGCCGCGCCCTGCTGCGAGATGGCTTCGGCGACCTCGGCGGACAGCTGATTGATTTCGCCGATGGTGCCGTCGATGGCCTGGATTGCGTTCACCGTGTCCTGTGTGGCCTTCTGGATGTCGCCGATCTGAACAGAGATGTCCTCGGTCGCGGCGGCGGTCTGGGTGGCGAGCGCTTTCACCTCGCTGGCGACCACGGCGAAGCCGCGGCCGTGCTCGCCCGCGCGCGCGGCTTCGATGGTGGCGTTCAGGGCCAGCAGGTTGGTCTGGTTGGCGATGGTCTGGATCAGGGCGATCACCTCGCTGATCCGCTCGGCGCCGGTGGTCAGGTGGGTGACGATCTGGTTGGTCCGCACCGCCTCCTCGGACGCCTTTTGGGCGATGGCGGCGGATCGCGCGACCCGCTCCGCGATCAGGCTGGTGGAGGCCGCGAGTTGCTCCGTCGCGGATGCGACGGTTTCGACGTTCCGCGAGGTGCGGTTCGCCGCGTCCATGGCGTCGCTGGCTTTCTCAACGGTGTCGCCGGTGTTGCTCTCCATGACGGAGGACAGTTGCTGCATGTTGTTCGCGGCGGACATCACCGCTTCGACAAGGCCGCCGACCGTCCGCTCGAACTGATCCGAAAGCTGGGTCTTGATCGCTTCCTTCGCCGTCCGCGATCGGGCCTCCACCTCGGCGCGTTCGGCGTTGGCGGCGGCTTCCGCCGCGCTTGCGGCTTCGAGTTGCTCGGTCCTGTGCGCGGTGACGGCAAACAGGGCCGACAGCGTCGTGGTCAGCCAGATCAGCACGCCGGCCTCGATCAGAAGGATGACGGCATGCAGGACGACGCGGCCGAAGTCGGCGCCGCCCGGATAGATCGCCGCCGGCAGCAGGAAGTTCAACAGCAGATGGTGCACGGCGACGGCCACCGTCCCGGCGAGGATGGGGCGATAATCGCAATAGGAGACGAGGCACGCGAGCGCGGCGAAGAAATACATGTGCATGTCGATCTGCCATGCATGTCCGGAGAGTTGCATGGTGAGGACGGCGACATCGCCCATCAGCGCGACGGCAAAGACCAGCCGGGCCGCAAGGCCGTTGCGGGTGGTGAACCACGTCGCGGTCGCCGCCAGCGCGCTCGAAGCGGTCAGCAGCAGCGGCAGAAGCAGCTCGGTGCCGCGCAGATAGCCGATGACGAACACCAGCGGCACGTGCATCCACAGCACGGCCAGCAGGATGCGGCTTGTTTTTTGCCGAAGGGCGATCAGTGCATTGGCGTCGTTGTTCATGGGCAGGGCACTCTTCGATGTTTTCGTCATGAAATTGATTTGCGGCAGGCCGCCACGGCCTGGGGATCGAGCGTCAGCCATCCGCCGGTCTGGCGCAGGCGTGACAGTCCATCCACCGGGGATAACTTGATCACGAGCAGGGACGAGAAAGCTGTTTCCCGGACTACGGTCGCATCGGCCGAGGAAATGGCGCCGAAGACGCGCGCGTCGCTCCACCAGGGTGGAAACGCGACGGCGACCACGTCGGCTCCCGGAGGGCTTCGATAGGCAAACGCAAAGCCGCCGACCGCGTTCATCATCATGAGCGCGATGGCGGGAAGACAGGCTGAAAGCCTCATGATGGGTCCATACCCCCAAACTCTCCGGTACGATTATCCGGAGCCCGCTAAGAACTCGTAAACGATGCGCGGCGGTTGGGGCCGGAATGCGGGCTTCCGCGGACGGCTCACAAAGAGGCTGACTCGTCCCCCGCTTGTTCGTATCCTGAAAGGCCTGTCCCCGTGGCGAGGCCGACTGGTGTTCCGGGGCATTCCAGCAAGGTTATCGCAGATGGGTCATGCACGCCGGTTGACTGTTGTTGCAGCAGGGCTGCTGATCGCGGGTCTGTCCATCGGACCTGTCCTCGCGCAGGCCCAAACCCAAATCCAACCCCCTGCATCCCCCGCCTGCAAGGACGCACCCGAACCGATCGTGCTGCCGTCGCCGGCTTCGCCATGGAGCGGCGCGCCGCTGCGGGTCACGGTCGTGGTTGAAAAGCCGATGAACGGCACGCTCTCGCTGATCGCGCCGGATGGAAGCGTCGCGGCCAGATCGTCCGACCGGCAGGGCGGGCCGCCCTATGTCTGGTTCGCGGAGGTCGCCGCGCCTGCCGGGGGAACATGGCGCGCCACGCTGACCTCCGAGCCCGGAGCCGCCGACTGCGGCACGATCACCCGCGACATCGCCGTCAGCGGGCGCAGGCCTCCGCTCGTCGCCATTCCGGCGGGACACATCTGGCAGGTGCGCGGCAGCTGGAACAGCACGACGGAGGCGCTGTTCTCGGCGTGGATCGAAAAGCTGTTCTCTGCGCCGGTCGATCAGGACCTGTCGTGGAAGGCATGGCACGAGGTGCTGCACGACAAGTCGCGCAATTTCCTGTTCAACCATCTGGGCCGCGGCGAAGACAACGCACGCTCCGGCCTGCGTCCCGACTGCGCCGACTTCGTCTATTTCCTGCGCGCCTATTTCGCCTACAAGATGGGTCTGCCGTTCGGCTATTCGAACTGCTCGCGCGGTGGCGGCGGCAAGCCGCCGAAGTGTTTCCAGTGGTTCGATATCGAGCATCCTGAAATCACGCGCCCGGCTCTGCCCGAGACGGACACCGCGTCCGCGGCGGGTGCAAAGCCGTCCGCACCTTCGCCGCGCGGATTGCTGAACCCGTCGCAGCCGGATGAAGCGGCCGTGGCCGCGACGCCGCCGAAGCCGAAGCGGCCGGCGAATTTCAGCGAATATCTGCGCGATGCCGGCGATGTGGTGCACACCGGCGCGGTGCGTGTGGCGGGCAGCGAGGACAACACCGATTTCTACACGGTGGCATTGACCCAGCAGGCGCTGCGTCCGGGTACGGTCTATGCCGACCCTTATGGTCACGTGCTGATGCTGGTGCATCGCGTCCCGGAAGCGAACGGCAAGCCCGGCGTCTTTCTCGCGGTCGATGCCGAGCCCGATGGATCGATAACGCGCAAGCGTTTCTGGCGCGGCAACTTCCTGTTCGCGCACGATCCCACGCTGGGCGATTCCGGCTTCAAGCATTTCCGTCCCATCGTCCGCGAAAAAAGCGGTGCGCTGAGGCGGCTGTCCAACACCGAGATCGCCAAAAATTCCAGCTACGGTGATTTCTCGCTCGACCAGTCGCACATGGGCATCGAGGATTTCTACGATCGCATGGACGACGTGATGTCGCCCGATCCGCTCGATCCGGTGAAGGCGATGACGGACGCGATCGAAAGCCTGCACGAGCAGGTGAAGACGCGCGTCACCTCGGTCGAGAACGGCCGCAAGTATATCGAGAAGAAGCCCGCCGAGATCGCGATGCCGAACGGCCCGTCGATCTTCCAGACCTCGGGCGCGTGGGAGGATTACTCCACGCCGTCGCGTGATTTTCGTCTGCTGATCGCGATCGACGTGGTGCGCGGCTTCCCCGATCGCGTGATCCGGCGGGCGTCGCACTTCACCATGCCGGCCGGCAAGAGCGCGGAGGCGATCAAGAGCGAACTGCAGGGCGTGCTGGCCAGCGAGCTGGCGTCGCGCAAGATCACCTATACCCGCAGCGACGGCTCGCCATGGACGCTGTCGCTGAAGGACGTGCTCGACCGCATGGATGATTTCGAGATGGCGTACAATCCGAATGACTGCGCCGAACTGCGCTGGGCCGCGCGGGACCACACCGACGAGGCCGCGACCTGCAAGCGCCACGCGCCGCAAGCACAGCGCGCCAAGATGTCATCGGACTATCGCAACTGGTTTCACGAGCGGCGCTGGCCGACGCGGGGATAGAGCGGGTTGGGGTAAGGCTCTGCCAGCCTGCCCGTCGCTGCGTTAGTTGATTTTTTCGGAGTTGTTTGCCCCGAATGCGCCGCAGCGCTCTTGTGCTGCGGTGCTGATCCGGGGCCGTCTCACGGACGGTGTCTGCAACGGTCCCGGTTCTGCGAAGCGATGCTTTCGCATCGCATCGCGCCCGGGACATGAGCGTTACGGCAGATCGATCCCGCGTGCGTCCGGCGGCGGCAGGAACGTGTCGTCGAAAATATCGGCTGGCAGCGGCCGCTTGCGGAATTCACGGTCCTCCGCGATCTGGCTGAGACCGGCGGCGAAGCGGGCGTCGTCGATGCCGCCGAGGCCGTTCTTTCGCACGTCGCCGGTGACGATGTTGTCTTTCAGGACGGCGCGCAGCCGTTCCAGCTCAAGGTCGTGCGATCCGTTGCTCATCTGCGCCAGCACGTCATCGATGGCGCGGGCAGGGTCTTTGATCGTGAGACGGAGGCCCGCGATGCTCGCACGCACGAACGCTTTCACCGCATCCGGATGTTCGGCGGCGAATTTCGGATTGACGATCAGCGCGTGGCCGTAGACATCGCTGCCGAATTCGGAGAAGCGCAGCACCGCGAGATCGTTCGCGGGCACGCCGCGGTCGCGCAGGTTGATCGCGGAGAGAAAGGAGAAGCCGGTCACCGCATCGACCTGTCCGGCGGACAGCATCGGCTCGCGTACCGCGGCGCTGATCTTTTCCAGCTTCACCTTGCCCGGCTTGATGTTGTTGTGGCGCGCGACGGCGGGCCAGAGTTTCGATGCGAGATCGCCGTCCGCGACGCCGATGGTCTTGCCTTCGATGTCGGCCATGGATGCGATGCCGCGGCTCTTGCGCGCGACGATGGCATAGGGCGCCTTGTTGTAGAGCACGAACACCGCCTTCACCGGCGGCGATCCTTCCTTGTCGCGAAAACGGATCAGCGCGTTGATGTCCGCAAGTGCGATATCGCTGGTGCCTGCGGCGACCCGCGCGATCGCATCCGGCGAATTCGCAGCATTGCTCATCGTGACGGTGAGATTGTCGGCGCGATAGAGACCCTGGCTGTTGGCGACGATGAAGGGCGCCGCCGCGCCGTCGATCGGCCGGTCGAGCGAAAAGTGCAGCGCCGTCGCCGCAACACCCGGCGCAGCGTTGAGACAGAGCGCGCACAGCACGGCCGTCAGCGACAGACGCATTTGGCGGAAAGTGCGGGCTCGGCTCTTGGGCATGGGTAGCACGCGGTTGTCGGTTCTTGATCTTGGGGACATTGGGTCCCGGAGTGCGATGTTCGAAGCCGGGAAGGGGAGGTTTTGGACGTTCGCTGTGGTGTCGTGATGACAAGCACACCCTGCGGCGTCCGTCACCTTTTCGCCCTTTGCTGCCAGGTTTGCCGCAATTTGGCCTTTTACCGCTCAGCTTGCATTCAGGTCAGGGAACCTCATGTAATGGTTAGGGTTATCTTTCCATTGGCCCGTGCGGGCCATGATGACCCAAAAGGACCTTGAAATGTTCATTCGGAAGACTTTGCCTTCTCCCCTCAGCCGGGCCGTGGTGCTGGCGACGGCTGCAGCGCTGGTCTTGACCGTGGCCGTTCCGCCGGTCGCGCAGGCATCGACAGCAACGCCTGCGGCCAAGACGGTCTCCGCCGGGACCAGCGACGCGACCGATTTCAGCAGCGCCAGGAAGCGCCGCCCCGTGCGCCGGAACTATCGGAATAACGCTGCGGGCGCGGCTTTCATGGGCATGGCGCTCGGCACTGTCGGCGCGATCATCGCCGAGCAGCGCCGCCGCGACTACTACCGTGACAACTATTACTACGGCGGCGGGCCGTATTACGGTGGCCACTACTACGGTGGTCCAGCCTATTACGGTGGCGGCCCGTACTATCCGCCTTACTGACGGTGACGAAACCTTGACCATGCAATCGCCGGGCGGTGTCCCGGCGATTTGTTTTTTTTGAGCCTTTTCAGGCTATTGGACGGCCTGTTAACGCGCTGGCGAGGGATTTGATCTAGGGTTGTGGCATGAGTGATTCGCTAGAACGGCTTTATCACGCGGTGGTTGCGGCCAAGGATCTCGATCCTTCGGTGTCGCGGACGGCCCGGCTGTTTCAGCGTGGCCCTTCGAAAATGGCCAAGAAGCTGGCCGAGGAAGCCATCGAAGTCGTCATTGACGCCGTCAACGGCGATGCCGATGCGGTGGTCCGTGAAAGCGCCGATCTGCTCTACAACCTGTCCGTTCTGTGGGTCGCCGCCGGCGTCCGCCCCGAAGACGTCTGGGCGGAGATGGATCGCCGCGAGCGCACGCAAGGCATTGCCGAAAAGCTTCCCAAGGGTCTGTCAAAAACCTTTGATAGCGCGCCCGCCACCCCCGCAGCCGCTGAGCCATCCGCGACGAAATCTCCGATCGCCAAACCGGCTGTTCCCGAAGCGGTGGCCCGGCGACCGATTGTCGCGCAGGGCGGCCGGCTGAAGAAACGGCGCTGATCCGTCGCCGCCGACACAATTCCGCACATGGACAAATCGATCGGACGGTGGTTCATCGCCTCATGCTGAGACGTCTGTATGACTGGTGCATCGCCGCCGCCGACAAGCCCTATGCCCTTTGGCTGATGGGAGCCGTGTCATTCGCTGAAAGCTCGTTCTTTCCGATCCCGCCCGATGTGATGCTGATCCCTATGTCGCTGGCGCGCCCGAAAAAGGCGTGGCTCTACGCGCTGATCTGCACGATCACCTCGGTGGCGGGCGGCGTGGTGGGTTATGCGATCGGCGCGCTGCTCTACGACTCCGTCGGCCAATGGTTGATCAATCTTTACGGCTACGCCGACAAGGTCGAGGCCTTCCGCGCATCCTATGCCGAATACGGCGCCTGGATCATCCTGCTCAAGGGCCTCACGCCGATTCCCTATAAGCTGGTGACCATCACGTCCGGCTTTGCCAACTACAACCTGCTGCTGTTCGTCGTCTTTTCGATCATCGCGCGCGGCGGACGTTTTTTCATCGTTGCGATCGTGCTGAATCGCTATGGCGCATGGATCCGCGAAGTCATCGAAAAGCGCCTCGGCCTCTGGGTGGCGCTTGCGGCCGGCACGCTGGTGATCGGATTCATCATCGCCTTCCGCCTGTTCTAACGCGACGGACCTTTTCGTCATGGCAACGGCGCGATAGTCTCAAGCCATGGCCGGTTTCCGCAGCTTAGCGTTGGTGGATATACGCCGCCTTGCGATTGTCGCAGCGGCTGTCATCGCCATGCTCGGCGCTACGACCACGGCATGGCCGCAGCAATCCCAGCCTCAGGCGCAGCCGGCGCCAGCCGAGCCGCCGGTTGCCGCGCCGGCTCCTTCGCCGGAGCGCAAAAATCCGGGATTGATCGAAGAAGTCGGGAAATTGCTCAAGGACTCGGCGTCTGGTCTCAGCTCGGCGATCCCTTCGCTCCCGACTCCCGGACAGGCGCTCGACGGACTTAACTCCAGTGCGAAGGATGCTTCCGACAGTTTAAAACGGATCACGCCACCGCTCTCCGGCCAGACCATGGCCAGCGGCCGCATGATGTGTCCGGCCGCCGTGAACGGCGCGCCCGATTGCAAGCTCGCAGCAGATCAGCTCTGCAAGTCGAAAGGCTATGCCGAGGGCAAGAGCCTCGACATTGAAACCAGCGAGAAATGCTCGGCAAAAGCGTATTTTTCCGGTCAGGGCGCATGCCGGACGGAAAATTTCGTGACCCGGGCCGTCTGCCAGTAAACTCTGGTGGAGTGGATTTGACATTCGCTACTTTGTCAGCGGCAAATTCGCAAAGCGAATGTCAAATCCAAAACTCCACCAGCGCTTTGTAATTGCTAGTGGTCCTTTGATTCCAACATTTGCGATGGCGCTAGCTGCAAGGGGACGCAAATGTTGGAATCGGACCACTAGCCTCTTTCAAGAAACGCGCGTAGCCCCTATGACCGTTGCAATCGCCGCGGCGCATGTGGCCGCATGTTTCATTCTGCGGAAGAGGATTTCTTTATGTCGATGCCCGCCTTGTTCAAGGGTCGCCTTTCAATTCCGGTGATCGGGTCGCCTCTCTTCATTGTATCGGGACCCGATCTTGTCATCGCCCAGTGCAAGGCTGGAATCGTCGGCTCGTTTCCAGCGCTGAATGCGCGTCCTGCTGCGCTGCTCGACGAATGGCTGCACCGGATCAAGGAAGAACTCGCCGCGTATGACGCGGCGCATCCGGATCGCCCGTCGGCGCCCTTCGCCGTGAACCAGATCGTCCACAAGTCCAATAACCGCCTCGATCAGGATCTTGCGGTTTGCGAAAAGCACAAGGTGCCGATGATCATCACCTCGCTTGGCGCGCGCGAAGAACTCAATCAGGCGGTGCATGGCTGGGGCGGCATCACCTTCCACGACGTCGTCAATCAGAAGTTCGCACATAAGGCCGTCGAGAAAGGCGCGGACGGCCTGGTGCTGGTGGCGGCCGGTGCGGGCGGCCATGCCGGCGCGATCTCGCCGTTCGCATTCGTCGCCGAGACGCGGCAGTGGTTCGATGGTCCGATCGCATTGTCGGGCGCCATGGGCAACGGCCGCGCGATCCGCGCGGCGCGCGTGATCGGTGCGGACTTCGCCTATATCGGCTCGGCCTTCATCGCGACCAACGAGGCCAATGCACCGGACAAGTACAAGGAGATGATCGCATCCTCGTCCGCCGATGACATCGTTTACTCGAACCTCTTTACCGGCGTGCACGGCAACTATCTCAAGCCGTCCATCGTGGCGGCGGGCATGGACCCGGACAACCTGCCGGTCTCCGATCCGTCGAAGATGAATTTCGGCACCGATGCCAGCGGCGAGCGCAACAAGCCGAAGGCCTGGAAGGAAATCTGGGGCAGCGGGCAGGGCATCGGCAGCATCGAGAAGGTGCAGCCGGTGGCCGATCTCGTGGCGCGTCTCAAGAGCGAATACGACGCGGCGATCGATCCGCCGCTCTGATCGCGCAACCATCAAGCCGGGACTTCGCATCATGGAAGCGGTCTTTCGTGTCGAGGGCAACCGCGTGTTCACCACCGAGCACGCGGGAGGCCCATGGGATGCCCGGATGCAGCATGGCGGTGCGCCCTCGGCGCTGATCGTATGGGCGGCCGAACGCATTCCGACACTGCAGCCGATGCACGTTGCGCGGTTGACGGTGGACCTGATGCGGCCGGTGCCGGTGGCGCCGCTGACCATCGAAACAGAAGTGGTCCGCGAAGGCCGCAAGATTCAGCTTTGCGCGGTTCGTCTGTTTGCGGAGGGCGTCGAGGTGGTGCGCGCCTCCGTTCTTAAGATCAGGGCGCGCCCGGTCGTGTTTCCGGAAGGCATTGCGCTTCAGGAAGCGCTTGATGTTCCCGGACCCGAAGCCGGACGAAGCGACGAGTCGGGAAATTCCAGCAAGTTCATTCAGGGACTGTCGCTGCGTTCTGTGAAGGGCGGCTTTCTTCAGGCCGGTCCCGGCGCGGTCTGGTTTCGTGCCGATCGGCCGGTCGTGGAGGGCTTCGCGACGTCGCAGGCGATGCGGACGGTGCTTGCGGCGGACTGCTCCAATGGTGTGTCCTCGGTGCTCGACTTCAGCACATGGAGCTTCATCAACGCCGATCTCACCGTCACGCTGGCGCGCGAGCCGGTGGGCGACTGGATCCTGCTCAATTCGGAGATGACGCTGGGCCCTGATGGCGCCGGTCTTGCGGTGTCGCGGCTTGGCGACATGCAGGGATATTTTGGACGTGCGGTCCAGTGCCTGGTGGTTGAGCCGCGCTGAGCGGCAAAGTGCGAGCGTTCCTGGACCGAGCCGCTCCTTCCGCGTACTGGCACCCGCGAAGTTCTAACCGAGGAGCGTGTCAGTCGGAAACACGCGTCAGCACCGCCTTGAAGGCAAGGGTGGGAAATTCGGCGGAGGTGCCTTCGCAGATCGCGAAATCGCCTTTGACCGCTCCGTTGAACGCAATCTGGACCCGGTCCAGGCCGAACACCGACGGATGATTGTCGTCCATCGTATGCCTGAGGCTGGACACCGTGCCGGCCAGCGAGTGGCCGTTCTGGGTGTAGGATCCGACATAGGCGAATGCCGAGCTTCCGCCCCGGATCTTGCCGTTCTCCGCATGCACCACGCCGGACGCTTTCCCGCGCGGAGTTTCGAACTCGATCTTGTAGAGGCCGCTGAAGGGCACCGTATCGGGTGCTTTCGCATCCAGCGCATTCACCGCTGGCGCGTCAGGATAGTGCTGCATGGGCCGAAGTCCTGATGCCGTTGACGTCATCGATCGCATGGTCCCGGCCGCAGCTTCAATGAGCGCGTGATCCGGCGGCGTGCCTTTAGCAGACTTGCAACTGCGGGGATATGCGGCTTCCGGCGAATAACTCATTCAGAAAATTTGACGGGTCTTGTTAACTGTACGCCCGCCGCTATGGCGCGGGGTGGACGGCATGACAATGTCCGATCGAAGGTATCGCCGTGAATGAGAATGGTGCCCCTGGCCGGGATCGAACCAGCACTCCTTGCGGAACTCGATTTTGAGTCGAGCGCGTCTACCAGTTCCGCCACAGGGGCCCACGGACCGCTGCCGATAAGGGCGGGGTCGCGAAGCGGGCGGACTATAGCCCGCGCCCGCTGGCGGTCAACCGCCTGTGATCGTCATTCACATCGACAGAGGACGGCGGGCAAGTTACCACCGCCGGGGCAAACGGGAGACACGATACGTGGCGAGCGACACCACCTTTCTGAACCGGACCAGCGTCCCGCAAGACGCATTCCTGATGGCAGGCGCGGCCATCGCCGCTGTTGCCTTGATCACGATCGCAGGCGCATGGTTTTTCCAACTGGTGCTGGACATCCGGCCCTGTCCGCTCTGCCTCGAGCAGCGCTATGCCTATTATCTTGCGATCCCGCTGGCGGCGCTGGTCGCCCTCGGGGCTGCGAAAGGCGCTTCGCGCGGTCTGCTCGGCATCGGCCTTGTCATTCTCGCGCTGGCGGCGCTCGCCAATGCTGGCCTCGGCGCCTATCACGCCGGGGTGGAGTGGGGCTTCTGGCAGGGGCCGACGGATTGCACCGGCCCGATGGTCGATCTGGGCGGGGGCGGACTGCTCGACACCCTCAACAAGGTGAAGGTGGTCCGCTGCGACGAGGTCCAGTGGCGTTTCCTAGGCCTGTCGCTGGCCGGGTACAACGTCCTGATCTCGCTGCTCATGGCGGCCATCGCCGGGTGGGGTCTCGGCAAGGCCAGAGTCTGAACCTCAATCGTCCGCGTCCACCTGCGTGCGCCCGAACAGGTGCACGATTCCCGGCGTTGCAAGCGATACGAAGATGAAGCGCGCCAGATGATGCGCGCCGACGAACACCGGATCGATGTGCAATGTCAGCGCGAGCGCCAGCATGGCGTCCATCGCGCCGGGCGAGAACGCCACGATGAGGTCGCTGAGCCGGGCATGGGTGACGGTCGTGACCAGCAGCACGAATACCGCCGAGATGATGATGGCGACGATGAACGATCCGATCGCCGCCGCCAGATGGTGGAGCAGTGTTCGCGCCGAAATGCGGGCGAACCGGGTGCCGATCAGCGAGCCGATGCCGATCAGCGCGGCGCCATAAGCCCATGCCGGCAAGCCGCCTTCGATGATGCCGGTGCCATGCAGCACGCTTGAGCCGAGCATCGCGCCGAACATCCAGCTTGCGGGGAATTTCAGCAAGCGCAGTGCCAGCGCCGTTGTCACACAACCCACAACAAGCATCGCAAGCGCGAGTGGCGTCGCGGGCGCCGCACGCATCGGCCCGCCGCCATGCTGGACAAGGCCTGAGGCTGCGAGGATCAGCGGCAGCGCTGCTGTCAGGATGATGACGCGCAGGGACTGCACCACCGCGATGCCCGCCACGTCGGCGCGCCGTTCGTTGGCGAGCATGATGATCTGCGAGAGTGCGCCGGGGCTGCCCGCAAGCAGGGCCGATGTCCGGTCCCAGTGGTGGATGTGCTGAAGATAGAAACTGCTGCCAAGGGTGGCGCAGAACGTCGACGCGGCCAGAACGGCGATGCTGACGGGATAGGCTGTGATGTTGTTGAGCATCTGCGGCGTGACCATCGAGCCGAGCGACAGGCCGAGAGTCATCAGGACGATATGAGCCATCAGCGGGGGGAGACTCATCGGCCGCCCGGCAATGGCGGCGATGCCGACCGCAATCATCGCACCCGAGATCAGCCCGCCGGGAAGCTCCAGCCACCGAAACAGCATGGCGCCCGCGAAGCCGAGCGCAAGCGTTTCAAACGTATGAAGGACATCGCGCGGCGTCGCGCCCCGCAGAATGGACTGCAGCTTGTTTTGAAAGACGAACGTCATCGGGATGAGATGTGATGCACGAGACCATCATTATCACAGATCGTTCCGTGCGCCGCAAATGCATGCCCGGCATGGATCATGCGCAGGACGTGCGTGGGCGATGTTCGTCCGAAATGGGGAAGAAGGGCGTGAATGCCGTCCTTCTTCCCGCGTCGATCAGGCCGTCCTGTTCAATTGGCCTTGGCGGCGCCTGCCTTGCACTCGGAGCGGAATTTCTTGCGCTCCTTGCCATGCAGACCCTTGGCGTCGGCCTGCTTCGAACATTCGAGCGAGGCTGCGGTACGCTCGGTCTTCGGCTTGGCCATTTTTGCCGGTGCGGTCTTGGCGGTGGGTGTTGCCGGTGCGGGTGTTGCCGCGTTTTGCGCGTAGGCAGACCCGGCCAGCATCAGCGAGAATGCGACCGCGGTTGCTGCGGCGCGTGGAAAGACTTTCGTCATAGGATCACCTCATGTTCCAGCCCGGGCACACGGTTGGACGGCTCCGATGAACTGCGGGTGAACAGGCGCACGCAGTCCGGCGCGCGCCGATCATTATTTTTTGATGGCGCCGGAAAGCCTTCCGTTGAAAGGCGAAACCGGTCGGCTAGGATAACACGCGATTTGATCGCCACCCCCGAGGAGAGATTTCAATGAAGATCATGTCTTACGGATTATGCGCAGCGGTCGTTGCCGGATTTGCCATCGCCGGGGCGGCTAACCCGGCACAAGCGCTGACCGCTCAGGAATGCAGTGCGAAATATCAGGCCGCCAAGACTGCGGGCACGCTCGGCGGCCAGAAGTGGAATGACTTCCGCAAGGCCCAGTGTAGTGCGGACGCGACGCCGGCAGCAACGACGACCACGGCCGCTCCCAAAGAAGCGCCGAAAGCCGCGCCAAAGGCAGCCGAGGCGCCGAAGGCTGCGCCGGCGGCGATGCCTGCCGCTGCGGGAGCCGCGGTGTTCCCGACCGCCGTCTCGCCGAAATATTCGAGCGAGAGCGCGGGGAAGGCACGCATGCACACCTGCGTCGATCAATACAACGCCAACAAGGCCACCAACGCCAACGGTGGGTTGAAGTGGATTCAGAAAGGCGGCGGCTACTACAGCGAATGCACCAAGCGGCTGAAGGGCTGACGCGCAGTCGCTCAATCTGAAAGGGCATTGTCAGGCGGTCCATCGCCGCCGACAATGCCCTTTTCTTTTGGCCTTTGCTTTAGCGTAGTGTGCGAGGCCAGCAGCAGACTGATGAGCCGATGTCGTTTCAAGCGCGGTCAATGAGGCCGAAGACGAAGCTGCTGCTTCGCGTCCTGTTGCCCGTCCTGATCGTCTATCTTCTGCTCGCCTATCTGATCCTCCCGCTGCTGTGGCGGCACTACGAACATCAGAAAAAGCTCGACGGCCTGCCGATGGTGACGGCCACCGCGCAAGGCATTCCGGGCGATCCGATCAATGTCGCACTGGTCGGGTCGCAAAAGGACGTTCTCTGCGCCATGCGGGAGGCGGGCTGGTACGCCGCCGATCCGGTCACCTGGAAGTCGAGCATCGAGATTTCCGGCAGCGTGGTCCTGGATCATCCTTATCCGCATGCGCCCGTCAGTCCGCTGTACTATGCCGGACGGCCCGAGGACCTCGCATTCGAAAAACCGGTCGGGACAAGCGCCGATCGCCGTCATCATGTGCGGCTCTGGCAGGTGCTGGACAATGGCGAGGAGGGCCGCCCGGTGTGGCTCGGCGCAGCGACCTTCGACCGGGGCGTTGGGATCAGCCATTACACCGGCGCGATCACCCATCACATCGCGCCCGATATCGATCAGGAACGAGCTATTCTGGAAAACAGCCTGCAGGCTGCAGGCATGATCTCGGCGCGCTATCAGGTGATGGGTATCGGCCCGACCCTGCTTGGCCGCAACGGCGGCGGCGACCGCTATTTCACCGATGGCGAAGTGTGGGTGATGCGGCTGGTGGAGAATTGCAGCAAGACCGCCGCGCCTCCGGCGATCCTGCCGAGCCCGCCAGCGGTACAGTTCAAGGATATGATCTGGAATAATGTGGCCGATCTCTACCGGAACGCCGCAAAATAGCGTTGCGCAGGCTCGGTATGTCCGGGCGAACTGCATCCTTGCAGGTGAGACGGCCGCTCTTCAGACTGACACGGCGAGATTCGTTTGGAGCGCTCCATGATTGCTGCGGTCAGCATCATTCTGGTCTGTCAGCTGGTCGGTGAGGTCATCGTGCGCGGCTTCCGGCTGCCGCTTCCCGGCCCGGTGGTCGGCATGGCATTGCTGTTCGGCATCCTGATCCTGCGCGATCACGCGGCGGCGCTGGCCCGAGGACCGTTGCGGGATGGCGGCGTCGAGGGCGTCGCGAAAGTTCTGCTCGCCAACCTGTCGCTGATGTTCGTGCCCGCGGGTGTCGGCGTTGTGCAGAATCTCGATCTGCTCGCGCGAAGCGGTGTCGCCATCGCCCTTGTGCTTGCCGCTTCGGTGGTGATGACGCTGCTTGTCACCGTCGGCACGTTTTTGATCGTCAGCCGTCTGATGAGGCGGCGATCGTCATGACCGGCAATCCCTTTGCGCTCTGGGTATATCTGTCGCAGACACCACTGCTTTGGCTGACGGTCACGCTGGTGGTCTACGCGGCGGTGGATGCAGTGTCGCTCGCCACCCATCGGAACCCGCTGATGAATCCGGTGCTGCATTCGATCTGGATCATTGGCCTTTTTCTTTATGCCACAGGCACAAGTTACACGGCCTATTTCAGCGGCGCTCAGTTCGTCCACTTTCTGCTTGGTCCCGCGACCGTCGCGCTCGCGGTGCCGCTCTACGAAAACAGAAAGCTTGTCGCGGCCGCCATCGTGCCGATGCTGGTGGCGCTCATGGTCGGCTCCGCGACCGCAATCGTCTCGGTGGTGCTGTTCGCTGAAGCAGCCGGGCTGCCGCGCGACATCGTGATGGCGCTGGCCCCGAAGTCCGTCACTGCAGGTGTCGCCATGGGCATCAGCGAGACGCTCGGCGCCAATCCCGCCATCACGGTCATCGCCACCGTTCTGACCGGAATCATGGGAGCCATCGTCGTGACGCCGACCATGAACCGGCTCGGCATCACAGATTTCCGCGCACGGGGCTTCGCCGCTGGACTGGCGTCGCATGGCATCGGCACGGCGCGCGCTTTCCAGGTCGATGAAGTGGCGGGTGTGTTCGCCGGCATCGCGATGGGGCTGAATGCGCTGGTGACGTCGCTCTTGGTGCCGGTCTTTGCGACATTGTTGCTGAAATAGGGGACACCGATGGACGAACTGGCAGAGCGAATTATCGCTGCCGCGGCCGATGCGATCATCTATGCGGATCGTTCGGGGAATATCGTCCGCTGGAACTCGGCCGCGACCGCATTGTTCGGCTTTTTGCCTGACGAGGCGCTCGGGCAGAATCTCGATCTCATTATTCCCGAACATCTGCGCGCGCCGCATTGGCGAGGCTACCATGCGGCGATGGAGCGCGGTGAGCTGAAGCTGCAGGGCCATCCCACGCTCACCCGCGGATTGCACAAGAGCGGCCGCAAACTCTATGTCGAGATGACATTCGCCATCGTGCGCAACAGCGCGGAGGAAACACTTGGTTCGGTTGCGGTGGCGCGCGATGTCACCGAACGCATCGAGCGCGAGCGTAACAAGGCGCGCGCGTCTTGATGGCGGATCAGCCGTGGTGGATCAGAAAGTCTCGCAGCACGACGGCGTCGTTGTGCTTCTCGTCACGCGCGGCATAGACCAAGGTGAGATGTCCATGCTTCGCCAAGTCACGTAGGTGCTTGAGTTCCTCGGGATGCGCCTTGATTTCCGCGTGGTAACGTCGCTGGAATTCCGGCCAGCGCTCCGGATCGTGTCCGAACCATTGGCGCAGTTCGGTGCTGGGCGCGATGTCCTTCATCCATTCATCGATGGCGGCAGCGTCCTTCGTTACGCCGCGCGGCCACAATCGATCGACAAGGATTCGGGTGCCGTCTGCGGGGCTGGCGGCTTCATAGGCGCGCTTCAGGCTGACACGTTTTGCCAGGCTTTCTCTGGTCATGACGGTGCTCCGGGTCACATCCGGTGAGCGGAGCCGCGCCAGCTAGGGAGCGCGAAGCACGTACTGCGCTTACGGATCGAGTTCGGTGTCCCAGTAAAGATAGTCGAGCCAGCTTTCGTGCAGATAGTTCGGCGGGAACAGTCGGCCGTTGCGATGAAGCTGATGGACTGACGGCGCGAACGGCGCTTGCCGTGGATGCATGCGCGCCTGCTCCATGGTCATGTTGCCTTTGCGCAGATTGCACGGCGAGCAGGCGGCGACCACGTTTTCCCATGTGGTCTGGCCGCCGCGAGAGCGCGGAACGACGTGATCGAACGTCAGGTCGTCCGGGGAGCCGCAATACTGGCAGGAGAAACGGTCGCGCAGGAACACGTTGAACCGCGTGAAGGCGGGATGAGTGGTCGGCTGCACGAACGACTTGAGCGAAACGACGCTCGGCAGGTTCATCTCGAACGAAGGGCTGTGAACCGCGTGGTCGTAATTAGCGACGATATTGACGCGATCAAGGAACACGGCCTTGACAGCATCCTGCCAGGACCAGAGCGAAAGCGGATAATAGCTCAGCGGCCGGAAGTCTGCGTTCAACACGAGCACCGGCCAACCGCCTTGTGACACATGTGCGTTCAAGTAACGCTCCTGGCCCCAAAACCCCATTGGCTGCGAAGCAGCTTGGAATGGCATACTACAGGCAGCGTGACGGGATTGTGAAGAGCGTTTCCGTTCACCCGCAGGTGAGAACCGCGTCAGTCTTCCATCGAGAGCATGTGCGCCTGGGCCGGGGAAACGCGGCCTTTCAGGGTATCGAGATAGACGCGCTGAACCGCGTTGGAACCCCGGTTTTCTACCACCTCGAGTTTCGGCCCCATCGCGGCTGTAAATCCGGACCAGACCGCGCCGAATCGCTGATCGATTCCGCCCGGACCCCATTCCTTCGAGCGCTTGCGAATCTGGTCGGGCGCGAAAAACCATGCCGGCTTGGCGCCCGGCAGGGCGTCGTCGCCCGAAGCTTCGTCCTGATGGGTCAGTCCCACCCGTCCGCTATAGACCATGCGGTCGCCGAAATGCCGGTGCAGCCGGGCGCGCAAATCGGCGTTGCCTGCCATGTCGACGAATGCGACGGGCTCGACCGGCATCGATTCGATCCTGTCGTAGGTCAGCACCTCGTCATAGCAGCCCAGCGAGGTGACGAATTCCACGTTTCCGGCAGACGTGAGGCCGATCACACGCACCGGCTTGCGATGGGTGTGCAGCAGCCAGGCGAGGCCGAACGCCGTCTTGCTTGATGCGCTGGAAAGAATGACGGTGTTCGCGCCGAAGAAATCCCGATCGGCAAGAAAGTCTTCCACCAGGAACGACAGCATGAACAGCGGGCGCAGCAGCGCCTGATAGTCGCCCTGCCGGCCTTCGAAGGCCGGTTCGCCGGTGACCCGCGCATAGGCATTGTAAACCGGCGAGACGCTCTGGCGATGTTCTGCGGCATCGCGGAAGCCCGTCTTCTTCACGTCGGCTGCTTCGATCACGAAATGCGTGGCCATCGGCAGATAGCCGAAGATCACCTCGCCCTTGGCGATCTGGGGATGGCGCGATTCCAGCACGCGCCCGAAGCCCCACACCGGAATGTTGCCGAAGCCGTTCGGCGCGGGAAACAGATGCCAGTATTTTAACTGATCGCCGAGCATCGCGTAAGTGATGTTGTTGGCGGTGAAGGCGAAGCGATCGATTTTCACCAAGAGGCCGTCCTCCGGCAGTTGCATCACGCCCGGCAGCGGCGTTTCGATCACCTTGCAGGTCGAAAGGTCGTTGCGTCCCACGATGAACTGCGTCGACGACGTCATTTGCGCGCTCCGGGTTTTGGTGTTGCCTTCTTTCGTAACGCATTCTTTGCCGGTTTCGCTGACGTTTTTGCGACGCGCGATTTGTTTGAAACGGGTTTGGTGTTTGAAACGGGTTTGGTGTTTGAAACGGATTTGGGCTTTGAAGGTTTCATCGTGGCCGGCGTTTTGTTGCCCGCGATCACGCCCTCGCGTTTCTTGACGGCATGATAGTAAGACCACCAAAGATGCGCCGCCGCGCCGCGCAGCGGCCGCCACGGCTCCGCGAGCGGCTGCATCTCTTTCACCGTCGGCCGCGATTTCAATCCGAGTCCGATCCGCATTGCTTCCTGCACCGCGAGATCGCCTGCGGGCCACGCATCGCCGTGACCGAGGCAGAACAGCAGATAGATGTCGGCGGTCCACGGCCCGATACCGTGCAACTTGGTCAACGTCGCATGCGCAGCGTCGGCATCCTCTTCCGCCAGCACATCGAGATTGAGGCGCTCCGCGCTCAATTCGCGTGCGATGAATTTCAGCGTCTTGATCTTCGCGGCCGACAGGCCGAGGCGGCCGAGTCGGTCGGCGCGCGCGCTCTTCAATGCGTCATGATGAAACGGATCGAATGTGCTGCTGACGCGACCCCAGATCGCCGCCGCAGCTTTGGTCGAGAGTTGTTGTCCGCAGACGATGGCGGCAAGGCCCGCGAAACCGGGCTCACGCCGCCGCAGATTGGGCATGCCGGCGACATCGAGAACCGGGCCAAGCCGCGGGTCGATGCGCACCAGCGCGTTGATGGCGTCTTCAAGATCGGTTTGGGTGTCGAGATGGACTGTCATTGAATTCGCGCGCATGAAGGGACACGGGTACAAGTGCTACCCTAGCGCGTTGGATAAAGTTGAACCATGCCACCACCCGTTTTCCGTTTCGCGCCGAGCCCGAATGGATACCTCCATCTCGGACATGCGCGCTCGGCGCTGCTGAATTTCGATCTCGCGCGCCGGAACGGTGGCCGGATGCTGCTGCGCATCGAGGATATCGATACCACCCGCTGCCGCCCGGAATACGAGCAGGCGATCTATGAGGACTTGGCGTGGCTCGGGATCGCGTGGGAACAGCCGGTGCGGCGGCAGTCGGAGCATCTTGCGCTCTATACCGAAGCAATCGATCGGCTGACTCGCGATAGATTGATCTATCCGGCATTCGAAAGCCGTGCCGAGGTGGCGCGGCTGGTGGCAGAGAAGGACCAGGCGGGCGCATGGCCGCGCGATCCCGATGGCGCGCCGCTCTATCCCGGAGCCGCACGGCATCTGTCGGCCGAGTGGCGGGCGCAGAAGGTCGCGTCGGGCGCGCCCTATGCGCTGCGGCTCGATATGGCTGCGGCCCTCGCGCGCGCGGGCGATCTGCTGTGGACCGAACAGGGCGAAGGGCCGGGCGGCGAGACAGACAAGGTGCCCGCACGGCCCGAGCAATGGGGCGACGTGATCCTCGCGCGGAAGGATACGCCGACGAGCTATCATCTGTCGGTGGTGATCGACGATGCCCTGCAGGGCGTGACACATGTCGTCCGCGGACAGGACCTGTTCTGGGCGACCGGTGTGCATCGCCTGCTTCAGGTGCTGCTCGGCCTGCCGCAGCCGGTTTACCGCCACCATTCGCTGGTTCGCGATGCCACCGGGCAGAAACTGTCGAAATCGACCCGGTCAACCGCGCTCAGGGAATTGCGCGCTGCCGGATTGACGCTTGCGGATGTGCGCCGCCTTGCCGGAATCCCTGAATCCTGAACGCTCCGTGGCGTGACTCCGCAGCCTCCGCCATGGCATGGTCTGTGCGGATGGGTTGGGGAATCATGGCGGCCAAATCGCCCAGGCGGAAAGGGACTTTGCGCGCGGCGCGTGCGGGCAAAAAGCGCGTGGTCAAAAAGCCTGCGCCGAAGAAGCGCGCGGCCAAAAAGGCCGTGGCGAGACCGGCTGTCGGCAAGCCCCGCGCGGCGCGTTCGCCATCAGAGGCCGGGATTGTCGAAGCGGCGCTGGCCGCGTTCGCGCACGAAGTCCGCACGCCGCTGACCGGCATTCTGGCGATCAGTTCGCTGCTCGCGACGTCCGAACTCGGCGAGCGCGAACTGCGCTGGGTCGACACCATCAAGGTCGGCGCTGAGCATCTGGCGGCGCTTGCCACGCTGTTTGTCGATGCCGCACGCAGCGGCACGACGGGCCTCGCCATCCGACAGGATTTCTTCGATCTGCGAACTTTGGCGACGGCGGTGGGAGATTCGCTGGCCGGTCGCGCCGCCGCCAAGGGCCTGCAGCCGCAGATTGAGATCGCCGATGATCTGCCAGTCTTCGCGGTGGGTGATCCGGTCCGCCTGCGCGCGGCGCTGGAAAACCTGATCGACAATGCGGTCAAGTTCACGCCGCAGGGAAAAGTGGCTTTCGCTGTATCCGCCATGCCGGGCAGAAAGAAGCGCGAGATCAAGGTGGCTTTCGCCGTGTCGGACAGCGGCATTGGCCTGTCGCTTGCGGAGATCAAGCGTCTGTTCAAGCCGTTTTCGCAGGCCAATGTCAGCATCGCGTCGCGGTTCGGCGGCGCGGGCCTTGGCCTGTCGTCCGTGCGGCAGCTTGCCCGCGCCATGGGCGGCGACATCACCGCCAGCCAGCAGGACAGTGGCGGCATGACGTTCAAGCTCACGGTGACCTTGCAGCAGGCGGGCGAACTGGACACGGTGGCTACCGGTTCCGATGCGCCACCGCGCCTGCCGCAGGGGCTTCGCGTTCTCAGCATTGAGGACAATCCGTTCGGCCGCGTGGTGCTCAATGCGATCCTGACCGAACTCGGTCATCAGGCCGAATTCATCGGACGGGGCGAGGCCGCGCCCGAGAAAATCGTCCAGGGCGGCTTCGACGCGGTGCTGATGGATATGGTGCTGCCGGGGATCGATGGCGTCGAGACGATCCGCCGGATCCGGGCAATGGAAGGAGTGTCCGGACGCATCGCCATCATCGGGGTGTCGGGCCGCACCGAGGACGAGCAGGCTTCGCGCTCCGCAGGTGCCGACGCGTTCCTGAGCAAGCCGGTCAGCCCGCGGGCTTTGGCGACGGCGCTTCTTGAGGCGACGCGGCGTTAGCCTGCTGCCATTTGGCAATGGAGGCGTTCAACTCGCCGCCATACACGAAAATCGCGGCGATGAAATACAGGAACACCAGCGCGATCATCACCGACGCGAGCCCCGCATAGGTCGTGACGTAATTGCTGGCGAAGCGTGCCAGATATTGGCCAAACACCACGCCGGACACCAGCGATGCGATCATGGTCACGATGATGCCGGGCATGATCTCGCGCAGCTTGCGCGTGCCCGCGGGCAGCCATTTGTGCAGGATGACGAGCGCGACGATCAGGGCAAAAATGGTCAGGCCATAACGCAGAAAATTCAGCAGGTCTTCGTTCGGTGCGACTCGCAGCGGAACGAAGCGGCGTGCGGTGGCGATGATCAGCGGGCCGAGCACGATCAGGAAGGCCATCGCCAGCGAGGTGACGGCGGCGATCATGGTGTAGCCAATGGATTCCAGCCGTAGCCAGTACCAGCGGCGCTGCTCGGGCACGCCGTAGGCGCGGTTGAGACCGACACGCAGGCTCTCGACGCCATTCGAGGCGAAGTACAGCGCGAGCACCACACCGATGGTGAGAACGCCGCCATGGGACTGGGTGAGCACGTTATGGATTTCGCCGGACAGCGCGTTGGCGACCTGTTCCGGCCACGCATCCAGCATCATTTCCGCCGCCTGGTCGGCCAGATCCTTCGAGCCGAAGAAACCCGCCAGGGACGTGATCACGATCAGAAAGGGAAACAGCGCCATCAGCGCCGACAGTGCGATGTGACTGGCGATCGCCCAGCCGTCGTCGGCCAGGAACGTGTAGAACGCATCGAGCGCGATATTGAATGCGTTGACGATCTGCCTCACATTCCACCCTGATCCATCACATCCATGACTTAACGCGCCAGCGCCGCAAAGTCATGCGCAGGTGATCAAACAAAAGCGCCGCCCCGCCGTTTTTCCACCCGTTCATGGGTTGAGTCATGGCGCGGGGCTGCCGCCGGTGTTATGTAGCCGTCATGTCATCTTTTCTCAGCAGCATTGCTCTCCCCATCGCTCTCGCCGCCGTCACGGTGGTGTTGATGCTCGGTCTGTTCAACATGATGCGGGGCGGTTCGCCCAACACCTCGCAGAAGCTGATGCGTCTGCGCGTCCTGTTCCAGTTCATCGCGATCGTCATCGCCATGCTCGCCGTCTGGGCGCTTGGCAAAAGCTGACGGGATTTCACCCGGGACAACGGATTCACGCGATGGTTATTCTCAACCGGATTTACACCCGCACCGGCGATGACGGCACCACCGCGCTCGGTAGTGGCGAGCGCCGTGCGAAATACGATCTGCGTGTCAGCGCCTACGGAACCGTGGATGAGACCAACGCCGCGATTGGCGTGGCCCGCCTGCATCTGGGGGACACACCGGCGATCGATGGCATGCTCGGGCGGGTGCAGAACGATCTGTTCGATCTCGGCGCCGATCTCGCCGTGCCCCAGCGCGAGGGCAAGGCGGAGCGGCTGCGCGTGCTGGCAAGCCAAGTTGCGCGCCTCGAGCAGGACATCGACACGCTGAACGCCGATCTGGCCCCGCTGACGTCGTTTGTTTTGCCTGGCGGAACTCCGGCCGCAGCCCATCTGCATCTGGCTCGCACCATCTGCCGCAGGGCGGAACGGATCGTGGTGGAACTGGCATCCCAGCCCGACGAGCCGGTGAATGAAGCGGCGATCCAGTATCTGAACCGGTTGTCGGATTTTCTCTTCGTGGCAAGCCGGTCTGCCAATAACAATGGTGCCGGCGACGTGCTTTGGGTGCCCGGTCAGAACCGTTGACGGCTGATATTAGGCATACCTTCCTTGTTTTCCAATTTTCGCGCGTTGACCCGGATTGGCGGGACCATTAGGTTCCGCCGCCACGAGATCAACACAAGTACGAGACGAAAGGGAACCGATGAAGGTTCTGGTGCCGGTTAAGCGGGTCGTTGACTACAACGTCAAAATTCGCGTGAAGAGTGACGGGACGGGCGTCGAGCTCGCCAACGTCAAGATGTCGATGAATCCTTTCGACGAGATCGCCGTCGAGGAAGCCTTGCGCCTGAAGGAAGCGGGCAAGGCGACCGAGGTCGTGGTGGTGTCGATCGGACCTGCGCAGGCGTCGGAAACCATCCGCACCGGCCTCGCGATGGGCGCCGATCGTGGCATCCTGGTGAAGACCGATGCGGCGGTCGAGCCGCTCGCCGTCGCCAAGATCCTGAAGAAGATCGCCGAGGACGAAAAGCCCGGCCTGATCATTCTCGGCAAGCAGGCGATCGATGACGACAGCAACCAGACCGGCCAGATGCTGGCCGCGCTGCTCGGCTGGTCGCAGGCGACTTTCGCCTCGAAGCTCGAAGTCGATGGATCGGACTTCAAGGTGACCCGCGAAGTCGATGGCGGCCTCCAGACCGTGAAGATCAAGGGCCCGGCGATCGTCACTACTGACCTTCGTCTCAACGAGCCGCGCTATGCGAGCCTGCCGAACATCATGAAGGCGAAGAAGAAGCCGATCGATGAAAAGGCCGCCGATACGTTCGGTATCGATCTGTCGCCGCGTCTCGAAGTTCTGAAAACCTCCGAACCGCCGGGCCGCAAGGCGGGCGTCAAGGTCAAGGACGTCGCTGAACTGGTGTCGAAACTCAAGGAAGCGGGGGCGCTCTGATGGCGACGTTGCTGATTGCCGAACACGACAACGCATCGATCAAGGATGCCACCAACAAGGCGCTGACCGCCGCTGCCGCGCTGGGCGGCGCGGTCGATGTGCTGGTGGCGGGCGAGGGCGCCAAGGGCGCGGCCGAAGCGGCCGCCAAGCTCAAGGGCGTCCGCAAGGTGCTGCTCGCCGATGGCGCGGCCTATGCGCACGATCTGGCCGAGCCGCTGGCCGCGCTGATCGTTTCGCTGGCCGGTCCCTACGATGCCATCGTTGCCCCGGCGACCACGCGTTACAAGAACACGCTGCCGCGCGTCGCGGCGCTGCTCGACGTGGCGCAGATCTCCGAGATCATCAAGGTGGTGTCGCCCGACACGTTCGAGCGCCCGATCTATGCCGGCAACGCGATCCAGACCGTGAAGTCGAAGGACGCGAAGAAGGTCATCACCGTCCGCACCTCGACATTCGGTGCGACCGGCGACGGCGGCAGCGCGTCGGTCGAGAACGCCGCGGCTGCGGCCGATCCGGCACTTTCGAGCTTCGTCGGTGAGGAAGTCGCCAAGAGCGACCGTCCGGAACTGACCTCGGCGAAGATCATTGTGTCCGGTGGCCGCGCCATGCAGAGCCGTGAGAACTTCACCAAGTACATCGAGCCGCTGGCGGACAAGCTGGGCGCCGGTGTCGGCGCTTCGCGCGCCGCGGTGGACGCCGGCTACGCGCCGAACGACTGGCAGGTCGGCCAGACCGGCAAGGTGGTCGCGCCCGAACTGTACATCGCCATCGGCATCTCCGGTGCGATCCAGCATCTGGCCGGCATGAAGGACTCCAAGGTGATCGTCGCGATCAACAAGGACGAAGATGCGCCGATCTTCCAGGTCGCCGATTTCGGCCTGGTGGCCGACCTCTATCAGGCGGTCCCCGAACTGACTGCGGCACTTTGATCGAATGGATCCCGGCGCATTTTGCGCCGGGATTGTGCTATGATGGGTGTCCGGCCCGGCGGAATGATCAAGGACCTGCCGGATCGGATATGATGTGAGAACGGGACAGAGACCGGAAGCGATGACAGCGATCAAGACGGTTGGTGTGATTGGATCTGGTCAGATGGGCAACGGCATCGCGCATGTGGCTGCGCTTGCCGGCTTCCACGTGATCCTCAACGATGTGTCCGAAGACCGCCTGAAGTCGGCGATGGCCACGATCAACGGCAATCTCTCGCGCCAGGTCGCCCGCAAGACAATCACTGAAGACGCGCACAAGAAGGCGCTCGCCCGAATCTCGTCGTCCGATACGCTTGACGGTCTCGCCGCCTGCGATCTGGTGATCGAAACGGCGGTCGAGAAGGAAGACATCAAGCGCAAGATTTTCCACGACCTCTGCGCCGTGCTGAAGCCCGAGGCGATCATCGCCTCCAACTCCTCGTCGATCTCGATCACGCGCCTTGCCGCCTCGACCGATCGTCCGGAGCGCTTCATCGGCATCCATTTCATGAATCCGGTTCCGGTGATGGAGCTGGTCGAACTGATCCGCGGTATTGCCACCGACGATAAGACGTTCGATGCCGCCCGCACCTTCGTGACCAAGCTGGGCAAGCAGATCGCGGTGTCGGAGGATTTCCCGGCCTTCATCGTCAATCGCATCCTGCTGCCGATGATCAACGAGGCGATCTATACGCTGTATGAAGGCGTCGGCAATGTCGAAGCCATCGACGCTGCGATGAAGCTCGGCGCGCATCATCCGATGGGGCCGCTTGAACTGGCGGACTTCATCGGTCTCGATACCTGTCTCTCGATCATGCAGGTGCTGCATGAAGGGCTCGCCGATTCCAAGTATCGCCCGTGCCCGCTGCTGGTGAAGTATGTCGAGGCCGGCTGGCTCGGCCGCAAGTCGCAGCGCGGCTTCTACGATTATCGCGGCGACAAGCCGGTCCCGACGCGCTGACGCGCGAAAGCCCGTCTTCCAGACTTTGTTAACCCTCTCCGCCTAGGTTCGCGCCTGTCGAGTCGGGAGAGTGTGCTTCAATGGACGTGATGAGCATTGTCAGCAGCATGATGGCCATGCAGGCTGCCAACACCCAGCAGCAGATCGCGACCAGCGTCATGAAGCAGAATATCGATTCGGAAAAATCGGTGCTGCAGTTGCTCCAGCCCGCCGCAAACCCGCCGGGCGTCGGCGGCAATCTCGATATTTCTGTCTGACTTTCATTCGGCGGGCACCGGCCGGCCGGGAGTCTTTCGACCTGTCAGTTCAGGCAGCTCTGGAGCAGAGCCTGCCAGATCTTCACCGTGACAATCATCCCACGGCATTCCTGCGATTTCCGTCAGGTGAGTCATCCGCTCGGCATGGCGCCATGCGATGTCGAAGACGCGGGCATAAAGGCTGCCCGCGTCACGCTTGGGCGGGACCTTCTCAGGCCGCGCGTTCATAGGCTTGCTTCAGCGCCGCGATGTCGAGCTTGGTCATCGTCATGACCGCTTCCATGATCTTCTGCGACTGCGCGGGCGATGCGTTTCCCATCAGGTGAGGCATCTCGCTCGGCACGATCTGCCACGACAGGCCGAACTTGTCTTTCAGCCAGCCGCACTGTTGCGTCTCGCCGCCTTCCGACAGCTTGTCCCAGTAATAATCGATCTCCTGCTGCGTTTCGCAGTTCACCATGAACGAGATGGCGGGAGAGAACGTGAACATCGGCGGTCCGTTCAGCGCCAGGAATTTCTGGCCCGCGATTTCCAGTTCTGCGGTCATTACCGAGCCCTTCGGCATCGGCATGTTGTCGCCATAGCGGGAGATGTGTCCGACCTTCGCGCTCTTGAAGACGGATTTGTAGAAGTTGACGGCTTCCTCGGCCTTGCCGTCGAAAAACAGGCACGGAACGATCGTCTGCATGGATTCCTCCTGAGGTGTTTGTCGTGTGAGCGGCGACGGCCGGGGCCTTACGCTGTGACGATGGTGTCGAACCCGCCGAAGAACATGCGCTTGCCGTCGAACGGCAGCGTCTTCGGGTCCATCATGTCCGCGAGGCGCGGGTCCTTCATCACCTTCTCCATCACCCGGTCGCGATGCTTGCGCGACTTGTAGGTGATCCAGGAAAACACGACGGTCTCGCCGGCCTTCAACTTCACGCTCTGCGGGAAGGAGGTGATCTTGCCGGGCTTGACGTCCTCCGCTACGCACTCGCGGTAATCCAGCGCGCCGTGATCGAGCCAGACCCGGCAGGCTTTCTTTGCCATTGCCTTATAGGCGGCCAGATTTTTCTTCGGCACGGGCAAAACGAATCCGTCGACATACTGCATGTTGAATTCCTTTCTTGATCGATGTGCGGAGCTGCCAGCGGCTCAGGCAAAATATCGTTCGAGTTTGTCGAGCGTGCCGGTCCAACCGCGCTTGTGGCCGTCGCGAGCGTCCTCGTTGAAGAATTTGTCGTGCGTGAGTGTCAGGAGCGTGATGTCGCCCTCGGCGCGCAGCGCAACGGTCACCTGCGACATGCGCTCTGGCGTGGAGTGCCAGGCCCAACTGAATACCAGCCGCTGCGGCGGCGTGACCTCGAGATATTCGCCGCCGACCTCATGATACTGGCCGTCGTCGGTCTTGAAGCTGACGCGGTAGAGACCGCCCGCGCGGACATCCATGTCCGCCTTCACGGTATCGGTCAGGGTGTGTGCGGGTCCGAACCACTGGACGAGTTTTTTCGGGTCCGTCCACGCTTCGAAGACTTTTTCGGCGGGAGCGTTGAGGCGGCGGGCGAGGGTGAGGCTTGGCTGGGTGAGCATAAGTCCTTCTCCACGAAAGCGGCGAGACGATCGAGTTGGGCGGTCCAGAAGCGCTGATAACGGCTGAGCCATTCCATGGCCTGCTCCATCGGAGCCGCGGTCAGACGGCACGTTACGGTCCGCCCGGTCTTGGTCCTGGTGATGAGCCCTGCGTCCGAGAGCACATCGAGATGTTTCATGATGGCTGGCAGCGACATGGCGAACGGTTTCGCCAGTTCGCTGATGGTGACGTTGTCGCGTCCCTCCAGTTCCGCCAGTAGCGCACGCCGCGTCGGATCGGCGACGGCGGCGAAAACACGGTTCAGATGGTCGCTCGAATAGTAAACCATTTGGTTAAGTATAGAGACGCGGCCGGCCACGTCAAGAGGCGGCTCCCTGGGGAACCGCGATCAATCGACATGAGTGATTATTGCCCTGAGGCGGCCTTGATGAGCTTGATCGCGTCGTCGCTCGCCCATTCGGCCGGGCCCGCGATGGTGGCGATTTCGCAGCCCGCGCCGTCGACCAGAACGGAGGTCGGCATGCCCAGCGCACGTCCGACGGCCTTCAATTCCTGAAAGACCCTGGCCTTCGGATCGGCGAAAAAGCCCAGGCGAGTGAGGTTGCCTTCTTTCAGGAAATCCTTCGGCTTGTGAAGGTCGCGGGTATCGATATTGATGGCGACAACTTCGAAATCCTTGCTGCCCAGCTTGCCCTCCAACTCGTCAAGTGCGGGCATTTCCTTCCGGCATGGCACGCACCACGTCGCCCACAGATTGACCAGTACGGTCCGGCCGCGCCATTCGGACAGCTTGCGCGCCTTTCCATCGGCGTCCTCGAAGGCGAGGTCCGGCACGCGCAGGGGGCTCTTCGCCATGGTTAATGCGGCGACCTCGCCGCGCGCCAGCGGAGCGATCTTTTTCGCCAGATCGACCGCCGGGCGGCAGGTCGGATCGCCGGGTGGATTGCCTGTCAGGCCATCGATCCCGTATACCCCGACATATCCGATCGCAGCGCCGACAAAAACGGCGGCGATCACCATCGGGATGCGGCGGAGGGGTTTCCGAGGCTGGCCGGTTTGCTGCTGGACGGGATCAGGCATCGTGCTTGTCATACTCCGGGGCGGGTTGGCTGCGATGATGGTTTGTGAAATTGATGAAGGCTTTGAGCCGGCAAGCGAATGAGTAAGAGCGCATGAGCAACAAGATGTGGGGCGGCCGCTTCGGTGAAAGCCCCGATGCGATCATGGAGGAAATCAACGTCTCGATCGACGTCGATCAACACCTTTACGCCCAGGACATTGCTGCGTCCAAGGCCCATGCAGCCATGCTGGCCGCTCAAGGCATCATTACGGCGAACGATGCAAAAAACATCACGGGTGGTCTAGACACGATTTTGTCAGAGATCGGCAAGGGCACCTTCACATTCAAGCGCGCGCTTGAAGACATCCATATGAATGTCGAGAGCCGCTTGGGTGAACTGATCGGACCGGCGGCAGGCCGCCTCCATACCGCGCGCTCGCGCAACGATCAGGTTGCAACCGATTTCCGTCTCTATGTGCGCGATGTCATCGACGACATCGACAAGGCGCTTGCGGCGTTTCAGCGCGCGCTGGTCGATCGCGCCATCGAGCATGCCGAGACCGTCATGCCGGGCTTCACCCATCTGCAGACCGCGCAGCCCGTGACCTTCGGCCATCATCTCTTGGCCTATACCGAAATGGCGTCGCGCGATCGCGGCCGGTTCATTGACGCACGCCAGCGTCTGAACGAAAGTCCGCTCGGCGCCGCTGCGCTCGCCGGTACGTCGTTCCCGATCGATCGCCATGCAACCGCAAGCGCGCTCGGCTTCGACCGGCCGATGGCGAATTCGCTCGACGCGGTCTCAGATCGTGACTTCGTGCTCGAAACCTTGTCGGCAGCAGCGATCACGGCGGTGCATCTGTCGCGCTTTGCCGAGGAGATCGTGATCTGGACCTCGCCGCTGGTCGGCCTCGTGAAACTGTCGGACAAGTTCACCACCGGCTCGTCGATCATGCCGCAGAAGAGAAATCCCGATGCCGCAGAACTGGTGCGCGCCAAGACCGGCCGCGTGATCGGCTCGCTCAACGCGCTTCTGATCGTCATGAAGGGACTTCCGCTCGCCTATCAAAAGGACATGCAGGAAGACAAGCAGGGCGCGATGGAAGCTTTCGCGGCACTGTCGCTGGCGATCCGCGCCATGACCGGCATGACGCTCGATCTGGTGCCGGAAGAGGCGCGGATGAAGGTCGCAGCGGGCGAGGGCTACGCCACGGCCACGGATCTGGCCGACTGGCTGGTCCGCACCCTGAAAATGCCGTTCCGCGATGCGCATCATGTGACCGGCCGCATCGTCGCCAAAGCCGCGGAGAAGGGATTGGCCCTGCACAAGATCCCGCTGGCGGAGATGCAGGCGATCGAGCCCAAAATCACGGAAGGTGTGTTCGACGTGCTGTCGGTGCAGGCCTCGGTGGAGAGCCGCACGAGCTACGGCGGCACGGCGCCGGCCAATGTCCGCGCGCAGGCCAAGGAATGGCTCAAGCGGCTGGAAAAAGAGCAAAATTCGGGCTGACCCCGCAAAAATTGAAGATTGCGGGCCTCGCCAGAGCGGCCTCTTCTTTGTATGGTGGCGCGCAATTCAAGGACGAGTGATCCGGTCCTGACATTCGTGTTCCTTCTGCGCAGGCAGTGTACGAATGTCAGAACCAAAGGATCACTCGGATTATAACGACCGGTGTCCTTTCGTATCCGACGTTTGCACGGAGGGCGCTGCAGAATGACGCAAACGTCGGATACGGGACACCAGCGCGTGACCTCTCGCCCGAATCGTTCTTTTCCGAAATTGGCAGCCATCGGGCTGATTGCTCTGTCATGCGCGCTCGCGGGATGCGGCCGCAAGGCCGGGCTCGATCTGCCGCCGGGCACCGTTGCGGATCCGAGCAACACGCCAAACATGCGGTCTGACACCAGCAATCCCAATTCTGCGACGAATCTGCAGAGTGAAGTTGCCCGTGTTCCGGGGACGAGCATCGCGGTTGCACCGCGCGGCGAGAAGAAACGTATCCCGCTCGATGCGATTCTGGACTGACCGGTGTCCCGCATCCGACGTTGTTTCATCCAACGCTTTATCGCCAGATCATGAATCACTTTCAGTATCGTGACGGCGTGCTTCACGCCGAAGATGTGAGCTTGGCCAGCCTCGCGCGCGAGGTCGGCACGCCCTTCTATTGTTATTCCACCGCGACGCTGGAGCGGCACTACCGCGTCTTTGCGGAGGCGTTCGCGGATGTGCCGTCGCTCGTCTGCTACGCGATGAAGGCGAATTCCAACCAGTCCGTGCTGCGCACGCTGGCGAAGCTTGGTGCCGGCGCCGACGTGGTGTCGGGCGGCGAGTTGAAGCGCGCGCGAGCGGCCGGAATTCCGGCGCAGAAGATCGTATTCTCCGGCGTCGGCAAGACCGAAGCGGAATTGCGTCAGGCGCTCGCCGAAAACATTCTCTGCATTAACGTGGAATCCGAGCCTGAGCTTGAATTGCTCTCGAAGCTAGCGAGCGAGACCGGGCAGACGGCGCGGATTTCGGTGCGCATCAATCCGGATGTCGACGCCAAGACCCATGCCAAGATTTCCACCGGCAAGTCTGAGAACAAGTTCGGCATCCCGCTGAGCCGCGCCCGCGAGGTTTATGCGCGCGCCGCGAAGTTGCCGGGCATCAAGGTCACCGGCGTCGACATGCACATCGGCAGCCAGATCACCGATCTCGGCCCGATGGAAGACGCGTTCAAGCTGCTGGTCGAGTTTGTCGGCACGCTGCGCGCCGACGGCCACACTATCGCGCATGTCGATTTCGGCGGCGGGCTTGGCATTCCCTACGAACACGATCTGCCGAATCCGCCCGAGCCCGCAGCCTATGCGGCGATGGTGAAGCGTGTCGCCAAGGGGCTCGATGCCACGCTGATGTTCGAGCCGGGCCGTATGATCGTTGGCAATGCAGGCATCCTCGTCAGCAGCGTGATTTACGTGAAGCACGGCGATGCGAAGAATTTCGTCATCATCGATGCCGCGATGAACGATCTGATCCGCCCGACGCTGTATGAGGCGCATCACGACATCCTGCCCGTGCGCGAAAACAAGTCGCGCGATTTCGTTGCCGACGTCGTGGGGCCGGTCTGCGAGACGGGCGACTATCTCGCGCTCGATCGCGCGATGGCGGAGCCAAAGCCCGGCGATCTGATCGCCATCATGACTTCTGGCGCCTATGGCGCGGTGCAGGCCGGCACCTACAATACCCGCGCGCTCGTTCCCGAAGTGCTGGTGAACGGCGCGCAGCATGCGGTGGTGCGTCCGCGCATCGATCCTGAAGCGCTGATCGCAATGGACCGCACAGCCCCCTGGCTGTGAGACGACGTTGTCGCGCGTCTGGACAGGATGAAGCCGCGCGTAGACGCGGTCTGTAGCGAAAAATTATCTTCTCATTGTCGATCTGGTGCGAGATGGATCCACCAGCGAGGCAAATCATTTCGCAATAGCATTTCATTGCCGAAAGGGCGTTCAGAGACGATCTTGATGCCTCAATGGATGCGTACCGCTTGCGTTGGCGGCGGCGCGAACCGATCAGGTCATCAGCATCTTTCGCCGCAACCAAGCGCGCGACGCATGGCGATGCCTGATCGATTTTCAGGGGACGATCATGCGTGCTTTCAGGATAAATCGTCGCGTTGCCGCGGTCGTTGCGGCGGCAGGTCTGGTTGCGGGCGTCACGAGTGGCGCGCTGGCCGACACATCCGCCAACTGGCCGAGCCGGTCGATCAAGCTGATCGTGCCCTTCCCCGCGGGCGGTGCCGCGGACACCATCGCCCGCATCTATGGCGAGAAGCTCAGCGACGCGCTGAAGCAGCCCGTTGTCATCGAAAACAAGGCCGGTGGCGGCACTGCCATCGCGGCTGAAACCGTGGCTGCGGCCGAGCCCGATGGCTACACGCTCTCACTCGCGCCTGCGGGGCAGCTCACGATTCTCCCGCATGTGAACTCGGCGATCAAGTTCGATCCGTTCAAGAGCTTTGCGCCGGTGTCGCCGCTGGCGTCGGTGCCGTATGTTCTTGCGGCAAGCCCCGATGCGCCGGTCTCGACCCTCAAGGAACTCGTCGTCGCGGCGAAGAAGGAACCGGGCAAGTTCACTTATTCGTCGTGCGGTCCGGGAACGCTGTGCCATCTCAGCGGCGAACTGTTCAAGAGCTTGACCGATACCGACCTGCTGCATGTCCCGTTCAAGGGCAGCGCTCCCGCGGTGAACGCTCTGCTCGGCAATCAGGTGAACCTTTCCTTCGACACGCTCACGGTGCTCGCGCCGCAGATTCGTGATGGCAAGGTGAAGGGCCTAGCGGTGACAAGCCGCGAGCGCTCGCCGCTGCTTCCGAACGTGCCCACGGCGGCGGAGGCGGGCTTGCCCAACTATGTTGTCGATTCATGGTTTGGCCTCGTGGTCCCTGCGGCGACGCCGGCGCACATCGTTCAGCGCCTGAATGAGGAAGTCATCCGCATCGGCAAGCTGCCTGACGTGCGGGAACGCCTTGAGGCCCAAGGGCTGAGCGTCACGACGTCATCGCCCGAAGCGTTCGCGCAAACCATCCGCGCGGACTACGACCGCTGGGGCCGGGTCGTGGATGCCGCAGGCGCCAAGATCAACTGATATTCAGGGCCGATATCCGGCTCCCCGTCACGCTTTTGTGAGGAGTTCCCGGCCCATACGGCAGACTGCTTGCATGTGGGTACGCAGGACTGAGGCCATGCCTCATTGCCGCCGCCGTGCTAGGCTGCACTGGCGAGTGTATCCGGAGAGCCTGTTGACCGGTCCAAGCCACGACCCTTTCGAGCGGCCGCGAGATCCTGAAACCGTGCGGCAGCTTCAGCTTGAAAAAGCGCTCCAGCGCGCCCGTCTGGCCGTGGCGTGGGAGCGCGGCTGGCCGCATCTTGCCCGTCTGCTGACGGTCGTCGGGTTGTTTCTGGCCGTCTCATGGGCGGGACTGTGGGTGGTGTTGCCCTTCGGATTCCGGATTGCGGCGTTTGCCGGTTTCGTTCTGCTCGCGATCGCTGCTCTGCTGCCTGCAATCCAGTTTCGCTGGCCCAGTCGCGCAGACGGGCTGCGCCGCCTTGATCGCGGCACCGGCATCGCACACCGGCCGGCCACCGCGCTGACCGATACCCAGAGATCGCAAGACCCGTTGACGATTGCCCTGTGGCAGGAGCAGCGGGTGCGGACGCTGGCGTCGCTCAAGACCATTCGCGCCGGTCTGCCGTCGCCGCGCCTTGTGCTTCACGATCCATGGGCGCTACGTGCGCTGGTCGTGGTGCTGATGGTCGCCACGTTCATCGCCGCGGGCAATGATCGCGTCTCGCGGATCGTTGCGGCGTTCGATTGGGATGGCGCATTCTCGGCTGCGAATGTGCGCGTGGATGCATGGGTCAGCCCGCCGTCTTACACCAGCCGTCCTCCGATCATCCTGTCCGCCTCGACCGCCAGGGACGTTCCGCCGTCCGACGCGGGTCCCGTGTCCGTGCCGGCGGGCAGCACGCTGGTCGTCCGTTCAAGCGGCAGCCGGCTCGACGTCGCCCCGGGCGGCGGCGTGACGGAAATTCCTGTCATGGAGAATGCGCCGCAAGGCACCAGCGAACGCCGCTTCACCATCGCCGGCGACGGGACCGCGCATGTCCGCTCGCCCTCCGGACAGCCGCAATGGAATTTCAAGGCGTTGCCCGATCAGGCGCCGCGCATTTCGCTGGCCAAGGATCCGGAACGGCAGGCCAAGGGCGGGCTATTGCTGTCCTACAAGCTGGAAGATGATTACGGCGTCACCGAAGCCCATGCGCAGTTCGCGCCCCGCGCCGACGCGCAGGACGGCAACGCCGCGCCGCAGCCGCTATACGATCCGCCGTCGATCACATTGGGCCTGCCGAATGCGCGCACGCGCAACGGTGTCGGGCAAACCATCAAGGACCTGAGCGAAAATCCCTATGCCGGCGCCGATGTGACGTTGACGCTGACGGCGAAGGATGAAGCCGGCAACGAGGGACGCAGCGAGCCGTTCGATATGCGATTGCCGGAGCGGCTGTTTGTGAAGCCCTTGGCGCGCGCGCTGATCGAGCAGCGGCGCAATCTCGCGCTCGACGCCAACCAGAAGCCGCTGGTACTGATCGCGCTCGAAGCGCTGATGATCGCGCCCGAGGCCTTCACGCCGGAACTTGGCCATTATCTCGGCCTGCGCAGCATCGCGGCACAGCTCGGCCATGCCAACACGCGCGACGCGATGCGCGAGACCGTGGACAGCATGTGGGCGCTCGCGGTCACCATCGAGGATGGCAATATCAGCGACGTGGAAAAGGCGTTGCGTGCCGCGCAGGATGCGCTGAAGGAAGCGTTGGAGCGCGGTGCGAGCGACGAAGAAATCAAGAAGCTGACGGACAACCTGCGCGCGGCGCTGGACAACTTCATGCGCCAGCTTGCCGAGCAGTTGCGCAACAATCCGCAGCAACTGGCGCGGCCGCTCGATCCGAACGCCAAGGTCATGCGCCAGCAGGATCTCAAGAACATGATCGATCGCATGGAGCGGCTGTCGCGCTCCGGCGACAAGGATGCCGCGCGAGCGCTGCTCGACCAGATGCAGCAGATGCTCGAGAACCTGCAAATGGCGCAGCCGGGCCAGCAGGGCGATGGCGATATGGATCAGGCGCTCAACGAGCTTGGCGACATGATCCGCAAGCAGCAACAGCTGCGCGACAAGACGTTCAGGCAAGGACAGGATTCCCGGCGTGACCGCAGCCGTGGAGAGAAGGGCGACCAGGGCGCCATGGATGGCCTGCAGCAGGATCAGCAGGCGCTGCGCGATCGGCTGAGCAAGCTGCTCGACGATATGAAGAAGAACGGCATGATGCCGGGTCAGCGCGGCGAGAAAGGCCAGCCGGGACAGGGGCAGCAGAGCCAACAGGGTCAAGGCCAGGATGGTCAGGACGGCGATTCGCTGGCGGATGCGGATTCGGCGATGGGCGACGCAGGCAATCAACTGGGTCAGGGCAATGCCGACAACGCCGTGGATTCGCAGGGGCGCGCGCTGGAGGCTCTGCGCAAGGGCGCGCAGGATCTCGCGCAGTCGATGCAGCCCGGCGAAGGGCAGGACAATGGTCCCGGCAATCGCGCGGGCCGTCAGCAGAACAGTGCGTCGACCACCGATCCGCTCGGGCGGCCGCTCAGCGGCAAGGAATGGAGCGATGATCTCTCCGTGAAAATCCCCGGCGACATCGACGTGCAGCGCGTGCGGCGGATTCTGGAAGAATTGCGCCGCCGCCTTGCAGATCCGCAGCGGCCGCAGATTGAACTCGACTATATCGAGCGCCTGCTCAAGGACTACTGAGTTCCGGCAGGCGACGCAGCCTCCTAATCACCGACATCTGATTGTCAGACCCATGCGCTTGACAGGGGAGGAGATGTCCCTGTATTTAACCTATCAGTTATTTAACTGAATGGTTATATGAAACTGTCATGGATGCGCTCAGCAGCAAATTCGCCGCTCTTGCCGATCCGACCCGCCGCGCCATTCTTGCGCGGCTGGTGCGGGGTGAAACGTCGGTGACCGAACTGGCCGAGCCCTTCGCCATGAGCATGCCGGCGATTTCCAAGCATCTGAAGGTGCTGGAACATGCTGGCCTCGTGACACGCGGCCGTGCTGCGCAGTGGCGGCCTTGCCGGATCGAACCGGCAGCACTGAAGGACGTCGACGATTGGCTTGAGGACTATCGTCGCTTCTGGGAGGCGGGATTGGATCGCCTCGAAATGTATCTCGGAACATTACAGGCTCAGGACCCCCCATCTTCGCTGCGAAAGGCTGCCAAACCAAAAGCCACGACGCCAAAAGCAGCGCGGGCGCATCCAAAATCGTCAAAACGATAGAGACCGCTTTCGGGCGGATGTCAGGTTTTAACCAGCAGAGCGAGTGAGGAGTTCATCATGGCCGACCAATATCCCAAGCTGCCCCCGCTGATCCCGCATCTCTGCGTCAAGGGCGCGGCGGACGCTATCGAGTTTTACAAGAAGGCGTTTGGCGCTGCGGAGGTCATGCGGATGCCCGCCGAGGATGGCAAGCGGCTGATGCATGGCCATGTGCGCGTCAACGGCGCCGACGTATTTCTGGCCGATTATTTCCCGGAATACTGCGAGCATGGCGATAACAAAACCAAGCCGCCGAGCGAGATCGGAGCCTCGACTTTCACCATTCACCTTGAAGTGCCGAACTGCGATGAGGCTTACAAGCGCGCGGTGGATGCGGGCGCGATCTCGATCATGGCACCGTGGGATGCGTTCTGGGGCGCGCGGTATGCGCAGGTGCGCGATCCGTTCGGCCATGCCTGGAGCTTCGCGCATCCGCAGGCACCCAAGGCGAGCTGACATCACATCCGGGAGCTGACCATGAGTGTCGCAGGCAAGATTGCTGAAGCGAAGGCATTTACCATCTCGCGCGTGCTCGACGCGCCGCGTGATCTGGTGTGGCAGGCCAGATCGCAGCGCGAGCATTTTGAGAAATGGTGGGGGCCGATGGGCTGCAAGCTTGAAGTTCGCACCTTCGACTTCAAGCCCGGCGGCATTATCCATTACGCCATGAAGATGCCGGATGGCCAAACGTGGTGGGGCCGCTTCGTCCATCGTGAGATTGTCGAACCCGAGCGAATGGTCTTCGTCAGCTCCTTTTCAGACGAGAAGGGCGGGGTCGCGCGGGCGCCGTTCAATCCGAACTGGCCGCTGGAAATTCTGAACACCATGACGTTCACTGAAGCGGGCGGCAAAACCACCCTTGCGATCCACGCTGTTCCGCTCGATGCGATCGAGGATGAACAGGCCGCGTTCGAAGGCATGTTCGATTCGATGCGTCAGGGCTTCGGCGGCACGCTTAACCAGCTCGAAAGCTATCTGAAGGGCCTTTGAGTTGTCGCGCGCCGAACCGGGCAGTGAGCGCCGATCATGAATGCTTTCGCTGCGAGACGAACGGCCGTTCCTGCCGCCACCGTGTCAGCCGTTGCGACCCTCGCGGCGCAGGGTCGGCAGGCCGATGCCGGTGGCCTCGAAGCCGCCATCCACGCACAGCATCTGTCCGGTGATGTAGCTGGCGCGCTCGCTGCACAGGAAGAAGATCGCTTCGGCAAGTTCTTCTTCCAACCCGTAGCGGTTGAGCGGAATGGTGTCGTGATAGTCGGCGCGAATGGCGGGGGTGTGAACCGCCTTCGCCATCGCCGTGTCGACAGGGCCCGGCGCGACCGCGTTGACGCGAATGCCGAGGCCGCCGAGTTCGACGGCGAACTGCTTGGTCAAATGAGCAAGCCCGGCCTTGCTGGTGCCGTAGGCGGTGCGCAGGGTCGATGCGCGCAAGGCCGAGATCGATGTGATGTTGACGATGGCGCCGCCGCCATTGTCGCGCATCAGCGGCGCGGCAGCCTGGGTGCAGAGGAATGGACCGGTGAGGTTGACCGCCAGCACGCGATTCCAGTCGTCCTGCGTGGTTTCGAGCAGCGGCTTGAAGATCGCGATGCCGGCATTGTTGACCAGCGCATCGATCCGCCCGAAGTGATCAATGGTCTGTTTGAACGCGGCGGCAACCGCATCCGCATTGGAAACATCGCAGTGGATCGCCAGAGTGGTATCCGGCGCGGCCAGTGCCTTATGCGTCTGGGCGAGAAGTTCGCCTTCGATGTCGAGCAGTACGACGCGCCAGCCTTCGGCCAGAAAACGCTTGGTCGCCGCGAGGCCGATACCCCGCGCCGCGCCGGTGATCACTGCGACTTTCTGCTTTTCCGTGGTCATCTCGTGTTCCGTTTCCTGATTGAGACTGGATGCGCCGGATATGGGATTGACCATTTTTCGCGGGTTACGACAACACCCTCCTGACGCCTTTGGTGAACTGGCGCGTCAGGCCCACACAATCGCCGGAAATATTGAGGATAGCTCTCGTCATGTCATCCAGCTTTGCCAAAAACGCCATCGTGCTGGGCCTGCTCTCCGCAATCGGTCCGTTCGCTATCGACATGTATCTGCCCGCGCTGCCGACCATCGCGGCGGACCTGCATGCCTCCACCGCCGCCACCCAGATGACGCTGATGACGTTCTTCGTGTCGTTCGGCGTCTGCCAGATCGCCTATGGTCCGGTGTCGGACATGGTCGGGCGCAAGCCGCCGCTGTATTTCGGCATCGCGATCTTTGCGCTCGGGAGCATCGGCTGCGGGCTGTCGCCGAGCATCGGCTGGCTGATCTTTTTCCGTTTCATTCAGGGCGTCGGCGCGGCATCCGTGGCGGTGATCCCGCGCGCCGTGATCCGCGATCTGCACACCGGCGTTGACGCCACACGGCTGATGTCGCTGGTGATGCTGGTGTTCAGCGTCTCGCCGATCCTTGCGCCGCTCACCGGCAGCGCGCTGATCGTGCCGTTCGGCTGGCGGGCGGTGTTCGTGGCCGTCACGCTGGCATCGATCCTGTCGTTTGTGCTGGTCGCTTTCGTACTGCCGGAAACACGCCCGGTCGAGGACCGGATTCATGTCAGCGTTCGCAGCGTGCTCGATGGCTTCGGCGAGTTGTTCCGTGACTGGCGGTTTCTCGGCCTGACATTCATCGGCGGCTTCGGCATGGCGAGCTTTTTCGCGTTCCTCGCCAGTTCGTCCTTTGTCTATATCGGGCACTTCGGCCTGACGCCGACGCAGTACAGTCTGGCGTTCTCCGTGAATGCCGTCGGCTTTATCGGCGCATCGCAGTTCAGCGGTTTTCTTGCCGCACGGTTCGGGATCGCTCGCGTGGTGTCGGTCGCGGTCACCTGCTACGCCGTGCTTGCAGTGGGGCTGTTCGCCGTGGTCGCCAGCGGCGTCGATCAATTTGCCGTGCTGGTCGTTCTGCTGTTCATGTCGTTCGCGTGGCTGGGTCTGGTGATTCCCTCGACCATGGTGCTCTCTCTTGAAGAGCACGGGCCGATCGCGGGCATGGCGTCGGCGCTGGGCGGCACGCTGCAGATGGTGACGGGGGCGGTGATCATCGTGGTCGCCAGTTCGTTCTTCAACGGCACGTCATTGCCGATGGTGGCGACCATCGCGGCCTGCGCCGTCGCTGCGTTCGTTCTGACGCGGCTGACACTCGGCTCGCGTGAAACAGTCTCGCAGCTTGCGGAATAACTAATCGGCGACCTTGCGGGACGCGAGCGCATCGGCAACGGCGGTGCGAATGTCCGCCACGGCAAACGGCTTGGTGACGACGTCATGGACGATGGCTTCCAGTCCCGACGCCCGTTCGCGCTGGTCGGCATAGCCGGTCATCAGCAGGATGATCACTTGCGGGAAATCGCGCGCGGCGGCGAGCGCCAGCGCGATGCCGTCCATGACGGGCATCTTGATGTCGGTCAGCAGCAGGTCGAACGTGCCTTCCTCGCGCGTCAGAATGTCCAGCGCCTCGGCGCCATCTTCCGCCGTCACGATTTCATGCCCGTCCATGGAGATGGCGCGCGCAACAAGAAGGCGCATCGACTCTTCGTCGTCTGCGATCAGAATGCGCGGCATTCAGGTTCCTCCGGACGCAACGTCGCTTTTATGGAAGAATCTGACGGCGATTTCACGGCCTTCGGCGGGCGGAGAGGCGAGGCGCGTCTTGAACCACGCCTTTTCGCCCGGATTGATGATCGGCTGTTCGAGCACAGCGTTCCAGGCATAGATATCCGCGCCCTTGGCGTCGCGCACGATGAAGCGCAGCCGGGGGATGTCGACCGACTTGCGCGCCACATCGACCAGCGAGCCTTCGATCAGCAGCACCGGCTTGTTGTTCACGGTTTCGGTGCTGATCTTGAGATCGTCGAAGGCGATGCCGCGCAGGTTCACGCCGAGACCGATCATCTTGTAGAACGCATCGGTCTGCGGCATCGCGCGCACCATGTCGCCGCGCCAGGCGATCAGGGCGAACACCATCGCGCCCATCGCCATGCAGACCACGGGCAGCGAAACGGCGGATGAAGGTGCCTTGCCGAGCCGGGTGATTTTCAAAACCGGTGGGAGTTTACCGCCGAACTTCTTCAGTCCGAATGACCTGCCCTTGCGGGTCTCGGGCAGGGTCTCCTGCTGGGCCAGTGACGACCAGTAGGGGTCTGCCTCGGCAGCCGCCGGCGTGGCCTCCGTTTCGGGCCAGTCGGCGGAAATGGATGGGCTTTCGATATGCGGGGTCTGTTCGTTCAGCGCCTCGCCCCAGCCGTCATCGCCGGATTCATAGCCGGTGTCCCGATGCGGCTGTTCCGTCTGTCCGCGCGGGGCAGCCTCGCTGACGAGTTCCTGCGGCTGCGCCAGCCAGACTTCGTGGCAGCGGGCACAGCGGACCTTGCGCCCACCCTCGGGGAAATTGGCCGGATCGACCGCATAGGATGTCGTACAATAAGGGCAGATGATGTGCATGGACGAATCGCCAGAATGAACGCCGCCTGAGGCTATCCGGCGTCCGTTAACGAATCGGAAACCATAACGGACGCACAAGCGTTTTACGGTCTTCGTTTCCGTCGCCTGCCCGGTTCGGGTTTGCGAGGAAACTTAGGGCGTTGTCGCCGTTGGTCCTGTCGAACGGAGCTGAATTTGGTCCGGTTCGAAAATGTCGGTTTGCGCTACGGGCTCGGCCCGGAGATTCTGCGCGACCTGACTTTCCAGATTCCCGCCCGGTCGTTCCAGTTCCTCACCGGTCCATCCGGCGCGGGCAAGACCTCGCTTTTGCGCATGCTTTTCCTGTCGCTGCGACCGACGCGCGGGCTGGTCAACCTGTTCGGGCAGGATGTGTCGCTGCTGGACAAGGATGGCCGTGCGACCTTGCGCTCGCGCATCGGCATCGTGCTGCAGGATTTCCGCCTGCTCGATCACATGACTACCTATGAGAATGTCGCATTGCCGTTCCGTGTCATGGGGCGCAGCGAGTCCAGCTACCGCAAGGAAGTCATCGATCTTTTGAACTGGGTCGGCCTCGGCAAGCGAATGGATGCGCTGCCGCCTGTCCTGTCCGGCGGTGAGAAGCAGCGCGCCGCCATCGCGCGCGCCGTGATCGCACGTCCGCAACTGCTGCTGGCTGACGAGCCGACCGGCAACGTCGATCCGTCACTGGCGCGGCGGCTGCTCAGCCTCTTCATCCAGTTGAATAAATCCGGCACCGCCGTCGTCATTGCGACCCACGATATTGCGCTGATGGACCAGTACGAGGCGCGGCGCATGGTCCTGCATGAATCGCGGCTGCATATCTATGAGTGACCAGCGCAGAACCGTGATGGATCTCGGCAGCAGCACGGCGGAAGTCGCGGCGCAGGCGCGCAATATGTCGCCGATCGTGCCGCGCGGCTCGATCGCCGGCCGCGCGCTGATCGCGGTGGTGGCGATCATGACCTTTCTGGCGTCGATGACGACCGGCGCGGTGCTCCTGGTGCGCTCCTCAGCGGCGGAATGGCAATCCGACGTCTCCAGCGAACTGACGATCCAGTTGCGCCCCTCGCCGGGGCGGGACATCGAGCGCGATGTCCGCGCCGTGGTCGAGGCCACGCGCGCTCAGCCGGATATTGTGGAGGTGCGACCCTTCACGGCGGAAGAGTCGGCGAAACTGCTGGAGCCGTGGCTCGGCACCGGCCTGTCGCTGAACGACCTGCCCGTGCCGCGCGTCGTGGTTGTCCGTATCGCGCCGGGCTCGGTTCCAGATATGGCGGCCCTGCGCCGCGCCGTCGCGCAGGCCGCGCCCACGGCGACGGTCGACGATCACCGGGCCTGGATCGAGCGCATGCGTTCGATGACCGGCGCTATCGTGCTGGCTGGCACCGGCATTCTCATTCTTGTGATCGCTGCGACGGTGATTTCGGTTTCGTTCGCAACGCGCGGCGCGATGGAGGCCAACCGGCCGATTGTCGAGGTGCTGCATTTTGTTGGCGCTCAGGATCGCTACATCGCCAACCACTTCCTGCGCCACTTTCTGCGGCTCGGCCTTGAGGGAGGTCTGATCGGCGGTCTGGCGGCGATGCTGACATTCGGCTTTTCGGAATCCATCGCAAGCTGGTTCTCGGGCACGCCGGTGGGCGACCAGTTCGCCGCCTTACTCGGCACATTCGCCTTGCCGGCGTCGGGCTATGTCGCGCTGGCGGCCCAGACTTTGATGATCGCGGCGGTCACGGGATGGGCGTCGCGGCGGACGCTGTTTGCGACCCTGGAAGAGATCGATTAAGCCGTCTTCACGTTAGCGGGTGAAGCCACAGCCATGCCGAATTCTGGTTTAAACTGATGCGCCCGCGACCCGATGTTGCGACTGAGCGAGTTGAGATTGCACCTGACGTCACGAAATCGCGATGATCCATCCACGCACTGGCGGCTGCGCCGGCGCGTCGCGATGCTTGTCGTTCTTGCGGTCGTCCTGTTCGCCGGGCTTGGCTTCGTCGATTTCCTGTCGAAAGTGCCGCCGACCGAAGCGAGGCCCGCGCGCAATGCCGACGGCGTGGTGGTGCTCACCGGCGGATCGTCCCGCGTGTCCGACGCACTGGACCTGCTGTCCGCGGGCTATGGCAAGCGGCTGTTGATTTCCGGCGTGCATCCCACCAACGGTTACACCGATATCCAGCGGTCGTTGCCCGACAGCCAGCACCTGCTGGCCTGCTGCGTCGATCTCGATCGTTCGGCGGTCAACACCCGCAGCAACGCAACGGAGACGCGGCGCTGGGCGCAGGAACGTGGTTTCCACTCCCTGATCGTCGTCACGTCGAACTATCACATGCCGCGCGCGATCGTTGAACTGTCCTATGCGATGCCCGATATCGACCTGATCCCGTTCGCCGTGGTCGGCGATAAATGGCGCGAGGAGCCGTGGTGGACCAGTGGCGCGGCGTTGCGCCTGCTGTTATCGGAATATGCGAAGTATCTCTTTGCGCAGACGCGGATGGCGTTCGGCGGCGTGGGGCAGGGCGGGGTGCCGGAGACCGGTTCGCCTCCGGCGCCGCAGGCCAAGCCGGCCACGGCATCCGCCAGGTAATTGGATCGGTCGATGGTTTCGGTATTCCTGCGCTCGCTGCTCTACAACATCGTCTTCTATCTGAATCTCGCCTTCTGGGTGATCGTCGGCCTGCCGACCTACATCATGCCGCGCTGGGGCATCGTCTGGATCGCGACCACATGGGGCACCACCAGCATCTGGTGGATGCGGATCATCTGCAACACGAAGGTCGAGTACCGGGGCCTCGAGAAGATTTCGAAGGGGCCGCTGATCGCCGCCGCCAAGCACCAGTCGGCGTGGGAGACATTCGCGCTGCTGCAATTCTTCGACGAGCCGCTGTATATCCTGAAGCGCGAACTGACCTGGCTGCCGTTCTTCGGCTGGTACCTTCTGAAAGCTGGCATGATCGGCGTCGATCGCAAGGGCGGCGGACGCTCCCTGATCAATCTCGTCAAACGCGCAAGCGCGGAAATCCGTCGCGGCCGCCAGCTTCTGATCTTCCCGGAAGGCACGCGCCGCCCGGTCGGCGCTCCGCCGGATTACAAGAACGGCGTCGGCCTGATCTATGCCGATGCGGGCGTGCCCTGCATTCCCGTCGCGCTGAACTCGGGGTTGTTCTGGCCGCGCCGGACGTTTCTGCGCTATCCCGGAACCATCGTGATCGAATTTCTGGATCCGATCCCGGCAGGCCTCAAGCGTCATGACTTCAATGCGCGGCTGGAAACCGCCATCGAGGAAGCGACCGACCGCCTGGTGAAGGCCGGGCGCGAGGAGCAGGTGAGGCTGATCGGATTTTCCGCGCCCGTCGTCGCGTCGCCGGAGTCCTGACGGCTTAAGCCATCAGGTGCGATGGTGAAGCGCGGCCTCGCCGTGCAGCATCGCGGCGAGCTTGTGCAGCGGGACATCGCGAATGCCATGTGTCTCCAGTGCGGCCACCGTTGCGATGACGTATTCGTCGTTCGGTCCATAGTTGCCGTGACCCTGACGCACCAGCCGCAACTGTTCCTCGAGGGTGAGACGTCCCGCATACTGGTTGTGACTGCGGTCGGCGACATAGGCCAGTGCGCTGACCCGCGCGCCATTCTTGAGCCAGACCGAGCGCAGCACCTCGCGATAGACGGAAGTGACCTGTTCGCGCTCGCGTAAATAAGAAATGGTGGCTTTCCGCTCCGCCGCCGCGACACGGAAGGCGATGCCCTGACAGGCGCCGCCGCGGTCGAGCCCGAGCACCAGCCCGGGCTTTTCAGGGGTGCCGCGGTGGACCATCGAATAGATGCAGAGCGAACGATGCTCGCCGATCAGCCGCGCCGGGCTCTGCTCGACAAAAGCGAAACCTGGCTTCCAGATCAGCGATCCATAACCGAACACCCAGAGGTCGCCCTCCGGAAACTCCGTTTCGCTCAAGGTTTTTGCGGCCATGGTCTGCGCCTGTGCGGGGCGTCACGCCTAGCAGCCCATCATAAGGCGCGCAACCTTGCGGCCTTGGGGACGATATGCTGGACAGGTATCTTTCAATTGCCCGAATTCGGTGATTTGGCTCCTGTCATGCAGACATCTCCTCTCGTTCCTCGCCGCCGCCTCTGGCCTGTCTTTGTGATGCCGGGTCTGGTCCTGCTCCTTGCCGTGGGCTGGAGCGGATTCTGGTTCTATGCCGCGTCTCATGTCGACGAGACATTCGACGCCTGGCGCACGCGCGAGGCGAGATCGGGCCGCGTGTACGAGTGCGCCAACCGTTCGGTCGCGGGCTTCCCGTTCCGTCTGGAAGTGAGCTGCGACAATCCGTCGGTGACGCTGACCTCGCAGACCGCGAGCCAGATTCAGCTCACGGCGCGGCTGAAGGACATTCTGGTGCTCGCGCAGGTCTATGACCCAACCAAGATCATCGCGGAATTTACCGGCCCGGTCAGCGTCAATAACAAGGGCGAGGCTCCGTCTTTTGTCGGCAACTGGACCACGGGCCGCGCCAGCGCATCAGGCCTGCCGAGCACGCCGCAGCGCGTCTCGATCGTGTTCGACGATCCGGCGTTCGACCGCATCAGCGGCGCGGTGCAGACGCCGCTGTTGCGCGCCAAGCACCTCGAATTGCATACGCGGTTGCTGGAAGGCTCGCTGTCTGACAAGCCGGTGGTGGAAAGCGCGCTTGAAGTTACGGCAGGCAGCCTGCAGGGACTGCATCCGGTGCTCGCCGCGCCGTTCGACGCGGACATTCGCGCCATCCTGCGCGGCCTAAACGATTTCGCGCCGAAGCCGTGGCCGGAACGCTTTCGCGAAATTCAGGCCGCGGGCGGCCGCCTCGATTTCACCCAGTCGCGGGTTCAGCAGGGCGACACCATCGCCGTCGCCGCAGGTTCGCTTGGGATCACGCCGAGTGGTTATCTGAACGGCGAACTGACCATGACGGTGGTGGGGCTCGAGAAGGTCGTGGCGCAACTCGGCCTCGACAAGCTGCTCGCGGGGGACGTTCCGCAATCGACGGTGGACCGTGTCGCGCCCGGCGTCAGCGCGCAGGACGTCAACAAGGTGATCGGCGCGCTGGATCGCATGATCCCCGGCCTCGGCAATCTCGCCCGCAAGAACGTCAATGCGGGCGTCACCGCGGGTATCAACATGCTGGGTCAGGAAACGAGGCTGGAGGGCAAGCCCGCGCGTTCGTTCCCGCTCAGGTTTACCGACGGCGTGGTGTCGCTCGGCCCGTTGCGGGTCGCGCAGACGCCGCCGCTGTTCTGAGTTTACTTGTCCTGCGGCTTCGGCAGGTTGGCGTGCTTGCGGCCGAAGTCCGGATCGGCGGTTTCCTGACCGAGATTGACGATGCCGCGGCGGATCGCGCGCGTCCGGGTGAAGTGGTCGAACAGCGCCTCGCCGTCACCGCGGCGGATCGCGCGGGTGAGCTTCGACAGGTCTTCCTGGAACGCGCCGAGCATTTCCAGCACCGCGTCCTTGTTGGCGAGAAACACGTCGCGCCACATGGTCGGATCGGATGCGGCGATGCGGGTGAAGTCGCGGAAGCCGCCGGCGGAGAACTTCAGCACTTCGGCCTGTGTCACGTCTTCCAGTTCATCGGCGGTGCCGACAATGGTGTAGGCGATCAGATGCGGCAGATGGCTGGTGACCGCGAGCACGAGGTCATGATGATCCGCGGCCATGGTCTCGACATTGGCACCGAGCCCGCGCCAGAACGCCGTGAGCTTCTCGACGGCGGCCGGATCGGCGTCCGGCGGCGGCGTCAGGATGCACCAGCGGTTGATGAAGAGTTCAGCGAAGCCTGCATCGGGGCCGGAATGTTCGGTGCCCGCCACCGGATGCGCCGGGATGAAATGCACGGTCTTCGGCAGATGTGCGGACATGTCCCGCAGCACCATGCCCTTGACGGAGCCGACATCGGAGACGATCGCGCCCGGTTTGAGATGCGGCGCGATGTCCGCCGCGACCGGTCCACACGCGCCGACTGGAATGCTCAGGATCACGAGATCCGCGTCCTTCACGGCCTCGGCGTTGGTCTCCACAACGCGATCGACGATACCGAGTTCCTGCACGCGCGCGCGGGTCGCGGCTGACCGGGCGGTGGCCACGATCTCTCCCGCAAGCCTCTGGGCCCGCGCGCCGCGCGCAATCGAACCGCCGATCAGGCCGAAGCCGATCAGCGCGACACGTTTGAAGAGGGGCTCGGCGTTCACTTGGCCCCCAGGAATTCGGCAAGCGCGGCGACCACGAGGCGGTTGGCCTCTTCGGTGCCGACGGTCATGCGCAGCGCATGCGGCAGCTTGTAGTTCTTCAGCGCGCGCAGGATCAGGCCGCGCTTGGTCAGGAAGGCGTCGGCGTCCTCCGCGGTCTTGCCCTTCTCTTGCGGGAAGTGGATCAGGATGAAGTTCGCGACGCTCGGCGTCACCTCGAGGCCGAGCTTGCCGACTTCCTCGGTCAGCCATGCGCGCCACTTTTCGTTGTGGGCGCGAGACGTATCCTGATGCGCGGTGTCTTCAAGCGATGCGATCGCCGCTTCAGACGCGGGAATCGAGACGTTGAACGGTCCGCGAATGCGGTTGACCGCATCGATGATGTTCGCAGGCCCATACATCCAGCCGACGCGCAGCGCGGCGAGGCCATGGATTTTCGAAAAGGTGCGCGCCATCACCGTATTGTCGGTGGTGGCGACCAGTTCGATCCCGGCTTCGTAGTCGTTGCGTGTCACATATTCCGAATAGGCGGCGTCGAGCACCAGCAGCACATGCGACGGCAGGCTGGTGCGCAGACGCTTCACCTCGTCGAACGGCACATAGGTGCCGGTCGGGTTGTTCGGGTTGGCCAGCCAGACCAGTTTGGTGCGCGGCGTCACCGCGTTCAGGATCGCGTCGATATCGGCGGTGAGGTTCTTTTCCGGTGCGATCACATTGGTCGCGCCGTTCGACAGGGTCGCGATCGGATAGACCAGAAAACCATGCGCGGTGTGGATCGCCTCGTCGCCCGGGCCGAGATAGGTGTGCGCGAGATAGTTCAGCAGTTCGTCCGAGCCCGCACCGCAGATGATGCGGTCCGGATCGAGACCATAGGTGCGTCCGATGGTTTCGCGCAGCGCGCGCGAACTTCCTTCCGGATAATCCTCAAGATGATCGGCGGCGGCCTTGTAGGCTTCAATGGCCTTCGGCGACGGCCCGAGCGGCGTCTCGTTGGCCGACAGCTTGAACACGCGCCCGGTCAGCCCTGCGCCGCTCTTGCCCGGCGTGTAGGGCGCAATATCGAGAATGCCAGGCTTCGGCACGGGAGAGGACATCGTAGAACTCCGGAAACAAACTGTCAGGATTGCGGGATCGTATAGCGCGTCGCATGGCTTCCGACGAGGGCCGTCGAGCGCACGGACGCGCCCGCGGCGACCAGCGCGGCGGTGATTTTGGCGAGCCCGCCGGCGCCGGGAACCGAGATCAGCAGCGCCGCGCCATCGGACGCGGTGTCGGGCACCGCGATGATTTCGGAGAACGGCGACAGCGCGCGGGCGATGTCGGCATTCCAGCCGGACACGCGGACGCTCCACATCTCGACTTCGGTGACCATGGCGTCTTCCGCCACGCGGGACACCACGAACACCGGCAGCGCGGCCGGATGATCGGCGCGCTCGACGAACGGCAGTCGCGCGATGATCTTCGGCGCATTGGCGTTCTCAAGCGCGACCCACCACGGCGTGCGGCTGCTGGCGGCGGCGATCAGCGCCAGATCACCCTTGGATTTCGCCACCGCTTCGACCGCGGCTTCCGCATTGAAGTGCGCGACGAACGGCACGGTGAAGCCGAAATGAAACCGCGCGGAATCGCGCATCGCGGATTCACCCATCGACAGATCGGCGTGAATCGCGAACGGCGCCTGCACGTAAGTGAAGGTGGAGATGATGACGCGCCAGATGCTCTCCACCGTATCCAGCGGCAGGATGCCGCGATGGCGCTGCACGAGGCGGCGCATCATGTCGGCTTCGCGCGCGGGACGGAAGGCGGAGCCGACCTCCTGCGTCTTCTTCACCGAGATCAGGCGGTCGATGATGTCGCCGCGCTTCATCAGCAACTCATGCACCTGCTCATCGATGGAATCGATTTCGCGGCGAAGGTCCTGCAGTGACGGCGGATTGGTCATCGGCTCGGCTTGTGTCTGAGGCAGCGCGAAAGCGGCCATGGAATTCATCGAAACAGTCGACGGAATGGGCGCATTGATAGGCAGGTGAGCGCCTGAAAGCAAAGAAAACGTTGGCAATTCCGGCATTCTGAAAGAGCCGGGCTGACCCGCGATCCCGCGCCGCGGCTTGACGGAAAGGCCCTCGAGGACTAACAAACAAGCCATTCCGTGGTCATTTGAGCCGGCCGGCTTGCAGCCACGTTAAACAACTCGCTAAACAGGCCGGGGACAGTTTGATCCCGGCCGAACCTCGTTCAGGCCGGGTTTTTTGTGCCTGATGTCCGATGTGGGTCCGGATGACCCGTGCGGAGGCCAGGAGCAAGATGGTTAACACCAATCCGCTGAAGACCGGCGTCTCCTCGAACGGGGAGCGTGCCCGCGAGGTGGACACCCCGAGTTCTCAGGTGGCGCTGTTCGGCGCGGACAAGCCGCTGCGGCTCGATTGCGGTGTCGATCTCTCGCCGTTCCAGATCGCCTATCAGGCCTATGGCCAGCTCAACGCGGATCGCTCCAACGCCATCCTGATCTGCCATGCGCTGACCGGGGACCAGCATGTCGCGAACGTGCATCCCGTCACCGGCAAGCGCGGCTGGTGGGAGACGCTGGTCGGCCCCGGCAAGCCGATCGACACCGATCGTTATTTCGTCGTGTGCTCGAATGTCATCGGCGGTTGCATGGGCTCGACCGGACCGGCTTCGACCAATCCCGCCACCGGCAAGGTCTGGGGACTGGATTTTCCCGTCATCACCATTCCTGACATGGCGCGCGCGCAGGCGATGCTGCTCGATCATCTCGGCATCGAGAAACTGTTCGCCGTGGTCGGCGGATCGATGGGCGGAATGCAGGCGTTGCAATGGTCGGCGGCCTATCCCGAGCGTGTGTTTGCGACACTGGCGGTGGCGTGCAGCACGCGGCATTCGGCGCAGAATATCGCCTTCCACGAACTCGGCCGTCAGGCGGTGATGGCCGATCCGGACTGGCGTGGCGGGCGCTATTTCGAAGACGACACGCATCCGCGCCGCGGTCTCGGCGTCGCGCGTATGGCCGCGCACATCACCTATCTGTCGGACGCCGCGCTGCACCGGAAATTCGGACGGCGCCTGCAGGATCGCGAACTGCCGACGTTCTCGTTCGACGCGGATTTCGAAGTGGAGAGCTATCTGCGCCATCAGGGCTCGTCCTTCGTCGAGCGCTTCGACGCCAACAGCTATCTCTATCTCACCCGAGCAATGGACTATCTCGACATCGCCGCCGACCACAACGGCGTGCTGGCGGAGGCGTTTCGCGGCACGCGCACGCGCTTCTGCGTGGTGTCGTTCACCAGCGATTGGCTGTTTCCGACATCGGAATCGCGGGCCGTCGTGCATGCACTGAATGCAACGAGTGCGCGTGTTTCATTTGCCGAGATCGAGACCGACAGAGGGCACGATGCATTTTTGCTGGATGTGCCGGAATTCATCGATATCTCGCGCGCCTTCCTCGAAGCTGCGGCTTCGGCGCACGGACTGAATTCAGCGAGCAGATGACATGGCGCTTCACGAACAATCATTCCGGCTGACCGCCGTGCTTCCCGTCAACGAGAGCGGCTATCGCGGTGATCATCTTCTCGTCGCGCAGATGGTCGAACCGGGATCGCGCGTTCTCGACGTCGGCTGCGGCGAGGGCGATCTGCTGCGCCTCCTTGAATCGCGCGGTGTCGATGGCCGCGGCATCGAACTGTCGCGCGAAGGCGTCAACCGCTGCGTCGCCAAGGGCCTCGCGGTGGTGCAGGGCGACGCCGACACCGACCTCGCCAACTATCCCGGCGATGCCTTCGACTACGTGATCCTGTCGCAGACCCTGCAGGCGACGCGGCAGCCGCGCGTCGTGCTGGAGAATCTTCTGCGCATCGGACAGCGCGCCATCGTGTCGTTTCCGAATTTCGGCCACTGGCGGATGCGCCTTCAACTGCTGATCAAGGGGCAGATGCCGCGCACCGAGAATCTTCCGGCGACATGGTACGACACGCCCAACATTCATTTCTGCACCATCAAGGACTTCGTGCAGCTCTGTAACGAGATCAACGTGAAGATGGAGCGCGCCATCGCGCTCGATCGTTATGGCCGTCCGCTGCGCTTGAATGCGCCATGGTGGTTCTGGAATATGTTCGGTGAGCAGGGCGTTTTTCTGCTGACGCGCCGCGATTAAGATTATCGGCTGGAATAGGGCACTTCTCGCACGATTTTCGCCACGCTGCGTTCATCTTTTTTGCATGCGATGCATGGCTGCTGCCATTTCATGCAGGCCTGTTGTCGTTTTTTCGCCACATCGAGACTCGTTTTACCTCCCGTGATTATCGATCCACTCGGGGTCGGTGGAAAATGGGGGTGTAACGAGGATTATGGATGACTCTAACTAGTGCGTTTCGTCGGCCTGTTGGGCTTACTGCTATTGCGTTGTGCTCACTGGCAATCGTCGCGACTGCGACACCGGCTTCGGCGAGGCCTCATCACGGTGCAAGCCGTCATCATCACGCCTATCATTCCCGCCATCACGTCAAGACGTATCATGGTCATCGCAAGCGCCATCATGTGCGCCGCGGCCGATACGTCGTGAATGATGTGCAGGCGGAGCCTGCGTCGTCGCAGGGCTTTGGCGGCTTCGGTGCATCGAATATCGTTGCAGAAGCACGGCGCTATATCGGCAGCGGCAATCCGACTGGCCGCGCGAGCCTGTGGTGCGCGCGCTTCATGAACATGGTGCTGGAGCGCTCGGGGCACAAAGGCACCGGCTCGGACATGGCGCGTTCGTTTGCCAGCTATGGCCACCGCATTTCCGGTCCGCAGGTCGGCGCCATCGCCGTTATGTCGCGTGGACGCCGCGGCGGCCATGTCGGCGTTGTCAGCGGCATCGATGCCAAGGGCAATCCGATCGTGATCTCCGGCAATCACGGCCACCGCGTCGCCGAGGCGACATATTCCCGCGGTCGCATCTACGCCTACGTCATGCCGTCCAGCTGAGGCGGTCCGAATGCCCCGGTCGCGCAGGCGGCCGGGGCATTCGTCATTTTCTGAGGGACGAATTTTTAGCCCTGCCTCTTTCACAGGCGGATCAGGGTTCCCACATTCGGTTGCAGGCGGGCGCAGTCCAGCCACCGTCCCGGGTTGAGGAATGTCAATGCCGGCGGCGGAACCCCATTGAAGATGCCAATTCCGTGCCTTCGGGGCGGAACGGCAGGCTGAGGGAAACCGAATGAATATTGAAAAATACACCGACCGCGTGAAGGGATTTATCCAGTCGGCACAATCACTGGCCATGCGTGAAGGCCATCAGCAATTCACGCCTCTGCATGTTCTGAAAGTTTTGCTGGATGACAGCGAAGGCCTGGCGGGCGGTCTGATCGACCGGGCCGGCGGAAACTCGCGCGCGATCCTGAAAGCAACCGAGGATGCGTTGGGCAAGCTGCCCAAGGTGTCGGGCGCGGGCGCAGGACAAATCTATCTGGCGCCCGCGACCGCGCGCGCTTTCGATGCCGCCGAACAGGCCGCCGACAAGGCCGGGGACAGTTTCGTCACCGTGGAGCGGCTGCTGCTCGCGCTGGCGCTCGACAAGGACAGCGAGGCGGGCCAACTGCTCGCCAAGGGCGGCGTCACGCCACAAAACCTGAATGCTGCGATCAACGCGCTGCGCAAGGGCCGCACGGCCGACAGCGCGTCGGCGGAAAACGCCTATGATGCGCTGAAGAAATATGCCCGCGACCTCACGCAGGCCGCTAGGGACGGCAAGCTCGATCCGGTGATCGGCCGCGACGAGGAAATCCGCCGCACGATTCAGGTTCTGTCGCGCCGGACCAAGAACAATCCCGTGCTGATCGGCGAACCCGGCGTCGGCAAGACCGCCATCGTCGAAGGCCTCGCGCTGCGGATCGTCAACGGCGACGTGCCCGAAAGCCTCAAGGACAAGCGCGTTCTCTCGCTCGACCTTGGCGCACTGATCGCGGGCGCGAAGTATCGCGGCGAGTTCGAGGAGCGGCTGAAGGCCGTGCTGCAGGAAGTCACTGGCTCCGATGGCCAGATCATCCTGTTCATCGATGAAATGCATACGCTGGTCGGCGCGGGCAAGGCGGACGGCGCGATGGATGCGTCCAACCTGCTCAAGCCGGCGCTGGCGCGCGGCGAACTGCATTGCATCGGCGCGACCACGCTCGACGAGTATCGCAAGCATGTGGAGAAGGACGCCGCTCTGGCGCGCCGCTTCCAGCCGGTGTTCGTCTCCGAACCGACCGTCGAGGACGCGGTGTCGATCCTGCGCGGCCTCAAGGAGAAGTATGAACTGCATCACGGCGTCCGCATCACGGATTCCGCGATCGTCTCCGCCGCGACCCTGTCGAACCGCTACATCACCGACCGCTTCCTGCCCGATAAGGCCATCGACCTGATCGACGAGGCTGCGGCGCGGCTGAAGATGCAGATCGATTCCAAGCCGGAGGAACTCGACAATATCGACCGCGAGATCGTGCGGCTGAAGATCGAGCAGGAAGCGTTGAAGAAGGAAACGGATTCCGCTTCGAAGGATCGTTTGCAGCGGCTGGAAAAGGAATTGGCCGAGCTTGAGGAGAAGGGCGACGCGCTAACTGCAAAGTGGCAGGCCGAGCGCGACAAGCTCTCCGATGCACAGAAGGTGAAGAGCGAACTGGAGCAGGCGCGTCAGGAACTGGCCGACGCGCAGCGGCGCGGCGAATTCCAGAAAGCGGGCGAACTGGCCTATGGCCGTATTCCCGAACTCGAGAAGCGCCTAAAGGCGCTTGAGGAAAGCGAGAAGGCCGGCAATGTCGTGCTCGAGGAAGCGGTCACCGCAAGCCATGTCGCGCAGGTCGTGTCACGCTGGACCGGCATCCCGGTCGACAAGATGCTGGAAGGCGAGCGCGAGAAGCTGCTCAAGATGGAACTGCAGCTTGCGGAACGCGTGATCGGTCAGGCCGAAGCCGTCGGCGCGGTGTCCACCGCGGTGCGCCGCTCGCGCGCGGGATTGCAGGACCCGAACCGGCCGATCGGCTCGTTCATGTTCCTGGGACCCACCGGCGTCGGCAAGACCGAACTGACGAAAGCGCTCGCCGAATACTTGTTTGACGACGAGACGGCGCTCGTGCGCATGGACATGTCCGAGTACATGGAGAAGCATTCGGTGGCGCGGCTGATCGGCGCGCCTCCGGGTTATGTCGGCTATGACGAGGGCGGCGCGCTCACCGAAGCCGTGCGCCGCCGTCCGTATCAGGTCGTGCTGTTCGACGAGATCGAGAAGGCGCACCCGGATGTGTTCAACGTGCTGCTGCAGGTGCTCGACGACGGCCGCCTGACCGACGGTCAGGGCCGCACCGTCGACTTCCGCAACACGCTGATCATCATGACGTCGAATCTCGGCTCCGAGTTTCTGGTCGGGCAGGCGGAGGGTGAAGACACCTCGGCGGTGCGCGATCAGGTCATGGCCATCGTGCGATCGAACTTCCGTCCCGAGTTCCTCAACCGCGTCGACGAGATCATTCTCTTCCACCGGCTGCAGCGGACCGAGATGGGCCGTATCGTCGACATCCAGATGAAGCGGCTGCTGAAGCTGCTGGAGGATCGCAAGATCACGCTGGCGCTGGATGACAGGGCGCGGGACTGGCTGGCGGCCAAAGGCTGGAATCCGGCCTACGGCGCGCGTCCGCTGAAGCGGGCGATCCAGCGCGCGGTTCAGGACCCGCTGGCGGAAATGATCCTCTCTGGCCGGGTTCATGACGGTGAAACGGTGACGGTCTCGGCGACCGAGGACGGTCTGACCTTTAACGGTCAACTGGCCAAGGATGAGACCGGGAAATCCGATCAGCCGGTACCCCGGCACATGCTGAACTGACGTTGAGACGATTCCCGGCGACTTTGACGGGGCAGGACTTTTATAGTCCTACCCCGTTGCCTTTGGCGGTCGCGACATTTCGAATGTCATAGACCAGAAGCTGAATGCCAAACGTGCCGCCGATCAGGTCTGTCGGGCTGGTTTCTTCGTGGATGGGCGTGAGGCGTGAAAATATACTCTGATAGAATTCCTTTCGCGCGATGGTATCTGCCGTCAGCTTTGCGACCGGATCGATGAAGCGAGCAAAATTCATGCTGGAGATAACGATGTGCGTGAATCCTTGTTCGCGAAGAGAGGCGAGAGAGCCTGCTATGGCGAGATGAAAAAACGGTCTTTCGATCGAGCGTCCGACAGACGGTAATGTCTGATCCAAAGCCAGCATTTGTTCAGTCGGAAGGCCGGCGTAAAACTCCGCTGCTATCTTGGCATCCGGCGGCAGGTTCTCCGCGATCCATGCGCGAAGCCGGGTGCGGGCGTCCTGCTGCAGGTCGTGGAATGTCGTTGTAAATGTAGCAATCGTGGACACGCCTCCGATGAGGAGTGCAAGTGTCGCGATGATCTGCACGGCGCGGCTTGATCGTGGCGATGACGCGGCCGAAGCCGCAATCCAGACGGCGGCCACGATCGCAAGGACTGCGGCTGGCAGAACGTATCGCTCGGTTATAACCGCCGACAATGAAATCATCGCCAGTTGCAGCAATGGCGTGAATATCACGACAGCATCCATCGCCGTGAGAGCGGACGCTTTTTCGATGCCGCACCTCTGAATGACGAGTCGTCGCCAGAGTAAGGCTAGCATGCCTGCCACCCAGATTCCGACAATGGCAGCAGGCGTAATGCGCCAGAAGAGCAGGAGCGCATAGGCCGATTTCATGCCACGGGAAACACCGTCATGGCTGGTTGCGACGTGCTTGATCTGCCTGAAGAGTCCGGTTTCAAGGCTGGAATGTCCAATGATACCTGCGCTGTTGATGGCCACGAAGACGAGTATGACGCAGAGCAGAAACCTTGCGCTTTCCATCCATCGAACGCGTTTTGAAATGAGAATAGCGATGGCGGGCACTATCATGATGCCGCCGACATATTTAGCTGCGGCCGCCAGCCCCACTGCGGCCCCCAGAAGAGCGATGTTGCGGGGTTTGGCATCGGTGTCGACGGACTGGATGGCAAGCATGACGAGGGCGATCCCCATCATCAGCGTGGCTTCTTCCTTGAAGAAGTGAGCCCTGATGAACATGAGGGGCGTCAATGCGATCAGAATTGTGGTTACAATTCCGAATAGAATTCCGAAGCGCCGCGCTATGAGGAGACCGAAAATACTGGCTGCGAGAGCAGCCGTAGCGATGGAAACGAAACGGCCGGCGAGCACGGTATCCCTGATGGACTGGTCGAGCGGCAGCAAAGCATGAAATAGCGTCGCCAAACGGAGCATCAGCAGCGGGTGATTGAAATTATAGTCACCGGTCTGAATCTGAGATGCTTTGGCGATTTCGTCAGGATGCCAGTAAACCGGAAATCCTATGTTGATCGCATTGAGGGCGCAGCCTCCGGCGAAAATCAATGCGAAGACAACGACCGGAAGCCATGGCCGGATGTTGACATTCGATCGGCCCGGCGGCGTAGGCATCGCTCTTCATCCCTCGCAAAACTGCAATTTCGATGTGCAGGTGGCGATATCGCGCATTAATCGCAGGCACGGCCGCATCTGCCCCGCCCGCAAAATTTGATGGTTCGCTATTTGATTCTCCGCATTTTCATGTGGAGGAATATTCGTGGATGAGATTGGTAGGCAACGAGGGGTGCCAATGCAACATGCGCGGCATCAGCCGTGCTGTGATGCATCGTGTCACGCGCAGGACATCGTCAGATCGTCAACGAGTGCCGGCCTGCGCCGTTTTCTGGCCCTTGCCGGCCTGGGGCTGCGGACGGTTGCCGCCGGGCCGGCTGTTGACGAGGGCGTCAAGCCGGTCGCGTTCAGCTTCGAAGCTTGTCAGCACGGTGCCGTCGAGCGAGCGCCCGCGCGGCAGCTTGACGCGCATCGGATCGACGAAGCGGCCGTTGACCAGAATTTCGTAGTGGACGTGGGCGCCGGTCGAAAGGCCTGTCGAGCCGACGAAGCCGATCACCTGGCCCTGCCGCACGCGCTTGCCGGGCTCCATCCCCTTGGCGAACGCCGTCATGTGGCCGTAGGCGGTTTCATATCCGTTCGGATGCTTGAGGCGGATATACTTGCCGTAGCCGCCTTCCCAGCCGGCCTTTTCAACGGTGCCGTTACCGGATGCGAAGATCGGCGTGCCGTAAGGCGCGGCCCAGTCCACACCGGTGTGCATTTTGGTGTAGCCGAGGATCGGATGGCGGCGGCCGCCGAAGCCGGAGCGCATCACGGCATTGTTGACGGGCTTGCGCACCAGGAATTTCTTCGCGCTCTTGCCAGTCTCGTCATAGTAGTCGACGACGGAATCGTCCGGTGTCTGGAAACGATAGTACTTCTTGGTTTCGCCGCCGATGGTGAGCGAGGCGAAGAGCACCTCGGACTTTTCGTTGGTGGGGGTGCCTTCGTCGTCGCCGGCGAAGAAGACCTCGAACGAATCGCCCGCCTGCGCCCTGCGCTGGAAATCGATATCGTAGGAGTAGATGCGGATCATGTCCTCGATGACGGATGTCGGAACCTTGTTGCGTAGCGCGGTCTCGTAGATGCTCTGGTAGAGCCGCACGCCGGTGCCGTCATCCTCCTCGTCGTCATCGTCGCTGCTGTTGCTGGCGGTTTCGGTGGCGGTGTTGAAGCTCTGCGGATCGACGGCGACGTATTTGCCGAGATCGGAGAGGGCGGCGACAGCTTCGATGGTCGAATCGCTGGCGACGATGACGCGCACAGGCTGCTGGCGAAGCTGGCCGGGGCCCGTGCCAGCCATCAGGATGCGCAGTTTCTGGCCTTCTTTCAGGCCACCATCGCGGCCGCGGGCGCCGAGATTGTTGGCAATCGCCAGCGCCTCGCCCGGCGTCGCGCCGAGATCGCGCAGGATGCTCTGGACCGTGTCGCCTTTTTTGACGACGTGAATCTTTTCGCCGCTGGCGTTGCCGCCGGTGATCTGATCCTTGGTCTTGGCCAGCAGGGTCACGTTTTCCGGCACCACGCGGGCTTCAAAACCGGCGTAGGGATCTGGCGTGCCTTCGGCGGCATAGGCCATCTTGAAATCGGTCGGCGTGTTCGAGGCATAGCGAACGGCGCTGTTGCCGCGCCAGCTCGATGCATCGCGCACCCGCATCAGAACGTCGTCGATCGCGACGCTGGCGGCGATTCTCGCGCGCGGCAGCACCGTGGTGAGGTCGCGCGTGACGAACGAAACCTCGGCATCGGGCTCGGCGGCCTGCTGCTCGTTACCATCGGCCGAAGTCGGCGATCCGACGTCGGTCAGAAGGCGCTGCGCGTTGAATGGCGGCACTTTGGAAGAAAGATCGCTGGTGGTCAGCGACAGGTTACCGGCGATTCGGATAAATGGCCGGACGCGCATCACGTCGCGCCCGCCGGCCCGCACGGCGGTGGACACGCGGATCACCTGGCGTGCTGCGGCCGATTCGCTTGGCGGCGGAAGACGGTCGCTCTTGCGGGCGACGGCGCCCCTGTCATTAGCGCCGAAGGCTCCGCGCAGCGCGCCTTCGACGCGCTCGGGCACCTTCGCGAAAGTCATTTCACCATCGAGAGATGCGAAAACGGCGCCGCCGATCAGAGCCGCGCCGCACAGACCGGTGAGAATCGTGCCGCTGAACCACTGTACGGAAACGCGGCGGCGGTCGATGACCGCGGCTTCCGTTCCGTCCACCGATAGCGGGGGCTCATGGCCAAGATCGATGATCCCGGCACGTCCATAGTGTCCCCCGCGTGACGTTCCGTGATTCAAAACCGCCGTCCCCCAAGTCGTCCAAACCGTCTCGGCCTTCTTCGTGGCCTTCTTAAGTCCATTTGGCGTTCAAGCGGCCGCCAGGACGCTTTTCAGCATGTTGTCCCGGATGAAGCCACCCGGCCTTATAGTCCGTCAGTCGGCTTATCCGCACTATCTTCGGCATTTATCAGGCCGATGGCGAGCTAGTGAGCGCCGATCCCATGAATCGTGCCGACCTTTCCGGGCTCGAAATGCCCGATGGGTTCCGAAGTCGCCTCGAATCCCGAACCGGCCGGAAAAAATTATACGATTATTTGCCCGGGCGGGGCACCTTTCCTGTGCAAGACATCGCCGGGATGTCGCTCCGGTGCGGTCACAAGGCCTGATAAATAAGGACTTCTCGCCGATTCAGTTTTCTTTGGTGCGTTGCGACGATTTTTTGACAAGGCCGTTGACAGGATCGGATGGCAGGGCCTATAAGACGGCCACTGAGCGCGGCGGCGCCGGGGCCCACGGGTCCAGGCAAGCTTCCGCGTCGGGTCAGCTTCTCTCCACAGCGAGTGAACAAACAGCCGATAGTTGTCGGTTGTCATTCGGCGTCGGATGGATAGCGTGGTCTCTTTAAGTAGAGACATTCGAGATTTTCGCCCAGCCATGGGCGAATGAAACCCTCGGGTTTCGGGCTGTTTGACAAGTAAAGATGAAGAAAGAGAAACGTGGACGGCGGAGTCCTTGCGGGTCTCGGGTTTGAGAGCTTCGGCTTTCAGGTCGGGACCGGACGAAAGACTTCGGCGGTACACGTTTCAAAGGTTACACCATCGTTGTCAGCGATGTGAATCGCAGACAGCAAGTTAGTTTCGGCTAACAATGGTGGGACCTCGTCAAACGTTGTGATCAGCCGGTTTAAAGTTTCAAGTCCAACTTGAGAGTTTGATCCTGGCTCAGAGCGAACGCTGGCGGCAGGCTTAACACATGCAAGTCGAACGGGCGTAGCAATACGTCAGTGGCAGACGGGTGAGTAACGCGTGGGAACGTACCTTTTGGTTCGGAACAACACAG
>JAFKEQ010000006.1:0-2500 GCA_017308575.1 Afipia sp.
TGGTCTGAGAGGATGATCAGCCACATTGGGACTGAGACACGGCCCAAACTCCTACGGGAGGCAGCAGTGGGGAATATTGGACAATGGGCGCAAGCCTGATCCAGCCATGCCGCGTGAGTGATGAAGGCCCTAGGGTTGTAAAGCTCTTTTGTGCGGGAAGATAATGACGGTACCGCAAGAATAAGCCCCGGCTAACTTCGTGCCAGCAGCCGCGGTAATACGAAGGGGGCTAGCGTTGCTCGGAATCACTGGGCGTAAAGGGTGCGTAGGCGGGTCTTTAAGTCAGAGGTGAAATCCTGGAGCTCAACTCCAGAACTGCCTTTGATACTGAGGATCTTGAGTTCGGGAGAGGTGAGTGGAACTGCGAGTGTAGAGGTGAAATTCGTAGATATTCGCAAGAACACCAGTGGCGAAGGCGGCTCACTGGCCCGATACTGACGCTGAGGCACGAAAGCGTGGGGAGCAAACAGGATTAGATACCCTGGTAGTCCACGCCGTAAACGATGAATGCCAGCCGTTGGGAAGTTTACTTTTCAGTGGCGCAGTTAACGCTTTAAGCATTCCGCCTGGGGAGTACGGTCGCAAGATTAAAACTCAAAGGAATTGACGGGGGCCCGCACAAGCGGTGGAGCATGTGGTTTAATTCGACGCAACGCGCAGAACCTTACCAGCCCTTGACATGTCCAGGACCGGTCGCAGAGATGTGACCTTCTCTTCGGAGCCTGGAGCACAGGTGCTGCATGGCTGTCGTCAGCTCGTGTCGTGAGATGTTGGGTTAAGTCCCGCAACGAGCGCAACCCCCGTCCTTAGTTGCTACCATTTAGTTGAGCACTCTAAGGAGACTGCCGGTGATAAGCCGCGAGGAAGGTGGGGATGACGTCAAGTCCTCATGGCCCTTACGGGCTGGGCTACACACGTGCTACAATGGCGGTGACAATGGGATGCAAAGGCGCGAGCCCTAGCAAATCTCAAAAAGCCGTCTCAGTTCGGATTGGTTGTACACACCGCCCGTCACACCATGGGAGTTGGTTTTACCTGAAGACGGTGCGCTAACCCGCAAGGGAGGCAGCCGGCCACGGTAGGGTCAGCGACTGGGGTGAAGTCGTAACAAGGTAGCCGTAGGGGAACCTGCGGCTGGATCACCTCCTTTCTAAGGATGATCCTTCAGTTTGCTTCGGCAACTATCGGATCGTTTTAGAAACATCAGAGGCCAACAGATCGAAAGATCGTTGAGCTTCATTGGCGGGACACCGCCGTCTTCGTTTCTCTTTCTTCGCGGACGAACACGCGCCGGGGGCGGCGCTTGCGGGACCATGCGGTCTTGCGGCTTGAGCCTCTTGCCGTTCAGGGCTTGTAGCTCAGTTGGTTAGAGCGCGCGCTTGATAAGCGTGAGGTCGGAAGTTCAAGTCTTCCCAGGCCCACCACTTTGATTGCGTCATGCGTTTCTTCTCATAGCTTCGAGCATTCGTCTTCTGGAACGGGGGCATAGCTCAGCTGGGAGAGCGCGTGCTTTGCAAGCATGAGGTCGTCGGTTCGATCCCGTCTGCCTCCACCAGAGGCCGGGGTTACTGACAGAGTGCGTCATCATCGTCCGCGAAACATCAATTCGCTCGTAGCGTCTTCACCAAAGATGCTGCCTGCGTGTTTTCTGACATCGTAAAGAGGAGATCGATCCGAGCAGGATCGCCATATGTGATTTGCAAGACTTGTCTTGCGGGTCGCGGCGACAACCTTGCGCTTATCTCCAGACCGTTTTCGGCGCTTGGCCATCGTGAGATGTTCAAGTTGTAAAACGGTCTTTGTTGGCAACGCTTGACCGCATTGCCATCGGTTCGATCTTACGAAGCAATCTGGTCTTTCTAATCAATATCCGTTTGCACGACATGCGTTCCAAGCCTGTTGGTTTTTGGGCGCGTTTCGCAAGAAACAGCGTGCAGGCAACATTCTGCCGAGTGTGTGGATATTGATAATGAGAGCAATCAAGTGCCTTAAGGGTGTTCGGTGGATGCCTTGGCGCTGAGAGGCGATGAAGGACGTGCTACGCTGCGATAAGCCGTGGGGAGCTGCGAAGAAGCTTTGATCCATGGATTTCCGAATGGGGAAACCCACCTTCGATAGCCGAAACTCTAAGCTCATGATGACGCAAGTCATGATGGGTTTGGATTTTCGGTTATCAAGAGAAGGTATGAGACTTCTGAATACATAGGAGGTTTCAAGCGAACCCAGGGAACTGAAACATCTAAGTACCTGGAGGAAAGGACATCAACCGAGACTCCGCTAGTAGTGGCGAGCGAACGCGGACCAGGCCAGTCATAAATGTGAGACAACCAGAACCTGTCAGGAAAGCAGGGCCTCAGAGGGTGATAGCCCCGTATGGGTAATGCAAACATTTATGCTCGAGTAAGGCGGGACACGTGAAATCCTGTCTGAACATGGGGGGACCACCCTCCAAGCCTAAGTACTCCTCAGCGACCGATAGTGAACCAGTACCGTGAGGGAA
>JAFKEQ010000006.1:5000-136696 GCA_017308575.1 Afipia sp.
CCTGTGAATTGCCCTGGATCCTGCGACGCTGTCGCTTTGTTTTGGTCACGATCTGGAACGATGATCCGGCATTCCACCGGGTTCGCAAATCGCCCGGCCTGTTTTCATTTCGATTTCTCAGCCAGGAGATTTTCATGCGTGATGCCGTCCGCCCGATCGCTGCCCTGACCGCGGCTGCAGCCCTTCTGCTCGCCGTCGTCGCGCCCAGCGGGTCCGCGTTCGATCAGGCCAAGCAGCCGTCCGCGCCCGCCAAACAGGCCGCACCAGCGCCTGCCCAGCCGCCGGAGGTGAAGCAGATCGCGCTGACCGACAAGCAGATCGAATCGATTCTGGCCTCGCAGAAGGACTTCGATGCGCTGAGCGATCAGGCGTCGGCCAAGCCGGGCGCAAAGGAGCCGCCGAACATGCTCGCCAAGCTCGATGAGGTCGCCAAGAAATACGGTTTCGCCAATTACGCCGACTACGCGATCGTTCAGTCCAACATCGAACTGGTGATGGGCGGCTTCGATCCGAAGACCAAGACCTATGTCGGCTCGGAAGCCGTGCTCAAGCAGCAGCTCGCTGAAGTGCAGGCGGACAAGAAGATGTCCGCAGAGGACAAGAAAGATGCGTTGGCCGACATCAACGAGGCGCTGAAATCGCCGCCGCCGGCTGTGGCGTTCAAGAGCAACATCGATCTGGTGGGCAAGTATTACGACAAGCTCGTCGCCCTGATGCAGGACGACGAATAAGCCAGCCGGCGCATCGTCGATGAGATCGGATCGCCGCCTTCAGGGGCGGCGTTCTGCTTTCTGCCGGCACATTCTCCCGCTAAGCTCAAGCTCTGCTCGTTTCCGCAACAGCGGAAACGCGCGGACTGGTTTCCCGCCGTCGCGGGAATGAGCGGGAAGGATCGCGGACATGACGCAGATCGAGACCGTCGAGCAGCCATGGCCGGCATTGCCTTTCATCGGCTGGAAGGACACCTGCGCGACGCTGCACATGTGGACGCAGATCGTCGGCAAAATCCGCCTCGCGCAGGAGCCGATGGTCAATCAGTGGTGGCAGGTGCCGCTTTATGTCACCACCAGCGGACTGACGACGTCGCCGATGCCATACGGATCGCGAAGCTTCCAGATCGATTTCGATTTTTGCCGGCATGTTCTGGCGATCACCACGAGCGATCCGCAGCGCCGGGAATTCGCGCTCGCGCCTTATCCGGTTGCGGAGTTTTACGAGAGGACCATGAGCGCGCTGCGCGAGCTGGGCATCGATGTCGCGATCTGGACAATGCCGGTCGAGGTGACGGATGCCATTCCGTTCGATCAGGACCGCGAACACGCATCCTACGACGCGAACGCCGCACGACGCTTCTGGCGCGCGCTGGTGCAGGCCGATCGGCTGATGAAGCAATTCCGCTCCGGCTTCACGGGGAAGGTCAGTCCCGTGCATTTTTTCTGGGGCAGTTTCGATCTTGCGGTGACGCGCTTCTCGGGACGAACCGCGCCGCCGCATCCCGGCGGCATGCCCAATCTTGGTGACTGGGTGGCGCGAGAAGCCTATTCGCACGAGGTTTCGAGTTGCGGCTTCTGGCCCGGCAACGGCGGCTTCGGCAAGGCCGCGTTCTATGCTTATGCCTACCCGGCGCCGCCGGGATTTGCCGACGCGCCGCTGCGTCCGCCGCAGGCGTCGTTCGATCAAAATCTTGGCGAGTTCATTCTGGATTACGACGCGGTCAGACTGTCCCAGGATTCGGACGCCATGGTGCTGGATTTCTTTCAGAGCACCTATGAGGCGGCCGCCAATGCTAGCCGGTGGGACCGCGCCGCGCTGGAGCGCATGTAGCGTCGGCTTGACTTTTGTTGTCTGAGATTATATTCCTATTTTCGCTTCGGCCACGACGTTTCATGAGCGTCATGGCCGGAACAGGACCTGAGTGACGAGGGTGGAGCGCCGGGAGGCGCAGCGCCTGTCGCATCAGGCGCGCGCGGCTCTCGCAAGGCCGCGCGGCGGACTCGATCGCAAGAGTTCGCCAAAGGTGCCTCGCAAGCACCTTGGCGCCTCCCGCCGCTCCATCGTCCTGCGCGCGGCGCGGGATCTGGAGTTTTGCAAAGCTCGGACGCATTGACTTGCGCCGCGAGGGCGATGCTCGTTGCGCGGCGCGTGATCGTAACGGCGCGGAAAGCTATGCCGGCGGCGGCACCGTGGTCCGGACGGACTCGCGCTGCATCATCTTCTCGTGGAAGGCGTCGAGCTTTGGAAACGCCTTGCGCCAGCCGCAGTCTGGAAAACGGAAATCGAGATAGCCGAGCACGCAGACGATGCCGATCTGCACAAGATCGAGCGGCCGCGTCAGGACGTCGGGATGCGCTTCATAGCGGGCCAGGCCGTCCCAGGCGCGCTTGAATTGGTCATCGTACCACGCCTGCCAGCAGAACTGTTCGGGCCGCAGCAATTTCTCGTAGCGGCACAGCAGCAGCGCGTCGAGCATGCCCTGCAGGATGGAGTGATCGGTCTTGACCTGCCACTTCTTCGCTCCCGAAGCGGGAATGAGTTTTCCTCCGGCGAGTTCGTCGAGATATTCCGCGATGACATACGAATCCACGATCACGCTGCCATCGTTGAGGATCAGCGCGGGGATCTTGCGCAGCGGGCTGACGGTGCGCGCATAATCGTCGTTCTCCGTGGCGGGGACCGCCTTGATTGGCGTGATGAACTCGATCTTGTCGAACAGCCCAAGCTCCATCGCCACGATGCGGATCTTGCGTGCGAATGGCGATGCTGGCGAAAACGCAAGTTTCATGCGGATGTCCTGAATTCTGCAGATGCGTGAGATTTAGAGAAAAGGCTCCGGCGGTGCCGGAGCCTTTGGTTGGCTGGCTCAGGCCGCGACGATCTCTTGCCGCTGTGCGCCGAGGCCGTCGATGCCGAGGGTGACGACGTCGCCGACATTGAGGAACTGCTGCGGCTTCATGCCCATGCCGACGCCCGGCGGGGTGCCGGTGGTGATGATGTCGCCCGGATAGAGCGTCATCAGTTCGGACACGTAGGACACGATCTTGGCCACGCCGAAGATCATAGTGGCGGTCGAGCCGGTCTGGCAGCGCTTGCCGTTGACGTCGAGCCACATGCCGAGTTTCTGCGGATCCGGAATTTCATCCGTGGTCGCGATCCATGGGCCGACCGGGCCGAAAGTGTCGTGCGACTTGCCCTTGGTCCACTGTCCGCCGCGCTCGATCTGGAAGAACCGCTCGGAGACGTCGTTGCAGACCGCGTAACCCGCGACATGCTTCAGCGCGTCGGCTTCAGAGACATACTTGGCCTTGGTGCCGATGATGATCGCGAGTTCGACTTCCCAGTCGAGCTTGGTCGAGCCGCGCGGCTTTTCGACATTGTCGTTCGGGCCGCACAGGCTGGTGTTGGCCTTGATGAAGACGATCGGCTCGGACGGAATTGCCATACCGGCTTCGGCTGCGTGATCCGCATAGTTGAGGCCGATCGCGACGAACTTGGTAATGTCGCCGACCGGTGCGCCGAGGCGGGGATTGCCGTCGACCAGCGGCAGCGAAGCCGGATCGAGAGCTTTCAGCTTGGCCAATCCCGCAGGCGACAGCGCATCGCCGTTGATGTCCTTCACCGTGCCGGACAGATCGCGGATCCGGCCGGAAGCGTCGAGAAGGCCGGGTTTTTCCTGACCGACAGCGCCATAGCGAACCAGTTTCATGGGCAATTCCTCTTTGTTTTTGGCCTAAAATTTCATTCGTCGGATGTTTCATGCGACACGGCGCGGGGAAATTCAACCGTCCCGGTGATGTGTGCAGTGCGATCAGTTGGAATTTGACAGGCGAGCAGCCTGAAGGCATCGCCGTCCCGCACCAGACGCCCCGGGTCGAAATGGCCGCCGAACACAATTGTGGGCGTATCGGCAAAGCGCGAGAACAGCATTTTGCGTGTTTCGATCGATTGCACAGGATCGGAATCCGCCGTGGACGACCAGTCCAGATGCGCCATCTGGCAGGGATGGTGCGCGACGTCGCCGGTCAGCAGGGCCTCCGCGCCGTCGCACCTGATCAGCACGCTCATGTGCCCCGGGCTGTGGCCCGGTGTTGCAATCAGGGACACCTCGTCACCGATCCGGTGATCGGCGGTGACGAGATCGGCGAGGCTTGCATCAACAACCGGTTTGACGGAATCCTCGAACACCGCCCTGTGCTCGCCCTCCGGGCTATGCGCGGCCCAGTGCTCGTATTCCGTCTTGCCGAACACATAACGGGCATTGGCGAAGGTCGGCACCCACCGGCCGTCCACCAGCTTCGTATTCCAGCCGACATGATCGACATGAAGATGCGTGCACAGCACCGTGTCGATGCTCTCCGCCGGATAGCCAGCCGCCGCGAGATCATCGAGATAGGGCTTGTCGAGGTTATTCCAGATCGGGACGGACCGGTTCTGCTTGCCATTGCCGATACAGGTGTCGACCACGATCCGGTGCGAAGGCGTCTCCACGATCCACGATTGGATGGTCATGCGCAGCCGCCCTTCAGGCGTCGCGTAATGCGGGACCAGCCAAGGCATCGCCTGAATGGCCTCCGACGTCCCTTGCGGAAGGATGAAGCGTGATCCGCCGACCGAGGTGATCTCCACGATCTTGGTGATTTTGACCCGGCCCACGGTCCACTGCATCACACCACTCTCCGTTCTTGGCAGTCTTTTGCCGCAGAATGCGAATTTCCCGCCGTCAGCGCAATGGATCATCCCGGCGAGACGCGCGTTATCTCCCGTCGTCACAATGACCAGTGGAGCCAGGCAATGCCCGAACTTTCGATCTCGACGGAAAAGATTGGATTTCTGATCGCGAAAGCGCGTGAGTTCGACGTCAAGGAGGCGGTCGTCGATCCCGATGACGGCTCCAATGGCACGGACGATTGGATGGTCGAGGTGCTGGAAGACACGCCGAACGATCCGGTCGCAAGGGAGATTTCAGGTTTCGTGAATGCGCTCAGCGACGATGAGCAGATCGACCTTGTCACCCTGATGCGGCTCGGCCGCGGCGATGGCACCATCGAGGAGTGGAATGACTTGCGCGCCGAGGCTGCGCGCGGACACAACAAGCGCACGGCGCTGTATCTGCTCGGCGAGCCCCTCCTGGGCGATCTGCTGGAGGAGGGGCTCGAGGAGTTTGGTCTGCCGCCCGACCGGGAGCGGATCACACCTGTGAGCTAGTTGCTTACATCGTGCCGGGATAAGCGCCGCCATCCAGCAGGATGTTCTGACCGGTGATGAAGCCGGACTTGGCGCCGCACAGGAATGCGCAGGCGAGGCCGAATTCCTCCGGATCGCCGAAGCGGCCCGCCGGGTTCTGCTTGGCGCGCTGTTTCAGCATGTCTTCCGGCGAAATGCCCTGAGCCTTGGCCGATGCTTCGAGCAAGGGTCCGCGAATGCGGTCGGTGTCGAACGGGCCAGGCAGAAGGCCGTTGATGGTGACATTGTTGATCACCGTCTTGCGGGCGATGCCGGCGACGAAACCGGTGAGGCCGCTGCGTGCGCCATTGGAGAGGCCGAGCACGTCGATGGGTGCCTTCACCGCAGCGGACGTGATGTTGACGATGCGGCCGAACTTGCGCGCCATCATGCCGTCCACCGTCGCCTTGATCAGTTCGATCGGCGTCAGCATGTTGGCGTCGAGCGCCTTGATCCAGTCCTCGCGCGTCCAGTTGCGGAAATCTCCGGGCGGCGGGCCGCCTGCATTGTTCACCAGAATATCCGGATCGGGGCAGGCTTTCAGCGCGGCTTCGCGGCCGGCCGGCGTTGTGATGTCACCGACCACTTCGGTCACCCTGACTTTGGGATTGAGCTTGCGGATGTCCGCAGCGGTCTTGGCCAGTGCTTCCGCGCCGCGCGCGGTGATGGTCACGTCGACGCCTTCATTCGCCAGCGCGATGGCGCAGGCGCGGCCGAGGCCCTTGCTGGCCGCGCAGACGATCGCGCGCCGTCCTGAAATACCGAGATCCATGTCGTCACTCCTTTTGTTGCGTTTCTTGACCCCGGCTTTGATGCCCGATCCGGGCTGCCGGTGCAAAGGCATCCTTGGCGCTTCATCCGATCGTGTGCTGACGGGACCGTCATAAAAACGTGAAAAAAGATCGGCCGCAGGCCTTTCCAAAGCGGGATGCCGTTGGTACATACCCCCTGCGCCACGGCATTGCCCTGGTCGCCTTCTCTCTCGGCTCCGGACGGGTGAAACGACGCTCAGGCGTTGATTTGTCGTCTGTTTGCCATTGAAGACACCGGTTTATCGCGGGGTGGAGCAGCCCGGTAGCTCGTCAGGCTCATAACCTGAAGGTCCTAGGTTCAAATCCTAGCCCCGCAACCAAAAAAAGCCCTTCCAGATCAACGGTCTGGAAGGGCTTTGTTTTGGTGCCGTATCGTTTTGACAGGCGCTAGCCGCCCGATCCGCCGGACACGATCTTTTCACCCAGCTTCTGATCCACGACGTCGACCGTGCGGTCGATCTCGGCATTCGGCATGCCGATCTGATGCGAAATCAGTTTCACGAGAAGGTCGACGCGCTCGATAAAGGGCGCGCCGCTGGCCACTGCGCGCGCGGCGGATGATGGCTTGAGCAGGCTTTCGGCCGCCTTGGCGTATTTCTCGAAAGGCACCTGATCTTCCGCTTCGGCGCCGAGTTTGCGCGCGACGGCGTCGACATGGTTGTAGATCGACTTCGAAAGATTCAGATCCTTGTGCACGGCATCGCGGATCGGCTGCGGCTCGGTCGGCGTGATGCAGCGATAGTTGCCGGTCAGCAGCATCGACCACTTCGCCAGCGGTACGAACAGCGAGTCGAACACCTTCAGCTTGACTGGAACGTCCTGACCGTCGAGCTTCACCGCGTCGATGTCCGCTTCCAGTTCGCGCAGCACCTTGTTGTGCGCTTCGTTCTCGAAGGTCGCGGCCTTGAAGTTGGTCGGCAGGCCGACATGAAGCACGTTCGCGCCTTCTTCCGGCGGACGGAAAGCCTGCGGATCGGGCGAGCACAGCGTGACGAGACCCGGTGTGAAGCGCTCCCAGACCTGCGCGTTGGTATAGGCCTCTTCGAGGTCCATGTTCGCCAGCGCCGGAATCCGCTTCAGGTAAGGCAGCGGCGGCATGTTCATGATCGACAGGCAAGGCAGCTTCGCCTCGGCGATCTTGATCATCAGCACGCGGATGGTGTGGTTGGTGTATTGCGGCTCCTGCATCGCGAGCGCGACCATGTCGTAGCGCGACAGGTCGACCTTGTCCGGCGAGGTGGCGTCCAGCTTGCCGGGCAGGGTGCGCGAGAAGATCGAACGGTGGGTCGGCTCGTCGCGCAGCTTGATGCGGACTTCGGTGCCGTCGCGGTTGATGAGGTCGGCCGTGCTCTTTCGGCAGACCAGCGTCACGTTGTGACCGGCCATCAGAAGCTTCGTGCCGAGAAGCGAGCCGTAAGAAGCTCCGAGGATCAGAATATTGCGCGCCATATGTTCACTCGTTCATAAATTGGGAATTAGCGCCCGGCCAACCGGGCCGGTATCGCATCGAAAATTTCCTGTCCGGGCAAGGACGGCGCAGGCCAAACCCTCAACATGACAGGGAGCGCCCCGGTCAGGCGGGGCGCCCGTATCTAGCTCAAGTTGGTATACACCACAACATATACCAAGCCGTACTTTTAGGCCTCCCACGGAACCGCGATCAGGTCCTTCGGCCTGCACAAGCGTTCAAGACGCCGATTCCGCTACGGCCTAGCCTGCCGCCATTGCCTCAATTGATGATGCGCGGAGCCTGCGGATGGATATCGGATTTATCGGACTTGGCGTCATGGGCGGACCCATGGCGCTCAACCTTGCGCGCGCAGGAACGCCGCTCGTGATCTGGAATCGCTCCGCGATCACAAGTGACATCCTTGGCGTTCCGGGTGTGCGGTTGGCGGCGAGTGCGGCCGATGTTTTCCGTCAGACCCGGATCGTAATCCTGATGCTCGCCAACGAAGCGGCCGTCGATTCCGTGCTGGGACGGGGAACGCCGGATTTCAGCGCGCGCGTCGCGCGGCACATCATCGTGCAGATGGGAACGATGCCGCCTGACTATTCGCGCGCGCTCGAAGCGGACATTCGCGCAGCAGGCGGCAGCTACGTCGAAGCGCCTGTCTCTGGTTCGCGCAAGCCGGCGGAAGCCGGACAACTGGTCGCCATGCTGGCCGGGGAGAGTGCTGCCGTTGAGGAGGTCCGTCCGCTGCTTCGGCCGATGTGCATGGAGTCCTTTGTCTGCGGGCAGGTGCCGAATGCGCTGATGATGAAGCTGGCGGTCAACTTGTTTCTGATCACGATGGTGACCGGTCTCGCTGAAGCGTCGCACTTCGCGGATCGCCACGGATTGGATATGGAGCAGTTCCGCGCGGTGCTCGATGCAGGTCCGATGGCGAGCAATGTCTCGCGCGTGAAGTTGTCGAAGCTCGTGACGCGCGATTTCGGCGTGCAGGCCTCGATCACCGATGTCCTGAAAAACAATCGGCTGGTTGCGGACGCGGCGAGAACAGCCGGGCTTGCGTCACCGTTGCTGGATGCCTGTTACGCCCTGTATGGCGAAACGCAGGAGATGGGACTGGGCCAGTCCGATATGATCGCGGTGGTGCGTGCGCTGGAGTCGCGGACAGACGGCGCTAGACAAGCGCCGAAGCCCACTGCGCAGGGGTAAGACCGTAAGCGCGTCTGAACTGCCGCGACATGTGGCTTTGATCCGCAAAGCCGGCTTCATGGGCTGCCGCCGCCGCGGGCTTGCCGGCTTTTAGCAGACGGCGTGCGATGTCGAGTTGACGTTGAATGCGAAAGCGACTCGGGCTGGTGCCGAACGCCGCGCGAAACTGCCGCGCGAGCGTCCACCGGTCGAGTCCGGCCACGCGCTCAAGCTCCGCCATTGTGTATGAAACGGTAGGGCGTGCCGCGATCACATCGCGGACATGCTTCACGGCTTCAAGGGCAAGCGGCCGGAATGGTGTTGGGCGGGAAGACGTCGCTGCCGTCAGTGCGTCCGCCAGCGTTGCGACAAGCTCGGTTTGCGCAAGATCATCGAGGGCGGCATCGAAGTCCCAAAGGCCGGAACTATCGGCGAGTTGCGCAAGGTCGATTACGGGATTGGCGACAAAGGGAAGCGGTTGGCCGCCGAGCGCCTTCTGGACCAAGGCCGGATCGATATAGGCGATCCGGTATCGGAAACCGGCTTCCGTTCCTGCGCCGCCGTCGTGGAGTTCATCCGGGTGAAGGATATGAACCTGGCCCGGTAGGCAGTGCCACTGCGCGCCGCGAAAGCGGAAGCTCTGGACGCCGGACAAGGTGATCCCGATGGCGTAGGTGTCGTGCCGATGCGGTGAAAATGCCTGGCCGTAAAGATGGGCTTCCAGACGCTCGATGCCGTCGCTGCCTGCCGCAAGCTTGATGCGATTGTCGCGCTGTCGGGGGCGCATGTGCCGGACCGGGTTCGTTGGATCGTCAAGATCCAAATCATACGGCCGCCCTTGCGGACGGCCGTAATGTCTTTTTTGAATATCAGCGTCTCAGTTGGTCTTGCCGAATTGCGGCTCGTCGGGCTTGACGAAGAGATTGCCGCTCGGCCCGTAGCCGGTGATCTGGATGATCGCGCCTTCCTCGCGCGTGCCGTCCCAATGCACCTTGCCGTTCGGATGCATCATGTAGGCGCCGGTCTTGAGCGGGATGGCTTTCTCGGGCTCGAACGCATCTCCTGTGCCGGTGTACCAGGTCCCCGACAGCACCACGACATGGCGGTCTTCCGGATGCTTGTGCGGCTTGCTCATGATACCCGGGGGCCATTTGATGCGCAGGACATAGATGCCGGGCTTCGATGGATCGCCGAACAGTGTCGCCACCTCGACGCCGACGCCGAACGGATTTTTGTACTGCTCCTCGCCCTGCTTGATGCGGATAAAGCCGTCCTTGTCGGTGTCTGCCTTCGCGGCAGGATAGGCGGCGATGGTCAGCGCCATGGCGCATCCGGCGATCGCAAGTGCGGTCTTGATTGTCACGGATTGTTTCTCCCTTGTTTCTTGTTGTGCAGGGAGGCTAACCCGCTTCCGTCGCGGCAGGCAACGAGCGGTGCAGCAAGATCACCACGGCAGGCCGCAAAGGTCGATGGTGCCTTCGCGCAGCAGCCGCTTGATCTTGAAAACATAGGGCGACAACGCCGTGAATGGTGTTCGTCCTCCGGACTGTTCGGCATAAACGGTGCCGTTGAAGGTCTGCCAGCCGAGTTTTTCATAAAATGCCGCATGATGCGGTTCGCAGAACAGCATGCCGAAATCGGTGCCGCGCTCTTCCGTCAGCGTATGGATCGCAGCATTGATCGCCAGTGTCGCATAGCCGCGGCCGCGCACATCTTCACGCGTGGCAACGCTACCGATGCCGCCGATGATCACCTTGCGGCCGTTCCAGGTGCCGGTCCGGCGTGTGATCCCCACATGGCAGACCGTGTCCCAGTCCAGATCGATCGTCACCCGCAGGTCGGGAGGGGCGAACGCGATGTGGTCTTGCGGCAGGGACTTCACCCCATCGGGCGGCCAGACCGAGGTGAGCAGGGGCTTTGCGGCGCGCCAGCCGGAATCTCCGGTCGTAATATCGATCTCGATGCTCATTTTCTTGCGTGTTTCTGTGTATCCGCCGCGCACATCTGCATTGTTCCTGGATCGATGGCAAAATCCCGATTCCAATGCCAAAATCAGAAAAACATTCCAGGGCCCCCCGAGGCCGGAGGAAAGACAATGCGGGCTGACCAACTTACATCCTATCAGCGCTGGTCGATTCTGATCGGCGCGTCCGTCATGCTGAGCCTGTCCATGGGTATGCGGCAGAGCTTCGGGCTTTTCCAGCCCTCGATCCTGCACGACACCCAGATCACGACGGCCGACTTCTCGCTCGCCACCGCGATCCAGAATATCGTGTGGGGCATCACCCAGCCCTTCGTCGGCATCTTCGCGGACCGTTACGGCGCGCGCTATGTCATGGTCACCGGCGTATTGGTGTACATGCTCGGCCTCGTCACCATGATCTTCGCGACCACGGCGCTGACCTTTACCTTCGGCGCAGGCATCTGCGTCGGCATCGCGCTGTCGTGCACGGCATCGAGCATGAGCATGACGGTGTCGGCGCGCGCGGTCTCTGCGGCCAAGCGCAGCGTCACCATGGGCGCGATTTCCGCCGCCGGTTCGATCGGCCTCGTGATCGCCTCGCCGCTGGCGCAGGCCCTGATCTCGACCTCGGGCTGGCAGATCGCGCTGGTCGGCTTCCTCGCTCTCGCCTGCGTCATGATCCCGTCGGCTTTCAGCGCGGGCAAGGCGGACAAGATCGAGATCGACAAGGCGGATGACGTAAGCCAGTCGCTGGGCGCGGTGGTGCAGTCGGCGCTCGGCCATTCCGGCTATGTCATCATGGCGCTGGCGTTCTTCGTCTGCGGATTGCAGCTTGTCTTCATCACCACGCATCTGCCGAATTATCTCGCGATCTGCGGGCTCGATCCATCGCTCGGCGCATCGGCGCTGGCGCTGATCGGACTGTTCAACGTGTTCGGATCGTATCTGTTCGGCTGGCTCGGAGGACGTTATCCCAAGCAGCTTCTGCTCGGCGGCATCTACATCGTGCGTTCGCTGGCCATTGCGGTGTACTTCATCCTGCCTGCGACGCCAGCCTCGACGCTGATCTTCGCCGCGGTGATGGGCTCGCTCTGGCTTGGCGTCATTCCGCTGGTCAACGGTCTTGTCGCGCAACTGTTCGGCCTGCGCTTCATGGCTACGCTGACCGGTATCGCGTTCCTTAGCCATCAGGTGGGTTCGTTCATCGGCGCATGGGGAAGCGGCCTGATCTTCGATCATCTCGGCAGCTACGATCTGGCGTGGAAGGGCGCGGTGATCATCGGCCTGATCGCCGGATCGTTCCAGATGCTGATGAATGTCAGGCCGCCGAAGCCGAAGGAAAATCTGGGTGGGGCGCTGCCCAATGCGGCCTGAGATGGCAATTTAGGGATCAAGCGGCGATTTCACGCGGCGTATCTTCTGTTCCCCTCTCCGGGAAACCTTCTATAGTGCGCCGCGTTGACACCTTGTCACCCATAATTTCCGGAATAGACCCATGACCTTCACGCTCCCGAATTTGCCTTATGCCTACGATGCGCTCCAGCCTTACATGTCCAAGGAGACGCTCGAGTATCACCACGACAAGCATCATCAGGCTTACGTGACCAACGGCAACAACCTGCTGAAGGGCACGGAATTCGAGGGCAAGTCCCTTGAAGACATCGTGAAGGGCTCGTTCGGGAAGAACGCGCCGCTCTTCAACAATGCCGGCCAGCACTACAACCACAACCACTTCTGGAACTGGATGAAGCCGAACGGCGGCGGCGACAAGCTGCCGGGCAAGCTCGCCAAGAAGATCGACGAGGATCTCGGCGGTCTCGAGAAGTTCAAGACCGACTTCGCGGCCGCCGGCGCCGGCCAGTTCGGCTCGGGCTGGGCCTGGCTCTCGGTCAAGAACGGCAAGCTCGAAGTCTCGAAGACGCCGAACGGCGAAAACCCGCTGGTTCACGGCGCGACCCCGATCCTCGGCGTCGACGTGTGGGAGCACTCCTACTACATCGATTATCGCAACCGCCGTCCGGATTATCTCAAGGCATTCGTCGATCACCTCGTGAACTGGGAATACGTCGAGTCCCTGTTCGAGAAAGCCGTGTGACAATCGCACGACTGTCGTACTAACCTGCGGGGCCTTAGTGGCCCCGCTTTTATTTTGAAATCATCCCGGACGAGTCCATGAACTACATTCTGGTTTTCCTTGGCGGCGGTCTCGGTGCATCGCTTCGCCATACGGTCAATGTCGGTTGCGCCCGCGCCTGCGGCCTTAACTTTCCCTACGGCACGTTCGTGATCAACATCACCGGCTCGCTGGTGATGGGCCTGATCGCGGGCTATCTCGCCTTCAAGGGTGAAGCGTCGCAGCCCTGGCGGCTGTTTCTGATGACGGGCGTGCTCGGCGGCTACACCACGTTCTCTGCGTTTTCTCTGGATGCGGTAACGCTCTATGAGCGCGGCCAGGGCGGCCTTGCCGCATTCTATGTGCTGGGCTCGGTAATGCTGTCGATCGCAGGACTAATCGGCGGCCTCTCGCTGGTCCGGCATTTTTCTTAAGTCGCGGGTCCGTCTTGTCTGTTCCTGACGCGAAGACCGAACCTGCCGAAGAGCGGGACGACGTCGAAGCCGGCCCGCCGCGCAAGGGCAAGCCGTTCGGCTGGTCGACCTTCATCATCGCGGTGCTCGTGGCAGTAAGTGCGGCGCTGGTCTGGCGGCGCGACGGCTTCGACGCGGTGTGGGCCATTCTGTTTCACGACGTGTCGCTGTTCGGCGAGATCATGCCGCGCGTGCTCGCGGGCTGTCTGCTCGGCGGGCTGATCGCCGCCGTGCTGCCCCATGACAAGGTCTCGAAATCGCTCGGTCCGGACTCCGGTTTGAAGGGACTGCTGATCGGAACGGCGTTCGGCGCGATCCTGCCAGGCGGACCGTTCACCGCCTATCCGGTGGCGAGCGCGCTGCTCGCTGTCGGCGCGGATTTCGGCGCGACCATAGCGATGGTCGTGAGCTGGACCATGATCGGCTATGGCCGCGCGGTGGCGTGGGAAATGCCGATCATGGGGCCGGACTTCACGCTCTGGCGCATCCTCATTTCATTGCCGATGCCCGTGCTGGCCGGGGCCTTCGGCCGTTTCGTTTACATTCGCGTCAGGCACAGGTTCGGGCTGTGACGACGCTGATCATCGACATCCTGCTGTGGGGCTCGCTGATTGGCGTGGGCTTTGTCGCGTGGCGGCAGGACAGGACGGTGCTGACCGTCGCGCTACGCAACGGCGGGATGGATTTCATCAATGTCGTGCCACGCATTGCACTGGGCGTCATCGGGTCCGGCTTCATCGCGGCGATCATTCCCTCTAGCATCATTGTCGGCGGGCTTGGCCCGGATACCGGCTGGCTCGGAGTGGCCATGTCGGTGCTTGCCGGTGCGGCGACCCCAGGCGGGCCGGTGGTGGGCTTTTCCATCGGAGCGGTTGCGCTCAAGAGCGGCGCAGGCACGCCACAGGTGGTCGCCTATGTGGTCGCGTGGGCCCTGTTCGCGTTCCAGCGGGTGATTCTGTGGGAAATTCCCTTCATGCCCGCCCGGTTTGTCTGGTTCCGGTGCGCAGTTTCCGTCCCGGTTCCATTTCTGGCGGCTGCCGTCGCGATGATCACCGGGAAACCATAAGACCGTCCGCCCTTGCGGGATCATGGACTCGGGTTATGTTATAATATAACATTTTGCGATGCCGGGGCTTCAGGCCAGCCGGCCTTTGGTTTCGGAACACCGTTCATGGCCCATACGCACGGGCACACCCACGCTCACGACCATCACGGACACGACCACGGTCATAGCCATGGTCCGGCGTCGCCGCATCCGGCGCAGCCGCTGACATGGTCCATTCTGCGCATGACGCTGGCGGCGCGTGTGGCGGCGGCCGTGGCGATCAGCGTGGGGCTCTGGGCCGTTGTGCTGCTGGCGATGAGGTGAGCATGGCCACGCAGCTCCGGTTCGATAATGTCACGCTCGGTTACGATCGCCATCCCGCCGTGCATCATCTCAGCGGCGAGGTCGCCTCCGGCGCGCTGGTCGCGGTGATCGGCCCCAACGGCGCGGGAAAGTCCACGCTGTTTCGTGGCATCGTCGGCATTCTCAAGCCGCTGTCCGGCGTGATCTCGCTCGGCGACCTTCGCCCGCGCGACATCGCTTACCTGCCGCAGACCGCAGATATCGACCGCAGCTTTCCCATTTCTGTTTACGACTTCGTCGGCACGGGTCTGTGGCGGCGCAAGGGCATCTTTGGCGGCCTTGGCAAGGCCGAGCAGGGCCGGATCACCGATGCGCTGGCCGCTGTCGGCCTCAGCGGTTTTGAGAACCGTCCGATCGGCACGCTGTCGGGCGGCCAGATGCAGCGCATGTTGTTTGCCCGCGTGCTGCTGCAGGACGCGCGCATCATCGTGCTCGATGAGCCTTTCAACGCCATTGATGCCAAGACCTCCGCCGATCTGGTGGCGCTGGTGCGGCACTGGCATGACGAAGGACGCACGGTGCTGGCCGCGCTGCATGACATGGAAATGGTGCGTGCGAACTTCCCAGAGACGCTGCTGCTGGCGCGCTCGAAAGTGGCATGGGGCAAGACGGCCGATGTGCTGACCGCGGAGAATCTTCTGGCCGCGCGGCACATGTGCGAAGCCTTCGACGATTCCGCCGCGCCCTGTATCGAAACGCCATCGCGCGCCGCGTGAGTTCGTCATGATTTACGATGCACTGATCGCGCCCTTCACCGAATTCGAGTTCATGCGCCGCGCGCTGGCCGGTGTCATTGCGCTTGCATTGGGCGGTGCGCCGATCGGCGTCTTTCTGATGCTGCGGCGGATGAGCCTTGTGGGCGACGCCATGGCGCACGCGATCCTGCCGGGCGCGGCGGTGGGCTTCCTGCTGTCCGGCCTCAATCTGTTCGCGATGACCTTCGGCGGGCTGGTGGCGGGCTTCGCCGTCGCAATCCTGTCCGGCCTGGTCGCGCGCAGCACCGAGCTGAAGGAAGATGCGTCGCTTGCGGCATTCTATCTTGTGTCGCTTGCGCTCGGCGTCACCATCGTCTCCATTCGCGGCACCAACATCGATCTGCTGCATGTGCTGTTCGGCAATATCCTGGCGATGGACGATCAGACCTTGATGGTGATCGCGTTCAACGCGACCTTCACGCTGATCCTGCTGGCGGTGATCTATCGGCCGCTGGTGATCGAAAGCGTCGACCCGGTGTTCCTGCGCACGGTGAGCCGCGCCGGCGCGCCGGCGCATCTGGCTTTTCTCGCGCTGGTGGTCATTAATCTGGTCAACGGCTTCCATGCGCTCGGCACTTTGCTGGCGGTGGGGCTGATGATCCTGCCCGCGGGCATCGCGCGCTTCTGGTCGCGTGACATCACCGGCATGATCGGCATTGCGGTGGTGAGCGCCGCGCTCTCCGGCTACGCGGGACTGCTGCTCTCGTTCCACACCAAGGTGCCGTCCGGCCCCGCGATCATTCTGGTCTGCGCGGCGCTCTATGTGGTGTCCGTGCTGTTCGGCAGCGTGAGCGGCCTGGTGCGGCAGCTCTTTCCCGGCCGCCACCTCGAAGCATGAGGATCGGACCGTTGCGCTTCATTCTTTCGATCGTTGTCGCGGTCATGGCCGGGTTTGGGTCTGCTCAGGCTGAGGACAGGCTCAACATTGTCGCGACCTTCTCGATCCTCGGCGATTTCGCGAAGAACGTCGGTGGCGACCGGGTGAATGTCACCATGCTGGTCGGCGCCGATAGCGACACGCATGTCTATACGCCGAGCCCGGCGGACGCGAAGAAGATCACCGATGCAAAGCTTGTGATCGTCAACGGCCTCGGCCTCGAGGGCTGGCTGCCGCGTCTGGTGAAATCGTCGGGCGGCAAGGCCGTCACCGTTGTTGCCACCAAAGGCATCAAGCCCCGCAAGGTCGCGGCGGGCGAGGCGCTGAGCGAGGAGCACGAGGTCGGCTCCGCCGATCCGCACGCCTGGCAGTCGGTCGGCAATGCCAAGGTTTATGTCGCCAACATCCGCGATGCGCTGGTCGCGGCCGATCCGGCGAATGGCGATGCTTACAAGGCCAATGCCGCAGCCTATCTCTCAAAGCTGGATGCGCTCGATGGCGAGGTCCGCGTGGCCGTGGCGAGCATCCCGCCGGAGCGCCGCAGCGTGATCTCGACCCACGATGCTTTCGGCTATTTCGCCGCCGCTTACGGCGTGAAATTCGTGGCTCCGCAGGGTGTCTCCACCGAATCCGAGCCCAGTGCCCGCGACATCGCGGCGATCATCATCCAGATCAGGAAGCAGAAAATTCCGGCGGTTTTTCTGGAAAATGTCACCGATCCGCGCCTGATGCAGCGGATCGCCGCGGAGACCGGGGCGAAGGTCGGCGGAACGCTGTATTCGGACAGTCTGACCGGCGAAAAGGGGCCTGCCCCCACTTACATTGACATGGTCCGGCACAATATAAAGGCCCTGACCAGCGCGCTGTCGAACTAGGGCAGGGGCCACCCCGCCGCCGGGCGCGCGTTTGATTTTGCCTGGAGTTTTCATGTCCGAAGCCGCCGCCAACAAAATCCCCGTGACCGTTCTGACCGGCTATCTCGGGGCCGGGAAAACCACGCTCCTGAACCGCATCCTGTCCGAAAACCACGGCAAGAAATACGCCGTGATCGTCAACGAATTCGGCGAGATCGGAATCGACAACGATCTGATCGTCGGCGCGGACGAGGAAGTGTTCGAGATGAACAACGGCTGCGTCTGCTGCACCGTGCGCGGCGATCTCGTGCGCATCATCGACGGGCTGATGAAGCGCAAGGGCAAGTTCGACGCCATCATTCTGGAAACCACCGGCCTCGCCGATCCGGCTCCCGTGGCGCAGACCTTCTTCGTGGACGAGGACGTGCGCGAGAAGACCGCGCTCGATGCGGTGGTGACGGTGGCCGACGCCAAATGGCTCAGCGATCGCCTCAAGGACGCGCCGGAAGCCAAGAACCAGATCGCCTTTGCCGACGTGATCGTGCTCAACAAGACCGATCTTGTCACCGCGCCGGAGCTTGCCGAGGTGGAGGCACGCATCCGCGCGATCAATCCGTATGCGACGCTGCATAAGACCCAGCGCGCGCAGGTGAAACTGTCCGACGTGCTGGAACGCGGCGCGTTCGATCTCGACCGCATTCTGGAAATCGAGCCGGAGTTTCTCGAAGGCGACAGCCACGACCACGAGCATTGCCATGATGAGAACTGCACGAACGAGCATCATCACCATGGCCACGATCACCACCATCATGGGCACGATCACGGCCATGGCCATGCCCATGGCCTGAAGCACTATCACGACGAGGATATGCAGTCGCTGTCGCTGCGCACCGAAAAGCCAATCGATCCGACCAAGTTCATGCCATGGCTGCAGGATCTCGTCGCCAAGGACGGCGAGAAGATCTTGCGCTCCAAGGGCATCTTGTCCTTCAAGGGCGACGACGACCGTTATGTGTTCCAGGGTGTCCACATGATGCTGGAAGGCGACCATCAGCGGAAATGGCGCAACGACGAGAAGCGCGAAAGCCGCGTCGTCTTCATCGGCCGTGAATTGCCCGAACAGGCGATCCGTGAAGGCTTCGAGAAGACCATCGCGTGATGAAGGACTTCAATCCGGCTTCCGAGACCGCTTCCATCGTCTCCGTCACCGATCGCGTGACCAGGGTCAGGCTCAATGCTCCGGCGACCGCCGTGCATTTCCTCGGAGACACCGCGGTCTTTGTCGGCGCCGAGGAAAACGTCACCTTCGCGAAGGACGATGAGGTCAAGGACATCGCCGTTCATGGCGGAGGCATTTTGTGCGCGACGTCTGACGGCAAGCGTGTCGCGGTGGGCGGCGACGATGGCAAGCTGGTCTCTGTCGATGCCAAGTCGAATATCGAGACGCTGGCCACCGACGCCAAGCGGCGCTGGATCGACAACGTCGCGCTGCATGCCGATGGCACGGTGGCGTGGTCCGCGGGCAAGACGGCCTTCGTGCGTTCGCCGAAGGGCGAGGAGAAATCGTTCGATGCACCGTCCACGGTGGGCGGGCTCGCCTTCGCGCCGAAGGGCATTCGTCTTGCGATTGCACACTACAACGGCGTGACGCTGTGGTTTCCGAACATGGGCGCGAAGCCCGAGTTTCTGGAGTGGAAGGGCTCGCATCTCGGCGTGACCTTCAGCGCCGACAACCGCTTTCTCGTCACCTCGATGCACGAGGCGGCGCTGCACGGCTGGCGGCTAGCGGATTCGCGCCACATGCGCATGACCGGATATCCGGCGCGCGTGCGTTCGATGTCGTGGAGCGCGGGCGGAAAGTTTCTCGCCACCTCCGGTTCGGACAGCGTGATCCTGTGGCCGTTCGCCAGCAAGGATGGGCCGATGGGCAAGGAGCCGGGCATGCTCGCCCCGCTGCAGGCCAAGGCGACCGTCGTCGCCTGCCATCCCAAGGATGATATTTTTGCCGTCGGCTATAGCGACGGCACCATCCTGATGGTGCGGATCGAGGATGGCGCGGAAATTCTGGTCCGCCGCAATGCGGGCGAGCCGGTCGCGGCGCTGGGATGGAATGCAAAGGGATCGCTGCTCGCCTTTGCGACCGAAGATGGCGATGCTGGACTGCTTACGCTCTAGTCGGTAAGCAAACGTCATGCGCTTCCTGACGACATTCCAGACCTATGACTTTCTCGACACGCTTGTCAGCCTGACGACGGCTTTCGTCCTCGGCACGCTGATCGGTGCCGAGCGCCAGTATCGCCTGCGCACGGCGGGGTTGAGAACGAACGTGCTGGTCGCGGTCAGCGCGGCTGCCTTCGTCGATCTGGCGATGCATCTCACGGGGCAGGACGGCGCGGTGCGCGTCATCGCCTATGTGGTGTCCGGCATCGGCTTTCTCGGTGCGGGCGTCATCATGAAGGAAGGCATGAACGTGCGGGGGCTGAACACGGCGGCGACGCTGTGGGGCTCGGCCGCGGTCGGCTCATGTGCGGGAGCCGACATGGTCGCGCAGGCGACGGCGCTGACGGTGTTCGTCCTGGCGGGCAATACCCTGTTGCGCCCGCTGGTCAATGCCATCAACCGCAGCCCGATCGATTCCAGGGCGTCGGAAGTGACCTACGAGTTTCGTCTGACCGTGGACGACGCCTCTCTCGATCCCATGCGTGAGCTGCTGGTCGAGAAGCTGGAGGCCGCGAGCTATCCGGTCGGCGATGTGAACGTGATCGATCGCGCCGAAGGTGTCGCCGAGATCGTGGCCACGCTTGTCAGCACGGCTGTCGAGGCCAAGGAGCTGGATGCGGTCGCCGCCGAACTGGCGCGGCATTCCGGCGTGCGCCACGCCACATGGGATGTCAGCACCAAGGACTGATCACCGTCACAACGGGTTCCGCATTTTTCTTCACGTTTGATTGAGTGCGGCATCACGCCCGGCAGACACATCCGGAACCGTCGCGCCTGTCATCCGTTGCATCCCGACGAAGCGATCGAGGGTGCCTCATGATGCGAAATGACAAGGAAGCCAGTCGCGCCGACCTCTTTCTGTCCGCAGTTCTGCTCGCGGGCGGTCTGGCCATCACCGGGGTTTCGCTGATGCAGCTTTCCGAGCGCGGTAAAATTCATTTCGCGCAGGCCACACAGCCGACCGAAACACAGCCTTCTGTTCCCGCAGGCAAGAGCGACGGACCCGCCGAATCCAAACCGGGCGGCACGCGGCCGACGACGCCCGCGCCTGAACCCGCGCGCCCCGATGCCGACGCGCAAAAGGCCGGCGCGAAGCCTGCTCTGCCGCCCGCACCGGCCGAGAAGATGGGCGATCCGATCAGGAAGTAACTGCGAGCAGACATGAAAAAGCCGGGCACGTGGCCCGGCTTTCTTTTGACTGCGCGATCACCGCACCAGAACGTTCTTGAACTGCCAGGGGTCGCTGGTGTCGATGTCTTCCGGGAAGAGACCCGGACGATCCGTCAGCGGCGTCCAGTCGGTGTAGTAGCCTTTCACCGGCCCGAGATAGGGCTTCTGGATTTCCAGCAGGCGATCGAAGTCCATCTCGTCGGCTTCGACGATGCCTTCGTTCGGATTTTCCAGTGCCCACACCATGCCGCCGAGCACGGCAGAGGTCACCTGCAGGCCGGTGGCGTTCTGGTATGGCGCGAGTTTCCGCGTCTCCTCGATGGAGAGCTGCGAGCCGAACCAGTAAGCATTGTTGTCGTGGCCGAACAGCAGCACGCCGAGTTCGTCGATGCCGTCGACGATCTCGTTTTCATCAAGGATGTGATGTTTCTCCTGCGCCTTGGCGGCGCGGCCGAACATCTCGTGCAGCGAAAGCACCGCGTCATCCGCCGGATGATAGGCGTAGTGGCAGGTCGGCCGGTAGAGCACCTTGCCCGACGCGTCACGCACCGTGAAATAGTCGGAGATCGAGATCGACTCGTTGTGCGTGACCAGGAAGCCGTATTGCGCGCCGCGGGTCGGGCACCAGGTGCGCACGCGCGTATCGGCGCCCGGCTGCATCAGATAGATTGCCGCGCCGCATCCGGCTTCGTGGGTGTGCGCGTTTTCGGGCATCCACTTTTCGTGCGTGCCCCAGCCGAGTTCGGATGGCTGCACGCCTTCGGAGATGAAGCCTTCCACAGACCAGGTGTTGACGAACACGTCCGGTTCTTTTGGCTTCTTCGAACGCTGGGTGTCGCGCTCCGCAATGTGGATGCCCTTGACGCCTGCCTGGCGCATCAGGTCCGCCCATTCGGCCTTGGTCTTCGGCTTCGGTGCGTTGAGCTTGAGGCCGTTGGCGACATTCAGCAGCGCCTGCTTGACGAAGAACGAGACCATGCCGGGATTGGCGCCGCAGCAGGAGACGGCCGTGGTTGAGCCCGGCGGACGGGCCCTCTTGGCGGCGAGCGTGTTCTCGCGCAATGCGTAGTTGGAGCGTGCTTCAGGCCCTTTCGACGCATCGAAATAGAAGCCGAGCCACGGCTCGTTCACCGTGTCGATGTAAAGTGCGCCGACTTCGTTGCAGAGTTCCATGATGTCGGTGGAGCCGGTGTCGACCGAAAGATTGACGCAGAAGCCCTGGCCGCCGCCTTCGGTGAGCAGCGGCGTCAGCAGTTCGCGATAATTGTCCTTAGTCACGGCTTGCTGGATGAAGCGCACATTCTGCTTCTCGCAATGGGCCTTGCGGCCTTCGTCCTTGGGATCGATCACCGTCACGCGCGACTTGTCGTAATCGAGATGCCGCTCGATCATCGGCAGCGTGCCTTTGCCGATCGAGCCGAAGCCGATCATGACAATGGGGCCGCTGATGCGCGCGTAAACGGGTGATGTCATCACTGAAACTCCGGATAGCAGGGAAGGGTGGCCGCCGAAGGACTTACGGCAACTCGAAGGGGACGGCAACGGTGGTTTGCCACCGCTGCCTTCATAAACCTGTCGTATAAGGTGTTGTTATCGCGGCTGATTCACCTTGAGTACGGTGAGCGAGCGCCAGCGCCCGCCGGGCGTCTGGAATTCGATGGTCTGTCCGGCGGACAGACCGATCAGAGCTGCGCCGATCGGCGTCAGGATCGAGATTCTCCCGGCGTCGACGTCGGCAGCCTCCGGATAGACCAGCATGACCGATCGTTCCTGCAGGCTGATGTCGTCGCGGAACGTCACCTCGGAATCCATCGTGACAAGGCCCGGCCGCGCCCGCACGTCCGGCACGATCTCGGCGCGCTCGATCTCGCGGGCGAGGAAATCGGTGGTCTGCGGATATTTGTCGGACGCGGCTTCAGCGATGTTGCGCAGGCGATCCGCGTCGCACATGCGCAGGGCAATCGGAGGCAATTGTGTAATCAAATGGCTCATGATTCTCTGTTCCTTCTTTATGCAGCGGTGGGCCCGCGCGGGCCGGGCTCGTTGTCGTCGGTATGTGGCACGGACCTCATGATGCGGTGCCGCTGCAGCGAGATCACGCCGGCAGGCGGATCGAGACTTTCGACCGTGAGCACGTGACTGACGCCATCGGCGCCGAGATAGGGCATGCGCGATCCCACAGGCAGGCCGATCAGTGCGGCGCCAAGCGGCGACAGGATCGACACATGCAGATGGCTGCTGCGGAAATTCTCGGGCAGCACGGGAATGCGGCTGTCCAGCAGAAGCCCGTCGTCGGCCCGGAACGTCACCCAGTTGTCGAGACGCACGCAGCGCAACGGGTCCGCGGCTTCGACGACATCTGCGCGCGCGAGTTCGGACGCCAGGAAGCCGCCGATGGGATCGCGGTGCTCCATCGCACGCAGGGCGGCGAGTTTGAGCAGATGGAAATCATGTGCCGCAATGCGGATCGGCGGAAGCTGTTCGTTCATCATGACGTATCTCACGCCGCGCGACGCTGCTGCGCCGAACGGCTTCACGGTTCAGTTGTGAGAAAAAGACTGCAAAAGACCCGGGACGGCGCGGACGCGCGTCCGCCCGGGTCACCTTCGGGTTTGAAGGCGACCTGCGTGAAGCAGCAGACGGTTGTTGCAGACGTTCGACATGATCTTTTTAAGCTAGGGTGGTCCGCGCGAAAGTCAACGCGCGGACTGCGGCATCTTGGCGCGTTGAATATGTCAGGCCGTGCGGCGCTTGGCGGTGACTTCGATCTCGACCTTCATCTCCGGCTTGTAGAGCGCCGAAACCGCGACGATCGTGGCGGCGGGCCGGATCTCGCCGAGCGTTTCGCCGCATACGGCGAACACGGCATCGAAGTCCTTGGCGTCGGTGACGTAGTAGGTCGCACGCACGAGGTCGGCCATCTCGAAGCCGCCATCCTTCAATGCGGTCGCGATCACCTTGAAGCAGTTGCGGGTCTGTTCGGCGACGTCTTCGGGCAGGACCTTCGTCACCGGATCGTAGCCGGTGGTACCGGCGACAAAGCACATATCGCCATCGACAACGGCGCGGCTGTAGCCGGCGACCTTCTCGAACGGCGATCCGGATGAAATCAGGCGGCGGGACATCGGTCTTTTCCTTGTGACAATAGAATTGCGGGGCTTATTTCAGGCCCCGCAATGCCGGGTCTTTGCCGTCAAATCAAGCGGCCCGGATGAGAAGCTTTCGAGCTTTTTCGGCGGCGCGGGTGCGCGGACGGCGGGCCTTCATGCCGGTGGCGGCAATCATGCCGAAAGCTTCGTCCAGCGCGCCGTCGCGCAACTCAACAGCCAGCAACCGCTCGCGCTCAAACGGGCCGGGCAGGGCCAGTGCGCCGGTCTTGTCCGCCGCAAAGCCGAAGCGGGCGTAATAAACCGGGTCGCCGCGCAGGATCACCGCGCCGTGGCCGCGTGCTTTCGCGGCCGCCAGCGCATGCTCCATCAGCGCCGCGCCGATCCCGAGCGAACGGCATGATGCGTCGACGGCCAGCGGGCCGAGCACCAGCGCGGGAACGCCGCCCGCGCTGACGTGCCACAACCGCACGGTGCCGACCAGGCGGCCCTCATGCACCGCGGAGAAGGCGAGACCTTCGGCGGGCAGGCGTCCGTCGCGCAGGCGCTGACAGGTGCGGGCAAAGCGGCCTTCGCCGAAGCTCGCATCCAGCAGCGCTTCACGCGCAACGACGTCCGAGGCACGCTCCGCACGGATCGCGAACGGAGCGGTCTCAAGGGTGAGGGCGGCGGTCTTTTTCCAAACAGCGGTCATGGCACGTCAGTCCCCACTCCGGACGGCGAACGCGCCGCGGAGTGTTGTCAGCAAATCGCAATTTGACGGGATGGACGCCGGCGAGCCGGCGTCCGGTTGTTCAAGCCTCAGAGGAGGCTGTTCAGATGTGATACGTCTTCAGCGGCGGAATGCCGTTGAAGGCCACCGCCGAGTAGGTCGACGTATACGCACCGGTGCCTTCGATCAGCAGCTTGTCGCCGATCTCGAGCGTGACGGGCAGCGGGTACGGCGCCTTCTCGTACAGCACGTCTGCGGAATCGCAGGTCGGGCCGGCGAGAATGCACGGAGCCATGTCCGCGCCGTCGTGCGGCGTGCGGATCTGGTAGCGGATCGACTCGTCCATCGTCTCGGCGAGACCGCCGAACTTGCCGATGTCGAGATAGACCCAGCGGTTCTCATCGTCGTCGCTCTTCTTCGAGATCAGAACGACTTCGGTCTCGATGATGCCCGCATTGCCGACCATGCCGCGGCCCGGCTCGATGATGGTTTCCGGGATCTGGTTGCCGAAGTGCTTGCGAAGCGCACGGAAGATCGACCGGCCGTACTGCACGACCGGAGGAACGTCCTTGAGGTACTTCGTCGGGAAGCCGCCACCCATGTTGACCAGGGTGAGGTTGATCCCGCGCTCGGCACAGTCACGGAAGACCTGCGAAGCCATCGCCAGCGCACGATCCCACGCCTTCACCTTGCGCTGCTGCGAACCAACGTGGAATGAAATGCCCACGGGCTCGAGGCCCAGCCGCTTGGCGAGGTCGAGGACATCGACAGCCATCTCCGGGTCGCAACCGAACTTCCGCGACAGCGGCCACTCGGCGCCAGCGCAGTCGTACAGGATGCGGCAGAAGACCTTCGCGCCGGGAGCGGCACGGGAGATCTTCTCGACTTCGGCGGCGCAGTCCACCGCGAACAGGCGGATGCCGAGCGCGTAGGCGCGCGCGATATCACGCTCCTTCTTGATGGTGTTGCCGAAGGAGATGCGGTCGGGCGTTGCGCCGGCGGCAAGCGCCATTTCGATTTCCGCGACGGTCGCGGTATCGAAGCACGAGCCGAGCGAAGCCAGCAGCGACAGCACTTCGGGCGCCGGGTTGGCCTTCACCGCGTAGAACACGCGGGAGTCCGGCAGCGCCTTCGCGAAGGTCTGATAGTTGTCGCGCACGACTTCGAGGTCGACGACGAGGCACGGCTCGGTGTCGAGGCCATTGCTGCGGCGGTTGCGCAGGAATTCCTGGATACGATCGGTCATAGCACCCTCCCAAACGGCCCTGCGACGGGACACGTCCAAAAATGATGTCGGTATGAGCGATAAGCCTTTGCCGCACTGTGGAGACGCGACAGAGCCTAAAACTCAAACCAAACTGTGCTGCCGTGGATTGGTTGGGATTTTCCCGCCCGCACACCTGGCAATGAAGGACAAGCCTTTTCAGTAGCCCGCGCCGGCGTTGGACTGCCGGTAGAGACCAAAAAAGCCCGATCCGTCGTTGCTTTAAGTCGCGTCCCCCGTTGAGAGCGGGGTGCGCCGGTTCGCCTCCGGCTGCCAGTCACGGTTGCAAGGAGCGAAGTCACCTTCAACGGCATCCCTGGAGAGAGATGCTGGCCTCTTAAGCTTGACCTCGTCGGTCAGGTCCTAAGCGACCCTCGGCTTCTTCATCCCTTGGCGGCTGTCCGGCCTCTTGTCCGGATACCCACCGACTGACACACGACCACAGGCACGTGCGAAATTGGGCAAGCGTGGAAATATGAGCTTTGACTCGGTGGCGCAAGTATTTTTTCGTTCATGGAGCAACTTTCCCCATGACGTGATCGAAATGTCGCGCCTGCGTTAACGAACCGGGCAAAACATGAACGCGTGTTAAGCTTTCGGGCGCGAGAAACACCTGCGGCGCAGGCGTATCTTCAGATCTTGCGGATGAACGGCTCGACGCGCTGCGCGCCGCGCACGAAGGCGATCATGATCACGACGCCGATCAGGAAGAGCACGACCTGCACGATGTGCGCGGCGGTGTCGCTGAGGCCGAACAGGATCGCCAGCGCCCAGCCGCCGGCGAAAGCCGCGCCGAACACCTCTGCGCCGATCAGGATGGCCGCGCTGATGACGGTGACGACGCTGGGCCACGCGATTCCGCGGGCGTTGGCTTCGAGCTTCTTGGCATTCATGACTTTGTGATCCCGTTTCGGGCCGCAATCTCTGCGAAATCGTGGTCCCGATCAAGGGTCAAGGGCGCAAAAAAGCCCCACCCGATGGTATAGAGAAGCACCAGAAAATCGCTGCAAATAAGGCTCCGCAAAGGATTCCCATGTCAGACGCGCCTCAATCGACTGCCGCCTCCCGGACCAACCCGCTTCTGGCCGCCTGGCAGACCCCGTTCGAGACGCCGCCTTTTGCCGAAATCCGCCCCGAGCACTTCCTCCCGGCCTTCGAGAAGGCCTTCACCGACCACACGGCGGAAATCGAGGCGATCAAGGCCAATCCCGAGGAGCCGACGTTCGAGAACACCGTCACGGCGCTGGAGCGGGCGGGCAAGCTGCTCTCCAAGGTCTCGGCGGTGTTTTATGACCTCGTCGGCGCACACTCCAATCCCGAGCTTCTCAAGATCGAATCCGAGGTGGCGCTGAAACAGGCGCGGCACTGGAATCCGATCAGCATGGACGCCACGCTGTTCGCCCGAGTCTCGAAGCTGCGCGATCAGGCGTCCTCGCTCAAGCTGACCGGCGAGCAGGCCCGGCTGCTCGATCGCTGCTGGACCGGCTTCCACCGCGCCGGCGCGGGGTTGTCCGAGGCGCAGAAGGCGCGGACGGCCGAGATCAACGAGCGGCTGGCGCATCTGTCGACCGATTTCAGCCATCATCTGCTGGGCGACGAGCAGGAGTGGACGCTGGAGCTTGGTGCGGGCGATCTGGCGGGCCTGCCGGACAGCTTTGTCGCTGCCGCCAAGGCGGCAGCCGAGGAGCGTGGGATGCCGGGCAAGATGGTGGTGACGCTGTCGCGGTCCTACGTTGAGCCGTTCCTGAAGGATTCCGCCCGCCGCGACCTGCGCGAGAAAGTCTACAAGGCCTTCATCGCCCGCGGCGACAACGGCAATGCCAACGACAACAACGCGGCCATTCTCGAAATCCTGAAACTGCGCGAGGAGCGGGCGAAGATTCTCGGCTATCCGAGTTTCGCCGCCTACCGCCTGGAAGATTCCATGGCCAAGACACCGGAGGCGGTGCGCGGCCTGCTTGAGCGGGTCTGGAAACCGGCGCGCGCCCGCGCCATGGCCGACCGCGATGCCCTGCAGGCGCTGATCGCGGAAGAGGGCGGCAACTTCAAGCTCGCCGCATGGGACTGGCGCTACTACGCCGAGAAGCTGCGTCAGCGCCGCGCCAATTTCGACGACGCCGCGATCAAGCCTTATCTCGCGCTCGATCACATGATCGAGGCGGCGTTCGACTGCGCCACCCGCCTGTTCGGCGTCACCTTCAGCGAACGCAAAGACGTTCCGGTCTGGCATCCCGACGTGCGGGTGTGGGACGTGAAGGACGCGAGCGGAAACCACAAGGCGCTGTTCTACGGCGATTACTTCGCCCGTCCGTCCAAGCGCTCCGGCGCGTGGATGACCTCGCTGCGCGACCAGCAGAAGCTCGACGGCAATGTCGCGCCGCTGATCATCAACGTCTGCAATTTCTCCAAGGGCACCGACGGTCAGCCGTCGCTGCTTTCGCCGGACGATGCGCGCACGCTGTTCCACGAATTCGGCCACGGCCTGCACGGCATGATGTCGAACGTCATGTACCCGTCATTGTCGGGCACCAGCGTGTTCACCGATTTCGTCGAACTGCCATCGCAGCTTTACGAGCACTGGCAGGAGCAGCCGCAGGTGTTGCAGAAGTTCGCACGGCATTACCAGACCGGCGAGCCTTTGCCGGAAGACCTGCTCAAGCGGTTCCTTGCCGCGCGCAAGTTCAACCAGGGCTTCGCCACGGTCGAGTTCGTTTCCTCCGCGCTGATGGACCTGGAATTTCACACCCAGCCGGCGGCCTCGATCACGGACGTGCGCGAGTTCGAGAAGAAGGAGCTCGACAAGATCGGCATGCCCGCGGAAATCGCGCTGCGTCACCGTCCGACCCAGTTCGGCCACATCTTCTCCGGCGATCACTATGCCGCTGGCTATTACAGCTACATGTGGTCCGAGGTGATGGACGCCGACGCGTTCGGCGCATTCGAGGAAGCACACAATATCTTCGATCCGGCAGTGGCCAAGCGGCTGCTCGAGGACATCTATTCGTCCGGCGGATCACGCGATCCTGAAGAGGCCTATATTGCCTTCCGCGGCCGCAAGCCCGAGCCTGACGCGCTGCTTCGCAGGCGCGGATTGCTCAATGAGCCTGAAGCGGCATGACAATGGCGCGCCTTCTTCGGGCTCTGAGTTTTATCGCTGCATTCATGCTTGCCGGAACAGCGGCACAAGCGCATCCGCATGTTTGGATCACCGCCAAGAGCGAACTGATCTACGCGCCGGACGGCACCATCACCGGCGTGCGTCATGCCTGGACCTTCGACGACATGTTCTCGACCTACGCTTTGCAGGGCATCGAGACCAAGACCAAGGGTGTCTACACCCGTGAGGAGTTGAAACCGCTGGCGCAGACCAATGTGGAATCGCTGAAGGAATATGCCTTCTTCACGTTCGCCAAGGTCGGACCCAAGGGCAGCCAGAAGAAAGAAAAGTTCAACGAGCCGGTCGATTACTATCTCGACTACAAGGACTCCACGCTGACGCTGCACTTCACGCTGCCGTTCAAGACGCCGTTCAAGGCCGACACCCTGGCGGTCGAAGTGTTCGACCCGTCCTATTTCATTGACTTCCAGTTGAGCGAAAAGGACCCGGTGAAACTGGTCGGCGCGCCGGCGAACTGCAAGCTGGCCGTCGAGCGCCCGACCGATGGCAGCGCGCAGGCGCAGACCATGAACGAGCAATCGTTCTTGAGCGGCGATAATTCTAACTATGGCGCGATGTTCGCCAACAAGATCAATGTGAGCTGTGCGCCATGACAATCGTCCGTATGTTGCGTCGTGCCGTCCCGATCGGTCTCGCGGTGGTGGCTGCCGTGTTGGTGCTGGATGTCGCGGTCCATGTGGCGCTGGCGCAAAATCCGTTCGGTGCGCCGAAGGGCGCAGTACCGGATTCGCAGATCGGCGGCATCGTCGGCTGGCTGCTCGCCAAACAGTCCGAATTCTATCGCCAGATGTCGGCGACAATCCGCGCCGCCAAGACCGATGGCAGCGCCGTGTGGGCGCTGCTCGGTATTTCCTTTGCTTACGGCATCTTCCACGCCGCGGGTCCCGGCCACGGCAAGGCGGTGATCTCGTCCTATCTGATCGCGAATGAGGAAACCGCGAAGCGCGGCATTGCGCTCTCCTTTGTCTCCGCGCTGATGCAGGCGCTGGTGGCGATCGCGATCGTCGGTGTCGGCGCGGTTCTTCTCAACGTGACCGCCGGTCAGATGTGCGGCGCCGAGCGTGTGATCGAGATCGCGAGCTATGGCCTGATCGCGGCTTTTGGCGCGCGTCTGGTCTGGGGCAAGGGCGGTGGATTTGTCCGGGCATTGCGATCATGGCGCGGGGGCGCGTCTCCGCAACTCGTTCCGGCGATGGCGCATGCTCATGCGCACGATCACGGCCACCATCACGATCATGCCCATGATCACGACCACGGCCATTCGCATGGTTTGGCCCATGCCCGCGCGGCGCATCACGATCATGCGCACCATGATCATGGGCATCATCACCACGGCCATGATCACGACCATGCGGGCCACGTCCATGACGAACATTGCGGCCATTCCCACGGTCCGGAGCCGAGCGAACTGGCCGGTCCCGGCGGCTGGAAGCGCGGCCTCAGCGCTGTCCTGACTGTCGGCATCCGGCCGTGTTCCGGCGCGATTCTCGTTCTGGTGTTCGCGCTGGCGCAGGGTCTGTTCTGGGCCGGCGTCGCGGCCACCCTGCTGATGGGTCTCGGAACTGCGATCACCGTGTCCTCCATCGCGCTTATTGCAGTCTCCGCGAAAGGCATTGCCGGGCGGATCGCCGCGGGCCGCGATGGCGGCGGCGCGATCCTGTTGCGCGGGATTGAGTTCGGTGCGGCGTGCCTGGTGCTGCTGTTCGGCGTCGGCCTCTTGTTGGGCTATATTGCCGCGGAGCGCGTCACCTGCTTCTGACCCGCTTGCCTTGACAACATCAGCCTGCCGCGCGATGCCAACTGCACCATGACAACTGCCGTTCCCCTCGATCCACAGCAGGCCGGTCCTTCACGCGTCGGCGTTCTGCTGGTCAATCTCGGCACGCCGGACACCGCCGACGCAAAGGGCGTGCGCGTCTATCTGCGAGAGTTCCTGTCCGATCCGCGCGTGATCGAGAACAACGGATTGATCTGGCAGATCATCCTCAACGGCATCGTGCTGCAGATCCGTCCCGCCAAGAAGGCGAAGGATTATCTGAAAATCTGGAATACCGACCGGAATGAATCGCCGCTGAAAACGATCACGCGTGCGCAGGCCGAAAAGCTCGCGGCGTCGATCGGCGACCACACCCATGTGATCGTGGACTGGGGCATGCGCTACGGCAATCCGTCGATCAAGTCGCGGATCGACGCGCTGACCGCGCAGGGCTGCGAGCGCATTCTGGTGATGCCGCTCTATCCGCAATATTCCGCATCGACGACGGCGACGGTGGTGGACAAGGTCGCGAGCGCGCTGAAGGACATGCGCGCGCAGCCGACGGTCCGTTTCGTGCCGCCATATTATGACGATCCGGGCTACATCGATGCGCTGGCGGTTTCGATCGAGCGTCATCTGGCGACGTTGTCCTTCAAGCCTGAAACCATCGTGGCCTCGTTTCACGGCATGCCGCAGTCCTATATCGACAAGGGCGACCCCTATCAGGTGCAGTGCGTTGCGACAGTGAATGCCTTGCGCGCACGCATGGGCCTCGACGAGAAGGGCCTGATCCTCACCTTCCAGTCCCGCTTCGGCTATCAGGAATGGCTCAAGCCCTATACCGCCGCGACGGTCGAACAGCTTGCCAAGGACGGGGTGCGGCGAATTGCCGTCGTCACCCCGGGCTTTTCAGCAGACTGCATCGAAACGCTTGAGGAAATCGTCATGGAGAATGGCGAAATCTTCCGTCATGCCGGCGGCGAGGAATTCTCGGCCATTCCATGCCTAAACGACAGCGACGAGGGCATGGACATGATCCGGCAGCTCGTGCTGCGTGAGCTTCAGGGTTGGATCTGACGCACTGAAGTTGGACGCATGTTCGTGCCAGCCCCTGTTTCGGGGCGTTGTTTTGGCGTCCGTCGAACCATATCCTTAAATGAACAGACCAAGACAGAGCAGCGGACACATGTCCGTGCTAGTGTGGTGGTTCGCAAGCCCGCATCATTTCCGCGGCTCATTCTTTTGCGGGCTTGCGAACCAAAGCCACACTAGAATCATAACTTCTAGTGTCCTTTTGAATCCGAAGTTCGCTGCGGAGCGTGCTGCGAAATGAAGCGAACTTCGGATTCAGGACACTAGGCTGCGTCTATAAAGGCGATCAGTTTCCTCGACAGGGAGTTCTCAATGTCCGGTTTCGATATTTTTGCGATCGCGGTTGTTCTACTCGTCATTCTCACTTTGTTCGCCGGCGTGAAAACGGTGTCGCAGGGCTACGACTGGACCATCGAGCGTTTCGGAAAATACACCCGCACACTGGGGCCGGGCCTCAATCTCATCATTCCGTATTTTGATCGTGTCGGCCGCAAGGTGAACATGATGGAGCAGGTGATCGACATTCCCGAGCAGGAGGTCATCACCCGCGACAACGCCACCGTGACGGTGGACGGCGTCACTTTCTATCAGGTGTTCGACGCTGCGAAGGCGAGCTATGAGGTGGCAAACCTCAACCAGGCCATTGTCACGCTGACCATGACCAACATCCGCTCGGTGATGGGTTCGATGGACCTTGATCAGGTGCTGTCGCATCGTGACGAGATCAACGAGCGGCTGCTGCGCGTGGTCGATGCCGCGGTCTCGCCATGGGGCGTCAAGGTCAACCGCATCGAGATCAAGGATATCGTGCCGCCGCACGATCTGGTCGAGGCCATGGGCCGGCAGATGAAGGCCGAGCGCGTCAAGCGCGCGGACATCCTGCAGGCGGAAGGCCAGCGACAATCCGAGATTCTGCGTGCGGAAGGCGCCAAGCAGGCGCAGATTCTTCAGGCCGAAGGTCGCCGCGAAGCCGCGTTCCGTGACGCGGAGGCGCGCGAGCGCGCGGCGGAAGCCGAGGCCAAGGCGACGCAGATGGTCAGTAACGCGATCGCCAGCGGCGACGTGGCGTCGCTGAACTACTTCATCGCCGACAAGTACATCAAGGCGTTCGGCCAGATCGCGGAATCGCCGAACCAGAAGATCATCATGCTGCCGATCGAAGCCACCGGCATTCTGTCGTCGCTCGGCGGCATCGCGGAGATCGCCAAGGCGACATTCACCGAGAATGTCGCGACGGCTTCCTCGCCGCGCCGTCCGCCGAGCGTACCGAACACCAATCCGCCGAAGGCATGACGCGATGAACGCCCTTCTGTCGCAACTCGGCACCTGGAACTGGCTGATCCTCGGCGTGGTGCTGATGGCTATCGAGACCTTTGCGCCCGGCGTTTTCATGCTGTGGCTGGGACTTGCCGCGCTGATCGTCGGCGTTCTGTCGTTCGGCATTGTGTGGTCGTGGCAGGCGCAGGTGATTGCCTTCGCGGCGCTGGCGATCGCGATGGTGCCGCTGTGGCGCTATTACTCGGGACACAATGCGAAACCGACCGACAAGCCGTTTCTCAACAAGCGCGCGGAAGGGTTCGTGGGCCGCGTGTTCACGCTGGACAAGCCGATTGTTGACGGCGTCGGCACCGTGAAGATCGACGATACGGTATGGCGCGTGTCGGGGCCGGATGCGCCGGCCGGAAGCCAGGTGAAGGTCGTCGGCGCGGACGGAGCGAGTCTACGGGTCGAGCTGGTTTAAGCATTGCTCCATTTCTCAGCAAAGCGGTGCAGCGGCATGAAGGTGCCGAGCAGTTCTTTCCCCAGAGCTGTGAGGCGATAACCGCCGGCATCGAGCTTCTCGACGAAGCCGGCCGCGCGAAGTTCAGCCAGCCGCGCCTGAATCACCGTGGGTGAAGCATCATCACACGCCGCGCGCAACTCGCGCGAGGTCAGCGCCTGTTCGCGCATCTCCCAGACAATTCTCAGCGTCCATCGCCGGCCCAGCAGATCGAGCAATGCCATGATCGGGCGGCTGGATTTCGAGCCGCGGACTTGCTTGGTTCGGTTCTCCGGCGATTTTCGGGTCACGAATGGCCTCTTGTCTTTCGCTATTAAAAATGTAGCATACTGCTATTGATATTGTAGCACGAGGAAGCCCGAGATGTCACGGATCGCGCCGCTGGAGCCGCCTTACGCGCCGGAGATTCAGAGCCAGTTCGATGCGATCATGCCGCCGGGGGTGCCCCCTCTGGTCCTGTTTCGCACCGTCGCCACCAGCGAGCGGGCCTACAAGAAGTTTCGCAACGCCAGCCTGCTGGATCGGGGGCCGCTGACGCTGCGGGAGCGGGAGATCGTGATCGATCGCACTTGCGCGTTGACTGGCTGCGAATACGAATGGGGTGTCCATGTTACGATCTTTGCCGCAGCGGCACATCTGACCGAAGAGCAGGTGCGCGCAACGGTGCGTGAGCCGGCGAATGCGGTGTGCTGGACGGAAGCGGAACAGGCGTTGATCGCAGCGGTCGATGCACTGCATCACACCGCCACGTGGAACGGCAGCGAATTCGATGCGCTCAGGGCCCACTACAGCGACGACAAGGTTCTGGAAATCATTCAGCTCTGCGGCTTCTATCGGACGGTTTCATATTTCGCGAACGCGCTGGATTTGCCGCTTGAGCTTAACGCGGCGCGTTTCCCGCAAAAATAGTTCGCGGCGTTAAGCCACGCCCGCGCGCAGGATGTCGTGCAGATGCACGATGCCGACCGGCTTTTTGCCATCGGTGACGATCAGCGCGGTGATCTTCGAGGCGTTGAGAATTTCCAGCGCCTCGCTGGCGAGCAGGTCCGGGCCGATGGTCTTGGGATTTTTCGTCATGACGTCATCGACCGTGGCGGCCATTAGGTCTGGCCGCATGTGACGGCGCAGGTCGCCGTCAGTGACGATGCCGACAATATCGCCGCGTGAATCGACGATGCCGACGCAGCCGAAACCCTTCGATGTCATTTCCACCAGTGCGTCGGACATCTTGGTGCCGAGCGGTTTCACCGGCACCGTGTCGTCCTTGTGCATCAGGTCGCGCACGAACTTTAGCATCGCTCCGAGCTTGCCGGACGGATGCAGCGTGGAGAAATCCAGCGCGGTGAAGCCGCGGCTTTCCAGCAGCGCCACCATCAGCGCATCGCCGAGCGCAAGCTGCATCAGCGACGATGTGGTCGGCGCGAGGTTGTGCGGACAGGCCTCGCGGGCCTTCGGCAGGGTCAGCACGATGTCGGCGGCTTCGCCGAGCGTCGAACTTGCCTCGGAAGTCACGGCGATCAGCCCGATGCGAAAGCGACGCGAGTAGTTGATCAGGTTCTTCAGTTCGGCGGTCTCGCCGGACCACGACAGCGCCATGATGACGTCATCGGCGGTGATCATGCCGAGATCGCCATGGCTGGCTTCCGCCGCATGGACAAAGAAGGCAGGCGTGCCGGTGGAGGCGCAGGAGGCCGCGATCTTCTTGCCGATATGGCCGGACTTGCCGAGGCCGGTCACGATCAAGCGACCCTTGGCATCGCGGATCAGTTTCACCGCGGCTTCAAATGCGGGGCCGAGATCGGACTGCAGCGCGTTGGCCAGCGCAGTGATGCCGCTGGCCTCGGCCTCGAGGGTACGCAGCGCGGAGTCGACGGCAGGCGATGCTGCGTGGGTCGCGGAAGGGATCGCTGTCCGCGATTTTGAGATGGCCATGCGTTGTTCCAGTTGGTTCGGACGGTCGCGCGTTCAGCGCCCTGATCTAGGATTTTTCCTACCACATCGGAGCCTCCGGCGCGACGCGCATGGGCCGCCTAACCCCCCGTTAACCATAATTGTTTTAACTCCATTAACGGTGCCGCAAGGCGCCGCCCGGCGGCGATCCGCCGGCAACAAGCTGAATTCGTTTTGTTTTTTCCGGCGCGGCCTCGATCGGGTTCGGGGCCGGAAGGTGAGTGGACAGTGCCATATCGGCGGCAGCCTGCCGGGTTGTGGGATCATCGCTGGCGTGCGCTGCAATGGCGCGCGCTGCCGGTGTGCGCCCTGCTGGCGCTCTGGCACCCGGCGGCCGTCTCCGCGCAATCGCTGACCCCCGATATGCTCAGTCCGTCGCAGGATGGCTTCGCGCCGCGCGACCAGTCGGCGCTGCGCCGGACCGCGCAACTCGGTGCGACGCCCACCTATGGCGTGCCTGCCGCGTCTGGCGCATCGGACAGCGGGTTCGACTCGCTCAACCGCAACCGCAGGAAGCAGAAATCCTATCCCGGCGCGCCGAAGCCGAAGGCGCGCGGCCCCGGCACGCCGCCGCCCACACCGGCCAGAACCAGAGCCACTGCTCCCGTTGCGCCAGCGGTTGCCGGCACCGTACCCGGCCAGCCGACGCGCCGCCTGCTCAGATCCGACCCCGATCCGTTCGCGGCGACAGGCTTTTACACCGGCACGTTTCTCACCAAGGCGGCGGTGGAAGTCTGGGGCGGATACAATTCCAATCCGGCCCGTGTCGACCCGCCGAAAGGCTCGGTGTTCTATACCGTGTCGCCCGAGCTGCTGATGACGTCCGACTGGAAGCGTCATTCGCTGATCGTCGATCTGCGTGGATCGTTCTCCGGCTACAATGCGAAATTTCCGCCGACGATGGATTGCAACTGCAATCCGCCGGTACCCGTCGCCTCGCCGGTGCCGACCAACATCGACATGCCGAGCTTCGACGGCAAGATTAAGGGACGCATCGATGCGCAGCGCGACACCCGGATCAATACCGAGCTGCGTCTGCGTGTGTTCACCGACAACCCCGGTTCGCCGAACATTCAGGCCGGCCTGTCAAGATATCCGCTTGCGACCAATGTCGGCGGCACCATCGGCGTCGAGCATGATTTTAACCGCCTGCAGGTGTCGGTCGCGGGGCTTGCGGATCGCACCACCTATCAGTGGTCGCATCTCGCGGATGGATCGGCCACCGATAACTACGACCGCAACTTCAACCAGTTCGGCGCGCTCAGCCGCGTGAGCTACGACCTGATGCCCGGCCTCAAGCCATTCGTGGAGGTCGAGGCAGATACACGCGTGCATGACCAAAAGGCCGATCGGTATGGCTACTTTCGCGATTCCAACGGCGGCTACCTGAAGGGCGGCTCGACTTTCGAGTTTTCGCGTCTGCTGACCGGCGAGGCGGCGATCGGCTATTCGATGCGAACTTATCAGGACCCGCGCCTGAAGGATCTTCAGGGATTGCTGACCAGCGCGTCGCTGATCTGGACCGCGACCGGCCTGACAACCGTGCGCTTCAATGCGATGTCGTCGATTGACGAAACCACGGTGCCGGGCGTTTCGGGTGCGAAGTCGCAGGATTATTCGCTGCGGGTCGATCACGCCTTCCGCCGCTGGCTGATCGGCAGCGCGATAGTTGGCACCGGCACGACGCAATATGACGGTTCGCGCTCTGACCGGCGCTATTTCGTTGAAGGCGATCTTGTCTACAAGCTGTCCCGCACCTTCCATCTCAAGGGGCAGATCCGGCATGACTGGGTCGACAGTTCGGCGGTGGGCGCCAGCACCAACGCGACCATCGTGATGCTCGGCATTCGCGTGCAGCGGTGATGTGCTGTCTAGTCTTCCTGCTTTCGCGGGGACGACGTTGTGAATGCTGTGAGCGCCGCGTCTTGACAGCATGAATGCGATAAGAACAAATAGAGAACATAAATTCGCCGAGTCGCGGAGCCGGCACCAGCGCTGCGATCACACGGCCATTCATCGGAGAGACATCATGTTCGTTCCGGCCACGCAAAACGACATCAACCGCTATGACCGCGCGGTGGATAGCGCCATCGCCACCTGTGGCGGCGATATTCGCGGTGCGCTCAAGGCTTTGATCATCGCCAACGAATTTCTGGAAGAGGAATTGCGGCAGGTGCTGGCGGATCGATCAGTGTCTGTGAAAGTGCCGCACCGGAATGTGGCGTAAGCGATCTGTATAAAAAACATCCCGGCTTTTGCCAGGACGCTGATCGTGTGTCATGCGCGCGAAATGCGCGAGCGTCTTATTTCATCAGTGTCTTCGCCACCGCCATATAAGTCGGCAGCGAGACCGGATCGTTGGCGCCGTTGGCGGCCATCGGATGCGAGGCGTAGCGCACGATCACCATCTCGGCTTTCGGATCGATGTAGATGGTCTGGCCATAGATGCCGCGCGCCGTGAAGGCGTTGTGCTCGTTATGGCTGATCCACCACATGTCGCGGTAGGACCAGCCCTTGAGCAGCGGATAGCCGCCCTTCTCGAAGTCTTCCTTCTTACCGCCCTTTTCAATGTCGGCGATGGCGGCGGCGGGAATGATCTGTTCGCCGTTGACCTTGCCCTTGTTGCGGATCATCTCGCCAAAGCGCGCCAGATCGCGCAGCGTGGTGTTGAGGCCGCCGCCACCGGATTCCGTGCCGATGCTGTCCACCATGAAGTAGGCGTCGTGCTCGGCGCCGAGCTTCGACCAGATGCGTTGCGACAGCAGATCGGCCATCGACAGGCCGCTGGCGCGTTTCACGATCCAGGCCAGCACCTCGGCGTTCGCGGTCTTGTAGAAGAAGCCGTTGCCGTGCTCGCCTTCCTTCTTCAGCTTGACGAGGAAGTCGAAGAAGGTGCGCGGCCCCTGATAGTTGGGGCCCATCGGCACCATGCCGCCCGCGCGCGCATAGTCGAAGATTTCGGCATTAGGATCGGAGTAGTTCTCCGAGTATTTGACGCCGATGGTCATGTCCATCACCTGACGGACGTTGGCGTCGCCGTAGGCGGAGTCTTTCAGTTCGGGCACATACTTGGTCACGGGCGCGGCCGGATCGAGTTTGCCTTCCGCCACCAGGACCGAAGCCAGTGTACCGACGAAGGATTTGGTGACCGAGAAAGCGATATGCGGCCGCTGCGGACTGCCTTCGCCGAAATACTTTTCGTAGACCACCTGGCCCTTGTGCAGCACGAGGATGCCGTCGGTGTAGGTAAGCTGCAGCGCATCGTTGAACGTGATCGCCTTGCCGTCCATCGTCGTGATCGCGACATTTCCGAGATCGCGCTCGGCGCGCGGCAGCGCCCTGACTGGGCCTTCGCCGCGCGAGACATTCGCCGTCGGCACCAGTTCGCGCATATGGCTGAAGGCCCAGCGCGTGTTGGGAAACTTCAGGCTCGATCCGTCGGTAAAGCGGATGGTCTTGTCGGCCGGCGGAGGAAAGCCCTGCATCATGCTGAGCGTCTTCGGATCGGTCTGCGCGGCGGTGGGAAGCGGCTGCGCCGTCTGGGCGTCCAGTCCGGTGGATGGCAGGGTCATTCCGATGCTCGTCAGGATGGCGCAGAGGGCGGGGACGCGCTGCGTGATGCGAAAGGTCATGGTGTTTCCTCGGATGAAATTTTTTATGCCTTCGTTGCCGAAGTGGCGCGAAGCGTATCCGAGCACCTTTCACGAGGCCAGCGGGAATATCCGGGCGTGCCGTCCTGTCGTAACATTCATGAAAGAAAAAGCCGCCGGACACGGTCCGGCGGCTGGCTCGCGAGCAAATAGCGACGCGAAGATTTACGGGCAAGGATAGCGGTTGCCGTCGTTGTTCAGATACGTGCCCGATGCGGGATCGTAGGAGCGATAGCGCTGCGCGCAATAGGCATGGTTCTGGTTGGCCTGCGCTGCGGACGCCGCGATGGCGCCGCCGATGATCGCGCCTGCCGCGAGGCCGAGGCCAAGACCCGCGCCGCCGCCGCCGCCGTGATGATGATGACGATAGCCGCCACGGTAGCGGCCGCGATACTGCACATTCTCGATATCGCTGGATGCTGACGCCGCGCTGGACAGGGCGGCGTTATTCATCAACGGCGCAGACGTTGCGGACTGGGAGAAAGAAAACGAGGCCGTGCTGGCAACCAGCGCCACTGCGAGAAATTTTGCTGTTCGCATATCTGTTCCTTCTTTTGACTTCCGGCCGATCGATTCAGCCTGACGGATCATGGCCCAAGATCATAACCAATGGCTCCGCGTGCGCCAAGGTTGCGATGAGACATCACGGGAACATGATTTGTTTCAATTTTGAGTCGTTCACGCGGCGAGGTGTCGCGATACCACGGATCAATTGTCGTATTCGCGAATGGCGCGGCGGTCTTTCACCACACCGATGGTCACGCCCATCCGCTCGATTCGCGCCACGACTTTTCCGGCGAGGATGCGGTCGCAGTTCATGTGGGTCGGCGCGATATAGAAATCCGCCATCCGCCAGTCGTAAGACTTGATCCAGTGCAGATTGGGACGCGCATATTCCTCGAACGAAACACGCTCGCCGCAAACCGCGATATTGTACTGATTGGTCCGTCCGACCTTCGGTTCGGTACGATCGAGAAACTCGTGCAGCTCTTCCACGGCTTCAGGCATGATGTTGACCCAGTAATCGGTCACGAAATGGCGCGATGCGCCTTCAAGCCCGCCGACAAGCTGATTGTAATAGAGATATTCATAAGGATGCAGGCTGTAGAGCTTGCCTGCGGTCCATGTGTAGCAGGTCGTCAGCACGGCGATCCACACGATGACGGCATTGCGGTGAATCCGCGCGAGCGCGCTGATCGATGCGCTGAGACCGACACCCGCCAACACGGCGAGCGGCGGAAAAACGAACAGGAAATGCCGGCAACCGTCGAATGCGGGTCCCTGCGTTATGACCTCACAGATCACCGGGAAGGTCGCGGTGAAGGCGATGAGGCCAAGTTCGCGCCGTCGATTGCCATCGAACGCGGTCCAGCCGGCGAGGCGCGGCGCGGCGACAAGCACGATCCCGACAAGCGTGGATGCGAGTGTGAGCAGGGGCAGCCGGATCGCGATATAGGTCGGGATGTAATAACGCGGCACATCCGCCATCTCGTACACCTTGCCGAACAGGATGGTGCGGATGTGGTAGTGGAAGTCGCCGAACGACAACAGGCCGCGGATCGGATTGAGCGGCGCCAGCGCGGCCCATGGCCATGCGGCGATCATGATGACATAGGCGATCAGAAGTCCGGGCATGAACCACAAGGCCGATCGCATCGCGAAGCGCGACCGTTCGGCCACGTGGCCCATCACGGGGCGCGGCACATTCATCAGGATCGCCAGACCGGCATAGCCGAGCAGAAGCAGGCTGAGCGATTTGGTGCCGAGCGCCGCGCCGGTCATCACCCCGAATCCGATCACGTCGCGCATGCGCGGCACCGGCAGGTCGCGCGTAGCGCGGATCAGGAAGTAGATCGCCCACGCCATGAAGGTGGCGAGCGGAACGCCCTTGGTGTGGTTGTACATGCCGCCGTACCATGAGCCGCACAGCACCAGCGTCATGATGGCGAAGAACGCGGCGCGCGGGCCAGCGATCGTTCGCGCGGTCGCGCCTGCGGCGGCAACGCCGGCGACGCCGATCAGTGCGCAAAGAAGATGGCGCAACTCGAACAGGTCGACGGGCAGGACATGCGCGAGCCCGAGCGCGACGACATCGAACAGTCCGCCGTAGAGATAGAGATTGTCGAGCTTGAACAGCGAGCGATCGGTGAAGCCGCTTCGGTAATAGTCGATGATCAGCTGGCCATATTGGCTCTGCACGCCCTCGTCGTTGGAGACCGCGTAGTCCTGAAACGTCCAGAGTGCGAGAGCGATGAGCCCGGTCAGTGCCGCACAGGCGGCCAGATCGTAAATGTCGTGGGCGCGGAGCCAGCGTGCGAATTGTGTGAAACGACGGTGCAGCCAGCCGCTGATGCGGGCGCCAGCAAAAATACGGCCGGAAACATCCAGCCTCCCGCCAACCGTATCGGTCATCCCCCGGCGATCCTCATACGCATGCGCCATGCCCCCATGGCGAGGCCGGTTCTCCGCCGGCTTGGAACCGACCATAAGTACTGGAAAGGTACTTGCTCAAGGAAATTGCATTTTGCGGTGCAGTAATTGGCCTCCGCAAAAGGTCTTAGACGACGATCGTTAACCGTTTCGCCGCGCGGGTGATGCCGGTGTAGAGCCAGCGGGCGCGGCTGTCCTGGAAGGCAAAGCTCTCGTCGAACAGCACGACGTCGTTCCACTGCGAGCCCTGCGACTTGTGCACGGTGAGCACGTAGCCGTAGTCGAACTCGTCATACGGGCGGCGCTGCTCCCACGGAATGTCCTCGATGCCGCCGTCGAAACATTCGCCGCGCACCGAAACCTTGGTGACCTTGGCGCTGCCGATGTCTTCATCGGGCGAGACGCGCATGGTGATGATTTTCGACTTTGACTGCGCGCGTGATTTCACCCGCCACAACCCGCCGTTGAACAGTGCTTTCTTTCGGTTGTTGCGCAGGCACACCAGCTTGTCGCCGGCGACAGGCAACGGGTCTTCGATCCCGTTCTTCTGGCGAACGCGCATGTTGTAGGCGCGGCGGGTGTTGTTGCGGCCGACAAGAACCTGATCGGCGCTCATGACCTTGTCGGGATCGAGCGCGTCGCGCCGCACGACCTCGCTTTCGCCGAAGGTGCCGAGATCGAGCGCACGGCCTTCGCGCACCGCCATCGACATCCGCACGATGGGATCGTCCTGCGCCTGCCGGTGCACCTCGGTCAGCATCGCGTCCGGCTCGGCATCGGTGAAAAAGCCGCCGCCCTGGATCGGTGGCAACTGCGCCGGATCGCCGAGCACCAGCAGCGGACAGTCGAACGACATCAGGTCGCGGCCCAGTTCAGCATCGACCATCGAGCATTCGTCGATCACGATCAGCTTGGCCTTGGAGGCGGGCGCATCGTCCCACAGTTCAAAGCTTGGCTGTTCCTCGCCGGATTCCCGCGTGCGATAGATGAGCGAGTGAATGGTGGAGGCGTTGTCGCAGCCCTTGTTGCGCATCACCAGCGCCGCCTTGCCGGTGAAGGCGGCGAATTTCACGTTGCCGTTCACCCCGTCCGCGATGTGCCTTGCCAACGTGGTCTTGCCGGTGCCCGCATAGCCGAACAGGCGGAACACCTGCGGCGTGCCGCCGCGGCCCGGCTTGGCCTTGAGCCAGTCGGCGACAGCGCTGAGCGCCTGATCCTGATGGGGCGTGAATAAGGTCATGACGGGGTGATGAAGCGATATGGCATGAGGGGAGACCTCAATAGCTGACTCGCGGCGGTATGATGGCAAATATTGCGGTTTTAGGTGCAGTCTCTTTATAAAGGCAGGCAGCGAGGGGCAACCTCATGCAGAACAACAATAAACGGGAGAATGCGATGATGTCCGCTCCGACGCCGTTCGATTATACGCCGCTGCTGGCCGAAGGGCTGCCGCCCGCCGCGGCCCGATGGAACGGCTTTCCGAAATACAACTTCGTCGGCGGCAACAACGACGCGGATCAGGTGCCGGTCGAGAAACTGCTGGCGGCGTCCACCTCCGTGCTGACCCGCGAGGGCGCGACGCTTGCGACCTATGGCCTCAACAGCGGTCCGCTGGGATATCGTCCGCTGCGCGAATTTCTGGTCGGCAAGCTGAAGCGCGATGCGGGCATCACTTGCACCGCCGACGAAATCCTCATCACATCCGGCTCATTGCAGGGGCTCGACCTCGTCAACGGCATTCTGCTGTCGCCGGGCGATACCGTGCTGATCGAGCAGGAATGCTATCAGGGATCGATCACGCGGCTGACGCGGCGCGACGTCAACGTCGTGGGCATTCCGCTCGACAAGGACGGCATGCGGATCGACGCCGTGGCGTCGGCGCTGGCCGATCTGAAGGCGAAGGGCATCCGGCCGAAATACATCTACACCATTCCGACGGTGCAGAATCCCACCGGTACGATCCTGAGCGAACAGCGCCGCGGCGAGCTACTGAAGCTTGCTGATGACTATGGCGTGCCGATCTTCGAGGACGACTGCTACGCCGATCTGATCTGGAACGGTCAGCGCCCGCCCGCGCTCTACGCCATGAGCAAGACCGCGAATGTCATCCATATCGGGTCGTTCTCCAAGTCCGTCGCGCCTGCGCTGCGTGTCGGCTACATCGTCGCGCCATGGAATGTGCTGTCGCGGATTCAGGCGATCAAGACCGATGCGGGGTCCGGCGCGCTGGAACAGATGGTGCTGGCGGAGTTCTGCGCAGCGCATTTCAACGATCATGTGCCGAAGCTGGCGCGCGGCCTGCGCATCAAGCTGGAAGCGCTGATGGAGGCGCTGGCCGAGCAGTTCGGCACCGCCGCCGAATTCGACGATCCGCCGGGCGGAATCTTTCTTTGGGTCAAGCTGCCGGACAATGTGGATACCATGAAGCTGTATCAGGCGGCGCAGGCGGCCGGTATCGCCATCAATCCCGGCACCGAGTGGTCGGTGAACGCCAGGCACAGCAAGAGCCGCTTGCGGCTGTGCTTCGCCAGTTCATCGGTGCAGGAAATCCGCGAGGGCGTCGCGGCGCTGGCGGAGGTGTGCCGCCGCGAATTCGGTGTGCCGCTCCGCAGCGCCAATATGGAGCGGGCCAAGGGCTGACGATAATGATGCAGAAAATTCTTGTCGGGCTGCTCGCGACCATCGGTTCGTTCGCGGCGCTGATCCTGCTGCAGCCGTCCGAGTACCGGATTGCGCGGACGACAACGATCGCGGCGCCTGCTCAGGATGTGTTCGCCCAGATCGACGATTTCCATCGCTGGCAGGCGTGGTCGCCCTGGGCCGAGCGCGATCCGAAGGCAAAGACATCCTTCGACGGTCCCGCCAGCGGCAAAGGCGCGGTGTTCGCATGGTCGGGAAACAACGAAGTGGGTGAGGGCCGCATGACCCTCACTGACAGCCGGCCCGGCGAACTGGTGAAAATTAAAACTGACTTTGTGAAGCCGTTCGTCGGCACCAGCTATTCCGACTTCACCCTGAAGCCGGAGGGAGTGGGTACTTCACTGACATGGACCATGTCAGGCGAGAACGATTTTATCGGCAAGGCGATCTGCCTCTTTGTCAGTATGGACAAGGTGCTGGGCGGCGAGATGGAGAAAGGTCTCGCAGGCGTCAAGCGGATCGCGGAAGCGGGTACGAAAAAGCCAGCGCAAAACTAGTCTGCGCCGGCTTCGTCGTCCGTTTTGATTTATCAGGCCGCTGCGACGCCGCGCAGTTCGCCCGAGTTTGGCGGCGGGATCGGCTGGCCGTCATCGGCATATTCATTGAGCTTGTTGCGCAGGGTGCGGATCGAGATGCCGAGAATGTTCGCGGCATGGGTGCGATTGCCGAGGCAGTGCTTCAGCGTTTCCAGGATGAGGTCGCGCTCCACGTCCGCCACGGTGCGGCCGACCAGTGCGCGGGTCACCTGTTCGGCGGCGAAGGTGGCATGCGCCACGGCGGGCGGCGTCTTGCTGACGTCGAGACGATCACCATCCGGGGAAAGGATCGCGTCGGCGCCGATCTCGTCGCCGCTGGCCATCAGCACCGCTCGGTGCATCGTGTTCTCAAGCTCGCGGACGTTGCCCTGCCAGCGGTTGGAGGTGAGCACGCGGCGTGCTTCCGCCGAGATCGGCCGCAGCGGGACGCCGTTGGCTTCGGCGTATTTCTTCACGAAGTGCTGTGCCAGTTCCAGAATGTCGGCGGGCCGCTCGCGCAGCGCCGGGATTTTCAGGTTCACGACATTGAGGCGGAATAGCAGGTCTTCACGGAAGGTGCCGGCCTTCACGGCCTCGGCAAGGTTGCGGTTCGAGGTCGCGATAATGCGGATATCCACCGGCACCGGGCGCGTGCCGCCGACGCGATCGATCACGCGTTCCTGAATCGCGCGCAGCAGTTTCGATTGCAGGCGGATGTCCATTTCGGAAATTTCGTCCAGCAGCAGCGTGCCGCCGGTCGCTTCCTCGAACTTGCCGATGCGGCGCGCGATGGCGCCGGTGAACGAGCCCTTCTCGTGGCCGAACAGTTCGGATTCCAGAAGATGTTCGGGAATCGCGGCGCAGTTGATCGAGATGAACGGCTTGCGGGCACGGTTCGAGCGGGTGTGGACGTAACGCGCCAGCACTTCCTTGCCGGTGCCGGATTCGCCGGTGATCATCACCGAGGCGTCGGAGCCGGCAATCTGCTGCGCCAGCTTCACGACCTTGGCCATGGCGTCGTCGCGATAGATCAGATCGCGCGAGTCGTTGGCGACGGCGGCGAGCACTGCGGCGATCAGTTCCGGATCGGGTGGCAGCGGGATGTATTCCTTCGCGCCGGCATGAATGGCGGCGACCGCGGCCCGCGCATCGGTGGTGATGCCGCAGGCGACGATGGGAACGTGGATGTGTTCGGCCTCGAGCCGGATCACGAGGTCGCGGATGTCGAGCGCGACGTCGACCAGCAGCAGGTCGGCGCCCTTGCCGCCGCGCACCACGCGCATCGCTTGTTCCGAGTCCTCGGCGTGGGTCACCGTCGCGCCGTTCTCCATGGCGATCTTGGTGGCGGTGGTGAGCTGGCCCTTGAGCGTGCCAACGATGAGAAGCCGCATGGTGGTCTCCTGTTATCCTGTCTTGTCGGCGATCCCGGCCATTTTCGGCATCGGTCGTCTGATTGTGTTAGGCGCGTTCGGCCTTGATGATTTCGGTCATGGTGACGCCGAGCTTGTCCTCGACGAGAACGACTTCGCCGCGCGCCACCAGGCGGTTGTTGACGTAGATGTCGATGGCTTCGCCGACGCGGCGGTCGAGTTCGAGCACCGTGCCGGGGCCGAGCTTCAGCAGTTCTGAAACATCCATTTTGGAACGGCCGAGCACCGCGGACACCTGTACGGGCACGTCGAAGACGGCTTCAAGATCTGAAGCGATGCGTCCGACATAATCGTTGTCGTCATCGGTGGTCTGATCGTCCACCAGCGGCGCGTCGGCGGCGTTCAGGTCGGGAAGGGGTACGTTGGAGTCTGTGTCGCTCATGGTCGATCCCCAATAGTCATTTCATCTGGCCGGGCAGGCCGGCCTGATTGCGGGACGCCATGTAGCGCCCGACGAGTTCATTGATCTTCGCTTCGATGGTGGAGCGGTCGAGCGTCACGCCGCCGTCCGCCCATTCGATCCTGCAGTCACCTGTGGCGATGTCGGGCTCGGCAAGAATGACAAGCCGTCCCTCGAAGCCGCTGCGTTTTGCGAGTTGTTCGATCTGCTCGCGCGCCATGTCGTAGAGCGCATCGTTGACCCGCACCACGATATGCGGGGTCGCGGTCAGATGCCGGAAGCAGTCGCTGACCAGAGCCATGATCTCCGCCAACGGTTCGGCGGCCATCAGTTCGGTGCAGAGCTTGCGGGCGACCGCCAGCGCGACGTCGACCGCTTCGGTTTCCATCCGGTCCTCGACGGACGTGACGCCTGCGGCAATCGCCTTGATCGCGATGCCGATTTCCTCCAGCGCCAGCGCCACGCGCCGGTCACTCTCGGCCTTGGCTTCGTTGCGGGCGGCATCGAATCCGGCGCGATATGCGCGCGCTTCGGCGTCGGCCAGCCGCTTCGCCATCTCGGCCGCGGCCACGGCGCGGTCCTGCGCGGTTTCCTTCGCGGGCTGGGGCGCCGCGAAGTCCATGTCGAACAGGAATTTTGCGGGTGCGCCCATCAGTACACCAGCTCGTCGTCAGCACGATTCTTCTGCAGCATGATTTCGCCTTTCGCGGCGAGATCCTTGGCAAGATTGACCAGCAGCGCCTGCGCCTCGTCCACGTCGCGCAGCCGCACGGGACCGGCGGCCGCCATGTCGTCCTGCAGCATCTTGGCGGCGCGGCTCGACATATTGCCCATGAAGAAGTCGCGCACGGTTTCGTTGGCGCCCTTCAGCGCGATGCCGAGCTTGTCCTTGTCGACATGGCGCATCAGCGTCTGCGCCGAACCGGCGTCCAGCTTCACGAGATCGTCGAAGGTGAACATCAGCGCCTTGATGCGCTCGGCCGCTTCGCGGTTTTCCTCTTCGAGGGAGGTGAGGAAGCGGGTTTCGGTCTGGCGGTCGAAATTGTTGAAGATTTCCGCCATCACCTCGTGGGCGTCACGGCGGCGGGTCTGCGACAGGTTCGACATGAATTCGATGCGCAGCGTCTGCTCGACGCGCTCGATGACTTCTTTCTGCACCGCCTCCATCCGCAGCATGCGGTTGACGACGTCGAGAGCCATGTCCTCGGGCAGGATCGCGAGCACACGCGCGGCGTGTTCCGATTTCAGCTTCGACAGCACCACGGCGATGGTCTGCGGGTACTCGTTCTTGAGGTAGTTCGCGAGCACCTCTTCCTGCACATTGGAGAGCTTCTCCCACATGTTGCGTCCGGCGGGTCCGCGGATTTCATCCATGATGCCGTTGACGCGATCCGACGGCAGGTACTGCTGCAGCAGCCGCTCGGTGGCGTCGAAATTGCCCATCAGCGCGCCGGATGCCGACATGCGCGAGACGAATTCGAGCATCATGTCCTCGACCACGTCGGCTTCGACGGTGCCCAGCGATGACATAACGACTGACAGCTCGCGCACCTCGTCGTCGTCCAGCAGTTCCCAGATCTTGCCGCCATACTGTTCGCCGAGCGCCAGCATCATGATCGCTGCCCGCTTCGGCCCTGAAATCGGCGCGGTCTTGGCGCGGCCGCCCTGGCGGCTGGCCAACGTGGCGACAACTCCCGCGATATCGTTGGTGGCGGAAGTCGGAACGGGAGCATTGGACGTGAGAGCGGGTGTCGTTGCCATGTGCGATTACGCCGGTTCTGCAAGCCACTGACGGATGATCGAGGCGGTTTCGTTCGGATTGCGCTCGGCGAGTTCGCCGACGCGATGGACTGATTGTGCGTGGACCTGACCCTGCACCTGCGCAACGTCGATCATCTGCGCGGTGGCGCTGCCCGCAAGCTGCGGCTGCGGATTGACCGGCGCGACCGGCGCTTCGGGCAAGGCCGGGAGCGCGGCGACTTCGGGTGCGGCGGCCGGATCGGCGGCGAGAACGCGCTTGAGCAGCGGGCGGACCACCATGAACACGACGATGATGCCGAGGATCAGCATGACGCCGAGTTCGATGAAATACATGATGTCGTCTTTGGTGAACTGGAACATGCCGAGCAGACCCTTGGGCGCTTCGGCCGGAATCAGCGACGGCGATTCCGCGAATTTCAGGTTCACCACCTGCACCTGATCGCCGCGCTTCTCGTCGAAGCCGATCGCGGAGCGCACCAGCGTGCCGATCAGTTCCAGATCTTCCTTGGTGCGCGGCGCGTAGACCACCTCGCCCTTGTCGTTCTTGGTGTAGCTGCCGTCCACCAGCACCGCGACCGAGATGCGGTTGACGCGGCCCGCTTCGGTGACCTCGGTCTTGGTGACGCGGGAAATCTCGTAGTTGTTGATTTCCTCGCTCTTCTTGCTCTGGTCCTTCGGAGTCGAGCCCGCCGTGTTGCCGGAATTGCCGGGAAGCTCGTTGTTGACGGTGACCTGGCCGTCATTGGTGTTGGTGCTGGCGGAGGATTCCTCGCGGGACTGGCTGGAGCGCAGGACGCGGCCTTCCGGATCGAACTTGTCCGAGGTCTGGGTGACCTTGTTGTAGTCGAAATCCGCCGAGAGCTGGACGCGGGCGCGGCCGGAGCCGACCACCGAGGAGACAATGCCTTCGACCTGATCGCGCAGGCGCTTTTCAAACGCCGCGCGGCGTTCGTCGCCGCTGATGTCTCCGGCGGAATCGCCAGCGGCGCCATTGGCGAGCAATTGGCCGTTCTCATCGACGATGGAGACGCGCTGGGCCTTCATGCCGTTGACGGCGGAGGCGACGATATGACGGATGGCGCGAACCTGCTGCGGCTCAAGCTGGCCGCGCACGCGCAGCACGATGGAGGCGGACGGTTCGGGCGTTTCGCGCGAGAACAGCGGTCGTTCCGGCAGCACGAGGTGGACGCGGGCGGCCTGAATGCGGTCGATGGCCTTGATGGTGCGGGCCAGTTCGCCTTCGAGCGCGCGCAGGTGATTGATGTTCTGGACGAAGCTGGTGGCGCCGAGGGCGTCCGACTTGTCGAAGATTTCGTAGCCGACGCCGCCGCCCTTGGGCAGGCCACCCTCGGCCAGCTTCATGCGCAGCCGGGTGATCTTGTCCTTGGGCACCTGAATGACGGAGCCGTCATTCTTCATCTCATAGGGGATGCCCTGCCGTTCCAGATCCTTGATGATCGCGGAGGAGTCTTCGTAGGAGAGATCGGTGAACAGGGTCGCCATCGGGGGCGTGGTGACCCGCATGATGACAAAGCCGAAGAACCCGACCAGCGCGAGGGTTACAGCGGCCATGGCCGCCATGCGCGCTGCACCCAGACCTTTCAGGAATGAAACCAGACCTTGCAACGAACCACCAGCCCCAACGATTCGGCGCGGCGCACCGACTGGGCAGAATTTGCCTATCTATGGTTTCCAGATGGTTAACGCCGGTTAACGGATAGGGAGAAAATCCGGACATGCCAAAAACCGGGCTCTCTGAAAGAGCCCGGTTTTCAGAAAATTGGAGGATAATGACGGGAATTGGCGCGGCGGAGGCGCCGAAGAGCTTACTGGCGGTACTGCTGGATGCGGGTGGTGCGCAGGCCGGCCAGACCGTGCTGGTCGATGGAGAACTGCCAGGACAGGAATTCGTCAACCGTAAGGGTGTAACGGCTGCAGGCTTCCTCAAGGGAAAGCAGGCCGCCGCGGACCGCGGCTACAACTTCGGCCTTACGGCGGATGACCCACCGTTTGGTTCCGGGCGCGGGGAGATCCGCGATTGTCAGCGGACTGCCATCGGGCCCGATGACGTACTTCACCCTCGGGCGGTGGGGTTCTGTCATGGTGTACTCACAAACTCGAAACAACTGAACTCGTGGGAACCAAGGTACCCGCAGCCGCTTAAAATTTGCCTAAGCCCAAGCCTCCAATACGATTCTCCTTCGATCAGCCCGAAACCGACAAAGCCGGCTCCTGATGGAACCGGCCTGAAGGACGAAAGACATGTCGCTGGCGCCGCCCGGACGAGCGGAGCGCCCGCCGTTTAGGTGGTGGTCGACCGCACGATGCGCTTGATCTGATCGGTCGTATAATTCTTTCCGCCGATCGACAGCAGGGGCGGGCTCGCGGTGAGATCGACGGAATCGACAATCCCCTGCACTTCGGTGGAGATGGAGACGTTGTTGCCGCTGCTGTCCTTGGCGGTCACCGTCATCGTGTAGTCGCCGACCGGCCATTGCGTCCCGTCGGTGCCCTTGCCGTCCCAGACGAAGCTCGCGTTGCCCGAGCTGATCTGGAAGTTGCCGCTATAGGCGGTCTGGCCGGTTTTGTCGGTGATCGTGATCGTCGCGTTGGTGTCGCTCGGCGAGTTGAAATTCCACGTCGCGTTGCCGTCGAAATGCGCCGTGCTGCCATCCACGGCGACGTTCTGGCCGACATAGACCAGCGCCTGTGTGGACTGCGCGCTCTTTTCGATGCTGACCAGCGAGGCGAGCTGGTCGTTGGACTTCAACTGCTGCTCGACCTGCGCGAACTGCACGAGCTGCTGGGTGAACTGGTTGGTATCCAGCGGGTCGAGCGGGTTCTGGTTCTGCAACTGCGTGGTCAGCAGCGTCAGGAAGGTCTGGAAGTTGTCCGCGATGCCGCCGACCGTGCTGCTGGAGCTGGACGAACTGGACGAGCTCGAGCTGGACGTTGAGGAAGTGGCCGAAGTCGGCATCGGCAGGGTGGTTGCATCAACCGCCATGGTGATCTCCTTAAATCCTGATATCGACGCCGCCGCTCGCACCGAGCATGCGGCCATAGCTGCGGCCCGCGACCTGCGCAGGCACGCTGTCGTCATCTGCGATCACGACGCGCTGGGACTGGCGGCCCGACGAATTGTCGTTCTGCTGCTGTCCCGAAGACGACTGGTCGCGCAGGCTGAACTGCAATCCGTTGTCGCCGGTCTTGAGACCCGCATCTTCCAGCGCCTGCTGGAGCCTCGGTGCGTCGTTGCGCAGCATGTCCAGCGTCGCCGGGCGTTCGACGGTCAGATGCGAGGTGACATTGCCGTGCTTGTCCACGTCGAGCCGGACATCGATCCGGCCAAGCTCGGCGGGATCGAGGCGGATTTCGAACCGGCTGTTGCCGCCAGCCGCGCGTAGCGCGATGTCTGCCGCGAGACCGTTCAGCGGCACCGGCGTATCCGCGAGCGCAGGCTGCGCGGTGGCGACAGGAACGGCCGTCAGATTGGCGGCGTGAGTCTGGACCGGTTGCTGCGCCATCGCAGGCATCGGCTGCAGCGTCGGATCGGATGCTGAGGTCTGCAGCGGCGCGGTTGCCGCCTGCGCATGATGTCCGGCGGATGTGGCCGGTTTGGTGTGTTCGCCGGCGTCGGGACCGGCGACGCTCTTGTCATGCTGCAACGGCTTGCCGTCGGCGCTCGGGGTGTCGTCTTCCGGCTTGGCGGTCTGATCGGCCGTCGCCGTTTCGGGCGAGGACGTGTCGGCGGCCTGCTTGTGAGACTTGCCGTCCTTGATCGGGGCCGTCTCGGCGGGTTTTGCCGACGCTGTTTCGGTCTTGGCATGTGCGACGTCGCCGTTCGCGGCGATGATCTTGGCGCCATCCACTTTCGGCGCGTCGCTTTCTGTGGAGGCAACTGCGGCGAGTTCGGCGGCGGCGTCGGTCTGCACGGCGTCGGGCGTTGCCTGTGCAGGCGTTTGCGCGGTGCCGGTTTCCTCTGCGGTGGTCGCTGTAGCGGCGAGAGCCGCAGCGGCCGCGGCAGACGCCGCGATCGCAGCAGGCGCGGAAGAGGGGTTGTCGCTTGAGGCGGGCGTGGCGACGGTTTCCGTCGCGACTGGAACGATAACCGCCACGGCATCGGTCACCGTGGCGGCAACGGTCGGAACGACGATCGCCGCATCGGTGTCGCCGTCGGACTGCTTGTCGTCGCTGGACGTCTTGTCGCCGGATGCCTTGGTCTTGCCGGATGATTTGTCGCCGCTGGAGACGGTGGACGCATGCTGCTTCGCGGCGGGCTGCGCGTCGCTCGCGGCGGCCGGCGTTTTGGTCGGCGCTTCGTCATTATTATGTGCCGGGGATGCATCTGCCTTGCCCGCGTCGCGCGGATCGCGGCGCGACGGTTGCGGCGCGCTCGGCGCAGGCCGGGCATCCGACGCGGCCGAGGTGTTGCTGTCCACCAGCGAGGCAAAGCCGTCCGAAGGCTGCTGATCGGCGCGGGGCTGCCTTGCCTGTGGGCCATAGGCAGGGGATGAGGCGGTGGGTTCCGGGGTAACGCTGAACACGATCGGCCTTTCACGTGAATGCTCACGCTTGTTCAGCAAGGACCGGGCCACCGTGGATCAAATATAATATTAAGCTATTTCAATGGCTTGATATGATTTTTCCGGAATGGAAACGCCCGGTGGGCCGGAGGATTTCTGCCCGGCGGCAAGATTTTCCCCCTCATTCGGCCGATTTTCATTGGAATAGATCAAGGCGGGCTTCGATTGCCTCTGCCAAGGTCGGACTATAAGTAAAGTGCCAGCCGGCAGCCTGCCTGCCCGGAACGGAAGATCGGTCCCGCCATGCTCAACAGCCTCGACCTCGAAGGTCGCCCGGAAGATACCCGGGTCGTCGTCGCCATGTCCGGTGGCGTCGATTCCTCGGCGACGGCTGCGCTGCTCAAGGCGGAAGGCTATGACGTGGTCGGCATCACGCTGCAGCTTTACGATCATGGCGCGGCGACCCATCGCAAGGGCGCATGCTGTGCGGGGCAGGACATTCACGACGCGCGCGACGTCGCGGCGCGGATCGGTATTCCGCATTACGTGCTCGACTACGAAAGCCGTTTCCGCGAGTCGGTGATCGAAAGCTTCGCCGAAAGCTACGTGCATGGTGAAACACCCGTGCCGTGCATCGAGTGCAATCGCACGGTCAAGTTTCGCGACCTTTTGTCGACCGCGCGCGAACTCGGCGCCAAGGCGCTTGCCACCGGACATTATGTCGCATCGCGCCGCCTCGATGACGGCTCGCGCGCGCTGGTCTGCGCGGCGGATGCCGATCGCGACCAGAGCTATTTCCTGTTCGCCACCACGCAGGACCAGCTCGCCGACGTGCGCTTTCCGCTCGGCGACATGACCAAGGCGCAGACTCGCGAACTGGCGCGGCGCTTCGGACTGTCGGTGGCCGACAAGCACGACAGCCAGGACATCTGCTTCGTGCCGACCGGCCGCTACACCGACGTGATCGAACGGCTGAAGCCGAATGCGATGGAGCCGGGCGATATCGTCGATCTGGAAGGCCGCGTGCTCGGCCGCCATCAGGGCATTATCGGATACACCATCGGCCAGCGCCGCGGTCTCGGCATCGCCGCGCACGCGCCGCTCTATGTGGTGCATCTCGATGCGGAGACGCGCCGCGTGGTGGTGGGCCCACGCGAGGCGCTGAACGTGCGCCGGATCATGCTGCGCGACGTCAACTGGATCGGCGGCGGCGACCTCGATCAGGCGGTCGGCGATGGCCTCGAAATGTTCGTCAAGGTGCGCTCCACCCGTGCGGCACAGCCCGCGTGGTTGCGCCGTGTCGGTGGCGGCTATGAAGTCGAACTGGCGGACGGCGAAGAGGGCGTGTCGCCCGGACAGGCTTGCGTGTTCTATGATGCGCCCGCCGGACAGGCGCGGGTGCTTGGCGGTGGCTTCATCAGCGCGGCACAACGCAGCCTGCGGTCGGTGCCGGCGCACCGCGAAGCTCTTGCCGGATAACGCCTGATCCTCCAAGAATGGATGCGATGTCCGGCGTGGCTGCGCCGGAACAATAGTATTGCGTAGCGGGGCGGGGACATGACCAACGACATCGATCGAGCCGGAGTGGCAAGAGCCTATGCCGCATGGGCGCCGGTCTATGACATGGTGTTCGGCAAGGTGTTTGACGCGGGCCGCAAGTCCACCATCGCGGTCGCAGACGCGATCGGAGGCCGCGTGCTCGATGTCGGCGTCGGCACGGGCTTGTCGCTGTCGGATTATTCGCGGACCACGAAGCTACATGGCGTGGATATTTCCGAGCCCATGTTGCGCAAGGCGCAGGAGCGCGTGCGCGCGCAGAACCTCACCAATGTTGAAACGCTATCGGTGATGGATGCGAAGAACCTCGCGTTCCCGAACGGCACGTTCGATGCGGTGGTGGCGCAATATGTCATCACCGCGGTGCCTGATCCCGAAGCCACGCTCGACGATTTCATGCGCGTGCTCAAGCCCGGCGGCGAACTCATTCTGGTCAATCACATCGGCGCGGAAAGCGGCCCGCGCAAGATATTCGAACTGGCCTTCGCGCCGCTGGCGCGGCGGCTCGGCTGGCGTCCGGAATTTCCCTGGGCGCGGCTGGTGAACTGGGCCGCGCGGCATGGCGGCGTCACGCTGGTCGAACGGCGGCCGATGCCGCCGATGGGACATTTCTCGCTGATCCGCTATCGCAAGACCGGATGACGGGGAAATCGGACCGGCAGCGCGTAGCGCCGCGCAGGGAGGCTACCCGCGAGCGCATAGATGGATTGTCTGTGCCGCGAACGTATCGTGGTTAATATTGAGGGCTATCGATTTTAATCGCCCGAATGAGTTCGCGAACGCTGTCAGCTTCGGTGTGAATGTTGTTGATGACGATATCTAGGGCAGGGACGATGCCAGTGTGCCGGGCAAGTCGATCCGTGAGATTGCCGTCGCTGGCGCGGCTACGTCCGGCGAGCCGTCGAGCCAGGATATCGGGCGGTGCAGTGACGAGAACCGAAACGACATCGTCATAACGTTCGCGCGCGGACGCAATCACTGTTCGTGAGACATTGCAGACGGCGGTTTGGCCAGCGGCTATGGCATCATCGATTTGTTTCGGAATGCCGTATTTCAGGCCGTGCGCGTCCCAGTGCAGGCTGAAGGCGCCACTCTGTGCAGAGCGATCGAATTCCGCGACGGTTAGCGTGTCATGGTCCTCGCCGTTGCCGCTGGCGCGTGTCACCACGCGGCGTGGAAAAACGACGCTTGCATCGTCAGCCAGACCTGCTTTCGCCCCGGCGATCAGGGTGTCCTTTCCGGCGCCGCTCGGGCCGACCACAAGAACCAGACGGCCGGGTCCGATCCGCCGAACATCGCTCATGCAACGCGACGCCCGGCGTTCCACACGCTGCGCACTCCGGCGCCATCGGCCGTCTGATGCACGCGAATGAGATCGGCGCGCTTGCCGATGGCGATCTCGCCGCGATCGCAAAGGCCGACAACTTCCGCCGGAGTCTTGGTCACCGTGCGGATCGCCGCCGCGAGATCGTAGCGTGGGCTTGTACGCGGCAGGCGCAGTGCGGCGAGCAGCAGACTCGACGGCACATAATCGGACGACAGGATATCGAGCAGGCCTGCGTCGGCCAGCGCCGAGGTGGCGACATTGCCGGAGTGCGAACCGCCGCGCACGAGATTGGGGGCCCCCATCAGCACCCTGATGCCGCCGGCATGCAGTTTTTCGGCTGCTTCGACCGTGGTCGGGAATTCGGCCACCGCAACTTTGTCGGTCAGCGCCTGATCCACATGGTCGAGCGTCGTATCGTCGTGGCTCGCCAGTGGCGTGTTGTGGCGGGCTGCCAGCATCAGCAACTCGCGATAGTTGTCGGCGCCATAACGCTCGCTGTTCTCTACGCGACGCGCAAACATCTCGTCGAGTTGCGCGTCGGTCATGCCGCCGCTTTTGCCGCGGTAGTATTCGCGCAGCTTTTCCTGGTCGCGAAATTGACGCTGGCCGGGGGTGTGATCCATCAACGACATCAAGCGCACATCCGGCCGGTCGATCAAGGCCGATGCATCCTCGACAACTTTGGGCATCGGCACTTCACAGCGCAGATGCAGATAATGCTCGATGCGCAGCAGCCCGTTGTCGCGGGTTTTATCGATCGCGGCCGCGAGTTCGCCCGCCTGTCCGTCGGCGTCGCCAGCGCCTTCCTCGCGCCAGACGCGCAACGAATCGAGGACTGTGGTGATGCCGCTGGTAGCGATCTGTGCGTCATAGGAGACGACCGCGGCGACAGGGTCCCACTGCACCTTTGGGCGCGGTGTGTAGTGCGCTTCAAGATGGTCGGTGTGGAGTTCGATCAGTCCCGGCAGCAGAAGGTCGCCGTTGAAATCCACACCGCGTTCGGGGGCGGGGCCATCGCCGATCTCGACAATGCGTCCGTCCGCCACGGCAACGTAACCGCAATCGATGATGTGGTGGTCCAGAACGACGCGGGCATTGGTGAGAAGAAAGGTATTTGATTCAGTCATGGGTCACGCTGCGAAACGGGTTGTATCGATAAGGGTGTCGGCGATGGCGGCGCGGGTTTCATCGTCGTGGAGAATGGTGACGATGGCGGCACCGCGTTGCTTGCGCTCGCGGACCATGTCGATCACCACCGCGCGATTCTTCGCATCGAGCGAGGCGGTCGGCTCGTCCAGCAGCAGGACTGGATGATCTGGCAGCAGGCCGCGCGCGAGATTGACCCGCTGTTGCTCCCCGCCCGAAAAAGTCGCTGGCGGCAGGCTCCACAGACGTTCGGGAATGTTCAGGCGGCCGAGCAGCGTTGCTGCCTGCGCTCGCGCCTCGTCCGGTTTTGTGCCGCGCGCGATCTGAGGCTCGGCGACGATATCGAGCGCGGAGACACGTGGGACGGCCCGCAGAAATTGGGTCACGTAGCCCAGTGTCGAATGGCGGACAGCGATGATCTCGCGCGGTGCGGCGGTCGCGATATCGATTGTCTCGGTACCCGCCTGAATGGCGATCTGTCCGGTGTCGCAGCGATAGTTGCCATAGATCAGCTTGAGAATCGATGATTTGCCCGCGCCCGATGGGCCGGTCAGTGCCACGCATTCGCCGGGCGCGACGGAAAACGTCACGTCGCGCAGCACCGGAAGGCGCAGGCCGCCTTGCAGGTGCATCACGAAGGTCTTGCCGACGGCGTTGAGTTGCAATGCGTTCATGGAGTTCACGCTGGCAGGATCGACGAGACGAGAAGCTGGGTGTAGGGAGCCTGCGGATCGTCGAGCACCTGATCAGTCAAGCCGGTCTCGATCACCACGCCATCCTTCATCACCATGATCCGGTTGGAGAGCAGCCGTGCGACAGCGAGATCGTGCGTGACGATGATCGCGGCGATGCGCAGATCGGATACAATCCGCCGGAGCAGATCGAGCAGTCTCGCCTGTACGGAGACGTCGAGCCCGCCCGTCGGCTCATCCATGAAAATGAGACGAGGAGAGGTGACGAGATTGCGGGCGATCTGCAGTCGTTGCCGCATGCCGCCTGAATAGGTGCGCGGCGTATCGTCAATCCGTGTCTGCGAAATCTCGACTCGACCGAGCCAGTCCGCAGCGGCGTCGCGGATCTGTGCGTAGTTGCGCCATCCGACCGCCATCAGCCGCTCGCCGACATTGCCACCAGCGGAGATGCCCATGCGCAGGCCGCGCTGCGGATCCTGATGCACAAAGCCCCAGTCCGTCCGATAAAGAAATCGCCGGGCAGGTTCGCTCATCTCCCACAGGCTGGTGGTTTGACCATCGCGGGTGCGATAGCGCACCTCACCGCTGCCGGGCTCGATCTGGCCGGACAGCAATTGAAGCAGGGTGGATTTGCCGGAGCCTGACTCGCCCACGACAGCCATCACCTCGCCCTCGTAGAGATCAAGCGACACGTCGCGGCAACCGAGCTGTGCGCCGTAGTATTTCGTCAGCCCGCTGGCGGCGAGAAGCGGCTGTTCGGCAGCGGATATCATGATGCGGCCTCGGCGGTTGGTGTCGCTCCGGCCGCGTCACGGCGGCCTCCGCAATAGTCGGTGTCGGAGCACACGAACATGCGGCTGCCCTTGTCGTCCGTGATCACTTCATCGAGAAAGCCGCTGTCGGCGCCGCAGAGCGCACAACTCGCATCGTGCCGGTAGCGTTCGAACGGGTGGTCCTCGAAATCGAGCGGCACGACGGTGGTGTAGGGAGGGATCGCGTAGATGCGTTTCTCGCGGCCCGCGCCGAACAACTGCAACGCCGGAGAGTCGTTTAGCTTCGGATTGTCGAATTTCGGAATTGGCGACGGGTCCATCACGTAGCGCTGATTGACGGTGACCGGGTAGGCATAGGTCGTCGCGATATGGCCGTGCCGGGCGATATCTTCGTAGAGCTTCACATGCATCAATCCGTATTCCGAAAGCGCGTGCATTCGGCGGGTTTCCGTCTCGCGTGGTTCGAGAAAACGCAACGGCTCCGGGATCGGCACCTGAAACACCAGTACCTGACCTTCCGTCAGCGGTGTTTCCGGAATGCGATGCCGGGTCTGGATGACGGTGGCGGCCGTCGTCTGCGTGGTGGTGCGGACGCCGGCGGTCTTGACGAAGAACTTGCGGATCGACACCGCGTTGGTGGTGTCGTCGGAGCCCTGGTCGATCACTTTCAGTACATCGTCCGGGCCGAGGATTGCGGCGGTGACCTGCACGCCGCCGGTCCCCCAGCCATAGGGCATCGGCATTTCGCGGCTGGCGAACGGCACCTGGTAGCCGGGAATCGCGATCGCTTTCAGGATCGCGCGGCGGATCATGCGCTTGGTCTGCTCGTCGAGATAAGCGAAGTTGTAGGACGGTGCGGTCATTCGGCGGCATCCTGCAGTGATGTGCCGGATTCGTCGGCTTGCGCGAAATAGTCCTCGCGCAGTTTGCGCAGCAATCCAAGCTCTGCCTGGAAGTCCACATAATGCGGGAGTTTCAGATGCTCGACAAAGCCGGTGGCCTGAACATTGTCGGAATGGCTGAGAACAAACTCTTCGTCCTGCGCCGGTGCACCGGTTTCTTCACCCAGTTCGCGGGCGCGCAGCGCGCGATCGACCAGTGCCATGGCCATGGCTTTGCGTTCGCTCTGTCCGAACACCAGTCCGTAACCGCGCGTGAAGCACGGTGGATGGTCGCCGCCGCCGGTGAACTGGTTGACCATCTGCACTTCGGTCATGGATACGCTGCCGAGCGGAACGGCGAAGCCGACGTCTTCGGCGAAGAATTCGATATCGATTTCGCCGTAACGGATTTCGCCGGCGAAGGGATGGTTGCGGCCATAGCCGCGCTGGGTCGAATAGCCGAGCGCGAGCAGGAAACCTTCGTCGCCGCGTGCGAGATTTTGCAGCCGCAGGTCGCGGCCAGCGGGGAAGGAGAGCGGTTCGCGAGTCAAATCGCCGATGTTCTCCTGTGAAGGATGTTCCGGCTCGATCAAACCATCCTGCTCCAGAAGATCGGTAACCGATTGGAATGGCACCGGATCGGAAGACACGGTTGCACCGTGCGCGACATTGCTGGGCTGGGCCAGCGTGTGATCGAGTAGGCGATGGGTGTAATCAAAGGTTGGACCCAGCACTTGTCCGCCGGGCAGATCCTTGAATGTCGCCGAGACGCGGCGTCGGATATCCATCTTCGCGGTTTCGATCGGCTCGGAGGCACCGAAGCGTGGCAGCGTGGTGCGATAGGCGCGCAGCAGAAATATCGCTTCGATCAGATCGCCGCGCGCCTGTTTGATTGCAAGCGCCGCGAGTTCGCGATCATAGAGCGATCCTTCGCACATCACCCGATCGACGCCGAGTGCGAGCTGCTGTTCGATCTGCGTCAGCGACAGTTCAGGCACCGAGCGATCGCCGCGCCGGACATCTCCGAGCAAGGTATGGGCATTGTCGATGGCGCGCTCGCCGCCCTTTACAGCCACATACATGGCGCTATGCCTTTCGAATCACTTGAATGGAGCGTGGCAGCGCGACGATGTCGTGATCGGCCACGAGAATCAGATCGACACCGCATGGAAACAGTGCATGGTTGGCGGCAAGCGCCGCTTCGAAATCGGTGGGCAGAGCGCGCGGCGAGATCGTGTGCGAATCCTTGATGCCCGGGCCGCGCAATTCATAGGCGTCGCCGCTGTCCAGACTGTCGATCTGCACGATCACGGTCGCGGCACGATCCGGATATTCGACATTCCCGGCAGCAAAGCGATCCAGCGCCAGATGCGGCGCGTCGCCCGTGATGACGGCAAACATCGCATCGGCTTGGCTCGGAGCAATCGGTGCGCTGGTATTGAACCGGAGCCATTGCGCGATGCCGGGCGTTGCGAATGGTTCATCGAGCCACACGGGCGTCTCGAAATCGGCGAGACTGCGCAGGATCGCCGCCGTTGCCGGTGCAAGTCCGTCCGGTCCATCGGCGGCGGGAACGAACAGCCGCTGCCCCGGCGCGGCAAAGGCATCCATCACCGCGCGAAAGATCGCCTGGCTCTCATAAGCAGGATTTTCGATGACGGTGCTCATGCGTCGTTCTCTCCACGGACCAGCGTGAAGAAATCGACCCGCGTTGCTGCCGTCTGCGCCTGCTGATGCGCGCGTTTCTGTTGTTGTGCCGCTTGCAGCGGTGCGATCACCTGTTGCTCGATTGTGGCGCGATACTGTTGATGCTGCCACAGTGCGTCACACAGCGCGGCAAGCCGCGCCTTGCGGGCATCACGGCCCAGCACATAGGAGAAGCCGGTTTCGCCGCTGTCGAGGCGCACAGCCGCGCGCGTTACGGTCGCTTCACCTACATTGAATGGCGCGCCATTCCCGCCGATCCGCCCGCGCAGCATCACCAGTCCTGTTTCGGCCGGTCGTACATCCTTCACGGGAATGTCGTTGACAGGAACACAATGACCGATCTGCGTCAGCGCTTCGCTGATGGCGTCGCTACTTGCCTGCGCCAGCACCGCCATCGCGTTGCGTCTCGCTGCATCTGTTCGTTGGTCCATATGCGACATCGATCTTGCGCAAAGTTGTCTAGTTTACTAGACAACTCATGAATGCGTCCGATGACACCTTGATGACAGCGAGCCGCCTATGCTCACGCGATCACCGCGCCGCTCCGGAAGAAATCATTTGTTAGACCGCGGCGTCATGCTGTGGCGCTGTATTGCCGATGATTACGAGCAGATGATTCTCGTCGGCAAACATGAGAACGGCGCGCGCCTGCCGCCCGAGGCCGAAATCGCCACGCGCTACGGCGTGAATCGGCATACTGTACGCCGGGCGATCGCCGAACTGGCGGCGCGCGGTCTGGTTCGTACCGAGCGCGGCAGTGGAACTTATGTCCGAACCGATAAACTCGATTATCGCATCGGCCGCATCACACGCTTTTCCGAGATCATGGCAGCCTCCGGCCACGAAGCGGAGGGGCGCTTACAAAGTCATCGGTTCGAAGACGCAACCGATGAGGTGGCGGCGCGGCTGGGACTCAATCCCGGCGCTCAGGTGGTGCGGCTTGATATTGTTCGGTCGGCGGATCGCGTGCCGATCTCCGTCGCCTCGACCTGGCTCTGCGCAGAACGCTTTCACGATGCGGCGCGTGTTTTCCGCCAGACTCGTTCGGTGACCCGTATGCTGGAGCATTACGGGGTTGGCGAGTTTCGCCGCAAATGGACGCGCATCAGCGCGGCGTTCGCCGATGCCGTTGATGCCGGACGGTTGCGCTTGTCCGTGCATCGGCCGGTGCTGGTGGTGGAAAGCGTGGATTGCTCCACCGGCGATCAGCCGCTGCTGACCACCCGTGGCCGATTTTCTGCCGACCGCATCGCTCTGACGGTTGAAAGCTAGGATAACGTCGGCACCCTTCTCGTGCGTCATACAGGTGTCGTGAAGGCGTCGTTTATCCAGACCCTGCGCTCGATAGCGAGCGATTCCGAGAGGCATCCATTACAGCGATGGATATGAAGGCGAAAATCGGATGCGGATCGTCGGCGGGCAAGTGCTTCAAGATGGGGCGTTAATCGAAGGGGATCTCGCCGTCGATGAAGACAGTGGACTGATCGCGGCCGACGGTCATGGCCGCGTCATTGATGCACGTGGACTGCATGTACTGCCCGGTATCGTCGATATCCACGGCGACGCATTCGAGCGGCAGATCATGCCCCGGCCCGGCGTCGGATTTCCGATCGATGTCGCGCTGAAAGACAGCGATCGTCAGTGCATCGGCAACGGCATCACGACTGTTTTTCACGGAGTGACATGCTCGTGGGAGCCGGGACTGCGCGGCATCGACAATGCGCGAACGATCCTTGAAACGATCGAGGCCAATCAGGCGTCGTTCGCTGCTGATACGCGCTTTCATTTGAGGCACGAAACCTACAATCTCGAGGCCGAGCAGGAAGTGACCCGCTGGGTGGCTGACGGCCGCGTCGGAATGCTCGCGTTTAATGATCATCTGCCGGGACCTGACACGCCGCCGCGTGCGCGCAAGGTGGTGCAGATGGCAGAGCGGGCAGGATTGTCGGAAAATGAACTCAACAATTTGGTAACGCGTCTGCAGGGCCTCGCCAATGAGGTGCCGGGCGCGATTGCGCGACTCGCGGCGGCAGCCGACAAGGCCGGAACGCCGACGTTGTCGCATGACGATATGAGTCCGGAGCAGCGACGCTGGTTTCGTGACCTGAATTGCCGCGTGGCCGAGTTTCCGACCACGGTCGAAACTGCACAGGATGCGGTGGATGCCGGTGATGACATTGTGCTTGGTGCGCCGAATGTCGTGCGTGGCGGCAGCCATATCGGTTGGATCGGTGCGGCGGAGATGATTGCACAGGGGCGGTGCACGATCCTTGCGTCTGACTATTACTATCCGGCGCCGTTGCTGGCGGCCTATCGGCTTGCGGCCGATGGCATTGTCACATTGCCGCAGGCGTGGACTTATGTGTCCGAACGTCCGGCAAGGGCCGCGCGCCTCGCCGACCGCGGCGTCCTCGAACAGGGCAGGCGGGCTGACATCGTGCTGGTGGATGCGACGGACTCACGCCGGCCGCAGGTGGTTGCCGCGATTTGCGCGGGACAACTCGCCTATGTCGCCGCGCCCAACCGTCTGCAATAGTGCGGCATGGACTGTCGCTACGCGATCTATTTCGTACCGCCGCCGGACAGCGTGCTCTACCGATTTGGCGCGTCAGTCCTGGGGTATGATAGCCATCGCGGAGAAAGCCTGGATTTTCCGGATGGTGTTCCGGCCGGGTGGCCGGAGATTGTCCGCGAGCCGCAAGTCTACGGCTTTCATGCGACGCTGAAGGCACCGTTTCGTCTCGCTGACGGCTATCGCGAATCCGATCTGCTGGAGGCGTTTGCAGCGGGCTTGCCGGGCCAAACTGCCGTGCAGGGCGGACTGCTGGCTATTCGGCCTATCGGATCGTTCGTCGCCATGACCCCCACCGTGCCTGACACCCCTGTGAACGCGCTGGCGGCGACATGCGTGCGCGCGTTCGATCGATTTCGCGCGCCGCTCTCGGATGACGAGCGTGCGAAACGTCTGCAGGCGCCGCTGACCCCGGCGCAGCGCGCTCATCTGGAACAATGGGGCTATCCCTATGTGTTCGACGCATTTCGATTCCATATGACGTTGACCGGCTCTGTGGATGCCGACCGGCACGCGGAGGCGCTCGCCTATCTGACCGGCGCTTTTGCGCAACTGCCGGATGCGCAAACACTGTGCATCGATCGTATCTCCTTGCTGCGACAGGATGGGAAAGGGCAGCGTTTCTCTGTTCTCGCCACGACCGTTCTGAAGGCATAGGCGAAACTGCGCTGCAGCATTCATCTGTGTTGTTGAGAGGCTGACGGCCCGTTGCGGCTTTTCATCGATCTGTCATGCGCCATTGTTAATGATCCGGAAAGCACAGGAGTGTCCGGATTGCTGCCGCACGATATCGCTATTGAGGCTAGAGCCGTATCCAAGTCGTTTCAGCATGATGTACGCGTGCTGGACGATGTCAGTATGACGGTCCGTCGCGGTGAAATGGTGGCGTTGATCGGTGCATCCGGTTCCGGCAAGTCGACCCTGATCCGCACCATCGCCGGACTGCTGCCGATCGATGGGAAGCGCAAGGACAGCCTGCCGGAATCCGGCAGCATCCACGTGATGGGTCAGCCGATTCAGCAAAACGGGCGCCTGTCTTGCAGCCGCGCATTGCGCGCGCGCATCGGCGTGATCTTCCAGCAGTTTAATCTGGTGCCGCGCGTCACGTTGCTTGCCAATGTGTGCTTCGGATTGCTCGGCTCGCTGCCGGTGTTGCGCGGCACGCTTGGCCAGTTCAGCGACGGCGACAAGCGCAAGGCGATGCTGGCGCTGGCGCGGGTTGGCATTGCCGAACATGCGCTCAAGCGGGCCAATGAATTGTCCGGCGGTCAGCAGCAGCGCGCTGCGATCGCTCGTTCGCTGGTGCAGGGCGCAGAGCTGCTGATCGCGGACGAGCCGATCGCCTCGCTCGATCCCGCGTCGTCACGCCGGGTGATGGACCTGTTGGCGGACATGAATCGCAATGACGGTCTGACCGTGCTCGTCTCGCTGCATCAGGTCGAATATGCGATGAAGTATTGCTCGCGCACGATAGCGTTGAAAGCCGGGCGCGTGGTTTACGATGGGCCGTCGCAGGCGCTGACCCCTGCGTTTCTCAACCAGCTTTACGGCGCGGAAAGCGAAGAACTGTTCCTTCCGTCGTTCGATCAGCCGATCAATCCTGATCCAGCGAATGCAGGATCGCATTGGGCAGAGCCGCCGGCGGTCGCTGTGCCGACGCATCAGGTGGCGGCTTTTCCGCGAGTCCAGAGGCAGGCCGAGCGCCTGCGCGCATAACAAGACTTCATCAACGCCTAACAATAGGAGAAGGCACCATGCGTAAGCTGTCCCTGATCGGGTCCGCTTTGGCGATCGCGGCTGGTCTGGCCGTGGCAACGGCTCGCGCCGAGACGCCCGAGTTGAATTTCGGCGTGATCTCGACTGAGGCCTCGGTCAACCAGAAGAAGAACTGGGAACCCTTCCTTGAAGCCATGTCGAAAGCTCTCGGCGTCAAGGTCAACGGCTTCTACGCCAGTGACTATGCCGGTGTGATCGAGGCGATGCGTTTCAACAAAGTGCAGATCGCCTGGTACGGCAATAAGTCCGCAATGGAAGCGGTCGACCGCTCGAATGCCGAAATCTTCGCGCAGGTCGTGTCGCGTGACGGATCGACGGGTTATTACTCGCACATCATCGTCAATACGGACTCGCCTTATACGAAGCTCGAGGACATCCTGAAGTGCGACAAGTCGATCGACTTCGGCATCGGCGATCCGAACTCGACGTCGGGCTTCCTGGTGCCGTCGTCCTATGTCTTCGCCGCGAAGAACATTGACCCGAAGTCCTGCTTCAAGACCGTTCGCAACGCCAGCCATCAGGCCAACGCGATGGCGGTCGCCAACAAGCAGGTTGCCGCGGCCACCAACAACTCCGAAGATCTGCAGCGTGCGGCGGCGACCGCGCCGGAAGCCCGCAAGAAGCTGCGCATCATCTGGACCTCGCCGATCATCCCGCTCGATCCGCTGGTCTGGCGCAAGGACATCGATCCTGCGATAAAGACCAAAATCTACACCTTCCTGATGAGCTACGGCCGCATCGGCACGCCGGACGAAGTGAAGGCCGCGCGTGAGATACTGTCCAGCCTCGTCTGGTCGCCGTTCCATCCCTCGAGCGACAACCAGCTTCTGCCGATCCGCATTCTCGAAGCCAACAAGGCGATCATGAAGATTAACGGTGACGACAAGTTGTCGGCTGACGAGAAGGCGGCTCGCGTGGCTCCGCTGCAGGCACAGATCAAGCAACTGCAGGAGCAGACCGCAAAGGTTGAACACGGTCCGTTCAAGGACAAGGTCGCGGCCTTTGTCGAGGCGGACAAAGTTGGCAAACAGGACGAACTCAAGAAGATGATTGGTGAGTTTGCGGCTGCTGCAGCGACGCCGGCGACCCACTGAGAACCGATCAGTTATGCAGGGGCGCCGGGCAAATGCCGGGCGCCCTTTTTTACTAGGACCCGTTCATGACCGATCTCACGCCATCAGCCGCGATATCGAAGCCGGCCTCTGAAATGTCCGATCTCAGCGTGCCGCGCATTCCGTTGTCGCGCCGGATGCGATCGTGGTTCGGCTGGGTGCTGATTGTGGCGTTGCTGGCATGGAGCTGGAATCCGGCGGAGATGTTCCGCGCCGGTGCGCTGCTGACCGACTGGCGCAACATGGCGGAGTTCGGCAGTGCGTTTCTGCAGCCGAATTTCCATGATTGGGATCACTATCTCGCCGACATGATAGTGACGATCCAGATCGCACTCTGGGGCACTGCGCTGGCGGTGGTCTTCGGCATACCGTTTTCGATTCTCTGTTCGGCAAATATCTGCCCGGCTTGGGTCGTGCAGCCGGTGCGTCGCCTGATGGATGCGTGCCGCGCGATCAACGAGATCGTGTTTGCTCTGATGTTCGTGGTGGCTGTCGGTCTCGGTCCGTTTGCCGGCGTGATGGCGCTCTTCATTCACAATCTCGGCGTGTTCGCCAAGCTGTTCTCGGAGGCTGTCGAATCGGTCGATCCGCGTCCGGTGGAAGGTATCCGCGTGACCGGCGCCGTCCGCATTCAGGAAGTGGTCTTTGGCGTGGTGCCGCAGGTGCTTCCGTTGTGGAGTTCGTTCACGTTGTATCGGCTGGAAACCAATGTCCGCTCCGCGACGACGCTCGGCATTGTGGGTGCCGGTGGCATCGGCCAGACGCTGTATGAAAGCATCCGCAGCTTTCAGTATGCCGAGACGGCGGCGCAGGTCATTATTGTGGTCGTGACTGTAATCGCAATTGACTTGGCCAGCGCGCGGATTCGTAAGGCGCTGGTTTGATCACGACACCGCTCGACGGAGCCGGCTGTTCTCAGTGGCGAGCTTCTTCAGCCGCCTGACCTGATCGCCCTTCAGACCGCCGTACTCGTTTCGCCATCGATGGTACGTGACTTCCGTCACGCCGACCGCTCGGACGGCGTCTGCTACCTGTCGGGCCTGTGCCATCAGCACATCAACCTGCTGCAGCCTCGCAACGATCCCGTCAGCCGTATGCTTCTTCCTTTCGCATCATTCGTATGCGCGGTCTGTATCCATTGAGATATCACGAATACCGGCGAGTGAAGTCTCGCTCTATGCCCAATGGCCCGGTTATGGGCGGCTGCGAATTTTCAGTTGCGCCAAGTGGTGGCTTCTCCTATAAAATACCATTAGTGCATTAGTGAAATATCAGAGGTCAGAGCATTGGACAATCGCGATTCCGCTCGCATCGATACCGATGTCATCGTGGTAGGAGGCGGCGCAGCCGGCGTGGCGGCCGCGATATCGGCTGCTCGGCAAGGATTGAAAGTCACCCTGATTGAACGCTACGGATTCTGCGGTGGCGGAGCCGTTGCCGGTCTCTCCGGAACGGTGTGTGGCCTTTATGAAGCAACGGAGAATGTTGCAAGCGGGCCCAACCAGGTCGTCTTTGGCTTCGCCGACGAGTTTTGCCGCAGGCTTGAAGCGATGGGCGGCCTTGCCGATCCGGTTCTGTACGGAAAGACTTGGGCGCGGGTGCACGATCCTCATGTCTGGCGCGAGGCGGCCGACGCGATGCTGCGCGAAGCTGGGGTTGATATCGTTTTTCATGCTGTCGCGACCGGCGTGCACATGGATGGCGACCGGATCGCTGGTCTGAATGTCTGGACCAAGCAGGGGCCGCTGGATGCGCGGGCCAAGATCGTGATCGACGCGAGCGGGGATGCCGATGTCGTCGCGATGGCGGGCTTGCCCAATTTCGTCGGTGATCAGGGGCGGGTTCAGAATCCGACCATGATTTTCCGGATGCTGGGCGTCGATGTCGATCGCTTCGTCGCGGAATACGGCACGGATACGATCATGCCGGAAAAGGTTTCGGCCATGATCCGCGCCAAGCACAATGCGGGCGATTACGTGTTGCCGCGCGCGAAGATCTGGCTGTTCACAACGACCCGTCCGGGCGAACTGCTTTGTAATTGCACGCGCGTGATTGGCTCTGATGGCCGCGAACTCAACACACTCTTCGCGCGCGATTTCACGGATGCTGAAATCGAGGGGCGGCTGCAGGCGCGCGAATATGCGCGATTTTTCCGCGACAATCTCGTTGGCTGCGAGAATGCGTTTCTCAACGACACCGGCGTTCAGGTCGGCGTAAGACAGACGCGTCAGGTGTCAGGCATCAAGCGTCTGATGAATTCGGATGTCGTGCAGGGGACGAAGTTTAACGACGGCATCGCGGTTTCGCCGTGGCCGATCGAGCTTCACGCAGGCGAGAAGCCGAAGGTCGAATGGCTGCTCAATGACTACTACGAGGTTCCTTACGGTTGCTTCGTGCCGGAGCGTGGCGAGGGACTACTTGTGGCGGGCCGCTGCTTGTCGGCGGAGCACGAGGCCGTCGCGTCGGCGCGCGTGACCGCGCAGTGCTTTGCCTACGGTCACGCGATCGGACATGCCGCCGTGATGGCTGTCCGAGGCAATGTTCAACCGCGGGAGATTCGCGGGGAGGACGTTCGCGCTGCAGTAAATGCCGACGGTGCTCGTATCGGCCAATAGGACAATCCGACATGATCAAGCTTGAGTTACAGGGCCCTGTCGCGGTCGTGACCATCGATCGGCCTCAGCGCCGTAACGCTCTGGGTTCCGACCTGATGGCCGAACTCGGCGCCACGCTTGCCGGCGCCGAGCACGACAAGAACGTGCGCGCGATCGTTCTGACAGGTGCGCCGCCTGCATTCTGTGCCGGCAGCGACCTGAAGGAGCTTGCGGGACTGTCGATTACCGAAATGTGCCACCATGAATCGGTGACGGCCGCGTTCGCGCGCGCGATAGGCTATCGCGCCAAGCCGGTGATTTCGGCCGTGGAAGGCTATGCGCTTGGCGGCGGTTTCATTCTGGCGGCGTCGTGCGACGTTGTGGTGAGTGCTTCCAATGTGCGCTGGCATTTGCCCGAAGCTCCCAATGGCTGGCTTCCACCATGGGGCCTGATGGCGTTGATCGCGCGGGTCGGGCCGGTGCGCGCGCGACGATTGACATGGGGCGCCAAGCCCATTGATGCCGTGGAAGCTCAGCGGATTGGTCTTGTCGATGATCTTGCGGAGCCCGGCACTGCACTCTCTCACGCAATTCAAGTCGCCAATGACCTCGCTGCCGTACCGCCTGAGGCGATAGCCTCCACCAAGCGCTTCTTTGAACCGTTCATCATGACAGATGCGGAGCGTCTTGATGAAGTCGCGTCGCGCGAGTTCGCGCTGAATTGTGACTCGCCAAGTTCCAGGAAGACATTCGAACGGTTTACGGTGAAGTCATGAGCAAGATTGTTGATGCCGCATCGGCCGTGGCATCCATTCCGGACGGGTCCTCTGTCGGTTGCGTGGGTGTTATCGGATGGGTCACGCCTGACGAACTGCTCAAGGCTCTTGGTGACCGTTTCCGCAAGGAGGCCGCGCCGCGCAACCTGACATTCTATTTTCCCGTTGGCACCGGCGATGCCCAGGGCATCAAGGGAATGGACCACGTTGCGCAGGAAGGGTTGATGAAGCGTATCGTCGGCGGCTCCTACATCAACCCGGTCGATCCCGTAACGGGCAAGCGGCCGGAATTGATGCGGCTGATCCGAGAGAACAAGATCGAAGCCTATTCCTGGCCGATCGGTGCGACGATGCACTGGCTGCGCGAAGTCGCGCGCCGGAGTCCGGGCTATATGACACGTGTCGGTCTGGATACTTATATCGATCCGAAGAACGGCGGCGGGCGATTCACCGAGCGGGCCAAGGACGACTTGGTCAAGCGTATCGAATTCGACGGCCAGCCCTATCTGTTCTATCCGGCGTGGAAGCTCGACACCGTATTTATTTGTGCTTCGTCATCCGATGAGTACGGCAATCTTTCGTTTGAAAACGACGCGCTGGTTTCCTCGAATATCGCGCTCGCCCTGGCGGCCAAAGCCAGTGGTGGACGGGTGATCGCGCAGGTTCGCCGTCAGACGGCTTACGGCGGGCGCTCCGCAACCGAGGTGCGCATCCCGGGGATGTTCGTTGATGCCGTTGTCGTCGCGCCTGAGATGATGATGACAACGGATGTGAAATTTGATCCCGTTTACTACAGCGGTTCGCGCAAGCCTCTTTCGCAATTGCCGCCCATTCCGATGTCAGCGGACAAGGTCGTCGCCATGCGTGCCGCGCAGGAAGTGCGCCAGCGGGAGTTGTCCATCTTCGGTTTCGGAGCGGCGGCGGACGTTCCGCTTGTCATGGCGGAGCAGGGCAAGTTCGCAGATAAGGGCTTGCAGGATTATTGGTTCACGACGGAGCACGGTTCATATGGCGGCATTGTCATGTCGGGCTGGCAGTTTTCCGCCAACTTGAATCCGGATGCCATTCTGGATGGCGTTTATCAGTTCGACGCGATCGACGGCGGACTTTGCGAGTTTGCAGCGCTTGCCTTCGCTCAGTTCGATGCCAAGGATAACGTCAACGTCTCAAAGTTCGGCGTGGCAAATCCGGGCGCAGGTGGATTCATTGATATCGCCGAAAATGCAAAGCGGCTTGTCTTCACCGGTACGTTCACGACGGGCGGCCTTGACGTCGCATTCGAGAACGGAAAACTGCGGATCGTCAAGGAAGGCAAGGTGCGCAAGTTCGTGCCCGACGTTGAGCACCTGACGTATTCGGTTTCGTCCGGCATCCTGCGGGGGCAGACGGCAAAGGTCATCACCGAGCGGGCCGTATTCGAGGTCACGCAGAAAGGACTTGTGCTGACCGAGGTCGCGCCCGGAATCGACGTGCGCCGGGATGTCCTCGATCAGATGGAATTTGCGCCGGCGCAGATCGCAGATCAATTGCGTGAGATGGACGCGTCGTTCTTTGTAACGGCCATGCCGGAAGCCAAGGCCAGCTAGCGTTTCCTTAGGTGTCGCAGCATTCAGATGGCTGCGACACTCAGGTTGAATATTCTGCGCGTGTAATTCTCGATCTGATCCAGAAGCGCGTTGGCCTTCTCGACGGCAAGAGCTTCGTCCTGATCAACCACTGCGCGCGCGCGGTCGGCATGGAGCTTGCCCATGGCGCGCAGGTTCTGAAGGTCTCTTTCGTACCGATAGTAAAATCGTCGAGACAAGGCATGGAGCGGCGAAATCGATCGTGCTGCGTAGGGATTTCCGGCGGCCTTGGCAATCAGGCGGTTGGCGTTGAAAACCTCGCGCAGATATTTTTCGAGATTGCCTTTCACGCCCGCGCTGTCGATTTCCCGCGCGGCCATGGCCAGAAGCTCGCGGTCGGATGTGTTGATCCGCAGCGCTGCACGCCGCGAGATGAATGCTTCCAGTTCTCGCCGAAATTCGATGACGAGCAGCTGATCGTGAACACTGATCTCGGTGATCATGAGGCCGTGTCTCGGCAGGATGCTGACGAGGTAATCAGCCTGAAGGCGTTTTACGGCTTCGCGAACGGGCGTGCGTCCGATGCCGATTTCATCCGCAAGTCCTTCTTCCGACCAGTGGCTTCCAGGCGCAAGCTGCAGCGTAACAATCATCTCTTCGAGGCGCTGATGAGCCAAATCAGCTTGCGAAGCAGGTGGAAGGGATATCGTGGATTTCTTAGCCATGGAAATGAAGAGAGCCTCGAACAATATTCGCTCGTGAATTCGGTACCGTAGCACATTACCGAACGCGTTGGTTAACCCAGGGGCACGTGTTCGTCCAGATTGCTGCTCACTGTCTCCGCCTCAAATTTTTGACAAGTGCGAACCGCACATCAGAGCATTGACGATCAGCGCGTAGTATATTACTAGTACGTTAGTCAAATAATACAAAACGATTTTGGGAGGAGACGACATGACGAATTTAAGGAAAGCGTGGGTTGCGGCCGCGTTCGCAGCCGCAACTGTGCTCGCTGCCCCGGCACACGCACAGGAAACGATCAAGCTCGGCCAGATCGAGGCGTTGACCGGCGCCACGGCGACCTATGGATGGATGTCCGCGCAGGGCACCAAGGTCGCTGTCGATGAAATCAATGCCAAGGGTGGTTTCAAGGTCGGAGACAAGACCTACAAATTCCAGTTGCTGCAGATGGACACCCGCGGCGAGCCGCGGGAAGCCACCGTGCAATTCCGTAAAATGATGGAAGAGAAGGTTCAGTTCGTATTCGGGCCGTTCCTGACGAACATCTTCAATGCCATCGAGCCGATCGCGAACCAGAACAACGGAAAGTTCCTGCTGTTCGCAGGCGCGACGTCCGCCCATCACGCACTGGGCAAGCCCGATCATGACTACCTGCTGCGCACCTGGAACTGGGACGCGGGATCGAACGGCTTCGGCAAGCTGATGGTCGATTATCTGAAGAAGCTGAACACCAAGAAGGTGGCGATGCTCTTCCAGAACGATGCATTCGGCAAGACCGCGGTGGATATTTACGCGGGTCTGTTCAAGGATGCCGGCATCGAGCTGCAGGTCGAACTTTTCGAGCCGGGCACGAAGGACTTCAGCGCGGTTCTCGCCAAGCTCGCGGCGGGCAAGCCCGACATTCTGTTCCCCGGTTATTCGGACGCGGTGCTGTATGACATCGTGCGCCAGTCCACCGAGTCTGGCTTTGGCAACCGGTTCTTCCTGGTGCGCGGTTCTATCGGCCCGGCGCTCAAGAACAAGGACACGATCGCGGACTACATCGCGTACGTTCCGAAATATTTCGAGGAAGCCGAGAAGACCGAGCCAAAGACCAGGGCGTTCGTCGAAAGCTACAAGAAGATATTCAACCGCGACTTCCCGTACGATCAGGCGCCGCTCTGCTCATCCTCCTGCTACGATCATGTCTATATGCTGGTCGAAGCCATGCAGAAGGCCGGAACGGTCAGCGATGTAGCCAAGATCCGCAAGGCTCTCACGGAAATGACCTACGACGGCCTGTGGAAGATCAAATACGACCAGACCGGTGAAGCGGTGTTCGGGTTCGACGTCGTCCATGTGCGCAAGGGCGGCACGATCGAAGTCGTGAAGTTCGACCCCACCAAGTAGAGAAAATGGAGAGCGGCGTTCGGCTGGATGCTGTGCGCCGCTCCTTGACTCCGCTCCCATGCACAAGTTGGCATTTTTCGCGGTGCTGATCCGCAACGGATATCTCTATCCATGACACAGCTTATTCTAGGACAGCTGCTTAACGGCATCATTGTCGGTTCGCTCTACGGCATCATCGCGCTGGGGGTGACGCTGACATTCGGTCTGACCGGAATTGTGAACTTTGCGCTTGGCGCGTTCATGATGCTCGGGGCTTACAGCACATGGTATCTCTACGACGTCAGTCATCTTCCATACCCGATTGCGGTAATCGGCGCAGTCGCCATCGTCAGTGCCGTTGGCTATGTCTCGGATCTGACGCTCTTCCGTTTTACGCGCGGTAACCTTGTCAATGGCCTCCTGGTTTCAATCGGCCTGATTTCGGTATTCGAAGCCCTGATCCTCGCCGCGTTCACGACGACGCCAAAGGATCTGACCTACGTCATGCCGGGCGCTTTCCACGTTGCTGGCCTGTTTCTCCCGAAAATCAAGATCATGGTCTGCCTCGTCTTCCTGGCGATCATCTTCGGTACCTATCTGGCACTGACGCGCACATGGCTCGGGCGTGCGGCATTTGCCTATGCGCAAAATCCGGAAGCTGCAGCATTGATGGGCATTCGCACCGAGCGGCTGCAGACCATCGTCGTGGTCTATTCGACGGCGCTCGCAGGATTGGGTGGCGGCCTCTACGCCAGCATGTATTCGCTCGAGCCGACCATCGGAGCCGCCTACATCCTGAAAGCGGTGGAAGCGGCAATTCTTGCCGGCGTCGGCAGCGTGATTGGTGCGCTCGGCGGCGGCATTATCCTCGGCGTGAGTGAGAACATCGGATCGGTATTTTTTCCATCCGCTTTCCGCGATGCTTACGGGCTCGTGTTTCTGATCGCCATCCTTCTCGTTCGCCCCAGCGGGCTCTTTGGAGATAAGTCATGAGACTCGCTATTCTCGGCGGTCTGCTGGTCGCGCTGATAGCGCCGTGGTTCGTGAAGAGCGATTCCACGCTGGCGATCGCCATCTATGGCTTCATGGCCGCGTCGTTGGCCGTGAGCTTCAACCTGATCTTCGGCTTTAGCGGCCAGCTCTCGATGTTCCACGCGGCCTCGTTCGGAGTCTCCGCTTACGTCGTGACAATTCTTGTCACGTCATATGGCTGGAACTTCTGGCTTGCCATTCCGTGTGCGCTTGCTCTGGTGGTCGTCCTTTCGCTGATCGTCGGCACGATCTGCTTCCGATTCAAGCTGAAGGAATTTTATTTTGCCGTCGTGACACTGGCGTTCTCAGAGGTTCTGCGCTTGATCACGCTGAACTGGAATAGCGTCACCAACGGATCTCTGGGCATCACGGTCGTCGAGAAGCCCGCGCTCTGGACTCCCTGGGGGACGCTGACGTTTTCGAGCGGCGTTTCCTGGTATTACGTGACGCTGGCGCTGCTGGTCGTGGTCTTCGTCATCTGCCAGCGCGTTCTTGGATCGTGGATCGGGCAATGCCTTGCCGCCATCCGGCTTAACGATCAGTTGGGTGAGACGCTCGGGATCGACGTCTTCAAATACAAGCTGCTCAGCTTCGCCATCGGCAGTGCGCTTGCTGGTCTGGTCGGTGCTTTCTATGGCTTCTATGCGGGCTTCGTTGAGCCGCACTATCTGTCGATCACGCTTGGTCTCGATATCGTGGCTATGGTTCTGCTCGGCGGCATCAATTCGCTGATCGGTCCCGTCATCGGTGCACTTCTGCTGACGGCGCTGCCCCACATGATCGAGCTGTCGGCCGAGCTTCGTATCGCGCTCTACGGCGCCATCCTCATTTTCGTGATCCTTGTCATGCCGAAGGGCATCATGGGTTTGCTGTCGAGCAGAAAAAATGCTGCTTAATATCAAAAATCTCACCAAGCGCTTCGGCGGCCTCACCGCCGTCTCCAATGTCTCGTTCGGCATCGAGCGCGGCGAAATCATCGGTATCTTCGGTCCCAATGGATCCGGAAAGACCACCACGCTCAGTCTCATCGCCGGAATTCTTAAGCCGACGAGTGGGGAGATCGTCTGGAAGGGCGAGGTCATCAACGCGCTGACACCGTTCGAGGTAGCACAGCAGGGATTGGTCAAGACCTTCCAGAATCCGCAGCTCTTTCCGGAGCTGACGGTTGCCGAGCACATGCGCATTGCATGTCATCTTCATGTCAAGCGTGCGCTTGGCCTGGGGCGCCTGAAGACCTTGCTCGGCAAGGGTGCGACGGGCGATCTGGAGAAGACACTCAGCAAGAAGATCGACCAGATGCTCGAACTATGCCGCCTCTACAAGCACCGCAACGACGAGGCGGGCGCTTTGTCCTATGGCGGCGAAAAGATGCTGGGTGTGGCGATGGGCATGGTCTGTGACCCTGAGCTTTTGCTGCTTGATGAGCCGGCTTCCGGTCTGGGTCATGACGAGATCACCAATCTCGATGCCGTGCTTCGCGATCTGAAAACCCACGGTGTGACGCTCTGCATCATCGATCATAAGGTCGGTTTCCTCGGGCGTCTTGCGGATCGGTCGATCGCTCTGCACCACGGCGCTGTCATCGCCTCCGGGACGACCGCCGAGGTTCTCGCCAACGATGCGGTGGTAACCGCCTATTTGGGCAAGAAACATGCTTGATCTGAAGAACCTCAATGTCAGCTACGGCAAGCAGAAGGTCTTGCGGGACGTGAGCCTGTCGCTCGGAGAGCGCGAAGTCGTCACTCTCATCGGCTCAAATGCCGCGGGTAAGTCCACGACCCTTCGCACGATTGCGGGTCTGAAGAAGGCCGATTCCGGAACAGTCGAATTCGGCGGCAGGGATATCTCTCCGCAACCGACCGTGGACCGCGTTCAATCGGGATTGGTTCTCGTACCGGAGGGGCGACAGATTTTTCCGCGTCTCACCGTCAACGAAAACTTGCTGATGGGCGCTTACCATCGCGCCGACCGCAACGATCTTGATAGCGATTTGGAACGAATCTTTACGATGTTTCCGCGCCTCAGAGAGCGTCGGGTTCAGCGCGCGGGATCGATGTCCGGTGGCGAGCAGCAAATGCTTGCCATTGGGCGTGGCCTGATGTCCCGGCCCAAGGTGATGCTTCTTGATGAGCCGACTCTGGGTCTTGCGCCCATCATCATCGAGGAATTGGGATCCATCGTCAGAAATCTCGCGCGCGAAGGATTGGCGATTCTGCTTGCCGAGCAAAACGCCATGATGGCTCTCGGCTGCGCCGATCGGGCTTACATCCTGCAATCCGGCAGCATCGTGATGAGCGGTGACGCGAAGAAACTCTCGGAAACGCCCGAGGTCAAGCAGATGTATCTCGGAACGTAACGCTACACGGCGAAGAGAAGATTGATGAGTCACGAAGATAAGGTTGTCGGCATTGAGAGAAATGGAGCGGTGGCGACGATCAGGTTGCTACGCGCGGCGAGCCGTAACGCCATGGATCAGGCGCTGGTCGATGGTGTGAAGGGAGCGCTGCTCAAGCTCGAGCGTGACAAGGACATCGGTGCGATCGTCCTTATCGGGGCGGAGCCGGGATTCTCCGCTGGCAGCGATCTCAAGTTCATTGGGAATCTTGATCTTGAGGCCATGGGGCGCTTCGAACAGGAATGCGGCGATCTCGGCCGGCTCATGGGGTTTCTCGAAACGCCCGTGATCGCAGCTGTGGAGATGTTCGCAGTCGGCGGCGGATTCACGCTCGCGACAAGCTGCGACATTGTCGTTGCGGGGCGAGGCTCGCAATGGAGTTTGCCGGAGGTGCCGCATGGCTGGCTGACGCCGTGGGGGATCAAGTCGCTGGTGTCCCGGGTCGGCCTGGTGAAGGCACGACAACTTTGTTTCTGTCTTGAAAGGCTCGACGGCGAAGCGGCCCGCGACTTAGGGGTCGTCGATTATTGCTGCGATGACGGCAAGGCGCTGGAAACGGCATTGGCCATCGCCGAGAAAATCGCGAAGCTGCCGCGACCTGCGGTACGGGCAACCAAGCGTTTCTTTTCGAACTACCTGATGGAAGACGCCGAGGCCATGGATTTCGAGGCTAACCGTCTTTTCCTGGATAATTGCCGCGAAACAGCGGCGCAGCGAACGCTCGCCAAATACCGTCGCTGAGTTGCGGCGAAGACCGATGGAACAAGTAGGATAAGGACAATGCTACTCGACCTGAACGAAGACGAAGTCATGCTCCGCAATGGGTTGCAGCAATTCGCCGAAGGGTCGTTGCGCCCGAAGATCAAGGCGCTTGCCGATGAGCATAAATTTCCCACCGAGCTGATGAAGGAATTTCTGGCGCTTGGCTTCATGGGGACGGCCTATGATCCGAACTTCGGCGGAGGGGGACTTGGCACCCGGGGCGCGGCGATCGTCGCCGAGCAACTCGCACGTATCGAGCCTGGCTTCGCGGCGATCTATCTCTGCAACAGCGCGCCGATGACGACGATTGCCCGCTATGGTTCGGACGAGATCAAGGCGAAGTGGCTTGAGCCACTGTGCCGGGGCGAGATGATTGCATCGTTCGGCGTCACCGAACCGAGCGGTGGTTCTGACGTCGCCAGCGTCAAGATGCGCGCGGTCGAGGATGGCGATTCGTTCGTGCTGTCCGGCTCGAAGGTGTTCTCGACCAATGCCGGCACGCCGCTGCATGGCGTTACGACCTTCGTCGCCGTGACCGATCCCGACCTCGGTCCACGGGGGCTCTCGACTTTCGTGGTGCCGGTCGGCACGCCCGGCTTCACCGTCGGCAAGCCCGGCCGGAAGATCGGCTGGCGCATTGCCGATTCTGTTGAGCTTTTCCTCGACGGATGCCGCATTCCAAAAGCGAATATGATTGGAAACCGGGGGGATGGTCTGAAGCAGATCCTCACCACCCTGAGCATCGGACGTATTCTCGTCGCGGCGACAGCGCTGGGTCTTGCCCGTAAGGCAGTCGATCTTGCGAAATCATATGGCAATGGCCGCAAGGTGGGCGGTGTCGGCATTTTCAATCACCAGGGATTGACCTTTCCGCTCGCCGATGCGTTGACCAACATTCATGCGGCGGAGCTGATGATCCGCAATGCGTCCTGTCTGGCGGACGCGAACAGGCCTTTCCGTCTTGAAACGTCGATGACAAAGCTGTTCGCGACGGAAATGGCGGGGCAGGCGGCGGATATCGCGCTGCAGGTTCATGGCGGTTATGGCGCGTTCGAGGAATACGACGTCTCAAGCCTTCCTGGCGAGGCGCGCGTGCTCAGGATTCTGGAAGGCACCAGCGAGATTCAGCGTCTGGTGATTGCGCGAGAACTGTCCGCCTGAGCGCTTCTGCCTCAGAAAACCGATTGTTTTCTGGTCACCGGCACCCTCAGATTTAGCTCGTTTCACGTCGCGCCGAAGCGCGGCGTGTTTAACGATTCTTGTGCGTCGGAACGAAAATGCGTTGAGTCCGAACGCTTTGGACGCATAATGTCGGAGTTCGCATCCGGCTTTAGATCACAATCTGCCCTGGCTGCCGATCAAGAACGGAGCATCAACCGTTGGCAACAGCAAAGGCAACCAAGCGGCCGGACCGCAAAAGAGGCGGTAGCGCTACCGGTTCCCGGCCGTGGACTAAAACCGATGCGTCTGACCGCATTTCCGAGCAAACGATGACCGATCGGGCCTACGCCGAGCTCGAAGAAATGATCGTAACGCTGCGCCTCGAGCCCGGCACTGTCTTGTCGGAAGCGGTGCTGGCGAAGTTGCTCAAGATTGGCCGGACGCCGATCCGGGAGGCGCTCCAGCGGTTGTCGCGAGACGGACTGGTGAACATTTTGCCTCGCCGGGGCATCCTGGTGTCGGAGATCAATCTGCACAGCCAGTTGCGCTTATTGGAAGTGCGCCGGGAGCTCGAACGCCTGATGGCCCGCGCGGCAGCGGAGCGTGCCAACGATCAAGAACGAATGAAGTTCTCCACCATCGCAGCCAGCATGAAACGTGCGTCGCTGGAAGCCGATGCCATGGCCTTCATGCGGCTGGATCAGGAATTCAATGCCCTGATTTCGACGGCCGCCCGCAATGAATTCGCCAGCCGGTCCATGGGGCTGATGCACGGCCTGTCGAGACGCTTCTGGTATCAGCACTATCGCGAAGCCGCCGATCTGCCGCTTGCGGCGCGATTGCATGCCGAGGTCGCCGAAGCCATTGCAAAGGGCGACCCGGACCGGGCTGGCGCAGCTTCGGACAGACTGGTCGGCTATATCGCAAGTTTCGCGCGATCCACGCTTTGACGCGGTGTCGCTAGAACTCAATAACGGTGCGGATTGTCTTTCCGGCGCGCAGAAGTTCAAAACCTTCATTGATGGATTCGAGCTTCATGCGGTGGGTGATCAGTTCGTCCAGTTTTAGGCGTCCCTCAAGATAGGCCTTTGCGAGCAGCGGAAAATCACGTCTCGGCCTTGCGCCGCCATAACTCGAGCGCCGAAGCCGTTTCTCTCCCATCAGGGAGCCCCATCGGAAATTCACATCCTTGGTCACGTCGATCTTGCCCAGCCATATGACCTGACCGCCCAGGCGAACAGCTTCCGTCGTTTGGCGGAAGGCTGTCGGATGACCGGCGGACTCGAGCACGACATCGACGCCGCGGCCGCTGGTCGTGCCGCGCGCAGCCTCGATAGGGTCTTCCCTTGTGGCATTGACGCATTGAGTTGCGCCGACACGCGACGCGATCTGCAGCTTTGCGTCATCAAGATCGACTGCGATGATAGAACCCGCGCCGGCAAGCCTTGCACCCTGAATGGCTGCGAGCCCAACTGCGCCGCAGCCGAAAACCATGACAGTATCGCCCTGGCGGATATCCGCGACGTTCAAGGCGCCGCCGACGCCGGTCATGACACCGCAGCCGATCAGGCAGGAGCGGTCGAACGGAATCTCCTTCGGCACCACGATCGCCTGCTGGGCAGGGACCACGCAATATTCGGCAAACGTCCCAAGAAACATCAGGTGAGTGAGAGGTGATCCCGATGTCAAAGTAGCTTTCGATGTGCCGTCGAAATGCATACCGCGTGGCCCGGCTTCGATATAAGCATCGCACAGGATGGGTTGATCGCGGTCGCACTGAAAGCAATGGCCGCAATGCGGATTCCACGACAGCACGACGTGATCGCCGATCTTGAGATTGATCACATCTCGGCCGATCTCTTCGATGACGCCCGACGCTTCATGGCCGAGCACCATCGGCAATGGATTGCGAAGGGAGCCGTCGATCACTTCAAGATCGGTATGGCAAAGGCTGCTGGCGCGAATCCGTACCCTGACATCGTCCGGCCCGACCGATGCACCTGTCACCGTCTCGATCGCCAGCGGCGTGCCAACCTTGTGCAGCACGGCTGCGCGAAAGCCTGAACTCATGTGCCTGTTTCCGGTGAGCAGTCCGCTGGAGCGATATATTATGCGTTGAGAGCCTTGATGGAATTATCGATGTCCTCGGAGGTCAGCTCCCAGACATTGTCGAAGTTCGCTACGATGTTCTTCATGAACGGTTCGTGCAGCGCCTTGGCTCGGTTGGCGTCGTTCAGGTGATGGTAAAGCAGCGCAAATGCCAGTTGCGCGGGCTCCGGTCCCTCGTAACTCCACTCGAAGCCACGATCGGTAAGGGAAAACTTGTCGTAATAAGGCGACAACGGCTTGCCGTCCGCCGATACCGCGATTCCGTCGATTGTTCTGTCCCCGACATAATGAGTCATATCAAACGCCTCCCAGCTTACGATTTGATGCGCCGGTCGCCGTCGCCCTTCTTCATCACTTCCGGGAAAACCCACATGGCGATGGTGGCGAACACTCCAAGAAACGCGACGGCATAGCTCGGGCCAACCTTGCCCGCGTGCGCCATATAGAAGTAAGCCGCAGCGGCTGTGAGCAGGCAGCCGACGGAAAGAAGAAATTTGATGCGATGAGGCATGTGTCGTCTCCAGAACGGAAAAGATCAGGCGATTGATTTCAGAAGCGACGTCACCGGGTTGGATGTGAATACGCTGAAGGCGGCCAAGGTTGCTGCAAGGATAATCCCCGTGACGACCAGGCCCGCCGAGCTGTTTCGCCATCGTTCCGGAATCGCCTGAAAGGGCTCGGGAATGAACAGAAACAAAAGACCGCCGACGATCACGATGCTGCTCCAGCGCAACTCAGCGGCTGCATAGAAGCAGGCGCTGAGCAGCAGGGCGATCCAGAGCGCTGTACTCACGATCACGAGTGAAGCGGGAATGTTCGTGGCCCGCGATTCAAGAGGATACATTCCAGCGAGTTGAAGAAAGCCGAGACAGCACACGCTCCAAAGGACGATAAACCAGACAAGCTGCACGATATTGGGTTCAAGCTGGCTCATTGGCGGTCCCGGTTTCCACTCTGTTCAGGCTTTGGTTTGCTGAAGCGTTGCCGTCGCCACGCGTGGCGTCCGTGCGGTCTTGCGCATGTTTGTCTTCACATACCGCGTGCTGTAGCCGTTGAAGATGTGGCCGAGCAGGCCTCGATCGAGATCGGAAGTTCCGAATACATAATCCATGACCGGGAAGGTCAGGTTCATGTTGCGCTCCATCATGATCGATTGGTTGTGGTGGGCGGTGTGATGCCGGCGGATCGTGTTCACGAACGGCATGTTCCGTACAAACCAGTTGTCCTCGACATGGCAGCAGAAGTGCATGAACTCGTAGATCAGGTACATCGACGTGGTGGTGGTGATTAGCAGCCAGCCGACATTCGGAGAGACGATGTATCCGGCCACAATCGCCGCCGGGATCGACATAAAGGTGAAGACAACGAGGGCGTAAGGCGGGAAGAACGTGACGCGCCAGTCGTGATGGTCGGCGAAACGCATTTCCTCTTCGGTGAAGAACTGGTGATGCATAAGCGTGTGCCGGCTGTAGACCGCGCGCAACACCGGGATATTGGAAGGGCGATGCATCACGTAGCGGTGCACGGCCCATTCGAAGAAATTTGCGATCAAGAAAACGACCGGGACCGTCAGCAATTCCCACGGGCGCACGTCGCGCATGTTGGCGATGTAGATGTAAAGCGCAGTGAAGCCGATCGTGTAAATCAGCAGGACGTGGAGCCAGCCGTTATACCAGCCGGCCACACGCTCCCGGTAGGTTGCCCGGTACTTTCGCTGCCTGTCTGCCATGACGCTTTGTGCGAGTTCCATTTTGCCGGCTCCTGAGAACAGTGAACTGACATATCAGTAACATATTAACTCGGGGCGCGCAAATGAGTTTGGTTGGAAGCTGCAATAAAGGCTTCGTATCGAGCGCTTTGGAGAGAGGCGTTTTCGTTCGCGGCGATCCGGATGCATCGGGCTGCAGAGGCGTGAGCGCCGCTTTATTTACGGCGAGATCGATTGAGGTAGATGCTTGCCCGATGGGTTTGATGGTTTCCGTCGTAGGCAATGCCGCCTGGGGACCGGGGATGATTCCGAATTCGATACCCATGGTGACATCGGCACGCTTCCGCTCATAAGCGACCACGTTGACGCAACTGCGCTTCGATCGAGGAGGGTGGCGGCGACGTGGCCGTAATGAACCTGAAGGGGCAGTAACGCCTCCGCGACGGCCGAGATAGAGGCGCGCGCCATGGTTGTCCCAATGGGGACATCACCACGAATGTCTCACAGTGAACGAAATCTCCGGCAGTCGTAAGGCGCTGAAATGTAAGGAAAATATTTAATGGTAGCGAGAGAGGGACTCGAACCCCCGACCCCAGGATTATGATTCCCGTGCTCTAACCAGCTGAGCTACCTCGCCACGGGTCGGACCGCCTTCGCGGTCGCGAACGGCCGCATATAAGAAGTCACCCAAATGCCTGTCAAGCAATGACTGGCCTTGGCGGCAGGAATGGCCATCCGATTGGCTCTGCAAGCATAATGTCTTTCCATCCGGGGCACGAACGGGGCACGAAGCCGCTTTATTTCGGCCTCACCGAGGGATCGCCGCCGGGGCTGCCGGGCGGCGGAATCACCGGCATGGTCCCACCCTGCGGCGCTGGCGCGTGCATGTCCTGATCGATCCCGGGCGGCGGACACAACACGCCGTCGGATTTTGCCAGCCTGTCGCCGAGGGATTCAGCCCGTCCGGTGGTCGATCCGCGCGGCGCAACGGTGCCCTCCCGCGGCACCGCCTCGGTGGGGGTGCAGTTTGTGGCGCGATCGGGATTGGGCGGCGCGGTCTGTGCAGGCGGCGTCGCGAGCGCGGGCGGCGCCTGTGCAAACGACACCACCGGCATCATCGCCAGTGCGCAACCGGCAGCTATCGTGAGTTTTACCATCATGGAAAAGAAACGGCCTGGAAGCTCCGATGTTCCCTCACTCTGAGATTGCGCGGCCGATGGAGCCGGTTAAAAGCTTTCCAGATCATGCGATTAAGCTTGGCAACAGCTTGAGCCGGTATCTGCCGACAGGTAAAAACCTGCTTAAGGCTATCCCCGCGATGAAGCTCTTCCGTTGTCCGGTCCCGGCGCGACTGAGAAGCGAACAGAACTGATCAATATTGCCGGTCAGGGCTGCTTCCGAATGTCGCCATAAAGCGCTGCGTATTTTGAAGACCGATAATGAGAAGAAGATTTGGTATGGTATTTTCCGGTTCGACCGAGCAGCGCGAAGAGCGATCGATGGTCGGGCGGATTATCGTCGTGGCGCCGGCTGGTCCCGGCAGCAAGGATGACGAAGGCAGGCTTCTCGGGGCCCTGCAGGTTTTGAAATCTGTCCCGGTTCATCTGCTCAATCCCGAAACAGGATCTCTCTGGACCGATGTTCTGGGCGCGAGCGATGACGTGTCGTCCGTCACCGAGCAGCAGGGTGCGCTCACGGATTTTCTTCCGAATGTTCGCTCCACCGACGCGGTGTTGATCGTCGGCGCTGATGTCACCGAAGGAGCTTACGATCCGGACCTCTTTCTCGAGAAACTGGATTTTCTGAAAGAGACGCTGTCGCGCGGTGCGCGCGGCGTCATCATGTGTTCGCTCGGCCCCGATGTCGACCAGCGGATTGTAAGCAGGCTGAAGGAACTACCGACTGCGAACGTGTTTTTGCGCGACGCCCGATCGTTCGAGAACTACGCGCAACAGGTGGGAACGAACGCCGAGTTTTTTCCTGATCTGTCGTATGTTCCGTCCGATCTTCAGGATCGCCATGGCGATGCGGATCTGACGGCCTGGATTTCCCGCATCCGCGAGCGTGGCGGGAAAATCGTCGGTCTCAATTTCAGCGAAAGCATGTTTCGCTCGTTTTCCGATGAGCGAACTGATGAAGCCCGTTCCGCCTTGGTCGGAAGTGTCATTCGTGGAATTCTCAAAGCCGCCCCCGATGCGTGTTTCGTTCTGATCTCAAACGGCAGCAGGGCATGGCAAGATCATCCGTCGGATGACACGTATCAGACGTTGGCGGCGGGTATCCTGCAAGACTTCGTCGGCGCTGACAGGTTTGCTGTTCAAAATCCGTTGCGATCGTATAGCGACAATATCGTGCTCATGAGATGTCTCGATCTTCTGATCACGGGACGTTGGTCGCTTGCGCATGCGGCTGCCCGGCAGGGCACTCTGCCGTTAATGATGACGGGTTTGGAACGTCACCGTTCGTCAAAGGACGAAACGCGCGGAATGTTTGGGACGATTCGTGAGACCGGCTCCTGCACGGTCGACGCGATTGAAGATTTGGAGGCCGCGGTCCGGTGGGTGCAGGAGCGGATGCCTTCCCTTGAAGGTCAGCTCGATCAGTGGAACGGAATTTGGCGTTTCGAGGAAGGGGCTTTGCGCCCGATGCTTCTTCGCTCGCTCGGATTATCCACGGCGCCTCCGGGTGGCGACGAAATGTTTGTCGCCAATTCGCGTCAGCGCGATGTCGGCCACCGTCTGGCGTTGAAACAGAGCGAGCAGCCGCCGGGCCGGAATGCACCATGGGAATCCCCCGAAGTTCGGCAGTTGAAGTACGAGCGGAGCAGGCTGCAGATGGCCGCCGACGCGCTCGTGATCGAAACGGATCGGCTCGCTCATAGAGTGGCTCGCACTTATAGCCGGCCGTCCATTTCGATCGAGCGCGTTTTCCAGCGCGTTGTGCTCAAGCTGGTTCTGCTTCTTGAGCCTGTGTTGTCGAGGCGAACTGCCAGCCGATTCCGGCGCTCCGTCAGAAAACGCACGCCAGCCTTCTTTCTGTCGGAATGGGCTGAATTCGCGGCGCATATCGGCGCCCTGGCAGGCCTTTCGATTCAAGTGCCTTCGACTCCGCAGCGCGAGAGAGCCAACCCGTCCACTGTCGTGTACCGGCTGCTGCGGTTGCTATCCAAACTCTCTCGCCCGTTGTCTCCACGGCAGGCGGAAAAGCTTCGCCGGTCTGCCGAGAAGCGCAATCCATTGCGGTCGCATTCGTCGATTGCGGCGATGAGTTCGGCAAGCGTGCAAAGCGTGGATATGATCGATGCGAGTCGTGCTCGTCGTATCCTGGTGGCGGACAGCCGTCTGCCACGCGCAGATGTCTCGGCCGGTGATCGTGCGACGCTCGGGGTGATCTCGGATCTGTGCGAGATCGGATACGAAGTTGTTTTCGTTCCGGTGGACATGACTGCGATGTCGCCCGGCCTTGAAAATTTGCAGGCCTTGGGCGTCAAGGTGATTACACGGGACAGCGGTTACGCCGAGGCGGACGATTATATCCGCGCGACGGGCGGGCAGTTCGGGGCCTTCTACTTCGTCCGCCTCGATGTCGCCGAAACCCTTCTCGTTGCCGCGCGTCAGGCGGCGCCGGATGCGCGGATCATCTTTCATGCGCCGGATCTCTATTCGCTGCGGGAAAGCCGCGGGGCGGGGCTGAGCGGGAACGCTGCCGAGACAAAACTCGCCGGGCAGACCAAGGCTCGCGAAACGGCCATCTTGCAGGCTGTCGATCATGTGGCGCTCGTCAGCCCCGCGGAAGTCCCGCACGTGAAAGACATCGTATCGCTCGACAAGATATCGGTTTTCCCCGCGCTGTATTGCTCTGTCGTCCCTGATCCGCCCGGCTATCTGCCGCGCCAGCATCTGTTCTTCCTCGGTGGCTTTGCGCACACGCCGAATATCGGAGCAGCCGTTTGGTTCGTCGAGAATGTCTGGCCCACCATCCATGCGACGCTTCCCGACGTCGAGTTTCATATCATCGGCGCAGAAGCGCCGGAGCAAATCGTCGAACTGGGAAATCGCCCCGGTGTGCGTTTTGTCGGTTACGTGCCTGACCTCGATCCGGTGCTGGCGAGTTACCGGCTCAGCGTTGCGCCGCTCTTGTTCGGCGCGGGCATCAAGGGAAAGCTCGGAATGGCGATGGGGGCAGGCGTTCCATCGGTCGTGACCACCATCGCGGCGGAAGGCATGAACATCGTCGATGGCTATCATGCTCTCGTCCGCGACGATCCGGCTCTATTCGCGGAAGCCGTTGTTCGCCTGTATCAGGATGAAAATCTGTGGACACGGGTCGCGCATGGCGGCCGGGCGCTGGTCGAAGGGAATTTCGGCGCTGTTGCCAATCAGGCTTCTTGCCTTCGTCTGCTCGACCGGGCTGGCGCGCTGCCGGTCGACCTTTACGTCAAATACTGCCGGAGAATTTCGCCGTCGTGTTTCCCGGATGTCGCTCCGGAACAGCAGATCGATGTTTCGATCATCATCCCGGCCCATGACAAATGGGACGGGACAAGAGCCTGTTTGAATTCGGTGCTGTATGCCTGCCGGGCTACGGGCATTGCTTATGAAGTTATTCTTGCGGACGACGCGTCGACGGACGACACGCGCCGCGCTGCCGAATTCTTTCCCGGCCTGAAAATTGTTCGTCAGGAGAAAAGCCTCGGCTTTCTGCGCAACTGCAATGCTGCCGCGAAAGTCGCGCGCGGACGCCGTCTCCTCTTCCTCGGCAGCGATACCGTTGTCATGCCGAATTGGCTGACGGCCTTGATGGACGCCGCGGAAAAATATCCCGATGCTGCGATCCTGGGCTCGAAGCTGCTCAATCCGGACAGCACGATTCAAAGCGCCGGATCGGCTTTGTTCGCCGATGGGACGGCTCTGAATCTGGGACGCAGCCGGTTGCGTCACGATCCGCGGTTTTGCTTCGATCGCGAGGTCGATTATGCGCCCGATGCGTCCGTCCTTGTCACGCGCGCGTTCTGGACGGATGTCGGCGGATTCGATGAACGATTCTCTCCGGCCGGCTGCGAAGATTCCGATCTCGCCATGGCGGCACGCGCGCGTGGATCTTATGTGATCTATGTCGCGGCGTCGGAAGCCGTGCGGATCGAGCATCGCAAATACGATCCTGATCTCGCCGCGGCGTCGCAGGCCCGCCAGGTCGCGAACATCGAAAAGTTATCGGAGAAGTGGCGCGCGGAGTTATCCGAGGCTTGTCTGTCCGCTTCGATCCCCGAGCCGATCCTCGCCGCAAACGGCGAGCGCACGCCGTTGCCTGAGGCGCGGCAACGGCGTGCGCGGGGGCACCTCAACATTCTTTTCTTCAGTCCGTTTCCCTCGCATCCGGATACCCACGGAAACCAGGTCAGTATCCAGTCGACCGGGCGTCACTTTCAGCAGCTGGGGCACAAGGTCCACTTCGTCCTGCTGAAGAGTGCGATGGTGGATGACGCAGCGATCGGGCTTATGCGCGATACGTGGGATACGTTCGACCTGTTGTACAACACCCGGCCGCTATGGGCGGACGGCAATCCGATTCCCTTCGATCACTGGTATCAGGAGGGACTGGGAGAAGAGATTGCCGCGCTGTGCCGGAAATACGACATCGATCTTTTGTTCTGCTCGTATGTCTTCCAGTCGAAGCTACTCGAATATGTACCCGGACATATCCTCAAGGTCATCGACACCCATGACAAGATGGGAAATCGATACGAGATGCTGCGCAGCAAGGGCCAGCCTCTGGAATTTTTCTCGTGCTCTCCGGAAGAGGAGGGGCAATATCTCCGGCGCACGGACGTCGTCCTTGCCAGGCGGGAAGAGGAGGCGAATTATTTCGATGAAGTTTCGGGCCGCAAAAGCTCCATCGTGATTCCTCATGTCACCAAGCAGCGGTTCATCGAGCGCGATTTCACCAAGGTTGCGAATGTCGGTGTCGTCGCAAGCGCCAACCTGATCAACCTCGCGATCGTTTCGGAACTGGTGAAGACGCTGGTCGCCCGGGAGCAGCATTCGCCCATCCCGTTTACGCTGCATATCGCTGGCCAGATACGTGTGATGGTGAAATCGCTTCCCGTCGACGAACAGAGGAATTTTCGCCGGCCCTGGATCAGGCTCCATGGCTTCGTGACCGATATCGAAGCGTTTTATCGGATGGTGGATGTCGTCATTTCGCCGGTGACGATGGGAACGGGCATCAACATCAAGACCATCGAGGCGCTGGCGCACGGCGTGCCGCTGCTGTCGACCCGGTGGGGCGCCAAGGGCATTTCGACAACAGAGCCGATGCATCTGCACGAAGATCTCGCCTCGCTGTGCGACGGCTTGTTCGATCTCTACCGCGGTCCGTCCCGTCTCAACGATCTCGCGGCTGTCAGCCGCACGTCCTTCGAAAAATTCCATAACGACACGGTCGACTCGATCGATGCGCTGATGAAGAAGGTGAAGATCTGACGGCGCGAGAGCGTGCATGACCGGCCACTATTCAGATGTTGATTTTGGCTGAAATGGCTTTTGTGCGGAGGCTGGTCTATAGAAACTTGCCTCCGGAACCCGTGACCTGACATGCTCGATAAAGACCGGCTTCTCGAATTCGATATTTCCGATCGCGGCGGGAGCTATCTTCTTGCCGCGTGCAGGCCGCAGTCGCCGCCGTTCATTCGCATCTGGCGCGACGATCCGGCATCGACGCCGATGTTCGTGCCGGCGGCTTCCGAAACTGAATTTCGGATCACATCACGGACGCAAGCGCGAAAGCTGTTTTGTCTGCGGGATGAAGTTGCCGTTCACGCATTCCGGCGGTGGAGCCCGCTCGACATGGCGAAATCGTTTCGCCTGTCCCGCTTTCATCCCTTCACGCGGTTTGAGGATGGCGACTTGACGATTCTCCCGCTGCTTCATCGGTCCGGGCAGGAAGGAATTGATCTGGCGCGTGCCATGCGGACCTTGGCGGAGTGGGGTGTCGGCGTTTCCATGCCCGATCTTCAGGCCACATTGAGCTATGATCTTGTCGATCATCCTGCACGCGCGCCGGTGCCGATGCCCGCGCAATTTCCCGCCATCGGCATCGTGATCCATCTGCATTATCCCGACGTGTGGCCCGATTTCGAGAAGCGGCTTCGCCAGATCACGCTGCCGTTCAAATTGATCGTGACGGTGTCCGCAGAAGATACAGCGCTGAGCGCCGGGATCCGGTCGTTTCATCCGGAGTCCAGAATCCTGGTTTATCCGAACCGGGGACGGGACGTCGGGCCCTTCATCCAGTTGCTGCGCGAGGGGCATTTCGACGATGTCGATCTGGTCTGCAAGCTGCACGGCAAGAAGTCGATGACGCTTGGCCCTCGCAGGGTCTTCGGCGACGTCTGGCGCCGATTGCTGCTCAACAGCCTGATCGGTTCGGATGACGCGGTCAGGCGCATCGTCCGCCGGTTTTGTGAGCAGCCGCGGCTGGGCATGATCGGGCCGTCGCGTTTCCGGCTGCCGAACGAGTTCCGGCATTCTCATCGCGATGTCTGGAGCAACAACGAGGAATTGACCTATCGGCTGGTGCAGCGGCTGGGAGGCTCCAGGGAAAGCTTCAAGCTGGATTTCTTCGCCGGCACGATGTTCTGGATTCGCCGCGAACTGCTGGATATCTTGAAGCCTCTCGACCTGTCGCAGAGTGATTTCCCGGACGAGGCAGGACAGCCCGACGGAACGCTGCAACACGCGCTTGAGCGTGTGTTCGGCGCGCTGCCGAGCCTCGCGAATCCGGCGATGATTTTGGAAGACGCGATATGGCCGCCGGAGGCGTGACGGCTAGTCGTGCGGGAAATGGTTCCCCGCATCTGCCATCACATTGATGCGCGCGGGGCCATTTGCGTCTGGATTGAGCAGATACGTCTCTGGCCCGCATCAGCCATGCGGTCATCAAAGCCCTGTTGTGCCATTATCATTTCGACTCATTCCTGAGGCATGCTGCCTTGGTCGCCTTCAAGACCGGCCCGTTCGCGCCACGTCTATCCATCGAATGAGAACTGTTTCCAGCGAAGCCGGTTACGTCCTTTCACATTGCATGAGGATACGATGTTCACGCCGCAGCACCTGAAAGACCTGTTTCCGCAGGAGAACGACCTCAAGGCATGCAATCCGCCGCCGCCGATTCATCAGCGCGAGACGCTGGTGAACGGCGAACTCGTGCCCTGGATCGGTCCGGTCGAGACCGTCCGCTCGGCGATCTGCGTGCGCAAGGCCGACGGGTCGCTGGCACAGGTCGAACTCGGCAGCCATCCGGTCGGCGGCATTCCCGAAGCCAGGGTCGCGCTTGATGCGGCCGTCGCCGCCTACGACAATGGGCGTGGGGAATGGCCGACCATGACGGTGGCGCAGCGCATCGGCGTCATGCAGGATTTCACCCGGCAGATGGCGGCCCGCCGCGACGAGATCGTCAATCTGATCATGTGGGAAATCGGCAAGACGCTGCCGGATTCGCAAAAGGAATTCGACCGCACCGTCGAATACATCAAGGCGACCATCGACGCGCTCAAGCGCCTCGACAACGACAACTCGCGCTTCACGGTTGTCGAAGGTACCATCGGCCAGATCCGGCGCACGCCACTCGGTGTCGTGCTCTGCATGGGGCCGTACAACTATCCGCTCAACGAGACCTTCGCCACGCTGATCCCGGCGCTGATCATGGGCAACACCATGGTGTTCAAGCCGCCGAAATTCGGCGTACTGCTGTTTCAGCCGCTGCTCGAAGCCTTCCGCAGCGCGTTTCCGAAAGGCGTGATCAACACGGTTTACGGCAAGGGCGCGGAAGTCGTGCCGATGCTGCTGGAATCCGGCAAGGTCAATGTGCTGACGCTGATCGGATCGAGCCGCGTCGCCGACCATCTCAAGAAGATGCATCCGAAGGTGAACCGGCTCCGCGCCATTCTCGGCCTCGACGCCAAGAACGCGGCGATCGTGTTGCCGGATGCCGACATTGAACTTGCGGTCAAGGAATGCCTGCTTGGGTCGCTGTCGTTCAACGGCCAGCGCTGCACGGCGTTGAAAATGCTGATCGTGCATCGCTCCATCGTGGATCGTTTTCTGACGCGCTTCACCGAAGAACTCGCCAAGCTGAAAGCCGGAATGCCGTGGGACAAGGGCGTGTCGATTACGCCGCTGCCGGAATTCGGCAAGGTCGAGCACATGACGCGGCTGGTCGAGGATGCAAAGGAGAAAGGCGCGAAGGTCATCAACGAAGGCGGCGGCGCGACCTCCGGGACGCTGTTCAATCCGGCAGTGGTCTATCCCGTGAAGGAAGGCATGCTGCTTTATCGCGAGGAACAGTTCGGGCCGATCGTTCCGGTGATGGCGTTCGACGACATCGATATCGCGCTCGACTATGTCATCACCTCCGAGCACGGCCAGCAGGTGTCGATCTTCAGCGAAGACCCCGCGACCATCGGGCGGCTGGTCGATCCGTTGGTCAATCAGGTCTGCCGCGTCAATATCAACTGCCAGTGCCAGCGCGGGCCGGATGTCTTCCCGTTCACGGGGCGGAAGGATTCTGCGGAGGGCACATTGTCGGTGCACGACGCGCTGCGCTCGTTCTCGATCCGCTCGATGATCGCCGCCAAGCAGACCGATGATTCAAAGCGTTTGCTCGACGAGATCGTGCGCGATCACCAGTCCAACTTCATAAATACTGGGTTCATTTTGTAGTTGATACAAAGCTTACGGATGGTGCGCGCACCCGCCGTGAGATTTGCCAAGAGCCGGCATCGCTGCCGTTGGCGCTCCGTCCGGGTAACGAATTGTCAACCAATTCGTGGTTAGCAAATAGTAAACCATTCCGGAGTTCGCGCGCATGACCGACCATAACGCTGACGGTGAGATCAAGGCTTCCGCTCACGGGGACTCCGCACACAAGGACATCGCTGGAGACATCCCGGCGTCGGCAAACGAAGCATCGCTGGTTCCGGATCTGGACGAGGCGGTTGAGGCCGCGGCGAAAGCCAACGAGGCTTCGCAAGCGGCTGTTCCTGCCGAAAGACAGTTCTCCCGCGAGATCACCCTGCAGCGCCTGACGCCGCACAGTTCCTGGGAAGATTATGCCTTCCGCGATGAGGCGAACCACACGCAGGCCGCCAATGATGCGTCAGCGGCGTCGGAGTCGCATGCGGGCCGCCGCCTGTCGATCGCTGCGATCGTCGCCATTGCGGCCGCGGTCGGAGCCATCGGCGGTTCGCTCGCCACCGTAGGCGTCGGACATTATCTGAAGGGCGATCAGACTATGGTCACCGCCGCCGCGAAGGCGGCGGAGCAGGCGCGCGCGACGGACAGCGCAATCGCCAAGATCCATGCGGATATCGCGGCGCTCAAGAGCGGCGCTTCGGCGCAATCGGCGAAGCTCGCCGAGCGCATCGAGAAGGTCGAAAAGGCGCAGGCGGAGCCTGCCGCGAAGCTCGCCAAGCTCAGCGAAACGGTGGAGAAGCTGCGCGCTCCCGCGCCTGTTGCGGCAGCGTCCGCGCCGGAAACCACCGGCTCGATCAAGCCGGCCGCCGCGCAGCCGAACCGGCTGCCGACGGTTGAAGGCTGGGTGCTGCGCGACGTGTACGACGGCACCGCGACCGTGGTCGGGCGCGCGGGAATCTTCGACGTGATCCCGGGCGATCCGCTGCCGGGCGTCGGCCGCGTCGATGCGATCCGCCGTCAGGACGGCCGCTGGGTCGTGGTCACCAGCCGTGGCCTGATCGTCGCGCGCTGAGCGTCGTCGCGGGTGCTTATTGTTTGACGCGTTTTCTTCACGCGAACCGGTTCCCACTTCGCTTGAAAACGCTGTGAACCCGCGATGTTTAACGCGTTTTGAATGCTAAAATTTGAGCGTTCGCTTGAACGGACCGGCATGATCTCGCTGGCATGATGCAGCCTCTGAAGAGAGGAATGAGCATGCCAGCATATCGACCGACCCCGCGCTTCAAGGTGGTTAATTTTTTCGCCTGCGATGTGATCGACATCGAGGATGCGCAGCGTCCGGCGAATGACAACACGTGCCCCTATTGCGGCGGTGTGCTCGAGCCGGGCGACAAGGCGTCCGATTGTTCGGGGTCCGGCGCATGGCCGATGATCCCGTTTCCGAAAGGCTGGGGTGCGTCCTGCTGAGCAGGTCATTGCGGAGGCGTTGCGTCCGCAGCGCCGGTTGCAGGGCATGCAACGCGGCCCGGGTCCAGATCGCGCGGACCGTGAACAACAGCCGCGCGTCGCAGGATAAGCAAAAGTCCGATTCAGCTTTCTGAATCGGACTTGCCCATCAGACCTTGAGATTTTCCGCGGATGTCTTGCCGCGGTTGGCAACTTCTTCGTATTCGACCGTCTGTCCTTCGTTCAGCGAGGCGAGGCCCGCCTTCTGAACCGCAGAAATATGCACGAACACATCCTTGCCGCCGCTGCTGGGCTGGATGAAGCCATAGCCCTTCGTCGGATTGAACCACTTCACAGTACCTTTAGCCATTCCGTCGTCTCCAGGAGGGTAAGACCCATTTCAAGTGTCGAACCCCGCGAGGATGGCGTGTCCAACGGCCCGCACGATACGCGGGATGTGCAGTCCTTGATAGCAAAAATGGCGGGCAGCGTTGCCGCAGCGGCTGGTTTCGGTCAAACTTTGCTTAAATCTGCCGGGTTTCAGGCTGCTGCAACTGCGAAATCAGCCAGAACAGCGGACAACATTTCCGCCTTTTCGACAGTATGGACCAGCAGCGGTTCGACGCGGCCGCGAATGGGGACCTCGATCCGGGGCAAATTTTCGGCAGGAAGCGCTGCCGTATTCAGCACGTCGCGCGAAACGACGACCTCGCAGGACAAGGCCTTTGTCATGTCCTGCAGCAGCGCGGCATACATCAGCCAGCGGCCATCCGCCTTCGCCACCCAGTAGGTGAAGAACACCTGCGAATAATCCCGGTCGATTCCGAACAGCGGCGAGGACAGACGCGTGCCGATGAAATGCTGCATGATCAGCAGCGGGATACTGAGGCCGAACAGAAGCTGCGTGGCTTCGATGGCGGTCCAGCGGAACTGGCGGCGGACATACAGCGCCCACAGGCCGAGCCCCATGTGAATCAGGGTCGCGCCGTAGAACACGATCAGCATCGGCCAGCTCTGCCAGAACAGCATCTGGTAGAGCAGCATGTCGTCCATCGCGCCGAGCGAGATGTTGCCGAGCGCGTGATTGAGGAAATGCGAGGTGATGTAGGCGAACAGCACGAGCCCTGCCGCCATCCGGACCTGACGGAGGCCGATCGCGCGCCAGCGCTGCGGGGAGGATGAAGCGTTCTTTGCCATGCCGTGAATCGCCGGAAGCCCGATGGAGTGCCAATGACCGTATGCCGTGTCGGACGCTTTCCGAACGGCGGGATTTTAACGGAGACACTCTGCGGATGCCATGGCCGATGGCGCATCTCAATACAAAGCCCCGGCTGGGTGACACAGCCGGGGCCTTGTTCGCGATTGCGGAGCGATCAGTAGCAGACGTTCACGGTCCGCCAGCGGATGCCGTAAGGCGTGCGCACCCGGCGCTGCACGTAGCAGCTTGCGTCATCGGCATAGCCGCCGGCGACGATCACCGGGCCGAAACCATAGCCATGGCCCCAGCCGTGACCCCAGTGATGGCCCCAGCCATGGGCGGAAGCGGCGGTTGGAGAAAGGGCGGCTGCGCCAAGCGCAACGGAAGCGGCGAGAGCAAGAGCGAGTTTGCGAAGCATGGTCGTTCTCCTGGTTGCGCGATCTGCGCGGGTTGAGTGATGTCCACCCCTTGCAGATTGGTCGCGGCGTCAGGGAAACAGGTTCAACTTAGTATTTGGCGTTGAAAATGCTCGCGATTCCAGTCTCTCCACCGTCATTGCGAGGAGCGGCAGCGACGAAGCAATCCAGTTTCTTGAAAGATGGATTGCTTCGCTTCGCTCGCAATGACGGAAATTTTTGAAAGATGGTCTGCCGAAAGTTGAGAAACCTCACCCCTTCGTCTCATCGCTGCCGCCGACCCGCTTGAGCAAATCCTTCGCGAGGTCGGAGAGCATCGGGCGCGGTAGCGCCGCGAACGGCAGCGGGCGCGTCACGTCGATGGCGGCGAGGCCGAGCCGCGCGGTGAGCAGGCCGTTGAGCAGGCCTTCGCCGAGCTTGGCCGAAAGTTTCGCGGTGATGCCGTGGCCCAGCATCTGCTGAATCAGGCTGTCGCTCGCGGCCATGCCGCCGGTCAGCGCCAGATGCGCCACCACATGACGCATTAGCCGGATCATGCCGAGGGTGCCGGGACGTCCCCCATAAAGCAGCGCAAGCTGACGCACCAGCCGCAGCGCGGCGGCAAACACGAACAGCATGTCGATCACCGCGCCCGGACTCACCGCGGTGACGATGGACACGCGCTGCGCGGCGCTGGACACCAGCCGCCGCGCTTCCTGATCGAGCGGCGTCATCAGTTCGCGCTCGGCGAGCCGGATCATGTCCGCGCCGTCGATGATGTCGCGGCCATGCTCTTCCAGCGCCGCGCGGGCGCGGGCGAGTTTCGGATTGTCGTGGGCGACCTTCAGGAGATCGCGGACGATGGCGTCGCTGTCCTTGCGGTTGTCGCTGAGCAGCACGGCGTTGGCGCGCGCATGCAGCTTCTCGATGGTTTCCAGCCGCGCCAGACTGAGCGCCTCGCGCGCGATGATGACCACCAGCGCCAGCACGGCCAGCACCGCGAAGACGAGGCCGATATAACCGAGGCTGGCGCTGCGGTTGAACAGGTCCTCGACCAGATTGGAAATGCCGAGGCCAAGCCCGAGCACAACAAGGCCGCCGAGCGCGGTCCAGAACACGCCGCCCCAGCCGAAGCCCTTGCGGACCGGCACGGCGGGCTCGTCGATTACCACGGGCAACTGCGCGGGATCGGCCTGCGGCGTGATCCGGATCTTGCCGCGCGCGGGATGCGCCGCATCCTCCTCCGCATCCATCAGGACGACGCGGGGATCGTCGAGCTTGAACGCCGCGGGCTTGCGGTGATGCGGCTTGTCGCTCATTGCAGCTTGTCTCCGATCAGGAACTGAAGCGCGCGGTCAAGACGGATATGGGGAAGCGCGGGCTCTTCGCCACCTGCGTGGCTCAGGAGGGGCGGACGAAAGCGCAGAAAGCGGAAATCGGTCTGGTCGGACGGTCCGCTATGGAGGCCGCGAAACGCGCCGTCGCCGCCGAACAGGTCGTCAGGATTGGCCGGAAGATCGCCGGGGAAGGTCGCCACTTCGGTTTCGCCGTCGAAGACCTCGCCGCCCGCCATCTCGCCTTCCTGCGGCGTGCCGAGAATCGACGGCAGTTTCTCGCGGCCCTGCTGCACCATCGCTTCGCGGGTGGCGCGAACGGCGGCGAGCGCCACCACGTCCACCGATGCGCCGGCGAATTCCGCGCGCGAGGCGGCGCGTTCCACCATGCGCTTGAGGATCGCTTCCAGCCGGTCGTGGCTGGTGTGATGCAGGTGATCCGCCTTGGTCGCGGCAAAGAGGATCCTGTCGATGCGCGGCCGGAACAGCGACGTGAGAAAGGTGCTGCGGCCGACATTGAAGCAATCGAGAATACCCGCCAGCGCGCCTTCGAGATCGGTCAGCGCCTCGGGGCCTGCATTGAATGCGGCCAGCGCATCGACCAGCACGATCTGCCGGTCCAGCCGCGCGAAGTGATTGCGGAAGAACGGGCGCACCACGACGTCCTTGTAGGCTTCATAGCGCCGCCGCATCATCGCCCATAGCGAGCCTTCCGGCGCAGCGCCGTCCTGTGGTACGTCGAGCGGCGCGAAGGTGAGGGCCGGCGAGCCCGCGAGATTACCGGGCATCAGGAAGCGGCCCGGCGGCAGCAGACTCATGGCGAAGCGCTCGTCGCGGCAGGCGCGCAGATAGTCGGTGAACAGTTTTGCCGCGGTGAGCGTCGCCTGTTCGTCCTCGCGGTCTTTCGGTTCGAGCGTGCGCAGATGCGCATGCCATTGTGCGGCGAGGCGTGCGCGTGGCTCGCGGCGCGACAGCGCGAGGCTTTCCGCCGACCACTGCTCGTAGCTTTTGTTGAGCAGCGGCAGATCGAGCAGCCATTCGCCGGGATAATCCACCAGATCGAGAGTCAACTGCCGCGTCGCGCCGGTCTGTCGCTGGTAGTCGATCACGAGGCGCAGTTCGCTGATGTCCACGGTCGAACTCGGCCAGTGGCGATCCTCGATCAATGTGCGGACATGGCTCTCATAGGCAAATCGCGGCACGGCATCGTCGGGCTGCGGCTCGAGACGCGCCTTGGCGATGCGTCCTGTCGCAAGCGACTCGAACACTGGAAAGCGTCCGCCGCGCAGCAGGCCATGCACCAGCGCCGTGATGAACACCGTCTTGCCCGCGCGTGACAGGCCTGTGACGCCAAGCCGCACGGTGGGATTGAACAGGCCCTCGCCGTATTCGATTAGCGAGCGGATGGAGAGGCGGGTGTCCTCGACGATATCCGAAAAGCTGGGTGCCATAATTCGATCAAGACTTTATCGGACAGGGTTACAGAGAGACAAAGTATGGTCCGCGTGACAGTCATATGAAGCTGTAGATTTATGAGGCGGAAATCAAGTTTCAAACCGAGATGAATCTTGATCGGTCTGTCTTCAGGATTCATTGACTGCGGCGGGGATACCCTTTCTGCTCGAAGCCACGATGAATGCCGAAACCCGGTTACCCGCATGACGATCTTCCGCCTCAAGCAGCTCAGTTCGCACACCCGCGTCTCCGGCGGCGGCGTGGTCCGCTGGAATTACGACCGCGCGGAACTGATCGCGGACGGCGTGGTCCATGTGCTCGGCATCGCCGCCGGATTAATCGCCGCCACCGCGCTGATCGTGGTGGCTGCCGTCTATGCCACGCGCGCCGAGGTCATCTCGGTGTCGGTCTATGTGGCCGGCCTGCTGGCGATGCTCGGGCTGTCCGCGACGTACAATCTGTGGCCGGTCTCGCCGCTCAAGTGGGTGCTGCGCCGGTTCGATCACTCCGCGATCTACATCCTGATCGCTGCGACCTACACGCCGTTTCTGGCGCAGATGAACGACCGCTTCATGGCGACGGTTCTTTTGACCGGCGTGTGGTCCGTCGCGGCGATCGGCATCGCTCTCAAGATCTTCCTGCCCGGACGTTTCGATCGTCTCTCCATCGGGCTTTATCTCGCGCTCGGCTGGAGCGGCCTCGTCGCTTACGACAAGCTGGTGGCCTCGCTGCCGAGTTCGACGCTTTGGTTCATCGCCGCCGGCGGACTGATCTATTCGCTCGGCGTGATCTTCCATGCTTGGGAGCGGCTGCGCTTCCAGAACGCGATCTGGCATTCCTTCGTGCTGCTCGCTGCCGCGCTGCACTACACGGCGGTGCTTGATCTGGTGCTTGTCGCGGCGTGAGCGATCTGTGTCCCGGGCGCGGTGCAGCGCGCGAGCGCGCACCGCAGAACCGGGACCGTTACGGAAAAATTGCCGGTGATACGACCCCGGATCAGCGCCGCATCACAAGAGTGCTGCGTCGCGTCCGGGGCACGCCGCATCGCCCAATTGATCCCGCCGTGCTTCCCCTCTAAGCTTTCCGCATGAAAGTCTCCGGAAAAATTGTTGTCGTCACCGGCGGCGCGAATGGCATCGGCCAGGCGCTCGCTGAAATCTTCCATCGCGAAGGCGCGGCCAAGGTCGTGGTCGCCGACCTCGACGGCGAGCGCGCCAAGATCGTTGCCGATGCCATCGGCGGCGCGGCGTTCGCCTGCGATGTCGGCAAAGAAGCCGATATTCTCCATGTCATCGACGAGACGGAGAAGCAGTTCGGCCCGATCGAGCTGTTCTGCTCCAATGCAGGCATCGGCGCGGGCTTCGACATGATGTCGGAGAATGCGGGCGGGGTGTCGGACGAGCCGTCTGATGATCCTTGGGCGCGAAGCTGGGCGATTCATGTCATGGCGCATGTGTATGCAGCGCGGCATCTAATCCCGCGTTACCGGGCGCGCGGCGGCGGTTACTTCCTCAATACGATTTCGGCGGCGGGATTGCTGTCGCAGATCGGCAGCGCGGCTTATTCCACCACGAAGCATGCGGCGGTCGGGTTCGCGGAAAATCTCGCGATCTCGCACAAGGCGCACAACATCCGCGTTTCGATCCTGTGCCCGCAGGGCGTGGAAACCAACATGATCCGCGGCATGCCGAAGGGACCGCAGTCCAACGACGGCAACCTGACGGCGGAAGACGTCGCGCAATGCGCGCTGGACGGTATCGATCGCGAGACGTTCCTGATCCTGCCGCATCCGCAGGTGATCGACTACATGCGCAGGAAGACCGAGAACTACGATCGCTGGATCGGCGGCATGGCCAAGCTGCAGGCCGCCACGCGCGAGGCGTTCGGGAAGAAGTAGTTTCTCACCTCTCCCGTGGGGAGAGGTCGACTTCGCGCCAGCGAAGTCGGGTGAGGGCGTAGAATCTCTCGATAGATTTAGAGCCCCTCACCCCAGCCCTCTCCCCGCCGGGGAGAGGGAGCAAATCATGCCCGCGATCACCAGTTCGCCGTGCCCTTCATGGTCGCGACGCCGGATGCATTCGCGGTCCAGACCTCGAGCCCCGCATCCGTCTCGTTGCCGTTGACGCTGAATTCCGTGCCGTCGAACAGCGGATTGACGCCGCGATACACGAACTTGGCGGGCGGTTTGCCGCCGCGCAGCTTCGCGGCGAATTCGATCAGCAGCGAAGCCTGCAGTGGGCCGTGTACGATCAGGCCCGGATAGCCCTCGACCTTGGTGACATAGTCGCGGTCGTAATGAATGCGGTGGCCGTTGAAGGTCAGCGCCGAATAGCGAAACAGCAGCACCGGGTCAGCCATGTGGCTTTCGCGATGCTTGCCGGCGGGCGCGGGCGGCGGTGCCTTCGCAGGCTCGCCGGCGGGGGCGATATCGCGATAGACGATGTCATGACGTTCCTTGATCGCGACGCCGCGTGGCGTGGTGATGGTGTGCTCCACCGAGACGAAGCACAGCGCGCCGGTGCTTCCGCTCTTCAAGGTTACATCGGAAATGCGCGAGGCGCGCGTGACGGTGTCGCCGACCCGCAGCGGATCGATGAACTCGATCTGGCCGCCCGCCCACATCCGGCGCGGCAACGGCACCGGCGGCAGGAAGCCGCCGCGCGCGGGATGGCCGTCCGGTCCGATCTCGCTCATCGGTGCGACCGGCTGCGCGAGGCACCAGTGGGTCGTGAAGGGCGCGATGTCGCCTTCCGCAGGATTGCCGATGTCGAGGAACAGCGTGGCGCGCAGGCCCTTCGCCAGTTGCGCGGTGATGACGTCGAAGGCTTCCTGGGTGCGGCCGATCCACTGGCGCAGATGATCGATGTCGGGCTTTGCGGTCATGATGATGTCTTTCCGAGTGCGGCTTCGACGCTGTGCGTGCCGATCGAAGGGATCGCGCCATAGCTGCGGTTCTCGCCCACGACGATCGCGGCGGGCGCGGGATAGCTCACGACGCCGGCCGGTGAATCGACTTCAATCCGGCGAAGATGCGGATGGCTGGAGAGGCCGTCCATGGTGTTGACCTCGGCGAAGGCGATGTCGGCTTTGGCGAGGCGATCCAGCAGTTGGTCGCGGGGCAATTGCGCGAACGCTGCCGCAACGGTGTCGTCGGTCAGCTTGCGGTTGCGGACACGCTCCACCATGCTGCCGTAGCGCGGATCGCTCGGCAGGTCGGGCCTGTCGATCACCTTGTCGCAAAACACCTTCCACTCGCGCTCGCTCTGGATCGAGATCAGGATTTCGCGGCCGTCCTTCGATTCAAACACGCCGTAGGGCGCGACGGAGGGATGCGCGAGGCCCATGCGCTTCGGCGGATTGCCGTTCTCGAAATTCAGCAGCGGCACGGTGAGCCAGTCGGCCATCACGTCGAACATCGAGATGCGGATGTCGCAGCCCTTGCCGGTGCGGCCGCGCGCGATCAGCGCTTCGAGCACGGCGGCATGGGCCGCGGCGCCGGTCGCCACGTCGACGATCGACATGCCGACGCGGGACGGCGATTCCGGTCCGCCGGTGATGGAGCAGAGGCCCGACTCCGCCTGGATCAGCAGGTCGTAGGCCTTGCGCTTGGCATAAGGGCCCTCGTCGCCATAGCCGCTGATGGTGCAGGAAATCAGCGACGGATAATCCTTCATCAGCCGCTCGCGCGAAAATCCGAGCTTGTCCATCGAGCCGGGCTTGAGGTTCTGCACCAGCACGTCGGCACTCGCGATCAGGGTCTCAAGCGACCGGCGGCCGTCCTCGGTCGTCAGGTCGATGATCACGGATTTCTTGCCGCGGTTGAGCCAGACGAAATAGCTGCTCTGGCCCTTGGCCGCGGCATCGTAGGCGCGGGCGAAGTCGCCTTCCGGCCGTTCGATCTTGATGACGTTGGCGCCCGCATCCGCCAGCCGCGAGGTGCAGAACGGGGCGGCGACCGCCTGTTCGACGGCGATGACGGTCAGTCCTTCAAGCGGCAGCATGGCTATTCCCTGAAAGCAGAAAGTAATTTGAGTTTCTCATGTCCCGGGCGCGATGCAATGTGCAACATTGCTTCGCAGAACCGGGACCGCCACGGATATCGAATTTGCAGCGGCCCCGGCTCTGCAGCGCAGCGTTGCACGCCGCGCTGCGTCCGGGGCACGAAAATCCGCAATCAGTACGACCGCGGCATGCCGAGCACGTGCTCGGACAGATGCGACAGGATCAGGTTGGTGGAAATCGGCGCGACGGAATAAAGCCGCGTCTCGCGGAATTTGCGCTCGACGTCGTATTCCTCGGCGAAGCCGAAGCCGCCATGGGTCTGGATGCAGGCATTGGCCGCCTCGAATGAGGCGTCGGCGGCCAGCATCTTGGCCATGTTGGCTTCCGCGCCGCAGTCCTTGCCTGCTTCGTAAAGGCGCGTGGCTTCCTTCACCATCAGTTCGGCCGCGCGCATGTTGGCGTAGGATTTCGCGATTGGAAACTGGATACCCTGGTTCTGGCCGATCGGGCGGCCGAACACCGAGCGCTCCCTGGCGTAGGTCGAGGCCTTGTTGATGAACCACTTGGCGTCGCCGACGCATTCGGCTGCGATCAGGATGCGCTCCGCGTTCATGCCGGAGAGAATGTAGCGGAAGCCCTTGCCTTCCTCGCCGATCAGGTTTTCGGCGGGCACCTTCATGTTGTCGAAGAACACTTCCGTGGTGGCGTGGTTCATCATGGTGCGGATCGGGCGGATGGTCAGGCCACCGGCCTTCTTCGCCGCCTGCATGTCCACGATGAAGACTGACAGGCCGTCAGTGCGCTTCGCGGCCTGCTCCTTCGGCGTGGTGCGCGCGAGCAGGATCATCAGGTCGGAATATTCGGCGCGGCTGGTCCAGATCTTCTGGCCGTTGACCACGTAGTGGTCGCCTTCGCGCTTCGCAAAGGTCTTGAGCGAGGTGGTGTCGGTGCCGCTGGTCGGCTCGGTCACGCCGAAGGCCTGCAGGCGCAGCTCGCCGGAGGCGATGCGCGGCAGCCACTTGGCCTTCTGCTCCTCGTTGCCGTGCCGGAGCAGCGTGCCCATGGTGTACATCTGGGCGTGGCAGGCGCCGCCGTTGCAGCCCGCGCGCTGGATCTCCTCGAGGATCGCAGCGGCCGCCGACAGCTTCAGCCCGGCGCCGCCGTATTCCTCGGGGATCAGCACCGACAGGTAGCCGGCGTCGATCAGCGCCTGAACGAAGTCCTTGGGGTAAGCCATGTCGCGGTCCAGCTTGCGCCAGTACTCGCCCGGAAACTGGGCGCAGAGTTTCGCGACCGACTCGCGGATATCGGAAAAGTCTTGCTCGTGATGTGTCATGGGGATGTGTTTGGCAGATCGCCAGCCTGTATTCCAGCGGTTTGGGACGCGCAGCCGCATTCCGGATTTGCATCCGTATAACAGCCAGTGGCCGCAAGAGGCTGGCTGCGAAACGATGGCATCATGCGCGGTCAGGCATGGATGCGCACGGGCAGGACCTCATAGCCCTTGACGAAGCTCGAATAGATGCGCGTCGGCTCGGCCACGACCTCGATATTGTCGAAGCGCTTGAGGATTTCTTCCCAGATGATCTTGAGCTGAAGCTCGGCCAGCCGCATGCCGACGCAGCGGTGGATGCCGAAGCCGAACGACATGTGGGTGCGCGGCCGGGCGCGGTCGATGATGAAACTGTCCGGATTCTCGATCATCTCGCCGTCGCGGTTGCCCGAGACGTACCACATCACGACGCGGTCGCCCTTTTTGATGGTCTTGCCGCCGAGTTCGGTGTCTTGAAGGGCGGTGCGGCGCATATGCGCCAGCGGCGTCTGCCAGCGGATCACCTCGGGCACGAAGCTGTCGATCAGGCCATGGTTGGCGCGCAGCTTGTCGTATTGGTCCGGGTTCTCGTTCAGCGCCAGCACCGAACCGCTCATCGAGTTGCGGGTGGTGTCGTTGCCGCCGACGATCAGCAGGATCAGGTTGCCGAGCAGTTCGGCGCGATCCATGGTGCGCATGGCCTCGCTGTGCGCCATCATTGAAATCAGGTCGTCGCCGGGGTTCTTGACGCGCTCGTTCCACAGCCGGATGAAATAGTCGGCGCATTCGCCGAGTTCGCGCAGCCGCTGCTCCTCGCTCTCGTAGATTCCGCTCTTGGGCAGCGCGGTGGAAAGGTCCGACCAGCGCGTCAGCATGCGCCGGTCTTCCCACGGAAAGTCGAACAGCGTCGCCAGCATCTGCGTCGTCAGTTCGATGGAAACGCGGTCCACCCAGTTGAAGGTCTCGTTGCGCGGCAGGTTGTCGAGAATTTCGGCGGAGCGCGCGCGGATCAGCACGGCGAGACGGTCGAGATGCGCGGGCGTGAACATCGGCTGCACGGTCTTGCGCTGTGGGCCGTGCTTCGGCTCGTCCATCGCGATGAAGCTCGGCCAGTTGTAGTTCTCGCCGACGTCGCGCAGGGTAATGCCGCCGTATTTGACGTCGGATGAGAAGATCGCCGCGTTGGTATCGACATGCATGATGTCGTTGTAGCGGGTCACCGACCAGTAATCGCCGACCGGACAGGTGGTGCAGTAATGCACCGGCTCTTCCTTGCGCAGCCGCTCGAAGTAGGGCCACAGCGTATCGCTGCGGAAAAGCTCGGGCGCGCCGGGATGAAATTCCGCGAGCGGCATGGAATAGGCGCGCTCGCGCGCCGCGCGCTGGCGCTCGTCGCGGGTGCTGTTGATGGTTCCGTGCACGGCCAGTCCTCCCGTCGGCGGGTTAAACCCCGTCTCGCTGTCCTGAATTACACAGCGTCGGCGGGGCATCGGCAAGGCACTCGCCTGAAATACACGCGAAGATTGTACTTTAGCTGGAGGTGACGGATTGTGGTTCCAATACGGAGAACTACCAACATCAAATACTCGTAAAAGTTGTTTAACCAATCGGGTGTAACTTCAATGCGGGCGGGTTGAGGGGGCATAGAAATGCACGTCTTCAGGAAGTCGCAGGAGCTTCGGGCCAAGCTGGACGCACTCGGAAAGTCCCAGGCCATCATCGAGTTCAATCTTGATGGCTCCATCATCACCGCCAATCCGAACTTCCTGAACGCCATGGGCTACCAGCTGGATGAAATCCAGGGCAAGCACCACAGCATGTTCGTGGACCCGGAATATCGGGACGGCGCCGAGTACCGCAGCTTCTGGGAGGCTCTGCGCCGCGGGGAGTATCAGTCCCGCGAATTCCCGCGGATCGCCAAGGGCGGCCGGCAAATCTGGATTCAGGCCTCCTATAATCCGCTGATGGATCGCGGCGGAAAGCCATTCAAGATCGTCAAGTTCGCGACCGACATCACCGCCCAGAAGCTGACCAACGCCGACTATGAAGGGCAGATCACCGCCATCCGCAAATCGCAGGCCGTGATCGAGTTCAATCTCGACGGCACTGTCATCACAGCGAACGAGAATTTCCTGAAGACCCTCGGTTATTCGCTGGATGAGATCCAGGGCAAGCATCACAGCATGTTTGTCGAGCCGGACTACCGGCATAGCGCCGAGTATCGCGCGTTCTGGGATGGGCTGCGCCGGGGCGAGTATCAGGCGGCCGAATACAAGCGTGTCGCCAAGGGCGGCCGGCCGGTCTGGATTCAGGCCTCCTACAATCCGATCCGCGGCGCGGACGGCAAGTTCATGAAAGTGGTCAAGTTCGCCACCGATACGACGGCTCAGGCCGAGGACCGCATTCGCCGCGGCGAATTGCAGAAGACCATCGATATCGATCTCGGTCAGATCACCGATGCGGTCACCGCAACGTCCGAACGGGTGTCGAGCGCCGCCGGCGCATCGACGCAGACATCGTCCAACATGCAGGCGGTGGCGTCGGGCGCCGAGGAGCTTGCCGCATCGGTGAGCGAAATCAGCCGTCAGGCCTCCGATGCACTGACGATCTCGACGCAGGCCGTCCAGCAGGCCAACGAGACCAGCACGATCGTCTCGGGGCTCGCAATCGCCGCGCAGAAAATCGGCGACGTGGTCAAGCTCATCAACAACATCGCCGAACAGACCAACCTGCTGGCGCTCAATGCGACCATCGAGGCCGCGCGCGCCGGTGAGGCGGGCAGGGGTTTCGCGGTGGTCGCGTCGGAAGTCAAAAGCCTCGCCACCCAGACCGCCAAGGCGACCGACGAAATCAGCGCGCAGATCGCCGAGGTTCAGGGCACCACCGGCAGCGCCGTCACGGTCATCGAGGACATCACGCAGACAATCTCCCGCATCAACGAAATTTCGGCGGCGATCGCGGCCTCGGTCGAGGAGCAGGCGTCGGTGACGCAAAGCATCTCGTCCAATATGCAGGTGGCGGCCAAGGGCGTGGCGGACATCGACGCCAACATGAACGACATCGCCGAGGCGACGCGGTCCGTCGACGCCTCGACCCGCAAGGTGCGGGAAGCCTCGCGGGCGCTGGTCTGATGGACTTTGAAAAAATTTCGTGCCCCGGACGCGGTGCGGCATGTAATGCCGCTCCGCAGATCCGGGGCCGCCCCAAACACCAGAGTTCGTAGCGGTCCCGGCTCTGCGCAGCAGCGTGAAGAACGCTGCAGCGCGTCCGGAACACGATTCAACGAGACGGATAATGCTTTAACGCAACTCCGCTCCGGGATTTTCCCGTCCCCAAGGTCGACACGCGAAATGTCGGGTGCAAGACATTTCGCCCGCACGTTTTATGGCCATCTGGGACATCGGATGGCGAAGCTGGCAGCGGCTGTCACGCCGCGCCGGTTCGGTCCGGCGCTCTGCCCCTTCTCTCCGCAATCGGCCCGTGGCATTGTCCGGGCAAACAGAACGGCGCGTCATAATCCGCGCCTCCGGGAGAGATTTGATGATTCCGAACGCGACCAATTCCTTCAATTTCGATCTCGGCGAAACCGCCGATGCGATCCGCGACACCGTTCGCGATTTCTCGCAGAACGAGATCGCGCCGCGTGCCGAGGAGATCGACAAGAGCAACCAGTTCCCGCGCGACCTGTGGCCGAAGCTGGGCGAGGTCGGTCTGCTCGGTATGACGGTCGAAGAGGAATATGGCGGCGCAGGGCTCGGCTATCTCGAGCATTGCATCGCGATGGAGGAGATTTCGCGCGCGTCCGCATCGGTGGGCCTGTCCTATGGCGCGCATTCCAATCTTTGCGTCAACCAGATCCGCCGCAACGGCAACGATGCGCAGAAGCGGAAATATCTGCCGAAACTGATTTCCGGCGAGCATGTCGGCGCGCTGGCGATGTCTGAACCGGGCGCGGGCTCCGACGTGGTGTCGATGACCACGCGCGCCGAGAAGAAGGGCGACCGCTACGTCATCAACGGCTCGAAGATGTGGATCACCAACGGTCCGATCGCCGAGACGCTGGTGGTCTATGCCAAGACCGATCCGTCGGCGGGGCCGCGCGGCATGACCGCGTTCCTGATCGAAAAGGGCATGAAGGGTTTTTCGACGGCGCAGAAGCTCGACAAGCTCGGCATGCGCGGCTCGGATACCGGCGAACTGGTGTTCGAGAATTGCGAAGTGCCGGAGGAAAACGTGCTCGGCCATGTCGGGCGCGGTGTCAACGTGCTGATGAGTGGCCTCGATTACGAGCGCGCCGTGCTGGCGGCGGGGCCGCTCGGCATCATGCAGGCGTGCATGGATGCGGTGATCCCGTATGTCCATGAGCGCAAGCAGTTCGGCCAGTCGATCGGCACCTTCCAGCTGGTGCAGGGCAAGGTCGCCGACATGTACGTCGCGATGAATGCCTCGCGCGCCTATGTCTATGCGGTGGCGAAGGCCTGCGACCGCGGCGAGACCACGCGCGAGGATGCCGCCGGCGCGATCCTTTACGCGGCGGAGCGCGCCACCCAGTGCGCGCTGGATGCGATCCAGCTTCTCGGCGGCAACGGTTATATCAACGATTATCCGACCGGCCGCCTGCTGCGCGACGCCAAGCTCTACGAGATCGGCGCGGGCACCAGCGAAATCCGCCGCATGCTGATCGGCCGCGAACTGTTTGACAAGACGGCGTAGGGCGCTGCTTTCTTGTCGTCATTGCGAGCGAAGCGAAGCAATCCACTCTTAAGAGGAAAAGTTGGATTGCTTCGTCGCTAGTGCTCCTCGCAATGACGGAGCGGATGGTGGTGCCTGCAAGGCAGCATTAATTAGACGTCTCTGCGATCTAATTCGGCAGGTTGTTCACCTTCGCGACCCAGGCGCGCACGTCCGGCAGGATGGCGACCAACACGCCGCGCACCTCATCGACCGTCATCCCGGCCTTGATGCGCGGGTCGTAAAGAATGTTCAGGATGTACTGGTCGTAGATGTCGAAGAAACCCATCGACACCTGATCGTTGAACATCGTCCACGGCACCATATCCGTGTCGTTGATCGGACCGAGCGACTGCAGCAGTTCTTCATAGGCGCAGTCGTAGAAGACGAAGTCGCCGTTATCGATGGTGAGGATCACGTCCGAACGCTGAATCTCGTAATTGTCGTTCTTGCGGAATCCCGACAGGCATTGGGGATCGAGCGAGTCGCGAATTTCGCTGGCTTTCTCCGCGCCGTAGAATGATGCGATGGTTTTCTGAAGATCGCGGTCGTGCACCAGCGTGACCACGGCGTTGGCGTCGTCGCGCTTGTCCGCGATTGCGATGTCGAGATGCTGCACCCGTGCGGCAATGTCCCTGACGATCTTGCCGAGCTGCACCTGCCGGCTGGTCCGGTTCGGCCCATCGACGAAGATGCGCACGGGCATGTGGTATTTGCGGATGCGGTCGACCCGTCCGGCGAGATGGTATTCCGCGCCGAAGGCCGTCTTCATGAAGCCTTCGATGATCTCGCTGTCGGTGAAGGTCCTCTTCTCGCTTTTTTTGCGGGCGCTGACGGCGGCGGGCTCGGCCAGTGCGGGCGAAAATACCGCAAGCCCGAGCGCGATGCAGCCGAGCAGCGCTCCGATCCGGGGCGCGTGCCGCCATCCTGTGCGAGATGCTGTCATGATACGTCCAGAGCTACCCGCGGCATCCGCCGCGTGCAAGGGAACCGGCGGTCGGCCACGAAAAAATGAAAAGGCCGGCCCGGCATTGTGCCATTGGACCGGCCTTCGCGATGTGTCGAGGCGCGCACGCCTCGCTATCCGTGTCTGAAAACCTCATCCTGAGGAGGCGCGTAGCGCCGTCTCGAAGGATCGAGGACTTTTCAAGCAGTCTTTCAGTTCTTGACGATGACCGTCGCGCCGACCTGCACGCGGTTGTAGAGGTCGATGACGTCGTCGTTCACCATCCGGAAGCAGCCGGACGAAACGGCCTGTCCAATCGTCTCGGGCTCGTTGGAGCCGTGGATGCGATAGAGCGTCGAGCCGAGATACATGGCGCGGGCGCCGAGCGGATTTTCCGGGCCGCCTTCCATGAAGCGCGGCAGGTCCGGGCGGCGGCGCAGCATCTGCGCGGGCGGCGTCCATGACGGCCATTCCTTCTTCGCCGTGATGCGGTGGACGCCACCCCAGCGGAACCCGTCCCGACCGACGCCGATGCCATAGCGGATGGCCTGGCCGTTGCCGGTGACGAGGTAGAGGCGGCGCTCGCGGGTATCGACCACGATGGTTCCGGGCGCATAGTTGCTCTGGAAACTGACCACAGTCCGCGGGACCGGTCCGGGTCCGGGGCTCACGCCATTGCCGAAACCGCGGAAGAAGTTCGCGAACGGCGAGTCATCGACGACGTAGTCCTGTTGAGGCTGTCTTGGCGCGCGTTCCCGCGCGGCGGCAGGGAGCGACGCGGTGCCCCACATCGCCAGAGCTAACAGGACCGAAAGCAGACGCAGCATTTGACCCCCTTGGGTGATGGTTGGACGATCCGGCAACTCCGCAGCGCAGCGGGGCCATAACCTGACAGGCCACAATCCGCCCGATTTCGCAACCCACGGCCATGTGATGGGCATGATTTCACCGCTGAAGCAGCAAAAACGCCACCGTCTGCATTCCGGCATAGGCCGGTCGCGGCAGGGCCCTTTGACGAACAGTTCCAAGGATGGTTGATCTAGGCGGTAAGAAGAATCTCAAGCGGGAGTGAAAGAATGAACGGTGCGGAAAGCCTAGTGCGGACATTGGTCGCAGGCGATGTGAATGTCTGCTTCACCAATCCGGGTACGTCGGAAATGCACTTCGTGGCTGCGCTCGACCGTGTCGAGGGCATGCGCTGCGTGCTCGGCCTGTTTGAAGGAGTCGTGACAGGCGCCGCCGACGGATATTACCGGATGCTCGAAAAGCCCGCCTCCACGCTGCTGCATCTCGGCCCCGGTCTCGCGAACGGCCTCGCCAATCTTCACAACGCGAAGAAGGCGCATTCCGGCATCGTCAACATCGTCGGGCAGCATGCCACCTATCATATCGAATACAACGCGCCGCTGACCTCCGACATCGAGGGCCTCGCGCGTCCAATGTCGGCATGGGTGCGCACCTCGCCGGATGCGAAGTCCGTCGCGCGCGACGGCGCGGCCGCCATCGCCGCCGCCCGCAGCCATCCGGGCCAGATCGCGACGCTGATCCTGCCCGCCGACACCGCCTGGAACGAGGCGGACGGCATCGCGCAGGTGCCCGCGGATTCCCAGCGCGTCAGCTACTCGCCGCAGGCCGTGGATGAAGCCGCGCGCGTTCTGCATGGTGACGCCGAGCACACTTTGCTGCTGCTGACCGGCAAGGGATTGACCGAGGAAGGTCTGGCGCTGGCGCAGCGGATCGCCAGCAAGACCGGCTGCAAGGTGATGGGCCAGACCTACAATCCGCGCATGGCGCGCGGGCGCGGCCGCTTCTCCATCGACCGCATTCCCTATGTGATCGAGCAGGCATTGCCGATTTTGAAGAATTTCCGCCACATCGTTCTGGTGGAGACCAACGATCCGGTCGGGTTCTTCGCCTATCCGAACAAGCCGAGCCTGCTGAAGCCGGAAGGCTGCGAGGTGCATCGCATGACCGCGGCGGGCGAGAATTCCGTCGGCGCGCTCCAGGCGCTGGCCGATGCAGTCGGCGCCAAGGCGTCCGACGTGCAGCCGCAGAAGCTGGCCGAACTCGTGAAGCCGACCGGCGCGCTGAACCATGCCTCGATCGCGCAGGCCATCGCGGCGGCGATTCCGGAAAACGGCATCGTCATCGATGAATCGATCACCACCGGACGCGGATTCTTTCCGCCGACGGCCGGCGCCGCGCCGCATGACTGGCTGCAGAACATGGGCGGCTCGATCGGCTTTTCGCCGCCGGTCGCAACCGGTGCGGCGGTCGCGTGTCCCGATCGCAAGGTGATGTGCCTCGTCGGCGACGGCAGCGCGATGTACACGCTTCAGTCGCTGTGGACGCAGGCGCGCGAGAGTCTCGATGTCACCACCGTCGTGTTCTCCAACCGCAACTACCAGATCCTCAAGGGTGAGTTCGCCGGCGTCGGCGCCGGTGAGCCGGGCCGCAAGGCGGTGGAAATGCTCAGCCTCGACAATCCGACGCTCGACTGGGTGTCGCTTGCGAAGGGCATGGGCGTGTCCGGCCGCGCGGTCCACACCGCCGAGGATTTCTACACCGAACTGTCGGACAGCGTTCGCGAGAAGGGACCGCGTCTGATCGAAGTCGTCATGTAATGCATTGGGGAACCGGGCGAATGCCTGCGGCGTTGATACCGCAGGTATATTCGCAAGGTTTCCCGACATGACGATTTTTCAGGGCTCGTCGTTCAGCCCCGACGTGATTGCCGCCATGACGCAGGCGTTCGAGGAGGCGGTCGAGACCCTGCCATTTCCGGTGGGGTCGGCCCGCGTGCAGGGGCTTGCGAAGAACATTGTCGAGCTTGCCGCGCAGGGCGAACGCGACCCCGAGCGGATGAAGCTGCTTGCGCTGCTGGCGCTGAAAACGGCGCGGGCGGACTGACCCGGACATCGGGCGCGCCGCGCCGCGCCGGTAATATAACCATGTTGAATTAAGTCTTCAGCAGTGTGTTGGCGCTAGGTTATCTGTGCTCCCAACGCGCGCTCGGCCCTGCGGCCATCCTGTGCAAGAACTGCAATGAGGACAATCGAATGAAAATGCTGATTGCTTTTTTTCGCGACAGAACCGGAGCCACGGCGATCGAGTACGCCCTGATCGCGGCCGGGATTTCGGTTGCGATCGTCGCGGGCGTCAACAGCCTCGGCAGCACCATGGGCACCAAGTACGACACGATCAAAGCCGCCGTTCAGTGACGCTCGCCGTTTGGACGATGTGAAGGACCGGAGTTTTTCCGGTCTTTTTGTTTGTCCGGACGGCAATCAATTCCGAGAGATCCTTTGCAGCGCTGCCAGACGCGAGGGGTCTTTGGTCGTTGACCTTGGAAACAGATTGCTCACCACGAAGTATTCGCGTTTCCCGCTCGAGTGTGTCGGACATCTAGTCGCGCCGGGTGAGAATATGATATGTTAAAAGTCGTTCAAACGATCCAGCTTTTTCCGCTAGACTTGGCTTGCTTGGTTTAGCCGCGGCATGTCTTATCGACTGAATTAACCGCCGTATGGCGCACATTTTATCAAACGCTCTTTGCCGCACCTTCATTGTGCGATCGTCACTTATGGCGAACGAGGATTTCTCTAGCTGTTGATGTTTGATTCAGTAACGCTTGCAACTCATTAAAGATTGCTGGAATGGCGTCAGAGCACAACATCCGCACCGCACCTGCTTATCGCCGCCCTATGCGCACTATGGAAGTCCGCCATTTTGTCGCTTATGCGGGGCTCGCCATCGCGCTAATCGCGGGCATCACGCTTCGCTTCGCTTATTCTGCCGACATCGAGTGGAAGGGTGACGAGCGATGGACATTTGATCACGCGCTGGCGATGGCAGCAGGTGACGCCTGGAATGCGACAGGCATGCCAGCCAGCGTAGGGGGTACCAATCCAGGGATGAGCTTGTGGGTGTTTGGTGCGCTCGCTAAGATTTTTCAAGTCCAGTCGCCGCCAGAACTGGCACGCGCGGTGCAATGCCTCAATAGTGCAGCACTCATCGCTCTGGTTGCATTCGCGTTTGCGCTTGTGCCACGCGAACGACGGGCGACATGGTTATGGGCGGCGGCGTTATGGGCGCTTAATCCCTTGGCTATCGTCTTCGAACGAAAGATCTGGCCGCCGAGCACGCTGCCGCTATTAACCGTGGCGCTCATCGCTGCGTGGTCTATGCGCCATAACATCATAGCTTCGTTTATCTGGGGCGCACTCGGCGCCTTAATGGCGCAGATTCATCTTGGCGTTTTCTTTCTGGTCATAGCTCTAGTGGGTTGGACCGCGCTGCAGAATCGGAAGTCGGTCCGGTTCGGAAGTTGGATCGCGGGAAGCCTCGCAGGAACACTGCCGGCAATTCCCTGGCTCATGGAGACGGCGCGCAGTGGTGGGACGGCCATGCAAGGTCTGCGCATTCCGATTTTCTCCTTCTTCGTGCGCTGGGTACAGCAGCCTTTTGGATTAGGGAGTGAATACGCGCTGGGAAGCATGGATATGATCGAATTTCTTGCGGATCCAGTGATCGGAGGTGTGCCGACTTATCTTGTAGCGGTAGCGCACGTGGCGATCGCAGGCATCGTGGTGGCCGTTTTTGTTGCGGCGATGCGCCGGGCAATTTGGCTTAGACTTTCCTGGAGGGAGGCCTTCATCGGCCGCTCGCCCGAGGCGGTTCTCATCAATGCCAGTCTGTGGGGTTATGGCCTCTTGATGACGATGCTAACGAGCTTCGGAGCAGGGGCATATCGTCACTACATGATTGTGATCGCGCCGGTGATGGCCTTGTGGGCTGCGCGTATCGTAATTTATGCGGCGGCTCCTCGAGAGAGACTGGCGGCTATCTTGCTGGTTACGATCTGCCTTGCGCAGGCCGTGATTAGCGCTAGTTTGCTGCGCTATATTGATCGTGTTCAGGTTATTCGCGGCGAATATGGCGCGACATGGCAGTCGCAGGAAAGATCACCTGTGCAATAGAACCATGTGATGGCCTCGTCCCGCCACTTACCGCAGCATTAGCTTATCCGTCGAACTATCCCCGAACTTTCCAGGGTCTATTGATCAGGTTTCCGGAATGTTCTGTCCGAAGCCAGCGAGTCGGAAAATCGTCCAAAAAGCTAAATGGTGGGCGCACAAGGGATCGAACCTTGGACCTCTCCCGTGTGAAGGGAACGCTCTCCCGCTGAGCTATGCGCCCTAAGCGGCCCATTGGGCCGATCAGGCCCGGGATTTAGAGAAGCAGGGGCGGGGGTGTCAAGCGCGGGCAGCCCCTGCGCGGAAGAAATACCCGCGAGTGTCTGCATTTGATACCCGGTTCACCGCGAATGTCGGAACTGGGCGGTTAGCCCGGCTGGCGGGCCCGGGAGGCATGGGCCTGCAGCGCCCGGATACGCTCCGCCAGAGTGCCGCGCGCCTCCGTGACGCCTGCTCCGTTCGATGCGGCCCCATTGGTCGCTGCCGCGCCGTTGGTCCCCGTGGCTTTGACGATGGCGCTGATCGCAGGCTTCTGCTCGTCCGAGACGAGGATCGCCTCGATCGGCGAATCCGGTCCCTCCAGCGTCAGCGCCAGCTTGGCGACTTCGGCGGCGATGTCGTTGATGCGCTCGCGCAGCAGCGCATTCTCCATGCGCTCGGTGGACCAGGAGCTTTCCGCCTGCTGCTGGATCAGGTTGATGTCGCGCTGAAGCTTGGCGCGTTCGTCGCGAGCGACGGTGAGCTGCGATTCCAGCGACGCCTTCTCGGCGCGCAGTTTGTCCATCGCGGCGGAGTTGCCGCTGCCGGCTTCCATGTCCTCGCGCAGCTTCTGCTCGGTGCGCTTGGCGGCTTCCGACTGCTGGCGCAGCAGGTTGTTCTCGTATTCGCGCTCGGCGAGGATCTTGCCCTGCAGGGCGAGGCGGTTCTCGAGATCGCTGACGCGCGTGGACAGCATCTCGGTTTCCTTGGTCTGCACCACGAGCTGGCGGTCGAGATCGCCGACGCGCCCGCTCAGGTTTTCCACCTTGCCCCGCGCGTCGCCCAGTTCGCGGGTCGCGATCTCGGCTTCGTTGCGATGATCGGTCAGGCGCTGCTGGCTGGCGGAGAGGTCCTTTTCCGCGTCGTTGACGCGGTTCTGCAAGGCGTCGATCTGGCTGCGCACCGCCACCAGTTCGACCTGCCGGCTTTCCGCAGTCATGGAGCGCTGCGACAGTTCGCTGTTCAGTCTGGCAAGCTCGCTCTGCTTGTCGCTCAGCAACTGCTCGGCGTTGCGCAGCGACTGCGTCTTGGTGGAGAACTCTTCTTCCGTCGCACGCAACTGGTCCTTCAGCGCCTTCTCGCGCGCCTCGAGCGAGAAGATCGCGGCGTTCTTTTCGCCCAGCTCGATTTTCAGGCGGTTGATCGCGTCGGATTTCTTGCCGAGTTCGGCAAGCTGGCTGGAGGTCTTGTTCTTGAGCTGCTCGACGCTCATTTCGAGCCGCCGCGCGGACATCGCGAACTCGGCCCGCAACTGGTCCTTGTCCGCCTGAATCTCGGCCATCGACAGGGGCGTGGCGGCCTCGAGACGCTTCGTCGTCAGCCGCACCGCGCGGTTGTGAACCAGCGGCACGATCATCAGTCCGAACAGCATCGAAACCAGAAAACCGATCGCCAGATACATGATCGGCTCGACCATCAGCATGACCCCTGCACAGGAATTGTTAACTGTTTCACCATGCCACGGCGGGCCGGGAAAAAGCTAGCTGGACCATGCGTTAACGTGAATCCGCCCGCCTCCGCCAGAGCGGAGGGAATAGGCCGGATCAGGCCGTCATCACGGCGTCAGAACGGGTTCCAGGTCGCCCGGGGGGTGAACTTCAGGTAGCCGATATTGGCGCCCAGCCGCAGGCCGACGCCGGAGCGGATCGGCACCAGCACGACGCCATTGGCGGTGAGGGCCGTCATGCCGAAGCCGCCGATGATATAGGCGGAGCCGTCGATACCCGCGAAGCGCTGATAGATCGCTTCGGTGGCGGGCAGATTGTAGACCAGCACCATGGTGCGCGCGCCGTCGCCGCCCCAGTCGAAGCCGACCGAGGGACCCTGCCAGTAGACCCGCAGGTCGCCCGCGTTCTTGGTGTAGAGCGTGCCTTCGCCGTAGCGCAGACCGGCGACGAATGCGCCGCTGCCTTCCTCGCCGAGCACATAGCCGTTGGGCAGGCCCCACTGGCTGACGGCGCGCTCGATCACCGAGGCGAGGCCGCGGGACACGCTGCCGAAGAAGCGATGGCCCGCTCCGACCAGTTCGTCAGGACCATAGGTATTGGCCGGGGCCCGCTGCTGGGCCGCTGCGGGCACTGCCAGTGATACCGTCGCCGCAAAGACCAGCGCCGCAATTCGCGAAGCGAAGAACATGAATGTCTCACCCCTTGATCGGCCTGATGGCCGGATATGTCAGGTTCAGTGGCGACCGTTTAACGCCTTGCTGACAGGCGTCGGCTTAAGCTGCGGCCCCAGTTCCCCGACTCGATTCTTTATCGGCATCAACTATGACGTTACGGCGGCAGGAAAATAAAGTGCGGCGCCTTGGAATTGCCTGCCTTGCAGTGCTGGCAGGTATGGCGGCCCTGTGCGGGGAGGCGGCTGCGCTGACCGAGCGGCTGGTCGTGAACCGCCATACCGGCCTTGCCATCGACGGATTCGATCCGGTGGCCTATTTCACCGACGCCGAGGCGGTCAAAGGGCTGCCCGATATCGAGGCGGGGGCGGCCGGAGCCGTCTGGCGCTTCCGGAACGAGGCCAACCGCACCGAGTTTCTGGCGCATCAGGACATTTATGGACCGAGGTTCGGCGGGTACGATCCGGTCGATGTGGCGCGGGGCAAGGCGATCGCGGGGCGGCCGCAGCTCTGGCTGGTGTCCGGCGAGCGCCTTTATCTTTTCAGCCGCGACGAAAACCGCAGCGCCTTCGCGGCCGATCCGAAGGCGGTCCTAAAACAGGCCGACGCCAGCTGGCCGGCGCTGGTGGACACGCTGGCGGATTATTGAGCCGCCGCCGGGTCGCCCCAGGCAATGAATTCCGGCACCAGATAGTTTTCGCGTCCTTCTCCGAAGGACAGGGACGCGCCCTTGCTGTCGGTGATCCGGCCGCCCGCCGCCGCCACCACGGCATGACCGGCCGCGACGTCCCATTCGGAGGTCGGCGACAGCCGGGGATAGATGTCGGCCACGCCTTCCGCGATGCGGCCGAACTTCACCGCCGAGCCGAGCGCCTGCCGGACCGCGCCGGGCCGCGCCGCGATAAAGGCCTCGCTGCGGGCGTCGCCATGCGAGCGGCTGACCGCCACGACCCAGGGCTGTCCGGGGGCCGGGCACGGGCGGGTGCGGATCGGCTGCGCAGAGCCGACACGCCCGTCCGTGGTCATGGACAGCCGCTCGGCTGACCGTCCGACCATTCCGCGCCAGATCAGCCCGAGGGCCGGGGCAGCGATCACGCCGAGCACCGGCTTGCCGTAGGTCACGAGGGCGATATTGACCGTGAATTCGTTGCGCCCGGCGATGTATTCCTTGGTGCCGTCCAGCGGATCGACCAGGAAAAAGCTGTCCTTGTAAGCGCGGGCTGTCTTGTCGACCCGCTCTTCCGATAATGTCGGCACATTCGGCGCAAGCGCCTTGAGGCCCTGCGCGATGATCCGGTCCGCCGCCATGTCCGCGATCGTCACCGGCGAGCCGTCGCTCTTGTTCTCGACTCCCATGCCGGAGCGATCGACGGCGAGGATCGCCGCCCCGGCCTGCGCCACGAGGGCGGTCAGCGGTTCGAGCAGGGCGGCTGCGGCATGTCCTTCGATCACCGGACTCAAGATTTCGGTCATCGATCGGTTCCGGTGTCGTGCATATCGGTCGTCAATCCGTTGTGGTTCGTGGCTCTGGTCGGTGGCAGCGTGGGCGGGCTCGGTGTATCAAACCACAAAAGCATGCGTGATTCGCCGCGTCACCATCGCGCGCCTCCATCCTCGCCTGATTGCAGGACATTACTGATCCGGCAAATCTCAAGAGAATTCAAGGAAGATCATGTCTGACACGCCAACTCCCGGCCCCACCCCCGACGCTCTCGAACTCGCCGCGCTGATGTGCTCGCGCGTCTGCCACGACCTCATCAACCCGGTGGGCGCGATCGTCAACGGCCTTGAAGTGTTCGACAGCAGCAACAAGGACGACGACAAGGAATTCGCCCTCGACCTGATCCGCAAGAGCGCGAAGTCCACCTCGGCGCGGCTGCAGTTCTGCCGCATCGCCTACGGCGCCGCCGGATCGGCGGGCTCGCAGATCGATCTCGGCGAGGCCCAGAAGATGACGCGCAATCATCTCGAGGACTCGAAGACGAAGATCGTCTGGAATCTGCCTCACGTCCTGATGGCGAAGAACCGCGTCAAGCTGCTGCTCAACATGTTCGTCATCGCGCAGCAGGCGATTCCGCGCGGCGGCGAACTGACCGTCGATCCGGTCGGCGAAGGCGATACGATGGGCTTTCGGATTCGCGCGGCGGGCACCAATGCGCGCGAGCCGCAGAACATCGCCGAGCAACTGAATCTCGCCAATGCCGGCTCAGTGTCGGCGCATGCGGTGCAGCCTTATTACACCGCGCTGCTGGCGGACGCCTGTGGCCTGAAAGTGTCGCTCGCGGCCGAGCCGGATGCGGTCACCGTCACCGCGGCCTGATCGTTTTTCAGTAATCTTTAAGAATTGGCCGCCGCGGTTGCTTCCGGCGGCCTCTTTTTGCGCCTTAGCGCTTTATTCAACGTGTTCTTTTCTGATTACTCAACCAATATTAAACGCTTTACGTCGAGACTGAGCCAGTTCCGGGAGGTGCGTGTCGCGCGCCGGTAGTGTGAAGGCTTGGGTCTGATGGACGATTTGCTTAGGGAATTTCTGACTGAAACCAACGAGAGTCTCGACACCGTTGACAATCAGCTCGTCCGCTTCGAGCAGGAGCCGAACAACGCGAAGATCCTCGATAATATTTTCCGGCTTGTTCATACGATCAAAGGCACTTGCGGCTTTCTCGGATTGCCGCGGCTCGAATCCCTGGCCCACGCCGCCGAAACGCTGATGGGCAAATTCCGCGACGGCATGCCGGTCACCGGCGAAGCCGTGACGCTGATCCTGAACACCATCGATCGCATCAAGGACATTCTCGGTCAGCTCGAGGCCACCGAGGCCGAGCCCGAGGGCAGCGATCCGGATCTGATCGACGCACTTCATCATCTGGCCGAACACGGCCCCGCGATTGCCGCTGCCGCACCGGCTGCGCCCGCTGCCGCGCCTGTCGCGCAGGGCGCTTTGGTCGAACAGACCCTCGAGCGCGAACTGCGCCCCGGCGAAGTGTCGCTCGACGAGCTTGAGCGCGCCTTCCGCGAGACCGAAACGGAAATCGTCGCGCCGTCGATTGCGCCCGCCCAGCCGGAAGAGCCCAAGGCGGACGCGCCCAAGGTCGAGGCTCCGCAGGCCGAGGCCGCCAAGCCGAAGCCCGCCAAGGCAGGCGCGAAGAAGTCCGTCATCGAGAACGAGGCCTCCGAAAGCGACAAGGTCGCGAACCAGTCCATTCGCGTCAACGTCGATACCCTCGAACACCTGATGACGATGGTCTCCGAACTGGTGCTGACCCGCAACCAGTTGCTCGAGATCAGCCGCCGCAACGAAGACTCCGAATTCAAGGTGCCGCTGCAGCGCCTCTCCAACGTGACCGCCGAACTGCAGGAAGGCGTCATGAAGACGCGCATGCAGCCGATCGGCAATGCGTGGCAGAAGCTGCCGCGCATCGTGCGCGATCTGTCGAGCGAACTCGGCAAGCAGATCGAACTGGAAATGCACGGCGCCGACACCGAACTCGACCGCCAGGTGCTGGATCTGATCAAGGACCCGCTGACGCACATGGTCCGCAACTCCGCCGATCACGGCCTTGAATCGACCGCCGACCGTGTCGCCGCCGGCAAGCCGGAGCAGGGCACCATCCGCGTCTCCGCCTATCATGAAGGCGGCCACATCATCATCTGCATCGCGGACAATGGCCGCGGCCTCAACACCGAGCGCATCAAGCAGAAGGCCATCTCCAACGGTCTGGTCTCCGAGGCCGATGCCGAGAAGATGACCGAGGCGCAAATCCATAAGTTCATTTTCGCGCCGGGCTTCTCGACCGCTGCTGCGATCACCAGCGTGTCCGGCCGCGGCGTCGGCATGGACGTGGTCCGCACCAACATCGACCAGATCGGCGGCACCATCGACGTGAAATCGGTGCCGGGCGAGGGATCGAGCTTCACCATCAAGATTCCGCTGACGCTGGCGATCGTCTCCGCGCTGATCGTCGAAGCTGCTGGCGACCGTTTCGCGATCCCGCAATTGTCGGTGGTCGAACTGGTGCGCGCGCGCTCCAATTCGGATCATCGCATCGAGCGGATCAAGGACACGCCGGTGCTGCGCCTGCGCAACAAGCTGCTGCCGCTGATGCACCTCAAGAAGCTGCTCAAGATCGACGACGGCGCGTCGAGCGATCCGGAGAACGGCTTCATCGTCGTCACCCAGGTCGGCAGCCAGACCTTCGGCATCGTGGTCGATGGCGTCTTCCACACCGAGGAAATCGTCGTCAAGCCGATGTCCACCAAGCTGCGCCATATCGGCATGTTCTCCGGCAACACCATCCTCGGCGACGGCGCGGTGATCATGATCATCGATCCGAACGGCATCGCCCAGGCGCTGGGAACGGCTGGGGCATCGCAGAGCGAGATCGCGGACGAGAGCGCCGCGGCCCGCACCAATTCCGACGCACAGCTCACCTCGCTGCTGGTGTTCCGCGCTGGATCGACGCAGGCGAAGGCGGTGCCTCTGTCGCTTGTCACGCGTCTGGAAGAAATCGCCGTCGAGAAGATCGAGTTCTCGAACGGCCGCCATATGGTCCAGTATCGCGAACAGCTCATGCCGCTGGTCGAGATCGAGGGCGTCGTCATTCGCGAAAGCGGCGTGCAGCCGATTCTCGTATTTGCCGACGACGGCCGCTCGATGGGCCTCGTGGTCGACGAGATCATCGACATCGTCGAGGAGCAACTGAGCATCGAAGTGGCGAGCACCCGCGACGGCATCCTCGGATCGGCCGTCGTCAAGGGACAGGCCACCGAAGTGATCGACGTCGGGCATTTCCTGCCGATGGCGTTCGCCGACTGGTTCAACCGCAAGGAAATGCGTCCGTCGTCCACCGCGCAGACGGTTCTGCTGGTCGATGACTCGGCGTTCTTCCGCAACATGCTCGCGCCGGTGCTGAAGGCCGCCGGTTATCGCGTCACCGTCGCGCAGAGCGGACAGGAAGGCCTCGGCGTCCTGCGCTCGGGCGGCCAGTTCGACGTGATCCTGACCGACATCGAGATGCCGGACATGAACGGCTTCGAATTCGCCGAAGCGATCCGCGCCGACCGCCGCATGGAAAGCACGCCGATCATCGCGCTGTCGTCGCTCGTCTCTCCGGCGGCGATCGAACGCGGCCGGCAGGCAGGCTTCCACGACTATGTCGCGAAATTCGACCGGCCCGGACTGATCGCCGCGCTGAAGGAACAGACCGCTGAAATGAGCCAGGCGGCATAAGGAACATGACGATGGATGCAAATACCGAAAGCACGGATCAGGGCGTGACCGAATACGTGACGGCGATGATCGGCGGCCAGTTGTTCGGTCTTCCGATTGCGCGCGTGCAGGACGTCTTCATGCCAGAGCGCCTGACCCGCGTGCCGCTGGCGTCGAGCGAAGTCGCCGGCGTCCTCAATCTTCGCGGCCGCATCGTGACCGCGATCGACATGCGTGCACGGCTTGGCCTTGCCAAGAACGACGACGGCAGGCCGCCGATGGCGGTGGGCGTCGATCTTCGCGGCGAATCCTATGGACTGCTGATCGATCGCATCGGCGAAGTCCTGAAACTCGCGGACGACAGCCGCGAAGTGAATCCGGTCAATCTCGACCCGCGCATGGCGAAGATGGCGGGTGGCGTGCATCGCCTCGACGGACAACTCATGGTGGTCCTCGATGTGGATCGCGTGCTTGAGATCGCTCCGGACATGCTGGCTGCCTGAACCGGGCCAACGCTTCATAAGAACGAGATATCTGGGACACAACGCTTCAACATCCCGTCACAAGGCCCAACGGGAACGACAGAACAAGAGGCTAGAAATGAAATCATGTTTGATCGTTGACGATTCGAGCGTCATCCGGAAGGTCGCGCGCCGGATTCTTGAAGGGCTGGATTTCCAGATCGCCGAAGCCGAGGACGGCGAGAAGGCGATGGAAGTCTGCAAGCGGGAAATGCCCGATGCGGTTCTGCTCGACTGGAACATGCCGGTGATGGATGGCTACGAATTCCTGCGCCATCTGCGCCAGATGCCCGGCGGCGATGCGCCCAAGGTCGTGTTCTGCACCACCGAGAACGACGTCGCGCACATCGCGCGCGCGCTTCACGCCGGCGCCAACGAGTACATCATGAAGCCGTTCGACAAGGACATCGTGACGGCGAAGTTTCACGAAGTCGGCCTGATCTGACCTGCGGCCGGGCGCTCCCACTGGGTGCGTCCGGACTGTTTGCTGAAATTGCGTCCTGCCTTGTTTGTTGCGTAGAGTTGGTTGTCTGATGAGTGTTGCAGTCCTGTCCCCTTCGAACGCAGCCGGAAGCCGGCTTGAGCCGCTGCGTGTGATGGTGGTGGACGACTCCGCCGTGATCCGCGGGCTGATTTCCCGCTGGATCGATGCGGAACCGGATCTGACCGTCGCGGCCTCTGTGCGCACGGGACTGGACGCCGTCAATCAGGTCCAGCGCGTCGATCCCGATGTGGTCGTGCTCGATATCGAAATGCCGGATATGGACGGCATTTCCGCGCTGCCGCTGCTGCTCGGCAAGAAGCGCGATCTGGTTATCATCATGGCGTCGACGCTGACGCGGCGGAACGCCGAGATCAGCCTCAAGGCGCTTTCGCTCGGAGCCTCGGACTACATTCCGAAGCCCGAGAGCACGCGGGAGATGTCCGCGGCCGATACGTTCAAGCGCGATCTGGTCGAGAAAATCCGTCATCTCGGCGCGCGGCTGCGCCGTCCCGCGGCGGAGCCGACGCTTGCACCGGCGCAGCCTGCGCATGCGCCCGTGGCGCGTGCCGCGGCCATTGCCTCGCCGCGCACCGAACATTCGAAACTGACGACGCGTCCGTTCGGCATCACCCAGCCGCGCGTGCTACTGGTCGGCTCGTCCACCGGCGGCCCGCAGGCGCTGATGACGCTCGTCGCCAGTATCGGCCCGGTGATCAACCAGGTTCCGGTTCTGATCACCCAGCACATGCCGCCGACTTTCACGACCATTCTCGCCGAACATCTGGCGCGCGCCAGCGGGCGGCCTGCCCATGAGGCGGTTGACGGCGAAGCGGTCAAGGCGGGCCGGATTTATCTCGCGCCGGGCGGCCGCCATATGCGCGTCGCGCGCTCGGCTGCAGGCCCTGTGATCGCTCTCGACGACGGACCGCAGATCAATTTCTGCAAACCCGCCGTCGATCCGCTGTTCTCGTCCGCCGTCGAGTTCTGGCAGGCCGGAATTCTCGCCGTCGTGCTGACGGGCATGGGATCGGACGGCTCCAGGGGCGGCAAGACCATCGTGGAAGCGGGCGGCAGCGTCATCGCGCAGGACGAAGCCACCAGCGTCGTATGGGGCATGCCCGGCGCCGTCGCCCATGCCGGCGTTTGCGCGGCCATCCTGCCGCTGGATCAGATCGGCCCCAAGGTTGTTCGCATTTTCTCAGGAGTTCGCGGGTGACACCACTGGATTACGAGTACCTGCAAAAGCTTCTGAAGGATCGGTCAGGGTTGCTGCTGTCGTCGGACAAGCAGTATCTGATCGAAAGCCGGTTGCTGCCGCTCGCCCGCAAGGCCGGACTGTCTGGCATTGGAGAACTGGTCCAGAGACTGAAGAGCGGTTCGGAAACGCTGACGGTCGATGTCGTCGAGGCGATGACCACCAACGAGACATTCTTCTTCCGCGACAAGGTGCCGTTCGAAAACGTGCGCCAGACCGTCCTGCCTCAGTTGCTGAAAGCGCGCGCCAACCGCCGCAGCATCCGCATCTGGTGCGCGGCGTCGTCCACCGGCCAGGAGCCGTATTCGCTGGCGATGATCCTCAAGGAGATGCTGCCGGCCGGCTGGCGCGGCGAGATCGTCGCGACCGATCTGTCGCAGGAAGTGCTCGAAAAGGCGAAGGCCGGAATCTACAGCCAGTTCGAAGTCCAGCGCGGCCTGCCGATCCAGATGCTGGTGCAGCATTTCAAGCAGGTCGGCGATGTCTGGCAGATCAATCCCGACATTCGCGGCATGGTCCGCTATCAGCAGACCAATCTGCTGCACGACTTCTCGCACTTCGGCGTTTTCGACATCATCTTCTGCCGCAACGTGCTGATCTATTTCGATCAGACCACCAAGGCCGACGTGTTCGCACGCATGCAGCGCGTGACCGAGCCCGACGGCTATCTGTTCCTCGGCGCGGCCGAAACGGTGGTCGGCCTGACCGAAGCCTATCGCGCGATGCCGGACCTGCGCGGCGTCTACACGCCGAACGCGGTGCGCGCGCCGTCACTGGCGCCTATCATGGGCGCCGGGCTAATGAAGGCCGTGGCCCGAAGCTGAAATCCGGCTAGACTGCGTGCGGGAGCGTGACCTCCCGACAGGCGGCATGCAGGCATTTTGCCGACGTATCGCGTCCGCATCCATTGCAGGGACGTGCCATGCCATCGACCAGCCCTTCGCCCGAACAGCGCGTCGAACCGGCTGCGCCCGTCGATATTTCCATCCGCGAAGCTTTCTTCGTCTGGCTGCGCATCGCGCTGCTGTCGTTCGGCGGTCCAGCCGGACAGATCGCGCTGATGCATCGCGTGCTCGTCGATGAGCGCAAGTGGATTTCCGACGCGCGATTTCTTCACGCCCTGAATTTCTGCATGCTGCTGCCGGGACCGGAGGCGCAGCAACTCGCCACCTATATCGGCTGGCTGCTCCACGGCGTGCGCGGCGGCGTGATGGCCGGAACGCTGTTCGTGCTTCCGGGATTCATCGTGATCGTGACCCTGAGCACCATCTATGCGCTCTATGGCGCGCTCGATCTGGTCTCGGGACTGTTCTTCGGCCTCAAGGCGGCCGTGCTGGCCATCGTCATCGAAGCCCTGCTGCGCATCGCCCGGCGCGCGCTGAAAACGAGAGCGCTGTATGTGCTCGCGGCGGTCGCCTTCATCGCGATCTTCGGATTCCATATTCCGTTTCCGCTGATCATCATCGCGGCCGGTATGTTCGGGTTCTGCGCGGCGAAGATCGCGCCGCATGCGGTTGGCGCTGTATCGTTACAAGGCGAACCGACTGACCGTGCCGCCGATGTCGCGGCTGCATCGCAAACGCGGCCGACATTGACGCGCGGACTTCAGGTCGTCACGGCATGCGGCACGCTCTGGATCGCGCCGGTCATCCTGCTGGTCCTGCTGTTCGGGCGAAGCAGTGTCTATCCGTCGCTGGCCGCGTTCTTTTCGGAAATGGCGGTGGTGACGTTCGGTGGCGCTTACGCTGTGCTGGCCTATGTCGCGCAGGCGGCGGTGAACGATCTGCACTGGCTCAATCCCGGCGAAATGCTCGACGGTCTTGCACTGGCGGAGACGACGCCGGGACCGCTGATCCTGGTGCTGACCTTTGTCGGCTTCCTCGCGGGCTTTCGCGATCCGGGAGGAATCCCGCCGCTCGTGGGCGGCCTGATCGGCGCAAGCCTCACCACATGGGTGACGTTCGTGCCGTGCTTTCTCTGGGTGCTGCTCGGTGCTCCCTACATCGAACGCCTGCGCAGCAACCGCGCGCTGTCAGGCGCGCTGGCCGCGATTACTGCGGCGGTGGTCGGCGTGATCCTCAACCTCACGGTCTGGTTCGCGCTGCATGTGCTGTTCGTCCATGTCGGCGAACTTCAACTTGGCTGGCTGCGGCCGGCGTGGCCGGAGCTTTCATCGCTGGACGGGAAAGCACTCGTCCTGTCCGCGATGGCGATGCTGGCGATGTTCCGCTGGCACATCGGAATGCTGCCGACACTGACGGCTTGCGGCGTCGCCGGACTGGTCGTGAGGCTGATGATCTAGGGCTGCCTTATCCGCCCCGGCTTTGCCTTATGGGGCGAAGTTTGCCGCCATTCCGCCTTATGCGCCAAATGGCGGAAATCCGGCTGTGGCGCGTCAAGACTGCGCCTGTTTCAAAACAAAAACCCCGCCATTTGCGGCGGGGCTCAGTCTGGGAGGAACTCCCGGTGTCGTATCGGCCTCAAGCCGGAATGCGGACTTCGTCGTCGCTCGGCTCGCGCAGCACATAGCCGCGGCCCCAGACGGTTTCGATGAAGTTGCGGCCTTCGGAAGCGTTCGCAAGCTTCTTGCGCAGCTTGCAGATGAAGACGTCGATGATCTTGAGTTCGGGCTCGTCCATGCCGCCGTAGAGATGATTGAGGAACATCTCCTTGGTGAGGGTGGTGCCCTTGCGGAGCGAGAGCAGCTCCAGCATCTGGTATTCCTTGCCCGTGAGATGCACGCGCTGGCCGCCGACTTCGACGGTCTTGGTGTCGAGATTGACCACCAGATCGCCGGTCTGGATGACCGACTGGGCGTGACCCTTGGAACGGCGCACGATCGCGTGGATGCGGGCGATCAGTTCGTCCTTGTGGAATGGCTTGGTCATGTAGTCGTCGGCGCCGACGCCGAGACCCTTGACCTTGTCCTCGATGCCGGCGAGGCCGGAGAGGATCAGAATCGGTGTCTTGATCTTCGAGACACGCAACTGCTTGAGAACGTCATATCCGGACATGTCCGGCAGGTTCAGGTCGAGCAGAATGATGTCGTAATCATAAAGCTTGCCGAGATCGACGCCTTCTTCTCCGAGATCCGTCGTATAGACGTTGAAGCTCTCGGATTTGAGCATCAGCTCGATCGACTGCGCAGTGGCGCTGTCATCTTCTATCAGCAATACGCGCATGCCAGTCCCCTCTAGTCGCCGCTCTGGGCGTCAGGCCGGCCGCCAACTCGCGGCACTGGAAACGCCTTTGAACAACTGATTCGGATCCTGACGGCATATGGTTAACAAATGCTGATTCGTCTGTGCAAGCTCTATCGTGCAATTTTTGTCGAATCGCACTAAGATGTTGCGCGCAAGCAGCTTTTCGTAGCCTAGCCGTTCAAGTTCCACATTAAGAGCCGGGCCTAACCGACTCCTGCGACTCACACCTTCTTTCTGAAGGTCGAGTGCTCCCAGTCACCAAAGACAGTGACGCAATGATTAACGATGCGGGTAAACAGCGGGTTAAGGGACTGGCGCGAAATCGTCGAAACTTAAGGTTTCCGCAATGAAGGCAGCTTTTTAGTGAAAGCGAACCTGCAGTGAAGGCGCTCGCCGAACAGATCTCCGATATCGACGGCGTCAACATCTATGGCCGCGTGGTCGGTGTGCGCGGTCTGATGGTGGAGATCGCGGGGCCGATTCATGCCATGTCGGTCGGCGCGCGCATTGTCATCGACACCGGCAGCAACCGTTTCATTCCCTGCGAGGTGATCGGCTTCACCGGCGACAATGCGGTGGTGATGCCCTTCGCCGGACTTGAAGGCGTGCGGCGCGGATGCCGCGCGGTGATCGCGAACGCGGCGAGTCAGGTGCGTCCCTCGGCGGCGTGGCTCGGACGCGTCGTTAACGCGATGGGCGAGCCGATCGACGGCAAGGGGCCGCTGGTGCAGGGCGCATCGCCGATGTCCTATCGCAACGCGCCGCCGCCAGCCCATTCGCGCAAGCGGGTCGGCGCGCCGCTCGATCTCGGCGTGCGCTCGCTCAATACGTTTCTGACGTGCTGCCGTGGCCAGCGCATGGGCATTTTCGCCGGCTCCGGCGTCGGCAAGTCGGTGTTGCTGTCGATGCTGGCGCGCAACGTGGATGCCGACGTTTCGGTGATCGGCCTGATCGGCGAGCGCGGCCGCGAGGTGCAGGAATTTTTGCAGGACGACCTCGGCGAGGAGGGCTTGGCGCGTTCGGTCGTCGTCGTCGCAACCTCCGACGAGCCCGCGCTGATGCGCCGCCAGGCGGCTTACCTGACCCTTGCGATTGCGGAGTATTTCCGCGACGAGGACAAGGACGTCATGTGCATGATGGACTCGGTGACGCGCTTTGCCATGGCGCAGCGCGAGATCGGCCTGTCCGCGGGCGAGCCGCCGACTGCAAAGGGCTATACGCCGACGGTGTTCACCGAACTGCCGAAGCTGCTGGAACGGGCCGGGCCCGGCCTTGGCGAAGGCACCATCACCGGCATCTTCACGGTGCTGGTGGACGGCGACGATCATAATGAGCCGGTGGCCGACGCGGTGCGCGGCATTCTCGATGGTCATATCGTGATGCAGCGCTCGATCGCGGAGCGCGGACGCTATCCCGCCATTAACATTCTCAAGTCGGTCTCCCGAACGATGCCGCGGTCCGCTGACCCGGCTTTTTATCCAAGCGTCACCCGTGCCCGGCAGGTCATGGCCACCTACGCCGACATGGAAGAACTGATCCGGCTCGGCGCCTACCGGGCTGGCTCCAGCCCGGAGGTGGACGAGGCCATCCGTCTCCATGAGCCGCTGGAAGCCTTTCTGCGCCAGCGCAAGGATGAATCCACGGGCCTGGCGGAGGGGTATCGGCAATTGGAGCAAATCCTCCAGATCTTGGAAACGGAACGCTAACTTTGTCGCGCCATGATCCCGTCATCTGTGTTTGACCGGAGGGGCCCTTGGGGGGAAGCCGGTTCCGTCCCGCTTTCAGATTGGGACTTCTGGGGAGTACGAGTCGATGAAGTCACGTGAAACGCTGATCCGCCTGAAGAAGTTTCAGGTCGACGAGAAGCGCCGCAGGGTTGCTCAGATCGAAGGAATGATCGCCGACTTCCAGCGCATGTCGATCGATCTGGAGCGCGAGATCCAGCTCGAGCAGGACCGCGCCGGCATTCAGGACCCGTCGCATTTCGCCTATCCGACCTATGCCAAGGCCGCCATCCAGCGCCGCGAGAACCTGACCCGCTCGGCCGACGAACTGCGCGGCCAGCTCGAGGACGCAAAGGCCATCCTGGGCGAAGCCTTCGAGGAACTGAAGAAGGTCGAACTGCTCGACGAACGCGATCAGGCGCGCGAACGCGCCGAGGAGAGCGCCCGCGAGCAGGCGGATCTCGACAGCATCGGTCTGATGCGGTCGCGGATCGCCATGGCCTGATTCAGGGTCTGATTCCTGGCCTGATTCTTGGCCCGGTTCCCGGTCTGATTGAGCGACAGGCCTGCGAGGTTGTCCTCGCTTATCCGCCACGATCTTCGCGAATAATGTTTCATGTTAAAAGCCCGGGCCGCAACGCCCGGGCTTTGTTTTTTCGCGACGGGAATTGCACGTGCCTCTCGCTGGACCACCGGCGGGTAAGATGTGATACGAAATGGCACAATTACGACTGCGATTTTTTGGCGCTGCCGGATAGGGTGGGGTGAACTGTTTTGAGGGGACTGTATGGCGACGCCGGCTGATTTGACTGAGTTGATTGCCTCCGTCGCGAAGGGCGACGAAGTCGCATTTGAAAGCTTGTACGAGGCGACCCGCGCGAAACTCTTTGGCGTGGTGCTCCGTATCTTGAGGCGTCGGGATATTGCCGAGGATGTGGTCCAGGACTCCTATGTCAAAATCTGGAATAGCGCAGGCCAGTTCGACCCGTCATTGGGGTCTCCCGTCACGTGGATGGTCGCGATCGCGCGCAACCGCGCCATCGACGTGGCGCGAAAACGCAGCGAGGTTTCTTTGGAAGACGAGCCGGCCATCGCTGAAATCGCGTCCGATACGCCAGATCCCCTGGCGCGCAGCCAGATGACGGACGAACTGAAACGGATTCTGGAATGCCTCGGGCAACTCGATCCCGACCGGCAGAGGATGGTGCTGCTGGCCTATTACAATGGATGGAGCCGCGAACAAATTTCCGAGAAATTCAACACGCCGTTGAACACCGTGAAGACATGGCTTCGGCGCAGCATGATCGACATTCGCCAATGTCTGGGACTGGCCTGAGATGAACTACAGCGAAGATCATATCGCGCTCGCCGCGGAATATGCGCTCGGCACGCTGAATGCCGAAGAGCGCGCGCTTGTCGAAACCATGATGATCGTCGATCACGGCTTCAAGGAGGTGGTCGAGGCGTGGGATCGCAAGCTCAGCCCGCTGCACCAGATGGTCGTGCCGATCGAACCTCCCGCGCATCTGTGGGGCAACATCAGCGCTGTGCTCGGTCTCGGCAAGACGGAGGCCGCGCCTCCCGTCGAAGAGCCGCAGCCCGAGTCGCCGCCAGTGCAGGAAGCACCTGTCGCTGCTGCTGCGCCGGTGTCGCCGGTCCCGGGCGAGGCTTCGCCAGGCGAGCCGGAAGCGGTTGTGGACACGCCGGTTACGGTGACGTCCGCCGATCAGTTCGATTACACCCGGCTGCCTTCCCCACCCGAGAATGTTGCTCCGGTTGCGACAGGATCGGATGTCGCCGATGCGGAGCAGGCGGCGCCTGAGCTGGTTGCGGACTCTACGCCGTCCCGCGATTCCGGCACGCCCGAACTCATTGCTGAACTGGACGCTGCGCACCTCTCCAACGCCGCACCGGCTATCGCGGAGCGCCCGCGCCGCCGCGAACCTGTCTTCGGATGGGTTATGACGGCGATCGCAGCCGCGCTTGCCGGCGTGATCGCGCTGCAGGCCTATCGTCCGGATTTGCTGCCGGAAGGACTGCGCGTGAAGCCGAAGGTTCAGGTGGTGAACGTGCCTGCGCCGCCGGCTCCGCAGCCTGCGCAGTTCGTGGCCGTGCTGCAGCAGACATCCGCTGCGCCCGCCTTCATTCTTACGGTGGATACCGCGACGAAGACATTCACCGTGCGCAAGGTTGGCGCTGCGCCAACGTCGGGCAAAAGCTACGAACTCTGGCTGGTGTCGGACAAACTGACGCGCCCTCGCTCGCTTGGGGTGATCGGCGGCAGCGATTTCACCATACGTCCGTCGCTGGCGGACTACGACAGCGACATGATCAACCGCGCCACTTATGCGGTGACCCTGGAGCCGGAAGGCGGATCGCCAAGCGGCGTCGCCACCGGTCCGATCGTCTATGCGGGCACGCTGGTCGAGAGTGTGCCGGAATTGCCGGCGCCGCCGCGCTGATCGCGCAATCGCTCCGCGTCCCGCTTTCGCGGGCGCGACGCTGTGGGTGTGGCAAGTATCGCTTGTCACCACAGGCCGTCATGGCCGGGCTTGACCCGGCCATCCATCTCCTTCGGCAGATGCATTTTACAAGATGCGATGGATACGCGGGTCAAGCCCGCGTATGACGATTGTGAGTGTTGAAGCGCTGCGCTTCACCTCGATTTCCCGATTCAATTTTCAGACAGCCACTTCAATTTGCGCGCCTGCTTCACTCACGCATGCGCATTCGCTCCCGCGCATCGCGCGAGGTGATCCTTCATCATCGCGCCCCCGTCATGAGGGGCATGGAGCGCCGCAAGGCGCAAAGGATGTCGGTTCGCTTCCTCTGCGAAAAGGAAGCGCGTCGCCTCGCGGCGCTCCACATGCGGCGATTTTGGGCGAGGGGAGCGTTCTTCCGGGACAGGACGGGCGTTTCCGCCTCCGA
>JAFKEQ010000002.1 GCA_017308575.1 Afipia sp.
GCGCGAAGCGGTGCGTTGCCGAGCCGGGCCGTGACGAGTGCGGTGTATGTTACGGTCCCGGTTCTGCGAAGCAGCGTTACACGCTGCATCGCGCCCGGGACACAACACCCACAATGTCGTCGCCGCGAAAAACAGAGCGCCGTCATCCTTGAGGCGCGCCGAAAGTCGGGGCGCACCACAGGATGACGCGACATCGTTGGAGAGTCTGGATCCCCGCTGGAGCCTGTCATCGGACGGCGCTCGGCCGGGGAAAGATCGTAGAGAGAAGACCAGAGAGATTGCGCGAGATTTACGGAAGCGGTGCCGTCGCTTCACAGCGCGCGTTTGGCTTTCGGCATGGCGATCTTCGGCAACGTCGCGTCCGGCGCCATCGGCTGCGCGTATCGCGGCTCCGGCAGCGCGCTGGTGATATCCTCCGACGAATAGGTGTCTTCGGAAATTTCCGCTGCGACGGGCGCGACTTTCATCTCGCCGAGGCGCGCGCGCAGCTCTGGCGTCAGGCCCGAATAGCTGCTGACGGGCGTGAATTCCGTACTCCGGCCATTGGCCGTCTGCGTGCCGGAATAGGCAACAAGTCCGTTCGCGGTGGCGACGATGTCGCCGAGCCGCAATGTGGTGTCCAGCGACAGATCGACCGGTGCGAGGCCTGCGGGATCGCGGCCATTGCAGGTGCAGTCCGCCTTTAGCGCCTTGCGATAGGCGAAGGCATTCGGCGTATCGACATAACGCTCGCCCATATTGCCGACGGCGTAATCGATGCTGTTGCCGGAATAGACCTTGGTGGTGCTGGCCGGGCAAAACGACTGGCACATCTGCGCCGGCGTGCTGCCGCCGCGCGAGGTCAGCGGGAAATAGCGGCCGTCGCAGGTGCGCACGCAGAACGTGGTGAAGCGGCCGCTTGGTGCGGGCGCCGGAGCGGGCTGTGCATTGGAATTCGAAAAGCCGAACGGATCGGCGAAGGCATTGCTGGGCTGCTGCTGCGGAGCAGGCGCGCGGGCCGGCTCGTTATTGCCAAACAGAAAATCGAAAATGCCCGCAGATGCCGCGTCCGGCATAAGCGCCATGGGCATTACCAGTACAAGGGCAAATGCCGTGCACAGGATACGCGACTGTCGACGCAACTGTTGACGCAGCACTGGGACCACCTACGCAAGACCACGCGCACGGCCGCGCTCGCTGCCGTGTCAACGACCTTAACGTGCGATGGTAAACGCGAGGTTAGGAGGCCAGAGTTCGCCGTGCTTCGCGAAGCCGGACCATGATCTGCAGCGCCCGATTCACCGGCGTCGGAATGCCGAGGCCAGCGCCTTTTGTCACAACGTAACCGTTGAGATGATCGATCTCGGTCGGCTTGCCGCGTGCGAGATCCTGCGCCGTTGAGGACGACTGCTGCGGCATCGTATCGGCCAGCGCGAGCACGGTGTTCCTGATATCGACCGGAATCGAAATGCCCAACGCCCGCGCGACGGCGAGGCACTCGTTGATGACATCGTTCGCGACGTCGATGACGCCATCGACCTTGAACAGCGGGCCGTAGGGAAGTTCGGCGACCGCCGACAGCGCGTTGTAGACGCAGTTGGTGATGAGCTTGACCCACAGCGCGCCCACGACATCATCCGAAACCACCGTCGGAATAGCCGCAGCGCTGAAGTGCCGCGCGATTTCGATGCTGGCGGGCGACGGCCCGATGATGAGATCGCCGCGGCCTTTGTGGAGCACGTGGCCCGCTTCGGCCATCTCGGCGGCGACATAGACGGCGGCCGGAACCACAGTGCGTCCGATCACGGCTTGCAGGCGCTCGGCATTGTCGACGCCGTTCTGAAGGCTCAGGACGGTTGTGTCCGCCGCGAGATACGGAGCCATCGCGCGGCCTGCGGATTCCGTATCGCCGGACTTCACGCAGAGCAGCGCCACGTTTGCGCCGCTGACACCGGATGCATCGATAGTGGCGTTCACCGCTACGCTGCCCTGAAAGTGAATTCCGGTGAGCCGCAGACCGTGGGCCTTGACGGCCTCGACATGGGAAGGCCGTGCGATCAGCGTCACGTCATGTCCGGCACGCGCCAGCATCGCGCCGATATAGCTGCCGACGGCTCCGGCGCCCATCACCGCGATTTTCATGCCGTCAATCTCCATCCATGTTCGTTCAGAAGAACACGAATGTCGCGAGAATGAAAACGGGGATCAGCACCAGCGCCGACCAGACCATGTAGCCGAAGAAGCTTGGCATCCTCACGCCCGCCTGCCGCGCGATGGCATAGACCATGAAGTTCGGCGCGTTGCCGATATAGGTGTTTGCGCCCATGTAGACCGCGCCGGACGAGATCGCGGCCAGCGTCGCGGCCTTCGCCGTCATCAGGATGTGCGGATCGCCGCCCGCGAGCTGGAAGAACACCAGATAGGTCGGCGCGTTATCGAGGAACGACGACAGGATGCCGGTGAGCCAGAAATAGGCGGCGGGATTGTTGCTGCCGTCGGCGTGAGTGACGAGTTTGAGCAACCCCGCGAACGGACCGCTCGCGCCGGCTTGCAGCATCGCCATCACCGGGACGATACAGATGAAGATGCATGCGAACAGGATGGCGACTTCCTTGATCGGCCCCCATGAAAAACCGTTGGCGGCGCGGTGTTCCTTTCGCGTCATTGCCAGCGACCATAACGTCACCAGAATGAAGATCACGTCGCGAGCCAGATCCTGAAGCTGAAGCTCCGCGCCGCCGATCAGGAAGGTCACGCCGGGCTTCCACTGCGCGCTCATGAGAATCGCGACGATGATGATCGCGATCAGCAGCAGATTGATCTTGCCGTGGAGTTTGAGCGGCGAGTCGGGTGTCGGATCCTTGATGCGCTTAAAGCGGCCTTCGCGATGGTGAAAATAAAGATCGATCACGCAGAAGATCGCCAAGACGATGCCGCCGACAAACAGCGTTTCCCGCCAGAGATGCTGCGTCGTCCAGAAGAAATCGACGCCCTTCAGGAAGCCGATGAACAGCGGCGGATCGCCAAGCGGCGACAGCGCGCCGCCGATGTTCGCCACGAGAAAGATGAAGAACACGACGACATGGGCGTTGTAGCGCCGGTCGTCATTGGCACGGATCAGCGGGCGGATCAGGATCATCGCCGCGCCGGTGGTGCCGACGATGCTGGCCATCACTGCGCCGACCGCAAGCAGCACGGTGTTTGTGAGCACGCTGTCGTGCAGGTTGCCTTCCAGATAGATGCCGCCGGCCACTGTGAACAGCGCCAGCAACAGCAGGATGAACGGCATGTATTCCAGCAGCGCCGTATGGGCGAGCGTTGTGGTGACGGTGTAACTGTCCGTTACGAGGAAGAGAGGAATGACGACCAGCGCCGACCAGAGCAGCGCGAATTTCGCGTAATGGTGCTCCCAGAGATGGGAATAGAACACCGGGCCGGTGGCGATGCAGAGCAGGATGCCGACAAACGGCAACGCCCACAGCGGCGAAAGCTTCGCACCATCGAGTCCTTCGGCGGCGAAGGCAGGTGCGGGAACGAGAAGCAGGATACAGGCGAGCGTCATCCCGGCGAAGGCCGGGGCCCATAATCTGTGAGCGCGATGAAAGCCGTGGGACGTCCGCATTCTGATCCCCATTCCGTGTTTATGAATTTCGGCTCGCGTTCGCTGCGCTGAATTGGCCGGAACGATCCGGATCATGGCCCGCGAACGGAGATGCAACAATTATCCCTTCAGGAATTCGCCTGCTTTATAGAGGGCGCGGAAGGGAATGCCGGCTTCGGCAAAAGCTTCGGTGGCGCCTTCGTCGCGATCCACCATGGTGAAGACCAGAACGACTTCGCCGCCGGCGTCCTTCACCGCATCCACGGCCTTGATGGCGGAGCCGCCCGTGGTGGTGACATCCTCGACGATCACGATGCGCTTGCCCGCGAGGCCTTCGCCCTTGGCGAGACCTTCCACAGCCAGCCGCGCGCCATGTTCCTTCGGCTTTTTGCGCACGAAGAATGCGGCGATGGGGCGGCCCTTCAGCCAGGAGAGTTGCGCGATGGCGCCGGCGATCGGTACCGCGCCCATCTCGAGCCCGCCGATGTAATCCACATTGTCATCCTTCAGCGCGTCGAGCGACAGTTCGGCCAGCAGCGCCGCGCCTTCCGGATCGAGCATGGTCGGCTTGAGGTTGAAGTAGAAGTCGCTCTTGCGGCCGGACGCCAGGGTGATTTCGCCGCGCCCGAACGAGCGCTTGCGGATGATGTCGGCGAGGCGTGCGCGGGAAGCTGATTTGGACAAGATGGTCTCTTCAGGCTATGGGGAATTTATGGTTTTTAACGCTCACGATGGAGACAATCCACAGTGGATCATCCATCGTCAACAGCGCAAGACCAATAAGGGGAGCCGATGACCATCGATTTCTACGCCTGGAATACGCCGAATGGCCGCAAGATCAGCGTCGCGCTGGAGGAAATGGGATTGCCCTACAAGGTGCACCCCATCAACATCTCCAAGGACGAGCAGTTCTCGCCGGATTTTCTGAAGATCAGCCCGAACAACAAGATTCCCGCCATCGTCGATCCTGAAGGGCCACATGGCAAACCGGTGAGCGTGTTCGAGTCCGGCGCCATCCTGCTTTATCTCGGCGAGAAGACCGGCAAGTTCCTGCCGAAAGATCTGGCTGAACGGATCCCGGTGCTGGAATGGCTGATGTGGCAGATGGGCGGTTTCGGGCCGATGCCCGGACAGGTGCATCACTTTATCGCACTGGAAAACGAGCAGGATCGCCGCTACGGCCTCGAACGCTTCTCGAAGGAAACACGCCGGCTCTATGGCGTGCTGGACCGGCGGCTGGCGGAGCATGAATTCGTCGCGGATAAAATCTCGGTGGCCGACTTCGCGATCGTCGGCTGGGCGTGGCGGCACGAGCGCCACAAGGTCCCGCTGGAGGATTTCCCGAACGTGAAGCGCTGGTATGAAACGATGATGGCGCGGCCCGGCGTGAAGCGTGGGTTTGAGGTGAAGCTGGGGTAATCCTAACGTCGGGTGCTGAAAGCGAACCAGACGGCGATGACGGCGAGCAGCACGGCAAGCGCGCGGCGGACTTTGCGCCGCTTGTCTGCTGTTGCGATCATGGCCTGCATACGGCCAGCGAGCAGAACGATGGTCAGATGCACGGCCGTTGCGATGGCGACATAGATTGCAGACAGCATCAGCGTCTGGCTTGTGATCGATCCCTGTCCGGTCCGGATGAATTCCGGCAATATCGCGACATAAAACACCGCCGCTTTCGGATTGAGCAGGTTGGTGATCAGCCCGCGGCGGAAGGCGGCCCATGGTGGAACGCCAGGAGTACTGTCGGCTGCCGGTGACACGTCGCGTTCGGCGGCCCACGCCTCCCATGCCAGCCAGAGCAGATAAACGACTCCGGCCCAGCGTAATGCCTCGTAGAGAAACTCCGAGCTTTCGATGATCGCGCCGAGTCCGAGTGACACGGCGATTCCGTAGGTCGCAAGACCAAGGGCAATCCCGGCGACCGCTGCCACGCCTGCGCGTGCGCCCTGTGATAGCGAGAGAGCCGCGAGATAGGCCATATTTGGCCCGGGCGTGATCTCGATGACGAGGCACGTCAGCGCGAAGGCAAGCAGGGAAGAGGAAGCGACCTCGCTCATCGCCGACAGATGTTCAGTGGCATTAATGCGCCTCATCCCAGTTGTTGGCGGCGCGCGCATCCACATGCAGCGGCACCGACATCGCGACGGCCGGGAACGGCGCGTCCTGCATTACCTGCTGAACCACGGGCAGTGTCTTGTCCACCTCCGCTTCCGGCACTTCGAAAATCAGTTCGTCGTGCACCTGAAGCAGCATCTGCGCCGAGAGTTTTTTCGCGGCCAGCGCATCTTCCATCCGGATCATGGCGCGGCGAATGATGTCGGCTGCCGAGCCTTGCAGCCTCGCATTGATTGCAGCACGCTCGTTGAACGAACGGATCGAGGGATTGCTGGCCTTGATGTCCGGGTAGTGGCACTTGCGGCCGAAGATCGTCTCGACATAGCCGTGCTCACGGCAGAAATCGCGCGTCGCATCCATGTAAGCGCGAATGCCGGGGAAGCGCTCGAAGTACTTCTTGATGTAAGCGCCGGCTTCCTCGCGCGGGATGCCGAGCTGGTTGGCGAGGCCGAACGCCGAGATGCCGTAGATGATGCCGAAGTTGATCGCCTTGGCGCGGCGGCGCACTTCGCCCGGCATGTCCTTGATCGGCACGCCGAACATTTCCGACGCGGTCATGGCATGAATGTCGAGACCGTCCTGAAACGCCTGCTTCAGCGAGGGAATGTCCGCGATCTCCGCGAGCAGCCGCAATTCGATCTGCGAATAGTCCGCCGACACCAGCTTGTTGCCTTTGGTGGCGACGAAGGCTTTTCGGATCTTGCGGCCGTCCTCGGTGCGCACCGGAATGTTCTGCAGGTTGGGCTCATTGGACGAGAGCCGGCCCGTGGTTGTCGCCGCCAGCGCGTAAGTCGTATGCACGCGGTTGGTCTGCGGGTCGACGTGTTGCGGCAGCGTGTCTGTATAGGTCGATTTCAGCTTGGTGACTTGACGCCATTCCAGAATCTTCGCCGGAAATTCGTGTCCGGCTTCGGCGAGTTCATCGAGGATCTGCGCCGAGGTCGACCACGCGCCGGTCTTGGTCTTGCTGCCGCCCGGCAGGCCCATCTTGCCGAACATGATGTCGCCGAGCTGCTTAGGGCTGCCCGGATTAACGTCTTCACCCGCGATCTTGCGGATGTCCGCTTCGACCCGCGCAGCGGTCTGCGCGAATTCGCCGGACAGGCGCGACAAGACTTGTCTGTCGATGGAAATGCCGCGCCGCTCCATGCGTGCCAGCACGGGCACCAGCGGACGCTCCAGTGTCTCGTAAACGGTGTTGACGCGATACGACATCAGGCGCGGTTTGAGTACACGCCAGAGTCGCAGCGCCACGTCGGCGCGCTCGGCGGCATATTCGGTCGCCTTGTCGACCGGCACCTGATCGTAGGTGATGCGGTTCTTGCCGCTGCCGACCAGATCGCCAAAGGCGATGGTCTTGTGGCCGAACCAGCTTTCGGCCAGCGCGTCCTGACTGTGCTTCGCGCGCCCGGCATCCAGCACATAGGAAATCAGGATCGTGTCCTCGAGCGGCGCGGTCGTGATGCCGTGTTGTGCGAACACCACCGTATCGAACTTCAGATCGTGGCCGATCTTGAGAACGCCGATATCCGTCAGTAACGGCCGCAGCGCTTCGAGCGCGTCAGCGGCCTTGATCTGATCGGCGGCGAGACCGCCGGCGAACAGGCCGGAGCCATCGCCGGGCTTGGTATGCGCCAGCGGAATATAGGCGGCCTGATTGACGTCCAGCGCCAGAGAGATGCCGCAAATCTTCGCCTGCATCGGATCGGCGGTGCTGGTCTCGACCGTCAATGCGACCTGACCGAGATCGATGCCGCGCGCGACCCAGCGATTCAAATCGTCGAGCGACGTGATCGTGGTGTATTTGCTGCGGTCGAATTTCGCATTGCGTGCGTCTTCCGCGCGGGCATCGGCCAGCGCCTTCGGCGTCTGTGGGCCTGCGCTCGCCGTTGGTTTCGGCTTCGCCGATCCCGACCACTGGCCTGCGTTCGATGTGCCCTTGGCGAGATTGTCCGGCTCGCCGCCCAGCGCCAGCGTGGCGGGCGAATCCGCCGGCACGTCGGCAGGCGCGAATGCACTCTTCATCGATGGATCGGCGTCGACATCGGACGGATCGATCTGCGAATACTCGGCCACGCGCCGCGTGAGGGTGGAGAATTCCATCGCCTTGAGGAAGGCGATCAGCTTGCGTGCATCGGGTTCGTGTACGGCGAGGTCGTCGAGCGGCACATCGAGCGGCACCTTATCGTCGAGCTGCACCAGCCGCTTAGAGATGCGCGCTTTCTCTGCGTTCTCGATCAGTGCCTCGCGCCGCTTCGGCTGCTTGATCTCCGGCGCGCGGGTCAGCAGCGTTTCGAGGTCGCCATATTCGGTGATGAGTTGCGCGGCGGTCTTGATGCCGATGCCTGGTACGCCCGGCACGTTGTCCACCGAGTCGCCGGCCAGCGCCTGCACTTCAACGACCTTCTCCGGCGGCACGCCGAATTTCTCGACCACCTCGGGAATGCCGATGCGGCGGTCCTTCATGGTGTCGTACATCGATACGCAGTCGGTCACGAGCTGCATCAGGTCCTTGTCGCTTGAGACGATGGTTGCGGTGGCGCCGCGCTCGCAGGCCTCGCGCACATAGGTCGCGATCAGGTCGTCGGCCTCATAGCCGATCTGTTCGAGGCAGGGCAGGTCGAACGCGCGCACCGCCTCGCGGATCAGTGCGAACTGCGGAATGAGGTCGTCCGGCGCGGGCGGGCGGTGAGCCTTGTACTCGGGATAGAACTCGTTGCGGAACGTCCGCTCGGACTTGTCGAAGATGATGGCCAGATGCGTCGGCCGGTTGTCCGGCGGCATGTCGCGCATCAGCTTCCACAGCATGTTGCAGAAGCCGAGCACGGCGTTGACCTGCAGGCCGTCGGACTTGCGGTTCAGCGGCGGCAGCGCGTGATAGGCGCGAAAGATGTAGCCGGACCCGTCGACTAGAAAGACATGATCGCCTTTCGACGGGGCATCGGCGGATGCAGTTTTGGCGGGCGTGGATTTGGCCGCAGGCGTCTTTGCGGCGGCCGGTGATTTCGCGGGCGATGCTGGCTTCTTGGGCATGGGTGCAACTTAAGGATTTCTCCTGAAATTGACACCCGCCGGGAACCGGTTCCGCACGGAAATGTTTGGCTATTCCGCAGCTTGCAGACCCGGCCGTACCTGTTTCGGCGCGATCCAGAACATGGCCGGGCGTTCGAACAGGAAGTTCAGTCCGAGCCGTTTCGCGGTCCACCAGATCGCCAGCGCGCCGATGACGCCCGCGGCGGTGACGATCAGCGCGACGAACCCGATATCGGACACGACGCCGGTCTTGAGCAGGGCCACGCGCGCGACGGCCATCGGCAGGAAAAAGGCAAGATAGATGACGATGGAATGCTCGCCGCAATAGCGCAGAAAGCCGAGCCAGTTCATGCGTGCAAGCAGCACGCCGGTGACGATGACCGCACCCGCGCCGGCAAATCCCATCAGGAGGGAAAAGACCGGCTTGTCGCCAAACCCTGCGAACACCAGCACGCCGTGGGCCACGGCCCATGCGGCAAGACCGAGCAGAGCATTTCCGGGATGGCTGCGCGCGCGGCCAGCCAGCGCGAAAACATAAGGCGCGAACAGATAGCCCGAATAGAAATAGACAAAGCGCGCAGCGAATTCGTCGATGACGGTCCAGCCTGTCGAGATGCGTGCCGTCTCAAGCGCGGCGGCGGCCAGCCAAATCGGAAGAGCCGGGACACGCAAGGTCGCTTTGGTCACCACGAAGAAAATCGGCAGCAGGTAGATGAACCACAGCGTACCGAACGGTTCGATGAACGATTGCAGGTACATGACAATGACGTGACGCCAGCCCGCTTCGGCGACGAAGACAGGTGCCTTGAAGCCGAACTGAATCGTCACCCACAGCACGTAGAAATAAGCGAAGTGAACCACCTTGCGGTCTAGATAGGTGCGCCAGTCGCGATTGATCACGCGCGCCAGGAACAGGCCTGAAATCAGGAAGAAATCCGGCATGCGGAACGGCTTTGCGAACTCCACGACCAGATGCATGAAGCCTTGCTTGCCGGCGGCAAGCTCGACGCCCAGCGTCGAGTGCATCATCACCACCATGACGATGCAGATGCCCTTGGCATAGTCCACCCAGTCGACGCGCTCGGAGGCGGTCGACGCGCGTGTCCCGGATGTGCCGCGGTCAGTCATCATGTATCGTTCTGGTTCGGTCCGGCCCCATCATGGGACGCATGGGTTTCATTCTCCTTTATTCATACAAATGTTGTGCCCAATTCATGCGGAATCGGGCTAAAAGGCCCGCGAAAACAACGTCGTTAACGTCGCTTCAGAGCAGGGTAAATAGATGCGGATAGCCATGATCGGAACGGGCTATGTGGGGCTGGTGTCCGGCGCCTGCTTTGCGGATTTCGGCCATCGCGTGACGTGCGTGGATACCGATGCAGGCAAGATCGCGGCGCTCAATCGCGGCGAAATCCCGATTTTCGAACCCGGCCTGGACGATCTGGTGGCGACCTCGGTCAAGGCGGGGCGGCTCGATTTCACCACCGATCTGGCCGGTCCCGTCGGTGAAGCGGATGCCGTATTCATCGCGGTTGGCACGCCGTCGCGGCGCGGCGACGGACACGCCGATCTGACTTATGTTCACGCCGCGGCGCGTGACATCGCCAAGGCCCTGCAGGGCTTCACGGTGGTGGTCACCAAGTCGACCGTGCCGGTTGGCACCGGCGACGAGGTCGAGCGCATCATCCGCGAGACAAATCCCAAAGCCGATGTAGCGGTGGCGTCCAATCCGGAATTCCTGCGCGAGGGCGCGGCGATCCGCGACTTCAAGCATCCGGACCGCATCGTGGTCGGCACCAGCGACGAACGCGCACGCAAGGTGATGGGCGAAGTCTATCGTCCGCTTTATCTCAACCAGGCGCCGATCATGTACACCGAACGGCGCACCGCCGAACTCATCAAGTATGCCGCGAATGCTTTTCTCGCGACCAAGATCACCTTCATCAACGAGATGGCGGATCTGTCGGAGAAAGTCGGCGCCGACGTGCAGGAGGTCGCGCGCGGCATCGGTCTCGACAACCGCATCGGCACCAAGTTTCTCAATGCAGGTCCGGGCTTCGGCGGCTCGTGCTTTCCGAAAGACACCCGCGCGCTGGTGAAGACCGCGCTCGATCACGATGTGCCGCTGCGTATTGTGGAAGCCGTGCTCGCGGTGAACGACAACCGCAAGCGCGCGATGGCGCGCAAGGTGTCTGCCGCTCTGGGCGGCAACCTGCGCGGCAAGACCGTCGGCCTGCTCGGCCTGACTTTCAAGCCGGATACCGACGACATGCGCGAAGCGCCGTCGATCCCGCTGGTCACCGGCCTGCTCGATCTCGGCGCGAAGGTGCGCGCCTATGATCCCGAAGGCATGGAGCAGGCGAAGAGCGAGCTGCCGGACATCGCCTATTGCGACAATGCCTACGAGGCCGCGAAAGGCGCCGATGCGCTGGTCATCGTGACCGAATGGGTTCAATTCCGCGCGCTCGATCTGTCGCGGCTCAAGCGCGAGATGGCGCAGCCCGTGATGGTGGACCTGCGCAACATCTATCGCCGCGAGGAAATGGAAGCGCTCGGCTTCACCTACGAAAGCGTCGGGCGCGGGCGGGTGTAAGGCCGCTCCGTTTTGAGCGCTAATCCTTGCCAAGAGAAAGATCGTCATCACCGGGCTTGTCCCGGTGATCCACGTCTTGCTTAAACGTGCCAGAGAAGACGTGGATGGCCGGGACAAGCCCGGCCATGACACATTATAAAAGCATGATGAATTTCTCCACGGCCCTTCCCATCGACGCGGTGCTTGGCGAGCTTGCCGCGACATTGGCACGCAGCAGCACCGCCGTGCTGGTCGCGCCGCCCGGCGCGGGCAAGACCACGCGTGTGCCGCTAGCGCTGCTCGACGCGGCATGGACGGCGCGCAAGAAGATCATCGTGCTGGAGCCGCGCCGGATCGCGGCGCGCGCCGCCGCGGAGCGCATGGCGCAGACGCTCGGTGAAAAGGTCGGCGAGACCGTCGGCTATCGCGTTCGCTTTGGCTCGAAAATCTCGCGCGCCACGCGGATCGAGGTCGTCACCGAAGGCATTTTCACACGGCAGATTCTCGATGATCCGGAATTGTCCGGTATCGCCGCCGTGCTGTTTGACGAATTTCACGAGCGCTCGCTCGATGCCGACCTTGGCCTTGCGCTGGCGCGCGACGCGCAAACCGGCCTGCGCGATGACCTGCGCATTCTGGTGATGTCCGCAACCCTCGATGGTGCGCGGGTGGCGAAGCTGCTTGGCGACGCCCCGGTGATTGAGAGCGAAGGCCGCGCTTATCCAGTCGAGACACGCTATCTCGGCCGCAAGCCCGATGTGCAGATCGAGCGGCAGATGGCGGACGCCATCGCGACGGCCTTGCGGGCCGATGCGGGGTCTATGCTCGCGTTCCTGCCGGGCGCGGCGGAAATTCGCCGCACGCAGAACTTTCTCGCCGAGCGCGTCAGCGATCCGAACACTGAGATCGTGCCGCTGTTCGGCGCGCTCGATGCGGGCGTGCAGGATCGCGCCATTTCGCCCGCGCCCAAGGGCCAGCGCAAGGTTGTGCTGGCGACATCGATCGCGGAAACATCGCTCACCATTGAGGGCGTGCGTATCGTGATCGATTCCGGCATGGCCCGCGTGCCGCGCTACGAGCCCGATATCGGTCTCACGCGGCTGGAAACGATCCGCGCGTCGCGTGCCGCCGTCGATCAGCGGCGCGGGCGCGCCGGACGCACCGAACCCGGCGTGTGTTACCGGCTATGGGACGAACCGCAGACCGCGTCGCTCGATGCCTACACGCGGCCGGAGATTCTGTCGGCCGATCTCTCATCCCTGGTGCTCGATCTGGCGCATTGGGGCGCGCTCGATCCGTCCGCGCTGGCGTTTCTCGATTCCCCGCCGCTGCCCGCGCTGACGGAAGCCCGTGCGCTGTTGCGGGAATTGAATGCGCTCGACGCCAATGGCCGCATCACGACGGAAGGCAACAGTTTGCGTGCGCTGGCGCTGCCGCCGAGGCTGGCGCGCATGATCGTGGATTCGCATCGGTCAGGGGCCGGTGACGAAGCCGCGCTGATCGCCGCCGTTCTCACCGAACGGGGCCTCGGCGGCGACAGCGCCGATCTCGATGCGCGGCTTGATCAATTCCGTCGCGACCGCTCGCCGCGCGCGCAGGGTGCGCGACAACTGGCGGGGCGGTGGGCGAAGCAAGTGGCGTCTGGCGAGCCATTCGACATGGCGGATCATTCACCGTCCACTGGGATCATGCTCGCATTGGCCTTTCCTGATCGTGTCGCACGTAATCGCGGCAACGGATCGTTCGTGCTGGCGAATGGACGTGGCGCTTCCATCGAGCAGATGTCAGCGTTGGCGAAGTCGCCATACATTGCGGTGGCCGAACTCACAGGCACCGCTGCCAGCGGGCGTATCCTGCTCGCCGCGCCGATCACCCAAGGCGAGATCGAGCAGCAGTTCGCAGATCATATTCAGACCGACGATGAAGTGACTTTCGATAGAGCCGCGATGGCTTTGCGTGCAAGGCGCAGAAAAAAGCTGCATGCCATCACGCTGTCCGAACAGTCGCTGTCGATTTCGCCGTCCGCTGAAACCGCGCGAGTATTGGCGGATGGCCTCGTCGCGGCAGGGCTCGATCGCCTGCCATGGTCGAAGGCGCTCAAGCAATGGCGGGATCGCGTGATGTTTCTGCGTGCGGCTGCCCCGGACGAATGGCCGAATCTGTCCGACGCGGCGCTCGCGGAGACGCGCGGCGACTGGCTGGTGCCCGCGCTGTTCGACAAGACGTCGCTGGCAAATTTTTCCGCCAGCGATTTCTCCGATGCGTTGATGTCGCTGTTGCCATGGGATATGCGCGCGCGGCTCGACCGAGAAGCGCCGACCCATTTCGAAGCGCCGACAGGAACGTCGCTGGCGATCGATTACGAAGCCGAGCAGGGACCGACCATCGCCGTGCGGCTACAGGAACTGTTCGGGTTGACGGTGCATCCGTCGATCGCGAAGGGGAAAATCCCGCTGGTGCTGGAACTGCTGTCGCCTGCGCATCGGCCGGTGCAGGTGACGCGCGATCTGCCGGGCTTCTGGCGTGGAAGTTATGCCGCCGTGCGTGCCGACCTGCGCGGGCGCTATCCGCGTCATCCATGGCCGGAAGATCCGGCTTCCGCGCCGCCGACGCGCCGGGTCAAGCCACGCGGAACGTGAGCAGGTTCCACAATCCGGCGTTAACCTTTCCCTCACCCTTATCGCTGAAAAAGCGACCTTGGCTCGGACGACTTAGCGTCAGCTTTGTCCCGGCATGGTCTGGTTCGCATGGGAACCGGGCGGCAACAGGTGTGCGTTATGCGTAGCATCATGATCATGGCGGCCATTCTTGTCGTGCTCGGCACGTCCATGGCCCAGTTCGCTGACAAGATGACCACCGACAGAACGCAGGCCAAGGCGATGGACAAAGCCAAGGCCATGAATGCGTTTGCTTCGATGCAGCCGGATACGGCGCGTGCAGGCGTTCGCAGCGTGACGGTCCCGCGCGACAGCCGCGGCCATTTCCAGACGGAGGGCCGTATCGATGGCCGCCGTCTCGACTTCATGGTGGATACCGGAGCATCGGTGATCGCGCTCAACGAACGCTCCGCCGCGCAGATCGGCGTCCGTCCGATGCGCAGCGACTACACCGCCAATGTTTCGACGGCGAACGGCTCGGTCAAGGCTGCGCGCACGCGTCTTGCGATGGTCGATATCGGCGGCCTTGTCGTGCGCGATGTCGATGCGCTGGTGCTGCCGGACTCCGCGCTTTCGGAAAACCTGCTCGGCCTGTCATTTCTCTCCAAGCTCAAGCGGTTTGAAATGACCGGCGGCAAGCTGGTGATGGAGCAATAAGCTCCTCACACCCGCCGGAATACCACGCTGAGATTGTTCGCCGGCATCTGTGTGATGACCGGCGCCGAAAATCCCTCATCGCGCGCCAGTGCCGCCACGGCTTCCAGATCGCGCAAGCCCCACGCCGGATTTCGTGCTTTCAGGCTTGCGTCGAAGGCTTCGTTGCTCGGTGCGGTGTCAACATCCGCCTGCCGGTAAGGTCCGTACAGATACAGCGGAGCGTCTTTTCCAAGCAGTCTTGCGGCTCCGCGGAAGAGCCCCTCCGTCGCCTGCCATGGCGAAATATGGATCATGTTGATGCAGAGGATGGCGTCGGCCTTGTCGACGGGCCAGTGCGCGGCGGATGCGTCCAGCATCACCGGCGGCAGGATGTTCGGTGCGCCGGTATTCGCCGTCCATGCCGCGACGCTGTCCAGTGCCGCGCCTTCCGGATCGGAGGGCTGAAAGGCCAGTCCGGGAAAAGCCTTCGCGAAATGCACCACGTGTTCGCCGGAGCCGCTGGCGATCTCGAGCGCCAACCCGCTTGTGGGGAGGACGCCCCGCAGCACGTCGAGAATGGCGTCACGGTTGCGTTCGGTGGCGGGATATTGAAGGCGGCGGTCGGTCATGGCGTGCTCGATCTGAATGCTGGCTAAACGATTGGCTGCCAATATGCCGTAATTCGCAGCTAAATGCTCGGCTCCCGCCTTTCCACGGCTTGAGGCTTTCGCTAAAGCTGCTGGAGTTCATTCGCTGTTTTCCCATCGCGAGGTCATTGATGTTTCCGAAGCCGAAGCCCGAACTCGTTCCCAATACCTATGCCTACGAATCCGAGCCGATGGTGAAGGCGACCGGTTTCCGCGAATACGACGCGCGCTGGCTGTTCGGCAAGGAAATAAACCTGATGGGTATTCAGGCGCTGGGCATGGGCCTCGGCACCCTGATCGCCGAGATGGGACAGAAGCAGGAGATCGTCACCGCGCACGATTTCCGCGGCTATTCGGCGTCGATCAAATACGCGCTGATTTCGGGCCTGCTGGCTTCCGGCTGCAAGGTTCATGACATCGGCCTCGCGGTGACGCCGATGGCCTATTTCGCGCAGTTCGAACTCGATGTGCCTTGCGTTGCGATGGTGACTGCTTCGCATAACGACAACGGCTGGACCGGCGTGAAGATGGGTGCGAACCGCCCGCTGACCTTTGGCCCCGACGAAATGAACCGGCTGAAGGAAATCGTGCTCAATGCCGACTTCAAGCTGAAGCCCGCGGGCGGCTATCAGTTCCACGAGAATTTCCCGGCGCGTTACATCGCCGACCTCACCAATCGTCCGAAGCTGAAGCGCAAACTCAGGGTCGTTGTCGCATGCGGCAACGGCACGGCGGGCGCATTCGCGCCGAAGGTGATGGAAGCGATCGGCTGCGAGGTGATCCCGCTCGACGTCGAGCTGGATCACACCTTCCCAAAATACAATCCGAATCCCGAAGACATGGAAATGCTGCACGCGATCCGCGATGCGGTGCTGGAGCACAAGGCCGATGTCGGCCTCGGATTTGACGGCGACGGCGACCGTTGCGGTGTGGTCGATAACACCGGCGAGGAAATCTTCGCCGACAAGGTTGGCGTGATGCTGGCGCGCGATATGTCCGCGATTCACAAGAACGCGCAGTTCGTGGTCGACGTGAAATCCACCGGCCTGTTCGTGACCGATCCGGTGTTACAGAAGCAGGGTGCGCATGCGACCTACTGGAAGACCGGCCATTCCTACATGAAGCGCCGCACCCATGAACTGAAAGCGCTGGCGGGCTTCGAGAAGTCCGGCCACTTCTTCTTCAATGCACCGGTGGGGCGCGGCTATGACGACGGCCTCGTCTCCGCCATCGCGGTCTGCGAGATGCTGGACCGCGCGCCGGGCAAGACCATGGCCGACCTGAAGGACGCGTTGCCGAAGACGTGGTCGTCACCGACCATGTCGCCGCATTGTGCCGACGAGACCAAGTACGGCATCGTCGAAGCTGTGGTGAAGCACTTCGAGGACGTGAAGGCGCAGGGCGGCAAGGTCGCCGGTCAGCCGATCCGCGATCTCGTCACCGTCAATGGCGTTCGCGTGACGTGTGAAGACGGAAGCTGGGGTCTGGTCCGCGCATCGAGCAACAAGCCGGAGCTTGTGGTGGTGGTCGAGAGCCCGGTGTCCGAACAGCGGATGCGCGACATGTTCGAAGCGATGGATTCGGTGCTGCGTACCCATCCGGAAGTCGGCGAATACAATCAGAAGATCTGACCCGTCAGGCTCGGTTCGGCTTTCCGATCATATTTTCCAACTCTCTTTCGGCCTGCGTCACATGGCGCTCCTTGTGACGCAGCAGAAAGAAGCTGCGCGGCGGCAGCGGGACCTTGAGGGCGGCGAGCGCGCCTGACTTCAGCGTGTTCTCCGCCACCAGGCGCGACATGACGGTCGCGCCTGCACCTGCGATCACCGCGCCGCGGACGGCTTCGTTGGACGGCAGTTCAAGCACAATATTGATGTCGCCGGCGGCGAGGCCCAATTCCGCCAGCGCCGTCTCGAAGACATGGCGCGTGCCCGACCCCTTTTCACGCGCGACCCAGCTTGCAGCTTTCATCTCGTCGCGTTTTGGTGCGCGTTTTGCGGCCCAGGGATGCGATGCGCCGACCACCAGAGCGAGTTCGTCTTCCGCGATCGCACGCATCGACAGCGTGGGTTCATCGATGGCGCCTTCGATAAATCCGAGGTCGGCGCTGCCGTCCTGAATCCATCCTGCCACCTGCTCGGTGTTGCCGATCTTCAGATCGAGCGTGATGCCCGGATAGCGTGAACGATAGCGATGCATCAGTTGCGGCAGCCAGTAGTTGCCGACGGTCTGGCTTGCGGCCAACGACAATGACCCGCGCTTCAGTCCGGCAAGATCCGCCAGCATCACCTCGGCGGCACTCGCGCGAGACAGCACGGCGCGGGCTTCGATCAGAAACAGTTTTCCCGCCGTCGTCAGTTTGATGTTGCGCCCGACGCGATCGAACAGCCGCACGGCATGGCGTTCCTCGAGTGCGGCGATCGCCGCGCTGGTTGCCGATTGCGTGAGATGGAGCGTCTCGGCGGCGCGCGTCATGTGCTCCTGTTCGGCGACAGCGACAAAAATCCGAAGCTGCTCTAGCGTCATGCCATGTCCTATGTGGTGATCTTCACAAGCATCAGGCTGAAGCTCGCTATGAAGAGGAAGGCGGCTGCGCCGAGCGCAAGCGGGCGCAGTCCCTTGGCGCGCAGCTTGCCGATATCGGTTTCCAGGCCCATGGCTGCAAGCGCCATGGTCAGCAGAATGGTGGTGAGCGTGACAAGGATGCTCTTCGCCTCTGGCGGGATCGTCACGATGCTGTTGATGCCGACCAGCGCGACGAAGCCCAGCACGAACCATGGCATCGGAGCGCGGCCCCGGCTGCCCTGCGGGCCGCTCTTGCGGTGGTGACGGTTGGCGATGAGGCCGAGCGCGATGACCATCGGTGCCAGCATCGCCACCCGTGACAGCTTGGCGATGGTGCCGAATTCGCCGGCCTGCTGGCCATCCTGAAAGGCGGCGGCAACCACCTGCGCGATTTCGTGAATCGATGCGCCGCTCCACAGCCCAAAAGCATGCGGGTCGAGATGCAGCAGTCCCGGCAGCAGCGGATAGACGAACATCGCAATCGAGCCGAACACCGTGACGCAGGCGACCGCATAGGCGACGTCTTCGTCATGGGCGTTGGTAACGGTGTTAGTGGCGATCACGGCAGAGGCGCCGCAGATCGAGGTGCCCGCCGCGATGAGTTGCGTCAGGCCCTTCTCCACACCGAGCAGGCTGCCAATCCATGTCGTGAACAGGAACGTGCCGATCAGTGTCAGGGCGATTACGGCCATGCCGGTCGCGCCGACCTCGGCAATCTGTGCGGTGGTCAGCTGCAGGCCAAGAAGGATGATGGCGAAGCGCAGGATCCGGCGCATGGCAAATGTCACGCCGGCCTTGGCGCGTGCGGGCGTGCCGATCATGTTGTGAAACAACATGCCCGCCAGAATCGCGAGAATGAGCGGGCTGAAGGACGAGACGCTGGGAAGTTCGCGCAGGCCATAGGCCGCAGCGGTGATAACGCCGGTGAGCACCAATCCCGGCCAGATGCTTGAGGGTGTGGGCCCGGAACGGTCGGCCACTCCGATCGTGGCGCTTGGTAGAATTTGTGTGGTCATGGCCGATCTCCTGTTTCCGGCCAAGCATCGTTCTCTTCGATAGATTAGTATAATTGATTATATATGTGTTTCTGATCGATAATATCGATTGTTTCCGCATAAAAACGCGGCCGCAACATTCTGCGGCCGCGCTCAAATTCCAAAGTTGGCGCTGTGAAGGTTCAGGCCGCCGTCAGGGCGGGCACCGGCAGCGCCGTCACCGATTTGATCTTCTCCATCGCAAAGCGCGAGGTGACGTTCTTCAGCGCCACAGCGCTAATAAGCTTTTTGTAGAAGATATCGTAGCTCTGCATGTCGGCGACGACCACGCGCAGCATGTAATCGACGTCGCCTGCCATCCGGTAGAATTCCATCACCTCGGGCATGGCGCTGACCGCATCCGCGAATTTTTTGAGCCATGCGTCGGAATGGTCGCCGCTCTCCACCGAGACGAACACGGTGATGCCGAGGCCGATCTTGTTCTGATCGACCAGCGCCACCCGGCGCAGGATGATGCCCTCGGCCTCCATGCGCTGAATCCGCTTCCAGCACGGCGTCGACGACAGGCCGACACGGTCGCCGATTTCAGCCACCGAGAGCGAGGCATCGTCCTGCAGAACGGTCAGGATCTTGCGATCGATCGCGTCGAGGCGGCGTGGAACGTCAAGAGTGGCGACGGCAGCATCAGACATAAGAAGAACTTTCTTCCATATATAGGGTTCTTGATCCTCATATATAGAAAATCATTCTATGACAAGCTCAAATCGGCAGCTTTGGATGGCTTCTAGCTGGCGGTAACCGGGGCGTTCGCGGCTAAAAAGTCTTCAACTTCAGCACGTTGCGGTGAACCGAAGGCGCCGCCGAACCGCGTGCATTTCAACGCGGCGGTGGCGGAAGCGAACCGCATCGCTTGTTCGAGCGGCTGGCCTTCAGCGGTCGCCAGCGTGAATGCGCCGTGGAAGGCGTCACCCGCGCCCAGCGTATCGACAGTGTGCACCGGAAAGGCCGGCATATGTCGCGGGTTGCCGTGCTCGGCAAGCCAGATCGCGCCCTTCGCGCCGGAGGTGACGCCCAGCAGCGCGGGCGTCAATCGGGCCACCTTGCGCAGGGCTGCCACCTCGTCGCTCTCGCCTGCCGTGGCTCGCAGCGCCTCCGCGGAAAAAATGATGTGGGACGACACCTGCAGCAACCCCTCCCGCAGCGACATCACCCTGTCGGCATCGATCACCACGGGAATGCCGCGGCGATGGGCCTCGGCGCAAATGTCGGTGGCGAACTCGGCGCAGCGGTTCTCGGCGAGGATGGCATCGCAGCCGTCGAGCAGCACGTCTGATGAAGGAAGATTGACGGTCCACAGTTTCGGATCGCGGAACGTGACGATGGTACGTTCGCCGCTGGGGTCGATCAGAATGCTGGAAATCGGCGTGACGACGCCATCGACTTCAACAAGTCCGCCGGTGTCGATGCCTTCGCCCCTGAACTGATCCACGATGGTGATGTTGCTGGCGGCGTTCAGGCCGCCGACCGGGCCTGACAGCAGCACATCGCCGCCGAGACGCGCGATGGAAATTGCCGCGTTCGGCGAATTTCCGCCCGCGATTTCGGCGAAGCCGTCCGCGGGGTCCTTGTTGCCGCGCTCCGGCACGCCAGCGACACGGAAGATCAGGTCGCGCACCGGCATGCCGATACAGAGAATGCGTGGCTTCCTGGTTTGACGCGCGCGGTCCTGAACAGTCATCAAAACGGTACCCTGTCTTCGTTGCCAATGATTCGGCGTGACAAGGACAATCAATCACATGCCGACTGGTTCCGTCAGGCAGGTTGTGCGAGCCAGTTGGCCAGAAGGTGATGTGCGATGGCGACCGGATGAGGCCCGGTCAGTCCTTGCGGATGCTGCTTGGCCAGCATCGCGGCGGCCTCGTCGCGCGTGAACCAGCGCGCGTCTTCCAGTTCGGTCTTGTCCACGGTGATGTCGGTGGTGGTGGCGCGCGCGGTGCAGCCGATCATCAGCGACGATGGATAAGGCCATGGTTGCGTCATGTAGTAGCGCACGTCGGTGCAGTGAATGCCGGATTCTTCGAGGATTTCGCGCTGGACCGCCTGTTCGATGGTTTCAGCGGCCTCGACGAATCCCGCGAGACACGACCACATGGTTGGCGGAAACTGCGATTGACGCCCCATCAGGCACTTGTCGCCGGAAGTTACCAGCATGATGACCACGGGATCGGTGCGCGGGAAATGCTCGGCCTTGCAGCTCGGGCAGTCGCGCCGCCAGCCGCCCTGCGACATGGAGGTTCGTGTGCCGCAGTTGGCGCAGAAACCATGACGTTGATGCCAGCCCACCAGCGATTTGGCCATCGCGATGGTGGAGAGTTCGCGCGGTTGCACCGCGCCGCTGGCCGCGACCGCGCGCAGATTTTCCACGGCGACATCCTTGCGGCCCATCAGATCTTCAGTGGAGGCGGCACCGATACCCATGCCGAAGACGGGCGCGCCATCGTCGAGGCCGAGGAAGATGGTGCCGGGATTGGCGCCGAGCTTGCGCGCCTCGTCCAGCGTCAACAGTGCGCGCGGACCGTCGGCGCCATGTGTCATGAGAATGGAATCGCGATGCATCACATAGGCGCGGGCCTTGCGGTCGCCCTCCAACGCGAAAAGTTTCTCGGCATCGGTGCGCAGATGCGCGGCGCGGTCGATCGGATGGGAGACGAAGCCCGGCTGTCCGAGCGGAAACGGAGTGTCTGCTGTCATTGTTTTTCTGCTTTTTTGAAGAACTAGCTGATCCAGATTTTCCGGCGCAGCGCGCCGATGAATGTTTCGACTTCTTGCGGGTCGTGGGGAAGGACAGGGACTGCGCCCCAGACCGGCCGCGGCCAGGCTGCATCGGTCTTGCGACGTGCGATGATGTGGACATGCAGTTGCGACACCATGTTGCCCAATGTCGCGATGTTCAGCTTGTCGGCGGCAGTAATCTCTTTCAGCGCGCGCGCGACGCGGTTGATCTCGGTGGTGAGCTGCGCCTGTTCGACCTCGTTCAGGTCGATGATTTCCATTGTCTCGGGACGGCGCGGCACCAGCAGCAGCCAGGGATAGTTCGCGTCCTTGATGACAAGAACGCGGGACAAAGGCAGGTCGCCGATATTGATGGTGTCTTTTTCGAGTTGCGGATGGAGCGACCAGGCGGAGGAGGACGACATGCGATTCTCGAAAAGTTTGGCAGCCTAGAAGGAAAACGGGGCTGGAACACCGCCGTTATGCCCGGAACAGGCCTCCGGAATAAGCCCTGGAGCGAAGGTAGCCAAGGGCTGCCCTCGATGGCAACAATGACGGGAACATGCCTGCGCCGCACGCTTGCTTTCCGTCGCTTTTGGCCCCAAATAGAGACCGGGAGATTGGCGGTGGACGAGCCACTCGCCAACCGGGTCAGGTCCGGAAGGAAGCAGCCCTAACGAGGTCCGGATCGGGTCGCTCGTCAGTCTCCTACCTCGCTTTTCCATGCGCCCGGAACGGCGCAATTCGGGCGCCGCGCGCTCTCAGCCATACGCCACGCCATAGACCACGAGGCAATCGCGGACCGCTTGATGACCGATGCTGACATTCACGGCATGCCTCCGGACGATGAGCCCGGCCTCGCTCTCGGTGGAGCGCCTGCGGCGGCATCGGATCCCGGCTATAGGGTTCTCGCGCGCAAATACCGACCCTCCAATTTTGACGATCTGATCGGCCAGGAGGCCATGGTCCGCACCATCTCGAACGCGTTCGAGACGGGGCGCGTGCCGCAGGCATGGATTCTCACCGGCGTTCGCGGCGTCGGCAAGACCACCACCGCGCGCATTCTGGCCCGTGCACTCAATTACGAATTGCCGGATGGCTCGGTGACAGGACCGACCATCCACATGCCGAAGATGGGTGTGCATTGCCAGGCGATCATGGAAAGCCGGCATATCGACATTCTCGAGATGGACGCGGCGTCGCATACCGGCATCGACGACGTGCGCCAGATCACCGATGGCGTGCGCTATGCGCCGTCAAGTGCGCGCTACAAGGTCTATATCATCGACGAAGTCCACATGCTCTCGGAGAAGGCGTTCAACGCCTTCCTGAAGACGCTGGAGGAGCCGCCGGAACACGCCAAATTCGTCTTCGCCACCACGGAAATCCGGAAAGTGCCGGTGACGGTGCTGTCGCGCTGCCAGCGCTTCGACCTGCGGCGTGTCGATGCCGATGTGCTGATGGCGCATCTGTCGAATATCTCGGCGAAAGAAGGCGTGCAGGCGGAGCCGGAAGCGCTGGGCCTGATCGCGCGCGCCGCCGAAGGCTCTGTGCGCGATTCGCTTTCGTTGCTGGATCAGGCCATCGCGCATGCGGCGGGCACCGTGCGTGCCGAGGACGTGCGCCAGATGCTCGGTCTTGCGGACCGCACGCGCGTGATCGATCTGTTCCAGTCGCTGGCGAGTGGCGACATTGCCGCGGCTTTCAAGGAATTTCGCGACCAGTATGACACCGGCGCCGATCCGGTCGTTGTGCTCAGCGATCTCGCCGAGTTTGTGAACTTTGTCACCCGCATCAAGGTCGTGCCGGCGACCGCCGACAACCTCTCGCTGGGTGAGACCGAACGCACCCGCGGGCGTGAATTCGCCACCAAGCTGTCCATGCGCGTTCTGTCGCGGATGTGGCAAATGCTGCTCAAGGGCATTGCGGAAGTTCAGTCTGCCACGCGCCCGCAGGCCGCGGCCGAAATGGTGCTGGTGCGGATCGCCTATGTGGCGGACCTTCCAACCTCGGATGAAGCGATCAAAATGATCGATCAGGGCGGCGGAGGGTCGCCTGTGCTCGGCGGCAATGGCGGCGGCGCTCCGCGCGGTGTCTCCGCGATGCTGCCCTCGGGTAGCGATGACGGCGGACAAGTGCGCGCCGTTGCATCCAGTTCGCGGGCCGGTTTCGATCCGGGGACTCGTCCGCAGATGAGCATGCCGGCTCCTGCGCCCAAGCCCGTCGAGGCCGCGCCTGCACGGCGGCTGAATACATTCGCCGAACTGGTCGCTTTGGCCGGCGAGAAGCGCGACCTGCAGATCAAGACTGCGCTGGAAGCCGACATGCGGCTGGTGCAGATGGAAGACGGCAAGCTCGAAGTGGCGCTGGAGCGCAGCGCTGTGCGCGCGGTGGTCGGTGACTTGCAGCGTAAGCTCGAGCAGTGGACCGGTCGGCGCTGGGCGGTTGTTGTTTCTAATGCTGAAGGCCAGCCGACGTTGCGTGAGCAGGCGCAGGCCGCCAAGGCCAAGCTGAAGGACGGCGCGCATGCCGATCCGCGCGTGCAGGCGGTGCTGTCGCGGTTTCCCGGCGCGCAGGTGATGGAGGTGAAGCCCATCATCACGGACAGCGGATCGGGTGCAGATGATGCCGGTCCTGTTGCCGCGGTCGAAGAAGACGACGATCTCTAACCTCAGTATTATAAGGATCCGCTCATGGCTGATTTTCTCGGCATGATGAAACAGGCGGCGCAGCTTCAATCCAAGATGAAGGCGCTGCAGGATGAACTCGACACTATCGAGGTCGAAGGCCTGTCCGGCGGTGGTCTTGTCAGTGTCCGCATGACGGCGAAGGGCGACGTGAAAGCGGTGAAGATCGATCCGTCGCTGATCAAGCCCGAGGAAGGTGAGATTCTCGAAGACCTTCTTGTCACCGCGCATGGCGACGCGCGCCGCAAGGCGGAAGCCGCGATGCAGGAGAAGATGAAGGGGCTGACCGGCGGTCTCGGCCTGCCGCCCGGGCTGGGACTTGGCTAGCTGAAATGCCCGCTGCCGTTGCAGGTCCCGAAATCGAACGTCTGATCCAGTTGCTGGCGCGGCTGCCGGGACTTGGCCCGCGCTCGGCGCGCCGCGCAGCCTTGCATCTGATCAAGAAGCGCGAGGCGCTGATGACGCCGCTGTCGTCGGCGCTGCAGGTCGCGATCGAAAAGATTCAGGTCTGCAACACCTGCGGCAATATCGACACGCAAAATCCATGTACCGTCTGCACCGATACGCGGCGTGATCCGGCGATCATTGTGGTGGTCGCGGATGTCGCAGATCTCTGGGCGTTGGAACGCGCCCATGCCACGAATGGTTTTTATCATGTGCTCGGTGGCACGCTGTCGCCGCTTGATGGGGTCGGGCCGGACGATCTCACCATCGAGTCGCTGGTGAAGCGCGCGATGGACCCGCGTGTGACGGAAATCATTCTTGCGCTCAATGCGACAGTCGACGGCCAGACCACGGCGCATTACATCACCGATTTGTTACAGGACGCGAATGTGAAGGTTACACGGCTTGCACATGGCGTGCCTGTCGGCGGCGAGCTTGACTATCTCGATGAAGGGACGCTATCCGCTGCCATGCGGCAGCGAACGCTGTTCTGACGAATCACTGGAAATGGAACTCGCATGATCTCGCGTCGATTGAAACCCGCGCTGATGAAATCTACCGCGACTCTCATCATGGCATTCGGTCTTGTCTCGCTCACATCGCTTGATGTTTTCGCGCAGCCCCAGACGGCAAAGCCGATCAACAATGGCGGCGTGTTGTCGGGTGAACTGACCGCGATGCGTTCAGGCCCGAAGAAAAAGCGCACCATCACCTATCAGTTGACCAGCGAGCCGCGCCGGCTGCCGGCCCCGTCGGGCATGTGCAATCTCGAAACCGGACCCGAGACGTTCCAGATCGTTACTAACAGCGATGCGGAAGTCGCTGCGTTGAAGCCCTATATCGGCAAGAGCGTTGCGCTGAAGGCGGTCGAAATGTCCTGCGCGCAGGCGGCGGGCCAGTTCAGCGACGCCATCGTCTCCAAGTGGAGCATGCTGTCGAAGCATTGACCGGCTTTGTTCAAGCCGTTCCGGCGTCGCGCTGTCCGAGTCGTTCAAAGTGCCCGCGCCGCTGCAGGATGGCGAGCAGCGCCAGCCCCGGTAGGGCGCTCGCGGCGCAGATGGCGAAAAACCACATCCAGCCGGTCGCCTCTGCAATATAGCCTGCCATCGCGGACAGATATGTGCGGCCGAATGCCGAGAGCGCAGTCAGCAGCGCGTATTGCGTGGCTGTGTGCAGGGGATTGCGGCATAGGGCGGACAGATAGGCGATGTAAATAACAGTCCCGATCGCGCTGGTGAAGTTCTCGAGCGTGATCGCGAACGCAAGCCACAGAGGATCGTGACCGATCGTCGCCTGCCAGGAGAAGCCGAAATTGGCGAGAGCCTGCAGGATGCCCCCGATCCATAGACTGGTGGCCAGCGGGTAGGCGCGGGCCACGAAGCCTCCGGCGAAACCGCCGATCAATGTTGCCGCAAAGCCGACGCCCTTGATGATCGTGGCGTATTCGACGCGGGTGAAGCCGATGTCGATGACGAAGGCCGCGGTCATGGCGCCGGCCAATGCATCGGTGAATTTGAACAGGACGACGAAGATCAGGGTCACCACCGCAAGATCGCGTGTCATGAAATCCGAAAAGGCCGCGCGTGCCGTCTCGAAGACGCGTTTCAGGCGGCTGGTGGCGGGATGGCGCGCGCTTTCGCTGAGCGCAAGCTGCGATACTTCCGGTTCGGTCGCCATGATCGATCCAACGATTCCGATCAGGACAAGCGCGGCCATCGCTGCATAGCCCAGTGCCCATGACGTGGTGCGCGGGAAGCCAAGGCCGGCCTCGAACCCGCTTACGATGTAGAGCGCACCGGCGGTCGAAATCAGATTGGCGACGCGATAGGCCGCGACGTAGGACGCCATGCCCGCGGCCTGTTCGCTCTCGTTTAGGCTTTCGACGCGAAACGCATCGATCACGATGTCCTGCGTGGCCGATGCGGTGGCGACAAGAGCCGCGGCCGCGATCAAAAGCACCGGGCCGCTTTTCGGATCGCACAGGCTGAGCAGAACGATCGCGACGATCAGCAGCAATTGCGAGAAGATCAGCCAGCCGCGCCGCCGACCGAGCCAATGCGACAGCAACGGCACATCGAGCGCATCGACGAGGGGGGCCCACAGGAATTTCAGCGTGTACGGCGTGCCGATGATCGCGAACAGGCCGATGGTCTTGAGATTGACGCCGCTTTCCGCGGCCCACACCTGGAGTGTCGATCCGGAAAGCGCCAGCGGAAGACCCGAGGAAAAGCCAAGCAGCAGCACGATCAGCACGCGCGGCTGCAGATAGACCGCCATCGTCTCGCGCCAGGTCGGGCGGGATATGGCGCGGGGCGGAGCGTCTCGCTCTGTGCTCTCGGGTGCTGTCATGAAGGGGTGTTAGCAGATTCGGACTTTCCTCTCTCCCCTTGTGAGGAGGACGGAGCGTCACACGCGACCGTCATCACCGGTCTTGTCCCGGTGATCCACGTCTTTCTTTCTAAACTACTCCCCCGCCTGCAGCTTGCGCAGCGGATGAGGCGGGAACAGGTCGCTTCCTGTCGGCGCCACGACGCGGGGCTCAGCGGGATCGCTGGACGTCGAGAAATCCAGTTCCTCGATCCGCCCGGCCCGCTTTTCGATCTTGTCGGCGGAAATCAGGATCTGCCGCACGTCTTCGTTCACGTTGCCGAAATCCTTCTGCAACTTCAGCACGCGTTCGCGCAGGCGGCCGAGGTCGTCGGACATGCTGATGACTTCGGTGCGGATCTGATCGGCGGCGTCACGCATCCGCGCGTCCTTCAGGATCTGCTGCATCACCTGAATCGCCAGCATCAGCAGCGACGGCGAGACCAGCACCACGCGTGCGCGATAGGCCTTCTGGATCACGTCATCGAAGCCGTCGTGAATCTCGGCATAGACCGATTCCGACGGGACGAACATCAAGGCGGTGTCCTGCGTCTCGCCCGGGATCAGGTATTTGTCGGCGATGTCGGTGACATGCTTCATCACGTCCTGACGCAGGCGCTGGGTTGCATATTTCTTGTCCTCGTCGCTGCGCGCGTCGCGCAATGCCGTTACGGCTTCCAGCGGAAATTTCGCGTCGATGCACAGTGGACGCTGGTCCGGAAGGAACACGACGCAGTCCGGCCGCTTGCCCGTGGATAGCGTATGCTGAAACGCAAAGGAGCCCTTCGGCATGCCGTCCTGGACGATGGCTTCCATCCGCGCCTGACCGAATGCGCCGCGCGCCTGCTTGTTGGCGAGCACGTCGCGCAGCGTCGTCACCTGCGAGGTGAGGTCGGTGAGATTCTTGTGCGCGTTGTCGATGATGCCGAGCCGCTCGTGCAGCACGCGCAGGCTGTCCATGGTGTTGCGCGTGGTCTGCTCCATGGACTGGCCGACGCGATGAGTCACCGAATCCAGCCGTTCGTTGACCGCGCGGGCCATGTCGGCCTGCCGCCCCGCCAGCGCCTGTCCCATCTCATGCACGCGGCCGGCGGCCTCGTTCTGGATGCGCAGCACCTCGCTCAGGCGCTCCTCGAGTTCGTCGGCGCGTAGCGCCTGCGCCATGGCGGCTTCAGCGCCCTTAGCGCCCGAGCGTGCGATGACGACGGCAATGGTAAGCAGCAGCACTAGCGCCAGCGCGCCGAAGGCGATGAGGGCATGGCTGATGCGGACGGGCATGTCGCCGACGATGAAAAGGATTTCGTTCATGCGGGAATTGTAGCCCGATTCGCCGCTCGATGCGAACGAATAGGGAACATTTATGGTTAATAAATCCTTGATTTCCATGGTTAATCAGTTGTTAACGGTCCCGAACACATCTCAACCGCCTGACGCGACAAGAGGTTTGACCGCGGCAGGCGCGCCCATTACATCGCGCCCATGGCCATTCGCGACATCATCATCCTGCCGGACACGCAGCTTCGCCTCGTTTCCAAGCCCATCGAGAAAATCACGCCCGAAATCCGCGCGCTCGCGGACGACATGCTCGAGACCATGTATGAGGCGCCGGGCATCGGCCTTGCCGCAATCCAGATCGCGCAGCCGCTGCGCCTGATCACGATGGATGTGTCGAAGAAGGAGGGCGAGAAGGACCCGCGGGTCTTCATCAATCCGGAGATCATTTCCTCGTCCGAAGAATTGTCCGTGTATGAGGAAGGCTGCCTGTCGATCCCGGACTATTATGAGGAGGTGGAGCGCCCGGCGAAGGTGCGCGTGCGCTTCATGGATATCGACGGCAAGGTCCACGAGGAAGACGCCGATGGACTCTACGCCACCTGCATCCAGCACGAGATCGATCATCTCAATGGCGTGCTGTTCGTGGATTATCTGTCCAAGCTCAAGCGCGACCGCGTGATGAAGAAATTCACCAAGGCTGCACGGCTTGCGGCCAAGTAAGATCACGACCCGGAAAAGCGAATACCGGCTTTCCGACAAGGTCATGATCAGGATCTAATGGCCAGCATATGCCGCTTCGTCTGATTTTCATGGGCACGCCGGATTTTGCGGTGCCGACCCTGCTCGCGCTGGCCGATCACGGCCACGAGATCGCGGCGGTGTATACGCGTGCGCCGAAGCCGGCGGGGCGCGGCATGAAACTGCAGTCGACGCCGGTGGAGCAGGCCGCGCGGCAGCTCGGCATTCCGGTGCTGACGCCGAAAACGCTGCGAACGCCAGAAGCGGAAGCCGAGTTTCGTTCGCATGACGCCGATGCCGCGGTGGTTGTCGCCTATGGCATGATCCTGCCGCAAAACATTCTGGACGCGGTGCCGCTCGGCTGTTTCAATCTTCACGGGTCGCTGCTGCCGCGCTGGCGCGGCGCCGCGCCGATCCAGCGCGCGATCATGTCGGGCGATCCGGAATCCGGCGTGATGGTCATGAAGATGGATGCCGGTCTCGACACCGGCGATGTCGCGATGGCCGAACGGTTGCCGATCACCGATGCGATGACCGCGCAGGACTTGCATGATGCGCTCGCGCCGCTCGGCGCGGATCTGATGGTGCGCGCCATGGGTGGGCTGTCGCGCGGCGGCCTGCAATTGACGAAGCAGAATGAAGAGGGTGTTACTTACGCTGCGAAAATCGACAAGGCCGAGGCGCGGATTGACTGGACAAAATCCGCCCACGAGGTGCTGCGGCACATTCACGGCCTGTCGCCGTTTCCCGGCGCATGGTTTGAGATCGCCATTGATAGCGAACCGGTGCGCATCAAGGTCTTGCGATGCGAGTTGGCGAAAGGATCGGGTGCGCCTGGCGATCTGCTCGATGACAAATTGACGATCGCCTGCGGCAATGGCGCGCTCCGAATTCTGGACTTGCAGCGCGCCGGCAAGCCGCCGATGAAGGCCGCCGCCTTTCTTAACGGCACGCCGCTCAAGCCCCCGCTGCGGGTGAGCTGATGCCCCGCTACAAGCTCATCATCGAGTATGACGGTGCGCCGTTCTGGGGCTGGCAGTATCAGGACAAGGGGCCGTCGGTGCAGGGCGCGCTGGAAGCTGCCGTGACGGCGATGACGGGCGAGATGGTGCGTGTCAGCGGCGCGGGGCGTACCGATGCCGGTGTGCATGCGCTGGGGCAGGTGGCGCATATCGATCTCACAAAATCCTACAGTGCGGATCGCGTGCGTGATGCGCTCAACGCGCATGTGCGGCCGCATCCCATCGCCGTGCTTTCGGCTGAGGTGGTGCCGGACACATTCGATGCGCGGTTTTCCGCGACCAAGCGACATTATATCTACCGCATCGCCAACCGCCGTTCCAATCTGGCGCTGAGCGCAGGCCATGTCTGGCGTGTGCCGCGCCATCTCGACGTGGACGCCATGCATGACGCCGCGCAGGTTCTGGTCGGCAAGCATGACTTCACGACATTCCGCGACACCGAGTGTCAGGCCAAGTCGCCGGAAAAAACGCTCGAAACGCTGAACGTGACGCGCGATGGCGAGAACGTGAACATCACCACCTCCGCGCGCTCGTTCCTGCACAGCCAGGTGCGCTCGATGGTCGGCTCGCTGGTGTGGGTCGGGCATGGCCGCTGGAGCGCGGCCGACATGCGCCGCGCGCTCGAAGCGAAGGATCGCGCGGCCTGCGGTCCCGTCGCGCCGCCGGACGGACTTTATCTGGTGCGGGTGGAGTATTGATAACCGTCATTGCGAGGAGCGAAGCGACGAAGCAATCCAGCTTTCTTTAAGAATGGATTGCTTCGCTTCGCTCGCAATGACGAGTGATAAACCTCTCACGCGATCGTCTTCATCGCATCCCAGAACAGATCCTCGCCACCGGCGACGTTCTCGTTCCAGTGATCGGCGGCATTGTCGTCGGCCGCGTCGGTGATGAACTTGAATGCGCGCCATGGCACGCCATGACGTGCGCAGACATGGGCGATAGCGAACAGTTCCATGTCGACGATGTCGATCTTGTTCTCCACCAGCCACGGGTCGATGGCGGTGACAAAGCTGTCGCCGGTCCCGCAGGTCACGTTGCCAAACCCTGACGACAGGCGATCCATCTCCGGTGCGAATGGCGTGCGCCCGCGCGGCGCCAGCGGCATCGGCGCCATGTCGCGCTGAATGACATGCGCGACTTCCACAAGGCCATTATGGATATGCGCGATCTTGCCGGCGGTGCCGTAGTTGATGACGAGCTTCGGTTGAAGCGCCAGCACCGTCAGCGCTGCGACATGGGCTGCATTGACCTTGCCGACGCCGGTATAGATCACTTCGACGCCATCCGGCGCGCGCTCTTTCTTCAACTCGTCGTCGATGGCGGTGAGAACAACGAGAGGTCCGCTCAAGTTCGGATTGGTCATGCGAAATAGCGATCCAGCACGCCGCGGTAGATGCGCGTCAATTTTTCGAGATCGGAGACCGGCGTGCGTTCGTCGATCTGATGCATGGTCTGGCCGACAAGGCCGAATTCCAGCACCGGACAATAGCGGAAGATGAAGCGCGCGTCGGAGGTGCCGCCGCCGGTGTTGAGATCGGGCTTGCGGCCGGTCACCTCTTCGATGGCGGCGACCACGAGATCGGTGAACGGGCCAGGCTTGGTGCGGAACACGTCGGCGTTCGACGGCTCCCACGTCACATGGGCCTTGATGCGATTGCCGCTGGCCCTCGCCACCCGCTCCTCGATCAGCGCGCGGAGCGACTCGCGGGTGTGGCAATCGTTATAGCGGATGTTGAAGCGTGCCCGCGCCTGCGCGGGGATGACGTTCCAGGCGGTATTGCCGACATCCACCGAGGTGAATTCGAGATTCGACGGCTGAAAGTGCTCGGTGCCCTTGTCGAGCGGATCGCCGCTCAGCGCTGCGATGATCGCCGCAATATCCGGCACCGGATTGGAGGCGCGGTGCGGATAGGCGACATGGCCCTGCACACCATCGACAATGATGGTGCCGGATTGCGAGCCGCGCCGCCCGATTTTGATGGTGTCGCCGATTTCCTCGACATTGCTCGGCTCGCCCAGCACGCAATGATCGAACTTTTCGCCGCGCTTGGCGGCCCATTCGAGCAGCTTGATCGTGCCGTTGACCGCAATGTCTTCTTCATCGCCGGTGATGAGGAAGGAGATCGAACCTTTGGGCTTGCCGCCGTTGGCGGCAAGATAGTCGAGAACGGCGGCGACCGAGCAGGCGATGCCGCCTTTCATGTCCACCGTACCGCGCCCGTAAAGCAGGCCGTCTTTCACGTCGCCCGCGAAGGCGCCGTGGGTCCATTTCGTCTCATCACCCGCAGGCACGACGTCGGTGTGACCCGCGAAAGTGATGTGCGGTGCTCCGGTGCCGATGCGCGCGTAGAGATTGTCGATATCGGCTGCGCCCGGTTCGGAGAAGGTGACGCGATGCAGCTCGAAGCCCGCATGGCCCAGCAGTTTCTCCAGCACGCCCAGCGCGCCCGCATCCGCCGGCGTCACCGATGGACAGCGGACGAGATCGCGGGTGATGGAGAGGGCGTCAGCCACGTGGGATCAATCTCTCAGCAACTCGTTGATGCTGGTCTTGGAGCGGGTGCGCTCGTCGACGCGCTTGACGATGACGGCGCAGGCGGTGTTCGGACCCGGCTGGCCGTTCTTCAACGGCTTGCCCGGCAGCGTGCCCGGCACCAGCACCGAATATTCCGGCACTTCGCCGATGAAGGTTTCGCCGGTTTCGCGGTCGACGATCTTGGTCGATGCGCCGAGGAACACGCCCATCGCCAGTACCGCGCCCTTGCGGACGATGACGCCTTCGGCGACTTCCGACCGCGCGCCGATGAAACAGTCGTCTTCGATGATGACGGGCCCGGCCTGCAGCGGCTCCAGCACGCCGCCGATGCCGACGCCGCCGGAAATGTGCACGCGCTTTCCGATCTGCGCGCAGGAGCCGACTGTGGACCATGTGTCGATCATGGTCGCTTCATCGACGTAAGCGCCGAGGTTGACGAAGGACGGCATCAGCACGACGTTCTTGGCGATGAAGGCCGAGCGGCGCACGATGGCGCCTGGCACAGCACGGAAGCCGGCATCGCGGAAACGGTTCTCGCCCCAGTCTTCGAACTTCGAGGGCACCTTGTCCCACCACTGCGCGCCGCCGGGGCCACCGGTGATCGCCGCCATGTCGTTGAGGCGGAACGACAGCAGCACGGCCTTCTTCAGCCACTGATTGACGTGCCATTTCCCATCTGCCTGACGCTCCGCCACGCGGGCCTCGCCCTTGTCGAGCAGGTCGAGCGCCAGCTCCACGGCATCGCGCACTTCGCCCTTGGTATTGGCGTTGACGGTGTCGCGGGCCTCGAAGGCGGCATTCAGCGTGGTTTCAAGCGCGGAGAGGGACATGGATGTTCCTTGGAAGGGATTCGATATTTGACGGGCTTTTGTCGGGATTTGGCGCGGGAGAGTCAAGCTGAGGGGGTCAGTTTAGGCCCCTGATCGCCGCCAGAAAGCCGGTCAGATTGTCGGTGATATGATCGACATAAGCGGCATCGCGGCCCTCCAGCTCCCAGTCCTCGCGCACCACGTTTTTGGTGCCGTCCGGCACCACCAGAACCGTGGTCATGCCAAGATCGTGCGGTGTCACCAGATTGCGGGCGAGGTCCTCGAACATCGCCGCCTTGGCGGGGTCGACGCCGTGCAGCTTGAGGAATTTCAGATAGGTCTGACGCGCGGGCTTCGGCTCGAGTTCGGCTGCGACGATGTCGAACACGTCTTCGAAATGGCTGTCGATGCCGAGCCGCTCCAGCACCGCGCCGGCATGCGCACGCGAGCCGTTGGTGAGGATCAGCTTGCGGCCGGGAAGCTGTTCGATCGCCGCGCCCATCGCGGGATTGGGCTCCAGCGGCGAGTGATCGATCTTGTGCACGTAGTCGAGAAAGTCGTCGGCGTGCAGGCCGTGCTCGGTCATCATGCCGCGCATGGTGGTGCCGTAGCGGCGATAGTAATCCTTCTGGATTTTGAAGGCTTCGTCCTTCGACACGTTCAGATATTGCGCGACGAAATCGCGGATGCGCACATCCACCTGCTGCCACAGGTTGACGTGATGCGGATAGAGCGTGTTGTCGAGATCGAACACCCATGTCTCGATGTGAGTGAAGCTGCGCTGTTGTTTCTTTGTCATGGCATCCCAAATCGCACTGTCCTGCCTGTCCCTGCAGCCATATCGATCTGGCCATAGCCGCTGGCGTGCAGGCCGCGCGAACCGCAGTCGCCCTGTTCGCTGAATTCGAACTGAGTGTCGCGGGTGCAGAGCATTGTCGTGCCGCCCCAGTTCAGCGGGCGGCTGTTGATCTTGATGGTGCGGCCGTCGGTGTCGACAGCTTCGGCGAAGCTGAAAATCCGGCGCGGCTGTCCGCTCACGTCGGGATGCAGGCACTTACCCGGCTCGATGCGATACCAGCCGCGGCTGGTGACGGCCTTGCCATCGTCGGTGGCGACGGAGGCCATGACGCGATACTTCGTATCGTTGCACCATGTGAGGCCGGTTGCGGATGGCGTTTCGACCGCGGCGATCATGGTGTCGAAGAAGTTCGGCGCCTGCGCCGCGTCCGCGCCAAGCCCGCGCGCCTTCAGAAAGGCGGCGAGGGCATTCTGCGTTTTGCGCCCATCCACGCCGTCGATCGGCGCAGCATCATAGCCCGCGATCAGCAGCAGCCGCTGGATCGCGGCCAGCCGGGCTTGCTCGTCGTCGTATTCGGAGTCTTCGGCGAGATAAGCGATCTGATTTCCATCTTCGCTCGTGCTTGGTTTGATTTCGGTGAATGGCACGCTGGTCTGTCCGCCGCGGCACTGACGGCCTGCGATGACGAAGTTGTTCGGCGCGATGCAAAGATTGTCGGTGCCGTTCTGCGGCGCGGGCGATGCGCCGTAGACCGGCAGCGCGCGCGCGTGCAGCAGGATGCGGTCGGCGGTGATGTTGCCCTGCGCCACAACGCGGCATGTGGCCGGATCGATGCGAAACCAGCCGCGCGTCGCGGTGGCGGTCTTGTCGTCGATGCCGATGGCGGCCTCGACCACGTAGCTCATGCGGTTGCAGAGTTTGAGATCGGCGCGGGCTTCGCCTGCCAACATCACGCTCGCGACGAGGGCGGTCGTCAGGAAGATGAGACCATAGCCGCGCTTACAAGTGTCATCACCGGGCTTGTCCCGGTGATCCCGATCGCTCCGGCACAACGCCTTTCCAGTCGGGATGGCCGGGACAAGCCCGGCCATGACAAACGAGAAAGGCGTGCTTCGTCGCATCACTTGTGCACGAGCGTGCCGGTGCCCTGATTGGTGAACAGTTCGAGCAGCACCGCATGTTGCGTCTTGCCGTCAAGGATCACGACGCCCTCGACGCCTGCTTCCAGCGCGTAGATGCAGGTCTCGACCTTCGGAATCATGCCGCCGGAAATGGTGCCGTCGGCGATCAGCTTGCGCGCATCCTTGATCGACAGTTCGGGAATGAGCTTCTTCGACTTGTCCAGCACGCCCGGCACGTCGGTCAGCAGCAGGAGGCGCTTGGCCTTCAGCGCGCCGGCCACGGCGCCCGCGAAGGTGTCGGCGTTCACGTTGTAGGTCTTGCCGTCGGCGGAGGCCGCTAGCGGCGCCAGCACCGGGATCAGCTCGTAGCCGATCAACTGGTTGAGCAGCGTAAGGTCGACTTTGTCCGGCTCGCCGACAAAGCCGAGATCCACCACCTTCTCGATGTTGGAGCCGGGATCGACCATGGTGCGCGTCGCCTTGGTGGCGGTGACCATGTTGCCGTCCTTGCCGCACAGGCCGACGGCTTTGCCGCCCGCTTCGTTGATGTGGCTGACGATCGATTTGTTGATCGAGCCTGCCAGCACCATCTCGACGATTTCCATGGTCGGCGCATCGGTGACGCGCAGGCCCGCGGCGAATTCCGACTTGATGCCGAGCCGGGTCAGCATGGAGGCGATCTGTGGGCCGCCGCCGTGCACGACCACCGGATTGATGGCGGTCTGTTCCAGGAGAACGATGTCGCGGGCGAACTGCTTGGCGAGGTTTTCCTCGCCCATGGCGTGGCCGCCGTATTTGATGACGATGGTTTCGTCATCGTACTGTTGCATATGCGGCAGCGCTTCCGAGAGGATGCGGGCCTGATCCTGGGCGCTGATATTCGTCGGCAGATCGATCATGGGGAGGTCTCGGGGCTGGCAGAGGTCGCCGAGGGTTTAGCCGATTGCGGCAACGGCGCAAAGCTCCCGTGGCGCAGATCAGACGCTCCGCCGCGGCCAGATCGCCGCGATGGCCAGCACCAGCCAGCTCAGGATCAATAGCGTGCCGCCGGTCGGCGCGGCCATCGTGAACAATCCATGCCCGGCATATTGACGCATGACAAGATCGCCCGCGAACAGCGCGCCGCCGAGCACGAAGCCGAAGCTTGCTGCGAGGCCGAGCGGTCGCTGCGCCAGCCCGTGAGCCGTCAGTAATGCCGCGCCGATCACGGCGCTGGCGTGGAACAGCAGCATGGACGATGCGCTGCCGAGGCGGCTGGCGTCCGGCTGATGGGCGCTGGCGGCGGCCAGTGCGACACCGGCGGCGCCCATCAGGGCGGCCAGGACGGCGGCGAAGCGAAGATTTCCGGTCGGGATCATCAGGCTCTCTCTCGCAGGAGACGGATCATGGCGGCGCGCAACTCGGGCATACCCTCGCCGGTGCGCGACGATGTGATCAGGATTTCAGGAAAGGCGGCCGGATGTTTCGCCAGCGCCGCGAGGGTCGCGTCCACCGTCGCCTGCAGCTCGGCCTTCTTCACCTGATCCGACTTTGTCAGCACGATCTGATAGCTCATCGCGGACCTGTCGAGCGTCTTGAGAATGTCGTTGTCGACATCCTTCAGCCCGTGACGGGAATCGATCAGCACATAGACGCGCGCGAGATTGGCGCGGCCCTGCAGGAATTTGTGGATCAGGCTGGTCCACGACGCGACCTTCGTCTTCGGTGCGGAGGCGTAGCCGTAGCCGGGCATGTCGACCAGCCGGAGCCCGGCATCCTTGCCGTCCGCAGGCGTGGGGCCTTCAAAGAAAATCAGCTCCTGGGTGCGGCCGGGCGTGTGCGAGGTGCGCGCCAGCGCGTTGCGGCCGGTCAGCCCGTTGATGAGGCTCGACTTGCCGACATTGGAGCGGCCCGCGAAAGCAACCTCGACACCCTTCATCGGCGGCAGCGTTTCGATAGACGGCGAGGCCCAGATGAACTGCCAGTCGCCGGCGAAAATCTTTCGCCCGGCTTCGATCAACTCCGCATCTGATGGGTCGCTCATGCGAAGGGTCCCGGACATGGAAAACGCCCGGCAACATGCCGGGCGCTCAAATTATAGACCAGACGGATCAAGTCGTCTTCTTGCTGCCGCCGAAGGTCGTCTTCAGGTTGTCGAACAGCTCTACCTTCGCGCCGTTCTTCTTCATGATGTAGCTCTGCTGCAGCACCGAAAGCGTGTTGTTCCAGGCCCAGTAGATCACGAGGCCGGCCGGGAAGCCCGCGAGCATGAAGGTGAAGATCAGCGGCATCCAGTCGAAGATCATCTTCTGTGTCGGATCCGGCGGCGTCGGATTCAGCTTCATCTGGAACCACATCGTGATGCCCATGATGATTGGCCAGATGCCGAGATGCAGGTAATGGCCGAACACCGGAAGCTGGGTCGGATCGAACGCAAACAGACCGAACAGGTTGAACAGGTTGGTCGGGTCCGGCGCGGACAGGTCCTTGATCCATCCGAAGAACGGCGCGTGCCGCATTTCGATGGTGACGAACAGCACCTTGTAGAGCGAGAAGAACACCGGGATCTGGATCAGAATCGGAAGACAGCCCGCGATCGGGTTGATCTTCTCCTTCTTGTAGATCTCCATCATCTCCTGCTGCTGCTTCATCTTGTCGTCAGGATACTTGTCCTTCAGCGCGGCAAGCTGCGGCTGTACGGCCTTCATCTTCGCCATGGAGGCATAGGACTTGTTGGCCAGCGGGAAGAAGATCAGCTTGACCAGCACGGTCACTGCCAGAATGGCAATGCCGAAGTTGCCGACGATGTGGAAGAACCAGTCGATCATCCAGAACATCGGACGGGTGATGAAATAGAACCAGCCCCAGTCGATCAGGCGGTCGAACTTGTTGAGGCCGAGCTGCTTGTCGTAGGCGTCGACGGTCTTGCTCTCCTTGGCGCCGGCGAACAGGCTGGTCGTGGTGCTGGAGGTGCCACCGATCGCCACCGTGATCGGATCGAGCAGGTAGTCGGTCTGATAGGTCCGCAGCGTGCCGACGAGATTCGACGAGTAGCGCGCCTGAAGCGACGCCTTCGGGTCCGGAAGCAGCGTCGCCGCCCAATACTTGTCGGTGATGCCGAGCCAGGCGTTGGTGGCTTTGAATTCGACGGCCTTGGCTTCGTCGATCTTCTTGTAACCGTATTCCTGCAAGCCGTGATCGCCGAGCACGCCGATCAGGCCTTCATGAAGGATGTAATAGCCCGACACCTGCGGCGTGCCGTGGCGCGAGATCAGGCCGAACGGATAGAGCGTGACCGGCGCGTCGCCGACGTTCGACACGTCATCCTTGATAGTGAAGAGATACTTGTCGTCGATCGAAATGGTGCGCTTGAAGGTCAGACCCTGGCCGTTGTTCCAGGTCAGCACGACTGGCGTCGTGGCGGTGAGCGTATTGGCGCCTTCCTGTTTCCAGACCGTGTCCTTGTCCGGCATTTTGGTGGTGGCGCCTGCGGCCGGCACGAAGCCAAACTCGGCGTAGAACGGCTCCTTGGTGCCCGATGGCGAGAACAGTTCGATGGCCGGCGACTTCGGATCGACGGTCTCGCGGTACTTCACAAGCGCGACGTCGTCGATGCGTGCGCCGGTCAGCGCGATGCTGCCGCTGATGCTGGGCGTATCGATCTTCACGCGCGGGCCGGCGGCGATGACGGTGGCGCGGTTCTGCACCGGCACGTTGGTGGTCGGTGCGCCGGGGATCGGGGCCTGCGACGGCGCGCCGCTCGCGGACGGGGTGGTTGAGGGCGTGGCCGATGGAGTCGGAGCTGGGCTGGCGGCCTGCTTCTGCGCCAGTTCAGCCTGCTGCGCGGCGCGCTGCTTCTCCATGGTGGGGATGTTGTAGAAATACTGCCATGCGAGCAGCACAAGGCCCGACAGGATGACGGCGAGGATGGTGTTGCGATTTTCAAGCATCGTTCAGGTCTCGTCACTCACTCGAGCGTGGGCGGGAAGTGGCAGGGTTGGGCTTCAGGTCGCCGGATTGCTTCGACGTCTGGCGCTCGAGGCGGCTCAGCGCCGAGCGCAGATCGTTGAACATGGTTTCAAAGCCGCGGTCCAGCGCGGCTCGACGGCCCACTAGCACATAATCATGGTGGGGTCGCATGGATATGACATCGATCCGCTTCACCAGTTCGCGAAGCCTGCGCCGGATGCGGTTGCGCTCCGTGGCGGTTCCGACTTTCTTGGTCACGGTAAAGCCGACGCGGACGGGGCCGCTGTCATCCCGGGAACGGGCCTGCACCACAAAGGCAGGACTGGGCGCGCGCGGCCCGCTGGCGGCTGCGATGAAATCCGCGCGCTGCTTCAACCGGTTCATGACTCCAACCGGCGCATGGATAAAGGGTCCCGATAGGGGCTTCAGGCGCTCAAACGCTTGCGGCCGCGCGCGCGACGGGCGGCGAGAACCTTGCGGCCACCGGCGGTCGCGAGACGGGCACGGAAGCCGTGGCGGCGCTTGCGCACCAGTTTGCTGGGTTGATAAGTCCGCTTCACGGTCGTTCTCCGATACCGACAAGTTCGTCCGAATGGCTCGGCCAGCAACGGACCGGGGCTATTCGTTGATAAATGAGATAAAATCCCGCGATGTTGGCCCTCAGGAGGCCTGTTTCAGATCAAAATGAACCGGTCGGCCCAAAATGAACCGGCCCGGTCGAGCCGGGCCATCGAGGACAGTTGCGGCGGCTTATACGGGAGTGGCCTGTTTTCGTCAATGTTGGGGTTTTAATAACGGGACTGGCCCATGGGGCGACCAGCCCGGCTAAACCATAGCAGTTGCGGGGGTTTGACCCCAGCCGCAGGCAGGCGCATCCTGCGCCGGCCGGTTATCTGAGCAACGGATATTCACGTCATGGCGGCATCGGCCGATCAGCCAGACAGGACAACGTCGGAGCCCTCCCGGCCCGCGCTGCGCTTCGGGCTGTCCGGCAAGCTTCTGCTGCTGACGATTCCGCTGATCCTGATCGTTGAAATCCTGATCTACGTTCCGTCCATTGCCAACTTCCGGGTCAACCGGCTGAACGACCGGCTGGCCGCCGCCAATACGGCGGCGCTGGTGTTGGACGCGGCTCCAAGCGGCATGGTGCCCGATGCACTGGCGCGGCAAATTCTGTCCAGCATCGGCGCGCGGGCCGTGGCCATCAAGACCGGGCAGCAGCGACGTTTGCTGGCGGCCGCTGACATTCCCGCGAAAATCGATCACGACGTCGATATGCGCAGCATGAATGCCTGGTCGGCGATCGTCGAAGCGTTCGAGGTGATGATCGACAGCGGCGACGAAGTCATGCGCGTGCTGGGGCCGGCGCCGGGCAGCGGTCAGTTCATCGAGGTGGTGATCGATGAAAAGCCTCTGCGCGATGCGATGTTCCGCTTCTCGCGCAACGTGCTGCTGCTGTCGCTGGTGATGACCAGCATCACCGCTGGGCTTATTTATTATGCCCTGCATCACCTGTTCGTGCGGCCGATGCGGCGCATCACGGCCAATCTCGTGGCCTTTCACGAAAACCCTGAAAGCACTGCGCATATTATCGCGCCATCCAGGCGCGGCGACGAAATAGGTCTTGCCGAACGCGAGCTTTCCGATATGCAGCGCGATCTGGTGTCGATGCTGCATCAGAAGAGCCATCTTGCCGCGCTCGGCCTTGCGGTCTCCAAGATCAACCACGACTTGCGCAACCTTCTGGCCTCGTCGCAATTGCTGTCCGATCAGCTTGCCAGCGTGCCGGACCCGCGGGTGCAGCGCTTCGCGCCGAAGCTGATGCGTTCACTCGAGCGCGCCATCGCGTTCTGCCAATCGACTCTTTCTTACGGCAAGGCGCAGGAGGCGCCGCCCGACCGGCGCATGGTGCTGGTGGAAGCCGTCGTCAACGAGGTGCGCGAATCCGCGGGCCTCGCTTCCGCCGGGAGCCCGGTCGAATGGATCAATGCCATCGAGCGCGGGCTGGCGGTCGATGCCGACCCTGATCAACTGTTCCGTGTGCTGCTCAATTTGGTGCGCAACGCCGCGCAGGCGCTGGAAGCTGACAAATCCAAGATCGCCGCCGCCAAGCAGATTCGGGTCACCGGCCGCCGCGAAGGCAGCGTCACCATTCTGGAGATTTCCGACACCGGCCCCGGCGTTCCGGCCAGGGCGCGCGAGCATCTGTTCGAGGCATTTCAGGGCTCGTCGCGGGATGGCGGCACCGGTCTGGGTCTCGCCATTGCCGCGGAACTGATCCGGGCCCATGGTGGAGAGCTCAAGCTGGTCGAGGGCACCATCGGGGCAACCTTCCGAATCAGCATCCCGGACCGCGCCGTGGATCTGCACAGTCACCGGGATAGCCGGATCCGGGCCTGAAAATCCGGATTTTGATCCAAAATCCCTTGTCTATCGATCTTGCAAAGCCGGGCGGGAGCCGGTAGCTATGGCGCTCTTCGCGGCACGGCCTCCGGCCTTCATCTGCTTTGCGAAATGCGCGCCCGTAGCTCAGCTGGATAGAGCACCAGACTACGAATCTGGGGGTCAGAGGTTCGAATCCTTTCGGGCGCGCCATTCATCAATAGAATCCAGAATCGATAGAGGCGATGGCTGACACAGCGAGCTCTGTTTGCCGCAGCGCATAGGCGCGAGCGCGACATTCACGGGCTCTCAACATATGGCGCGCTTTCCCGCTAGTTCGCAGCCGGGCCCCGCACCTTCGCTACATCCTCGGTTGTTACCGCCGGGGCGTCGTTGGACCAGCTTTTGCGCACGAAGGTTGCGAGTGCAGCCACCTCGTCATTCTTCAGGCGCCAGCCGAATCCCGGCATGGCAAGCCGTTCCGGCCGCTCGCCGGTGGAAGGCGCGGCCGCCCCGTTCAGGATCACGGAAATCAGCCCACCCGATTGCGTTGCCGTCACCAGCGGGTTGCCATCGAGATGAGGGAATACGTTTTTCGCGCCTTTGCCGTTGGCGAAATGACATGCGTTGCAGTTGTCGAGATAGAGCCGCGCGCCGAGTTCGAGCTGCGGCGAGGCGCTGGCGAGTTGCTGGGCTGTTGGAGCGGGGGTGGCGCGAGGCGTGCTTCCGCCGTTCCGATCCTGCTTGATCGCCTTGATGTAGGCGGCGATCGCTTCGATGTCGCTCTTCGGCAGATATTGCAGCGAATGTTCGACGGCCAATGCCATCTCGCCGGAGACGCCGGCCATCTCATTGCGGCCGCTGGCCAGCAATGCGCCAAGCTGTTCATTGCTCCAGCGTTGCGCGGTGCTGTCTTTGGCGCGCAGGTCCGGCGCGGGCCACACGCCGACGAGGCCGCCGGTCAGGAAATCGGCGGAGCGGGAGTCGTAACCCTTTTCCGCAAATGTCAGATCGTTGCGCGGGGTATGGCACGAGCCGCAATGTGCCAGCGCTTCGACAAGATACGCTCCGCGATCGAGCTTGGCGTCGCCCATGTACGGTTTGAATCCGGCCGGTGGCAACGAGGCCCAATCCCAGAGCCGGATGCCCCAGCGCTGATTAAACGGAAAGGCGAGGCGGGTCTCGGGCGCCGCCGATTCAACCGGCGTAACCTCTTTCATGAAATAGGCGTAGAGCGCACGAACGTCCTCTTCGGTCATCTTGCGATAGCTCGGATACGGCATCGCCGGGTAGAGGTGTGAGCCGTCCCGCTTTACGCCGTCATAGAGTACGGCCCGGAACTCATCGAGCGTGTAGTTTCCGATGCCGGTTTTCTTGTCGGGCGTGATGTTGCTCGCATAGATCGCGCCCAGCGGCGAATTGATCGCAAGGCCGCCTGCGAAGGGCTTGCCGCCGGGAGCCGTGTGGCAGGCCCTGCAGTCGGCGGCGATGGCGACCTGCTCGCCCGCGCCCTTCGGAGGTTCGTAACTTGCCGGAAGATTCGCGAGCGGCGCGGTGCGTTGCATCGGAATGAATATGAGACCGAGCAGGACGACAATGCCGATGACGACCAGTGTGCCGATGATGCGAAGAAGCGTCTTCATGTCATGCTCCTCAGCTCACATCAGCGGACGGGGATTCTTCAGGTAATCTTCCCGGATGGCGCGGGCAGACCAATAGGCCAGCGCGCCGACAGTGCCGGTCGGATTGTACTGAAGGTTTTGCGGGAAGGCGCTGGCGCCCATCACGAACACGTTGTGGACGTCCCAGGTCTGGAGATAGCGGTTGACCGCGCTCCTGGTGGGATCGACCCCCATGATCGCGCCACCGACGGTGTGCGTGGTCTGATAGGGACGCACGTCGTAGTGAGCGCCATCTCCCTTGTATCCGGACGCCCAATTCGTCGGGTTCATCGATTTTGCAATCGGTTCGATCTTGGAGCGCATGAACTGGGTCATGCGGATGTCGTTGGGCTTCCAGTCGAAGGTCAGGCGCAGCATGGGCTGGCCGTATTTGCCGCGATAGGTCGGGTCGAGATCGAGATAGCAATCCCGATAGGACATGTTCGAGCCGTGCGAGCTGATGCTCATGGAATGGCCGTACCACTCCTTGATTCCCTTTTTCCAGCCGGCGCCCCAGGCCGGCGTGCCCGGCGGCAGCGCCATCGAGCGGATCGGCTGGCCGTTGAACTGGCCGCTGGAAATATAGCTGCCGCCGATGAAGCCTTTTTTCCCGAAGTCGACTTGATTGACCGAGAAGTCATCGATCACAGTCGCGCTCGAGCCCGCGCCCACGAACGGATTGAAATTCACGTCCTTGAAGAACAGGCTCGTGCCACCCGTCATCTGATAGGCGTAGTTTTTGCCGACCACGCCCTCGCCGGTGTCCGGCGCGTAAGGCTTTCCGATGCCGGACAGCAGCATCAGATGCACGTTGTGGAATTGATAGGCCGCGAGGACCACGAGGTCCGCGGGCTGAAAGACTTCCTCGCCTTTCGCGTCGATGTAGGTCACGCCGGTCGCGGTCTTCCTGTCCTGCGACAGCTCCACGCGTATCACCTCGGAGCGCGTGCGGTAGCTGAAGTTCGGCTTGCGCTTCAGCGCGCCGAGGACGCAGGTCTGCGGCGAGGACTTCGAATAATTGATGCAGCCGAAGCGTTCGCAGAAGCCGCAGAAATTGCATGGCCCGAGCTGCATGCCGTATTCGTTGGTGTAGGCGTCGGACAGGTTCGCCGACGGCAGCGGGAAAGGATGGTAGCCCATCGCCTTGGCTGCATCGCCGAACATCTTGCCGTTTAGAAGCGTCGGCAGCGGCGGCAGCGGATAGCCGCGCTTGCGCGGTCCCTCGAACGGATTGCCTCCGGCATGCGTCTGACCGCCGAGATTGCCGGCCTGTCCCGAAATCCCGCAGAGATACTCAAAACGGTCGTAGTGAGGCTCAAGCTCGTCGTAAGTGACGCCCCAGTCCTCGATCGTCATGCCTTCCGGGATAACGTTCGCACCGAATTTTTCCGTGACGTAGGATTTCAGCCGCAGTTCTTCCGGCAGCGCCCGCCAGGTGTGGCCATTCCAGTGAACGCCGGCACCGCCGACGCCGTTCCCGGGCAGGAAACTGCCGAGCGAACGGTAGGGCAGCGCTGTGTCCTGCGCGGAATGGCGGATGGTCAGAGTCGAGTCCGCCGGGCGTTGCATCAGGCCGAGGCGCACGCCGTATTTCAACTCGTCGATCATCTTGGGATAGGCGAAGTCCGGTACAGTGTCGCGATCCTCGCCGCGTTCCAGCGCCAGCACCTGCAGGCCGGCATTGGCAAGCTCCATGCCGAGAATCGCGCCAGTCCAGCCAAGACCGACAATGACGGCGTCTGTCTTTTTTTCCTGCCGCGCCATGGTCAGCCCCTGTCGCCCGAAACGGAAACAGGGCCGAGCGGATAGGCATCCCCCTTGTCATTTGCCCACTCGCGATATGCACCGCGCGCACCGGGAAAGCCGATGTACTTCCACGCGGCCATCCTGTAGTTGCCGCCATACATCGGGTCCGCGAAGTAGCCTTCCTTGGTGTTCTGCAGAAGCAGGACGAAGAAGTCGCGCAATTCCGGCTTGAGCGGAATTTTCTTGGCCTGCAGTTCCTTGAGCACTTCGTCCTGAACGGTCGGCTCAAGCTCTGCGAAGGCTTTGTCCTTTTCCTTTTTGCACCACGCATCGATGGCTGCGATGCTCTCGCGATAAATTTGTGCGGGGGGCAACGGGGATTGATAACCAAGCAGCGGATCGGCGGACGGATTGTGCGGCCCGGTCATGTACCAGTCCGACGCCTTGCCGAAATCTCCCGCCATCTCCCTGTCGATGAAGACGGGGACCTGCGCTTCCGTCGCGCCGGGGCCGTCGCCCTCGGAAGGGATCAATCGAGCGCAGGCCGTGCGAATAAAGGCCCACTCCGCTGTGTTGAAATAGGCCGGCTTGTAACCGTCCAGCAAGGCTTGAGGTGTCTGCGCTTCCGTCGGACCCAGCGTGGAGAGCAGCGCTCCGCCGCCAAGCGCGGCCTGCAGCACGAAACGGCGATCCGGAAGAGCCGCCGGGGGAACCAGCTCTCTCCATGTTGTGGGAGGTCGGTCACCCATGCTGCACGCTCCTCATCATGATGAATGGTCGGAAGCCGATACATTCACCGAGAATTGCAATCTAGAATCAATCTAAATCACGATCGACGCTGAGCTGCAATTTGAAAAGTGAGCGCTCTGAAGTCGAACGATCATGTTTATGTGACTGAACTCGCTTTTGCGGCCGTGCTCGCCTCGCCGACGCAGCAATCGGTTCGCATGCGCGTCATCGCGCTGGACACGAGACGATTGCTTTCCGGATGGCATGTTGCGCTGCCACTACCGCAAGGCCATTCGCACAAATAGTGCGTGCGAAACCGGTGTGGCGCGATACATTGTCTGTACTGTTGATCCGCCCGCGAAGGTTTTTTCCCGAATGCGAAATTTCATCACGCCGTCCCGCTCCATCGCAGTGGGGGAGCGCGGCATGGCTGCAACGTCCCATCCGCAGGCGACGCTGGCGGCGCTTGAAATCCTCAAAGCGGGCGGCAACGCGATGGACGCGGCGATTGCGGCGGTTGCCCTGCAGGGCGTGGTCGAGCCGCAGATGACCGGCGTCGGAGGCGATTGCTTCGTGATCTATTCGCCGAAGGCTGGCACGCCCGTGGCGCTCAACGGGTCCGGCCGTACACCGGCGAAGACAGATATCGCCGCGACGATGGCGAAGGGCGCAAAAGACCTGACGCCGACGTCGATCGAAGGCATCACTATTCCCGGCGCGATCGATGCGTGGTGCCGGCTCGCCGCTGCGCATGGCAGCAAATCGCTGGAGGAAATTTTTCAGCCGGCGATCAATGCGGCTGAAAATGGTTTCCGCATCACGCCGCGTGTCGCTGCCGACTGGACCCGCAATCGCGCGCGGCTGGAGAGCAATCCTGCTACTGCCGAACAATATCTGCCCGGTGGCGTTGCACCGCAGGTCGGGGATAAGCGCAGCCAGCCTGCGCTCGGCAGAACCTTGCGGCGGATTGCGCGCGAAGGCCGCGCCGCGTTCTATGAGGGTGAGGTGGCTGAAGAGCTGGTGAGTGTGCTCCGGGGGCTTGGCGGTGTGCACGCGCTGGAGGATTTCGCTGCGAATGCGCCGGAAGACGTGACGCCGATCTCCACCACCTATGGTGGGCATGACGTTCTGGAATGTCCGCCGAACGGGCAGGGCCTCGCGGCGCTGATGATCCTGCGCACACTCGCGGGCTATGACATCAAGGCGCTGTCGGAAGCCGATCGTGTGCATCTGCTGGCGGAAGCCACCAAGGCGGCCTATCGCGCGCGCGATGCTTTCTTCTGCGATCCGGTTCACGGCAAGGTCGATGCCTCGCATTTCCTGTCGGAGAACTATATCGGCGCGATCCGCAGCAAGATCGATATGGCTCGTGCGACCGCGAGCGTCGATTGGGACGATATCGAGCACAAGGACACGGTCTATGTCACCGTGGTCGATCGCGAACTCAACGCGGTGTCCTTCATCAATTCGCTGTTTCAGCCGTTCGGAAGCGGGGTCTACGCGCCGAAGTCGGGCGTTCTGCTGCACAATCGCGGCTGGGGTTTCCGGCTCAAGCCCGGCCACCCGAATGCGCTCGCGCCGGGCAAGCGGCCGATGCACACCATCATTCCGGGCATGGTCATGAAGGATGGCCGCTGTGTCATGCCGTTCGGCGTCATGGGCGGACATTATCAGGCGACCGGTCACGCCAACTTCCTGTCCAATGTCTTCGATCTCGGCATGGACATTCAGGCTGCATCCGAGGCGCCGCGATCCTTCGCGTTCGATGGCGTGCTTTCGCTGGAGCCGACGCTTGGAAGCGGCATCGGCGCCGAGCTTGCCGCCCGGGGTCATGATGTGAAGTGGGCGGATGCTGCGATCGGCGGCTGCCAGGCGATCTGGATCGATCACGCGCAGGGCGTTCTTTTCGGCGCTTCGGATCACCGCAAGGACGGCGCGGCGCTGGGCCTCTAGCGCCCGCACGTCTGAAGATTTGCCGGATGGTCACCTTTGCAGCGTCCGGTGCGCTGAAAATGAAAAACGTTAGGAGCTGTTTCACCAATTTGGATTAGCCGTGAAGCCCGGCGCTGTGCGCCTGCGATTGATACGGTTCAAGCTCCAGAAAGGTGCGGGATGCTCGGAAATTTGCGGATTTCATCCAAGCTGCTGATGATGGTGGCATTGGCGGCACTGGGTGTCATCGCCGTCGCGGGCGTCGGCCTCTCGGTTCTCAAGGACAATCTTCTGGAAGATCGCAAGGCGAAGCTGCAGGACATCGTTCTGCTGGCGCGTCAGACGATCGCCAACGACTTTGAAAGCGCCCGGAAGGCCGGGCTGTCGGAAGACGAGGCGCGCGAGCGCGCCAAGCCGCTGCTTCGGTCGCTTCGTTTTGGCAAGGAAGACTATTTTCTGGCTTTCGACTCAAAGGGCGTGGTCACCGTCCACCCCAATCCAAAGGTCGAAGGCAAGGACCTGACCAACACGCCTGATTCGGATGGCGTGTACTACACGCGTCAGTTGGTCGAGCTTGGCAAGAGCGGCGGCGGATTTGTCGCGTACCGTTTTCCGCGCCCAGGCGCCAGCGAGCCGGTGCCGAAGATTTCCTATTCGACGGACTTCAAGCCGTACGGTTGGGTGATCGCCAGCGGCGTTTATATCGACGACGTCTCTGCGATCTTCTGGCAGCAGGTCTGGCGTATCGGCGCACTGGTTGCCGTTGCCTTGATGCTGGTGGTCGGCATGTCGTTCCTGCTCGGCCGCAGCATCGTCAAGCCGATCCTCGGCATGACCAGTGCGATGCGCGGCATTTCGGAAGGCGATCTGTCGATTGAAGTGCCGGCGCGTGACCGCCGCGACGAAGTCGGCGGCATGGCTCAATCGGTGCAGGTGTTCAAGGAGAACATGGTCGAGGCCGCGCGGCTGCGTCAGGAGCAGGACGCGCTGAAGGGCCAGTCCGAAACCGAGAAGAAGAAGCTCCTGAGCAAGATGGCGGACGATTTCGAAGCCGGTGTTCGCCAGTCGCTCGACATGCTCACCGGCGCGGCGGCGGAAATGCGCGCAACGTCGCAGAGCATGTCCGCAACGGCCGAGGAAACCAATCATCAGGCCACGACGGTAGCGGCGGTGGCCGAACAGGCCTCCGCCAACGTGCAGACCGTTGCGGCTGCCACCGAGCAACTGTCGTCGTCGGTGTCCGAGATCGGCCGTCAGGTTGCGGAATCGACCAAGATCGCGGGACAGGCCGTGGAGCAGGCGAACCGCACCAACGTCACGGTGCAGGGTCTGTCGGATGCCGCGCAGAAGATCGGCGATGTTGTGAAGCTGATCAGCGACATCGCCAGCCAGACCAACCTGCTGGCGCTGAATGCGACCATCGAAGCGGCCCGCGCCGGTGAGGCCGGCCGGGGATTTGCCGTGGTCGCCAGCGAGGTGAAATCGCTCGCCAGCCAGACGGCCAAGGCTACCGAGGATATTTCGGCGCAGGTCGTGGCGATGCAGGATGCCACCGCGGAAGCGGTTCAGGCCATCGGCGGCATTGGCGGCACCATCGGCTCGATCAATGAGATCGCCACGGTGATCGCGTCTGCGGTCGAGGAGCAGGGCTCGGCGACACGCGAAATCGCCCGCAACGTCCAGGAAGCGGCGCAGGGTACCGGCGAAGTGTCGAGCAACATCGTCGGCGTCAGCACGGCGGCGGGCGAAACCGGTACGGCTGCCGGGCAGGTGCTGTCTTCGGCGGAAGAACTCAGCATGCAGGCTGCGACGCTTCGCACCGATGTCGACCGCTTCCTAGCAAATATTCGCGCGGCATAACGCGGCCCGCACTGCCGGAGCGGGCTTCAGCCCGCTCCGATCGCCGTTCCGGCAAGTGGCCGGACGTGCTATCCATTCTCCCCATAAAAATAAAACTTAGGGGAGAAACATGAATCGACGCGAGCTTTTGAAAGCGGCTGCGGTGCTGCCATTGTCGCAGGCTGCATGGACGACCTTGCCCGGCAGCGCCCACGCGCAGGCAGCCTGGCCGGCGCGCAACATCAGCATGATCGTTCCGTTTCCCGCCGGTGGACAGGCCGATCTTGCGGCGCGTCCGGTGGCGCTGGCGCTCGAACGGATTCTAGGAAAGCCGGTGATCGTGGACAACCGCGCCGGTGGTGGTGGCGGTTCGGTCGGCAATGCGGCGGCGGCGCGCGCCGAGCCCGACGGCTATACGCTGCTCATGACATTGTCGTCGCTGGCAGTGCTGCCCGAAGCCGACCGGCTGTTCGATCGTCCCGTCTCGTATGAGATGTCGCAGTTCGCGCCGGTGGCGCGCGTGCTGGCCGATCCGACCATGTTCACGGTGCCTGCGTCCGCGCCGTGGAAGACGATCAAGGATTTTGTCGAGGATGCGAAGGCGCGGCCGGGCCAAATTCCTTATGGCTCATCGGGGCCCTACGGCACGTTGCACATCGCGATGGAAATGTTCGCAGCCAGCGCGGGAATCAAGCTGCTGCATGTGCCGTTTCGCGGCGCGGGTCCGGCGCTCACCGGATTGCTGAATGGAACGGTGCAGGCGATTGCGACGGCGCCGGGCACGGTGCGGGCGCAGGTCGCCGACGGCAAGATGCGCGTGCTGGCGGGCTGGGGCGCGGAACGCGTGCCGAGTTTCCCGGATGCGCCGACATTCCGGGAGCTTGGCTACAAGGATGTCGAGTTCTACATCTGGGCCGGACTGTTCGCACAGGCCGCATTGCCCGCGCCGATCATGTCGAAGCTTCGCACGGCGATGGGCGAGGCGGTGCGCGCGCCGGAAGTCATCAGGACGTTCGAGGCCGCGGGAAGCCCGGTGGCTTACATGGACGCCCCGGAATTTGCGAAGTTTGTCGATGCCGACAGCAAGCGGCTGATCGCGGCGGTAAAGAAAATCGGCAAGGTGGAGTGAATGACTCTCAACGCCTCATGGTGAGGGTCGCGCTCTCTTCGCGCGCGTCTCGAACCATGAGGATGCCTTGTCTCTCATCCTTCGGGACGCGGGCGAAAGCCCGCTCCTCAGGATGAGGCCGATGCCATCTCGCTCACATCCACCCACTCTGCGCGGGTGAGTGCGGCCATGCGGTCCGGCGAGAGACGCACCGCGCTGTTGATCGAGCCTGCGGCGGGGACGACTTCGTCGAAAGCTTTCAGCGAAATGTCGCAATAGACCGGCAACGGAGTCTTCAGGCCGAACGGGCAGATGCCGCCGACCGGATGGCCGGTGACCTCCAGCGCTTCCTCGGCGGTGAGCATGCGCGGCTTGCCGCCGAAGGCGGCGCGCGCTTTCTTGTTGTCGAGCCGCGCCGTGCCGCAGGTCACCACCAGAAGAACACGCTCGCCGACGCGCAGCGACAATGTCTTGGCGATTTCCGCCGGCGTGACGCCGAACGCTTCGGCGGCGAGGGCGACGGTGGCGGAACTCTTGTCAGACTCGATCACGGAAATGTCGGGCGCATTTTCTGCGAAAAACGCGCGAACCGATTCGATGCTCATGCTTTGTCCTGTCTGGAAACGAAATGCGACGGAGGACGTATCATGGCGAAAGCCGCGCGCAAATCGTCCGCACGACGGACGCGCAAGACATCGGCACACAAGACGTCAGGGCGCAAAACCCCATCGGCACGGAAGACGGCGGCAAAACGTCTAGCTAAAAAATGGTCGGGCCGCGTCACCGCCACCAGTGGTGCGCTGGATCTGAAGCAGGATGTGTTCAAGCAGAACAGTCCGGTCGCGATCGCCAAATCATTGAAGCGCTCGGCCGAGCAAAGCCATCGCCGCAAGAGCGATCCGTACCGCTCCGCCATGTCGATGCTGACGTTCTACATCAATCGCGCGGGCCGGAATCTGCCGGCCGCGCGCAAGCGCAAGCTGGAAGCGGCGAAGGACGAGTTGCGCAAGGTGTTCGGCAAGACAGGCTGACCGCGCTTACATGCTCGTGGTGACCTGGGTGCGGATATCCTGCGCGGTGCGTTGCAGCGCGACCAGAAATCTTTTCTTCGCATCGGCCTCGTCCACGGTACCTGAAACGGTATTGATGCTGATGGCGGCGACCGCATTGCCGGCCTGATCGCGCACCGGCACGGCGATGCCGCAGATCGCGGGATCGAGTTCGCCGTCGATCCAGGCATAGCCCTGCGCTTCGACCTTCGCGAGTTCTTCGGCGAGTTTCTTCGCGCTGGTGACCGTGCGCGGCGTGATCGCCTTGTAGTCGATGGCGGCAAGCACCTCTTCGCGTCTGTCCGGCGGCAAGGCGGCGAGCAGCACGCGTCCGAGCGAGATGATATGGGCGGGCAGGCGGCTGCCGATGCCGAGATTGGCGGAGAGAATGCGGCGGGCGGGCAGGCGCGACGCATAGACGATCTCGGTTTCGTCCAGCACGGCGAGCGCGCAGGACTCGCCGATTTCGTTGCGCAGATCCTCAAGCGCGCGTTGCGCGTAGCCCCAGTAAGGCAGCGCGTTGAGATAGGACAGGCCGAGGCCGAGCGCGCGCGGACGCAGGCTGAAATAGCGGCCGTCGGCTTCGCAATATTTCAGCGACACCAGCGTCGCCAGCATGCGCCGCGCCGTTGCGCGCGTCAGTCCTGCCGCGACCGCAGTCTCCGACAATGTGTGCCGTCCCGGCGGTCGGCCCAGTGCCTCCACCACGGAAAACCCGCGTGCGATTGCGCGCACAAATCCGTCGCTGTCCTTGGCCATTCCAAAAAATCCTCATCAAGCGCTTGTCAGACCGGGTAAGCCGGACCATAGTGTTCGTAAGGCGATTATAATGTTCGCCTGATGAACAATATCTGAGGGAATGCGATGGCGCAAGCTCAAGCCGCTTTTGAAACCGACTTTTGGAAGGATGCGAACCTGCGGAAGGTCTGGGACGAGATCGTTCCGGGTGAACCGCGCAAGACCATCCCCTATGTGCTGACGAAGGAAGCGATCCAGCTCTATTGCCGCTCCGTCGGTGAAACCAATCCGCTCTATTTCGATGAAGCCTATGCGAAGACCACCCGCCACGGCGGTCTGATCGCGCCGCCGTCGATCCACATCCTGCTGATGTTCTCCTGCACGCCCGCGGACGACTGGATGCGTTCGCCCGGCACCGTGAACGCCGGTCAGTCCTGGAGCTACAACAAGCCCGCGCGTCCCGGCGATACGATCACGCTGCAGGCCCGCGCGCTCGACAAGTTCATCAAGCGCGAGCGGCTGTTCGTGGTTCACGACAACGTCTTCTTCAATCAGCATGGTGACGTGATCTGCTCGGGTCGCGGCCAGACCATCCGGCCGATGTAACGCAGGGCGAAGGAATTCAGACATGACCACGGCATTTGAAAATCTTTCGGTCGGCGACAGCATCACGGGGCCGACCTTCGCGGTCTCGCGCGAATCCATCCGCCTGTTCTGCGATGGCTCGCTCGATTACAATCCGCTGCATCTCGACGACAACTACATGAAGGGCAATTTCGGCAAGACCAATTTCGGCGGCATCATCATGCACGGCATGAACAACTTCGGGCTGATCACCCGAATGCTGACGGATTGGGCCGATCCCGCCGGCGCGATTCATCGCCGCCTCGAAACGCGCTGGCTGAAGCCGGTGAAGCCGGGCGATACGATCCAGCCGGAAGGCATCATCAAGGCCAAGCAGGTCACGCAGAAGTCGCGTTGGGTGCTGATCGACGTGCTGGTGAAAAACCAGAACGGCGAGAAGGTCGCGACCGGCGAGGCGATGGTGGAATTCCCCGTCGCGAATGCCGCAGCGGCTTGAGCGAGGCCGGCGCGCGATGTCGGTTACGATCGTAGGCGCAGGTGTTGGCGGGCTGACGGCGGCGTTGAGTCTTCACGCCGCCGGGCAGAGCGATGTTCGCGTGCTGGAAGCAGCACGCGAATTGCGCGACGTGGGCGTCGGCATCAACCTGCCGCCGCATGCCGTTCGTGAACTGACCGAACTCGGCCTCGGCGATGCGCTCGACAAATTCGGCGTGCCGACCAAGGAATTGGCTTACTACGATCCGGCCGGAAAGCTGATCTGGGCCGAGCCGCGCGGGCTGGAAGCCGGTTACAAGTGGCCGCAATATTCGATTCATCGCGGTACGCTGCAGCGGCTTCTGGCCGATGTTGTGCGCCAGCGCCTCGGAGAGAATGCGATTCATGTCGGTCAGCGCGTCACCGGCGTGACGCAAGACCAGGGCGGTGCGATGTCCATTGCGGCCATCGATCTTGCGACGGAGCAGCCGGCGTCATTCACTGCCGATGTCGTGATCGCAGCCGACGGCATCCGCTCGCCGGTGCGTAACGGTTTCTATGGCGCGCCGATCCCGCTCGCATCCAATGGCTGGGTGATGTATCGCGGCGTCACAAAATCGGGGCCATTTCTCAGCGGCCGCTCGATGGTCATCATCGGCGACGAGACCCAGCGCATCGTGGTCTATCCGATCGCGGAAGGCCTGCTCAACTGGCTGCTGGTCCGCCCGAAAGACCCGGCCGCGGGGCAAAGCGAACTCGGCAACTGGAATGCATCCATTCCGACCGACGTCACCGCCGCCTTCGTGAAGGACTATCGCTTCGACTGGCTGGATGTTCACCAACTGGTGGCGTCCGCGTCGGAAGCTTACGAATATCCGATGGCGGACATCGATCCGTTGCCGCGCTGGGTGTTCGGCCGCTGCGCGCTGCTCGGCGATGCCGCGCATGCCATGTATCCGTTCGGCTCCAACGGCGCGTCGCAGGCGATCCTCGATGCGCGCGTGCTGGCCTATGAACTGGCCAATGCGGCCAGTATCGATAGCGGGTTGCAGGCTTACGAAGAACATCGCCGTCCCGCTGTCAGTGAAGTCCAACTCGCGAACCGCCGGCAGGCCGGTGATGTCATGGCCCGCGTCAGCGCACTGGCCCGCAGCGGCGCGCATGGCGATGCGGCAACTGAACTGCAGGATGTCGAGCGCCGCTACAAGCAACTTGCGGGCTTCGACGTCGATGCTTTGAATAATCGGAAATCCTGGAGCATCTCCAGAGCTTCTTAACATATCGGCTGATCAACTCCGGACGCCATAACAACAAGCACAAGTCCGGTGCAAACCTGAAGGGAGACGAACATGAACTGGATGAAAGCCACGCTGCGCTGCGCAGCACTTGCTGTCGCGTTGACGGGAGCCATCGCGCCGCTCGCGAAGGCGCAGGACACCTATCCGTCGCGGCCGATCAAGCTGCTGGTCGGCTTTGCCGCGGGCGGTGCAACCGACACTACATTCCGCAAGCTCGGCGAACTTGCCTCCAAGCAACTCGGCCAACCCATCGTGGTCGAGAACAGGCCCGGTGCAGGCGCGACGCTGGCGCCGTCCACCATGGCAAAGACTGAGGCGCCGGATGGTTACACCATCTCCGCCGCGACGGCGGGCCTGCTGCGCTATCCGTATATGCAGAAGGTGGACTGGGACCCGATCAAGGATTTCACCTGGATCGCGGGTCTTGGCGGCTACACCTTCGTGCTTGCGGTCAATTCCGACTCGCCGCTCAAGACCACCGCGGATTTCGTGGACTACGCCAAGAAGAATCCGGATGGTCTGACCGTCGCAACTGCTGGCGCGGGCACCACCATGCATCTGTTGGCCGAGGCGCTCGCCGGCATGGCTGGCGTGTCGATCACCCATGTCGGCTATAAGGGCAGCAGCGAAGCCGTCACCGCGGTGCTTGGCGGTCACACCATGGCGACAGTGGACGCTATCGGTACGATTCTGCCTTATGTGCAATCCGGCAAGATGCGCGTGCTGTTGTCGTTCGATCCGCAGCCGGTGGCATCGCTGCCCGGCGTGCCGACGGCGAAGAGCCTCGGCTACGATCTGGTCTATCCTGCGCCATACGGGCTCGTCGGCCCCAAGGGAATGCCGCCCGCTGTCGTTGACAGGCTCTATCAGGCATTCAAAGCTGCGGCCGACAGTGACGAATACAAGAAGCTTCTGGGGACCCTCGGGCAAACGGAGTGGCAGAAGCCGCCCGGTGAATATGCCAAGTGGGCGGCGGAATTCTATCTGTCGGAACGGTCGCTGGTCGAGCGTGCCAAGCTGCTGCGGCAACCCTGAAATCCGTTAGCGAGTTTTTCCACATCAATCGAGGTCAGGTTGAAATGATGAAATCAATCCTTGCTGCGGTCTGCTCCGTCGTCCTGCTGGTCGCGATGCCCGGTGGCGCGCAGGCCAACGAGTTTCCGAATGGCGTGAAAATCGTCGTGCCGTTCCCGGCGGGTGGCACGACGGACATTCTCGCGCGCTTTGTGTCGCAGTATCTCGGCGACAAGCTCGGCACCAATGTCATTGTCGAGAACCGCCCCGGCGCGTCGGGCACCATCGGCTCCGAAATGGTCGCCAAGTCTCCGAACGATGGCAGCGTTTTGCTGCTGACTGCGACACATCACGTCATCAATCCGAGCCTGTACCGCAAGCTGCCTTACGACACGCAGAAAGACTTTTCGCCGATCGCGGTGGTGGCGAGCGCGCCGAATGCGCTCGTGGTCACCAAGGATTTTCCGGCGAAGACGGTCGCGGACCTGATCGCCATGGCGAAGAAAGAGCCGGGCAAGCTGTCGTTCGGCTCGTCCGGCATTGGCGGTGCCAATCATCTCTCCGGCGAACTGTTCAAGCAGATGGCGGGCATCGACATCGTGCACATTCCCTACAAGGGCGCAGCGCCCGCGATGAACGATCTGATCGGCGGGCATATTCCGATCATGTTCGATACGTTGCCGACGGTTCTTCCGGCCGCGACCGCAGGCAACATCCGCGTGCTGGCCGTTACCAGCAAGCAGCGCGCGGCGTCGCTGCCGAATGTGCCGACGCTTGACGAAGCCGGCGTGAAGGGCTTCGAGGCCACGGCGTGGTTCGGCCTCTATATGCCCGCGGCCAATAACAATGCGGCCTATACCAAGCTCGTGGCGACGATGAAGGAAATTCTGTCCGCACCCGCGACGCGCGAAAAGTTCGCAACGCAGGGCGTCGATCCCGGCAAGCTCACCGGCGCGGAGTTCACGACATTCGTCAATGCGGAGATTGCGAAATGGGCGAACGTGGTGAAGACCGCGAACGTGCCGCAGGAATAAGCTTTACGCTCAGGGACGCCGGCGCGGCTTAGTGCGTCGGCGTTCCGTTCGGGCCGTGCGTGGTGATGATGCCGGCCTTGGCCATCACATGCGGGCTTGGGCCCACGACGTCGGTCGCAAGCCCCAGCTTTTCGAACAAACGGATCATCAGCCAGGTGGTATCGAATTCCCACCATCGGTGGCCATGTTTGGCCGAGCGCGGATCGGCGTGGTGGTTGTTGTGCCAGCCTTCGCCGTGCGCCAGCAGGCCGATGAAGACGTTGTTCCGACTGTCCTCGTCGGTCTGATAATTCCGATAGCCCCACAGGTGGGTGACGGAATTCACCGCCCAGGTCTGGTGCCAGACGAACACCGTGCGCACGAACACGCCCCAGATCAGGATGCTGGTGCCGAACTGCACCGCCTGCATCGTCGTGCCGCCCATGGCGAGTTCGGCGAGAAAGCCGGCCGCGAAGAAGACGATCCATTGCAGGGCGATGATCTTGAGCTGCAGCCAGTTGCGCTCCAGCGCGACATAAAACGGGTCGCGCAAAATGTCCTTGGCGTAGCGGTCGTAAATGCCGAGCCGGTTCAGTTCGGGATTTTTCACCACCAGCCAGCCGATATGGCCCCAGATGAAATTCACTAGCGGGCTGTGCGGGTCGGGCTGCTCGTCCGCATGCTGGTGATGCCGGCGGTGCACGGCGACCCAGCGCGCCGGCGTATCCTCCACACAGCAAATGGCGATGACCACAAGCACATGCTCGAACCATTTCGGGCAGCGGAAGCCGCGATGGGTCAGCAGGCGATGGTAGCCGATATTGATGCCGAGCAGGCCCGACAGCCGGGCCACGATGACGGCGACAATCACTCCGGTCCAGCTAAAGGTCCAGGGAATGAACGCCAGCAGCGCCACCAGATGGTAGAAAAGAATCGGCCCCGCCGAAGTCCATTCGATCCGGTTCAGGCTGACCCCGGCGGGCAGGGGCAGGTGGCCGGGCACAGCGCTGCTGCCGGTGCTTGCAGGGCTGCGGTGGGTTGCCTTGGCGGCTGGACGGTCTGTGGTGGTTTCGGCGGTCAACGGTGCAAATCTGTCCTTTGAGGGGCCCCACGCCGTGCTAGCGCATGCAGTCGACAAATATACGAACTGCATGGGGAATGCGCCTGAATATTGATGGCAGAGGGATTTTCGGGCAGAGAAGCCGGAAATAGACCGCCAATTCGGGTATTTTAACCCGCCGACAGGTTCCCGACGGGCTGTCGCCGGATTGACATTTAGCCCCCCGATGGCATAGAAACCGCCTGTCTCGCGCGGGCCTGGCTCCGCGGGATTTGCCCATTCACCAATGATTCCAGTACGGCCCTGCAACGCGGCCTTCCAGAGAGCATTGTCCCATGAAGGTCCGTAATTCACTGAAGTCCCTGCGCGGCCGTCACCGCAACAACCGTCTGGTCCGCCGCAAGGGCCGGGTTTACGTCATCAACAAGGTGCAGCGCCGGTTCAAGGCTCGCCAGGGCTAATCGGCCCGGCTGGTTCGATCGCTGCCTGAAGGATGCGTTCGGTTGCCTCGGTAGCCGGTCCCGCAAACTCCTCAATTCACGCTTGTTTGACGCTGCATGCGCTTTGCATGCGGCGCTTTGCGCGTTTAGACTTTCGCCATGGCGATGCGATCGGCAACTGCGGCGAACCGAACCCGGCTTGTTTTCAGGCTTGGCATTTGCGCGCTCGCGATGATGGCCGCCGCGCCCGCCCTTGCCCAGTCGCCGCAGCTCACGCCGCCCGGCACCCAGAAGAAATTGCCTCAGGCCCCGGCAAAGCTGCCGCGGGTGCCCGGCGACAATGGCAAGACGCTCGACTTTTTGTTCGGCGCATTGAAGGTTGCGCCGGATCAGGAAAGCGCGAAGGCGGTCGAAGCCCGGATCTGGGCGCTGTGGACCGCAACGCCGAGTGACACCGCTGCGCTGCTGATGTCGCGAGCCAAGACCGCGATGGACAGCAAGGACACCGAGGTGGCGCTGAAGCTGCTCGATGCCGTGATCAAGCTTCGTCCGGATTATGTCGAGGCCTGGAACCGCCGCGCGACGCTTTATTACCTGCAGAACGATTACGATCGCTCGATGGAAGATATCCGTCAGGTGCTGATCCGCGAGCCGCGTCACTTCGGCGCGCTGGCCGGACTCGGCATGATCCTGCAGGAAACCGGCGACGACAGGCACGCGCTCGATGCGTTTCGCAAGGCGCTCGCCGTCAACCCGTATCTCGAGCGCGTCCCCGAACTCGTGAAGTCCTTGACCGAAAAGGTCGAAGGCCGCGACATCTGATCGCTTGATTTGAACGACACCCCTCGATTGAGGGGACGATTTCCCCTCAGGCGAGGGATGGAAGGCGGGTCCGGATCGTCGCAAATCTGCAAGCGATTTAGGTGGTCATGCGTTTGAGACGTGTTGATTTTTCAGACAAGTGATTGTTAGGTCCGCGCCTTCCGCGGCCACGCCGTATTTCAGAAATTTTTATCAGGAGATTCTTATGAAGGCTTCATCCTTGAGCTTTTTCGCCGCCGTGATTGCAGTGCTGGTCGGCATGTCATGGGGGATTGTCATGGCGATTTCACAGGATCACTCGGCCATGCCCGCGCACGCGCATCTCAATCTGCTGGGCTGGGTATCGCTGTTCCTGTTCGGCATTTTTTATCGCCTGCACCCGGCGCTTGATGTGACGCGGACTGCGCTGATGCAGGTGTGCGTCTGGGCCATCGGCACCGTTTCGCTCACCGTCGGCGTCGCCATGCTTCATGCCGGCAACAAGGGCGGCGAACCGTTCGCCGGAATCGGATCGTTCGTTCTATTGGCCGACATGCTGCTGTTCGGCTGGCTTGTGGTCCGTTACGAACTGCGTGGTGGCCTGCGCGGTGTTGCAATCATGACGCCTGCAGAATAGGTGCGTCACTATTGCTGACCTTGATGACGTCGCGCTGCTCCGTGGAGCGCGACATAGCAGCGCATCGCGTGGAAGAATTTTTCTTTTTCATTCACGTTCCGCTGAGCATCATACTGCTGCCATCCACAAATGATGGAGTGCCGGTGTTGCACGCGTCCTCTCTTGCTCCAGCGTAAAGAAGGTCGGCCAATGACAACCACCAGCCACGATAATGTTTTTGAAAAACACGGATCGCCGTTTCCGGATATGGCACGGGCCAGCGAACTGAACGGAACCATGTTCGGTGAAGCCGCGAAGTTCAACGCGCATGTCAGCACCACTCTGCAGAATCTCGGCAAGGAATGGTCTGACTTCGTCGGCACACGGCTGCGCGAAGATGTTCAACTGATCCGCACGCTTCACGACTGCCACTCGCTGCAGGATCTGCAGCAGGCCTATGCCCAGTTTTGGCAGACGGCCTTCACGCACTATGGCGACGAAGCGCAGAAAATGTTGCGGATCACACAAGGCGCCATGGACGAAGCCCGCGAGGCGGCCAAGGACATGCGCGAGATGATGACTTCCACCGACAGGGCGGCGTAAGCCGGTGCTGAATCGGCGCGGGCCGGTTTCTCAACCGGCCCGCGTAAAAAGTCAGTAGGTCGCCGTCAGGTAATCGACGATCTTGCTGGCGTCCGCATCGTCGATCGGCGCGCCGTAGACCTTGATCATCTTCGTCACTTCCGCCTGCCAGAAGTCCTTCTTGAACTTCGGGCCGTGCGGTTGGGTCTGGATGTAGTCGGCGGAATGACAGGCGGTGCAGTTGTTGACCGCGACGTCCTGATTGGGGCCGGGCTTGAGGGCTGCGACCTCCGGCGGAAGCTCGTACTTCACCGGCTTGGCATAGGCGACGCTTGCGGCGGCAACCACGAGGCCTGCGGCTGCGATCTTTATCAATCGATTCATGATCGCTCTCCTCACGCTGCCGTCACGCGGACGGTTTCGACGACATTGCGCAGATAGCCTGCCGGATTCCACAACGGCTTCAGCGGCTGGGTTTCGCCACCATTGCTGGTCGCGCGCACCTTGATGTCGTGCTGGCCTGCCGCAAGCTTCATTGGCAAGTGCCATTCCCGGAACGAGTATTTGCCGAGGTCTTTGCCGAGCTTGGCCGGGGTCCAGGTCTTGCCGTCATCGATGGAAACGGCGACCTCCTTGATGCCCTTGCCGCCGTCGAAGGCGATGCCCTTGAGGTTCGTTTTTCCGGCCTTCACCTTCTGGCCGCTGGTCAGGTTGGTGACGAAGGATCGCACCGTGAAGCGGTTGATCGGAACGGTCGCCTTTGGCGCCGTGCCGGGCTCGACGCAATTGCAGTCGTTGTCCGGAATCCGATAAGCGGTCTTCATCCAGAAATTGTCGTACACGGTGTCGATGACGTTGATCTCGTTCAGGTGCTTGACCCAGTACGTGCCGTAATAACCCGGCACGATGAGGCGCAGCGGGAAGCCGTTGAGAACCGGCAGAAAGTCGCCGTTCATTCCGTAAGCGAGCATCACGTCGCCGTCGCGGGCATGATCGATGTCCAGCGCCTTGGCGAAATCAGGCGTCTTGTCGCTGACGGGGCCGTCGAGACCGCTGAAGACGACCTGCTTCGCGCCGCTCTGCACGCCAGCCTTATCGAGCACGGCCTTGAGCGGCACGCCCTTCCAGCGCGCGTTGCCCATCGCGCCGTTGCCGAGCTGGCCGCCGGCCACGCGCGGCTCGAAGAAGCCACGGCTGTTGCCCGAACACTGATTGACGGCCACGATTTCCTTGGACGGCATCTTGCGGATGTCTGCCAGCGACAGTTTCAGCGGCTTGTCGACCTTGCCCTTGATCTCGAGCGTGAACGTGTCGGGATCGATGTTCAGCGGCACGTCGGCGAGATGATAGCGCACGAAGAACGCGTCGTTTGGCGTGATGACACTTTCGTTGAAGACAGCGAAAGGCGTTTCAAGTTGCGGCGGCCGCTCGGTCAGGCCGATCATCGGCCGCTTCTGCGGATATTTCACCAGCGGCCGCTCGCCGTTCTCGAACGGCAGGGTGACGGTGGCGGCAAGAGCTTTCAGGGGATCGAGTGCCGTTGCGGCGATCAGGGATCCAATAGTTGCTGCGGACCCCTTTAACAGACTGCGTCTGTCAATCATGGCGTTTCTCCTCGTTTGGACGGACAGTCCATTGCGGCGAACTACGTCGCCTTCAAACCTCGCTGCCGAACATCCGGGCAGGATGTCAGCGAACGAGGCCGCTTAGAGGCGTTCTACACTGATTGGGGAATATGTTTTCTGCAAGAGGCGACGGCGCAGAATATTTTTTTGATAAACCGGAATATGCAGATTTATTTACTCAGTCGATCGGAACGCGCGAAATCATCGCGCGTTCCGGCGCAATGAACGTGCAGCCGCGCTGCAGCGCAGAAATGTTGCGGAGATCAGATATCGGCTTCGCGATCCGGGCCTACATAGGCGACGCGCACCATGTTTGTCGTGCCGGGCGTTCCGAGCGGAACGCCTGCGACGATGATCACGCGCTGCCCCGACCGTGCGAAGCCGTCACGGAAGGCGATGCGTCCCGCGCGCTCGATCATGTCGTCCTGATCGTGCGCATCTTCCGCGATGACGCAGTGCACCCCCCAGACCAGCGCCAGCTTGCGCCCGGTATTGACGCTCGGCGTGATGGCAACCACGGGCGGCTTCGGCCGCTCGCGTGCGACGCGCAACGCGGTCGAGCCTGAACTGGTCCAGCAGATGATGGCGGACAGATCGAGCGTTTCTGCGATCTGACGCGCTGCGTCGGCGATGGCGTCGCCGACGGTGGGCTCGGGGTCGGGCCGCTGCGATGCGATGACGCCGCGATAGGTCGGATCGCGTTCGCACTCCTCGCCGATGCGGTTCATGGTCATCACCGCTTCGACCGGGAATTTGCCGGCGGCGGATTCCGCCGACAGCATGATGGCGTCCGCGCCTTCGAACACGGCGGTGGCGACGTCGGAGACCTCCGCGCGGGTCGGCACTGGCGAGTTGATCATCGATTCCAGCATTTGAGTCGCGATCACGACGGGCTTACCAGCCTTGCGGGCCATGCGCGTCATCTGCTTCTGAAGGCCCGGCACGCGTTCCGCCGGCAGTTCGACGCCGAGGTCGCCGCGCGCCACCATCAGCGCGTCGGAAACTTCCATGATGTCGGCGAGGCGCTCGATCGCCTGCGGCTTCTCGATCTTCGACATGATCGAGGCGCGCCCGCGCACCAACTTCTTGGCTTCGGTGACGTCCTCGGCCCGCTGCACGAAAGACAGCGCCACCCAGTCGATTCCGGTTTCCAGCGCGGCTTCGAGGTCGGCGCGGTCCTTCGGTGTCATCGCGGAGACCGGCAGGTCGGTATCCGGCAGGCTGACGCCCTTGCGGTCGGACATCTTTCCGCCGGTCACCACGCGCACCAGCGCATGCTCCGGCGAGGTTTCCTCGGCGATCAGGCGCAGCTTTCCGTCGTCGATCAGCAGCGCATGGCCGGGGCGCAGCGCTTTCAGAATTTCCGGATGGGGCAGGTGAACGCGTGTCTTGTCGCCGGGGGTCGGATCGCTGTCCAGCGTGAACATCGTGCCGTTGCTGAGTTCGACAGAGCCGTTCTCGAAATTGCCGAGGCGCAGCTTCGGCCCCTGAAGATCGACCAGAATGCCGATCGGGCGTCCGTAGCTGCTTTCCACATTGCGGATGGTGGCGACGAGTTCGCGCATCCGCTCATGCGGCGTGTGGCTCATGTTGATGCGGAACACGTCCGCGCCCGCCTCGAACAGCTTGCGAATGGTCGCGCTATCGGACGAAGCCGGTCCAAGCGTGGCGAGAATTTTGATGCGGCGCAGACGTCTCATTTCGGATTTCCAGGTAGAGCACCGGGGAGTGCGCCTGGTTGCGGGGCGCCCGGCGCATTCGGCATGCCGGGCAGCCCGGGCGTGCGTGGATTCTGTTCGTTGGATTCGGTGAGCTGGACGGTCCAGGCCCGCTGTTCGCCGGTGTCGACTTCAAAGTAGCCGGTGCGGTCGAAGCCACGCGCGAGGCAGTCCTCGGTGCCCTTGATGGTGAATTCCTTGTCGCGCGAACACATGAAGGCCTGTCCCGACCATTCACCGCCGCGGTCATAGTCGATGGCGTAGATATAGTAATATCGTGCGACAAGCGTGCCACGCAGCAGCGTCTCGCAGGCGCGTGACGAGATATTCCACCAGCCTTCAGTGACCCAGCCTTCGTTGTCCTTGTAGCCGAGGGCGATGCCCACGCGGCTCGACGTGTTGTTGCACAGGCGGAAGTCCGCAGCGGCGGGCTCGCTCCATGCGCACAGCGCAATCAGCATCACGAACGCTGACAGGGCAGCGGCAAAGGTGCGGCGGAATGTTGCGTGGCGATGGCTGCGGATTGTCATTTGATCGGACGCATCAATCGGGTGGGGCTGGCGTAACACATTGAATATGATCGGCAAAAGTGAAAACCTTGTGTCGAGCCGACCAGCTTCGCGACCACTATAGAGGTGCCCGGCGGTTTCGCCAAACCAGGCTCTTGTAACGTAGTTAGGGAATTGGAGCGCGCGCCGCTCCGGAATTTTCCGCGATATGGAAAGCCACGCGATGCGGCCCCATGTTAAGTGTCAAAGCCGACGTATTTGCGGGACAACAGCCATGACCATCGACGACAAGACCCGGACCGAACTGGAAGCAGCGGTGTTTCGCCGCCTCGTGTCACATCTGCAGGGGCGGACCGATGTGCAGAATATCGACCTGATGAACCTCGCAGGCTTCTGTCGCAACTGCCTGTCGAACTGGTTGAAGGATGCCGCCGACGAGAAAGGCGTGGCGCTCAGCAAGGATGAGAGCCGCGAGGCCGTCTACGGCATGCCGTATGAGAACTGGAAGGCGAAGTATCAGAGCGACGCGACGCCGGATCAGCAGGCTGTGTTCAAGAAGAGCCAGACCGGGCACTGACCGGAGTTCCGGCACTCGCCACGATTTATGCACGGCGAAGGCAAGGGAAATCGGTGCACTGAACCGTGACCTCTTTTCTTCTGTGGGTCGCTGTGGATGACCATCCGCGCTGCCTTGACGCGGCAGGCCGCACTCTTGAGTGTGCCTCGCCAACGACGTGCCGCGCACGCTTCCTTCAAGCCCCATATAGAGTTCAGGAGTATCTCCGATGGCTATGCCTGCCGAGAAAGACAACGACGATACCGCGCACAGCTTCGCGAAGGGGCAGCTCAAGGCGATCATCGAGCGCATCGAGAAGCTTGAGGAAGAGAAGAAGGCGATTAGCGACGACATCAAGGACGTCTACGGCGAAGCCAAGGGCAACGGGTTCGACGTCAAGGCGCTGCGCACTATCATTCGTATGCGCAAGCAGGACGTCGACGAGCGCCAGGAGCAGGAAACCATCCTGGAAACCTACATGCAGGCGCTGGGGATGCTCTGAAAGTTCAGGTCGTCCCCGCGAAAGCGGGGACCCATACTCTCTAAGTTCTTGTTTGGCGAAGATGCCCGGAGCAGTCTTCTCGCAATAACCACGGTGTTCGGTGGCTATAGATCCGCGCTTTCGCAGAGGCGACGCCAGTTCTACTCTTTAAATGAAAGCGAGAGCGATCACCGCAGCGAGGCGGTGCGCATCGCGAATGGCGTCGTCGTCAGCGTCGCGATTGCCGGACCGGTGAACCGCTCGCAGACGATACCCATCTGCGGATCGTTGGAGAACGTCATCGCCACCGCCGTCGTCGGCTTGGCGAAATGAACGCGCATCACCCGCATATCCTGATCGCCGAGGATGGCAGCCGACAGCGACATGCTGGCGCTCGGCGCGACGATCATAGCGCGCAGCCAGACGTTGTTGGTCTGATCCGTCGCCTTGGTGCGGACCATGGTTGCGGTCTTGCCCTTGACGGGCGATGCGCCGATCTCGGCGCCGCGTGGGACCGGCGCGGTGGCGGCGACCACTGGTGCGCGGTCGAGCGGCGTGGCCGCAGGCGCATAGGCTAAAGCCTGCGAGACGTTCTGCGGCAGGCTTGCGGTCGCCTGCGGATCGGCGGCGACGACCGCGCCGCGTGCCTTGAGCGCAGCGATCTGCGCGCGCGTTGATGGCTTCGCGGGCTCACTGTCCCAGAAGCCGCGGGCATTGATGATGTCCATCGGCGACTGTGGGGCGTATTCGTCGACCGGCATCGGCTTCAGGTCAGGCTGCTGCCGATTGGCTGGAGCTGCGACTTTCATTTCGGCCGAGGCGACCTGATAGGTTGCGCCTGCCGGCTTGGCGCGCGGCAGCGGCACGCGCTCGAGAACCTTTTCGGCGGCTGCGACGGTGGCTTCGGCGGCATCCTTTGCAGCATCCTTGGCCTTGCTTGCCGCCGCCATCGCCACCTGCGTGACCTTGCCACGCGGGGCATCGTCATTGCCGACTTCTTCTTCGTCATCCGCCGACTTGCGGCCGAACAGCGAAGCGAGGAAGCTCTTCGACTTCGACGGCGCGGCGACGTCTTCGCCATTGCCGCGGCGCTGGATGTCGGCCAGCGCAAGCTCATAGCCCTTCAGCGGCTTGCCGTCAGACGGCACATGCACGGTGCGGCCGTCGGGAAATACCCGCGCAAGCTGGTCATGAGTCATGCGCGGCCAGTGGCGGATACTGCCGACATCGAGATGCACGAAGGGCGAGCCGGAGGTGGGGTAGAAGCCGACACCGCCGCGCTGCAAGCGAAGTCCGGCAAAACGGATCTGTTCGAGCGGCACGTTGGGAATGAAGAAGTCCATCGCATGGCCCAGCATGTGCTGGCTGTGACGCGCCACGCCCGAGGAGCGGCGGCGAAGCATGGCGTTGGTGGCAGGGGAGCGATAGGCGGAGATGATCTGGATCGGCTGCTTGCCGTCGACGTCGCGATAGACTTCCCAGACGATGTCGAACAGCCGCCGGTCCATCGTGGTCTGGTCTTGGCTGCGCCAGTCGCGGAGGAAGTAGTTGAGCTTCTTCAGCGCGGCTTCGTCATAGCGGCCGTTGCGCTTGAAGGTGACCGTGAGGTCTTCGCCGGAATGGGTGTGATGGAAGGAGAGGGTGCGGGTGTCGCCGTCGGCGGTGGCGTTATGGACGGAACGCGCGTTGGTGGCGACAAGCAGCAACGAGGCGAGGCCAACGCGCACGCTGGTGCGCGAAAGCCAATCAAGCCGATAGCTGCGTAGAGAACCGCCCGCCACTCAGAATCCCGTCAGACGTCTGTTTGCCGTGATGATCTCCCGCTACCCCACGCAGCGGAAGAGGATGAACGTAGTCTTAAAGCCCGAGTCTTAATCGATATTTACCCACCCGGACGCCGTAAACGCTCTTTCGGTTATCGTGTCGAAAGTCTCTGTCTTTGCCCAAGTCTGTCGTTGTTCAAGTCTGCAGGGTCTGGACTTTACGCACAACAGGTCACGGACCCGTGACCCGAACTATACCGCCCGGACTATGGCAAAAAAGGGCCGGTAAGCCGATCCGTCGCGGTGTGGATTGGGGACGATGGTTAATGGAAAAGGCCCCGCCGGAGACGGGACCTTTCTGTCGGTGAGAATGTCCAGGAAAACGAGGCTTTACAGCACCTTCCCCTTGGATCAGCGGGCCACCCGGCGCTGTCCCCGGACCGGAGCAGGCGGCGGGGTCGGCGCGCCGAACAGCCGCTCGAAGAAGCCCGGACCGTTGTTGTTGGCGAAGCTGTCGCCCGGAACCCGGACGTTGGTCGGGCGGACGTAGCTCGGCTGCGCGTGGGAGACGGCGGTCTCCATGTCCTTGCCTGTGGCCCCTTTCAGCATCGGGATCATCTTGGCGTCGCGACCGTAAATGTCCTTGCGGAATTCCAGCTTGCCGGCGTCGTCAACGAACGCGGTCTGGTAGGTGATGTTGACCGGAATCGGCGTCGGGAAGTTGATGTTCAACTCGCTGCGGCCGTACATGCCCTTGATCTTCTCCGGCGTATAGCCGTCCTTCGGCAGCGCTATACTCAGCAGTTGCGACGCATACTGATCCGGATTCTGCACGCGCATGCAGCCGTGGCTGAAGGCGCGCTCTTCCTTGGCGAACAGGTACTTGTCCGGCGTGTCGTGCTGATAGACCAGGAACTTGTTCGGGAAGTTGAAGCGGATGCGGCCGAGTGCGTTGGCTTCTCCCGGCGGCTGCGAGATACGGACGCTGCCGTCGGCGGCGCGCGACAGCTTCAGGCCCATGCGGTCCAGCACGGTGGGATCCTGCTCGAGCGCGGGAAGATACTCGTTGTAGATGATCGACGGCGGCACGTTCCACGTCGGGTTGACGGTGATGAACTTCATCGTCTCCGTCAGCATTGGCGTTGCATGCTTGCCCGGCTTGCCGACCACGACGCGCGTGGTCCAGGCCTGCTTGCCGTTGTGCATCAGCTTGAGCGTGTAGTCGGGAACGTTGAGGATGACGTAGGCATTGCCCAGCGCCTTCGCACCGAGTTCGCGCGGCAGCCAGCGCCAGCGTTCCATGTTGACGCGCACGATGTCGATCTGACGATCGCTCTTGGGGCCGTTGAGCGCGTGCACCGTGGCGTTATCGAGAATGCCGGTCGCCTTCAGGCCATTATGGGCCTGGAACTTGCGCACGGCATTGGCGACCTTTGCGTCGTAGTGCGTGTCGTCGGCGTTCTCGGTGATGTCGAGCTTGGCGCGCAGCGCCGGCACGCGCGAATCCTCCGCGACCGCCGGGTTCGGGTTCTTCTTGGTCGGCTTGACGAACTTCAGCGTATCGCCTTCGGCGATCTGCTTGGACGTGTCTTCGGTCACGCCGCGCAGCGCCGCCAGCTTGGCCTTGAGCGCCAGATAGCCCTTGTGGGTTGGGTTGTAACTGTCGAGCGCGGCGGCGGCATCGCGCGCCGTCGAAACGTTGATCAGCACTTCCACCGGATCGATGGGATGCTCGGGATAGGAAATGTCGCCGCTGACGCGCGACCAGTGCATGCGGCCGCTCTGCGCGTGACGCGCGTAATCGAGCATGCTTTCGGTCAGCTTCAGTTCGCTGTCGGCGAGCGCATCGGGGCCTGCCGATGCCGAGAAGTCCGGCGTCGGATAATCGGCGGCGCTGAGGCCGTCGCTGTCGGCATTCTTCAGGCGCGCAATCACGCTCTTGGCGCGTGCGGTGGCGTTGCCGCCCTCGCTCCAGAGCGGAGCGTAGTTGCGGTCCTTGTAGAAATTCTCCACAGCGGCGCGCTCGGCCTTGCGGTCGAAATAACGTGCGCCCTTGGTGGCGATCAGGTCGCGCAGCTTGTCGGCGACAGGCTGATCGGCTGCGGCAACGGCAGGTGCGGTGGAGGCCGGCGCAGCGGCGGTTTCCGGAGCGGGGGCAGATGCCGGCGCGGGAGCCTGGGCCGGCGGTGTCACCGTCGCAGTGGTGGCGGGAGCCGCATCCGGCGCCTTCGCAACGCTGTCAGTGGCAGGGGCAGCCGGTTCCGGCAGTTTGAAATCCGCTGCGGTCGGCGGCGGAACATTGGCCGGTTCGGGAAGCGGGACGGCGGCGTCGATAGCGAGATCGGCCGGGCTCTTGGCTGGAGCATTCTGGGCAATCGCCGACGTCGCGGCGAGGGACAGGAAAGTGGCCGTCACAGCCATCAGAACCCGATCGAAGCCTGCTGGGCTCTTGCGGTGGCCGGTCGAAAAATCTCGCATTCTCGCACCCCAGTTCAAACTGTCCCGGCATGGAACAGTCGTGATGTGTTTATCCGTCAGCACTGAAACGCCGGCTTGATCGGAACCTGTCACGCAACCCTGCGCAATCTGCAGGACGGTACACGCGCCAGCTTGAGGCGGCCATATGCCGCCGATCAACTCAAAGTCATCTCACAGGAAATGACTCCAATTCTGCATGTCTTGCAACGGATTGCGCGCATTGCCGCGCGCTTTTCCTTGGTCTGTCACCACTGCGCAACGGTTCAATGAACGCGGCAAAATCTGTAGCGTTGAGTCCTGATCGGACAATGCGATTCGCGGTTCAGGAATTTCCGTCGTTGGATGGCGCGGCGGCTGCGTCATCCAGCTTGCGATAAAGTGTTGAGCGGCCAATCTTCAACCGGCGTGCAACTTCGGACATCTGGCCCCTGTAGTGAGAGATGGCGAAGCGGATCGTTTCCGCCTCGATCTCCTCGAGCGGCCTCATCTCTCCACCATCGTTGAGCAGGGAGAGGCTTCCGTAGGTTGGCATGAACCGGACCGGGGCCGGGGTCGGCGCGATAGGTATTTCAGTACCTGAAATGATTTCGGCTGCGAACGAGGGCTCGCTGTCCTGCGGAGCGGTGCCGGTTTCGAGACCGGACACCGGCAACGTTCCGCCGGTCTGCGGAAAGTCCTGCACGCCGAGTTGTCCCCCGTCGCTCATCACCACGGCGCGATACACCGCATTCTCGAGCTGGCGGACATTGCCCGGCCAGTTGAGCTGGCTGAGCATCGCCAAGGCGTCATTGCTGACGGTGGCGGCGGGCCGGTTTTCCTCGGCGGCGATGCGCGCGGCGAAATGCCTGACCAGATGCGGAACGTCCTCACGGCGCGCGCGCAGCGGCGGCACGGTCAGGGGCAGCACATGCAGGCGATAGAACAGATCCTCGCGGAACGCTCCTGCCTTCACCTGATTGAGGAGGTTGCGGTTGGTCGCGGACACAATCCGCACGTCGACCTTCACGGGCTTTCGGCCGCCGACGGCTTCAACTTCGCCCTGTTGCAGGGCGCGGAGCAGCTTCACCTGCGCGGAGAGGGGCAGTTCGCTGATCTCGTCGAGGAACAGCGTGCCGCCATTGGCTTCGACGAACTTGCCCGCATGCTTTTCGGTGGCACCGGTGAACGCTCCCTTCTCGTGGCCGAACAGGATCGACTCGACGAGATTGTCCGGAATGGCGCCACAATTCACGGTGACGAAAGGCTTTGCCGCGCGCTCGCTGCAGCCATGGATGGCGCGGGCGATCAACTCTTTGCCGACGCCGGATTCGCCTTCGATGAGCACGGGAATCGCGGAGGCAGCGGCCTTTTTGCCCATGGCGATGACATGGTTCATCGCCTCGGAACGGGTGACGATGTCGGCGAAAGTCAGCTTACCTTCGCGGCGATGGCGGATGCGCTGCAACTCGCCCTTCAGCGCGCTGGCGTTGAGCGCGTTACGCAGCGACACTTGCAATCGCTCGATGCCGACCGGCTTCACGACGAAGTCATGCGCGCCTGCGCGCATCGCCGACACCACATTGTCGATGCCGCCATGGGCGGTCTGCACGATCACCGGAAGGTCGAAGCCGAGATCGCGGATTTTTTCCAGTACGCCCATGCCGTCGAGGCCGGGCATGACGAGATCGAGCACCATGGCGTCGATCGCCTTGGTCTCCGGATCGATCAGATGGGCGAGGGCGGCGTCGCCGCTGTCCACTGTCACGGCGTCGTAACCGCAGCGTTGCACCATGTTCTCGACCAGACGGCGCTGCACGGCATCGTCGTCTGCAATCAGAATGGTCGCAACCATGGCATTCCCCGCAACTCTGGACTATCTCAACAACATGTCTCGAATCGGGGCACTCTGGCGGAAGCGGATTAACGACCTCTTAAGAGTTGGCTTTATCCACAACTGCTGCAATCGTTACGTGTCTTGTCCGATCTTGAACCTCACGGATATGAAATATGGCCCCGCGTTCCTCGGCTCTGCGCAAATCTCCGGCGAAATCCAAATCCGCGGCCAAGCCCGCTTCCAAAGCCAAGCCCGCTTCCAAAACAAAGACCTCCGCCAAAACGGCTGCACCGAAGATCGGCAAGCTGCCGGAATGGAATCTCGCCGATCTTTACCCGGCGATCGATGCGCCGGAGGTGGCCCGCGATCTCGACCGACTCGATGCGGACTGCGCGTCGTTCGAGGCGGCCTACAAGGGCAAGATTGCCGAGGAGGTCGCTAGGCCGAATGGCGGCGCGTGGCTGGCCGAGGCAGTGAAGAGCTATGAGGCGATCGATGATCTGGCGGGGCGGCTGGCGTCGTTCGCGGGCCTTGCCCATGCCGGCAACACGGTCGATCCGGCGATCTCGAAATTCTATGGCGACGTGTCGGAGCGGATCACGGCGGCCTCGACACATCTTCTGTTCTTCGCGCTTGAACTCAATCGCGTCGATGATGCGGTGATCGAAACTGCGATGGAGATTCCGGCGCTGGGCCATTACCGGCCGTGGATCGAGGATCTGCGCAAGGACAAGCCGTATCAGCTCGAGGATCGCATCGAGCAATTGTTTCATGAAAAATCGCAGACCACCTACGGCGCGTGGAACAGGCAGTTCGACCAGACGATTTCCGCGCTCCGCTTCAAGGTCGGCGGAAAGGAACTGGCGATCGAGCCAACGCTGACGCTGCTGCAGGACCGCGCGCCGGAAAAGCGCAAGGCCGCGGCGCAGGCGCTGGCAAAGACCTTCAAAGCCAACGAGCGCACCTTCGCGCTGATCACCAACACCCTCGCCAAGGACAAGGAAATCTCCGATCGCTGGCGCGGCTTCCAGGACATCGCCGACTCGCGGCATCTCAACAATCGCGTCGAGCGCGAAGTCGTGGATGCGCTGGTGGCGTCGGTGCGCGCTGCTTATCCGCGGCTGTCGCATCGCTATTACAAGATGAAGGCACGCTGGTTCAAAAAGAAGTCGCTGCCGTTCTGGGACCGCAATGCGCCGTTGCCGTTCGCGGCGAAGAGCCAGATCGGCTGGGGCGATGCGAAAACCACGATTCTGAAAGCATATGGCGACTTCTCGCCGCAGATGGCGAGCATCGCGGAGCAGTTTTTCACCGACCGCTGGATCGACGCGCCTGTGCGTCCGGGTAAGGCGCCGGGCGCATTCTCGCATCCGACCACGCCGTCCGCGCATCCCTATGTGCTGATGAACTATCAGGGCAAGCCGCGCGACGTGATGACGCTCGCCCACGAACTCGGCCATGGCGTGCATCAGGTGCTCGCCGCCCGACAGGGCGCGCTGATGGCGCCGACCCCGCTGACGCTGGCCGAGACCGCCAGTGTGTTCGGCGAGATGCTGACCTTCAAGCGCCTACTGGCCCAGACCAGAAACGCCAAGGAGCGTCAGGCGCTGCTCGCGGGCAAGGTCGAGGACATGATCAACACGGTGGTGCGCCAGATCGCGTTCTACTCATTCGAACGCGCGGTCCATACCGAGCGCCGCAACGGCGAACTGACCGCGCAGCGCATCGGCGAAATCTGGCTGAGTGTTCAGAGCGAAAGCCTCGGCCCGGCCATCGAGATCAAGCCGGGTTACGAGACCTACTGGATGTACATCCCGCACTTCATCCATTCGCCGTTCTACGTTTACGCCTATGCATTCGGCGATTGCCTCGTGAACTCGCTCTACGCGGTCTACGAGAATGCTTCGGAAGGATTCGCGGACCGTTATCTCGCCATGCTATCTGCAGGCGGCACCAAGCACTATTCCGAACTGCTGCAGCCGTTCGGCCTCGACGCCAAGGACCCGAAGTTCTGGGACGGCGGGCTGTCGGTGATCGAGAACCTGATCGCCGAACTGGAGGCGATGGGGTAGGCCACCGGCCTATCCCGGGCCCATCCGGCGTAAAACATCCGTTGAACGGAGTGGCCAAAGCTGTTATACATATTGTATAACGGAGTTTGAGCCATGAACGAGCAATCGAAAATTGCGCCCGATTCGCGTGGCCAGGTCATCGCAACCGTGGAAATCAAAAAGATCGGCAATTCGTCCGGAGTGATCCTGTCGAAGGAGATAATGGCCCGCCTCAATCTCAATGTTGGCGATGAGCTTTCGGTGAGCCTGACTCCTGAAGGGGGAATTCGCTTCACGCCAAGCGATCCGCATTTTGATAAGGCGATGGAAGTCGCCCGGCGTGGGATGAAGCGCTACAGGAACGCTTTGGCTGAACTTGCCAAATGAGCGAGCCTCTTTGGCTGACTCGCCAGATCATTGAAGCTATTCACGATGAACAACTCGCCATTCATGGCGGGGCAGGCGGCTTGCGCGACGAAGGCATGCTGGAATCCGCGCTCGATCGTCCACGCAACAAATGGTCATACGAGCGGGCCGAACTCGATGAACTGGCCGCCGCCTACGCTTACGGCATCGCCCGCAATCATCCGTTCATCGATGGCAACAAACGCACATCGCTGCTGGCGCTCTATACATTTCTCGGCGTGAACGACATTGATTTTGACGTTCCTGAAGCCGAAGCGGCAACCATGATCCTCTCGCTCGCCGCCGGTGAAGTCGGCGAGGAAGGCCTGACCCGCTGGATTAGGGACAACTGGCCGAAGTCCTGAGCGCGGCAGGACGGCATTGCCGCACTGCATTCCGCATCGTGGAAATGCTGCGGGCAAAGCGTTGCATGACGTGCCCGGGAGCGGTTTAATCTCGTGTCAGAAAAGTGGCGGACATTGCCCTTGCATCGCAATTGGGCTAATTCGCGTGATGACGTGACTTGAGCCGATTTTTGGAGGGGACGATGGCTAACCACAGCGAAGTTGCTTACACCACCGCGGATGGCAACGATTACGCCGCCCATGAAGCGACCTATGAGGGCTTCCTGGCGCTGACGAAGTACGGCACGATTGCCGTTATCGCCATCCTTGCGCTCATGGCGATTTTTCTCCTCTGATTGTATCCGGTTGGACCGGCTGCCCGGCCGGTGATTAAGTCATGCGTGGCCGGATGGCTGCGGGAGGCGTCATGAAAATTGCGGTAGCGAAAGAAATCGATGCAGCCGAGCCGCGCGTCGCGGCGACGCCTGACACGGTGAAAAAATTCAAGGCGCTCGGAATCGATGTGGCCATCGAGCCCGGCGCCGGTCTCAAGTCGGGTCTGCTCGATGCGGACTACGAAGCTGTTGGCGCCAGCGTCAGCGCCGATGCGGTGAAGGATGCGGACCTTGTTATCAAGGTGAAGCGTCCCGAAGCGTCGGAACTTGCCAGATACAGGAAGGGCGCGCTGGTCATCGCGATCATGGACCCTTACGGCAATGACGCCGCGCTGAAGGCGATGGCCGATGCGGGGGTTTCCGCCTTCGCGATGGAATTGATGCCGCGCATCACCCGCGCGCAGGTGATGGACGTTCTGTCGTCGCAGGCGAACCTCGCGGGCTATCGTGCGGTGATCGAATCCGCCGAGGCCTTCGGCCGCGCCTTCCCGATGATGATGACGGCGGCCGGCACGGTGCCCGCCGCCAAGGTCTTCGTGATGGGTGTCGGCGTCGCCGGTCTGCAGGCGATCGCGACCGCACGCCGTCTCGGCGCCGTGGTGACCGCGACCGACGTGCGTCCGGCGACGAAAGAACAGGTCGAGTCGCTCGGCGCAAAATTCCTCGCCGTCGAGGACGAGGAATTCAAGAACGCGCAGACCGCCGGCGGCTACGCCAAGGAGATGTCGAAAGAGTATCAGGCCAAGCAGGCCGCGCTCACGGCGGAGCACATCAAGAAGCAGGACATCGTCATCACCACGGCGCTGATCCCGGGCCGTCCGGCTCCGAAGCTGGTCTCTGCCGAGATGGTGAAATCGATGAAGCCCGGCTCGGTGCTGGTCGATCTTGCGGTCGAACGCGGCGGTAATGTCGAGGGCGCCAAGGCGAACGAGATCGCGGACGTCGATGGCGTGAAGATCGTCGGCTACACCAATCTCGCCGGCAAGGTCGCGGCATCGGCATCGAGTCTGTATGCCCGCAACCTCTTGTCGTTCATCGAAACGCTGTACGACAAGGCCGCCAAGTCGCTCGCGGTGAAGTGGGACGACGAACTGGTGAAGGCTACCGCGCTGACCAAGGATGGCGCTGTGATCCATCCGAATTTCCAGCCGAAAGCATAAGGGGGATTAGCCATGCATGGGATTGAGGCTGTCGATCCGTTCGTCTTTCGGTTGTCGATTTTCGTTCTCGCGGTGTTCGTGGGCTATTTCGTGGTGTGGTCGGTGACGCCCGCGCTGCATACGCCGCTGATGTCGGTCACCAACGCGATTTCGTCGGTGATCGTGGTCGGCGCGCTGCTGGCCACCGGCGTTGCGATGGCCGGCAACGAGGATGGTCCGCTCTGGGCCCGCGCCTTCGGCTTTGTCGCGCTGATCTTCGCGTGCATCAACATCTTTGGCGGTTTCCTTGTCACCCAGCGCATGCTGGCGATGTACAAGAAGAAGCAGAAGTGACGGGGCAGGGCACATGAACGCGAACCTTTCGGCGCTGCTCTATCTGGTTGCAGGCGTCCTTTTCATTCTCTCGCTGCGCGGCCTGTCGAGCCCGGCATCTTCCCGTCAGGGCAATTTCTTCGGCATGGTCGGTATGGCCATCGCCATCGCCACCACGCTGGCGGCGCATCCGCCGTCCGGCACCACCGGCTGGATTCTGGTGATCCTCGGCATTGCGATCGGCGGCGGCATCGGTGCGGTCATCGCGCGCAAGGTGCCGATGACCTCGATGCCGGAACTGGTCGCAGCCTTCCACTCGCTGGTCGGTATGGCGGCGGTGCTTGTCGCGGCCGGTGCGTTCTATGCGCCCGCGGCCTTCGACATCGGCACCCGCGGCAACATCCATGGCTCGAGCCTGATCGAAATGTCGCTCGGCGTCGCCATCGGCGCGCTGACCTTTACCGGCTCGGTGATCGCATTTCTGAAGCTGTCGGGCCGCATGAGCGGCGCGCCGATCATTCTTCCGGCGCGTCACATCATCAACATCGTGCTGGCGCTGGCGCTGGTCTTCTTCATCTACGGTCTGGTGCATTCGCAGAGCCAGCTCGACTTCTGGCTCATCACCATCATCGCGCTGGTGCTCGGCGCGTTGCTGATCATTCCGATCGGCGGAGCGGACATGCCGGTCGTGATCTCGATGCTGAACTCGTATTCGGGCTGGGCGGCGGCGGGCATCGGCTTCACGCTGGGCAACTCGGCGCTGATCATCACGGGTGCGCTGGTCGGCTCATCCGGCGCGATCTTGTCCTACATCATGTGCCACGCGATGAACCGGTCCTTCATCTCGGTCATCCTTGGCGGCTTCGGCGGCGACAGCGGCGGCCCTGCGGCAGCCGGAGGCGGCGAAGTGAAGCCGGTCAAGCTCGGTTCGGCGGACGACGCGGCCTTCATCATGAAGAACGCACAGAAGGTCATCATCGTGCCGGGCTACGGCATGGCGGTGGCGCAGGCGCAGCACGCGCTTCGCGAAATGGCCGATACGCTGAAGAAGGAAGGCGTCGAGGTGAAATACGCCATTCACCCTGTCGCGGGCCGTATGCCCGGCCACATGAACGTGCTGCTGGCGGAAGCCAACGTGCCTTACGACGAGGTGTTCGAGCTTGAGGACATCAACTCGGAATTCGCGCAGGCCGACGTCGCCTTCGTGATCGGCGCCAACGACGTGACCAATCCTGCGGCGGAAGAAGATCCGAAGTCGCCGATCTATGGCATGCCGGTGCTGCAGGTCTGGAAGGCCGGTACCGTGATGTTCATCAAGCGCTCGCTCGCTTCGGGTTATGCCGGTGTCGACAATCCGCTGTTCTATCGCGACAACACGATGATGCTGCTGGGCGACGCCAAGAAGATGACCGAAAACATCGTCAAGGCGATGTAATAAGATTGCACACCAAACTGCGAACGCCGGGGTTCCGACTTTCGAGAACCCCGGGGGCGGAAGTCTTTCCGCTCCACATCCCCGGACACAATCGCATCTGCAATCCCTCGATCGCCGCAAGCGATCAGGGGTTTTTCTGTGTGGTGCGCGAAGTCAATTACGATCTCGATTCGAACGGCCGGGTCGCTGTCATGCCGGAGGGCGGTTTCCGGTCGTCGAACTGGATCGTCGAACTGGACGAGAATTTCTGCGTCACTCGTATCGACAGGATCGACGACAAGAGGACGGACGCCGATTGTCATTCCGTCGACCGGCTGGAGGATTGCCGCGTTTTCAGATGGCGGGATGCATGGTGGTTCAGCGCGAGCTTGGTGCTCGGAGACGATCCCCTTGTCTGTCAGATCGCTCTCTGCCGGCTTGAGGGAAGCAGCATTGCCGAGCGGCATTTGCTGCCGTCGCCGCGGAATGCGCGCCGTGAAAAGAACTGGATGCCGCGCGTGGATGGCGACCGCCTCCAATGAGTTTATTGGATCGATCCGCTGGAGGTGGTGTCCTATAGCGACGGCAATTTTTCCCATGAACGCCTCGGCCGGTTTGGATGCCTTGAAAATTGGGCGGGATCATCGCCCCTGGTGCGCTATCGCGGCAATTGGCTCTGTGTCGTGCATTTGCGCAAGGACTGGGATCACGTCAGTTCTTTCGAACATCGTCTGGTCGAGTTGCGTGACAATTTTACGCTTCGACGGATGTCGCGTGCTTTCACCTTCGAAGGTGACGATATCGAGTTTTGCGCGGGGCTTTCCGTGACACAGACTCATGCGATCCTGAGCTATGGCGTGCAGGACCGAGAGGCTCGTTTGATGCGGCTGGAGCTTTCGGCGATAGAGGCGATGCTGCGGCCGCTTTACATTCCCCCGTCATTGTCGGTCTTCTTCCTGAATGCACGGCGCATTGCGAGGCCATGGATTCGCCAGCCACGCAAGAAACTGATGGCGCTGGTCCGGCGGGTGGCGGCAAAATGAATCTGGGTACTTCGTCAGGGCAATAGCGCGCGTTCGCTCGTGAAAGCAAAGAGGCCGTGCGGTGCACGGCCTCTTTTTCATTCTGTCTTGCCCGTTATGCCTCTTTCGGCACCCGGTAGAGGGCGCAGAGCTTGTTACCGTCATGATCGCGCAGATAGGCGAGATACATCTTCATGCCGTTCATTTCACGCATGCCCGGCGGGTCCTCGCAGGTCGTGGCGCCGTTCGCGAGTCCGGTCGCATGCCAGGCATCGGCTTGCTCGGGTGATGCAGCCGTAAAGCCGATGGTGCCGCCGTTTGCATGCGTCGCGGGCTTGCCGTCGATCGGCTTTGACACGGAAAACGTCCCGGTCTTGGTGCGGTAAAAGATGCGATGGCGGTCGACCACGGCCGGGGGCACGCCCAGCGTCCCCAGCAGCTTGTCATAAAACGACTTGGCCCTGTCGAGATCATTGGTCCCGATCATGATGTGAGAGAACATTTTTTCGTTTCCTTCCAAAAAACAGCCCCTTTTGGTTAAGGCATCTCGCTCTCGCCTGCAAATTCTCTTCGCATCGGCCCGTGCCCTGAAAATCGGCGACGGAGGCGAAGAAAAGTTTTCGCGCGCGACCCGCGGCACTAGCCTTCAGCGGCGGCGCCGTTAGTATCCGCGGCATGAGCGCACAAACACATGTTCCACGGTCGGCATGGATTTTCCCCATGCTGGCCGTTCTGCTTTTCGCCGCGACGTCACTGCCCGGTATCGGGTTCAGCCATTCGGCGGGCGGCTATGCCTTTGCCGCCGTGCTTCTTGTCATCTTGTTCGGGACGGTCTTTGCGGCCGTCCATCATGCCGAGGTGATCGCCCACAGGGTCGGCGAACCCTATGGCACGCTGGTGCTGACGCTGTCGGTGACGATCATCGAGGTCGCGATGATCGCGAGCATCATGTTCGGCGAGAAGACCGTCCCGACTCTGGCTCGCGATACGGTCTTCGCCGTTGTGATGATCGTCTGCAATGGCCTGATCGGCTGGGCCATTCTGGCCGGCGGCGTGCGGTTCCGGGAGCAGGAGTTTCAGGTGACCGGCGTCAAGGTCTATCTTTGCGTTCTGATCGTGATTTCGACCATCACGCTGGTTCTGCCGAATTACACGTCCACGATGCCGGGGCCGGTCTTCGCCTCAAGCCAGCTCGTGTTCATCGGCATCGCCACGTTGCTCTTATACTGCGTGTTCGTCTATACGCAGACCGTTCTGCACCGCGACTATTTCATTGTCGACAATGATGACGATGGCGACAATCACGTTGCTGCATCCGGCAGGATGCTGCTTGTCAGCATCGTTCTGCTTCTGGTTTCGCTGGTGGCCGTCGTGCTTCTGGCCAAGAAATTCTCGCTTGTCATCGATGCCGGTGCGGCCGCGATCGGCGCCCCTCCGGCCTTCGCGGGCGTTGTGGTCGCGCTTCTGATCCTGATGCCGGAAAGTGTCGCGGCGCTGTCGGCGGCGCGCAAGAACGATCTGCAGAAGAGCATCAATCTCGCGCTGGGATCTTCGCTTGCCACCATCGGCCTGACCGTTCCCGTGGTTGCGGTCACCGTTTATATCCTGAAGGAAACTCTCGTCCTCGGACTTGACCCGCGCGACATGGTGCTGCTCGCGATGACGCTTCTGGTCAGCATGATGACATTCGGAACCGGGAGGACGAACGTCCTGTTCGGCTTCGTGCATCTCCTGATCTTCGCGGTCTATCTGTTCTTCGTGCTCGTGCCGTAGGGCATGATCCCGAAAAGTGGGAACCGGTTTTCGGACAAGATCATGCCCAGGCAGAAATCACGGCGTCACTGATACGCCGCGACGATGTCGGTGATGGCGCGCTCCAGTTGCTTTGCGGTCGAGCACTGGCGCACGACGCCACAATAAGTCGCGTAGCGCGGCATTTCGGAATCGCCCCAGCCCCAGGCCATGCGGCCTTCCGGATTGAGCCACACCAGCCGTTTGCAGCGCTCCGAGACGCGGCGCAGGATGTCGGCGCGCGGATCGAGATTGTTGGTCCGTGCATCGCCAAGCACGATCACCGTGGTCTGCGGCGTTACCGCGTTCATCGCGAGTTTCTCGAAATCGGCGAACGAGCGCCCATAGTCCGATGAGCCGAAGCCGACCTTGGCCATGATGTCCTTCATGGCCTCGTCAGCGTCCTTCTCGTCAAGAATGTCGCTGACCTCGATCAAATGACCGGAGAAGGCGAAGGAGCGTACATCGGACACGACTTCATGCAGGCTGCAGATCAGCAGCAGGAAGAAATCCGAAACCCGGGCCACCGATCCGCTGACATCGCAGATGGCGACGATCTTCGGCTTGTCGCGATGGCGGCGCTTCCATGTGGTGAGGAACGGCACACCGCCCCACGCCGCGTTCCTGCGCAGCGTGCGCCGCACGTCGAGATGGCCGCGGCGCTGGCGCTTGCGCGGCTTGCTGTAGCGTTCGCGCAGGCGTCGCGCGATCTGGCGGATCAGCACGCGCATCTGTTCGATCTGCCGCCGGTCGAGCTGCGACATCGGCGCGTTGCGCAGGATTTCGTTGCGCAGGTTCTCGCTTTCCTCGCGGCCATAGAGCGCAAGCGCCTGCGAAACCGTGTCGCGCACGGTGTCACGCAGCGCTTCGGTGGCGGCGGCGAGCCGTTCGGCCTGCGCTGGATTGGACGCGGTCAGGGCATCGAGATCGTCGCGCAATTGCGCGATGCCGAGTTCTTCGAGCAGGCGGCTGGAATAGATGCCGCGCTGGGTGAAGACACGGATTTCGGACAGCCCGGCAGCGCTGGCGGCGTTCGCGATGGCCGCGGCGATGGCATTGCGGTCCTGCGACAGCAGCATTTGCGCGAGAGGCCCGAGACCGGCGGTCGATGGCGCAGCGGCGTCGCCGGACGGCGACTGCGCGCGGCTTTCGTCGTTCGAGTTACTGTTTTGCGGTTGGTTGTCCTGCGCACCCGGCTGGTCGATCTCCGGCTGCTGGAAGAACAGGTCGAAACATTCGGCCAACGCGCGCTTGTCGTCATCGGATTTTGCAAGTGTCAGCAAAAACGTGTCGCGCAATACGCTGCGGTCGGCGAAGCCGACTTCGGCGACGGCGCGCATGGCATCGATGCTTTCGGCGGGCGAGAGTCTCACCCCGGCCCCGCGGGCCGCCCGAAAGAATCGGTGCAGGTTCTCGCGCATCGGATTATCCGAGAATGGTTTCGCGCCGCGCCTTGCCCAGAATGGTCGTGACCTGCGGCATCGCGGTTTCGATGTCGGCCTCGTACTTGAGCAGGACGTTGAGCGTGTCCTTGACGGTCTGCTGATCGAGTTCGCTCGCTTCAAGCAGAACCAGCACCCGCGCCCAGTCGATGGCTTCGGACACCGACGGAAGTTTCTTCAGGTCGAGCGTGCGGATTTCATTGATGAAGCCGACGATCTGCCGCCGCAGGGTCTGAGAAATGCCGGGCACACGACTTTCCACGATGCGTTCCTCCAGCCTCTGCTCGGGGAATCCGATGTGCAGATGCAGGCAGCGGCGCTTGAGCGCATCGCCGAGATCGCGTTCGCTGTTGGAGGTCAGGATCACCGTCGGCGGTGCGACGGCAGACACCGTGCCGAGTTCGGGGATCGTCACCTGAAAGTCGGACAGGATTTCCAGCAGCAGGGATTCGAACTCCGCGTCCGATTTGTCGATCTCGTCGATCAGCAGCACGCAGCCTTTCGGCTGTTCCAGTGCCTGCAGCAGAGGACGCGGTTCGACGAATTCCTTGGAGAAGAACACGTCGCCGAAATCGTGCAGCTTGTTGAGCGCGGCGGGCAGGGTCTCCGCATCGCCCAGCACTTCGCCGAGCTTGTCCTTCAGGATCTGGGTGTAGAGAAGCTGCTTGGCGTATTTCCACTCGTAGAGCGCCTTGGCTTCGTCGAGGCCTTCGTAGCATTGCAGGCGGATCAGCTTGAGGCCGCGCCAAGTCGCGATGGCTTTGGCCAGTTCGGTCTTGCCGACGCCGGCGGGCCCTTCCACCAGAATGGGCTTCGCGATCCGGTCCGCCAGAAATACGGCCGTCGCGATCTGACGGTTGGCGATGTAGCCGGCCGATGCGAGGCCCTGTTCGACGGCGTCGATCGAGGCGGTCGGCTGATGGTCGGTCAAGTTTATCACTCCAGATCGGTGAGATCGGCTGCGGAAGGTTCGTCTCTTGCTACGATGCCATGAGGCGTTCGTCCATATCGGCCCGGCCATGCATCGACGCAGGCGGAACCGCTGTGCGAAATCGGCAGCCGCGGTTTGACCGGACCGCCGGGCCTTTTGTATGGTCGGCAGATGCATAAGCTCGCCCGGCATATTCTGGCTGCCTGTTTGACGATCGCCCTGATTGTCGGCGGCGTGCCGTTCGCGCATGCTATGCCGGCGTCATCTCCGGCCGTCGCAGCCGTTCAGGAAGCCGGCACGCATCGGCTCGACGCTGGACATGCGATGCATCATCAGATGCAGCATGAGGCATCCGCCGACAACGAAGGCGGCGTCATGCCAGCTGCGCCGGGCAACAGCGGCGATCTCTGCAAGGGTCTGAAATGTTGCAGCATGTGCGCGACCGCCTATGTTGCACCTGTGCTGCGAGGTCTGAATGTAGAGCGGCTGTCCTTCGCGGTTCGCTATGAGACGCTGACGGCCATTCACCGCGAAGCCGTGACCTTCATCGATCCCGGAATTCCCATCGCGTGACGTGAACCGGTGGCCTTCAGCCGCCGAACACAGCGCCCGTCCAGGACGGGCAGATATCACCGTCATGATTTCGAGGATCACATGCGTGCATCACTGCACCGGCGCGGCCGAGGCTGCGCAATTCTTCTTGTCCTTTTTCTCTACACCACGTCCGCTGTCGCCCAGCAGGCGGACCATTCCGCCATGAATCATTCAGAGATGGATCATTCGGGAATGGATCACGCCACGATGGATCATTCTGGAATGGCGATGCCACCTATGGCGAAACCTGCGCCGGCAAAGACGCGCAACCGCACCAGAGGCGCACATCGCATGCGCGGACATGACATGCATTCGGGTGCGGAGGCGGCGCAGGCCGCGCCCGGTGCGGCGCATAGCGGCCACGCCATGACGGACATGGCGCATGGCGCGATGACCGGATTCCTCGGGCCCTATCCGATGACGCGCGAAGGATCGGGCACGAGCTGGGTGCCCGACGCCACGCCGCATGAGGGGCTGCATCAGCAACTTGCCGAATGGAGCGTGATGACTCACGGCAACATCAATCTTATCTACGACAATCAGGGCGGCCCACGCGGCGGCAACAAGACTTTCGTCAGCGGCATGCTGATGACCATGGCGCAGCGGCCGCTTGGTGAAGGCACGCTCGGCCTGCGTGCGATGCTGTCGCCCGAGCCGCTGATGGGCGCGAGCGGCTATCCGCTGCTGCTGGCCACCGGCGAGACGGCGGACGGCAAGCAGCATCTGGTCGATCGCCAGCATCCGCACGACCTGTTCATGGAGTTGGCGGCGACCTACAGCCAGAGCATCACGAAGAATACGAGCGTGTTCATCTATGGCGGCCTGCCGGGCGAGCCTGCGCTCGGCCCGCCCGCGTTCATGCATCGCACCAGCGGCGCGGACAATCCCGAAGCACCGATCAGTCATCACTGGCTGGACTCGACGCACATCACCTTCGGCGTCCTGACCGCGGGCCTTGTCGTGAACGACTGGAAGTTCGAGGCCTCGACCTTTCGCGGACGCGAGCCGGACCAGTATCGCTACGACATCGAGCGGCCCACTCTCGACAGTTTCTCGGGCCGGGTGAGCTGGAATCCGACGCGCGAACTGTCGCTGCAGGTCTCTTACGGGCGGATCAATTCGCCGGAACAGCTTGCGCCGTCGATCAACGAAAACCGCCTCACGGCTTCGGCGATCTACACCACGGCTTTCGGCGACGGGCATCTGTGGAGCACGACGGCAGCGTGGGGCCGCAAGATGCTGCGGCCGGGCGAGACGCTGGACGCCTGGCTGCTGGAGAGTTCCCTCATTTTCAAAAACAACGTGACGCTGTTCATGCGCGCGGAGCGGGTAGACGAGAATGAGCTGACCCACGACATCCCCGGGCTGGATGGCCGGACCTTTGCGGTTAACAAGGTCAGTGTGGGTGGAATCTACGATTTCATTCGCACCGAGCGGGTCAAGTTCGGCCTCGGCGGGCTGGTCAGCCGCTACGGGCTGCCGTCCGATCTCGTGACCGAATACGACCGCGATCCGACCAGCTACATGGTGTTCGGACGGCTCAAGATGCTGTGAGCGAAAAACTGCGACGGACGGGCTGTTGCCACCGATCCGTCGCAGTTGATCCCTCAATCGGCCCAAAAGTTCCCCCATGCAACGACGTGCGGGGAATTCAGATGATCAAGAAGCTGTTCAGCAAGTACTTTCTGGAAGTCATTCCATCGATCGTGGCGACGGTGGTCGGCGCCTATATCGTGACCCACTACATCAACGCCAGGTCGGACGCCGACAAGCCGAAGGCGGCCGTTTCGGCGCCTGCGGACACCTCGAAGGACGCTCCCCAGACCCTGAAGGCCGACGAGGCCGGGGATAGGCCCGCGGCCGCTGTGAAAGCCGAGGCCGCGCGGCTCAAGGCCGAGAAGCTGGCTGCCGAGAAGGCCGCGGCCGAACGCGCCGCGGCTGATCGTGCGGAGAACGCAAGGAAAGCCGCTGAAAAGCTCGCCAGTGAGAAGGCTGAAAAGGCTGCTGCGGCCGAAAAGGTTGCCGCGGAAAAGGCTGCCGCCGAGAAGCGTGAGCGCGAGCGGGCGACTGCGAAAGCCGCGCCCGTTGCGCCGCAGCCTGCCGCCGAGGCCAATGCTACGCCGGAGCGGGATGCCAACGATCTGGCGCGCGCCGCGATCGAACGGCTGCGCAAATCCAGCCCGCAGCCTGTCGAACAGTCCCGCACGCAGGAAGCGGCTCGCACCGAAGAGGCGAGGCCGCAGCCGGAGCGTGCCAAGGTCAACAGCGTTGTCTATGCGCCTGCCGCGCCGCAGCCGCCGATTCAGCCGCTTCCGCCGGCCGTCAATGTCGCTCCGGCGCCGCCCGAGCTTGCGGTGGCCACCCCGCCTGCGCCGTTTCCCCGGCCGGTCGATTCATCCGGCGCCGACGATGATGCTTCGCGCCTGACCCCGCCGGCCGACATTCCGGCGCGGCAATCGGAGCGGTCCCATGATCGCAACCGTTCCGTCGCCGAAGGCGTGGTCTCGGCGGCGAGGTCGGTGTTTCATGCGGTCATTCCGGAACGCAGCAACTAACCGGGCTTCGGCCGTTTCCGCTTTCCGGCCGGGGCAGCCGTGTCCGTGACGGCGCCCGTATCCACGATGTCCAGAAATTCCTTCACCGTGCTGACGGTCCCGGGGCTCTGCGCCACGTAGCCCGGAAGCTGCATGACCGCGTTGTGGAAGGCCCGGCCTTTCATGATGTCCAGGATGCGCTGCATCGGTTCGGTGTCGAGGAAGGCGCGGCGGCAGACGAAGAAGTAATCCTCCGTCAGCAGGCGCACGAAATCGAGCCCGAACTGCTTTGCCGCGGCTTCCACGCCGAAGGCCGCATCCGCCATGCCGCTGGCGACATAGGCGGCGACGGCGGCGTGGGTGAATTCGATCTGTTGCGCGCCGTTGATGGTCGCGGCATCGATTCCATCCAGTCCGAGCAATTGATCGAACAGCAGCCGCGTTCCGGAATCATGGTCGCGATTGACGAAACGGGCCTTGGTAGCAACCAGCTCCCTGAGCGATCCGATCCCGAGCGGATTGCCCTTCTTCACCATCAGGCCCATTTCGCGCGTGACGAAACTGATGACGCGGTCCTCACGCGGATCGAGCCATTCGCGGCAGGCCTTGATGCTTTGCGCGCGCAACTCGCCGCGCGGCACGTGCACGCCGGAGAGGTCGCACGCGCCCTGCGCCAGCGACAGCAGCGAGTTCTGGTTGCTGACGTAGCGCAGATCGACGCCGATCCCGGGTTCCTTGTCGAGCAGCTCACGCAACCTTGAGACGGCAAAGCCGTGGCTGGCGTGAACGCGGATTACCGATGGGCGTTGATGCAGGAACGGCTTGATCTCGGTGGCGAGTTCCTGCGCGAGATTTTCGAGTTGCGGACCGAGGCGGGCCTGCATGCGCTGCCCCGCCCAGACAAGTTTCTCGCCGAAGGGCGTCAGCGTGGTGCCCTTGCCGCGATGAGTTTCGACCAGCGGCACGCCGAAAAATTCGGACCACTGTTCGACGAGATTCCAGACATGCCGGTAGGAGAGGTGAGCGTGCTCCGCGGCGCTCGTGAGCTTTCCGGTTTCGCGGATCTGGTTGAGCACGCCGAGCATAACCACGGCGGTCTGCGGACTGCTTTCCTTGCGAAACCGCCAGACGGGTTCGATCTCGATCTGCATCATGGTGACGCCCTTATGAAATTGATTTCATATCATTGTGAGCCATAGGCACGTCGTCTCATATTTACTCTGGTATATTTAATACGGAAGCTGATGGAAAGAACAGGAGGAATATGATGTCAATTGCATATGATAACACCCTCGAAGCGCCTCATGGCGCGGTCGTTCTTCGCAAGCAGCTCTTGATCGACGGCCAGCACGTCGAGTCCGTTTCGGGCAAGACCTTCAACACGCTTAATCCCGCCACCGGCGACGTCATCGCGACCGTTGCCGAAGGTAACGAAGCCGATGTCGATCGCGCGGTCGCTGCCGCGCGGCGCGCTTTTGAAGGGGTATGGGGCAGCATGCGCCCTTCCGAGCGCGGCCACATCCTGTTTCGCTTCGCCGAGCTTTTGAAAAAGCACGGCGCTGAGATCGCCGAACTGGAAAGCCGCGATGCCGGCAAGCCGATCGCCGCCGTGCTGCGGCAGGATCTTCCCGCCGCCATCGACACGCTGATTTACTATGCCGGGTGGGCCGACAAGATTCACGGCGACACCGTGCCGACGCGCAGCGATGCGTTGACCTACACCGTGCGTGAGCCGGTCGGCGTGGTCGCAGTGATCGTGCCGTGGAATTTCCCGCTGATGATCGGCATGTGGAAGCTTGCGCCGGCACTGGCCTGCGGTTGCACCATCGTGATGAAGCCTGCCGAATTGACGTCCCTGTCGGCGTTGCGCCTCGGCGAACTCGCGCTGGAAGCCGGATTGCCGCCGGGCGTGCTCAACATCGTGCCCGGTCCCGGCCGTGTGGTGGGAGATGCGCTGGTCAATCATCCCGGCGTGGACAAGGTGACCTTCACCGGCTCGCCCGGCGTCGGCCGCGGCATCCTTCGCGGCGCGGCAGGCAACTTCAAGCGCGTGTCGCTCGAACTCGGCGGCAAGTCGGCCAACGTGATCTTTGACGACGCCGATCTCGATGCGGCCACCAAGGCCGCCGCCGCGGGCATCTTCTTCAATGCCGGGCAGGTGTGCTCGGCCGGCTCTCGCGTGCTGGCGCACGAGAAGGTCTACGACGAAGTCGTTGCGCGTCTGACGGCGCGGGCCGAAGCGCTGCGCATGGGCGACACTGCCGACAAGACCACGGCGCTCGGCCCCGTGATCTCCGAAAAGCAGATGAAGACGATTCTCGATTATGTCGACATCGGCCAGAAGGAAGGCGCGACACTGGTCACCGGCGGTCAGCATGTCGGTGACCGCGGCTACTACATCAGCCCTGCGGTGTTCGCGAACGTGAAGCACGAGATGCGGATTTCGCAGGAAGAAATCTTCGGTCCCGTGGTCTCTGTCATCAAGTTCAAGGACGAGGCCGACGCCATCCGCATCGCCAACGGCACCGCCTTCAGCCTGGCGGCAGGTGTGTGGAGCCGCGACATCGGCCGCACGCAGCGTTTCGCGAAGAAGGCGAAGGCGGGCACGGTCTGGGTCAACACCTATGGCTATACCGACGTGCGGTTGCCGTGGGGCGGCGCGGGCGACTCGGGTTTTGGCCGCGAGCACGGTACCGAGGCGCTGGCGAACTTCACCGAGCCGAAGGCAGTGTGGGTGAATTTGAACGTGTGAGCCAAGTTCGTTTGAGCAACGCCTCCTCCGAGCACAGCCCAAACAAAAACGCGGGCCGCAAGGCCCGCGTTTTCATATTCAAGATCGGAAAAGAGCTTAGCGCGGAGTGCGCGGAGCGCCTGCACCGGGGCCACGGCCGCCGGCTGCACCACGGTCGCCGCCAGCGCCAGCGCCGAACACCGGCTTCGGCTTCATCGGCAGCAGGCCTTCGCGCTGCAGCTTCTTGCGCGCCAGCTTGCGGGCGCGACGAACGGCTTCCGCCTTCTCGCGGGCCTTCTTCTCGGAGGGCTTTTCGTAATGACCGCGGAGCTTCATCTCGCGGAAAATGCCCTCGCGCTGCATCTTCTTCTTCAGCGCCTTGAGAGCCTGGTCGACATTGTTATCGCGGACGAGAACCTGCACGCGGCATCCTCTTTGGTTTCAGTCATGAAATTCTGGAGACGACGAAGGGCCGACAAAGGCCACGCCCTTCCCATCGAAGGCGCGGATGTACCAGATCAAACCGGGAATGTCCACCGGCGCGCCGGGGTTTTTCAGAGGCCGGAAAGCCTGATTTCGGACAAACTTGGCCGGCCGGGCCGCGATTCGGAGGTTCATCGAGGCTTCAGACTCCGATTTCTACGGTTCCCGGGTTGGGCTGTCCAACGCTACGTTCAGGGGAGAACACGAGATGAACGCGAAGAAGTACGCCGCCGAGGTGATCGGCACATTCTGGCTCACATTCGCAGGCTGCGGCAGCGCGGTTCTGGCTGCGGCGTTCCCGCAGGTCGGCATCGGCCTGCTCGGCGTGTCCTTTGCGTTCGGCCTCAGCGTGGTCACCATGGCCTTCGCCATCGGCCATGTGTCCGGCTGTCACCTCAATCCCGCCGTCACGGTGGGTCTCGCCGCCGGTGGCCGGTTCCCGGCCGGGCAGATCATTCCTTACATCATCGCCCAGGTGGTCGGGGCCGTTCTGGCGGCCGGGCTGTTGTATGTGATCGCCAGCGGCAAGGCGGGTTTCGATCTCGCGGGCGGCTTCGCCTCCAACGGCTACGGCGACCACTCGCCGGGCAAGTACAGCCTGATGTCCGGCTTTGTCATGGAAGTCACCATGACGGCGATCTTCCTGTTCGTGATCATGGGCGCGACCCACGGCAAGGCGCCCGCGGGCTTTGCGCCGCTCGCCATCGGCCTCGCACTGGTGCTGATTCACCTCGTCAGCATTCCGGTCACTAACACTTCGGTGAACCCGGCCCGCAGCACCGGTCCCGCGCTGTTCGTCGGCGGCTGGGCGATTCAGCAGTTGTGGCTGTTCTGGGTCGCGCCGCTGATCGGCGGCGTCATTGGCGGCGTGGTCTATCGCTGGCTGAGCGACGAGCCGGAAGGCATCGTCGAGGGACGCAAGTAAGTCCCAGCCTTCATCGATTGAGAAAGGCCGCCGCGGCGGCCTTTCTTATTTGGATGGTGCTTTGACTTCGGTCACATGGCCCATCTTGCGGCCGGGGCGCGGCGCGCCTTTGCCATAGAGATGCACGGTGGCGCCGGGCTTGGTCAGCCACTGGCCGTAGTCCAGAACATCGTCGCCGATCAGATTGGTCATGGTGACGTCGCCATGCCGCACCGGATGGGCGAGAGGCCAGCCCGCGATGGCGCGGACATGCTGTTCGAACTGCGAGACCGATGCGCCGTCCAGCGTCCAGTGTCCGGAATTGTGCACGCGCGGCGCGATCTCGTTCACCAGCAGGGCCGGGCCGTCCTTGCCGGGCACCACGAACATCTCCACGGCCAGCACGCCGACATAATCCAGCGCATTAGCGATCTTTTCGGCGATGGCGCGGGCCTGCGCCGCAAGCGCATCCGGAATGCGTGCAGGCGCATACGAGAATTTCAGGATGTGGTCGCGGTGTTCGTTCTCGGTGACGTCGTAACAGACCACTTCGCCATCGGCGCTGCGCGCCGCGACGACGGAAATCTCGCGCTCGAACGGCACGAAGGCTTCGAGAATGGCGGAGCGGGTTTCGAGGTCGGCCCACACCTGGTCCGGGTCCGCGCCTTCACGCACCACGATCTGGCCCTTGCCGTCGTAGCCGAAACGGCGGGTCTTGAGCACGGCGGGCAGGCCGATGGCCGCGATCGCGGCTTTCAGATCCTGCGCGGACGACACATCGGCGTAACGCGCGGTTCCGATGCCGAGTTTGGTGACGAAGTCTTTTTCGGCGAGCCGGTCCTGCGTGGTTTCCAGCACCTTGGGATCGGGCAGCACGGTTCTGCGCGCGGCAAGAATCATCGCGGTCGAGGACGGGATGTTCTCGAACTCATAGGTGATGACGCCGACATCTGAGGCGAACAGTTCCAGTGCCTCGACATCGGCATATTCCGCACAGGTCGCGTTCTGCACCACGTCGAAGGCCGGAGAATCCGGATCGGGCGAAAACACCTGGGCCTTGAGGCCGAGACGAGCCGCCGCCAGCGCAATCATGCGGCCCAACTGGCCGCCGCCGAGAATTCCGATGGTGTCGCCTGGTTTCAGCGTCACCCGATTTGAAGATGTCACTTAATTTCGTCCTTTGGGCGCTCGGCCACCGCCTCGGTCTGTTGCTTGCGCCATGCCGCGAGCCGGGTTGCAAGACCGGCGTCGTTGAGCGCCAGTACGCTTGCTGCGAGCAGCGCTGCATTGATAGCGCCGGCTTTTCCGATCGCCAAGGTGCCGACCGGGATGCCGGCAGGCATCTGCACAATGGAATACAGCGAATCCACACCGGACAGCGCCTTGGACTCCACAGGGACGCCGAAGACCGGAAGTTCCGTCAGGGACGCGGCCATGCCGGGCAGGTGCGCTGCGCCGCCCGCGCCTGCGATCACCACCTTAAAACCCGCGGCCTTGGCTCCCTTCGCGAAGGCATAGAGCCGTTCGGGCGTGCGGTGGGCTGACACGATCCGCGCTTCATGCTGGACGTTCAGCGCGGTCAGTGTTTCTGCGGCATGGCGCATGGTGGCCCAGTCGGACTGGCTTCCCATGATGATGGCGACGGGGGCTGTCATTCAGAATCTTCAAAAAGGCCGGAAAAAGAGGGCGGATTATAGGGTTACGCCCCGGCGTGGCAAGCGGGTGGGGTGTGTTTGTGTGCTTTCCGATCCGAAGTTCGCGCCGGGGCCGGCGTCGAACGAGACAATGTTCGGATTTAGGACACCGGCGCGAATCCGTTATGCTTTCATGGTCAACGGTCGGGGCGAAAACGTGAAGAAACCGGGCAGAAAAACCACATCCCGGCGGGCGGCCAAGCCGCCGGCGCGTGTTCCTGCCCGTGGCGGGACATCCTCGAAGGCGAAAGCGGCACCCAAGCGCCTCCCTGTAAAGGTCGTGGCGAAAGCCCCGGACCAGCTTCGGAAAGCACGGCGGCAGGTCGCTGCTCTCAAAACGGAGCTTGCTGCCGCCCAAGCCCGGATCGACGAATTGCAGGCCTGGGCCGATACCGACTTTCTGCTGAACATTTACAACCGGCGCGGTTTCGAGCGCGAACTGGATCGCGCCGTCGCCTATATGCGGCGCTACAAGGCGACCGGCGCGTTGATCGTGCTCGACGTCGATCGGCTCAAGCCGATCAACGATACGTTCGGTCATGCGGCGGGCGACATCGTGCTCAAGGGCGTGGTCGCGGTGCTGATGCGCCATGTCCGTTCCTCCGACGTGGTGGGACGGCTCGGCGGCGACGAATTCGGGCTGCTGCTCTGGAATCTGTCGGAGCCCGATGCGCTGGCCAAGGCTGCGGCGCTGGAAGACGCGATCGACCGGCTCACCTTCGTCTTCAAGGGACGTTCCGTGGTTGCGGGTGCGTCGGCCGGTGTCGCGCTGGTGGATGCAGCGCAAGAGGCGGCCGCCATCATGGAAGCTGCGGACCGCGCGATGTATGTGCGCAAGGCCGCGCGCAAGGGCCGCATCTTGGCGGCGCTTTGAAGCTGCGGCGTCATGCCGCAAGGCTGTGCGCGTCTGCAGATACGCCGAGCCTCAGGCGATGATGTCGGGCGTGATCTGATCTTCGATGAAGGAGATGCGGTCGCGCAATTGCAGCTTGCGCTTCTTCATGCGCTGGAGCCGGAGCAAATCCGGCGCGGGCGACTCGTGTAGCGCCTCAATGGCTGCGTCCAGGTCGCGATGCTCCTGTTGCAGCTGCGCCAGTTCGAGCGCGAATTCGTTGTTGTCCTGATCTACCATGACCATCGTTGACTATATCGCCCGGACTTTCAGCGAAGCGCCTTGCAAAGCACCGGCGTGATCGTCATTGCAGAAAATTGTTACCACTTCAGCAACGGTATCGCGGGACGGGTTCCCTCACAATTCGTTTCCGACGATCAAGAAAAATTCGGCGCGCTTTTTTCATTCCGTTGTCGACAGACGTAACCGCTGATGTACACTTCTTTGTCCAGATCCGATCTGAGGTCCACTTGTAAAGGAGACTTCTAATGGCGATTCAGGCGCATCTCGTTGAACTGGAACGGAAACACGAAGTTCTGGAAAACGAATTGCACGAAGCGATGCAGCATCTTTCCACCGATGACCTCCAGATTATCGAGCTGAAGCGGCGGAAACTGGTGCTCAAGGACGAGATCGAACGGATCAAACTGGCCACAGTCCACTGACTTTTTCGGAATCCCCTCATCTGTTCAAAGCGATCCACGCAGCGGCGGTCTGAGTCTCCGCTGCCAGATGGCTATGTCTGTGTTCCGGCGAGTCTGGCCACTTCCTCCGCAATCGCGAGTGAAGAGGTCAGGCCGGGGGATTCTATTCCGAACAGATTGATCAGTCCCGCGAGCCCATGGTCTTGCGGGCCCTGAATGACGAAATCCTGCTTGGCGATGGCGGGCGGCACGATCTTTGGGCGGATTCCGGAATAGCTCGGCGTCAGTGCGCCGTCGGGCAGGGCAGGCCAGTAGCGCCGGATAGCAGGATAGAAGCGGTCGGCCCGCGCGGGATCGACCGTATAGTCGATGTCGTCGATCCATTCGACGTCCGGCCCGAACTTCGCCTGTCCGCCGAGATCGATAGTTAGATGCACGCCGAGGCCGCCCGGCTCGGGCACGGGATAGATCAGCCGCGAGAACGGCGCGCGAGTGCTGCAACTGAAATAGTTGCCCTTGGCATAATAGATGTTGGGGACGTGCTCGGCCGGCATGCCGGCGATTGCACGGGCCACCGCTGGCGCCGACAGGCCCGCCGAATTGACGAGCAACCGGCATTGCAGCGTCATCGGGTTTTCGCCACCGATCTCGACCTCGAAGCCGTCCTGTACGACGCTGGCGCGCAGCAGCGGCGCATGAAAGGCGAGCGCGCCGCCCGCGTCCTCGATCTCGCCGCGCATGGCCAGCATGAAAGCGTGGCTGTCGACAATGCCGGTGGAGGGCGACAGCAAGGCGCCGGTGCAGCTCAAGGCGGGCTCCAGCGCCTGCGCTTCGGTGGCGGACAGCATCTGCATGCCTTCCACGCCGTTGGCTTCGGCATGAGCCTTGATCGATACCAGCTTCTCGTCTTCGGTCGCGCCGGTGGCGACGATCAGCTTTCCGCAGCGCCGGTATGGTACGCCGTGGTCGTCGCAGTAGGTGTAGAGCATGCGCCGCCCCGCAACGCACATCCGCGCCATCAGGCTTCCGGCGGGATAATAGATCCCGGCGTGGATCACCTCGCTGTTGCGCGATGACGTTCCCGTTCCGATGTCGCCCGCGGCTTCGACCAGAACAACCTCAAGGCCGGACAGCGCCAGCCGTCGCGCAGCAGCGAGGCCGACGACGCCAGCGCCGACGACAATGCATTCAACTCTGTCCATCAGGGGAATCCGCGCTGGGGCCGAAAGGCGATCTGCATGCTCATTTTTTATTCGACGGGCGAGCCGTTAGGAGACGGTTAAGCATAAACGGCCATTTGCCCGCATTTAAGTCACAATGTGACGTTGCGGAACAGCACGTTTACCCGATTCAAAGAGGTGCAACCAGAGAGTGTCGTGGAAGAATTCCGCGGAATGGTAATGAACGGCTGGCAGAAGCAAGCGCGCGCGACCACGGTGAAGCCTGCAGGCGTTGCTGTCGGTATCTATGCCCTGATGGCGGCTGGCAACAGCGCGTCAGCGCAGATCGTTGCCAATCCGGATGGCTCGTTCTCCGCATTGACGATTGAAAGTGCACATACCGCCATGGTCTGGCAGTTGTTGGTCGGCGGCTTTGTGGTCGTTGCGTTCCTTGCTGCGGTCATTCTCTGGATATCGACGGCGCTGCGCCGCGCGCGCCATGCCAATATCCGGCGTGCGGCCTTTGTATCCGGCGCGCTCAACAACCTCGCCAACGGCATCGTGATGCTCGACGCGCAGAAACGCGTCGTATTTTGCAACGACTGCTACCTCAAGATGTACGGTCTCGACCGTTTCGATCTTTTCCCCGGCATGACCGGCCGCGATCTTCTGCAGTTGCGCAAGGAGCGGGGCTTCATCGAGCCGACCATCGAGGAATATGCCCGCGCGGCCGAGCAGAGCGAGGGGTATGTCTGCGATCTCAAGGACGGCCGCTCGATTTTGATCAAGCACCGGAACCTGGCCAACGGCGGCCTCGTCTCCACTCATGAGGATTGCACCGAACAGCGCAAGCTCGCCAACGAACTCGCCGACAGCAGGAATTTCCTGGAATCGGTGATCGACAACATTCCCGTCTGTGTCGCGGCGAAAAGCATCGATGATGGCCGCTATATTCTCGCCAATCGCGCCTTTGAGCAGTTCGCGGGCGTCAGCCGGGATCAGATCATCGGAAGCACGGCGCACACGATCTATGGGATTGAGGCTGCGAAGGCCGTCGATGAGTCGGATCGCGAAGCTCTCGAGTCCCCCGTCGGCCCGGTGCGTAATGAACTGACGATCGATCATCACGGCGGTACGCGGGTCATCGCGGGTACCCGCGTGATCGCGCGCAACGAGAGAAATGAGCCAAAGTTTCTGGTTACGCTGTTCGACGATGTGACCGAACGCAAGTCGCTGACGCGGGAAATCCAGAGCGCGAAAAAATTCTTGGAGCTCGTCGTCGACAACATTCCAGTTGCGCTTATGGTCAAGCGCTTGAGCGACGGTCAATACGTTCTTGCCAATCGGACCGCCGAGGAGGCGTTGGGTCGCTCCCGCGGCGATATAATCGACAACACGCTGGAAGGTATCTGTGATACGGCCGACGCAAAGCTCATTGCGCAGCGCGATGAAGAGGCTGTTCGCAAGGGAGGCGTTGTCACCGAGGAGCATCCGCTCCAGACGCCCAGCGGATTGCGGCTGTTTCTGACGCGCCGCGTCACCGTGCTAGCCGAGAACGGCGCGCCGCAATATCTCATCAAGACCAACGAGGATGTGACGACCCGGCGCGAGACGGAATCGCGCATGGCTCACATGGCCTATCACGATACGTTGACGGACCTGCCGAACCGTGCCGCTTTCCTGCAGGCGCTGTCGCAGATGATCGAGGCTTGCAAGGGAACGACCGAGGAATTCGCGGTGCTGTCGATCGACCTTGACCGCTTCAAGGAAGTTAACGATGTGTTCGGTCACGAGATCGGCGACAAGCTGCTGATTGAGATCGCTCATCGGCTCGAGACCGCGGTGCAGGGCGGGGTGGTTGCGCGTCTGAGCGGCGACGAATTCGGATTGATCATCGATGGCCCGCAACCGCAGGCCGGGCTTGATCTCGCCAGGCGCCTGATCGAAACGATGCACGACGAGATCATGATCGACGGCCGGGCGCTCCGCATCGGTCTCACGACTGGCATTTCAATTTTCCCGCAAAACGGTAGCACACCTGCGGAACTCCTCGCCAACGCGGATGCGGCGCTGTTCCGCGCCAAGGCGAAGTCCCGGGGTTCCGTCAGCGTCTTCGCGGCGGAAATGGATCAGCAGGTGCGCGACCGCCGGGCGCTGCATCAGGACCTCTCCACGGCGATCCGGAACGGCGAGTTGTCGCTGCACTATCAGCCGCAGGCCCGTGCGCGCCACAAGATGACGAACAGCCACGTTCTCGGCTTTGAGGCGCTGGCGCGATGGGTTCATCCGGTGCGTGGCTTCGTGCCGCCCGGCGACTTCATTCCGCTGGCGGAAGAGAGCGGTCTGATTATCGAGATGGGCGAATGGATTCTCCGCGAGGCCTGCCGCGAGGCGGCGTCATGGCCGAAGGACCTGCAGATTTCGGTCAACCTGTCGCCAGCCCAGTTCATGCATGGCGATCTGGTCGGGTTGGTGCATTCCATACTGCTCGAAACCGGTCTTGCGCCGGGGCGGCTTGAACTGGAAATCACCGAAGGCGTTCTGATTGAGGATTTCGACCGCGCGCTCTCGCTGCTGCGGCGGCTGAAGGCGCTCGGCGTGCGGATTGCGATGGACGATTTCGGCAGCGGCTATTCGTCATTGACTTATCTGCAGTCGTTCCCGTTCGACAAGATCAAGATCGATCGCGCCTTTGTCATGAATCTCGGATGCAACGCGCAGTCCGCGGCGATCATCCGCGCCATGATAGGGCTTGGCCATGGCCTCAACATCTCCATTGTGGCCGAAGGCGTCGAAACCCAGGAGCAGCTCAGCTTTCTTGCCGACGAGGCCTGCGATCAGGTGCAGGGCTATTTCCTCGGCAAGCCTGCGCCGATCGAGGATTACGCGGAATGGGTCGGCCGGCCGGCCAACGTGTCATCCCTTCAGAGAGCGCCGCGCAAGTTCGGCTGAGCGGCCATCCGTAACGCCGATGCTTGACTTGCATCCATCCGCATCGGAGATGATCGCGGCATGGCGGACGTGGATATCGCGATCATCGGAGGCGGTCTCAACGGCGTGAGCATTGCGCACGATGCCGCCGGGCGTGGCCTGCGCGTTCTGCTGCTGGAGCAGAACGATCTTGGCGGCGGCGCTGCGTCCGCTTCGGCGCATCTCATGCACGGCAATGTCATCGATCTGGAGCGCGGCCATGTCTTGCGCATCCGGCGTGCGCTGGCCGAACGGGACCTTGCGCTGCGCGCCGCGCCGCACCTGGTGCGTCCTGCCCGGTTTGTCCTGCCGGCGCATGCTGACGAGCGGCCCTTGGCGGTGATGCGGGCGGGCCTTTATGCTTACGATCGCCTCGCGCCTCGAAGCGATCTTCCACGGTCCGAAGTCCTCGATCTGACGATTCATGAAGCCGGGCATCCACTCAAGCGCTCGCTCAGGCAGGCGCTGGCCTGGTCCGACTGCACCGTCGATGAAACGCGGCTTGTGGTGCTGACCGCGGTGGATGCTGCTGCGCGGGGCGCGGCCATCTGGACCGGTGCGCGCTGTGCGTGGGCCGAGCGGTCCGAGGTCTGGCGGCTGACCGTGGTCAACCGCGGGCGGCGCGAATCGGTCGTCGCGCGGGCACTGGTGAATGCAAGCGGTGCATGGACGCGGGCGGTTGCTGAAAGCGTCTTGCATTTGCCGCCCGTTCAAGCGAGCCTCGCAAAAGTCAGCCAGATCGTCGTGAGACGGATTTTCGATCGCGACGACGTCTACCTGCTTCAGAACGACGATCACCGGATGATCTACGCCATCCCCTATCATCGCGATTTTACTCTGATCGGCTCATCCGAGCGCGGGCTCGCGGGCGATCCGGCGGCGCTGTCGGCGGGTGCGGACGATATCGCCTATCTGTGCGCCGCCGCCAGCCGCTATTTCCGCGAACGGGTCGAGCCGTCCGACGCGGTTCACGCCGTGGCGGGAGGCCATTTGGAGACGGCGCGCGACGGGGTCATGAAGCTGGATCGCAAACGGGGGAGAGCGCCGCTGCTGACCGTCATTGGCGGTAGCACCGCCGGTGCACGGCGGCGCGCCGAGACCGCTGTCGCACGGCTCGGAAAGACAACCTTGCCGGCATGGACGGCGGGCGCTCCGTTGCCCGGCGGCGATTTTGCGTGGGATGCGTTCGACGATGAGGTAGAGAGCGCGAGGCAGCGCTGGCCGTTCCTGACCGAACGCCATGCGTGGCGGCTGGTGGAAGCCTACGGCACGCGAATCGACCATGTGCTGGGTGCGGCAAAAAGCATGGATGACCTTGGCGCGCGGTTCGGCGATGACCTCACCGCTTCGGAGGTTCGGTATTTGATGAAGGAAGAATTCGCGCGGTTCGCCAACGATGTGCTGTGGCGGCGCTCCAAGCTCGGCCTGACCATGCCGCGACAGGATCGCGAGGCTCTCGAGATTTTCATGGCATCCGCATCATGATTGCAAAGAGCGGGGCTCCCTTGCTGCGAATAGCATCAGTGGTGAAGCGCTTCGGCGGCGTCACGGCGGTGGACGACCTGTCGCTCGACATTGCCGCCGGGGAGTTCTTTGCGCTGCTGGGGCCGAGCGGCTGCGGCAAGACCACGCTGCTGCGCATGCTCGCGGGTTTCGAGACGCCGGATGCCGGCGCGATTCATCTGGACGGTCAGGACATCGCGCATGTGATGCCGCATGAGCGGCCCGTTAATATGATGTTCCAGAATTATGCGCTGTTCCCGCACCTGTCGGTCGAAGGCAACATCTCCTTCGGTCTGAAGCGCGCGGGCCTGCCGAAGGATGAGATCGCGTCGCGCGTGGCGGAAATGATCGCGCTGGTGCGTCTCGAAGGTCTGCAGACCCGGCGTCCGGATCAATTGTCCGGCGGCCAGCGCCAGCGGGTGGCGCTGGCGCGTTCGCTGGCGCGACGGCCGCAGGTGCTGCTGCTCGACGAGCCGCTCGGCGCGCTCGACAAGAAATTGCGCGAAAGCACGCAGTCGGAGTTGATGGAGCTGCAGCGGCGGTTGGGCATGACGTTCATCATCGTCACTCACGATCAGGAGGAGGCGATGACGGTCGCCGACCGCATCGGCGTGATGGACAAGGGGCGTCTGGTGCAGGTCGCGCCGCCGCGCGAACTGTACGAAGCGCCGAATTCGCGCTGGGTCGCAGGCTTTGTCGGGGACATCAACCTGATCGAGGGCCGCGTGACCGCGATCCATCGCGATCTCGACCGCGTGGTGGTCACCACATCGCAAGCCGGCGTGACGGTGGCGGCACGTACCCAGGTTGTCAGCACCGGCGATGCAGTGTGCCTCGCGATCCGGCCTGAGAAGATCACGCTGACCGCAGGCGACGAGGCGGCGGGCGCAGGCGGCACCAATTCCTTCGCGGGCGTTCTGACGGACATCAACTATATCGGCGGCCTGTCGATGTATCGCGTCAGGCTCGACAGCGGCGCGATGCTCAAGGTGGCGCGGGCGAACGCGCGGCGGACGGGCGACCGGTTCGCATCGGGGCAGCGCGTCAGCCTGTCGTTTGCGCCGGAAGACGTCGTGGTGCTGGACCGATGAGCGGGCGGCGCATCTTCACCCGCCCGGCGCGGCTGGCGGCGATTGCTCCCTACCTCTGGATGGCGCTGTTCTTTCTGGTGCCGTTCGGCTTCGTGCTGAAGATTGCGCTGTCGCAGACGGCCATCGCGCAGCCACCCTATGTGCCGGTGTTCGATCTCACCGCGGGATGGAGCGCCTTCAAGACCGCGCTGTCGGCGCTGTCTTTCGACAATTTCAAGCTGCTGGCATCGGACGATCTCTACATCCTGTCCTATCTGCGTAGTCTCGTCGTGGCGCTGGTCTCCACCGCGATCCTGCTCGCGATCGGCTATCCGGCGGCCTATGGCATGTCGCGGCTGCCGCAGCGCTGGCAGCCGGTGGCGATGATGCTGGTGATCGTGCCGTTCTGGACGTCGTTCCTGATCCGTATCTATTCGTGGATCAACGTGCTCCAGCATGACGGGCTGCTCAACAAGACGCTGCTTGCGCTCGGCATCATCGACAAGCCGCTGGCGTGGCTCGCCACCGACAGTGCGATGTATCTCGGCATCGTCTATTCGTATTTTCCCTTCATGATCCTGCCGCTCTACGCAACGCTGTCGAAGCTGGACGACACGCTGCTGGAGGCTGCCGCCGATCTCGGCTGTTCGCGCCTGAAAGCTTTCTGGCTGGTGACGTTCCCGCTGTCGCTGCCGGGTGTCGGTGCGGGCGTGCTGCTGTGCTTCATTCCCATCGTCGGCGAATTCGTGATTCCGGATCTGCTGGCGGGCTCCGATCGCATGATGATCGGTCAGACCCTGTGGCTGGAATTCTTCACCAACAAGGACTGGCCGGTGGCGTCCGCCATCGCTGTCGTGCTGTTGGTTGTGTTGCTGCTGCCGCTGCTGGTCTATGAGAAGCTGCAGCGCCGTCATCTGGAGGCGCGCGGATGACGGCGCGTATCAAACGGCTCTCCGCCTTCAACATGGCTTCGGTGGCGCTCGGACTCGCGTTTCTTTATCTGCCGATTGCGATCCTGATCATTTACTCCTTTAACGCCTCGCGGCTGGTGACGGTGTGGGGCGGCTGGTCACTGCGCTGGTATCAGGAATTCTTCAACGACGAGGCGATGCTTGCCGCCGCGTGGATGAGTCTGCGTGTCGCTTTTTGTTCGGCGACCGCTGCGACCCTGCTGGGAACACTCGCTGCGGTGGCGCTGTCGCGCGGCGAGCGGTTCAGGGGGCGCACGCTGTTCTCGGGCATGCTCTATGCGCCGCTGGTGATGCCCGAAGTCATCACCGGGCTGTCGCTGCTGTTGCTATTCGTCGCCATTGATGCGGGGCGCGGGTTCTGGACCGTCACCATCGCGCATACCACGCTGACCATGTGCTTTGTCACGGTGGTGGTGCAGTCGCGGCTGAACGGGCTGGACCGCAGCCTTGAGGAAGCGGCGATGGATCTCGGCTGTTCGCCGGTCCGCGCTTTTATCGCGGTGACCCTGCCGTTGATCCTGCCCTCGGTCGCGGCGGGCTGGATGCTCGCTTTCACGTTGTCGCTGGATGATCTGGTGATCGCGAGTTTCACCACCGGTCCCGGCTCCGCGACGCTGCCGATCCGGATTTATTCGGAAGTCCGGCTCGGGGTGAAACCCGAGATCAACGCGATCTGCACGCTGGTGGTTGCTGTGGTGGCGCTGGTGATCGTGGCGGCGTCGCTGGCGTCGAAGCTCAGCAGCGAGCAGGGCGAAAGCGCCGCGCCGCTCTAGTCTGTCTTCTCGGGATGCGAGTCGGCAGCGGCAGGCGCTATTGGCTGGACTTCCGCCGGAGCGGCGGGCGTGGTCGGCTCCGGTGATGCAGGTTGCGGCGCAGCCGCCTGTGGCGGTGGCGCGGGCTGTGCGGCGGGCTGTGCAGAAGGCTTTCGGCTACCGGTAATGCGTTCGATCACGGACTTCACGGCATCGCGTGTCTTGCGGTCTTTCAGCGCATCGAGCAGCGGTGCGGAGGCAGGCGAGCGGCGGATCAGGGAATCCGAATCCGGGAAGATCAGTGGATCGTCCCACGGCCCCTGCACCACAAAGGGCAACTGGAATGCCGGAGGCGCGTCGCTTGCGACGATCAGGCTCGCCACGCCCTTGAGGTCGTATTCGCGCGACGGCACCGAGGCCGTGCCGGTGAGCATGATGCGCGTGGTTGCGCCTTCAAGCTGCGCGTCCTCGGCGGTGGCGACGCCGTCCCTGAATCGAATGGCGATGTTCAGCGTATTGAAGGGCGTCGAGCCGGTGCGGAAGTTGCCCGCGCCGGACAGCGGACGACGCTCCAGCCGCTTCAGCAGTTGTTCGACATTGAATCCGCCGACCGCGCCGTCGTGTCCGGTCAGTGTCGCGGTGCCGTCGAGGGACTGCGCCAATGCGAACGGGCTGGAGCCGTTCGCTTCCAGCGCGAAAGCGAGATTGCCGCGCCCGGTCAGCCGGCTGACGCCGAGCAGATCGCTGGCGCAGCTTGCCAGGTCGACGTCGGTGAACTGGAACTGGGCCTTGATGTCAGCGTCGTCTTCCACGCGCGTCAGCCCGAGCGATCCCTTCAGGATGCCGCCGTAAACCTGGGCTTCGCCGATGCTCAGCGCGAGCGTGCCGTTGCGCAGGTTCGCGCCAAGCGCCGTGCGTCCAAGTTTCGAGTTGCCGATGGCGACCTTTGCGGCCGACAGCCGCATGTCGAGGTCGGTGGTGGAAAGGCCGCGCAGATCGAACAGCTGCCTGTTCCAGTCGCGCGCGCCGCTGGCGAGCAGGCGGACCGTGTCGATATAGGGCGTGAAGTCGATCGCGTCGGCGGCGAGCGTCGCCTGCACGGTCTGGCGATCGCTGTTGCTATAGGTGATGACGCCCTCGGCGGTGTTGCCGTCGAGCTCGAGATTGACGTTGGTCAGTGCAACGGATTCACCCACCACATTGGTGCGGGCCTTGAGCGCGAACCGTCCGAAGCCGCCGCTGCCGGGTGGAGTCTGCCCGATCCAGCGCAAGGCATTGCGTAGCGACGGACTGTCGGCGGTGAGCGTGCCTTCCATCAGAAGGCTGGTGCGGCTTGCGACCGCACCATCGAAGGCGAATTTCAGCGGTGCGCTTGCGACGCGCATCTTGATGCCGGAGCGGTCGCCGGAAAGCGCCGCGATAAAGTCCGTGATGCTCAGGCTGCCGTCGACATGCTCGTCGCGCCAGTCAAACTGGCCGGTGGCGGCGAACGACCGGGAGATCGACGGCCATGCGAGTGACAGATCGATCGCACTGACGGTCTCATCGATGTCGTGTGCCTTGTGCAGATAGGTTAGCGCGCCATCCTTGATGCGGATTTCGGAGAACGACACCGGACTGTCTGCGCCCGGCTTGATGGTGCGGGCGAGCGTTTCCAGGATCGGAGACCAGTTGCTGCGGCCATCCGCCGTGCGCTTCACGTTGATCCGGGGGCGCATCAGCGTGACGTCGGCGATTTCGTAGCGCCGCATCAGCAGCGGCAATAGCCGCAGGCTGGCCGTCAACTCGTCGACGGTGAGAGGTTCATCGACAATGCCGCTGCCGCGCGTTCCCGTGCCTTTCAGGCCGACTTGCCGCAGGGTGATGGAGCTGCCGGGAAATACGGAGACGCTGATGTCGCCGTCGACCCTGAGATCGAGGCCGGTGGCGGCGTGGATTTGCCGCTCGACCGAGGCCCGCACCGCATTCTGGTCGATCATCCATGACGTAACGGTCAGGCCGATCAGCACCACGGCAAGCAATGCTGCGATCGGCATGCCGAGGCGCTTTATTCCTTGGGCCAACGTCAATGAATTCATCCGGTCAGGTGGTGGTGCGGAGCATCTGCGGGCCGTGGCCGCTGCAGCGAGTGCAACTTGGTTGTTTTTCTTGACGCTTTCAAGGCCGCCCATGGTGCAAAGCCCGCAGCTCGCGCCATAAATCGAAGACTTTCCAAAGGAATGGCGCCTTTCCTGCCCGGCCGTGGCAAACCGTCCCGGATCGCTGGAGAGGTCCAATTGACGCGCCTTGAAGATTCCGCCAAATAATTGCGGTAAGCTTTTCCCTGGCCGTCAGCACAGGCTCGTCGCGCCAGCGGTGAGTCAGTTTTTACTCCTCCATCAGGTTACATCCTCATGAACAAGGTTTATCCCGACGCGAAATCCGCGCTCGAAGGTGTTGTCAAAGACGGCATGATGGTCATGTCGGGCGGTTTCGGTCTCTGCGGTATCGCCGAAACGCTGTCCGACGCGTTGCGCGACAGCGGCGTCAAGAACCTGACGGTGGTTTCCAACAATGCGGGCGTCGACGGCATCGGCCTCAGCCGCCTGCTTGAGACCCGGCAGATCAAGAAGATGATCTCGTCCTATGTCGGCGAGAACAAGCTGTTCGCGCAGCAGTATCTCGCGGGCGAACTTGAGCTTGAATTCAATCCGCAGGGCACGCTGGCCGAGCGGATTCGCGCGGGCGGCGCGGGTATCCCGGGCTTCTACACCAAGACCGGCGTCGGCACGTTGATTGCTGAGGGCAAGGAAGTGAAGGAGTTCAACGGCGAGAAGTACATTCTGGAGACGGGCCTCGTCGCCGATCTCGCCATCGTGCATGCCTGGAAGGGCGACACCGCCGGAAACCTCGTCTACCGGAAGACCGCGCGCAATTTCAATCCGATGATGGCGACGGCGGCGAAGGTCACCATTGCCGAAGTCGAGCATCTGGTGCCTGCGGGCGAGATCGATCCCGATCACATCCACACCCCCGGCATTTTCGTGAAGCGCATCATCGCAGTCGATCCCGCCTTGAAGCGGATCGAACAGCGTACCCTGCGCAAGCGCGCGTAACCGCATTCGCCAAAGGAGAGTCCCATGGCCTGGACCCGCGAACAGATGGCAGCCCGCGCCGCAAAGGAATTGCGCGACGGCTTTTATGTCAACCTCGGCATCGGCATTCCGACGCTGGTGTCGAATTACATTCCCGATGGCGTCGACGTTCTGCTGCAGAGTGAGAACGGCATGCTCGGTATGGGTCCGTTCCCTTATGAAGGCGAGGAAGATCCCGACCTGATCAACGCCGGCAAGCAGACCGTGACCGAGCTTCCGGACACCAGCTATTTCTCCAGCGCGGATTCGTTCGCGATGGTGCGCGGCGGCCATATCGATCTGTCGATCCTCGGCGCGATGCAGGTGGCGGAGAACGGCGACCTCGCCAACTGGATGATCCCGGGCAAGATGGTGAAGGGCATGGGCGGCGCGATGGATCTCGTCGCCGGCGTCAAGCGCGTCATCGTGGTGATGGAGCATTCGGCCAAGGACGGACCGAAGCTGCTGCATCGTTGCAACCTGCCGCTGACCGGCGAGCGCGTTGTGGACATGGTGGTCACCGATCTTGCCGTGTTCACCATCGACAAGACCGGCAAGGACGGCATGGCGCTGATCGAACTGGCCGACGGCGTGACCCTCGACGAGGTGAAGGCCAAGACCGAAGCCAGCTTCCGCGTCGCGCTGAAGAACGCCTAAGCATCTTCAGGATTTGTTCTGCGATGGCCGGGCTCGTCCCGGCCATTTCGTTTGGAGCCTAGGCCGGTCCCCGCGGCATGTCGGAGAACCGCGTCAGCCACGCCACCGGGCCGATGCTCGCGGCCACGATCAGAAGCGCCGCGAGCGCGCCGTCCTCGAAACTGCCGCGGCTGGCATGCTGGTAAATCGATGTGGCCAGCGTCTCGACATTGAGCGGCCGCAGCAGCAGCGTCGCCGGCAGTTCCTTCAGACAATCGACGAAAACGACAATAGCAGCGCCGACGAGGACCGGGCGCAGCAACGGCAGGTGAATGCGACGCATGGCTGTCAGATCGCTGGCGCCGGCACTGCGCGCGCTGTCGTCATAGTCCCGCGGAATGCGCTCGAAGCCGGCGCGGATGAATCCCGTCGGCACTGCGAGAAAGCGGATCACGTAGGCGGTGACAGCCGCTGTGCCGGAGCCCATCAGCACCAGGCCGGGCAGCGGCAGGCCAAGATGTGAGGCGAGTGCGTTCATCCCGTTATCGAGTGCGAGCACCGGGGCCAGCAATCCGAGCGCCAGCACGAGGCCCGGCAATGCGTAGCCGGCCTGCGCGATATTCGCCGCCAGCGATCGCCACCGGTCCGGCCGCCAGCGGATTGCGAGAATTGTCGCAAAGCCAAGCACCAGCGCCACGCATGTCGCCAGCGCGGCGAAGATCACGGAGTGGAAGGCATCGCGCCAGATCGCAGCATCCGCCGTCAGCAGCGAGCGTCGCATGCTCTGATGCACGAGGAAGAGGAGCGGGACGACGAATCCGGACAGCACAGGCAGCGCGCAGGCAGCGAAGGCCAGCCGGCCCTTGAAACCGCGCAGCGGCGTGCGTGCCGTCGGCCGCGGATTTTCCGACGAGAATTCCGTGGTCACGTTGCGGCGGCCATAGCGCTCCAGCGTCATCAGCGCGGCGACGATGGCCAGCACCAGACACGACAGTTGCGCCGCGCCGGCGAGGCTGCCGCGATTGAGCCACGTGGTGAAGATCGAGAGGGTCAGGGTGCGCACGCCGAGATATTCGCTGGCGCCGATGTCATTGAGTGTTTCCAGCGCGACAAGGGCAAGGCCGATGGCAATGGCGGGACGCGCCATCGGCAGCGAGATGCGCAAGAAAATACTCCATCGGCCTGCGCCGAGCGTGCGCGCGGCTTCCGCGAAGTCGGCGCTTTGCAACTGGAACGCCGCCCGCGCCGAGAGATAGACGTAGGGATACAGCACCATGCCGATGATCAGGATGGCGCCGGGAAGCGAACGCGGGCCGGGCAGCAGCGCCAGCGCGTCGCGCGGCGGCAGCCACAGCATCAGCGTGCGATGGAGAAGGCCGAGCGGCTCGAACAGGTCCACATAGACATAGGCGGCGATGTAGGTCGGGATCGCAAGCGGCAGCGGCAACAACCACAGCAGCATCCTGCGGCCCGCAAAATCATACCGTGAGACGATCCATGCGCTGCCTGCCCCGGCAATAAGTGCGACAAGGCCGACTCCCGCGAGCAGGAGCGCCGTGTCGCGCAGCGCGAGCGGCAGCACATAGTCGATCAGGTGTTGCCACACGTCGGGCGCGGGCTGTGTCGCAAGCAGCGCGATCGCAAGCACAGGCATCGCCACAAGCGCCGCGGTGAACAACGCGAGCGCGGAGACAACGGGTTCGGCGAAACGCGCGCTTGTCACGTTCGAAATAACTGGCGTTCAAGCCTCAATTGTCGAACCCGACCTTGTCGACCAGCGTCGATGCCGCCTTGCGGCTGGCGCCGATCCTGGTCACCGGCAAGGTGTCGGCCTTCAGTTTGCCATAGCTGGCAATGGTCGGATTGATCGCGACACCGTCCCGGATCGGATATTCGTAATTGGCGTCGGCGTAGATCTGCTGCGCATGTTCGCCCGCCAGCCACTCGATCAGCTTGATGCCATTGGCGCGGTTCGGGGCATGCTTGGCCAGCAGCAGGCCGGACAGGTTCACATGAGTGCCGCCGCCCGCGAAGGTCGGCAGGATCACCTTCGTTGCCTCCGCCCATGGCTTCTTGTCGGGGTCCTTGTTCATCATCAGCGCCCAGTAATAGGTGTTGCCGATGCCGATGTCGCACTTGCCGGCCGCCACATCGCGCGCGGCTTCGCGGTCGCCGCCGGACGGCTTCTGCGCGAGGTTGGCCTTGAGGCCACGCAGCCATTCCTCGGCCTTCGCTTCTCCGTGATGGGCGACATAAGCCGCGAACAGCGCATTGTTGTAGATGTGCTGACCGGAGCGGATGCAGATCTTGCCCTTCCATTTCGGATCGGCGAGTTCCTCATAGGTGATGGCGTCCTGCTTCACGCGATCCTTCGAGGCATAGATCACGCGTGCACGCATCGAGATGCCGGACCAGTGGCCATCTGGATCGCGATATTGCGCCGGGACGATCTTGTCGATCACCTCCGATTTCATCGGCTGGGTTACGCCGGCCTGCACCGCTTCCTCGATGCGACCGATGTCGACGGTGAGCAACACGTCGGCCGGACTGTTGGCGCCTTCCGCCTTGATGCGCTGCTCGAGGCCCGAGCTTGCCGACACGACATTGACCTTGATGCCGGTGTCCTTGGTGAACGCGTCGGTCAGCGGCTGCAGCAATTTCGACTCGCGATAGCTGTAGAGATTGACCTCGCCCGATTGCGCGAATGCGGCGGTGGACAGGGTCAGAACGGATGCGGCGGCGGTAAATGCAATGAACAGGCGGGATGCGGACATATGTGACTCCGGCGAGCGTTGGCGTGCCGGTTTCAGTAGCGCAGCTACTGCCGCGCCAGGCGCGACGCAATGTCGCGAAGCTGCTGGTTTAGAGAGATTCCAGAGCCGCCAGTGAGCTTGCCTTGGCGTTGGTCGCCACGCGAGCGATCGCAGACCGCCCTACGCGATCGCGCTGGCGTGCGAGAACACGACCTCGATCAGGGTGCCGGAGTGCGGCGCGGTCTTGATATGGAATTGCGCGCGGTTGGCTTCCACCAGCGCCTTGGTCAGCGACAGGTTGACCGCCGCGCCCTCGGCCGTCTTATCGGAGGCGTCGGTGCGGAATGGAGCCATCGCGGCGGCGATTTCGTTGTCATTGAGTCCGGGGCCGGTGTCGCGAACGCGCAGCACGATGTCGCCGAAGTCCGTCGTCGCGGTCGAGACAATGACCTGTCCGCCCGCATTGGCGAGATGAATCGAATTACCGATCAGGTTGAGCGCGATCTGGCGCAGCGCGCGCGCATCCGCCTTCACCGTCGGTAGCGAATGGGCCAGTGAGGTCCGGATGATGATGCGTTCGCGATTGGCCTGCGGCTGCATCACTGCGACGCATTGCTCGACCATGGTGTTGAGGTCCTGGCTCGCGAACGACAATTCCATCTTGCCGGATTCGATGCGCGACAGATCGAGCAGGTCGTCGATGATCGCCATCACGCGCTGGCCGGAGGCGCGGATGTCCTTCATGTATTCGACATAGCGCTCGTTGCCGAGCGGGCCGAAGCGCTCGTCGATCATCACGTCGGAGAAGCCGATGATGGCGTTGAGCGGCATGCGGACCTCGTGGCTGATCCGGCCGAGAATGTCGGCTTTGGCGGACGCCGCGCGATCGGCCTGCCGCCGTGCCTGAGCGAGGTCGCTTTCGGTCTGTCTGGTGTGGGATATGTCGCGGAAGATCGCGAAGAAGCGCGCGCCGCCCGGCCGGGTCCGGCCCACTGTCATCGCCAGCGGAATGGCGCTGCCGTCACGGGCACGGCCCTGCATGTCGCGGGCATGTTCGAGCAGGCTGGTGATGTTGGCCGCCTTGACGCTTTCCACATAATCGAGCACGCCGCGGCGGCTTTCCGCCGTGAACAGATCGGTCAGATGCAGCGCGGCGATCTCGGCGTCATTGCGCCCGAACATCGTTTCCGCCGCACGGTTGCACGATTGCAACTGGCCTTCGCTGTCGAAGATCACGACGCCTTCGGAGGTCGCATCGAGAATGGCGGCGAGTTCTTCGGCCTGAGAGAGGCCTTCGCTCTGCACGGCGACGGGCGCGACATGTGTGACGACCGGAGCCGGTTCGACGCGCGGCTCGGTGCGCGGACCGGAAAAGATCAGCGCATGCGCGGGCTCACCATCCCATGTGATCGCGTAAAGGCGCGCATCCGCGGGCTGGCCTTTGTCGGGGCCGCTTTCGCTGATCGCCGAGATCACAACGGGCGTGCCGGTTTCCGATGTGCTGCTCGCATGCGCCACATTGGCTTCGACCGTCAGCGCATCGAGGCCGCCGGCCTCGGTCAGTGCATGCAGGGTGGCGTAACCGGTGGACGCAAGAAAGGCGTCGTTGGCGTAAAGCAGGCGATCAAGCCGGTAGATCAGGACGCCCACGGGCAGCCGGTCCAGCAACTGCGAATCCTGGGCGAAGGTGGCGCGCGGAGGCGCAGCCTCGTGCGGCGCGGCCGCGGCAGGATATTCGGTCTCCATGTCTGCCGGCGGTTCCGTTTCCGCAACAGGCGTTTCGGCGCCCGCAATCTCAACCGGCTCAGTCGCGGCAGGGGCGGTTTCGCTGTCTGCTTCGCCTTCCAGCCGTGCCGACAGCCGCCGCGCCAACTCGTCGAAGGCATTGCTTTCGACGGCGGTCAGGGCCGGCGTCTTGGCGTCGGTGAGGGGAAACGGCACGACGTTCTGAGGTGTGTCCACGGGAGTCTTCGCTTCAGGTGGCGGGAAGTTGTCTTGCTCGCTGCCGGACGGATGTTCGGCTGCGGGGGGCGGATTGGCGTGATCGGTTTCGGCGACAACCGGTGCGGCGGGTTCCTCCGTCACGTCGGCGAGTTGCTCGGGTACGGGGTCGTCGTCGAACACGGACTCGAAAATGTCCACCGGCGTTTCATCGCCGGGTCGCTTTGCGGCATCATCCAGCGTGCGGTCCTGCGGATCGCTCGCGGCGATGTCCGCAACGTGTTCGTCGTGCGTGCCTTCCGCCGAGGTCTCCGCCGGTGCGACATCATCCATGGCGGCGATGTGATCTCCCGGCGGTTCATTCTGTGGTTCGCCCGGCTGGTCCGGCGCGATTACGGTCGCGACCGGTCTTGGCATCTGCTTCGGCGTGGCCGCGGTCTCGATCAGCGCGACGAGCGACGTCTCGACGCCGCTGCCGATGCGATGGATGGCGACGCGGCCAAGATCCATCTTGAGCATTGCGTGCCCGTCATGGAGCGCGCCGTTGCGCGCGTCATCGAAGCCCGGCCCCGTAAGATCGGTGAACAGCGCGGCAAACTTTTTCGCGGAGTCGTTGATGCCCGCCAGCGCACCGCCCGAGGTAAAGATCATCGCAGGCACCGGCAGACTGTCGGCGACGCCCGCGATGCGTTCGGTGACCGGCATGGGCCGCGCGACAGGTTCGGCGGCGGCGATCAGAAGTCCGCCTGTGCCGTCCGCCAAGGTCAGGCGCGCGCAGGCGCAGGTCAGCAGGCGGCCGAGCGGCGCGCCGAAACCGCGCAGCCGCTCGAGGCGGGGTGCGCCGTTCGGGACGAGGCGCGCTGCAAGTTGCGCGGCCTGACGCCGATGCTGATCGGCCGGACCGATGGTTCGTTCCGCGAGAGCCGCGGCATTGGGTGCGCTGAACAGCCGCGCACCGGCGGCATTGGTCCAGAGGATATGTGCGCCGTCGAGCGACCAGAGCCATGCAGGCATGGCACTCATCGCGTGAACCGCAAGGCGCGGATCGCGGATGCCATGGAGCAGGATATCGGCTTCGCTCATCTGCTACAGAAGGCCTTTTCGGCTCGGTTTCGTCTGGCGCAACGCGCGCGGGGGTGGATAGGATAGTCTTAACAAATGATTAGTATGGCGCGCGGGCCCGCAGGTCCATCGCTCCCATAGGACCCTAGCGGCCGAAAGCCGCGATAACGTTAATCCGGCCGTTCCGGCGAACCGTGGCCGCGCCGGAGCGTTGGGATATTGCAAAAGGCGCCTGAAGGTTCACGATGGGCCGGATCGTCGCTGCGCCGCGTCATATGCGCGATGCGGTCCGACGATAATTTTGCGGGACGACCGGACCGGCAAATGGTTCCGGCAGGCAACGGAAGGGTGGGACATGTCAGGCAATCAGTTCGAGATTCCGAAGGAAATGCGGTCGATGGCGGAAGCCAGTTTGGATCAGGCGCGCAAGGCATTCGAATCCTTCATCAGCAATGCCCAACAGACCGCGGCTGCCTTTGGCGGCACGTCCGCTGCCGGTCCCGGCGCCGCCGCCAAGGACATCAGCGCCAAGGCGATCGCCTTTGCGGAAAAGAACGTGCAGGCTTCGTTGAGCTATGCGCAGCAGCTGATCCACGCCAAGGACCTTTCCGAGGTGATGCGTCTCCATACCGAATATGTGCAGGCCCAGATGCGGGTTCTGGCCGAGCAGGCCAGCGAGATGGGGCAGATCGTGACCCGCGCCGCCATGGACGCGACCAAGCCCAAATAAGCGGAACCGGCCTACGGCAATTAACCGCGTTTCTGGCCTGACGGCGTCGTCGGGCCAGATATGCGCGGCTTGTTGTTGCAATGCACAAAGGGTCGCTGTAGGAGCTTCAGGCTGCTGTTCACCTGCGGCCTTGAGCGCCGGTGTTCCGATTTGAGTACAAGGATGCCCTCCATGAACCCGAACGATCCGTTTTCAAACGTCAGCCCTTTCCAGATTCCCGAACAGGTTCGTGCGATGGCCGAGCAGAGCGTTTCGCAGGTCCGGGACGGCTATCAGAGGCTCAAGGAAGCGGCTGAAACGGGCAATGGCACTCTGGAGGCGGTCTGTGCATCGGCCACCAAGGGAGCCGGCGACTTCACCACCAAGGTGATCGACATCGCCAAGACCAATACCGAAGCCGCCTTCGATTTTGCCCAGAGCCTGCTGAGCGCGAAATCGCTGCCGGAAGCCTTCGCGCTGGTGAATGCCCACGCTCACAAGCAGTTCGAGGTTCTAACCGCGCAATCGCAGGACCTCGCCGCGCTCACCCAAAAGGTGGCGACCGATGCGGTGGAGCCGATCAAGGCCGGCGCTGCGAAGACCTTCAAGACCGGCGTCTGAGAGCTAGGTTTTTTCCCGGCAATCGAGACTGTGGCGGCGGCGGTGGAAACTGTCCTCTGCGGTGCCTGATACCCGGATGTCGGCGTGCGATCGCGGGCTTCAAAACGACCACTAAAGCGACTTGCCAAAGCGCGGCGTTGCACCTAGTTTCCGCCCAAATCGCCGCCATGGGCGGAGGCAGGCCGGACCTGCCATCCGATTGAAAATGCAGTTGTAGCTCAGCTGGTTAGAGCGCCGGATTGTGGATCCGGAGGTCGGTGGTTCGATCCCACCCAACTGTACCACCGTCGCTTTCGCTGCCATTCTCCATCGTTCGTTCTGTTATTTAAGCTGCTGGAAACAGCAGCTTTTTTTGCATTTCTGGATCGCTGATGTTCGCAACCATCCTTTGATAGCCGCGAAAATTGTTGGTGTCATTGTTGGTGTCGGTGCTGAATCGTGATGGTGTCGGTGCCGTGGTGGAGGTTCGGCCATGTCAAAGTTATCGGACTTGAAATGCCGGAAGGCAGAAACACGAGACCGACTTTACAAGCTGGCCGATGGTGGTGGCCTGCAACTATGGGTCAAGCCGAACGGTAGCAAGCTTTGGTGTCTTGCTTACCGCCACAACGGGAAGCAGAAGCTGCTTTCCCTTGGCGTCTATCCGATTGTCACGCTAGCGGCTGCGCGGGATGCGCGGGATGATGCAAGACGGATTTTATCCCTTGGAAGCGACCCGTCACAGGTGAAGCGCCAACGGAAGGCTGCCAAGGCGAAAGCGGCAGCCAATACCTTCAATATCCTTGCCGATGAATACGTGGCGAAGAAAAGGCGCGATGGGCGTGACCCGAAGACCCTCGAGAAGATCAAATGGATTTTGACGTATGCCCGCCCCATCATTGGAGAGTTTCCTATCACCGACATCGGCGCGCCTGGTTGCGATACCGGTCAGCCGTGAACTGGCTATCTGTTTGGGCATAAGCGCTTCCGATGGAGATCGGTTAGCCGACGGAAACGATGCTTAGTCGGACCCCAAACGAATGCCCCCTCGAAAGTCAGCGGGTTTCCTTCGCTCAGGGCATGCCTACATCAATAATTCGGTAGCCGATGCCTGGCTCGGTGATGATGATCTTTGGATTGTCAGGTCTGACTTCGATTTTCTGACGCAACTGCCCGATATAAACGCGAAGATACTGCGTGTCCGCGGTATGTGCAGGTCCCCAGACTGCGGTGAGGATCTGCCGATGCGTGAGTACCTTGCCGACATGTCGCGCCAGGAAGGATAGAAGCTCAAATTCCTTCGGGGTCAGTTTGATCTCAATATCTTTCCTGGTGACACGATGGCGTGGGCTGTCGATCGCCAGATCGTCGATGACCAGTGTCGCCTTCTCGTCATGTCGCTGCAAGCGATGCCGGGTTGCAGCTCGCATACGCGCAAGCAGCTCGCCGACATTGAATGGCTTGTTGACGTAGTCGTCCGCGCCGAGATCCAGTGCGTCGATCTTTTCCGTCTCGCGGTCGCGTGCGGACAGCACGATGATGGGAACGTCCGACCATTCGCGCGTGTTTTTGATCACGTCCTTCCCATCGCCATCCGGTAAGCCCAGGTCGAGCACGACAATATCGGGCGCCTTGGACGCAATCATCTGCTTGGCTTCGGCGACGGTCGCGGCCACTTCGATCTGGTAGTTGTTGGCTTCGAGGGCGGGCCGCAGGAATTTCAGGATGGCCGCCTCGTCGTCAACGATGAGTACGCGGTTGCTGGCGGTCATGTCGGATTCTCGGTTTGCCGGAATGTCATAACGATGCGTGTACCATGCCCGTCGGCCACAGGGCTTTGTGCGGCGACAGTCCCGCCATGCGCAACCATGATGCCTTTGGTGATGGCAAGACCGAGCCCGGTGCTTTCGCCCCTGTTGGCGCTGGTGTCGGAGGAGGAGCGCGCGCTCACGAACTTGTCGAACACGTGTGGCAGAATGTCGGACGAGATCCCGGCGCCATTGTCCTCAATCGTCAGTTTGATGCTGGCAGCCGAGACTGTTGCGCCAAAGGAAATGACGGCCGCATCGGATGTGTATTTGATCGCATTGGCCGTCACATTGGTGATGGCCTGTTCGATCAAGAGAGCGTCCGCGCGAACCAAAGGCAAATCTGCCGGAAGGCTGACCTCGAAGTGCTGCCGGGCGCCGTGCCGCTTTCCCGCGCTAACGACACGTTCAATCACTTCGCGAAGATCGACCCAGTCCTTGCGCAACTCCAGCGCGCCGGCGTCGATGCGCGTCATCGAAAGCAGATTACGAACCATTCCATCGAGATGTTCGACTTCCTGCTTGATATCGCCGAGCAGACTGCGGCGGGAATCCGTACTGATCCTGTCGCCATATTCAAGCAGACTGGTTGCCGAGCCCAGAATGGACGCAAGGGGAGTGCGGAAGTCATGGGAAATCGAGGCGAGCACGGTATTGCGCACGCGCTCCGCCTCCACGGCGGATTGAACGGCAAACATGTCTTTCGACAGCATTCCCCGTTCCAATGCCGCGGCGGTCTGCTCTGCGAGGGCTTCGAACAGCGCCTGCGCTTCGGAATCCACCGTGTCGGCGCCGTTCAACGAAATCCCGACCACGCCGACAATGCGATCCGACGCACGGAGAGGGAGAAAAAGCCAGGGCACGAGGGGCAGGGTGGATGTGCGATGCCCTGCGGGTTCTCCTCGCTCGAAGGCCCACCGGGCGGCTGACAGCGAAGCCGTATCGATGGAATCTTCCGGAGGCCATGCGGCCCGCACGCTGAGTTCGCCGGTTTCGGCAAGCAAAAGAATCGCCGGCTTTCCGAGGCTGCCGTGAATTTCACCCACGGCGCCTTCGGCGATGTCGTTTACACCGACAAGGCCCGACAGCCGGCGTGTGAACTCGTAAAGTCGCCGCGTCGAACGAACGCGGTCTGCCGCGTTCTGAGCCTGGCTTTTCACGCGCCCGGCAAGAGCAGACGTGGTAACGGCGACCACAAGGAAAATGACGAGTGCGAGAAGCTCGTAAGGCTCGGCAATGGTGAATTTATAAAGCGGCTCGATAAAAAAGAAGTTGTAGGCAAGGAAGGAGAGGATGGACGCATAGATTGCGGGCCATATCCCGAAATTGAGGGCGGGCAGGAGCACCGCGACAAGAAATATCATCGAGAGGTTGGGAAGCGGAGTGATCGCCTCCAGCGCGCGCCCCACCAGCACCGCCAGTGCGACGCCGCCTGTCGCCCAGAAATAATGCCAGAAATTCTGCGGCGACGCCTTGAAGCGAAAGCGTGACCGCAGCGTCGGCGGCGTCACGCCGCCGGTCACGATGTGAACTGCAATATCTTCCGCCCGCTTGACGATTTCGTTCGGCAGGGAAGGGGCGAACAATCGCTGAAGAGGGCGCTCCGTCGCGCGCCCGATCACAATCTGCGTGACATTTTCAAAGCGGCAGAAACGCAGGATTTCTGCCGGCAGGTCATTTCCGACAAGCGTCTTCGTTTCGCCGCCGAGGGTCTGCGTCAGTTTGACGGCGTTATCGATGCGTGTTCGCGCCTCATGGCTGAATTGTTGTCCGGGGCGCTCGACGGTCACGGCGATCCATGGCGCATCCATCAGGTCGGCCAGGCGCTTTGCCGTTCTGACGATGGCTTCAGCACCGGGGCTGGGGCCGATACAGGCCACGATGCGTTCGCCCGCCGCCCAGGGGCCTTCGATGGCGTGGGCCTGCATGCGCGAAACGAGATCGACGTCGATACGTTCGGCGGCCCGCCGTAGCGCGAGTTCACGTAGCGCCGTGAGGTTTTGCGGCTTGAAGAAATTCTCGACGGCGCGGGTGGCAGTGTCCTGAACGTAAATTTTTCCCTCCGCCAGACGTTTGAGCAGTTCATCCGGCGGCAGATCGACAAGGACAAGTTCGTCTGCCCGATCGAATATCGTGTCGGGTACGGTCTCCCGGACCCGGACTTTCGTGATTTTCTGGATAACGTCGTTCAGCCCTTCGAGATGCTGAATGTTCAGGGTCGTCCAGATATTGATCCCGGCATCGAGCAGTTCGTCGATGTCCTGCCAGCGTTTCGGGTGCCGGCTGCCGGGAACATTGGTGTGAGCGTATTCGTCAACCAGCAAAAGTCCCGGACTGCGGGCCAATGCCGCGTCGAGGTCGAACTCCTTAACGACCTGATTGTGATAAACGATGGGCTTGCGTGGCAGAACCTCGAGACCGGTGATGAGTACCTCGGTCTCGTTGCGTCCGTGGGTCTCGACCAGGCCGATTGCGACATCGCGGCCTTCATCCCGCGCGTTGCGCGCCGCGGCCAGCATGGCATAGGTCTTTCCGACCCCGGGAGCGGCGCCCAGAAATATCTTCAGGCGGCCGCGGATTTCCTTGTTGGCCATCGCCAGCAAGGCATCGGGAGAAGCACGTTGAGTCGCTCTTTGATTTTGCGGGGTCGGCATGCAGGTCCTTTGCCCGCGATTTTACGGCCGAATTGCATCGAGTGCGAGATTTAAGGCAAGGACATTCACTCGAGGTTCTCCGAAAACGCCGAAAACGCGTCCTTCGATTTGCGAGGTGACTGCTGCTTTCACCATGTCAGCGTCCAGGCCACGGGCCTTTGCAACACGCGGAACCTGGGCGAATGCGTTTTCCGGCGAGATATGTGGATCAAGCCCGCTGGCGGACGTCGTGACGCTGTCGGCCGGCAACGAGCCCTGTACGCCGTCTCCGCGAAGAGCCGCGACATCGCTTTTGACGCGGTCGATCAGCTTCTGTGACGTCGGGCCGAGATTGGAGCCGCTGGAGTTGTCGGCATTGTACGGCGTATCCACCGTCTTGCTGGCGTCGGCCGGGTCCGGTGCGCTGGTCGCGGACGGGCGGGAATGAAAGTACCTGGCGTCCGTGAAGTTCTGGCCGATCAGCCGGGAGCCGATCGTCTTGCCATCCTTTTCGATCAGGCTTCCGCCGGCGAGCGATGGCATGGTCAGCTGTGCGATGCCTGTCATGGCAAGCGGATAGGCAAGACCCGTGAGGGCCACGAAGAGAACCAGCATGACGAAGGCAGGACGAAGTTGAGATACCATGGGGGTTCTCCTCAAGCCAGATGAAGCGCGTTGACAACGAGATCGACGATCTTGATGCCGACGAATGGAACGATCAGGCCGCCGAGGCCATAGATCGCGAGATTGCGGCGGAGCAGGGCGGCCGCTCCGACCGGTCGATAGGCCACGCCTTTCAACGCCAGCGGGATCAGGGCGATGATGATCAGCGCATTGAAGATCACGGCGGAAAGAATGGCGCTTTGCGGTGTCTCCAGTTGCATGACGTTGAGAGCGCCGAGTTCAGGATAGGTCGCGAGAAAAAGCGCAGGAATAATCGCGAAATATTTGGCGACGTCATTCGCGATCGAGAAGGTTGTCAGCGATCCGCGGGTCATCAGCAATTGTTTCCCGATGCCGACGACTTCGATCAGCTTGGTCGGGTTGGAATCGAGATCGACCATATTGCCGGCTTCGCGCGCGGCCTGCGTACCGGTCTGCATCGCAACGCCGACGTCGGCCTGTGCCAGCGCGGGCGCGTCATTGGTGCCGTCACCGCACATGGCAATCAGACGGCCTTTCGACTGTTCATCGCGAATATAGCGCAACTTGTCCTCGGGTGTTGCTTCGGCGATGAAATCGTCGACGCCTGCTTCCGAGGCGATGGCCGCCGCCGTCACGGGATTATCGCCGGTGACCATCACGGTGCGGATACCCATGCGTCGCAGTTCGGCGAAACGTTCCTTGATGTCAGGCTTCACCACGTCCTTCAGATGAATGACGCCGAGAAGACGGTTGCCGTCCGCAAGACCGAGCGGTGTGCCCCCCGATCGGGCGATCCGTTCATAGGCGTTGCGGAATGCAGGAGGCTCGACCTGATCGCCGCCGCAATCGCGCGTGAATTTCAGTATGGCGTCGATCGCGCCCTTGCGCATGCGATGCGCGCCGGTATCGACGCCGGAAAGTCGCGTGGTCGCCGAAAACTCGATGAATTTTGCATCGGCCGGTGCCTTCTGCACCGCGACGCCATACTTTTCCGTCGTGAGCGCGACGATCGAGCGGCCCTCGGCGGTCTCATCGGCAAGGCTCGCCATCATGGCCGCATTCGCGAGATCGCGTTCCGACACGCCTGCGACGGGAATAATTTCGCTGGCGAGCCGGTTGCCGAAAGTGATCGTGCCCGTCTTGTCCAGCAACAGCGTATCGACGTCGCCGGCGGCCTCGACCGCGCGGCCGGACATAGCCAGGACATTGAATTTCAACAGCCGGTCCATGCCCGCGATGCCGATGGCGGACAGCAGTCCGCCGATGGTCGTCGGAATAAGGGTGACCAGAAGGGCCGTGAGAACCGTGATCGAAAGCACCGTTCCCGAGTAGCTTGCAAGAGGCCAGAGCGTCACAACGGCGATCAGGAAAATCAGCGTCATGCCTGAAAGCAGAATCGACAGAGCCAGTTCGTTCGGCGTCTTCTGACGCTCGGCGCCCTCGACCAGAGCGATCATGCGATCCAGGAACGACGATCCCGATGCGGCGGTCACCCGAACGATGAGCCAGTCGGAAATGACCGTTGTCCCGCCCGTGACGGCGGAGCGGTCTCCGCCGGATTCGCGGATAACAGGCGCGGATTCACCCGTCACGGCGGCTTCGTTGACCGAAGCGACGCCTTCGACGATTTCTCCGTCCGTGGGAATGATTTCGTCCGCGTCGACCCGGACGAGATCGCCGACTTCGAGATCTGACGCGGTCACGCCCTCATACAGTTCAAGATTGCCCGGCATCAAAAGCCGCTTGGCGCGCGTTTCCGTTCGGGTCTGCCGGAGCGTATCGGCCTGGGCGCGGCCGCGTCCCTCGGCGATCGCTTCGGCAAAATTAGCGAACAGCACGGTGAACCAGAGCCACACGGCGATCTGCCCGCTGAACCAGGCCGGTTGCGCATGGGTGATGTCGACGACGAATGCGACCGTCACCACCGCAGCGACGACTTCCGTCACGAAGATGACGGGATTTTTCATCAGATGGCGGGGATTGAGCTTGCGGAACGAGTCGAGCGCCGCTCGTGAAACAAGGGTGGGATCGATCAGGGAGGGTTCTGATTTCGTACGTGCCATGACGGTTCGCTTTCGATCGTTATGAACGTTCAGAAGGTTTTCCCGGCGAGCATCTGGAAGTGCTCAACGATGGGGCCGAGCGCGAGTGCCGGGAAAAACTCGAGGCCGGCGACGATCAGGATGGTGCCGACGAGCAGCGCGACAAACAGAGCCGTATGGGTCGGGAACGTACCTTCGGATTCCTTGACGCGGATCTTTCCGACCAGCGATCCGGCAATCGCCATCACCGGCACAACGTAGGCAAAGCGTCCGAGCATCATCGCGAGGCCAAGCGTGATGTTGTACCAGGGCGTATTGGCGCTGAGGCCTGCGAAAGCCGAGCCGTTATTTCCCGTCGCCGACGAATAGGCATAGAGAATTTCCGAAAGGCCGTGCGGTCCTGCATTGGCGAGACTGCTCAGCGCTGCAGGCAGCACGGCCGCGGCAGCAGAGAATCCGAGAATCGATAGCGGCAGGATGAGCAGCGCCAGCATGGCGAGTTTCATCTCCCTGGCTTCGATCTTCTTGCCGAGATATTCCGGCGTCCGGCCGACCATGAGGCCAGCGATGAAGACCGCGACCACGGCGAAGACGAGCATGCCGTAAAGGCCCGAACCCGTGCCGCCGGGCAGCACTTCGCCGAGTTGGATCATGATCATCGGGATCAGGCCGCCGAGCGGCGTGAAGGAATCGTGCATGGCGTTGACCGCGCCGCACGAAAGGCCGGTGGTGATCACGGCGTAGAGCGCCGACATCGCCGTGCCGAAGCGGACTTCCTTGCCTTCCATATTGCCCATCGACGGATCGACGCCGAGCGCCGAAAGCAGCGGGTTGCCGGAAGCCTCCGCCCAGTAGGCAACGGCCACGCCGGCGACAAGGATGGTCAACATCGCGGTGAGAAGCGTTCGGCCCTGGCGTGTATCGCCGACCATGCGGCCGAATGTGTAGGGGAGCGCTGCTGAAATCAGCAACATGGCCCAGATCGAAATCACATTGCTGATCGGCGTGGCATTCTCGAAGGGATGTGCGGCATTGGCGTTGAAGAAGCCGCCGCCATTCGTTCCGAGCTGCTTGATGGCCTCCTGGCTCGCAACGGGGCCAAGAGAAATGACCTGCTTTGCTCCTTCCAGCGTTGTCGCGTCTGTGGAGCCGAGCAATGTTTGCGGCAGTCCGGTTGCGATATAGGCGAGGGCTACGACAATCGCGAGCGGCAGGAGTACATAGAGCGTCGCGCGCGTGATGTCTGTCCAGAAATTGCCGACCGTCTTTGCACCGGAACGGCCGAGTGCCCGCACGAGCACGAGGGCGAGCGCGATACCGGTCCCGGCTGAGACGAAATTCTGGACCGTCAGTCCGGCCATCTGTGTCAGATGGCTCATCGTTGTCTCGCCGCCATAGGACTGCCAGTTGGTATTCGTCACGAAGCTGGTCGCGGTGTTGAAAGCGAGGTCGGGCGGGACGGCGGAGAAACCCTGCGGGTTGAGCGGAAGCACGTCCTGCAGGCGCATCAGCGCGTAAAGAAAGAGAAAGCCGGCGGCGTTGAACACCAGCATCGCGACCGTATAGCCGCGCCAGTTCTGTTCGTGTGACGGATCGATACCGGCCAGACGATAGAAAGCGCGCTCCAGCGGGGCGAGGAGGGGTGACAGAAATGCGCGTTTGCCCTCGAACACATTGGCCATGAACGTCCCGAGGGGCTTCACGCATATCAGGACAAGGGCAAAAATTACGACAATCTGAATCCAGCCGATGGCGGTCATGGCAAACGTCTCCGCAGACACTGCGTATTTAAAATCGCTCCGGGTGGAGCAGTGTGATGACAAGGTAGATGCCGAGGGTTATGGCGACGGCGAGGCCGAATAGCGGTTCCATGGCGCGCTCCTACATCCGCTCGGCGGCGGCTGCGTAGAAGATCATTGACGCGAAGAACGCGAGACCCAGGGCAATGCAGATAAAGTCCGGCATGGTCATCTCCGAATGAAAGGAGCTGACCATCAGTTAGGGGCGTGGACGTAAGTTATCGATTAGGAAGAGGGGTGATCCGTATAAAGACCGTATAAAGCAGGGTTTCCACGTCGGGCATATTAGAAGCTGATTGCGCCTCTACAAGCGCGGGTCGCTCATCAATCGTTCGTCTGCGCCGTTCTCTCAAACCTTGAGGATCGTCTCTGCAAGGAGGCCTCTTCAACAAATCTCGGAATCCTGCTCGGAGCAGGGAGCACTCAGCCGCGCGTAGCTTCCTGCTAACAAAGATTTTGAGGCCGGCGCAGATGGGTTTTTTTTGCCACCGATGCCTCTCCTCATCGCTGATGATAATTCGCGATTTGGTTCAAAGTCCGAGTTGCCACTCCTTTAGCGTCTTCCCGGCTGTTGAAGGTGGTAGGCAAAATGTATTTCCTAAATTAGGATTTCAGTCTGGATACTTAAAAGCCAATTAGCCGCGCTCGGTCATTCGTAGAGCGGGGTCCGAGGGGATAAAATGGAACGGGGCGAAAAAGATTTTCAAACAGTGACTGTGGCGGGAGACCGGGCGCAACCCTTCAATATCGAGGGGGTGCGCACGATTTCCTTAAACAATGTCCTCACGCGCAGCGGCGCCGTCACCGAATTGTTTCGCACAGATTGGTCCGACATTTCCATCGAACCGCGTCACGTCATTCTTGCCACGATGAATCCCGGCGCGATTACCGATTGGCATCGGCATACGCGTCAGACGGATCACCTGATTGCGATCAGCGGAAATATCAAGCTGGTTTTATGGGATGGACGCGACAGCTCTCCGACCAAGGGGAAGCACGACATTATCCGCCTGGGTGTTTTACGGCCGCTCGTTGCTGTCGTGCCACCGGGGGTGTGGCACGGACTGCGCAATGAAAGCGGAACGATCGCTCACTATATCAATGTCAACGACGTTCCATACGATCATGCCGACCCGGATAGCTTCAGGCTGTCGTCAGAACACGGCAAGGCGCCCGTCGATCTCTAGAGCGCCACGATGCCAAGCCATCCGGAACTTTTCGGTCAGGATTTTCAGCTCACGCTGCTGACGACGGATCCGGTTGTTGCTATTGAGGGCGAGAAAGCCGGCGTTCAACGCATCGGAATAGACATCGAGCGGCTCGGAAAAGCCGAGCGACAGGCCGGCCACGATACTCGGCTATCGGATCACACGTGGGATGATCTTTCGAAGGTTGCTGCAGTCTTGCGTTCCAGTGACGTCTTTGTCCGACTGAATCCTCCTCATGCGGGGACAGCTTCAGAAATTGAGATGGCCATCGAACGTGGCGCAACGGTTTTGATGTTGCCTTATTTTGAAACGGAAGCAGAAGCAGCCGACTTCGCAAAACACGTTAGAGGGCGAGCTTATGTCATGCTTCTCGTCGAAACGCCGCGCGCAATCGTGCGCATTCGGGAGATCGCAGAAACAGGCGGTGTCGATGAGATCATGGTGGGTCTGAACGACCTGAGGCTGTCGATGAAACTTCGCGGGTTTGAACTTTTGTGCTCGCCTCTCATGAGCATGCTCGCAAAAACCGTGAGAGGCAGCGGGAAAAGGTTTTCGTTTGGCGGCTTAGGACGACACGATGACACGACCTTGCCGCTAAATCCGGATCTTCTCTATGCGCAATATCCACGTCTCGGCGCGACCGGAGCATGGCTTTCCCGATCGTTTTTCCGAAGTCCGCCTGCAGGCTGGACGATGGGAAATGGAGTGAAGACGTTAAGGGCGCGTCTGTCGTTCTGGGCCATGCAATCCGAACATGACCTTATCCGCGCCACACGCGACCTCGTCCTTCAGTCCCTAAATTCTGATACCTAAAAATCTCAGGAATTGTCGCCACCTCGTACGCGGAAGCTTCCGCCACACGTCGGCGCCCGGATGATTGCTTCCATCCCAGTGGCCGAGCCTGACATCAACGGCTGACCGCTCAATATCGGCCCAGTTCTCACGCAAGGCGGCGTCAGACCACGTGTATTGAATGCCCCAGTTGTTCTGGATGTCTTTTGAACGTTGCCGCGCGAGATAGAGTTTATGACGGGAGACGACACGCTCGAAGTCCAGATAGTGGAAGTGAAACAGAAGCAGCTGATCCGTTTTGGGCGCCAATATGAGACCTGAAAGCTTTCCGCGATGGCGGCCATGAGCGAAGTTAGTTTCAGAAATCTTGTCGGGATTGAAAATGCCGACTTTCGTACAGGAGCGCGACGGCGCGCCTGTCGTACAGATGTCGAACAATGTTTCTTCCGAGTGGCTCGGGAAGGAATTCGAAATCATCTCAAATCCCAGAGCGGGTATCACCGTCACTGAATTGTTCCGGCATTCCTGCAGATAAACGAGAATTTCGGGATGATAGAGATGCTCGTCCAGGTCGGTAAGAACCACCCAATCCGCTTCCCCGCGGGATTCTTTCCAGATTTCGTTTTGAAGGCGGCGCTGTGATTCCACGCGAGATTGAGGGTCTGAAAGCGGCGGCTGTGATCTGATCACCACGCGAGGATGAGCGCGAAGCAAATCTATCGAGCCATCATCCGAGCCATCATCGTAGATGTAATACCGATCTACCCAGGAATCGTAGTGCTTGAAGAAGAACGGCAGCATATGTGCATCGTTCCAGCACCGGGTGTAGAGATGAATAATCATGTTAAAATCAGAAGCCTTTCCTTCAACTCATGCGTCTTGGGAGAAATGGCATCGAGCAGAAATTTCTTTATCTCGGTTGCGAGAATATGATCTCGCTCTCACAGACATCCAGCGAAGCAATGATGACGCGTGCTTTTTAACATCGCCCGTGATTCTACCGTGAGAGTTTCCGACCAAGGAAGCATCGGGCGGAATAACATCCATCAATGCGCGGAAGCTTGCGTAACGCCAACGCCCGGCGAGGGCCACTCTCGGAGAGGAGATTTTAGCGTCGATAAAGAACCTCATGGGATTGTAGCCCGTCCCGCGATGGATTTCCACCGTCCGGCAAAATCGGGCTCGGGGCTGTCATCGTTCCAATGGCAATAAGTGAGCCAGGATCGCGCGTCGGACATCGCCGCAGTTGCCCGAACCTGTCACCCCATCAGCCAGAGAGTCCGTTGTCGCCTGTCAGGCCGACCGCGCGATCAGCATGGACACTTCGTCCCCGGCCACTTCGTCGGTGTGGGTCAGCGTCGTGAAGGTGGAGATCGGGGCAGGCCGTCCGACCAGATAGCCCTGAACCTCGTTGCACGCTTCCGTCTGCAGGAACGCCAATTCCGCCGGGGTCTCGACGCCTTCCGCCAGTACGGGCAGGCCGAGGCCGCGGCCGAGACCGAGCACGGCGCGCACGATGGCGGCGGCCTGCGCGTTGGTGTCCACCGATTTGATGAAAGAGCCGTCGATCTTGATCTTGTCGAACGGGAACGCGCGCAGGTTGGAGAGCGACGAATAACCCGTGCCGAAATCGTCCATTGCGATCTGGACGCCCAGTGCCTTGATCTGGCGGAGCGCGGTGAGCGCGCGGTTGAAATCGCGGATCAGCGCCGTTTCGGTGATCTCGAGTTCGAGCCGCTTCGGAGACAGGCCGGTCTCGAGCAGGACTTCGTGCACGAGATGGACGAAGTTCTCGTTGTAGATTTGAACCGCCGAGACGTTCACCGCGACGGTCAGCGGCTTTTCCCAGCTTGCGGCCTGTTTGCAGGCTTCGCGCAGTACCCATTCGCCGATCGGCAGGATGGCGCCGGTTTCTTCCGCGACCGGAATGAAGACGGCAGGTGAAATCGGACCGCGCGTCTTGTGCGTCCAGCGCAGCAGCGCTTCGAAGCCGACCACGGTGCGGGTCTGGATATCTTCCTGCGGCTGATAGACCAGCTTGAATTCGCCGCGGGCAATGGCCTGGCGCAGATCGTGTTCGAGAACCCGGCGATCGTGAACCTCCGCGCCCATCTTCGCTTCGAAGAAGCGATAGGTGGAGCGTCCCTCCATCTTGGCGCGATAGAGCGCCGTGTCCGCATGGGACAGCAGCACCTCGCGGTTGGTCGCGTCATCCGGGCAAATGGCGATGCCGATGCTGCAGGAGATCGCGTTGTCGCTTTGTGTTGCGTCCGACCCGAGGGCCTCGAGAATCTGTTCGGCAAGCTTGCCGGCGGCCGCAGGGCCTGACAGATCGGGCACAAGGACGGCGAATTCATCGCCGCCGAGACGCGCGACCATGCAGGCCGGGTCGAGAATGGCGCTGACCCGCGAAGCGACGGTCTTCAGCACCTTGTCGCCCGTGGCGTGTCCGAACAGATCGTTGACTTCCTTGAACCTGTCGAGATCGAAGCAGAGGACCGCAAGGCGCTTGCCGCTGGTGGACGATGCGCTGATTTCCTGATCGAGCCGCGCATGGAACGTGCCGCGGTTCGGCAGCGATGTGAGCGCATCGTGATGGGCAAGATAACGGATGTGCTGTTCGGCCTGCTTGCGGGCCTGCAGATCGCGAACGGCGATGACGTGATGGGCATGTCCGGCGAAATCGATCGGACGCAGGATCATCTCGACCGGAATGACGGAGCCGTCGATATGCCGCAATTCGGCTTCAACGGGCTGGTTTGGGCTCGCAAACAGCTTGGTGCGGGTGTCGCCGTTGGGAATGAAAGTGTCCAGCCTGGTGCCGATGAGGGCGTCGGAGGTCGATCCGACGAGCGTGGCAAAAGAGTGATTGACGGTGACGGCGACCTCGCCATCGCAGACCAGAAGTCCTTCGACGGCCGCATTGGCAAGACCGCGCATGCGATCGGCTTCGAGTGCGGAGCGCCGCTGGTCACGGATGTCCAGCGCGAGGCCCGCGAGGGCAAGAAGGATCACGGTGAAGCTTGCGATCGCGACGCCGACTGCCAGCCACGTCGAAGGCAGGGCATTGGGCGATACCTTCATCGTCGGATCAGGAATGATCGACACCGCACCCATCGCCGTGAAATGATGGCTGCAGATCGCGGCGGTGAGCAGCAGGGAGCCGGTGACCTTCCACTTCATCGAAGCATCGCGAAGGCCCGCAGGCAACGCGGTGGCGCCGATCAGGGTGCCGAGCAAGATGGAGGCGACGACAAGCACAGGGTCCCACAGGACGGTGCCTTCGACCTCGAATGCGGCCATACCGAGATAATGCATGGTGGCGATTCCGCCGCCGACCACCGCGCCGCCGAACCAGAGACCGAAGCTGGAATTCTGCACCATCGCCATCGCGAGACCGGCGCAGGTCAAAACGATCGCGGCGGCGAGCGAAAGAGCGGTCAGGGCGATGTTGTAGCCGCTTGGAATGCCGGGCGAGAACGCGAGCATGGCGATGAAGTGCGTGGACCAGATGCCGAAGCCGGTCGAGATCGCCGACACCACGAGCCAGACATGGCGCATGTGGCCCGTCGACGCGCGGGCGTGCCGGAGCAGGTTGATGGCTGCGAAGGATGAGAGGGCGCAAATGACGGCGGCAAGAGTAACCAGCCGCAAGTCATGGGCGGCGGCGATACAGTTATAGACCTTGAGCATTCTGCGACCTGCGAGCACGCGAGACGAAATTCTTCTGGTCGCGGACCTACGGGTTCTTCCGTAAGAACAGGTAAATCGGGAAGGCGCGCATCGTCCACGCGGCAGAGCAGATCGCCGTCGCGCAAGTTCGCCAAGCGAACGCGTGGAAGTTAGCCTTATAAATCAGTCATTTTTGACGATGATTAAAATTGTCAGGCGCTAACGCGCGGTAAACCATCGCATGCAATCGCATGCGAGTGCTGTCATCGGTCCGCGCGGCTCACCACGTCCATCAGCTCGGCAATCTTGCGCCGCTGGTCGGCCTTGTCGCCCGATGTAATCGCGTGTTCGACACAGTGCGCGACATGATCGCGCAGGATTTCCTCCTCGACCCGCCGCAGAGCGGCGCGGGCCGCCGCGATCTGCGTGACGATATCGATGCAGTAGCGATCGTCCTCGACCATGTTCGCAAGACCGCGAACCTGTCCTTCGATCCGTTTCAATCTTTTCAGGCAGGACGCCTTGATCTCTTTGCGCATGCCGTACTATATACCCCTATGGGGTATCAATGGCAAGTGGAGAACGGCCGTGGCGTCTGCGGAGCATGGGGGCAAGAGCGGCGGCTGCTGCGGCGGTCACGGGACCAAGGGGCACGACGGGCGCGACCACGCAGGGCACGTGCATGGCCCTGCCTGCAATCATGGTGCACAGGACAACGGCGCGACACAGGCGATCGATCCGGTCTGCGGCATGACGGTCACCATCGCGACGGCCAAGCACCGCTTTGCCTACGAGGGGCAGGATTATTTCTTCTGCTCCGCGGGCTGCCGCACGAAGTTCGAAGCCGAGCCGGAGAAATTTCTCGCGCCGAAATCGGAGCGGGACGAGGAGAAAATGCCGGAAGGCACGATCTACACATGCCCGATGCATCCCGAGATCCGTCAGGTCGGTCCGGGGAGTTGCCCGATCTGCGGCATGGCGCTGGAGCCGGAAACCGTCTCCCTCGACGACAAGCCGGATCCCGAACTGATCGACATGACGCGGCGGTTCTGGATCGCGCTGGCACTAACGCTGCCCGTATTCGTCATCGAAATGACCGCGCATCTCGGCGGCGTGCATCTGCTGCCGCCGCAGACGTCGAACTGGGTGTCCTTCGCGCTGGCGACGCCTGTCGTGCTATGGGCGGGCTGGCCGTTTTTCCAGCGCGGCTGGCAGTCGCTCAAAACGCGCAACCTCAACATGTTCACGCTGATCGCCATGGGGACGGGCGTGGCCTATCTCTACAGCGTGGTGGCGACGCTTGCGCCGCAGGTGTTTCCCGATGCGTTCCGCGATCATCATGGCGCGGTCGCGGTGTATTTCGAGGCGGCGGCCGTCATCACCGTTCTGGTGCTGCTCGGACAGGTGCTGGAATTGCGCGCCCGCGCGCAGACGTCGGGCGCGATCCGTGCCCTGCTCGGCCTCGCGCCGAAGACGGCGCGCCGCATCGGCGCGAGCGGTGACGAAGACATCGAGATCGAGGCCATCGCGGTCGGCGATCTGCTTCGCGTGCGGCCGGGTGAGAAAATCCCGGTCGATGGCGTAGTCACCGAAGGCACGTCCTTGGTCGATGAATCCCTTGTCACCGGCGAAGCCATGCCGGTGAAGAAGGCCGAGGGCGCGCAGGTGATCGGCGGCACCGTGAATCAGAGCGGCGGTCTTGTGATCCGCGCCGAGAAGATCGGCCGCGACACCATGCTGGCGCGCATCGTCGATCTGGTGGCGCGGGCGCAACGCTCGCGCGCGCCGGTGCAACGGCTCGCCGATCAGGTGGCGGGCTGGTTCGTGCCGCTGGTGATTGCCGCTGCGCTGCTGGCGTTTGCGGCGTGGGCGATGTTCGGGCCGCAGCCGCGGCTGGCCTATGCGCTGGTGGCGGCGGTGACGGTGCTGATCATCGCATGCCCCTGCGCGCTCGGCCTCGCCACGCCGATGTCGATCATGGTCGGCGTCGGGCGCGGTGCGCGGTCCGGCATTCTCATTCGTGATGCCGAAGCGCTGGAACGGATGGAGAAGGTCGATACCCTGGTGATCGACAAGACCGGCACGCTCACCGAGGGCAAACCCAAAGTGGTTGCGGTGCTGCCCGCGCATGGCGTCGCGCGCGACGACCTGCTCCGTCTGGCCGCGAGCGTGGAGCGCGGCAGCGAGCATCCGCTGGCCTTTGCGATCCTGAATGCCGCGAAGGCGGACAATCTCGAGCTGCGCGATGTGCAGAATTTCGACTCGCCCGCCGGCAAGGGCGCGAGCGGTACGGTCGACGGCCGCCGCATCGTGCTCGGCAATGCGGTCATTATGCAGCAGTCGAATATCGACACTTCGGCGCTGGAGACGGACGCACGCGATCAGCGCGAAGGCGGCGCAACGGCGATCTATGTCGCCATCGACGGCCGCGCCGCCGGTGTCATCGCGGTCGCCGATCCGGTCAAGCCGAGTGCCCCGGAGGCTTTGAAGCAACTGCGCGCCAACGGATTGCGGATCGTCATGCTGACAGGCGACAACCGGACGACGGCGCAGGCAGTGGCGAAGACCCTCGACATCACGGAGGTTGAAGCCGACGTGTTGCCCGAGCGCAAAAGCGATGTCGTCTCAAAGCTGCGCGGCGAGGGCCGCGTAGTGGCGATGGCGGGCGACGGCATCAACGATGCGCCAGCGCTGGCCGCCGCCGATGTCGGCATCGCCATGGGCAGCGGCACGGATGTGGCCATCGAGAGCGCCGGCATTACGTTGCTGCGCGGCGACCTGATGGGGCTGGTGGAAGCGCGCCGCCTGTCGCAGGCGACCATGCGCAACATTCGGCAGAACCTCGCCTTCGCGTTCCTCTACAACGCGGCGGGCATTCCGGTGGCTGCTGGCGTGCTTTATCCGGTGTTCGGCATCCTGCTGTCGCCGATGCTGGGCGCGGCGGCAATGGCGCTGTCGTCGGTCAGTGTGATCGGCAATGCATTGCGGCTGTCGCGCGCAAGGTTGCGCCACTGACTGATTGATCAAGAAAAAAGGCCGGGCTGAGAAGCCCGGCCTGTTTAGTTTTTGGCCACGTGAGGCCGACACAATCACCTTCCAAGAGGGATAACCGAACACGCGCGCCGCTGGAGGAGGGGGACAATAAGCAGCGTGCTCATTCAGTGTAGGTGAAGTATGGGCCCCGAACTCCCATGCGGACAACGCCGATCCCGGAATGTCAGTCATGCCGGAAGCGGGATGCTCAAACGGCTGTTTGAACCGGATTTTGCCTTTAGCCCGGCCAGCGCTGCGCTTTGCTCACAATGAAATCACGGAACGCCTGGACGCGCGCCACCGACTTCAGTTCTTCCGGATAAACAAAATATGTATCCAATTGAATTGAATCCGATTCGCCGAACAGCTGCACCAGCGTGTTGGTATCCTCGATCAGATAGTCCGGCAGCGCTGCGATGCCGAGGCCCTGCTGGCAGGCCCGCACTAGGCCCAAGATGTTGTTGACCCGGAATGTCGGTTCGCGCGGGCCGGAACCGTTGCGTCCGGCCTCGACCAGCCAGTTCCGGTTCTGCAGATGCTGGGGAACATTCTGGTCGCTGAGGATGATGATGCGGTGCGCGTCCAGTTCATCCAGCGTGCGAGGCGTGCCATGGCGCTTGATGTATTCCGGCGAGCAATAGGCGTGAAAGCCCATCGAGAACAGCTTGCGCTGGATCAGGTCCGGCTGGGTCGGCTGGCGGGTGCGGATCGCGACGTCGGCCTCGCGCATAGACAAGTCGAGTTCTTCGTCGGTCACGATCAGCGAAATACGGATGTCGGGATACAGCGCGGTGAACTCGCCGAGACGGGGAATCAGCCAATTGATGCCGACGCCCGGCGTCGTTGTGACCTTGAGGTCCCCGCTCGGCCGCTCGCGGCTGTCGGTGAGTTTGGCGCGTGCCGCCTGCAACTGCATGAAGACGTCGTGGGCGGTGCGAAACAGCAGGTCGCCCTGCTCGGTGAGGATCAGGCCGCGGGCGTGGCGGTGAAACAGCGACACCGCGAGTTCCTGTTCCAGTGCGCTGACCTGCCGCGACACCGCAGATTGCGAGAGGCCAAGCTGCTCACCCGCATGGGTAAAGCTGCCAGCCTCCGCCGCGGCATGAAAAACCTTCAGCTTGTCCCAATCCATATCGCTCAATCCATCGCGTGTTCTTGGCATGTTTCATTCCGCCGCGGCGCGCTCTGTGGCGCTGTGGGCAAGGAAACGTTCCGCTTCCAGTGCCGCCATGCAGCCGAGCCCAGCGGCCGTGACCGCCTGACGATAGGTCTCGTCCGCGACGTCGCCGGCAGCGAACACGCCGGGCACCGACGTTGCGGTGGAGTGCGGAGCAATCTCCACATAGCCGGACGGCTTCAGTTTCAGTTGCCCCGCGATCAGTTCGGTCGCCGGTGCGTGGCCGATGGCGATGAACACGCCGTCGGTCGGATATTCGGCCACCGCGCCCGTCTTCACGTTCTTCAGGCGGATGTGCGTGACCTTGGACGGATTTTCGTCGCCGCGAATTTCGTCGATCGCGCTATCCCAGATCACCTTGATCTTGGGATGCTTGAACAGGCGATCCTGCAGGATGCGCTCCGCGCGCAGGCTGTCGCGGCGATGCACCAGCGTCACCGAGGATGCGAAGTTGGTGAGGAACAGCGCTTCCTCGACAGCGGTGTTGCCGCCGCCGATCACGAACACGTCCTTGTTGCGATAGAAGAAGCCGTCGCAGGTCGCGCAGGCCGAGACGCCGAAGCCCTTGAACTTCTCTTCGGACGGAAGGCCGAGCCAGCGCGCCTGCGCGCCAGTCGCCAGGATCACGGCGTCGGCGAGATAGACATCGCCGCTGTCGGTCGCGATGCGGAACGGGCGCTGGCCGAGTTCGAGCTTGTTGACATGGTCGGTGACGATTTTGGTGCCGACATGCGCCGCCTGCTTTTCCATCTGCTCCATCAGCCAGGGGCCCTGGATGACATCGGCAAATCCGGGAAAGTTCTCGACGTCGGTGGTGATGGTGAGCTGGCCGCCCGGCTGAATCCCCTGAATCAGGATCGGCTCGAGCATCGCGCGGGCGGCGTAAATCGCGGCGGTATAGCCGGCAGGACCCGATCCGATGATAACGACCTTGGCATGGATAGGAGCGGCCATCGCGCGACCCTCTGGAATTTCGTGGCATGGAGTGATCAGCGAAGAGGCAGGAAATGCCTGCAAAGGTCTCGCCGAGGCGCCGAAAACGCCGTTCCCAAATGTAGGCTTTCCTGTGAGCTATGCAAGATATGCAACCCATATCCTGCAATTTTCCCCAGCTCGGCGTGACCTAGCACAATGACGAAATAAAATTGCGCGATCATCGGCAGGTCGTTAGAACTGTGCCGGAATCGGCCGAAAAGCACCCGGCTACCAGGATCGGAAGACACGTGACAAAGAGCCTTGATGACATCGATCTGAAGATTCTCTCTGAAATTCAGGCAGATGGCCGGATCACCAACGTGGAGTTAGCCAAGCGTGTCGGCATTTCGCCGCCGCCGTGCCTGCGCCGGGTCCGGACGCTGGAGGAGGAGGGTTACATCCGCGGCTACCGCGGATTGCTCGATCCGCCATCGCTCGGCTTCGACGTTACCGTGTTCGCCTCGGTCCATCTGTCCAGCCAGGCCGATGCAGACCTTCGCGCGTTTGAAGAGTTCGTGCGCGACGAGCCCCTGGTGCGCGAATGCTGGATGCTGTCGGGCGAAGTGGACTTCATCCTGAAATGCGTCGCGCCGGACATGGCGACCTTCCAGAACTTCGTCTCGCATCTCACCGCTGCGCCGCATGTGCGCAACGTGCGCACCTCGCTCGTGCTGCACAATTCCAAGAATGCGCCGGACGTGCCGCTGGAATTGAAAGTCCCGCAGGGCTGAGTTGCTGTCCGTCCTGCGTTCGCGCATAGCGCCCCACGCGATGGTGGACGTTTTCCTGCGCGCGACAACCTTCTAAAAGCCTTGTGCCGGGCGCTTCCCTCGCGCCCATTGCGTAAGGGGGCCGACGTTGACTTTGCTACAGATTGCCGTGCTGGCCGCGGCTGGCTTTGCCGCGGGTACGGTGAACGCCATTGCCGGGGGCGGCACGTTTCTGACCTTCGCCGCGCTGGTTTTCAGCGGCCTGCCGACGCTCGATGCCAACGCCACGAGTGCGGTGGCGCTGACGCCCGCCAATCTCGCCAGCGTTGCCGCCTACCGCTCGGAGGTCCGCACTTATTTTCGTGACATGATTCCGTTTTCGATCATCGGACTGATCGGCGGCGGTGTCGGTGCTGTCCTGCTGATCTGGCTCGGCGACAAGGGCTTTCGCCCGCTGGTGCCGTGGTTGCTGCTGCTCGCGACACTGCTGTTCGCCTTCAGCGCGCAGTTGCGTGCGTTCGTCGCGCCGTTTTCGCAAGGCTCGCATGGCGGCGCAAAGGTCGTCGCCTATGTTGTGATGAGCGTTGTTTCGATCTATGGCGGATTCTTCGGTGCCGGTGTCGGCATCATGATGCTGGCGGCGCTGGCGATCATCGAAAGCGGCGATTTTCACAAGGCCAACGCCACCAAGATTCTCGTGGCGTTCCTGATCCAGGTGGTGTCCGCGGGTTTGCTGATCGCGGGCGGTCTTGTGCACTGGCCGCAGGCGCTGGTCACGATCGCATCGTCGGCGCTGGGCGGCTATTACGGCGTGACTCTCGCGCGCTTGGTGCCGGAAAAAATAATCCGCGCCGCGGTGGTGACCGTCGGCGCGGTTTTGACGCTGATCTTCTTCCTCAAGTAGCCGTCAGGCCTTCGGCAGTCAGGCCTTGCCGCGCGAGGCGTCGATGCTCCATGGTCCCGGCCCCGCACTCGCGAGGTACAGGCACACGAAGCAGAACAGGATCGCGGCGGTGCCGCCGTTGTTCAGCGGATGCCAGACGGGTGTGCCGGTCTTGAACATGTGGCCGAGGAAATAGGCGAACGCCATTTCGCCGGACAGGATGAAGGCGGTCAGCCGGGTGAACAGGCCGAGGATCAGCAGCGCGCCGAGAATGAGTTCAAGCGTGCCCGCGGTCACGATAAGCGGCGGGATGTTGGCGAAATACGGCAGCACCGGAAACTTGAAAAGCTTGGCGACGCCGTACTGAAACAGCAGCAGGCCGGTCACGATGCGCAGCAGGCTGAGAAGCTGCGGCCGGTACGGTTCGAGAAATCTGAAATCCATGGCTACCCCCTGTTTGACTCCACGCACCTTGTTATCCCGCTCGCCGGGGAATCGAAAGTCTGCCGCGCCCGCTGACCGGTGACGATTTCGTGGGTTTGGCTGGAATAATTCTGAGAAGGCAAGTGTTACGCGTGCGCCCTGGTCTCAGGGATGAGACCGCGGAGTTACTTCGCCGCAGGGTCTTGCGGCTTTTGCGCTTCACCGGGCGTGTCCGCGGCGAGGCAGCGGATCGGTTTCGGCTGGCAGGCAACGCCGATGTTGGAGCAGACCGGAGCTGCGCCATCGACTCCGCGCATGCAGGTCACGCAGTCGTCGGTCCATTGGCTGCAGTTCGGCTGGTTGACATGAACAGACAGGTCCTTCGGCCGGGGTGGCGGCGGAATGTCGATTTCGGCGGCGAATGCGCCGCCGGCCGCGAGCAGGATCGCCGTGATCGCTACGATGACGTGAAGTCGCATGGCTCAACATCCATTCCGGATAGCGTCGATCATAAAGCAAATGGCCGGGAAGTCCCGGCCATTCTCGACGCATTGCTTCCAGATCCAAAGTGCAGACGGCTTACTTCCAGTCCACCTTGGCGATCTCATAGGCCTTGGCGCCGCCCGGTGCGACCACCTCGACGGAGGTGCCCTTCTTCTTGCCAATCAGCGCGCGCGCCAGCGGCGACGTGATCGAGATGCGGCCCTTCTTGGCGTCGGCTTCGGATTCGCCGACGATCTGCCAGACGGCTTTCTTCTCGGTGTCCTCGTCGATCAGCGTGACGGTCGCGCCGAACTTGATGGTGTCGCCGGACAGTTTCGAAACATCGATGATGTCGGCGCGCGCGATCTTGTCCTCGAGTTCGGCGATGCGGCCCTCGTTGTGCGACTGCGCTTCCTTCGCGGCATGGTACTCGGCATTTTCCGACAGATCGCCATGGGAGCGCGCTTCGGCGATCGCTTCCACGATGCGCGGCCGCTCCACCGACTGGCGCTGCTTCAATTCCTCTTCCAGAGCAGTGTAGCCACTCTGGGTCAGCGGTATCTTTTCAACCATTTCGTCGTCCTTGAATTCCGTGACGCGGGGAGGCCGCGGTCGCGAAACATTTCCTTGCGATCCCGTGGGCGACCGGCCTTGTGGGAACAAAAAAGAACATCGCCGCGGCAGGCGAGTTCCTGCCGCTCATTCCGCTTATAGCACACCGGCTGCGGAGCCCCGGCCAAACAATTTAGAGATCGGGGAAGTAACCTTGCAGGGTCTGAACTTCGAGATCCCCGCCGATATAGGCCCGGATGCCCTGTGCGGCGGCCAGCGCCCCCGAAAGAGTGGTGTAATACGGCACTTTATGCAAGAGGGCAGCACGCCGCAGCGAGCGGCTGTCGGCCAGCGCCTGCGGTCCTTCGGTGGTATTGAACACCAACTGGATCTCGCCGTTGGTGATGGCGTCCACGATATGCGGACGGCCTTCCAGCACCTTGTTGATCTTCTCGGCGGGCACGCCGTTCTCGACCAGGAAGCGCTGCGTTCCCGAGGTGGCGATCACCTTGAAGCCGAGCGACGAGAGCTGCTTCACGGCGTCGAGAATGCGGACCTTGTCGTCCTCGCGCACCGACACGAACACTGTCCCCTTGCGCGGCACCCGCGTGCCGCCGCCGAGCTGGCTCTTGGCGAAGGCGACCGCGAACGAGCGGTCGATGCCCATGATCTCGCCGGTGGACTTCATCTCCGGGCCGAGCACGGTGTCGACGCCGGGGAAGCGCGCGAACGGGAAGACTGATTCCTTGACGCCGACATGGCCGAGCATCTTCGGCTTCAGGCCGAACGATGCGAGCTTCTCGCCTGCCATGATGCGCGCGGCGATCTTGGCAACCGGAATGCCGACCACCTTGGCGACGAACGGCACCGTGCGCGAGGCGCGTGGATTGACTTCGAGCACGTAGATCTCGCCGTCCTTGATCGCGTACTGCACGTTCATCAGGCCGACCACGTCGAGGCCGAGCGCGAGTTCGCGGGTCTGGCGTTCGAGTTCGGCGATCATCGCCGGATCGAGCGAGTAGGGCGGCAGCGAACAGGCGCTATCGCCGGAGTGAATGCCGGCTTCCTCGATATGCTCCATGATGCCGACGACGAACGTATCGGTGCCGTCGCACAGGCAGTCGACGTCGACTTCAGTGGCGTCGGACAGATAGCGGTCGAACAGCAGCGGATTCTTGCCGAGCACGGTGTTGATCTGGCCGGTCTTGTCGTTCGGATAGCGCGCCTTGACGTCGGCGGGCACCAGCTCTGGAAGCGTGCCAAGCAGATAGTCGCCGAGTTGCGATTCCTCGCGGATGATCTGCATGGCGCGGCCGCCGAGCACATAGGACGGACGCACCACCAGCGGCAGGCCGAGATCGTGCGCCACAAGGCGCGCCTGCTCGACCGAATAGGCAATGCCGTTCTTCGGCTGCTTGAGGCGCAGCTTGTCGAGGATGCGCTTGAAGCGATCGCGATCTTCGGCAAGGTCGATGGCGTCGGGCGAGGTGCCGAGGATCGGCACGTCGGCCTCTTCGAGCGCGCGCGCGAGCTTGAGCGGAGTCTGGCCGCCGAACTGCACGATCACGCCATGCAGCTTGCCGTTGCTGCGCTCGGTATCGATGATTTCCAGCACGTCTTCGCCGGTCAGCGGCTCGAAGTAGAGACGGTCCGCGGTGTCGTAGTCGGTCGAAACCGTTTCGGGATTACAGTTGACCATGATGGTCTCGTAACCCGCGTCATGCAGCGCGAAACAGGCGTGGCAGCAGCAGTAGTCGAACTCGATGCCCTGGCCGATGCGGTTCGGACCGCCGCCGAGGATGATGACCTTATTGGCATCCGAAGGCGCGCTTTCGTCGGCGGCCTGGCCCGCGAACGGTGCTTCGTAGGTCGAATACATGTACGCGGTCGGGGACGCGAATTCCGCGGCGCAGGTATCGATGCGCTTGAACACCGGGCGCACGTTCAGCGCGCGGCGCGCGGCCTTCACTTCGGCTTCGCTCTTGCCGGACAGCACGGCGAGGCGTGCGTCGGAGAAGCCCATCGCCTTCAACGTGCGCATGCCGTGCGCATTGCCGGGCAGGCCGTGCTCGCGCACCTTCTGCTCCATCTCCACGATGCCGCGCATTTCGGCGAGGAACCACGGGTCGATCTTGCACGAGGTGAAAATTTCTTCGTCGGACCAGCCGAGGCGCATCGCCTGCGCAACCTGCAGGATACGGTTCGGCGTCGGTGTGCCGAGCGCGGCGCGGATCGCGTTCTTGTCGTCATCCTGACCGAGACCTTCGATGTCGATTTCGTCGAGGCCGGTCAGTCCGGTTTCAAGCCCGCGCAGCGCCTTTTGCAGGGACTCCTGGAAGGTGCGGCCGATAGCCATCACCTCGCCGACCGACTTCATCGACGTGGTCAGTGTGGTGGATGCGCCGGGGAATTTCTCGAAGGCGAAACGTGGAATCTTGGTGACCACGTAATCGATGGTCGGCTCGAACGACGCGGGCGTTGCGCCGCCGGTAATGTCGTTGGCGATTTCGTCCAGCGTGTAGCCGACCGCGAGCTTGGCCGCGACCTTGGCGATCGGAAAGCCTGTGGCTTTCGAGGCCAATGCGGACGAGCGCGATACGCGCGGATTCATCTCAATGACGACCATGCGGCCGTCGGCCGGATTGACGCCGAACTGCACGTTTGAGCCGCCGGTTTCGACGCCGATCTCGCGCAGCACCGCCAGCGAGGCGTCGCGCATGATCTGGTATTCCTTGTCGGTCAGCGTCAGCGCCGGCGCGACGGTGATGGAGTCGCCGGTGTGCACGCCCATCGGATCGAGGTTTTCGATCGAGCAGACAATGATGCAGTTGTCCTTCTTGTCGCGGACAACCTCCATCTCGTACTCTTTCCAGCCGAGCACCGACTCTTCGATCAGCACTTCGTTGGTTGGAGAAGCATCAAGGCCGCGCTCGATGATGTCGAGGAATTCCTCGCGGTTGTAGGCGATGCCGCCGCCGGTGCCGCCCATGGTAAAGGACGGGCGGATGATCGCGGGCAGGCCGATCTCGGACAGCGCCATCATGGCCTGGCCGAGCGCGTATTCCTGATAGCGCTTGCGGCGGTCGCCTTCATGCAGCACCCACTGCCGCTCGTGTTCGGCAAGCGCCTCGCCGGAGAGCTTTGCTTTCTCTGCCTGATGCTGGTCGCGATATTGCTTCTTCAGCGCGGAGGCGTTGGCGAGCCGCGACTTCGGCGTCTCGAGCCCGATCTTGGTCATGGCCTCGCGGAACAGCTGGCGGTCTTCCGCCTTGTCGATGGCCTCGGCGGTGGCGCCGATCATCTCGACGTCGAATTTCTCCAGCGTGCCCTGCTGGCGCAGGCTCAGCGCGCAGTTCAGTGCGGTCTGTCCGCCCATGGTCGGCAGCAGCGCGAAGCCGCCTGGCTTCACGTAGCGCTCCTTCTCGATGATCTTGGCGACGATTTCCGGCGTGATCGGCTCGATATAGGTCGCGTCCGCCAGCTCCGGGTCCGTCATGATGGTTGCCGGATTGGAGTTGACGAGGACGATGCGGTAGCCCTCCTCGCGCAGCGTCTTCACGGCCTGGGTGCCGGAGTAATCGAATTCGCAGGCCTGGCCGATCACGATGGGGCCGGCGCCGATGATGAGGATCGTCGAGATGTCTGTACGTTTTGGCATTAGGTCTCGCGGGCAGAGCCGGGGTATTTTCGGCACAAAAAAAGGGCGCGCAGCCGCGCGTCCCTGAAAGCCGGCGCTTGGGATGGCCATGCGCGCGAGGTGTCTTTAGACCAGATTCCGATGGTGTGAAAGACCTTTAAGGCCGCGATCAACCGGCAATTTTATGCAGTTTTCCGGGATATCTCCCGAAAAGCCGGAATTTTAAAGCGCTCAGGCGCGGGGCGTCGCCACGAAGGTCATGCGCGCGGGATTGTAGCCGATATTGGCCTTGGCGCGGGTCGCCTTGAAGCCCGCGGTTTCGAGTTTGGCGAGCATCTCGGCTTCGCCATAGCGCTGGAGGCCGATACTCTGGCGGAGCTGCCAGTAGTCGGACAGGGCGGTGCGCGCCAGCCCCCACAGCGCGTCGGTCAGAAAGCCGTTTTTGGCGGCCAGTCTGAGCAGGGCCATCACGTCGGTGGCAGCACCGACATCCGGGCGCAGGATATCGCCAAGCACGAAAGTGCCGCCCGGCTTCACGACGCGCCGCATCAGCGCGAAGGTCCGGTCGAGTTCGGCCGGTGTCATGTATTGTGCCACCGAGATCATCACCGCCAGATCAACCGAGCCATCGGCAAGCTGCGCAAGGTCGTCCAGCGAGCGGACCTCGATCTTCGGATTTGGGCCGAAACGGGCCGAAAGCCGGCCGCGCACTCCCGGAGCAGGCTCGGCCAGGATCAGCGTCCGGCAGGCGGAGGCGACCTGCGCCGCCGACAGCGCTTCGCCGCAGGAATAATCCAGCACCACCGCATCCGGCAAAGGCACATAGGTGAGGATGTCATCGGCGATCACGCGAAAATGCACATCGCGATGCAGCTTGCTGACATAAATTGTGTGGGTTGAATCGTAATAATCGATCCAGTCGTCCATCGGCCTGTCCGGACTGGGCATGATCGGGGGCCGGTGACCGGTCCGAAAAGATCTTGCCGCTCAAGATGAAGGTTCCCGCCGGGGAACCGGCGGGCGTAAGATGCGTTAGAGGGTCTGGCGATCTCTGTCCATCGCCGGATGCGCGTGTTCTTAGCAGGAAGGTCCTACCGTGAGCAAAACCAAGTCAAGCGTTTCCCCCAATCTCGATACCCCCACCGACCTCGACGCTGCGGCGGTAGCTAAGGTTACAGCCGCGCTCAACACGTTGTTGGCCGACGCCTTCGCGCTTTACCTGAAGACCAAGAATTTCCACTGGCACATCAGCGGGCGGCATTTCCGCGACTACCATCTGCTGCTGGACCAGCACTCCGAACAGATTTTTGCCACCACCGACGTGCTGGCCGAGCGTGTCCGCAAGATCGGCGGCGACACCATCCGCTCGATCGGCCAGATCGCCAAGCTGCAGACCATCAAGGACAATGACGAGAAGTTCGTGCCGCCGCGCGAGATGTTGCGCGAACTGATGGAGGACAACAAGAAGGTCGCTGCGGCGATGCGCAAGGCGCATAAGATCTGCGACGACGCAGAAGATATCGCCTCCGCCAGCATCCTCGAAAACTTCATTGATGAAACCGAGCGGCGGACCTGGTTCCTATTCGAGGCTACGCGCCAAGAAGGCGGCAACGAGGCCTGACCCCGATTGCATGCACGTTTCGGAACGTCCCCAGCGATGGGGACGTTCTTTTTTGTTCCTACGAATGTTTGGCCAGATGCCGCCGTATCCGGCGCAGAGGCGCGTGCCAGAGCTTGTCGCGCCAGCGTGCAGCCGTCAGTTCGCGGCGCCGTGAAGGCGTCATGTCCACGTCGCGCAGCAATCGCCGGAGTCCTTGCCGCCTGATCGTGCCGCGGGCGAATTCGCCGCTCAGCATGTTGAGCGGATTGATCTGATGCATGATGTCATAGACCGGCTGCCCGTCGGGCCGGTGAATTTCCTTGATCGCGATGCCGCGGGTGGCGAGGAAAAACGAAATCCACAGATCGTCGTGAAAGAGCAGGGGCGTGTCTTGGACATGCGTCGCGGCAAAGGCGGCGATGCCGTCGAGATTGGGTGTCCAGAAACTGAAGCCGTCGCAGCCTTGCCCGATGGTGACGCCGTCGTTGATGTAGGTGTGATAGCTGAACGAGGCGCTGTGATCCGCCGCCTGTGCGCTGGCAAGACCATGCAGGAAATCGGGGCGATACCGCACGTCGTCGTCCGCGACCACGAGGCAGGTCTCGGCGGGAAGACGGTTCAACGCACCGAGCAGTTTCGTGCCCGGTCCCCAGTCGCGCTCCACGGGCACCACTTCGATGATGTCGCCGCAAAAATCGGAACTGCGTAAAAAGTCGGGAAGCGTGTAGCCGCATTTCTCGCGCAACGAGATTGCCGGCAACGGGACGAAAATTTTATCGGGCCGCTGCCGGTTGGCGAGCAGCGATTCCAGCGCTGGCCGCATCTCCGCGATCCGGCTCGGCAAGGTGGTGATGCTGACGATCAGGGGGGCTGAGGAGGCGGGCAAGGACCGGACCTCTGCGGGTTATGTCGGCGGCAGCGCAAGCACGGAGCGGTAGACCGACTCGAGGTCGGACAACAGAAAGCTTTCGAGCCGCCCGGCGTGCTCCGACCATGTGATGCCCTGCTGATAACGCAGCGCCGCTTCGTGCTGGCTGCGCCAGAGCGCATCGTCGGTCAGCAGCCGCACAGCGTCCGCGCCGAACTTAGCATCATCGTCGTGAACGAAGCCCGTCAATCCGTCGATGACGCGCTCGGGCATGACGGTGATGTTGGAGACGATGGCCGGCAGGCCGAGCGCCTGGGCTTCCGCAACAGCAAGGCAGAACGCTTCCGTTTTGTGGCCGGGATAGAGCATCACGCGCGCGCCGCGCATCGCGGCGATCAGTGTTTCGCGGCTCTGCGGCGGATGCACCCGCACGGATGCTTTCACGTCCGCCGTCATTCCGGGCGGCAGGAAGTGTCCTTCCCACAGTTTCCAGGCGTCGTCGCCCTCCTTGAGGGCGTTGATGCCATAGACATCGAGGATGGCGTTCGGCACGCGCGGCAGAACATGCTTGATCCAGATGTCAACGACACGCCGCAGATTGCGGGTCGGATGCGATGCAAACAGCGCGCGCGGCGGCGGTGCCTCCGCAAGCGGGGCGTGGCCGCGAATATCGTCGGGCAAACCATGCGGCAGCACGAATAGCGGGTCGTATTGCGGCAGCACCGGCGAGTATTTCTTGGCCTGAAACAGACTCATCAGGACCGGCACCGGGCGGTGCAGCCACAGCCGCCAGAACTTCTTGTAGTGCTTGAGCTGGTTCACCGGCCACATGACCCAGATTGCGTTGCGGCGCGGCTTGCGCACGAAGCCCAGAAGCTCCGGCTGGTGGCAGGCAATATAGAGATCGCAGGTATCGGGCCGTTTGCCATCCAGCGGCCGCCACATTACGCCCTGGTCCATCACCGGCGCGTCGCAGTTTGAATACACCGTGACCTGATGGCCGCGCCTCGCGAATTCGCGCGCGCACTGGATCACGCTGGATTCGGTGCCGCCGAGCGGACGGTTCTCAAGGTCGCGACCGTCGTAGCGCAGTGTCTTGTCCGCGAAAATGATGGTCGCCATCGGCTTCGCTCAGGCTCGCTTCTTTTCGCGCATCAGATCGGTGAAGCGCCGGAACAGATAGTGCGAGTCGCGCGGCCCCGGCGACGCTTCCGGATGATACTGCACCGAGAACACCGGCTTGTCCTTCAGCGCGATGCCGCAGTTGGTGTTGTCGAACAGCGAAATATGGGTCTGTTCGACATTGGCGGGCAGCGTCTCCTTGTCCACCGCGAAGCCGTGATTCATCGAGGTGATTTCGACCTTGCCGGTGGTGAGGTCCTTCACCGGATGGTTCGCGCCGTGATGACCCTGATGCATCTTCATGGTCTTGCCGCCCAGCGCCAGACCGAGCATCTGGTGGCCCAGACAAATGCCGAAGGTCGGTGTGCCGGAGTCGATCACCTTCTTGATGACCGGCACGGCATATTTTCCGGTTTCCGCTGGATCGCCGGGGCCGTTGGAGAGGAACACACCGTCCGGCTTCATGGCGAGAATGTCTTCGGCCGGGGTCGTCGCGGTCACCACGGTGACCTTGCAGCCTTCGCCGGCGAGCAGGCGCAGGATGTTGCGCTTGATGCCGTAGTCGATGGCGACGACGTTGAATTCCGGCTTGTCCTGGATGCCGAAGCCCTTGCCCCATTCCCACGGCGTCTCGTCCCAGTTGAAGCGCTGGGTGCTGGTCACCATCGGCACGAGGTCCATGCCCTCGAGGCCGGGCCACTCGCGGGCTTCTTCCTTGAGGCCGTGCAGGTCGAACTTGCCGCTCTGCGCATGGGCGATCACGGCGTTCGGCATGCCCTTGCTGCGGATCAGCGCGGTGAGGGCGCGGGTGTCGATCCCGGCGACCCCGACAATGCCGCGCGCCTTCAGCCATGCGTCGAGATGGCGGGTGGCGCGGTAGTTCGACGGATCGGTGATGCCCGCGCGCAGGATCACGCCGCGTGCGCCTGGCGTCGCCGCCATGTTCACCGTCTCGATGTCTTCGTCGTTGGTGCCGACATTCCCGATATGCGGGAATGTGAAGGTGATGAGCTGCCCGGCATAGGACGGATCGGTGAGGATTTCCTCATATCCGGTCATCGCCGTGTTGAAGCAGACTTCACCGACGGCTTGGCCTTCCGCGCCGAGGCCGAAGCCTTCAAGCACGGTGCCGTCGGCAAGCACGAGAAGCGCGGTCGGTTTGAGGTCCGGCCATGCTGAGGAATTGTCTGATGTGGTCATGAGCGCATCACATAGACCCTGCGCCGCGGCGCGTCAAAGGGACAAACGCCGGATTCACAATGCGTTCCCTCAAATTTGACAGTCCGGGCGGGCTCCCTAAGCTGCGCCCGGAACGGGCCCTTTCAAGAGGTCCGGCGGTGTAGGAGACGCAATCGATGGATTCGGCAGTGACGACAGTGGATTTGCAGCAGCTTCACTCAGGCGGAACCATCGGCAGCCTGATTATCAATGCGGTGGGCCGGTTCGGCGATCAGCCTGCCATCGCCGACGGTAAAGTACGGTGGAGCTACCGGGAACTGGGCGACACCATTGGCCGCTTCATCACCCTGTTCCGCTCACTGGGCCTGAAGAAGGGCAGCGCGCTGTCGATATTAGCCAGCAACCGCGCCGAAGCCTGGGCCGCGATCTGCGCCGCTTTGGTGATGGGCGTGCGCTACACCCCGCTGCATCCGATGGCGGCGGAGGACGACCATGCCTTTATTCTGGAAGACGCCGAGATCGATCTCCTGATCGTCGAGGGCGCGAAATTCGGCCCGCGCGGTCTTGCGCTCAAGGCGCGAGTGCCGTCGATGAAGACCATCTATTCGATCGGCCCGATGGACGGCGTGCGCGATGTGATGCCCGATCTCGCTACGGCCGCGCCAGCGCCGCTGGTCGATGAAAGCCGCGCGCATGAGATCGCCTTCCTCGCCTATACCGGCGGCACCACCGGCCGCTCCAAGGGCGTGATGCTGTCGCACCGCGCGCTGGTGACCATGACGCTGCTGCTCTATTCGGACTGGGACTGGCCGCAGCCCATCCGCTTCCTCGCCGCGACGCCGATCAGTCACGCCGCGGGCGTGACGCTGTTTCCGGTGATGATGCGCGGCGGACTGATGCGGCTGGTGCAGGGTTTCGAGCCGGAAGTTTACGCAAGCGTCGTTGCGTCCGAGAAGATCAACGCGACCTTCCTGGTGCCGACGCTGATCTATGCGCTGATCGACAACGAGGATCTGCGCAAGCGTCACGATCTGTCGTCGCTGGAAACCATCGTCTATGGCGCGGCGCCGATGTCGCCGGACCGGTTGATGGAAGGCATGAAGATCTTCGGCAAGGTATTCGTGCAGCTTTACGGCCAGACCGAAGCGCCGCAGGTCATCACCTCGATGCGCAAGATCGATCACGACGAGACCAAGCCGGGCCGGCTCGGCTCCTGCGGACGCGTCAGTCCCGGCGTGGACGTCAAGCTGTTCGATGCCGACATGAAGGAAGTCGGCATCGGCGAGCCCGGCGAAATCTGCGTGCGCGGGCCTCTGTTGATGGACGGGTACTGGAAGCGGCCGGATGCCAATGCGGAGACGCTGCGCGGCGGCTGGCTGCACACCGGTGACGTCGCGGTGAAGGATTCCGAGGGCTACTACTATATCGTCGACCGCACCAAGGACATGATCATCTCCGGTGGCTTCAACATCTATCCGCGCGAGGTCGAGGATGCGCTGATGTCGCATCCGTCGGTGGCGTCCGCCGCGGTGATCGGAATTCCGGATGAGAAGTGGGGCGAGGCGGTGAAGGGCTTCGTGGTGTTGAAGGCCGGTGCGAATTCGGGCGTCGCCGAATTGCAGGCCCATGTGAAGGACAGGCGTGGTGCGCCGTGGTCGCCCAAGACCATCGATTTCGTGGAGACGATTCCGGTGACGGGCCTCGGCAAAATCGACCGCAAGGCGCTGCGCGCGCCATATTGGGAAGGCCGCACGCGGGGAGTGGCTTAAGTCTCATGCCCCATACACTTCCCATCGTTCTCGTTCCGGGTCTTGCCTGTTCGCCGCGGATCTATGCGCCGCAGATTCCGGAACTGTGGCGGGTCGCGCCGGTGCATCTCGCCAACCATGCGCGCGGCGGCGACATGGCGGCGATCGCGCGGCGCATTCTGGCTGAAGCGCCGCTGCGCTTTGCGCTCGCCGGTCATTCGATGGGCGGCTACATCGTGCTGGAGATGTTCCGGCAGGCGCCGGAGCGCATTGCACGGCTGGCGCTGCTCTCGACCTCGGCGCGTCCGGAGACGCCGGAAGCCAGCGAGCGCCGCCGCGGCCTGATCGCGGAGGTGAAGGCGGGCGGCTATCACAAGGTGATGGAAGGCCTGTTCGGAAAGTTCGTGCATCCGTCGCGGGCGAACGATGCGACCTTGCGGAAGATCGTGTTCGACATGGCCGACGATGTCGGCCCCGATGCCTTCGTCTGGCAACTCGAGGCGATCATGACGCGGGCGGATTCCCGTCCGACGCTGGCGCAGATCAAGTGTCCGACGCTGGTGCTGACCAGCGATACCGACAACATGGTTCCGAATGAGTTCTCCACCGAACTCGCCAATGGCATCGCGGGCGCAAAGCTGGTCACAATTCCCGATTGCGGTCACCTTCCGCAGCTTGAAAAGCCGCGGGCCATGACCGATGCCATGCTCGACTGGCTGGAGATGTAGCAGCTTTGGTTGTGCGGGCTCGTAAAACGCCTTACATCAGCGGCAACGATTTGCACGAAGGAATTTCGAGGAGAAGCCGATGCTGCGCGACGACATCAACAATGCGATCAAGGACGCGATGAAGGCGAAGGAGGAGCGCAAGCTCTCCACGCTGCGCATGGTCAATTCGACCCTGAAGAACGCGGACATTGACGCGCGCGGGCAGGGCAAGCCGCCGCTGTCGGACGAGGACATTCTCGGCGTGCTGCAGAAGATGATCAAGCAGCGTCAGGAATCGGTCGAGCTTTACGACAAGGGTGGCCGCGCCGAGCTTGCCGCGCAGGAGCGCGAGGAGATCGCGGTGATCTCCGCCTATCTGCCCAAGCAGATGTCCGACGATGAAGTGAAGGCTGCCATCGCCGCAGTGATTTCCGAAACCGGCGCCGCCGGCATGAAAGACATGGGCAAGGTGATCGCCGCGCTGAAGGGCAAGTACGCCGGCCAGATGGATTTCGGCAAGGCCAGCGGTCTGGTGAAGGCCGCGCTGACGGGTTGATTCTTCTTACCTCTTCCCGCAAGCGGGGAGAGGTAAGCAAGACGGTGGGCCATCCGCCGCAGAGGAAACGCTGCCATGCTCCCTCAAGCCGACACCTACGACGATCTCGTCAAAGCCTTCCGCTGGGATGTTCCGGCGCGGTTCAACATGGCGACCGCCTGCTGCGACCGTCATGCGGATGGCAGCGGCAAGCTCGCGCTGATCTATGTCGACGAGGACGGCGGCGCGCGGCGGCTGTCGTTCGATGAGGTCTCCGACCTGTCGAAGCGTTTCGCCAACGTGCTCAAGGCCGACGGCCTGGTGCGCGGTGATCGCGTCGCGGTGTTTCTGTCGCAGTCGGTCGAATTGCCGATCGCGCATCTCGCGGCGTTCCGCTCCGGCATGATTTCGGTGCCGCTGTTCACGCTGTTCGGAGAGGACGCGCTGGAATTCCGGCTCTCCAACAGTGGTGCTAAAGCCGTCATCACCGACGAGGGCGGCTACGAGAAGCTGGCCAAGATTCGCGATCGTCTGCCCGATCTGAAGAACGTCTATGTCGCGGGCGGTAAGGTTCCGGCCGGGACCAAGTCGTTCTGGTCATCCATCGAGAACGCTTCGAACGATTTCGCCACGGTGGACACCGGCGCCGAAGATCCGGCGATCATCATCTACACCTCCGGCACCACAGGGAATCCCAAAGGCGCGCTGCATGCGCATCGCGTGGTGCTCGGCCATCTGCCCAATGTGGAGATGGCGCACGACTTCTTCCCAAAGTCCGGCGACCTGATGTGGACACCGGCGGACTGGGCGTGGATCGGCGGGCTGTTCGATGCACTGTTTCCGGCCTGGTATCACGGCGTACCGATGCTCGGCTATCGCGCGAAGAAGTTCGAGCCGCAGGCCGCGATGCAGTTGATGGCCGATTACAACGTGCGCAACGTGTTCCTGCCGCCGACCGCGCTGAAGCTGATGCGTCAGGCAAACGCGAAACATGACGGCGTGAAGCTGCGCAGCATCTTCACCGGCGGCGAGTCGCTCGGCGCCGAACTGCTCGACTGGGTGCGTGCGACGTTCGGCGTCGATGCGCACGAGATTTACGGCCAGACCGAATGCAATCTCGTGGTCGGCAACAATGCGAAGCTGTTTCCGATCCGGCCCGGCTCGATGGGCAAGCGGACGCCGGGCTTCGATGTGCAGATCGTCAATGAAGAAGGCGAGGCGCAGCCGCGCAACACGCGCGGCATCATCGGGGTGCGCGTGCCCAACCCCGTGACGATGATCGAGTACTGGAAGAACCCGGAGGCGACCGCGAAGAAAGTCGCGGGCGGTTTCCTGCTCACCGGCGATCTCGGCGTGCAGGATGACGACGGTTACTTCTGGTATGTCAGCCGCGAGGACGACATCATCACCAGTGCGGGATATCGCATCGGCCCGTCCGAGATCGAGCACACGCTGATGAAACATCCGGCGGTGGCGATGTCCGCCGTGGTCGGCATTCCCGATCCGATCCGCACCGAGGCGATCAAGGCGTGGATCGTGCTGCGTCCGGGATTTGCGCCGAGCGATCTATTGGCGAAAGAGATTCAGGATTTCGTCAAGGTGCAGCTCGCCGCGCATGAATATCCGCGCCACATCCAGTTCGCGGACAGTCTGCCGATGACGGCGACCGGCAAGGTGCTGCGGCGGGAGTTGCGCGGATTGGGGTAGGAACTGCATCATCTGCAGACGTCATTGCCGGGCTTGACCCGGCAATCCATCTTTTCAAAGCAAGATGGATACGCAGGTCAAGCCCGCGTATGACAAACTGAGTAGGTTGCGATCTTCACATCCCCGGCACCTTCACACCCAGCCACTTGAGTGCCGCCAGCATTTTCACTGGCAGCTCCATCTTCACCACAAGCGGCTTGCCGGTCTCCAGCACGCTCTTGAGGCTGGAGAGAATTGCCGGCCATCCAGCGCGGCCGCCCGACAGAATGTCCTCGTCGATCTCGCGTTCGTGCGATTCCGTCATGGTCAGGCGGACAGCATCGCCCGCCTGCTCGATTTCGTAGGTCACGAGCGTCTCGCCAAGCGCCTCGACAAGTCCGGGCCAGCTGACGTTGAACGTCACCGCCAGTTTTCGCGGCGGCGCATAGGTGATGACCTTGCCGCCGATATGGACGGAGCCGTCCGGCGCACGCAGCACGAACGTGCCGCCGGCTTCACTTGTAACTTCGACGGCGAAGCCGGAGAAATACTGCCGGCTGTCGTCCGCCGAAGTCAGCGCCTGCCACACCCGTTCGGGCGTGGCGGCGATGTAGATGGTGTAGACAAGCGAAGGCTTGAACCTGCTGATATCCATGACGGATCATGCGTCCTTGGAGGGATCGAGAATGAGCGGCTGGCCTGTTTCCAGAATACTTTTGAGACTGGAGAGCACCATCGGCCATCCGATCGCCACGCTCGGCAAGGTCTTGCTGCCGTCCGCGAAGCCTTCATGGGTGACGACCAGTTTCACCATGTCGCCGCGCTGTTCGATCACATAGGTGACGCGCGAAGGTTTTTCCTTCTTCATGTCCTCGTCGAAGATCGATACCCAGCTATAGGACAGCTTGCGCGGCGGATCGGATTCGAGGATCACGCATTCGTTCTTCACTTCGCCGTCGCGCTCCATGGTCATGCGCGAACCGGCCTTCCAGTCGGACGTCAGCGTGCAGTTCATCCAGTAACGGTGTGTGAACTCCCTGTCGGTCAGGGCATGCCAGAGCTTGTCTGGCGTGGTCTTGATGTAGGTGGTGTAGACGAATTCCGGCTTACTCATCACGCTTCTCCAGTTTCCGTTTCAACTCACTGAGCGCAGCGAGCTTGCTGCGCTCGAATTTCCTGATCCATCGTTCGCCGATCTCATGGATCGGCACCGGGTTGAGATAGTGCAGCTTTTCGCGGCCGTGCTTCAGCGAGGTCACGAGGTTTGCCGCTTCCAGAATCGCAAGATGCTTGGTCACGGCCTGCCGTGTCATGGCGAGGCCGTCGCAGAGTTCGAGCAACGTCTGGCCGTTGCGCGCATGAAGCCGGTCCAGCAGCAAGCGTCGTGAACCATCCGCCAGTGCCTTGAAGACCTCGTCCATGGTCAGGATAATAGGCAACCAAATGGTTGCATGTCAAGAGCGCATCAAAAATACGTTTCGAAAGCGAGGGAATGGGTGAACCGCTTGCTTTCCCGGAACGTCTCATTCTTTGATGCGGTCGCATCGCATCAGGAAATCGTCATGTCGCTGAATGTCTATCTCGCTTACGTCGCCGCCTGTGTCGCGCTGGCCATCCTGCCCGGGCCGATCGTCACGCTTGTGATCGCCAACGGCCTGCGCTACGGCACGCGTGCCGCGCTCACCAACATCGCAGGCGCGCAGGCCGGGCTCGCGGTCGTGATCGGAATCATCGCGGTGGGTCTCACCTCGCTGATGGCGACCATGGGTTACTGGTTCGAATGGGTGCGCCTTGCGGGCGCGGCCTATCTGGTCTGGCTCGGCATCAAGCTGATGGGATCGTCGGGCGTGGTGAACGCATCGGATGCGCCGCCGCCACCGCCGCGCGGCGGCTTCTTCCTGCAGGGCTTTCTGGTTCTGCTCAGCAATCCGAAGGTGCTGGTGTTCTTCGGCGCATTCATTCCGCAGTTCGTCGACATGAAGCAGGATCACCTGCCGCAGGTGGTGGTGCTCGGCATCACCTTCATGATCATCGCCGCGCTGTCCGACGGCGCTTATGCATTGCTCGCCGGGCGCGCGGGCAAGCTGCTGTCGGCGCGTCGCGTGCGATTGGTGTCGCGCATCTCCGGCGGTTTCATGATCGGCGGCGGCATCTGGCTGGCGCTGACACGCCGATGACGAACCTGCTGCCGGACATTCCATGGTTCGTTTACGCCATGCTGCTGGCGCCGGTGGGCCTTCTCGTCTTTGCGGCGGCCTACAAATATCTTGAGGTGCAGGCCGCGAGCGACTGGCCGAGCGTGACGGGCAAGGTCGTGATCTCGAAGCCCGAAGTCCGTGATGTGAAGGTGATCGACGGCAATCGCGAAGAGGGTCACCATTTTGAAAAGCGCAACTTCGCCAACGTCACTTACGAGTATGTGATCGCCGGGCAGGCTTATCGCAACAATCGCGTTACCATCGGTGAGGACCGCGGCAACTTCGAGGTGGCGGAAACCCTCGCGCGCTATCCGGCCGGCAAGGCCGTCACGGTCTATTACAACCCGAACAGGCGCAGCGAAGCCGTGCTCGAACGCGATATGCCCAAAGGCATCTGGGGCTGTCTCGGCTGGATGGTGGCGATCGCGGTCGTCGGCGTATTCGGCTCGGCAATCGGATTCCACGAGCTGACGGAATTTGTCTCCACGCAAATGGCGCATCCGCAGATGTCGGCCATGACGGTGGCGCTCGGGGCGTTCGGCGCCGTGATCGCGCTATTCGCCATCGGGCTGCATCGCCATGCCGCGCTGGCGCGCACATGGCCGGTGGTGAAAGGGACGATCAGAACATCAGGACTGGAGCGCTTTCGAGCCAGCGCGGACGCGAGCGGCGCGCGCGGGCCGATCATGTTCACGGCCAGAATTTCCTACACCTATCGCTATGAGCGCGCGGATTATACCGGCCTCGTCGCCAGCATGAACGGGCAGGTGTCATCGACATCCGACTGGGGCGTTCGGCGGTTGGTCAGGAAATATCCGGAAGGCGCGATCGTCGACGTTTACGTCAACCCGCAGAATCCATCGGAGTCGTTGCTGAACCCACGCGCCGCGGCGGCATGGTTTCTCTGGGTGGTTGCGGGCGTGATGTGGGCGCTGGCGTATTACGTGGCGACGAAGAGCTAGTGTGGCGGTTCAGAAGTCCGCATCATTGATGCGGCGAGTCCCAAATGCGGGCTTCTGAACCAAAGCCACACTAGAATAATAACTTGCTAGTGTCCTTCGATTCCGAAGTTCGCAAACGAGCGTGCAGGGGAATCGTGCGAACTTCGGAATCGGGACACTAGGGCTTATTCGGCCGGCATCAGCTTGTCGGCATGCAGCGTGTCTTCGATCTCCCGCAGCAGCCGTGCGAGGCGTTCCGCCCATTCGCGCTGGCCGGACTGATCACCGATGAGGTCCTGCCGGATTTCGATGCCGGTATGCATCAGCCGACGCTGCTCGGCGTGAACGGGAATGGTGTAGTCGGTGGCGTCGCTCACCGCATAGGGCTCATTGTCGCCGACCACGAGATCGCCTTCCTTGCGCAACAGATCGCGCAGCATGTGGGGCAGGCGGTCGTCGCGATGATACAATGTACCGACATGCCAGGGCCGCGCGATGCCCGCATAGACCGGCGTGAACGAATGCAGCGATACCAGAATGGTGGGCAGGCCGTTGGCCTTGCGGGCGTCGAGCGCCTGCGCGATGCGCGCGTGATAGGGCGCGAACACGGCCTGCTGCCGCGCCGCGATCTGCTCTTTGGTCAGGCCGCCATTGCCGGGAATTTCGGTCGCCTCGCTGATCAGCGGGATCGAGCCGGGGTTGCTGAACGGCCGGTTGCAGTCGATCACGAGACGCGAGTAGCGCTGTGCGATCAGGTGAACGCCCAGTTCCTTCGCCAGCAACGTCGCCACACCGGCAATGCCGATATCCCACGCGATATGGCGCTCAAGCTCGCTGGCGGAGACGCCGAGATCGCCCAGCACACGCGGAATCAGCCGTCCATAATGATCGCAGGTGAAGAAGAACGGAGAGCGGCTCTGCGCATTCTCCTCAAGGACAGGCGGAACTTCGTCGGGCGCAATGAGTCGTAAAGTGTCACTTGGATCGGGCAGGGTCATACGTCGTTCTTGCCTAGCGCTGCGGCATTCAAGCTCAATAAATAACCGGAAGGCCAGCCCAACAACGTGTACGATGGAATTCCCGAGCATGCCGCCGCGGCTGACACGATGCCTCTGCTGACGATTCACCACAAGACCGAATATAATTACGACAGGCCGGTCGCCTTCGGCGAGCATCGAATCATGTTGCGGCCGCGTGACGGCCACGATTGCCGTGTGCTATCCAGCAGCTTGGAAATTTCGCCGCAGCCTTCGTCGCTGCGCTGGATCCATGACGTGTTCGGGAACAGCGTCGCCATCGCCCGTTTCGACGCCTCGGATCGCCGCCTGATATTCGACAGCACGATCACCGTCGAACATTATCCGCTCGATAACATCGTCCTGACAAAGGGCGACGAGGCCTATTATTATCCGTTCGCCTACGATCGGGACGAACTGCCGGATCTGATGCCGTCCATCACGCCGCAATACAGCGATCCCGATGGGGTTCTGGCGGCGTGGGCCCGGCAATTCCTGAAAGAGGGCGCGCAAACCAAGACGCTGGATATTCTGGTGGGCATGACCCATGCGGTGCGCGCGCAATTCCGCTATCGCAGGCGACATGAACACGGAACGCAGCATCCGCTCGATACGCTGGGCACGGGCTTGGGCACGTGCCGCGATTTCGCGCTTTTCATGATCGAGGCGTTGCGGCGGCTGGGCATCGCGGCTCGGTTCGTCAGCGGCTACATCTTCATTCCCAGCGAGAGCGCGCACGGCTATCTCGGCGGCGGATCGACCCATGCATGGGTGCGGGCGTATCTGCCGGGTGCGGGCTGGGTGGAGTTCGATCCCACCAACGGCATCGTCGGCAACCGCGATCTCATTCGCGTTGCGGTGGCGCGCGATCCTTATCAGGCCATTCCGCTTCACGGCACCTATGTCGGGCCGGTCAGTGCCTTTCTTGGCATGGACGTCACGATTCATGTCGTCTCCGTCGACGAGGATGCAAAGGGGCAGGCCATATGCTGATCCGCGTCGGATTTGAAATTTCTTATGGAGCCGCCGTCGCAACGCCGATGGTCATCATGATGCGGGTTCATCCGTCACGCGCGCGCGACATCGTCGGCGCGGAGACCATCATCACCGAGCCGGACGTTCGCATCCGCTATTTTCAGGACTCGTTCGGCAATCTGTGTGGGCGGCTCACCGCGCCGCCGGGCGGCATCACCTTCAGGCTCGATGCACTGGTGCGCGATAGCGGCCTGCCCGATGCGTATGTGCCCGAGGCGCAGCAGATGCCGGTCGAGCAACTGCCGGACGATGTGCTGCTCTATCTGATGCCGAGCCGCTATTGCGAGACCGACAGGCTGACCGATTTCGCCTGGTCGCAGTTCGGCAGCATCGCGCCCGGCTGGGAACGGGTTCAGGCGATCAACACCTGGGTGCACAATCATGTGCACTTCGACTACCAGCAGGCGCGGCCGACCAAATCGGCTTACGATGTGTTTGAAGAGCAGCAGGGCGTCTGCCGCGACTTCGCGCATCTGGCGTTGACGCTGTGCCGCTGCATGAATATTCCGGCGCGTTACGTCACCGGCTACATGGGCGACATCGGTGTGCCGCCCGATCCCGCGCCGATGGATTTCTCCGGCTGGTACGAGGCCTATCTGTCGGGCAAATGGTATACATTCGATGCGCGTCATAACGTGCCGCGCATCGGCCGTATTGTGATGGCCACCGGCCGCGACGCCGCAGATGTGGCGATTTCCACAACATTCGGGCGGATGGATCTGCTTAAATTCGTGGTGGTGAGTGACGAGGTGAACGAGTCCGCGTAACGATGCCGTCATGATGGCGGAACGCAATGGCTGACCGATTGTTCGTATATGGCACGTTGACGCGGAGCTCTCATCACGCTCTTGCGCGTGCATTGGGCGAATGTGCGACCTACGACGGTCCGGCGCGCTTCAACGGGCGTCTTTATCGCATTACCCATTATCCCGGCGTTATTCCGTCCAGCGCGGCCGCGGAGTGGGTCTTCGGCGATCTCTACACCCTGAAAGACAGCGATCTTCTGAAGGATCTGGACCGTTACGAGGGATGCGGGCCGGACGATCCGCCGCCGACCCAGTATCTGCGTCAGCGGCATGCCGTAACGCTGCTGAGCGGTCCAAGCGTCGAGGCGTGGATCTACATCTATAACCGGCCGGTCGAGCGGCTGGAGCGGATCGTGTCGGGACGTTTCGACGAGATGGACGAATTCTAGCGGGCCCCTAGCGCGGACCCGGCTTCCGCCGCTTCAGCCCGCCTTCTTGCGTATGTCGGCCAGGCCAGTCCCGTTCATGCCGAGCGAGACCACCACATCCGGAATGTCCACAGCCACGATCGGCTTGGAGAACAGGTAGCCTTGCGCTTCGTCGCAGCCGCTCTCCTTGAGGAAGTCATATTGTCCGCCGGTTTCCACGCCTTCGGCCGTGACTTCGAGCTGCAGTGTATGGCCGAGCTGGATGATGGCCTTGACGATGGCGGCCGCGTCGGCGTCCCTGACGACATCGCCGACAAACGAGCGGTCGATCTTGAGCCGGTCCACGGGAAGCCGCTTGAGATAGCTGAGCGAGGAATAGCCGGTCCCGAAATCATCGATCGACAGATGCACGCCCAGCGCCTTGAGTTCGTGCAGCGTGTTCATGGCGGCATCCATATCCTGCAGCAGGATGGATTCGGTCAGTTCGAGTTCGAGCGCTTCGGGCGGCAGGCCGGAGTTCTCCAGCGCCAGCCGCACCGTGTCGGTGATGTTGCCGTGCTTGAACTGCAGCGCCGAGAGGTTGACGGCGATCACCAGCGAAGTCAGCCCCTGACGCCGCCATTCGGCGCCCTGACGGCAGGCTTCGCCGATCACCCATTCGCTGATCGGAATGATGAGGCCGTTCTGCTCGGCGATCGGAATGAATTCGGACGGCGGCACCAGTTCGCCGTTACGCCGCCAGCGGATCAGGGCTTCGACGCCGACCACATGCGCGCTACGCAGGCTGATCTGCGGCTGGTAGAACAGCTCGAATTCCTGCTTCTTCAGCGCCCTGCGCAAATCCATCTGCATCTGCATGCGCAACTGGGCGTCGAGGTTCATGTGCCCGGCGAAGAAACGGTAGTTGCGGCGGCCGCTGTCCTTGGCCTGATAGAGCGCCGTATCGGCGTTCTTGCGCATCGTGTCGAAATCTTCGCCGTCGTTCGGATATACGCTGATGCCGATGCTGCAGGACGCATGCAGCGTGTGATCGTTGATTTCAAAGGGATGCATCATGGCATCGAGGATGGTCTGGGCGACGTGTCCGACATCGCTGATGGATTTGACGCCCGAAATCAGCACGGCAAACTCGTCGCCGCCCTCGCGGCTGATGGTATCGGCCTTGCGCAGCGCGGCCTGCAGCCGTTGCACCACGCAGACAAGCAGCTCGTCGCCCACACCATGGCCGAGGCTGTCGTTGACCTCCTTGAAGTTGTCGAGGTCGAGAAACAGCATCGCGATGCGGGTGTTGTTGCGGTCCGCTTCCGCGGTCGCACGCTCGAAGCGATCGCGCAGCAGCAGGCGGTTCGGCAATTTGGTCAGCGGGTCGTGGTGAGCCAGGAAGGTGAGTTCGGCTTCGGCCGCCTGACGTGCGAGCGTCAGCCCGTCGAAGGCGCGCGCGAGTTCGCCGATCTCGTCCCGCCGGTCCGACGCAATCAGGGCATGAGCCTGCGATGATCGCGCCATCGCCCTGATGTGATCCCGCAGCAGCAGCAGTGGCCGCATCATGTAGCTTGCCCCGAACCACACCAGCAGGGGCAATACCAGCAGCAGGACCACCAGCAGCGTGAACCCCTGCGCGCGCATCGCGGTGATCGGCGCATAGGCCTCCTGCAGCGGCAGCACCATGCCGACCAGCCAGCCGGTCGTCTTCATCGTGTCCACGATCATCAGCGCGGGCACGCCGCGGGTCGTGACGACTTCTCCGGCAAAACGTCCCGCCGTCAGAGCTTGATCGATGCCGGGCGAGGCGCCAGCTGGAAGCTGCTCCATCAGGCGCGACCTGTCGGGATGAGAGATGAGGGTGCGGTCGCGCGAAGCCAGAAACAGATTGCCGGTTCGGCCGATATGCGTCTGGGTGAAATTCGAGAACAGGTTGTCGCTCAGGATGTACTGGCTACCACCGAGCAGTGCGGCGATCTTGCCGTCATTGCCCAGCACGGGGGCGGTCATCACGATCAGCGGCAGTCCCGACACCGGACTCTTGAACAGCTTCGAAATGTAAGGCTGGTGGTCTTCCAGCGTGCGAACGACATATTCCATGCGGGCCATTCGCTTGCTGCCGACATATTTTTCCGGCTCGGGCGAGGCCGCCAGCACGGTGCCTTCCGTGTCGTAAGTCAGTAGGTTGGTGAACAGCGCATGCAGGACGAACTGGCGGTCGATGAATGTCTGCAACTCGGCCGGATTCGCGAGCGTCTCCGGCGACAGCCGTGAGGCCACGTTGATCAGCATCCTGTGGCGGGCCAGCACCTGTTCGTCGAAGTTGCTCGTCAGCGCTTTGATCAGCGCGGTGTTCTGTACGATGATGCTTTCACGCAGGCGCGCTTCGCTGGACTGAATCAGCAGCGCTGCGGCCACGCACAGCAGCACTCCGAAAAGGAGGCTGACCAGCAGTGCAAGCTTGTTCTTGATACTCATACAGATCCCGCCTCTCGGGCGAACGTAATCAGATGCACGGTAGTCGCCGGCGATTACCGCAGAATGCTCAACCGTAGACGAGCGGCCCTTACCTGAACGCTAACGGATGCCGTCGTCGCGCCGGGGTCAGGGCGACACGGTGAGCATTTGATGAAGAACGGCGGAAGCGGGTTTGCACGGCGTTAAGGTTAAATCATTCCGTGCGGTGAGCTTGTATGCGGGATACCGTCAGACGCTGCACAGCTTCGGCGGAATGCATGCCGCCGGCGCAGGTCTCGCCGTTGAATTTCCGGAGTCTTTGGGCCGCCGGCCTCAGCCCGCAGCTTTCGCCGCCGCGGTCAGCGCCGCCGTATCTTTCACCACGATGGCGAAGCGATCCGCAAGTTCGCTCAGCGCCACGCGATGCACGACGCTGGCGGGAATCGTGCCGCCGAGCGGATCGGGCAGGTCGCGCGTTGCCGTCGCGTTGGCGACGACGGTGGTGCGGTACTTGAGATCGAGCGCCGCGCGGGCGGTGGCGCTGACGCACATATGCGTCATGAACCCTGCGATGATCAGTTCGGTGCGGCCGGTGCTTTTCACCAGCGCATCGAGATCGGTGCCTGCGAAAGAGTTCGGCAAGGTCTTGCGCACCACCACTTCGCCTGCGGCGGGCGTCAGCAGCGGCACGATGGCGGCGTTGGGGCTGTCTTCGGCAAACAGCGGGCGGCCGGCCGGGGCATGCTGCACAATATGAAACACCGGAACGCCGCGCTCCCGCGCCAGCTTCAGCAACTTTGACGCCTCGACAATGGCGGCGTCGACACCGTCCAGCGGCAGATTACCCCTGGTGTATTCAACCTGGGCGTCAATGATGACCAGCGCGGAGGTGTCCAGCGCGCTCGGATGGAGCGGCGCGCCCGCGATCTGGAGCAGCGTCTTCGGGGTTAAGGCCATGTCTTGCTTTCGTTGGGCAATTTCGTCACGGCTTCCGGCGGCGAAGAGTTCGCCAAGGAAGGCAGTTATTTAATAATGGAATCCGTTCGTCATTGCGAGCGAAGCGAAGCAATCCACTCTTTGAAAGCCAAATTGGATTGCTTCGTCGCAAGTGCTCCTCGCAATGACGAGGCAAAGCCTCTAAAAATCTATGGCTACAATTGTGGTTGATAATTTGCCTGAACGGTGAATCTTTTGAAACACTCGGATTTTAAAATCGGAACTGAATTTTTGACCGAAACCGGGCGCTGGCGATGCACGGACATCGGCGTCCGTACGATTGCGGCAATCAAGCTCGATCTGGACCACGATCCCGCTTGGTATAATGGACCTCCATATGCAGTAGCCGAGTTCGTATTCGACGAAGACAGCTTAGAAGGGTGCGAGCCGGCTCCTTTGGAAAGGACGTTCGACGACAGTGGCAAGACAAGGTTGGTTACGATCGAGGTCGGTCCGGTAATTAAAACCTGACCGTCCGCCGCCTGTGAATAGCCGGGACAACCCGGGGGGTTCCGGGGATACTGGGGGTATCTGCCTTCCGAACCTATATTCATGTTCGGTTGGCAACTCCTGAGTCCCGAAATCCTTATCCATGCGCTTCACGCCCCAATTCCTCGACGATCTGCGGATGCGGCTTCCGGTGTCGGACGTCGTGGGCAAGCGCGTGAAGCTGAAACGGGCGGGCAAGGAGTGGAAGGGCCTCTCGCCGTTCAAGCAGGAGAAGACGCCGTCCTTCACGGTCAACGACCAAAAGGGCTTCTACCACTGCTTCGCTTCCGGCAAGCACGGCAACATCTTCGATTTCATCATGGATACGGAGGGCGTCGGCTTTGTCGAAGCGGTGGAGATTGCGGCGTCCCAGGCCGGAATGCCGTTGCCCGCGGTGACGCCGGACGCCGCGCGCCACGAGCAGCGCCGCAAGACGCTGTACGACGTGATGGATCTCGCCGCGAAATTCTATGCCGACACGCTGACCTCGCGCCTTGGCGCGAAGGCGCGGGGCTATCTCGCCGACCGCGCGATCTCGCCTGCGACACAGTTGCAGTTCCGCATGGGCTATGCGCCGCCCGAGCGTTTCGCGCTCAAGGAGCATCTCGGCAGTCTTGGCGTGCCGGTTGATGACATGATCGAGGCGCGGCTGCTCAGCGCAGGCGAGGACATTCCCGTTCCTTACGACCGCTTCCGCGACCGCGTGATGTTTCCGATCACCGATGCGCGCGGCCGCGTGATCGCCTTCGGCGGCCGGGCGATGGAGAAGGATGCGCCTGCGAAGTATCTGAACTCCGCCGACGGCGTGCTGTTTCACAAGGGCGACAATCTCTACAACCTCGCCACCGCGCGGCAGGCCGCCCATGACGGCGCGCCGGTGATCGTGGCCGAAGGCTATGTCGATGTCATCGCGCTGGTGACGGCTGGCTTTCCCGGCGCGGTCGCGCCGCTCGGCACCGCGCTGACCGAAAATCAGCTCGCGCTGCTCTGGAAGATGGCGGACGAGCCGATCCTCTGCTTTGACGGCGACGGCGCGGGCCAGCGCGCGGCCTTGCGCGCGGCGGACCTTGCGCTTCCGCATCTCAAGCCCGGCAAGAGCCTGCGTTTCGCGCTGCTGCCCGACGGGCAGGACCCGGACGATCTCGCGCGCGCCGGCGGGCGCGGGGCGATCGAGGAAGTGCTCGGCGCGGCGCGTCCGCTCGCCGAGGTTCTGTGGTCGCGCGAAATCGAGGGCGGCAGCTTCGCCACGCCCGAGCGCCGCGCCGCGCTGGAGGCGCGGATCAAGGAACTGTCCAACGGCATCCGCGACGAGACCGTGCGCCGCTATTACTGGCAGGATTTCAACGAGCGGCTGCGCAGTGCCTTCGCGCCGCAGGCGAGCTATGCCGGGGCCGGCGGCGGCGGCTTCCAGCGCCGGGGCTTCGGGGCCGAATCAGGCCGGGGTTTTTCGTCCCGGCCGCCGTTTCAGGGTCGGGGCGGAGGCGGCGCGGCTGGACTATCCACAGGTGCGCGCGCCTTCGGCCGGGGTCCCTATCAGGCGGCCAGCCCCCATCTCGCCGGGTCCTCGATCATGCGCGGTCAGCGCAGTGCGCTGTCCCGGCGCGAGGCGCTGATCCTGCTGTCGCTGCTCAATCACCCCTGGCTGCTGCACGATCATCTGGAGGAAGTCGCGGCGCTGGAGCTGGCGCATCCCGAGGCCCACAGGCTGCGCGCCGGGATCATCGGGGCGTTTTCAAATTATTCGCATACCGACGATCCGCAGGCGGAAAGCGCCCGGCTGCGCGTCAGCTTGGAGAAGGCTGGATATTCCGAGCAAATTCAAAGGGTTGAACGAACGCTGACGACGCGCAGCGTCTGGGGCGCGCAGGCAGGTGCGGCGCAGGACGATGTTTTGGCGACCTGGCATCAACTCGTTGTCTTGCATCGCCAATCCCACGCCTTACTTAGGGAATTGAAGGATGCCGAGCAGGCGCTGGCGCAGGACGGCAGCGAAGCCAATGAGGGCTGGCTGCGCGACGTGAAGGCCCGGCAGGCGGAAGCGGACGGCCTGGATGCGCTGATCGAGGGATTCGGCGAATCATCGGGCCGGTTCCAGCGGACCAGCTGACGGAATCGCCGCGGCAGGGCTTCCCGCCGCCGGTTCTTGAAAGATAAGGCCTTAAAAAGACTCGCCAAACCGGCTTTTTAGCCGCAAAAACAGGGTTAATCTGGGCTTAACGGCCCTTGCACTAAACAGTTTGGGACACGTCAAGCATGCACGGGTGGTGCCTTCAAAAGCGCCGCCCTTTCCGCATCCTCGTGATCCGGTTCTGACATTCGTAGGGTGACCTTCGCGGGTATTTTACGAATGTCAGAACCAAAGGATCACGAGAATTATAACTTGCTGGCGTCCTTCGTATCCGACGTTCGTAGAGGTGCCTCTGCGAGGTGAAACGAACGTCGGATACGGGACGCGAGCGAACAAATCAATACGCGGGCGGTTGCCCGTGTCGTGAGCGCGTTTCAGGAGCAGTGAATGGCCACCAAGGCAAAGACGGCAGCGATCAAGGACAAAGAGAAGGATCAGAAGGCCGCTGAGACTCCTGAGAAAGACAGCGCCGACGCGCCGTCGCCTTTGCTCGACCTGTCCGACGCCGCCGTCAAGAAGATGATCAAGCAGGCCAAGAAGCGCGGCTTCGTGACCTTCGATCAGCTCAACGAAGTGCTGCCTTCCGACACGACCTCGCCCGAACAGATCGAAGACATCATGGCGATGCTCTCCGACATGGGCATCAACGTCTCCGAATCCGACGACGCCAACGACGAGGACGAGGAGAAGCAGGAGGACGGCGACGATGAGACCGATAACGAACTCGTCGAGGTCACCTCCAAGGCCGTCACCGAAACCAAGAAATCGGAGCCCGGCGAGCGCACCGACGATCCCGTGCGCATGTATCTGCGCGAGATGGGCACCGTCGAGCTGCTGTCGCGCGAGGGCGAAATCGCCATCGCCAAGCGCATCGAGGCCGGCCGCGAGGCGATGATCGCGGGGCTGTGCGAAAGCCCGCTGACCTTCCAGGCCATCATCATCTGGCGCGACGAACTCAACGAAGGAAAGATCTTCCTTCGCGACATCATCGACCTTGAAGCGACTTACGCCGGCCCCGAGGGCAAGAACGGCCTCAACCCGGCGATGATCGCCGGTCCCGCGGGCCCCGACGGCCAGCCGACCAACGCCGTGATCAATGCCGACGGCACCGTGCAGGTGATCGCCGCGGTGCAGCCCGCGCCGCCCGCCGCGCCGCCGTCGCCGACGCCGTTCCGCCCCGCGCCTGCCGCGGGTGATGCCGGCGCAGGTCCCTCGCCCGAGGAGGACGAGGACGACGAGTTCGAGAACCAGATGTCGCTGGCGGCCATCGAGGCCGAGCTGAAGCCGAAGGTGGTCGAGACATTCGACAAGATCGCCTCCGAGTACAAGAAGCTGCGCCGCCTGCAGGAGCAGGACATCCAGAACCAGCTTCAGAACGAGTCGCTCTCGCCTGCGCAGGAACGCAAGTACAAGAAGCTGAAGGACGAGATCGTCGTCGAGGTGAAGTCGCTGCGCCTCAACCAGGCGCGCATCGACAGCCTCGTCGAGCAGCTCTACGACATCAACAAGAAGCTGGTGTCCTATGAAGGCCGCCTGTTCCGCCTCAGCGACAGCCACGGCGTCGGCCGCGAAGACTTCCTGAAGAACTATCAGGGCTCGGAGCTTGATCCGCGCTGGCTCAACCGCGTCTCGAAACTGGCCGCCAAGGGCTGGAAGAATTTCGTCGCGGTGGAGAAGGACCGCATCAAGGAACTGCGCCAGAACATTCAGGAGCTTGCGGCGCTGACCGGCCTCGAGATCGGCGAATTCCGCAAGATCGTGCTCGGCGTGCAGAAGGGCGAGCGCGAGGCGCGGCAGGCGAAGAAGGAAATGGTGGAGGCCAACCTGCGCCTCGTGATTTCCATCGCCAAGAAATACACCAACCGCGGCCTGCAGTTCCTCGATCTCATTCAGGAAGGCAACATCGGCCTGATGAAGGCGGTCGACAAGTTCGAATACCGTCGCGGCTACAAGTTCTCGACCTACGCGACGTGGTGGATCCGTCAGGCCATCACCCGCAGCATTGCTGACCAGGCAAGAACCATCCGCATTCCGGTGCACATGATCGAGACGATCAACAAGATCGTGCGCACTTCGCGCCAGATGCTGAACGAGATCGGCCGCGAGCCGACGCCGGAAGAACTGGCCGAAAAGCTCGGCATGCCGCTGGAGAAGGTGCGCAAGGTTCTCAAGATCGCCAAGGAGCCGCTCTCGCTGGAGACGCCGGTGGGCGACGAGGAGGATTCACACCTCGGCGATTTCATCGAGGACAAGAACGCGGTGCTGCCGATCGACGCGGCGATCCAGTCGAACCTGCGCGAAACCACGACGCGCGTGCTCGCCTCGCTCACCCCGCGTGAGGAGCGCGTGCTGCGCATGCGCTTCGGCATCGGCATGAACACCGACCACACGCTGGAAGAAGTCGGCCAGCAGTTCTCGGTGACCCGCGAACGTATTCGTCAGATCGAGGCGAAGGCGCTGCGGAAGCTGAAGCATCCGAGCCGGAGCAGAAAGCTGCGGAGCTTCCTCGATAACTAGGCGAATTTTACAATGTCGTCCCCGCGCAGGCGGGGACCCAGAAAACAAAACGGCGGGCCGAAAGGTCCGCCGTTTTTGTTGCTGGAGAATACTCATTCCCGTTCGGTGTAAGTGTTTGTAATTATTTGCATTTTTGGCTCTTGTTTCATAAAGCGGAAATCTGACAGGCAACCTTTTCTTTATGCAAAAAAATATGGTACAAATCCATCAAATTGCATGATTCGAGGTAAATTCGATGACCGCTTTGAAGAATTACATCTTGTCCGTTTTGTATCGTGATCTGTTCATCGATCTCGACGATCGCCTCCGTGCTGAATCGATTAAAGCATTTGAGATGATCCGCGATCATTCGGGTCTTGCAAAGAAACGGGCTCGCGAAGCCGAAGGACAGGCGCGGTTTCGGATGTGGGAGCAGGGTTTTGAGGAAGTTTGCACGACCTATGGCGCTGTGCTTTTGGACGGCGGGGTTATGCCGCGCACAGACAAGAGGGTGTTTCAACCTTTTATGAGGTTCGTAGGTGATGAAGGTCCCAGCGTTATTTTGGGCCTTGCCACCATGGCGGCTCCCGGTGAGCTTCCGATCAAAAATAAGTCTCGGGTCGCGGCCGTTACCGTGAATTACGATCTATCCCCTCGGCTTAGTTTTGATGGAAAAGGGCCAAAAGTCGACGACATCTTCGTATTGCTTCTGGCCGCGCGCGATCGTGAACGTGGCGGCAAGATCGAAGAAGTTGCAGTCGGCATTATTGATTCTTCCTATAGTGCCTATTTGTTTTATGAATCGCTGGAAGGATTCCTTTCTAGCGAAACTGCCGACGAAGCCGGCGACTCGAGTTCAGTTGTGTCTGACGAGGCTATCGCTCCAACTGCTAGGGTCAAGCTGAAGGGTCGTGTAATACCATTCAAGCCGCCGGAACATCCTGAATCCGACGATAAAAGTACTGCCGACGACTGATTTGAGTCCGGCTATACACTAACTTCCTTTTTGGTGATGTCATGCGTGTAGGAACGCCTGGATTCGTCCCGGAGCGATTGACCGAGATTCGTGCTGCGCGACGGATTGCGAGTATGTCAGCACTAGCTCGGCAACTTTCACGTAACAGCAGCACTGTTATGCGTTGGGAAGACGGTTCAAGTACTCCGGATGCTGATGCGATGACATTTTTAGCTAATTCGCTTCAAGTGCGGCGTGAATTTTTTATGCGTCCTATCTTCGCTGCTAAACGCGCTTCCTTTTGTCGGTCGTTGTCGACAACGTTGGTGCGAGACATCAATTATCAAGAGTCGCAACTACGTTGGCTGCAAGAAATTAGCTCGATCTTGCAGCACTATGTTGATTTGCCGGAAATTGATGTGCCTGATGTATTAGGCAAGCTGACCTACAAGCAATTACGTGACGAGGATATTGAGAAGATCGCAATCGATCTACGACATCATTGGGAAGTGGGCGAAGGGCCCTGTACGGATATGGTGTCGCTTCTTGAGCGCATTGGGATTGTCGTTGCTACCATTGAGATGGGCACTTCAAAATTGGACGGCATTTGTACTTGGTCGGCAGTTGAAGATCGTCCTCATATAATTCTAGCAACAGATAAGATGTCATTTCCGCGACGTCAGATGGACGCTGCTCACGAACTCGCCCATGCAATTCTTCATAAGAATGTTTCAAGTGAAGAATTGAAGAAAGATTTGAAGCAGATTGAAGCGCAAGCTTTTCGTTTAGCCAGCGCATTTTTGCTGCCCTCTAATACGTATCCACTTGAGGTCCGTAGGCCGTCCCTTGCGGAGTTCTTATCGCTGAAAGCGAAATGGCGCGTATCCGTCAAAGCTCAAATCAAGAGGCTAACGGACCTTCGAGTAATCCCGGAGAGCCATGCGACCGATCTCTATAAGCTTTATTCGGCTAAAGGTTGGAATCGAGGCGAGCCACTAGATGATGAGTGGAGTATTTCGGAGCCCAGAAATCTTGCTGATGCGCTGAACTTAATTGTAGATTCTGGCACGCGAACTAAAACAGACCTTCTCTCTGTAGAATTTACAATGTCTGCTGGCGACATTGAAAACCTGACTTCACTGCCGCCCGGTTGGTTTACTTCGCCTGCAGCAGAAGTTGTGCAGTTAAAGCAAAGCCGAGATCGTGCCGTTGCTGCCAATAGCGGTGGAGTGGTTATTCCCTTCGGGAAGCGATAGTTTTGCACCTTGACAAAATCATAAATATGATTATATTCCTATTCATCCCGTCCCACTCTACGAGGGGCGGCTCGCGACCGTCACGAGTCGCGGGGCGGGATGCGGTGGACGCGGCAGCGTCAGGCGCGTGGTGTGATGGTAGGGCGCGCTCCGTTTAAAGGCGCGTGAGCCATTGCTTCAGGCGCTGACGAGCCACGCTGCGCGATGCGGACCGGGGTGGAGATTCGCCTCATTTGCATCGCCTTTGCGCGTCGGCCCAAGTCGTGTGGTCCTGCGAAATCCGGTCTGCCCCGTGCGCCTTCAACCGGAGGCGTCGGCCTCAGCGGAGACGACGGCGTCAGGTTTCGACCGTTGCCGGGGAGAGCACGAAGCAAGCCGAAAAACCCACTGCGTGCGGAACGCCGGACGATCCGGTGCTTTCGTGGTGACTACACTCGTGCGCTTGTTTTCATTGCGCATGAGGCTGCGGACGCATCGTGCGTCCGGCGTTCCGTGCGCCCTCGGCTTTGAGGGCGGCGCGAATGGGGCAAGCCCCAGGCGCGCGGAAAACGGCTGAAAGCTTCGGGCGCGCCCGCGCCGTCATAACAACAGGGCCGATGGCGCGTGGCTGTTTGAAAATCGAATTTGGTCACTGCGGGACGGGCAACACATCGGATGTCATGGCCGGACTCGTTCCGGCCATCCCGATTCGCAGACATGGTGCTCACCTTATCGGGATCACCGGGACAGGCCCGGTGATGACAATGAATGCAGGCATGGGGTTGCCTTCCATTCGTTGGCGGGGACGACATCGCGGGATGTTGCACGCGCATGCATCAATGTCGCCCTCACGTCCCCTCCACATGCCGCCTGAACGCCTCGGCATAATCCGGATGCCAGCGCGACAGCGCGGGCCGGTTCGCGATAATGTCGCCCGCCGCCCAGGCGATGCGCTTCTCGTCCAGCGCGCGCGGCGCATCGTTGTCCGGGCAGAGGATGTAGAAGTCGCCGGCGCCAAGGCGCTCCAGCATGAAGTCCACGGTCTGCTCCGCGGTCCACGCGCCCGCCGGCTTCTCGCTGCGGCCGCGCGAGGTCAGCCCGGTAAACACGAAGCCGGGGATCAACAGATGCGCGGTGATCGCGCAGCCCTGTGTGCTCCGCAGCTCATGCGCCAGCGCCTCGGTGAACGCCTTCACGGCGGCCTTCGACACGTTGTAGGCGGGATCGCCCGGCGGCGTGGTGATGCCCTGCTTGGAGCCGGTGTTGATGATCAGGCCCGGCCGTCCGCGCGCGATCATCGCCGGCGCGAACACCTGTGTGCCGTGGATGATGCCCCACAGGTTCACGTCCAGCACATGCTGCCAGCCATTGGGCGGGCCGAACATCTGGCTGCCGGGCTGGATGCCCGCATTGTTCATCAGCACGTCGGCGCCGCCGAAGCGCGCGCGCACCGCGGCTTCCAGCCGCTCGATCTCGTTGCGGTGGCTGACATCCACGGCCAGCGACATCACGTCCTCGCTGCCGCCGGGCGCGACATAGGTGAGAAGTTCGGCCGCGCGCGCGAGCTTGTCGGCGTCGTGATCGGCGATGCAGATCTTCAGGCCGAGCTTGGCGAAGTGGTTGGCCGCGGCAAGGCCGATGCCGGACGCGCCGCCGGTGATCACGGCGACGGACTGCGGGACGAGGGCGGGGTGGGACATGATCGATCCTCCGGCAATGAACGCTGGCTGCTTGTATCCGAAAGGCGGCCGCCGCGCGAGGCGGCGAGGCGCCTCGCTGCCGCAAGTCCGCCGCGCTTTGTTCATCTTCCGCCTGTCACACGGAACAAGTTATTTCAAAAGCGCGCCAGGCATCGTGGATGGCCGCGACAAACCACGCGGCCGCGGTGTAGAGTTGCCTGTCGATTTCAAACGGAGCCCCAGATGCTCGGACGCCGCCTCATCGCTCTTCTCGCCACCTGCGTTGTTTCCACCGTCGCACTGTCCACGCCGACCTTCGCCGCACGCTGCGGCGGCGATTTCAATGCCTTTGTCGCGGCGATGTCGCAGGAGGCGGCCGCGGCGGGAATTTCGCAAGGCGTGATCGCGCAGGCTTTCGCCGGGGTGACGCAGGATCAGGCCGTGCTGTCGTTCGACCGCCGCCAGCGCGGCACCTTCAACAAGACCTTCGAGCAATATGTCGCCACCCGCGTCGGTGCGGGGCGCATCAAGATGGGCAAGCAGATGCTGCTGCGTCATGCGTCGCTCCTGTCGCGCGTCGAGCAGCGTTTCGGCGTGCCGCGGGAAATCGTGGTGGCGATCTGGGGGCTGGAATCGGATTTCGGCAAGGGCGATATCGGCAAGATGCCGGTGATCCGCACGCTGACCACCATGGCGCACGATTGCCGCCGCACCGAACTGTTTCAGGGCGAACTGCTCGCGGCGCTGAAGATTCTCCAGCGCGGCGATCTTCCGCTGCGCGATCTGATCGGCGCCTATGCCGGCGAGATCGGCCAGACCCAGTTTCTGCCGTCGTCCTACATCAAGTACGGCGTCGATTTCGACGGCAACGGCCATGTCGATCTGCGCCATAGCGTGCCGGACGTGCTGGCCTCCACCGCGAACCTGTTGAAGACCGCAGGCTTCCGCGCCGGCCAGCCCTATGGCGAAGGCACAGCGAATTTCGAGGCGATGCGCGAGTGGAACAGGGCCACCATCTATCGCAAGACCATCGGCTATTTCGCCGATCGCCTCGCAGAATAGCGAACAGCGCACAATCTATGGAGCTTCAGATTTTAGGCTGAATGAGTTCGGCGCACACAGTGCAGGCCGGGAGCAGGCTCAACCGGCAGCTCGGGCGAAGCGACTCCGCCCGAGCCACTTCGAAACAGAAGCTACTTCTTCTTGGCCTTCTTGGTCTTTTTGGCTTTTGTGGCCTTCTTGACTGTCTTCTTAGCTTTCTTCGCCTTCTTGGCTTTCTTCGCCATAACAGCCCTCATAGGGTTGGAGTTGACGTCAACGTCACGAGGCATGCTCGGCGACAGGCCATCGCGCAGCCTCGCATTCGATCCGAGCCGATTCGCGGAAAATTGTCGCGTGTTTTTCAATCGGACGACGGGCTGGTGACGCGCGAACTTTTGTTTTCCTGTGGATGATCGTCGCTACGTCAGGGTTAACGCGGCTTCACGTCTTTCGCTTCTGCTTTCGCCGACACGCATAACGCGCATCAACAGCGTTCACTTTCGTGCCGGGCTCGCACGTTCATCAATTCACAACCACAGCGCGGTTTATCCGGTGGAAGTCAGACTCCGTTAAGTGCGCCCCGGCGAGGATACCGCAGTCTCGGGGGAGGCAGGTTCCGATGTGGAACCGGAAGGGTGAAGTCAGATGACCATTTGGGACAGGGCCATTGGGGCGGGCCGTCGCGCCTCTTGGGGTGGCCGATGCTGAGCGTTCCAACCCTCTGGATCGTCTTCGTAGTCAATTTCGTCGCGCTTGGCGTGGTGTGGGCCTATGTCGCCCGCCGTTATCCCAATCTTGAGGCCGCGCGGTTCTGGGCTGCTTCTGCTTTTGTCGCCGCGTTTGGTGCCGTGGTGGCGATGTCGCGCAGCGCCATCGATCCGCAGGATCACATTCTGCTTCTCGTCCCGTTGCTGGCTGGCGGCTCCATCCTGGTTCTGGCGGTGTGCCTTGCAACCATGGGCATCCGGAGATTCTACGGCAAGTCGCCGTCCTGGCGCCTCACGTGCGCCGTCGTCGCTATCAACTTTCTAGGGCTGGCGTATTTCGTCTGGCACGACAACATGGTGATGCGCATCCTGATCTACTCTGGATGCCAGATCGTGCCGATGGCCCTGACGTTGCCGCTTGTTCTGTCTCGCGACCATGGCCGTGAACATTCCGGCGCGCGCCTCGCCGGCTGGATTGTGATCGTGATGATCGGGGTCTACGTGCTTCGATCGGTAGCGGCTGTGCTGCACGTGGGCGGCAATGTCTCGTTGATCGAGTTCAACCCGTTCCAGGCTGTGCTGATTCTGACGCTGGTGTTCCTGTCGATGATGTGGAATTTCGGTTTCGTGCTGATGGCGATCGACCGCCTTCGCACGGAGGTCGCGGAGCTCGCGCTGTTCGATGATCTTACCGGTGCCGCCAACCGCCGCCAGTTGCTGGCACGGCTGGAAGCAGAATGTGCACGCGCGAGCCGTTCCGGCGAAGTCTTCGCGCTGCTAATGATCGACCTCGACGGGTTCAAGGACATCAACGACGCCAACGGCCACGCGGCGGGTGACGAATGCCTGCGGCTGTTTACGCGTGTTGCCGGAAGCCGGCTGCGGGCGGGCGATCTGCTGGCGCGGATGGGCGGCGATGAGTTCTGCGTCGTCTTGCCGTCCACCACGTTGCGTGAGGGCGCAATGGTGGCGCGTCACGTGCTGGAGGCCTGCAAGAATGAGCAGGCGCAGTGGAATAACACGGCGTTGACGCTCTCCGCATCGATCGGCGTGGCGCAATGGCGGCCGGAAATCGCGTTGCAGGCGGAACGGCTGATCGCCGCGGCCGACCGCGCGCTTTACATGGCGAAAAAAGACGGCAAGAACGGCTACGCGGTGTTCGATGCAACGCCGCTGGACAACGAGCCGATACTTCGCAAAACGGCTTGATTCACGTCATCGGTCAAAGGAAAAGGCCCGGAGTCTGCTCCGGGCCTTTTCCTATGCGGTTCTTGTGCGGCTACCAAGGGTTTGGGTTCATATCGACCGGGTTCGGCTGATTGCCATATTCCCGCTGAATACGCTGCTGGCGGTAGTAAGCCGGTCCATAAACAGGTTCGGCATAGACCGGTTCGCCATAATATGCGGGACCGCTGTAATAGGCCGGTCCTCCATAATAATTGTAGGAATTGGCAGCTGCGCCCGCGGCCAGCGCACCGGCGGCGAGTCCAAATCCAATGGCGGCGGCGTTACGTCCCCCGCGCGCCTCAGCCGGAGCAGAGAGCGTAGCAATCGCCGCCACGGTCGTCAGCGCAAGTACTGTCTTTTTCATGGTCGATCCCTTTCTCGGTTTGCGGGATCAACCGGCGCAGGGCGCGAAAGTTCAATTTGACCGGCTATGGAATTAAATCGACGCCGACGGAACAAAATCGTCGCCCCCGTTTTGTCAATTTTTCACGGGGGTTCGATATGAAGCTTATCGAGAAAATCGCCGAAGACCGGCCGCTGCGCTACGCATTTGCGGCCATGGCCATTCTGTTCCTGTTCGGCATGGTGATGAACTAACAAGGCAAACGAGGCTGGCAACATATCCGCTGGCGCGGCTATGACGCCGCGCCTTGGGCATATTGCGTTTATTTCGTCTCATTTTATTTCGTGCGGGCGGTGCCGTCGTGCATCAGCTCGCCGAGATTGGAAACGGCGCGTTTCGGACGGTCATCGACGATGAGCTGGAAGATATCCGGCCGCGCATAATGGCCGGTCGCGTCGAAATCGAATTTGCCACGCGCGACCTCGTCAAGGTCGATCTCGGCATAGAGAATTTTTTCGCCGGTGAAGTCCGGTCCGGCCAGCACCTTTCCGAGCGGGTCGATGATGGCGCTGCCGCCGCGCATCATCACTGTTTCCGGATCGTCGCCGAGCAGCGACTCATGCTCGTGCGAATACATGCCGCGCTTCATATACTGGCAAGCGGTCAGCACGAAACAGCGCCCTTCCAGCGCGATATGCTGCATCGACGAGAGCCAGGTATCGCGGTCGTCCGCCGTCGGCGCGCAATAGATCGAGATTCCTTGCGAGAACATATGCATGCGCAACATCGGCATGTAGTTCTCCCAGCAGATCACGGCTCCGACGCGGCCGAGCGGTGTGTCGAACACGGGCATGGTCGATCCGTCGCCAAAGCCCCAGATCAGCCGCTCGCCCGCGGTGGGCATCAGCTTGCGATGTTTGCCGATCAGGCCGCGCGCACCGTCAAAGAACAGCACGGTGCAATAGAGCGTGGCATGCTCGCGTTCGATGCAGCCGATCACGGCAAACATCCCGCTCTCGGCGGTTGCGGCTTCGATGGTCTTTACTTCTTCGCCGTCGAGATCGATGGCTGCGTCATAATAACGGCGGAAAGCCTCGCGCCCCTCTGGCTTGCGCATTCCGATCGGTGCACCGAACGATGCACCCTTCGGGTAACCTCCGATGAAAGCTTCCGGGAAGACCGCCAGACGCGCGCCTTGCGACGCTGCTTCGCGGATGAGATCGGCAGTTTTGACAGCGGACTTCAACGGATCGTCGGGGAACGATCCGGCTTGGACGACGGCGGCTTTATACTTGGACATTGGACCTGCGACCGGTTCGAGACTGTTGTATTGGGAACCTATCGCAACTTCGCACCCGTCGCCAACGCCCGCGTGGGAATTGCCTTTGCGTGACTACGGGTGCGACATTTCGCCGGATAAAGCCCGCGCGCAACTTGCGCCGCAATTGCGGGTTTCTATCTAGAGGTGCTCGCCTTAGGGCAGGCAGGCTTTCAGGTTTAGAGGACCGACGCACCATGACGACCGCCAAGATGACTGACGACGCCATCTTCGATCGCTTCACGCGCCGCAACGGCGGCAAGCGACCGCCGATCATCGACCAGGACGGCAACGAGGTGCATCCCGGGCGCGAGGCATGGGGCAATGCATTCGGAGGAAGCGCGGCCCAAGGCGCGGCCGGTTTCGATTTCCAGAGCCTGAGCGGACTGTCGTTCGGCCCGCTGACGCGCGAACAACGCTTCGCACGCATCGAAGCGCTGTCGAAATTGCTCGACGTCGCCTTTGTGCTGCCGGGCACTAATGTGCGTTACGGTATCGACGGTTTGATCGGCCTCATTCCAATTGTCGGCGATCTGCTGACCACCGCGATCTCGCTCTGGATCGTGCGCGAGGCGCGTGCGATCGGCGCGCCAAAACACGTGGTAGCGCGGATGCTCGGCAATGTTGCGCTCGATGGCGTGGTCGGCCTGGTGCCGTTCGCGGGCGACGCTTTCGACGTCATGTTCCGCGCCAACATGCGCAATATGCGCATTCTGAAAAAGTGGATGGATAAGCAGCCGCGCGTCTGATTTGCGCGCGGCGAAAACCGCCGGCTGAGCTATCTTTAGCCGGCGGCAGCGGCCTTCTTGCGCGGTGCTGCAGCCACCGGGGCTGGTGCGGATTCGGCTTCCACCACAGGCGCGGGAGCTTCCGGCCGATTACGCTGGAGCGGGAAATCCGGCGCTTCATACAGCGTGCGGATGCCGCTCTGATCGAAGCGGGCTTCGTCGACCTGAAGATAGGCGCCATTCAGGCTGTCAGCGGGAAGTTGTTCGATCGCGAACTGCACGGCTTCGGCTGCTGTCGGAAAACGGCGATAGGCAAAACCGGCGCGCTTTTTCTTGCGGATCGCAGCAGGAAAGAGTTCAGCCTCGGTATTGTAATTGAACGCAGCCATGATCTCGGCCTTCTCAACGGTGATGAGCAGGATAATGACGGCCGGAGGAGAGGTCTCTCTCGATGACGTCGGGCGGCCTTGGGTCATTCATTCTATTGCACACTCCAATATAGGCCTTTTTTCGCCAATTGCGACCCGTCATAGGCCTTATGATGAACGGCGACAGCTGCCGTGGTCGCCTAAATTAGCAGTTGAATTTCAACAGATTAGCTGGTGCCGCGAGCTACGGTCCCGCAGCCACGGCTTGCCGCGGCGGGAAATCCGGCCGGCCGCTTTTGATTTCGTCAGATTTTGCCGAGCAGAAGCAGGATGATGAGGATCACCAGCAGCGTGCCGCCGATGCCCATGCCGCCATGGCCGAGGCCGTAACCGTAGCCGCCGAAACGGCCACTGAAGCCGCCGAGCAGGAAAATGATCAAGATGATGACGAGTATTAGTCCGATGGACATCGCGCTTCTCCCTCAGCCCCGCGGCGGTTATTCCGCTACGATTAGGACAAACCGCAATCGTCCGAGTGGTTCCACCGCAGGCTCATCAGCGGATGGCTTCGATCATGATTTCGTCGGTGACGGGACGGATGGTCAGTCCGGTCAGGTATGGCTCGATGCGCGTTGCCGGGTCGGCGACGAGTGCGATCTTGCGGATCGGCGCTTCCTCCAGAACCCCGCTGACTCCGGCCTTGGTTTCGTATTGCCAGGCCTGTAGCTCGCCGGTGTCGTTGAGCGATTTCGTGACGGCATCGGCGGTCTTGCCGCGCATCGCCGCCAGTTCCGCCTTGGTCAGCCCGATCACGATTTCCTTTTGCGGCGTGACCACCTTGAACAGCGTCACGCGGTTGACGGCGAAGGCGGGATGGGAAGCGACGGCATCGGCGAGAAGGCCGACGAGGCCGATCGCCAGAACGACCTGGCGTGAGCGTGCGGACATGGCAGTGAACCGGGAACTTTGAAAGGCAGTTGTGGTCGGGTGCGTTTTCAGTTCGTTTGTGTGCGAACGAAAGCGTAGATAGCTACCGCGCGGTATGGATCAAGCCGCGCGGTATGCATGTCACCCCTGCGAAGAGCGAATTCTATTTCGTCTGGTGCTTCAGCGCGGCCGAATTGATGCAGTAGCGCAGCCCGGTGGGGCCGGGGCCGTCCGGGAAGACGTGGCCGAGATGGCCGTTGCAGGCCGAGCACAGCACCTCGGTGCGCACCATGCCGTGGGAAACGTCGCGTTCCTCGGCCACTGCACTCTCATTGGCGGGTGCGGAGAAGGCCGGCCAGCCGCAGCCGGAATCGAACTTGGCGTCGGATTCGAACAGCGGCGTGCCGCAGCCGGCGCACACATAGGTGCCCGGATCGAAGCTGTGGTCGTACTCGCCGGTGAACGGACGCTCGGTCGCCTTCTCGCGCAGCACGGCGTACTGCATCGGCGTCAGTTCCTTGCGCCACTCGCTCTCGGACTTCTGGACGGTGCCGGAGCCGGGCCTGGTCTTGATCGTGGTCATTGCTGCTCCTTGTTGTGGTTCGCACTCAGTTCGTGGCCGCCTTGGCGTCGCGCACCAGAACCGGCTTGTCGCGATAATTGCCGGTGAAGATCTTCTTCAGGTTCTCGATCTTCGGAATGTCATTGAACGCTATATAGGGCTGATTGGGGTGCAGCGTCAGATAGTCCTGATGATAATCCTCCGCCGGATAGAAGCCCTGCAGCGGCTCGAGCGTGGTGGCGATCTTCTTGCGATAGACCTTCGCATCGTTGAGCTGCGCGATATAGGCCTCCACCACCTTCTTCTCCTGCGGATCGGAGGTGAACACCGTGGAGCGGTACTGCGTGCCGACATCCGGGCCCTGGCGGTTGAGCTGGGTCGGATCGTGCGCCACCGAGAAATAGATCTGCAGCAGCTTGCCCAATGAGACCTGCTTCGGATCGTAGGTGATCTGCACCGCCTCGGCGTGGCCGGTGGTGCCGCTACCGACGATTTCGTAACTCGCGGTCGAGGCCTTGCCGCCCGCATAGCCGGAGACGGCCTTGGTCACGCCCCTGGTGTGCTGATAGACGCCCTGCACGCCCCAGAAGCAGCCGCCCGCGAGCACGAAGGTCTTCAACCCGTCGGCGGGCGCGACATCGGCGCTTGGGGGCGGAATCACTACCGCGTCTTCGGCGGCCATCGATGGGGCGACGTACCACACCAGCGCCAGCACGGCGGCCGAGGCGAGGGCGATGATCTGGCGGGATGGTTTGCGGGTCATGGTGATCTTCTCCGAAGACGGTCCGGCGTGCCTGCGCCCGCCGTTGCCTGAGATACGCGGAATAGACACCGCCGTTACGGCAAAATTCCACACAAAAACGTGATGCTTTGCAATGCCGCCGCGCGGCCGCCCCGATGACGAAGGAACGCGCGTTCCGCCCATGCGTTGGCCCGCATCATCACGGATGGTTTTGATCGAGGATGCTGCCGATGGCCGATGTCGACGTTCGCAAGGGGATGCCGTCGGCGAGGCTGTCGAAAGAGGACTTCACAAGGCGCTACCGCGCCCGCTTCGCCGATCCCGCGTTCGATTCCCTGCAGCGGGAAATCTCCGCCATCATCGATGCGGCATGGGACGGCTACGACCATTCGCGCAAATCGCCGCGCACGCGCAAGGCCGGACCCGACTTCGCCGATCCCGATTACGATCTCGCCATCGACTGGATCGACACGCGCGAGGCGATCCGCGCCGCGCAGGCGCGTCACGACGATCCGAATGAGTTGCCGCGCATCCTGCTCATCAACGGCTCCTCGCGCAGCGAGAACACCTGCCCCGGCGAGATGTCCAAGACCTGGCGGCTGGTGAAGCTGGCGCAGCCGATTTTCGAGTCGCAGGGGCTTGCAGTCGACATCCTCGACCTGTCGCGGCTGGCTTCCGAATTCGGCCGCAACATCCATCCGTGCAAGTCGTGCGTCTCCACCGCGATGCCGCTGTGTCATTGGCCGTGCAGTTGCTATCCGAACTATTCGCTCGGCCAGACGGACGACTGGATGAACGAGATCTATCCGCTCTGGGTCGCGGCGCACGGCATCATGATCGTCACGCCGGTGAACTGGTATCACGCGCCGACCGGCCTCAAGGCGATGATCGATCGTCTGGTCTGCGCCGACGGCGGCAATCCCGATCCGACCACCACCCACGGCAAAAAAGCAGACGAAGCCAAGGCGCTCGAACTGAAGGGCTGGGATTATCCCAAGCATCTCGACGGCCGCCATTTCGCGGTGGTCGTGCACGGCGACACCGTCGGCGCCGAAACGCTGCGCCGCTCGCTGGCGGACTGGCTCACCGACATGTCGCTGGTTTCCGCAAGCCGCACCGCCGAGCACGATGGCTATATCGGCTATCAGGAGCCTTATGCGACCTCGCATCAGGCGCTCGATCAGGACGGGAATTTTCAGGAAGAGACGCGCAACGCCGCGCGCGCCCTCGCCAATGCCGTGACGCTCGCCCGCGCCGGCAAATACCAGCGGCCGGATGAGGACCTGAACGACCCCAATCCGAAATGAGACGAAACCCGAGCGGCGGCTTCGCGTTGTCCCGCGCATGCGCCGGGTGACAACCGGCCGCAACGGGGATGATGGACGCAGCTTCTTTTGCCGGTTTCTGGCTGCGGCACCAACGCATCGGTACGCGTTTTGTCTAACCTGTTCCCGGCGTGTGCGCTCGCCTTCAAGACGATGGCAAGGAGACTGCTATGCCGCCGAAAACATCCCGCGATCTGCCCGGCCCCGAGCCGCGCAAGGACACCGAACGCGAGGATGAGCGCGCGCGCATCGCGGACGCGGCGAACAACGACGGTGAGGATCGCGACCGCGTGCATGGCGACGGCGACAGGATCGGCCTGAAGCGCGATTAGCCGTTTTCCGGATTCGATTGTCAGACAGCCACTTTCATAAAGGCACGCGCCCGCAGCCTCGCGCGATGATCGCGAGTTGGTGTCTGCTATGTCCCCTCGAAACGATGAGGGGAGATGGAGCGCCGCGAGGCGCAATGGATGTTGTTTCGCTTCCTCTGCGAAAAGGAAGCGCGTCGCCTCACGGCGCTCCACACGCGGCGATTTTGGGCACGGGGAGCGCGCTTCCGGGACAGGACGGGCGTTTCCGCCTCCGATCCGGCGGCTTTCGCCGCCTTCATCCTGCCCGCGTCCAGCCATTGAAGGCAGAGCCACGTGGTTGGCCCGGGCGCTGACCCCGGCCTCCCGGACGTGTGGACGCGACTCCACCACGCGCAGGCGCCGCACTTCATTCCACTTCAAGAACGCCTCCGGAAGCGTCCCCTCACGAATGAAGTTATAGGAATATATACCTAGATTGTTGTATTGTCAATAGTCCCCTTGACTCAATCCGATACGTTCGATCCAAAATGCAGGACTTTCATCGCTTATTTTTTTGCAGGATTGCATGACTTCGCCCTCGCCGCGCCGCGACGCATTCCGCGTTTGGATAGACAATCAATCAGATCCGAAATGGAAGTTGTTGCCACTGACTCACATTACAAAAGGGGTTATGGCCCTCGATATTATCAATGCAGGCTCGATTCAGCCGACGCATTGTGAGGTATTCAATGAGCCGCTTGCATATTTTTTCTATGGTCGTCCGGCCTACCGTGTCGGAGGGGATGGAGCCGTCAAAGTTGAAGCGTCATGTCCATACTGCTTCATTTTTGACTCTGCATTAATTTCCAAGGCGAAGAACATCTTCGCATTTGATACGGGAGCTTTCGAAAAGCGACTTTACAAGCATCATTTATCAGAGGAGATGAAGACTCATGATTTTTCTCTGGAAGTTGATATCACTAGACCCAACAAAATAATCGCGAAGACCTTTAGGTCGCAAAGCGCTTATTTGGATGGAGATCTGACGAAGGTTGTGAGTGTGGAAGATGGTGCGGAGCCATGGGAGTTTCATGCACGCGCGTACCTAAATCTTTTAAAGTCTCAAGGTCGGAATGAGCCTGACGATCGAATTTGTTCAATTGAAATAGTTCTCAGTGAAGCCGTGCCACTTGCAGGAAGTTTGAAGGCCGTAGTGGTGCCGCATACGTTGTGGTCTGAAGGTAAGCAGACGCCCTGGTTAAAGGAAATTTCTGACAAAGGAATTGAGATTCTTCCCTACTTGTTTGTTCCAGGGCGTCATCCCGAGCACTATCACGCATTGCTCGAATTAGCGGTTCGAAAGAAATACGAACAGTGGGGGGTGATTGATGAGGAGTAAGGAAGAGCAGGTCTGTGTCGTTGCATTTCTCAAATTCGAATCTTTTTCGGATGCGGGATTTGCTTTGCCCGTCTTCGCGCGTCCGAGCGATCCGAAGCGTTTTTTCCTGCAGAGGCTGGACGAACTTGGCAAGCAAATTGCCGCGTTTGAGGCGTTTGACGAAACTGAAGGGCTTGAAAGTCTACCCTCGGAAGGGCCGGCCGCTCGAATCGGAACTGATCCAATTTATGTGTTTTATGAAGGACGTAAATACTACGCAGGACCACTAAACTCCTTGGAGGGATACCTGCGAGACTTCTCTGCAAGACATGTAAGGAAAAGTGCAGTCAATCTCCAAATATCTGAATTAATTGGAACGATCGACGAGAAGCGAAAAGCGCGAATTCAAATGGAGCGATTTATTTCGCAGCAATCAGGTAGGGACGCTGCGCAGGAATTCTATCGGCGATCAACGCTTCATGCTTCGCTCTGGTCCCATTTGTTAGCCGGTGCGCCAAACAAACAATCTGCTGCCCACATCTCGGCTTCACAGCACCTATTTAAGGCTACGCTATCAGCCGAGGGGAAAATAAGCTTAGATCTGTCCGCACTAAATTCAGCGCACTACGCTTTGACTAACATAGAAGAAATTATTCGCTGTCTAGAAATGGAATTTCAGCCGATTGGAGCTACTAAAGACGAAGCGAATCCAGCGATCGATGTGCAAAGCGAAAATATCGACATTCACGTAGCGCAGGTTCTTAAGGAGTTAGAACTCGCTGGTCGTCAAGAAGAGCGAATTGCCATAATTTTTGACGAACTGCTCAGCAATCCTCTGGTTGGTTTTGCGGTCTTGCAGACCTATAAAAAGGATCGAGGGCAATTTGCGACAAAAATTCTAGAGGAATTGTTGCGTAGCTCAACGCGCGTAAGCCTACGGGACGGGAGTCACGGTTCATGGATTATTGTGCAAAAGGCTATACAGAAAGCGATGAGTGAGGCTTATCCGCAAGGGCGCGGGCCACTACTCTATTTTCTAGCAAAGCACCTCGGTAGGCACCGACCTATTAGGGAAATGATTCTGAACAAGTTGCGTTCTTCCCGATCTATTTTTATTCAACAGTATTATGATGACATTATTGGATTTCTAATGGAGAATGACAAGTCGGCCGCTGGGCGGCCTTGAAAAGTACTTTTCAAGGTCGGGAAATTGGGGTCGTGGGAGCGTTCACACGTACTTCTTCATCTCGCTCAGCAGCTCCGCGCGCAGGTCTTCGCGGTCCATCGCGTAGGCGATGTTGGCGGCGAGGAAGCCTGACTTCGAGCCGCAGTCGTAGCTCTTGCCCTTGAACTTGAAGCCGTAGAAGGCCTGCTGCTTGGCGAGGCCGAGCATCGCGTCGGTGAGCTGGATTTCGCCGCCCGCGCCGCGCTCCTGCGTCTCCAGCACCTTGAAAATTTCCGGCTGCAGGATGTAGCGCCCGGTGATCGAGAGGTTCGACGGCGCGACTTCCTTCTTCGGCTTTTCGACCATGCCGTCGAGTTCGAACATGTCGCCCTTCGGCTTGCCGACGCCGACCACGCCATACATGTGGACCTGGTCCATCGGCACTTCTTCCACCGCGATGATATTGGCCTTGTCCGCGCCCGCGGCATTCGCCGCGTCGATCATCTGTTTCAGGCCGCTCGGCTTGTTCTTCACCAGCACGTCCGGCAACAAAACTGCAAAAGGCTCGTTGCCGATGATGTCGCGCGCGCACCACACCGCATGGCCGAGGCCGAGCGGCGCCTGCTGGCGGGTGAACGAGGTCGCGCCCGCCGCCGGCTGGTCGCGCTCGAGGATGTCCATTTCCTTGAGCTTGTTGCGCTCTTTCAGCGTGTCTTCCAGCTCATAGGGCCGGTCGAAGTGATCCTCGATCACGCCCTTGTTGCGCCCGGTGACGAACACGAGATGTTCGATGCCGGCTTCCAGCGCCTCGTCCACCACATGCTGGATCAGCGGGCGGTCGACGACGGTGAGCATCTCTTTCGGCATGGCCTTGGTGGCCGGCAGGAAGCGGGTGCCGAGACCGGCGACGGGAAACACAGCTTTGCGGATTTTCATGAGGCTCTTTGAAATGGCGTGAAGGATCTGTGACGGGGTGTTAGCAGATTTCGGGGTCTGACAGAACAGGCGGGAAGGGCCCTTGTTCCGTAAAGGTGAACGTATGAATGGTGCGTGAGCCATTCGCGGATTTTGTGTGGCGTGCGTTTCATTCCTTTCCGTCGCGGGCGGTAAAAGATAACCCGCGACAATTTTGCGCCTGAAAGCGCCATTCTGTTAGTCTTTTGGAAACCGTGAGCGGGCCTTCTAGGTTGTTGGTCACGGGTTTTCAGGGTGAGGCGATGCGCGGAACGGGGGCGATTTTAGCGGCGGTGCTGATGGCGGGCGCAGGTGAGGCGCAGGCCCAGAGCGCGTCCGGGCGCGGCCCGCTGTCGTGGTTCGAGGATATCACCGGCGCGATCAGCCAGCCTGCGTCCACGCCGCCGCGTCAGGCCGCGCCTCCGCAGCGCCGCATGGCGCAGGCGGGTTCGGCAAAGGACTGGAGCGGCGAGGACGGCGCGTCCGGTCATCCGCTGATGACCGCGGCCGCGATCCAGCAGGCGGCTGCGAATTTCGACAACTGCATCGCCGGGATGTGGCCGGAGGCCGCGCGCCGCGGCGTCTCCGAAGCGAGCTTCCGCCGCTTCACAGCCGATCTCTCTCCCGATCTGCGCATCATGGACCTGATGGATGCGCAGCCCGAATTCACCAAGGCGGTGTGGGACTATCTCGACATTCTGGTCACCGACGCGCGGCTCGCGCGCGGCCGCGAAGTGCTGGCGAAAAACGCGGCGACCTTCGCCGCCGTCGAACAGGCCTATGGCGTCGACCGCTATATCATCGCGGCGATCTGGGGCATCGAGTCGAACTACGGCACGCAGGGCGGCGACCGCAGCGTGCTGAACTCCACCGCGACGCTGGCCTGCATCGGCCGCCGTCAGGGTTATTTCAAGGACGAGTTTCTGGCGGCGCTGGAAATCCTGCATCGCGGCGACCTGACCCCGCAGCAGTTGCGCGGATCGTGGGCCGGCGCGTTCGGCGCGACGCAGTTCATGCCGAGCGCGTTCAAGAGGTTCGCGGTGGATTTCGACGGCGACGGCAAGCGCAACACCGTGGACGATATTCCCGACATCATCGCGTCCACCGCGGCGAAGTTCAGAAAGGACGGCTGGCAGGCGGGACAGACCTGGGGCTATGAGGTCGAGGTGCCGCGCGGCTTCAACTATCTCTATGCCGACCGCACGAAGACCTACACCATCGCGCAGTGGGAGCATTTCGGCATCCGCCGCGCCGGGGGCAAGTCGTTTCCGCGCAAGACCGACAAGGCCTTTCTGCTCGCGCCCGCGGGCGCGGACGGTCCGGGCTTCCTGATGCTCGGGAATTTCCGCGCCATCATGCGCTACAATCCGTCGGAGGCTTACGCGCTCGCCATCGGCCATTTCGCGGACCGCCTGCGCGGCGGCGCGCCGTTCTTCGGGCAGTGGCCGCGGCAGGAGCGGGTGCTCTCGCGCGATGAGCGCTTCGAATTGCAGCAGCTTCTGGCGCAGCGCGGCTTCTATCGCGGCGAGGCGGACGGCACGCTCGGCAGCGAAACGCGCAAGGCGCTGCGCAACTTCCAGGCCGCCGCAGGCCTGCCCGCGGACGGCTTTGCCTCCAGCGGCGTGCTGGACCGCCTGCGGGGGCGCTGATCGCGCTCAGATCGACCGCAGGTTGACGCGCGCGGAGAGCTTCGCCGCGTTTTCCTTCCGCTCGCTGTAGCGGTCCGTCAGACAGGCGGACGTGTCGCGGGTGAGCAACGTGAACTTCATCAGTTCTTCCATCACGTCCACCACGCGGTCGTAGTAGGCGGACGGCTTCATCCGCCCTGCATCGTCGAACTGCTCATAGGCTTTGGCGACCGACGACTGGTTCGGGATCGTGATCATGCGCATCCAGCGCCCCAGCACGCGCATCTGGTTGATCGCGTTGAACGACTGCGAGCCGCCGCTCACCTGCATGACGGCCAGCGTCTTACCCTGCGTGGGCCGCACCGCGCCGAGGGTGAGCGGAATCCAGTCGATCTGCGTCTTCATGATACCGGTCATGGCGCCGTGACGTTCGGGGCTCGACCACACCTGTCCCTCGGACCACGCGGACAGTTCGCGCAGTTCCTGCACCCTGGGATGAGATGCCGGAGCGTCGTCTGCCAGCGGCAGGCCGGACGGATTGAAGATGCGGGTTTCCGCGCCGAACGCTTCCAGCAGGCGCGCGGCCTCCATCGTCAGGAAGCGGCTGAACGAACGCTCCCGCAACGAGCCGTACAGCAGGAGAATGCGCGGACGGTGCGACGACGGATGAGGGCGCAGCGCGGAAATGTCCGGCTGCGCGAAGGCGGCCGGATCGATATTCGGAAGGTCAGCCGGCATGCGGCACGCTCTTCGTCGTCACGATTTCACCGTCCTCCTTGACGAAGGACGTCACCGGATTGTCCAGCAGATCGAGCACGGCTTCGGACGGACGGCACAGGCGCGTGCCCTTCGGCGTCTCCACGATGGGCCGGTTGATCAGGATCGGATGGGCCAGCATGACATCCAGAAGCTGATCATCAGTCCATTTCGGATCGGCAAGACCGAGCTCCGCATAGGGCGTTCCCTTCACGCGGAGGAGGTCACGCGGAGAAATGCCCATGGCCTTGATCAACTGATCAAGCCGCTCGCGGCTTGGCGGGGTTTTCAGATACTCGATGACGGTCGGCTTTTCACCGCTTTGCCGGATCATCGCCAGAGTGTTGCGCGAGGTGCCGCAATCGGGATTGTGATAGATCGTAACGTTCATCGTTTGGCCTCAAAGTGTGTGGTTCGATCGGTGGCCTCGCGGAGAAGCCAGTTCACAAACAGCAGCGCCAGGACCGCGCCCGACAGTTCCGCGGCGATGAAGCCCGGAAGGTCCTGCGGCCGGATGCCGGAGAATGTGTTGCTCAAGGATCGCGCGATCGCGACGGCGGGGTTTGCGAAGGAGGTCGAGGCGGTGAACCAGTAAGCCGCCGTGATATAGAGGCCGACCAGCCACGGAATCGACGTCCGCTCGAAGCGCAGGCCGGCGAGGATCGTCGCAATCAGGCCGAAGGCGGCAACCGCTTCGGCAAACCACTGGGCGCCGCCGGTTCGCGCCTTCATCGACAGATCCAGTATTGGCAGCGCGAACATCGCGTGGGCAATCATCGTTCCGGCGATGCCGCCCATGATCTGGGCTGCGGCATAGAGCAGTGCATCGCGGCCGGACAGTTCACGCTTGAGCGCGAAAACCAACGTCACCGCCGGGTTGAAATGCGCGCCGGAAATTGGACCAAGGATCGTGATCAGCACGACGAGAATTGCGCCAGTCGGAAGCGTGTTGCCCAGCAGCGCAAGCGCGGTGTCTCTGGTCAGGCTTTCGGCCATGATGCCGGAGCCGACGACGGTCGCAACGAGAAGCGCTGTGCCGAGTCCCTCCGCGGCAAGACGGCGTTGCAGATCGAAGCCGGGCATCAGGCCTTGGCCTTCCTTTTTATCGGTTGGCAGCAGGGCGTCAGGCTATCGATCAGCGGCGCGCAGATCTCCGGCTTTCCGTCGCAACAGTCCTTGAGCATGAAGAGTATGACCTGCTGGAAGCGGGCGAGATTGGCGCGATAGACGATCGACCTGCCGGTTCGTTTTGGGCTCACCAGCCCCGCACGGGTCAGAATCGCCAGATGCGACGACATTGTGTTTTGAGGGACGGCAAGCAACCCGGCGACATTGCCTGCGGCAAGTCCGTCGGGCTCGTGTCTGACCAGCAGCCGGAAGACATCGAGCCGCGTTGATTGGGCGAGCGCCGCAAGGGCGAGAATGGCATTTTCGGATTCCATATATCGAGAATAATAGATATATAAAAGGCATGTCAATGGCGCCACGGTTCCGGCCCTTGACCCGGGGAAGCGTTGCCCTGTTTATGGCGCGTCATCCGCCCGGCAATTCGCCCATTTCGGGCCTGAATCTGCTATTATTTTGACCTGACTTGTTTTTGAAAATCTGTGAGACGCATGTCGAAACGGCCTTCTTTCCTGCGCCTGTTCACCGAACGCGGACCCTTGACGGTTCTGGCGGTCGCGGGCGCCATGCTGTTCGGGATCGCGGCTCCGGCGTCGGCGCAGTTCTTCGATTTCGGGTTTGGCCGCCGTCCGCAGCCGCAAGCCCCGCGCGGTGGCGGAGGCGGATTTTTTTCGCCGTTCGGCGACGTGTTCGGGCCCGGCCAGCAGCAGCAACAGCAGGCGCCCCGCGTGGATTATTCGCGCGCGCCCGCGCCCGCCAAGCGCGACACCGTGGCCGAGCAGAACGTGCTGGTGCTCGGCGATGCGATGGCCGACTGGCTGGCCTACGGCCTCGAGGATGCATTGGCGGAAACGCCGGAGCTTGGCGTGATCCGCAAGCACAAGACGGTCTCCGGCCTGTTGAAATATCAGCCCAAGGGCGAGCCGTCGGACTGGATCGCCGCGGCGAAGGGAATTCTGGCGAGCGAAAATCCGGATGTCATCGTCGTGATGCTCGGCCTTCACGATCGCGCGTCGATCCGGGAAGCCGCAGTCGACAAGAAGGCCGAAACCAAGCCGGGCGCCAAGGGCGCGAAGAAGGATGCGCGCGCCAAGCCGGGCGAAACCGACGCGGCGAAACCCGGCGACGACGCGTCCGAGAACAAGACGGCGGACAACAAGGGCGCTGACAACAAGCCCGGGGATACCGAAGCCGCGCCCGACGATGACGAGGATACGCCGCAGGTCATGGCTCCCGAGAAGGGACGCGCGGGCGGCACGCATGAGTTTCGCAGCGAGCGCTGGGTCGAACTCTACACCAAGAAGATCGAGGAGATGGTCGCGGTCCTGAAGTCCAAGGGCGTGCCTGTGCTCTGGGTCGGTCTTCCCGCGGTTCGCGGGCCCAAGGCGACGTCGGACATGCTGTTCCTCGACGCGCTCTATCGCGATGTCGCGGGCAAGACCGGCATCACCTATGTCGATGTCTGGGACGGCTTTGTCGATGATGCCGGACGCTTTGCGCAGCAGGGCCCCGACTTTGAAGGCCAGATCCGCCGCCTGCGTTCCGGCGACGGCGTCTATTTCACCAAGGCCGGCGCGCGCAAGCTGGCGCATTACACCGAGCGCGAGATTCGCCGCGTGCTCGCCGCGCGCTCCGGTCCCGTCACATTGCCGAGCGAGTCCTTTGCGCCCGATTCCAACATCCGGCCGAGTGAAGCGGGGCCGCGTCCGATCATGGGGCCGGTGCTGCCGCTGGTGGCGTCCTCCGTCGGCACCGACGAACTGCTGGGCGGTGTCGGCACGCGCCCCGCGTCGGTGGACGCGCTTGTCGCGCGCACGCTGGTGAAGGGCGAACCGCTGACGCCGCCCGCCGGCCGCGCCGACGATTTCTCATGGCCGCGCCGCGAGGTCGGGGTGCTCTCCGCGCCGCCGAGCGATCCCGCCGTTGCAACGGTGGCGCCCGGCGGCACGGCGGCCGCGCCGAAGCCCAGGCCGAAGCGGCCGCAGTCTCAGGATGGCGTCGCCCAGCTCGATCCGCGCGCCATTCCGCCCGGCTTTGCCGTGCGTCAGCGGCATCCGTCTCCTGGCCGTGACGGATTCATCCGGCCGCCCCCCAATGCCGGATCGCCCGGCTTCAGCTTCGGCAATCTCTTCTCGCGCTGGTAGCGCAGGAGGTGCTCTCCCCGCTCATTCCCGCGCAAGCGGGAATCCAGTGAAACTGGCTCTGGGTCCCCGCTTTCGCGGGGACGAACGGAGGAAAAAGCCGATTCAATTTGAACAGATCATGCTCTAGTGTCCGCGCAATCCATCGCCGTCTTTTTCAGGTTGAAATCGTGAACAGAAAACAGCGCCGCGCCGACAGCAAGACCGGTACCACCACCGCTACGCGTATTCCGAATGCGCTGGAGAAAATGCTGCTGCAGAAGGCGATCGGCCATCATCAGGCCGGACAGTTTCGCGAGGCCGAGGCCGGCTATCGCGAAATTCTCGCCGCCAATCCGCGCCATACCGATGCGCTTGGCTATCTCGGGCTGCTGGCGCATCACGCGGGCCACAGCGACGCGGGCATCGAGCTTCTGCGAAAGGCCATCGGGTCCGACAGGACCAATCCGGAGCCGCACTACAATCTGGCGCGCGTGCTGTCCGATCTCGGGCGCGACGACGAAGCGATCGTTCACAACCGCAAGGCGCTGGAACTGGCACCGGACTTTCCCGGCGCACACACCAATCTTGCCGCGCTGTTGCTGTTGCGGGGCCGCGCTATCGAGGCATTGACCGTCGCAGCCAACGGCTTGCGAACGGACAACAGCGCCGGTCTCAGATCGACATTCGTGCTGGCGCTGCAATCGGCGGACCCGTCCACGATTGAGGCCAACCCGCAGATCGTCGCGCTTCTGGTCCGCGCCCTGAACGAGCCGTGGGCCCGGCCGCGCGATCTCGCCGCCGCAGCAGGCGCGATCCTGTTGCGAAGGCCCTCCATGAAGCGTTGTGTGGCGCGGCTCGCCGACGGGACGCCCGCGCAATTGTCCGATCTGTTCGATGCCGCCGATCTGGCGTCGCTCGCCAGCGAAGGTCTTTTCGACGCATTGTTGACCGCTGCGCCCGTCACCACCATCGACGTCGAGCGTGTCGTGACCGGCGTGTGCCGCGCGCTGCTGGGTGCGATCGATCGCGGCGACGCCGATGCGGAAGAGGCTGCCAAAAGCTGGCTGCCTCTGGCTGCATCCATCGCGCAGCAGAGCTTTCTCAACGAATACGTCGCCGGCGTGTCCGAGCAAGAGAACGAACAGATCGGCAGGCTTAGCGATTCAATCACGGCCGCGCTTGAGAAGAACGAGGCGGTCGCGCCGGTGCGGCTGGCGGTGCTGGCAAGCTATCTGCCGCTGCACACGCTCAAGAGCGCGGACCGTCTGGCCGGGCAGGAGGGTTTGGCACCGTTGCGCGCGCTGATCGCGCAGCAGGTCGTCAATCCCCGCGGCGAAGATGCCATTCGCCCGACGATCGAACATCTGACGGCGATCGAGGACGACGTGTCGCAGAAGGTTCGCCAGCAGTACGAGGAAAATCCGTATCCGCGCTGGACGCGGCTCGCCGCCGATACGCAGGCGCTGCCGCTCGATCATTACATGCGGGCTCGCCTGCCGGGCGCGCCTTACAAAGCCATGGGCAAGGGCGCGCCGGAGGTTCTGGTCGCGGGATGCGGCACCGGGCAGCATGCGATCCAGCGCGCATTGCAGTTCGCGGGGGCCAATGTGCTGGCCGTCGATCTCAGTCTGAACAGTTTGAGCTACGCGGTCCGCAAGACCAGAGAACTCGGCCTCACAAATCTCAGTTACGCGCAGGCCGACATCCTGGCGCTGCCCGCCGACAGGATGTTCGATGTGGTGGATTCCAGCGGCGTGCTGCATCATTTGAAAAATCCGCTCGATGGCTGGCGCAAGCTTTCCGGCCTGGTGAAGCCGGGCGGCCTGATGCATATCGGGCTTTACAGCGCGCTTGCGCGTCAGGACATCAATGCCGCGCGCACTGCGCTGAAAGCGCAGGGACGTGACTATTCGGCCGCGGATGTTCGCCATCTGCGCGCGGACATCGCCGGCCGGGCCGCGGGCGATCCGATGCACAACATCACGCGCTTCAGCGATTTCTTCAGCTTGAGCGAATGCCGCGACCTGCTGTTCCATGTGCAGGAGCACCAGTTCACCATTCCGCAGATCGCGGCGTTCCTCGCCGAGAACGGCTTCACCTTTCTCGGGTTTGAGACTCCGGCGCGCGCGAATTATCTGCGCCGTTTCCCGCAGGACAAGGCCGCCACCAATCTCGAGAACTGGGCCGCGTTCGAAAAAGAAAATCCTGCAACCTTTGCGCAGATGTATCAGTTCTGGATTCAAAAGAGCTGAGCCGCTTTGCGGAACCCGCGTTCACTTTCGCGGGTTCCCGGGGCCTTGCATGAAATCCCGGCAATTCCTCCTGCATCACGCCGGAACACGCGGCAGGGGAGACCGTTAGCTGTCGGTCTCAACTTCACAGGAGGAATGACGATGAAACTTCGTAACGCAATGATGGTTGCCGCCATTGCCCTGACGCCAGGTATCGCGCTTGCGCAGAGCGCCACGGTGGAAGGCGCACGCAATGGTGCTGCGGCGGGCCATGCGGTCGGTGGTCCGATCGGCGGCGCTGTCGGTGGCACCGTGGGCGCTGCGGTCGGCACCGCTGTCGATATTCCGGCGGCGGTCATTTCCTCGGTAACCGGCCTGCCCGGACCGTCGGTGGTGGTGCGTGAGCGGGTCGTTGTCGGCGAGCCTCTGCCCGACTACGTCGAATTGCGTCCGGTGCCGAGTCATACCGAATATCGCTATGCCGTCGTGAACGACCGCCGCGTGATCGTGGAGCCGCGCACCCGCCGCGTCATTCGCGTGATCGAGTAATCACGCAACAACATGGACACACAAAGCCCCGCCGTCATGGCGGGGCTTTGCCATGCCGGGCTTACGCAGCACGCGGTCCGAACAGAATGACGGCCGCGCCGATCAGGCAAAGCGCGGTGCCGCCGATATCCCAGCGGTCGGGCCGCACGCCTTCGACCGTCCAGAGCCATGCCAGCGAGGCGACGATATAGACGCCGCCATAAGCTGCGAAGGCGCGGCCCGCCGCATCGCTCGGCACCAGCGTCAGAAGATAAGCGAACACCAGCAGCGACAGGGTGCCTGGCACGATCCACAGGATCGATTTGCCGAGCCGCAGCCACGCCCAGAAAGCAAAACAGCCCCCGATTTCCGCGAGGGCTGCTGCAATGTAGATGAGGAATGTCATGTCGCGCTTACCGCGGCAGGTTGGTCGATCCCATCAGATGACGGTCGATCGCGGCCGCGCACTGGCGGCCTTCGCGGATCGCCCAGACCACCAGCGACTGGCCGCGCCGCATGTCGCCGGAGGAGAACACCTTCGCCACCGAGGTCTGGTAGTCGTTGGTCGAAGCACGCACGTTGCCGCGCGGATCGAGTTCGACGCCGAGCTTCTTCAGGAGGCCCTCGTGCACCGGATGCACGAAGCCCATGGCCAGCAGCACGAGATCGGCCTTCAGTTCGAATTCGGTGCCGGGGATCGGCTGGAACTTGGCGTCGACCTGCACGCACTTGAGGCCGGTGACCTTGCCGTCCTTGCCTTCGAACTTCTGCGTCAGCACGGCGTATTCGCGCTTGGCGCCTTCGGCCTGGCTCGAGGACAGGCGCATCTTGAGCGGCCAGTTCGGCCAGGTCAGCGCCTTGTTCTCGCGCTCCGGCGGCGCGGGCATGATTTCAAGCTGGGTCACGGACTTGGCGCCCTGACGGATCGAGGTGCCGATGCAGTCGGAGCCGGTGTCGCCGCCGCCGATCACCACCACGTCCTTGCCGCCCGCGAGGATTTCGCGAATGTCGCCGAGCGGTTCGTTGCCGACGCGGCGGTTCTGCTGCGGCAGGAATTCCATCGCGAAGTGAATGCCATCGAGTTCGCGGCCCGGAATCGGCAGGTCGCGGGAGGCTTCCGCGCCGCCGGTCAGCGCCACGGCGTCGTAAACCTTCAGCAGGTCCTGCGGTTCGACCGCGCCTGCATGCGCGCCGCCGACCGGCGTGTTGTAGTGGAAGACGACGCCTTCGCCTTCCATCTGCTTGACGCGGCGGTCGATGATCCCCTTCTCCATCTTGAAGTCGGGAATGCCGTAGCGAAGCAGGCCGCCGGCCTTGGCGAACTTCTCGAACACATGGACTTCATGCCCGGCGCGCGCGAGCTGCTGCGCGGCGGCAAGGCCTGCAGGACCGGAGCCGACGACGGCGACCTTCTTGCCGGTCTTGTGCGCGGCGACTTCCGGCTTCAGCCAGCCGTTGTCCCATGCGCGGTCAACGATGGCGCATTCGATGGTCTTGATGGTGACCGGATTGTCGTCGATGTTCAGCGTGCACGAGGCTTCGCACGGCGCGGGGCAGATGCGGCCGGTGAATTCCGGGAAATTGTTGGTAGAGTGAAGAACGCGTGAGGCTTCTTCCCAGTCGCCCTTGTAGACGAGGTCGTTCCAGTCCGGGATCTGGTTGTTGACCGGACAGCCGGGCGTGCCGGGCTGAACCGAGCCGGTGCCGTGGCAATAGGGAATGCCGCAGTTCATGCAGCGCGCGGCTTGGTCGCGCGTGTCTTTCTCGCTCAGCGGAACGACGAATTCCTTGAAATTCTTAATGCGCTCGGCAACCGGCTCGTACTTGCGGTCGTGACGCTCGATCTCAAGAAAACCTGTAGGCTTACCCATGGTGACTCTGACGCCTCTGCATCCTGTTTCGTCGTCATCCTGAGGTGCGAGCCATATTCGGCGAGCCTCGAAGGATGAATGTTCTGCTCCGTCACCCTTCGAGGCCCTCGCTACGCTTGGGCGCCTCAGGGTGACGGGACTTCTGTTTACGCCCCGATTGCGATTTTCGGCTCGTCCGGTTCGCGCGATTTCATTTCTTTCAGCGCGCGGCGGTATTCGACCGGCATCACCTTGCGGAACTTCGGCAGGACATCCTTCCAGTTCGCAAGGATGTGCTGCGCGCGGGCCGAGCCGGTGAGCTTGGCGTGGCGCGAGATCAGGATGTGCAGCCGCTCGATATCTTCGCCGAGAAGATTCTTGAACACGTCGACACGGCCATGGGCTTCGAGGTCGCCCATCTGGCCGAATGCCGTCTCGTTGATCATCTCTTCGGACAAAACGGGTTCAAGTTCGACCATCGCCATGTTGCAGCGTTTCTCGAACGTGCCGTCGTCGTCGAGCACATAGGCGATGCCGCCGGACATGCCCGCCGCGAAGTTGCGGCCGGTCTTGCCGAGCACCACCACGATGCCGCCGGTCATGTATTCGCAGCAATGATCGCCCGCGCCCTCGACCACGGCGACCGCGCCGGAGTTGCGGACCGCGAAGCGCTCGCCCGCGACGCCGTGGAAGTAGCATTCGCCCTCGATGGCGCCGTACATCACGGTGTTGCCGACGATGATCGACTCTTCCGGCACGATGCCGGAAATCTTCGGCGGCCGGACCACGATGTGTCCGCCCGACAGGCCCTTGCCGACATAGTCGTTGCCTTCGCCTTCGAGATCGAAGGTGACGCCCCGCGCCAGCCACGCGCCGAATGCCTGACCCGCCGTGCCCTTGAGGCTGACATGGATGGTGTCATGCGGCAGGCCGGTGTGGCCGTAGGTCTTCGCCACCACGCCGGACAACATCGCGCCGGCGCTGCGGTCGGTGTTGTGAATCTCGGCCTGGATCTTCACCGGCGCGCCGCGGTCGATGGCGGCCTGGGCCTCCTTGATCAGCGTGCGGTCGAGCACGTTGTCGAGGTGATGGTCCTGCGACTCGGCGTGATAGATCTTCTGGCCGGGCAGGGCAGGCTGCTTGAAGAACAGCTTGGAGAAGTCGAGTCCCTTGGCCTTCCAGTGCGCGACGAGGCGGGTCTGATCCAGCATCTGGCTCTGGCCCACCATCTCCTGGAAGGTGCGGTAGCCCATCGACGCCATGATCTCGCGCACTTCTTCCGCAACGAAGAAGAAGAAGTTGATGACGTGCTCGGGCTGGCCGGTGAAGCGCTTGCGCAGCACCGGGTCCTGCGTCGCGACGCCGACCGGGCAGGTGTTGAGATGGCACTTGCGCATCATGATGCAGCCCGCCGCGATCAGCGGCGCGGTGGCGAAGCCCATTTCGTCTGCGCCGAGCAGCGCGCCGATCACGACGTCACGGCCGGTGCGGAAACCGCCGTCCACCTGAACGACGATGCGGCTGCGCAGCCGCTCGCGCACCAGGGTCTGGTGGGTTTCGGCGATGCCGAGCTCCCACGGCGAGCCCGCATGCTTGATCGAGGTCAGCGGCGATGCGCCGGTGCCGCCTTCAAAGCCGGAAATGGTGACGTGATCCGCGCGCGCCTTGGCGACGCCTGCGGCAACGGTGCCGACGCCGATTTCGGAGACGAGCTTCACCGAGACCTGACCGTCGGGATTGACGTTCTTCAGGTCGTAGATGAGCTGCGCGAGATCTTCGATCGAATAGATGTCGTGATGCGGCGGCGGCGAGATCAGGCCGACGCCCGGAGTGGAGTGGCGCACCTTGGCGATGGTCGCGTCGACCTTGTGGCCGGGCAACTGTCCGCCTTCGCCGGGCTTTGCGCCCTGCGCCATCTTGATCTGCATCATGTCGGAGTTGACGAGATATTCCGTCGTCACGCCGAAGCGGCCCGAGGCCACCTGCTTGATGGCCGAGCGCATCGAATCGCCGTTCGCCATCGGCTTGAAGCGGTCCGCTTCCTCGCCGCCTTCGCCGGTGTTCGACTTGCCGCCGATCCGGTTCATCGCGACCGCGAGGGTGGTGTGCGCCTCGCGCGAGATCGAGCCGAACGACATGGCGCCGGTGGCGAAGCGCTTGACGATCTCCTTGGCCGGTTCGACTTCGTCGAGCGGCACCGGCTTGCGCTTGTCTTCGTCCGCGCTCTTGAGGCGGAACAGCCCGCGCAGAGTCAGCAGCTTCTCGGACTGCTCGTTCAGCACCTTGGCGAAGGCGCGGTAACGGTCCTGCGAGTTGCCGCGTACCGCGTGCTGCAGCAGCGACACGGTTTCCGCGTTCCAGGCATGATCCTCACCGCGGGTGCGGAAGGCGTATTCGCCGCCGACATCGAGCGCGGTCTTGTAGATCTGCGCATCGCCGAAGGCTTCCGAGTGACGGCGCGCGGTTTCCTCGGCGATCTCGGCGAGGCCGACGCCTTCGATGCGGGTATGCGTGCCGGCGAAATACTTCGCGACGAAATCCGCCTTGAGGCCGACCGCGTCGAAGATCTGCGCGCCGCAATAGGACTGGTAGGTCGAGATGCCCATCTTCGACATGACCTTGAGCAGGCCCTTGCCGATCGCCTTGATGTAGCGCTTGACGATTTCCTTGTCGTCGAGCTTGGCGGGCAACTGATCCTTCATCGCGATCAGGGTCTCGAACGCGAGATAGGGGTTGATCGCTTCCGCGCCGTAACCGGCCAGACAGGCGAAGTGATGGACTTCGCGCGGCTCACCGGATTCGACCACGAGGCCGACCGAGGTGCGAAGGCCCGTGCGAATGAGATGGTGGTGAACGGCGGCGGTCGCCAGCAGCGACGGAATCGGAATGCGATCCGAGCCCGCGGCGCGGTCCGACAGGATGATGATGTTGATGCCTTCGCGCACCGCAGCTTCCGCGCGGCCGCACAGTTCTTCCAGCACCTGCTCCATGCCCGCGGCGCCGAGGCCCGCGTGGAATGTGGTGTCCAGCGTGCGCGACTTGAAATGGTTGTCGGCGACGTCGGAGATCGAGCGGATCTTTTCCAGGTCCGCGTCGGTCAGGATCGGCTGGCGCACTTCGAGGCGCTTGGTCTTGGACAGGCCCTCGATGTCGAACAGGTTCGGGCGCGGGCCGATGATGGACACGAGGCTCATCACCAGCTCTTCGCGGATCGGATCGATCGGCGGGTTGGTGACCTGCGCGAAGTTCTGCTTGAAGTAGGTGAACAGCGACTTCGGCTTGCTCGACAGCGCGGAGAGCGGCGTGTCGGTGCCCATCGAGCCCGCGGCTTCCTCGCCGGTGGTGCCCATCGGCGTCAGCAGGATGTCGAGGTCTTCGCGCGAATAGCCGAAGGTCTGCTGACGGTCGAGCAGCGACAGGTTGGAGCGCGCGGCCTTGGCCGGCGCGCTGGCCATTTCCTCGAGCACGATCTGGGTGTTGTCGAGCCACTTGCGATAGGGATGGCTCTTGGCCAGTTCCGCCTTGATCTCGTCGTCCGGGATCAGGCGGCCCTGCACGAGGTCCACCAGCAGCATCTTGCCGGGCTGCAGACGCCACTTGGTGACGATCTGGTCTTCCGGAATGGTCAGCACGCCCATTTCGGACGCCATCACGATGCGGTCGTCCTTGGTGACGAGATAACGCGCGGGGCGCAGGCCGTTGCGGTCCAGCGTCGCGCCGATCTGGCGGCCGTCGGTGAAGGCGATCGCCGCCGGGCCGTCCCACGGCTCCATCAGCGCGGCGTGATATTCGTAGAACGCGCGGCGCTCTTCGCTCATCAGCGGATTGCCGGCCCACGCTTCGGGGACGAGCATCATCATCGCGTGCGAGAGCGAGTAGCCGCCCTGCACCAGGAATTCGAGCGCGTTGTCGAAGCAGGCGGTGTCGGACTGGCCTTCGTAGGAGATCGGCCACAGCTTTTCGATGTCGTCGCCGAACTTTTCGGACGACACCGACGCCTGACGCGCGGCCATCCAGTTGACGTTGCCGCGCAGGGTGTTGATTTCGCCGTTGTGCGCGACCATGCGGTAGGGATGCGCCAGCGACCATGCCGGGAAGGTATTGGTGGAGAAGCGCTGGTGAACCAGCGCGAGCGCGGTCTCGAAATCCGGCTCATGCAGGTCGGGATAATACTTGCCGAGCTGGTCGGCGAGGAACATGCCCTTGTAGACGACCGTCCGGCACGACATCGACACCGGGTAATAACCGGCGAGCGCGCGTTCGCGGCGCTGATAGATGGCGTTGGAGATCGCCTTGCGCAGGATGTAGAGGCGGCGTTCGAAATCGTCTTCGTCGGCGCAGTCGCCGCAGCCGATGAACACCTGCATGCAGTGCGGTTCGGTCGGGATGACGGTTTCGCCGAGCGAGGAATTGTCGACCGGCACGTCGCGCCAGCCCAGCAGCTTGAGGCCCTCGGACTTGATCTTGTCGGCGACGATGCTCTTGATCACCTCGCGCCACGATTTCTCGCGGGGCATGAATACCTGGCCGACGGCGTACTGGCCGGGCGCGGGAAGGGCGAAGCCGGCTTCCTTCGCCTTGCGTGCGAAGAAGGCGTGCGGAATCTGCACGAGGATGCCCGCGCCGTCGCCTGCGCGCGGATCGGCGCCGACAGCGCCGCGATGTTCGAGATTGCAGAGGATGTTGATCGCGTCCTGCACGATCTGATGCGACTTCTTGCCCTTGATGTTGGCAATGAAGCCGACGCCGCACGAATCTTTTTCGAGGGCGGGGTCGTAGAGACCTTCAGCAGCGGGACGCCAATTATGCTCGCGGTTTTTCGAGCCCGAGTCCGCTGCCGGGATACCATCTTTGATTCCGTCACGCTCGATCTGCGAACCGCTCATTCTCATCCTCACGCCTCTTTAGAGGCACTCTATTTTAGCCCATTTTGGCCGTAGCTTTGGCGTTTGCGGCACCCGTCGAAAAAATCCTTGAGGATCCTCGGGGCCACCGCTCGCCGTTACGAGCCTTGCTTGCGAAAGTGCAGTTCGCGCGCGCCGTTTCCGGCTGCCGAGCGGCCTGCAAATATTACCGGCGCCATCAACGCCATGCCGGGTTTGCCCGGAAATTGGGACAGTGATCCTGTCCTAACCCCCAGACTGCCAAACTTTTACCTATCACACAAGCGCGTGAGAGTCCCCGGTGGGATGCATCAACACGGTCATGTGGCTCCTGCGTCACGCCTCAGGATTGAGGCATTGCCGCCGTCATCCGGTCCTAGCTCCGCCGAAATCGGAATCGACCTTTGCCGCCAGACCCGCCCAAGCGGGCATCGTTGAAATCCCGGCGTGAGCTGCTCCGGGATCTGTAACGGGAGCGTTGGATGATGAAGCTGTTTTCGGGGAAGCGATGGGCGTCCGCCGTCGCGTTTGGCGGTGTTCTGGCCGCCGGTCTTGCCGTGGCGCCGTCTGCCCGGGCCGCGGACGATCTGCCGGTGGTGGGCGATATCCACATTCCGATGCCGCGGGTGCTGGAGGACGACAGTCTTCCGCCTCCGCCGCGCTACGAACGCTCCGGGTATGATGGGCCTTATGCCGATCGGCCCTATCGGCCGGGACCTTACGGTCAGGGTTCCTACGCAGCGATTCCGCCGTCCTATGGCCGCCCCGCGCCGGATGCCCGGCCGATGCTGCCGCCATCGCAGGTGATCGCCGTCCTGCGGTCCTCTGGCTATTCGCCGCTGGGCCGGATCACCCAGCGCGGCTGGATCTACACCGTCGCGGCCCTCGATCCGAACGGCGACGACGGACGGCTGATCATCGACGCCCGGACCGGCCGCATCATGCGGTTCGTTCCGGCGATGGAAGTCGATGCGACACTGAACGACCGCATGGCCAGGGCTTATGAATCCATGGCCTATGGCCCGCCCGTTCCGCCAGCGCCGGTCGGAGGACGGCCCGCTTATGATGTGCGGCCCGCTCCGTCGCCAAGGCCGCACGCCGCGGCGGCGCAGACCGCCAAGCGTCCCGCGCCCAAGATCGCCAGCCGGATGCCGCAGTCCGCGCCCGCCGCCGTTCCCGCGCGGCAGCCAGCAACGGCTTCGGCCGGGACAGCCGCGGAAAACAAGGCCGCAAGGGTCACGGTGGGCGCCGCATCCGCCTCGGCTGCGCCAGCGACACCGGCACCATCGTCCGACGTGAAGCTGTGGCCCACGCAAAAGATGCCCGACGTGCAGCCGCTGGAGTGATGTTTCCGCTCTGATCCTGACAGCTTTTTCAAACAAAAAAACGCCCCGGGGCACCGGGGCGTTTGCAGTTGGGGAGGGAGGTAGAAGAGCCGATGGCCTCAGGCGGCGGCCTTGGTCTCGGTCACCTGCGGCGTGGAGGCCGACGTGGTGATCGGAATCTGGCGCGGCTTGGCGGCTTCCGGAATCTCGCGAACGAGATCGACGTGAAGCAGGCCGTTCTCGAGCGAGGCGTTCTTCACCTGCACGAAGTCGGCAAGCTGGAACTGGCGCTCAAAAGCGCGCGACGCGATGCCGCGATAGAGCACTTCGGAGGCCTGGCCGTTCTCGTTGGCGACTTTCTCGCCCTTGATCGTCAGGGTGTTTTCCTTGGCGACGATCGAGATTTCATTCTGTGAGAAGCCGGAGACGGCGACCGAAATCCGGAAATTGTTCTCGCCGGTGCGCTCGATGTTGTAGGGCGGGTAGCCCGGCGCGCTTTCGCTGGCGCTCTGGTCGAGCAGCGAGAACAGACGGTCGAAACCGACGGTGGAACGATAGAAGGGGGTGAGATCGAAGCTACGCATATTTAGTCCTCCAAAATGAGCGACCAGCGCGTTTTCAGGCGGGACAGACGATCTTTCGCGGTGGCGGAGCCACCTCGCGAACTGTCTCGCATGCACAACGCGCCACTCTTCGCTGGGTTTGCCAAGAGCAGACAACCCGCCATTGGGCCGGGTTTTCGTTCTGCGTGCAGCCTAGAGAGGCCTGCACGAAACTGATATGGGAGGGTGGTTCGGACGTTCAAGAGGCTATCCAGCCCAACTTTTTTGTTCGCAATATCTCTTTCCCGCCCCGATTCCTGACCGGCTCCCATGACGCTTGTTTCGATTCCCGCCAATCCGGTTCCTGACAACGTCGTCAGCGGCACCATCAAGACGCCGGACGGCGCGGAGCTGCGCTTCGCGCGCTGGCAGCCGCCCGCCGGGCGCAAGGGCACGGTCTGCGTCTTCACCGGGCGCGGCGAATGCATCGAAAAATATTTCGAGACGGTGCGCGAACTGCGCGAGCGCGGCTTTGCGGTGGCGATGATCGACTGGCGCGGGCAGGGGCATTCCTCCCGGCAGTTGCGCGATCCGCGCAAGGGTTATGTGCGCCGGTTCTCTGACTACGAGGTCGATGTCGAAACCTTCGTGCAGCAGATCATGCTGCCGGATTGTCCGCCGCCCTACTACGCGCTGGCGCATTCGATGGGCGGCGCGGTGATGCTGCGTGTCGCCCATGCGGGCAAGCGCTGGTTCGACCGCATGGTGCTCTCCGCGCCGATGATCGATCTGCCGGGTTACGCCACCAAAACGCCGACCCGGATGCTGGTGCGCTCGCTGCGTTGGCTCGGCCTCGGCGGCAGCTATGTGCCCGGCGGCAGCAGCGCGCTGGTCGGCACCACGCCCTTCGTCAACAATCCGGTGACGTCCGATCCCGTGCGCTATGCGCGCAACGCCGCGATCTATGAGGAAGCGCCGACCCTCGGCATCGCCTCGCCGACGATCGCCTGGGCCGACACGGCGTTCAAGGCGATGATGCAGTTTCGCGAGATGGATTATCCCTCGCGCATCCGCCAGCCGCTGCTGATGATGGCGGCGAGCAACGACACCGTGGTGTCGACGCCGGCGATCGAGGAATTCGCCTATCACCTGCGTGCCGGATCGCATCTGGTGATCGCGGGTTCGCGGCACGAAATCCTGCAGGAGCAGGATCGCTATCGCCAGCAGTTCTGGGCGGCATTCGACGCGTTCATTCCCGGCACGCCGCTGTTCTAGCGCGGCCTACTTCGCAGCCGGTTGCGCCGACGCCTGAACCGCGCGGCCGACGCTGACGCTGAGCAGTCCCTGGCCCCAGATCCGGTGCGCCACGCGCTTCGCGGCGTCGAGCGTCACCGCATCGACGATGCCGTTGCGCTTTTCGATATAGTCGATGCCGAGATTGTCGAGCTGATACTGCAGCAGCGCGGTGGCGAATTTCGGCGAGGTGTCGAGCGCCAGCATCTGCGAACCCTTGAGATAGGACTTCGCCTCGTCCAGCTCCTGCTGGGTCGGGCCGTCGTTGCCCATGCGCTGGAGTTCGGCGGTGATGGTCTGAAGCGTTTCGGTCGCCTTGTCGGCGCGGGTCGCGGTGGAGCCTGCGAAGATCGACGAGTGCTTCATCCAGATCAGCGATTCCGAGACCGAATAGACCAGCCCGCGCTTCTCGCGCACCTCGCGATAAAGCCGGGTCGAGAGCGTGCCGCCGCCGAGGATGTGGTTGACGATATAGGCCGCCATGAAGTCCGGATCGTTGCGCGCAATTGCAGGCGCACCGAAATTGATCGAGGTCTGCGGCACATCGAGCACGGTGAAGGAATGTTGCGGCAGCTTGCCGAAGACGGCATCCGGCACCGGGGTGAGATTCGCTTTCGCAGGCAGCGAACCGAAGGCGGTGTCGAGCAGCTTGCCGGCGGTCTCCGCATCGACGTCGCCGACCACGGCGACTTTCAGCGTGTCCTTCGCCAGCACGCGCTGCGCATAGTCTTTCAGATCGGCGGCCTGGATGACCGGCAGGCTTTCCACCGTTCCGTTCGGCGCGCGCGCATAGGGATGCGTGCCATAGGCCTGCTCCCAGAATTTGCGGCCCGCAACCGAGACCGGATTGGTGGTTTCGCGGCGCGCGTTGGAGATCATCTGCGCACGCACGCGCTCCAGCGGCTCGGAGTCGAACCGCGCGGATGTCAGCGCCAGCTTCAAGAGGCCGAATCCTTCGTCGCGATGCTCCTTGAGCATCTTCATCGAGCCGCGCAGATAGTCGCGCGTGGCCGAGAAGGTCATCTCGATGGCGCGGCGCTCCAGCCGTTCGTGGAAGGCCTTGGAATCCAGATCAGCCGCGCCTTCGTCCAGCGTGTTGGCGGTGAAGCTGCCGGTGCCGGGTTTGTCGGCGGTGTCCTGCGACGAGCCGCCGGCGAAGGCATATTCCATCGCGATCAGCGGCACGGTGGCGTCCTGAACCAGCCAGGCTTCAATGCCGCCCTTTGAGACCACGCGCTGGATTCTCGCGGCGGCCGATGCGGACGTGGACAGAAGCGAGAGCGCAGGCGCCGCGAGCGGCAGCGCGGCGGTGAGCTTGAGAAGACGGCGACGGGTGACGGTCACGAGCGTTTCTCCTCGCGCTTGGCGGTGATTGCGCTGGTGTCCTTGACGAGATAGCCGGTGGCCGAGCGCTTCTTGTCGAGCCATGTCCGTGCGGCGTCGCGCACCTGTTCAGCGGTCACGGCGCGGATGCGGTCCGGCCAGGCCCGCACGTCATCGACGCTCATTCCAACCGTGATGGCGGCGCCATACCAGCGCGCCAGCGTGGTCTGGCTGTCCTGCGCATAGACCGACTCGGCGATCATCTGCGTTTTAATGCGTTCGAGATCTTCCGCGGGCACCGGATCGGTGGCGAGTTTCGCGATTACCTCGTCGATGGCCTTCTCGACGTCCGCGAATGCGACGCCGGGCTTGGGCGAAGCAGCGATGCCGAACTGGCTCGGATCGACCGCCGTGCCCTGATACCAGGCGCCCGCGCTGACCGCGAGCGGCTTGTTCACCACCAGCGCCTGATAGAGATACGAGTTGCTGCCCGCGCCCATCAGTTGCGCCAGCACTTCGAGCGCGGAGCCTTCGGTCTGGGCGGCGGTGACCGACGACGGAACGAGATAGTAGCGCCGCATGCTCGGCTGTTCCACGCGCGGATCGGACAGCGTGACGGTGCGCGGCCCGGCGGGCGTCGGCTCCTGCGGGCGAATGCGCTGCGCCGGGATCGACGGCTGTGGCGGAATGTGGCCATAGGCCTTTTCCACCATCGGGCGGATGCCGTCGGCGCTGACATCGCCTGCAATGATCAGCGTCGCGTTGTTCGGTGCGTAGAAGCGCTTGTAGAAGGCGAGCGCATCCTCGCGGTTGAGTTTCTCGATCTCCTGATGCCAGCCGATGGTCGGGCGGCCATAGGGATGATTGAGATACAGCGCGGCCATGATCTGTTCGGTCAGCCGCGCATCGGGGCTGTTGCCGACGCGCATGTTGTATTCTTCCAGCACCACGTCGCGCTCGGGCAGCACGTTTTCATCCTTGAGGATGAGGCCGGTCATGCGGTCGGCCTCGAACTCCATCATGGTCGCAAGCTGGTCGCGCGGCACGCGCTGGAAGTAGGCGGTGTAGTCGGTGGAGGTGAAGGCGTTCTCGTTGCCGCCGATCCGCGCGATGAGCTGCGAGAATTCTCCCGCCGGATGCTTGGCGGTGCCCTTGAACATCAGGTGTTCGAGAAAATGCGCGAGGCCGGATTTCCCCGGCGTCTCGTCGGCGGAGCCGACCTTGTACCAGATCATCTGGGTGACGACGGGCGTGCGCCGGTCGGGAATGACCACGACCTGAAGGCCGTTGCCGAGGGTGAATGTCGTCGGCCGCTGCCCTGCGGCCTGCTGCGCGCTGGCGCTTTGGGCGATGAGCGGAGCGCATAGGATGCCGAGCGCCGCGGCGGCCCGGAGAACGAAGGGACGAGAGACCATCATGTTGTGCCGGACCGCGAGGTTGTCGCCGGGGAGATATCCAGTTCCGCAAGAGGCGAACTCGCGGAGCTGAAGCGATCATACCGGATCTGGCTGCACTGGGACCGGTGCGCCAGAGCTGGCCGCAACGATCGGACGAAAGGCCGCTGACGGGATGTCACGCGGGATGTTCCGGCCGCGAAGGTTTACTGCCAGATCTTTTCGCACTTGCCGCTGGCGCTGTCGCATTTTTCGATGGGCGCGCCGAGCTTGCCCATGCCATAGGGCTGGTTGGGCGAGGGCGTCTGATAGCCCGTCGGAGGCTGCGTCAGCTCCGTGCGCTCGGGCTCCGAGGTGAACTTTTCGGCTTCCCCTTTGCCCTCACCGAATGCGCCCGAAAACAGACCGCCGGTATAGCCGAGCTGCGATGGCAGCATCATGATCGGTGCGGTGGAATTATTGGCGCCCGGTGTCGAATTGTCGGCCGATCCGCTTCCGCGTGGTTTCTTCTGCGCGAGTTCGCTGGGCATCAGTGGCCGGCGGGCTTCTTCCGGCGACATCACCTTCTGCTTCGAACGTTCAATCGCGGCCTTGCGCTCGGCCTCGTCCGGGTCTTTCGGCCAGTTCGGCGCAAGCTTGGTCTTGCCGGTCTGAGGCGGCGGAAGAGCGATCTTGGAGGGGACAACCAGCGGAGAGCGCTCGCGATAGTCGATCCCGGCGTCCTCGAGCTTCTTCGCGCCGAGACCGCTCATGAAGTTGTCCATCAACCTCTGTTCGAATGACCTGTTGTCTTCGTCTTCGTCGCCATCCTGCGCGTGCAGGGGGGCCGCGCCGAACACCAGGCCGACGCCGAACAGGATCGCGGCCACGCGCAGGCCACGGGCCGCGAGACGCGGTGAAAGGAGGTAACCTGAACCGAAGCTGCCGGTCTCACGCATGGCGTTATCCTGATCCCGTTCGTTTCGACCGACGGCCTAAAAGCCGTGCTTTGGGCCGCCGTGCTTCCAAACCGCATGGAACCAATACTTTAGGTCCCAAACCGAGGCCAAGCATATCCCCGGTTATCGGGGCCTTTTTGCGGCACCCGGGCTCACAAAGGAGTCATACAGGAGGGCGGCGACCCCAGCAACGATTGCAACGTCGGCAAGGTTAAACACGTACCAGTTGTAGGTTTTTCCGCCGATCTGGATGTGAAACAGCGCGAAATCGACCACCGCGCCATAGGCCAGCCGGTCGATCGCATTGCCGATGGCCCCGCCGATGATGAGGCCGAGGCCGATGACCGCAAGCCGGGTGCCGGATTTCGCCATCCAGACCCCGAGCACGATGACGGCCGCAGCCTTGACGATCAGCAGCATGGTCTGGCCGAGCGGCCCGCTGTCCTGAAACCAGCCGTAGCTGATGCCGGTGTTCCAGGCGAGCACGAGGTCGAAAAACGGCGTGATCTTCACGGTGCCGCGCGGGCCGAGCACATAGACGTTCAGCAGCCACAGCTTCGAGGCCTGATCGATAACGAGGGCCACGATGGCCGCGATGAGACCGGAGCGGAGCAGGGGGCTCACGCGCCGATCCCCAAAGCCTTCAATTCGCGCAGCGCCTGTGCGTCGCGCGGCGAGACGTCGGGATAGTCCGCGTCCTCGCCGACGGTCGGCAGGATCTTCCACGACCGCGCGCACTTGGTGCCGGCGGCTTTTTCCACCACCACCGCGACGCCGGGAACGTCGTTCAGCCGGAACGCGTCGGCGGGCGGTACATCGCCGTCCTTAAGGACCATCACGGTGAAGCTGGAGGTGATGCAGACCTCTGCCCAGTCGACGTCGAACAGGTTCGGCATCAGGTCTTCGCTGTAATAGATCATCGGCGAAGCTTCGAGCGAGGAGCCGATGCGCTTGGCGGCGCGTTCGATCTCCAGCGCGCCGGTCACGACACGGCGCACGTCGCGGATGGTGTCCCACTTCTTCGCCAGCGCCTCGTTGCGCCAGCCCGGCAGCACGCTCTGGAACAGTTCGAGGTGCACCGAAACGGCGGCCTCGCCATAACGCGACAGCCAGGATTCCTCTGCGGTGAAGCTGAGGACCGGAGCGAGCCAGGTCACGATGGCGCGGAACAGATAGTCGATCACGGTCAGCGCCGACTTGCGCGCCACAGACGATGGCGGATCGCAGTACAGCGTGTCCTTGCGGATGTCGAAGTAGAACGCCGACAGTTCGGTGTTCATGAAAGCGGCCAGCGTCGCCACCACGGTCTTGTAGTCGAAATTCGCGTAGGCCTCGCGGATCACCGTATCCACTTCGGACAGCCGGTGCAGCATCAGCCGCTCAAGCTCGGGCATGTCCTCCGCCTTGATGCGGTCCTCGTCGCGGAAATGCGCGAGGCTGCCGAGCATCCAGCGGATGGTGTTGCGCAGCTTGCGGTAGGTCTCGACGGTGTTCTTGAGAATCTCGGGCCCGATGCGCTGGTCGTCGGCATAGTCGGTGGCGCAGACCCAAAGGCGCAGGATGTCCGCGCCGGAGTCCTTGATGACCTTCTGCGGATCGGTGGTGTTGCCGAGCGACTTCGACATCTTGCGGCCGTTCTCGTCCAGCGTGAAGCCGTGAGTCAGCACCACGTCATAGGGCGCGCGGCCGCGGGTGCCGCAGCTTTCCAGCAGCGAGGAGTGGAACCAGCCGCGATGCTGGTCGCTGCCTTCAAGATACATGACGGAGTCCTTGCCGCCGTCGATCTTGCGCTTGATGCCGGCAAGACCAGGGAAGTGCACCGGATCTTCCAGCACGAAGGCGTGGGTCGAGCCGGAGTCGAACCAGACGTCCAGAATATCGTCGACCTTGGTCCAATCCTCATTGGCGCGGGAGCCGAGGAAGCGCTCGCGCGCGCCTTCGGCGTACCAAGCATCCGCGCCTTCTTTTTCGAAAGCGTCCGCGATGCGCGCGTTGATGGTCGCGTCCTGCAGGATTTCGGCGGAGCCGTCGCCTTTCTCGCGCACGAACACGGCAATCGGCACGCCCCAGGCACGCTGGCGCGAGATCACCCAGTCCGGGCGGCCCGAAATCATTCCGGTGATGCGGTTCTGGCCCTGCGCCGGGACCCAGCGGGTGACGCTGATGGCCTGCAGCGCGCGGGCGCGCAGCGTGTCGCCGGCTTTCGCCTTGCCGTCGTCCTCGATGGGTTTGTCCATCGCGATGAACCATTGCGGCGTGTTGCGGAAGATGACGGGCTTCTTCGAGCGCCAGGAATGCGGATACTGATGCTTGAGGCGACCGCGCGCGAGCAGCATGCCGCGTTCGATCAGCGCCTTGATGACCGCCTCGTTGGCGTCGCCCTTCTCGCCCTTGTCGGTGAGCACGCGTTTTCCGGTGAAGCCCGGCGCCTGCTCGGTCAGCGCGCTGTCGGCGTCGACGGTGTAGGGGATGACCGAACTGATGCCGCGCGCTTCGAGGTCGCGCGCATTCGCCGTCCAGACATCGAAGTCTTCGCGGCCGTGGCTGGGCGCGGTGTGCACGAAGCCGGTGCCGGTGTCGTCGGTCACGTGATCGCCCGCGAGCAGCGGCACCACGAATTCATAACCGCCCTCAAGGCCCTTCAGCGGATGCGAGCATTCGATGGCGTCGAGAATGTCGGCGGAAACGTCGCCCGCCTTCTCGTAGGAGGTGACGCGCGCCTGCTTGAACACATCCTCCGCCAGCTTGTCGGCGAGGATGAGCAGGTCGCCGGTCTTTGCCCAGTTGTCGGCGGGCGCGTCGGTGACCTTGTAAAGGCCATACGAGATTTTCGGCGAAAAGCTGATGGCGCGGTTGCCGGGCAGCGTCCATGGCGTGGTGGTCCAGATCACCACCGAGGCCTGCGCGAGGCGGCCATGCGCGGCGTTGACCGGGAATTTCACCCACACGGTGTCCGAGGTGTGGTCTTCGTATTCGACTTCGGCTTCGGCGAGCGCAGTCTTTTCGACCACGCTCCACATCACCGGCTTGGAGCCGCGATAGAGCGTGCCGTTAGCCGCGAACTTCATGATCTCGCGCGCGATCTGCGCTTCCGCCGGGAAGCTCATCGTTGTGTAGGGGTGGTCCCAGTCGCCGATCACGCCGAGGCGCTTGAATTCCTCACGTTGCACGCCGAGCCAGTGTTCGGCATAGGCACGGCATTCCTTGCGGAAGGCCAGCATCGCCGCTGAATCTTTCAGGTTCGGCTTCTGCTTGCCCTTGGAGCGGTAGTTCTCTTCCTCGATCTTCCATTCGATCGGCAGGCCGTGGCAGTCCCAGCCCGGCACGTAGTTGGAATCGTGGCCGAGCATCTGCTGGCTCTTGGTCACCACGTCCTTGAGGATCTTGTTCAGCGCGTGGCCGATATGAATGCTGCCGTTGGCATAGGGGGGGCCGTCATGGAGCACGAATTTCGGGCGGCTCTTGGCGCCTTCGCGCAGCCTGCCGTAGAGGCCGATCTCGTTCCAGCGCGCCAGAATCTTCGGCTCCTGCTGGGGCAGGCCCGCGCGCATCGGGAAGTCCGTCTGCGGCAGATAGATGGTTTTGGAATAGTCGGGGGCGTCGGATTTGGGCTTTTCGGTCATGGCGGGGTGAATAGCGCGTTTTGGCGGGGAGGGGAAACCCGGGAGGGCGGGTAAATTTGCGGGCGGAGGGCCATTTATATGTGGTCTCGCAACTGTCATCACCGGGCTTGTCCCGGTGATCCCGATCGATGAAGCACGGTGCCATGCGATCGAGATGGCCGGGACAAGCCCGGCCATGGCAATTCAGCTTATCTTCCCCAGCTTCGGAAACGCATCCGGCGCCGCCGCCAGCATGGCGCGGGCTTTTGCGCTGTCGTCGTTCATCTGGCGCACCAGCGCGTCGATGCCATCGAATTTCAGCTCGTCGCGGATGAAGCCGATGAAGGCGATATCGAGCCGCTGGCCGTAAAGGTCACCCTTGAAGTCGAACAGGAACACTTCCAGCAGCGGCGCGCCGTTGTCGAAGGTCGGGCGGCGGCCGAAACTGGCGACGCCGTCGATACGCTTGTCGCCAAGACCCGCCCGCACCGCATAGATGCCGTGGCGCAGCCCGCAGGCGGGATCGAGCCGGATATTGGCGGTCGGATAACCCAGGTCGCGGCCCCGTTTTTCGCCGTGAATGACTTCCCCGGAAATGAACCAGGGATAGCCGAGCAAGTCGCTGGCTTCGGCAATGTCGCCCTGACCCAGCGCATTGCGGATCGCGGTCGACGACACCGCGCGGCCGTCGGCGTCGACATGGGCCTGGATATGGACCTCGATACCGAGCTTCGGGCCTTCCACCGCGAGCAGGGTGGGTGAGCCGGTGCGGCCCTTGCCGAAATGGAAGTCGAAGCCGACGGAAATTCCGGTGACGCCGAGCCGCTCGACCAGATCGTGGTTAATGAAATCTTCCGCGCTGGTGCGGGCGCGCGCCGCATCGAAGGCCATCACCACCGCGCCGTCGAGGCCGGTGGCCGCAAGCAGGCGCAGCTTGTCGTTCAGCTCGGTCAGTTTGAACTGCGGTGTGTTGGGACTGAAGAATGTACGCGGATGCGGCTCGAAGGTCACGGCCAGCGCCGGACGGTCTTTTTTGCGGGCCATATCGACCGCAGCCGCGATCACGGCCCGGTGGCCGAGATGCACGCCGTCGAAATTGCCCAGCGCCACGACCGCGCCTTTGACGATCTCGTCGGCGGGGGTGTCGTCGCGAATGACAGTAAAACTTGTCGTCATGGTTATCGGCTGAATCTGCTGGAAAATCGGTCCGGACCGTGATCCTGCCCCGCCCCTTAAGTCAAGCCGTCACAACTTGAGATAAACCGGATGCAACCGGATTAACGGGCTGTTTAAGCGGCGGGTGCTAGGGTCCGGCGGACTGCGGAGGGCAGAAGCTTTTCGTAATGGTTTGATAACGCATGCCGGTTGCTGCGTTTGAGGGAGAAAAACAGCGATGGCTATGGACTTGTCGATGCCGGTTCTGGTTGTGGACGATTACAACACGATGATCCGCATCATCCGCAATCTTCTCAAGCAGCTCGGTTTCGAGAATATCGATGACGCCAGCGACGGCTCGGCGGCGCTCAACAAGATGCGCGGCAAGAAGTACGGCCTCGTCATTTCCGACTGGAACATGGAGCCGATGACCGGCTACGACCTGCTCAAGGAAGTGCGCAGCGATCCTAACCTCGCCACCACGCCTTTCATCATGATCACGGCTGAGTCGAAGACGGAAAACGTGATCGCCGCCAAGAAGGCCGGCGTGAACAATTACATCGTCAAGCCGTTCAACGCCGCGACCCTGAAGACCAAGATCGAAGCGGTGTTCCCGGACAACGTGCCGGCGTAAGCTGCGTTCCGACAGATTTGTGTTTTTGAAACGCCCGGCCTCGTGCCGGGCGTTTTGTTTTGTCGGACTCGTCATTGCGAGGAGCAAAGCGACGAAGCAATCCAGCTGTTTAAAGCTGTAAAAGATGGATTGCTTCGCTTCGCTCGCAATGACGGAGGTGGGATAACTACCACCTCAGATCGCGCATCAGCGCGCGCGGTGGCTTGGTTTCGCCGAACAGGCGGCGCACCGCGAATTCGTCGGCGACGTCGATGCCCTCGAAATCCACCGCATGAATGCCGCGGGTGAGAAACAGGCAGTCCAGTCCCATCATGTTCGCGCCGGTCAGGTCGGTGCGCACGGAATCGCCGATGGCAAGAACGCGGTTCAGCGGCGTGGACTTGCCGCGCTTCTGTGCGGCCAGTTCGAGCGCGCGGTCATAGATTGGCTTGTGCGGCTTGCCATAGAAGATCACCTCGCCGCCGAGGCTGCGATAGAGTTCGGCGATGGCGCCGGCGCAGGTGATCAGCCTGTGGCCGCGCTCGACGACGATGTCCGGATTGGCGCAGACGAAGGTGAGATTGCGCTTGCGCGCCTCTTCCATCATGCTGCGATAGTTTTCCTCGGTCTCGACCTCGTCGTCGTAGGGACCGGTGCAGACGATGTATTCGGCGTTTTCGAGCGTGGTGAACCTGACGTCGAGGCCGCGAAACATCGGATTGTCGCGTTCGGGGCCGATCTGCAGCAGCGGCTGGTCGAGGCGTGAGGCCACAAAGTTGCGGGTCAGGTCGCCGGACGAGACGATGGCGTCGTAGGTCTCGTCGGAAATCTCCATCTTGCGCAACTGGCGCTGCACCGAATCCGCCGGGCGCGGCGCATTGGTGATCATGATCACCGTGCCGCCCTGTTCGCGGAACGCCTGCAGCGCCTTGCAGGCATGCGGGAAGCCGTGAATGCCGTCATGGATGACGCCCCAGACGTCGCTGAGGATCACGTCCACATGGGCGGTGAGATCGCGCAAACGGTCGGCGAAGCGCAAAGCGGCGTCAGGCAGGCTCATGAAAATGGATCACTTTTGTGCGGAGGCTCGGCGCACTGCGTGATCCGGTTCTGACATTCGTGATGCGTCTTTCGCAAGCACTTTTACGAATGTCAGAACCACAGGATCACGCCGGTTAAGATTTGCTAGTGTCCCTTCGCGTCCGCCCTTCGCTCTGCGGGTGCAGCAGATGGAGGCGAAGGGCGGACGCGGGACACTAGCGCGGCATTGCCGGTCGCGCGGATGGCCTCCGGCTCGATTTTGACGCCGACTTTGTCTTCTTTTCGGGCCGGGGCGTCAACAGCCGCAGCCGCAGAAGAGACGGGCTGTTCCATCGCTGGCGTGGCGGCGCCTTCCGGACGAAGCGGACGCGGCGGCGCGAACAGGAAGCCCTGTCCGAAGCGGACATCGTAATCCAGTAGATCGACCACGGCGCGCTCACCCTCGATCCGCTCCGCGACCAGATCGATGCCGAACCGTCCGAGCAGGTCCGACAGGTCGGCGGCGTGAATGTCAGAGGCCGAGAGCTGTTTCTGGTCGAGCAGCATTCCCGCCGGAACCTTGATGAACTTCACGCCGCGGTCGGCGAGTTCGCGCGGATCGAACCGCAGGTCGGAGACATTGTCGATGGAGAAGCCGTAGCCGAGCCGCTGTAGCGCCGCGAGATGCTCGCTTTCGATCGGGCCGAGATGGCGGAAAACACTCTGCTTGAATTCCAGCACCAGCGAAGGCGCCAGTGCGCGATTGGCTTCGAGGAAATCGAGGCATTGCCGGAACGCGGACGGATCGCTCAGTGTCGCACCGGCGATGTTGCAGAACACGCCGACATCCTTGCTGCGGACCATCAGGCGGCGCAGCACCTGCACACAGCGCAGCATCACCATGTGGTCGATCTGGCCCATCAGGCCCGCGGCTTCGGCCGCGCCGATGAAGTCGCCTGCGGCCAGCACCTGATCCTGATCGTCGCGCAGGCGCGCCACCGCCTCGTAGAAACGAACCTTGCGCTGGGGCAGCGTCACCATCGGCTGAAGAAAGAGATCGATGCGGTTGGCTTCGACGGCGTTCTTCACCGCGACGAGCAACTGGGCGTTCGTGATGTTCGCGGCCGGAGCGGGAGCATCGATCGGTTTTGCCGCAATGGTGGGCGTAGCAGCCGCTACGGTTTCGCTCGCCGTTAGATCAGCAGCGTATGCGGTGGGGGCCGGTGCCGCGACGATGGTGCCGGTCGCATGGGCGAGCAGGTCATCATGAGCGGCAACCGATACGGCCAGTTGCCGGACCAGCGAACCCAGCTCGCTGATTTCGGTGGCGACAGTCTGCACGCGGTCGTGGCCGGTGCTGTCGATGGCGGCGAGGCGGGCCTCGATGGCGCCCATGCGGCGGCCGAACTCGGCGACCTGCCGCGCGAGATCGGCGGTGCCGCGGGACAGATCCGCGATCTGGCCGCCGACATCGGTGCGGTCGCGCAGGCGCATCGACACCGCATTGTAGAGGATCAGGAAGGTGAGGGCGGCAAGGGCGACGATGGCGGATTCGGGGACGGTGAGGCCCGCCAGCGCATAGACCATCAGGCCGAGCGACGCTGCGATCAGCACCATGCAGATGGCGATGAAAATCGTCGAAATGCGGATCATGAAGCCTGCCCAGCCATAGCTGCCGGGACTCTAGCATCAAGTTTGATTCGGCGCGAAATCTAATGTGTCAGGCGCTGAAGCAGCCACATTTCCGTTGTCATCACCGGGCTTGTCCCGGTGATCCCGAAAATGCGTGCACAGTGCCTCAGTCATCGGGATGGCCGGGATAAACCCGGCGATGACAATTTTTTCACCCGGCTGAGAGGACGATCACGCCACCGCGCGGATGACCTTGGCGACCTTGTCCATAAGTTCGCCGATCTGGCTTTCGGAGATGATCAGCGGCGGGGTCAGGCAGACGGTGTCGCCCGCGACGCGGATCATCAGGTCGTGGTCATGGAAGGCGCTGTCCAGCGCATCCATCCCGCGCTTGCCGACGCCGTCCTTGTTCGGGGTCAGGTCGATGCCCGCCGTGATGCCGACGGTGCGGATGTCCACCACGTTCGGCTCCTTTCGCAGCTCCATCAGCGCGTCGGCCCATTTCGGCTCCAGCGCCCTGGCGCGCTCGAACAGACCTTCCTCGCGGTAGATGTCGAGGGTGGCGAGGCCGGCGGCGCAGGCCAGCGGATGGGCCGAGTAGGTGTAGCCGTGGAAAAACTCGACCATGTAGTCCGGCCCCTTCATGAAGGAGTCGAAGATGCCGTCGCGTACCGCCACGCCGCCCATCGGCACCGCGCCGTTGGTGATGCCCTTGGCGAAGGTGATCAGGTCCGGCGTCACGCCGTAACGCTCCGCCGCGAAGGCGTAGCCGAGGCGGCCGTAACCGGTGATGACCTCGTCGAAGATCAGCAGGATGCCGTGCTTCTCGGTGATTTCGCGCAGCCGCTTCAGGTAGCCCTTCGGCGACGGCAGCACGCCGGTGGAGCCCGCCATCGGCTCGACGATCACGGCCGCGATGGTGTTCGCGCCATGCAGGCCGACGATACGCTCGAGGTCATCGGCGAAATGCGCGCCATAGTCCGGCTCGCCCTTGCTGAAAGCCTGCTTCTCGCGGTCGTAGGTGGTCGGCAGGTGATCGACGCCGGTGAGCAGCGTGCCGAACATCTTGCGGTTGTTGACCATGCCGCCGACGGAAATGCCGCCGAAGCCGACGCCGTGATAGCCGCGCTCGCGGCCGATCAGGCGGGTGCGTCCGGCCTCGCCGCGGCCGTTGTGATAGGCCAGCGCGATCTTCAGCGCGGTGTCGACCGCTTCGGAGCCGGAATTGCAGAAGAACACGTGCTCAAGGCCCTTCGGCGCCAGCGCCGCGACGCGGCTGGCCAGCTCGAAGGCTTTGGGATGGCCGAACTGGAACGGCGGCGCATAGTCGATTGCTGCCGCCTGCTTCTGGATCGCATCGACGATGGAATCGCGGTTATGGCCGGCATTGCTGCACCACATGCCCGCCGCGCCGTCGAGAATCGCACGGCCGTCGGTGGTGAAGTAGTGCATGTCCTTGGCGCCGGCGAGCATGCGCGGCTTGCGCTTGAAGGCGCGGTTCGCCGTGAACGGCATCCAGTAGGCGTCGAGGTCGTTCGGCGTGGCGACAGGCGGGCGGGGATGCTGAATATTCAAGGCAACGTTCCTTCCGGCAGGTGAAGTTTCTTTGGCGGCGAACCTAACAGTTTCTCCAGGGGCGCGAAACGCATCGCGGCGCATGGTCGCCCTTAAGTGAAGTCTCGCATGGGCGATGGACAGATATACCACTAATAGTTGTTTTATGAATTAGTTCGCTCTTAAAAGTTGTGTGCTTGGATGTGCGTGAGGAAACAGGCACGGGCAAGCGCCATGAAGCATCGCCTCAAGATTTTTCCCGCGGCGCGCGATGGCGCGATTGCCGTCGAGTTCGCGATCATCGCGCCGCTGTTCCTGATGATCGTGTTCGGGATCGTCATGTACGGTTCGTATCTCGCGGTGATCCACGGCGTGCAGCAGCTTGCCGCTGAGGCCGCGCGCTCCTCCATCGCGGGGCTGAATGAAAGCGAACGCAGCTCGCTCGCGAATGCCTATGTCACCGGCAACGTCAAATCCTATCCGCTGATCGATCCGGCCAGGCTCACCGTCAACGCGGCCACCTCTGGCTCCGACGCCAATGTCTTCATCGTGTCCGTCAACTACGACGCGTCCGGCATGTTCATCTATTCGCTGCCGACCTTCGTGCCGGTGCCGCCGTCCACGGTCGTGCGTTCCGCAGCGATCCCGCGTGGGGGGTATTGAGATCATGAGCGCTTGGATCGATTCAAGTTCTGATGCTTGTCCTCATCCTGAGGAGCGCGCTCTTGCGCGCGTCTCGAAGGATGAGGCTGCGAATGCTCTCATGGTTCGAGATGCATTGTGGCCGGGCGAGGCCGGCCACAATGCTCCTCACCATGAGGACCGTGGCCATCCGGCGAGATTGCTGCGCCGCTTCGCCGCCGACGAGCGCGGCAATATCGCCATCATGAGTGCGGCATCGGTGCTGCTGGTGATCGCCTGCACCGCGCTTGGCATTGATGTCGGCAGCATCTTCGCCGACAAGCGCCGGGCCCAGAGCGCTGCCGATCTCGCGGCCATCGTGGCCGCGAGCGATCTCGACAATGCATCGCGCGCTGCTGCGGCGACGGTCGCCAAAAACAACTACCCGCCGGACTCACTCGTGGCTGTGGAGCCCGGCGTGTACAAGGCGAACCTGTCGGTGTTGCCGCAGCAGCGCTTCGTGGCGGGGGCCAAGCCCCCCAATGCGGTGCGCGTCACCCTGCAGACCAGGACGCCGCTTTATTTCGGCAAGGTGATCACCGGTGACAGCCAGTGGAGCCTGAAGGCCACCGCAGTCGCCAGCACCACCCAGCTTGTGACGTTTGCCATAGGTTCGCGGCTGGCGTCGCTCAATGGCGGATTGCTGAACACGCTGCTCGGCAACATGCTCGGCACCACGCTGTCGCTGTCGGTGATGGATTACAACGCGCTGCTCGGCGCGAAGGTCGATGCCTTCGACTTTCTCTCGGCGCTGGCGGCGCGCGTCAACCTGACCGGCGTGACCTATGACACGCTGCTGTCGTCCAACATCAAGCTGCCGGACGCCATCGCCGCGCTTGCCACCGCGAACGGCAACAACGGCGCGACCTCGGCGCTGGCAAGCGTATCGTCCGCGGTGACGGGCCTGACCAACAAGATCACACCGAAGTCGCTGATCGATCTCGGACCCTATTCCAATCTCACGGTCGGACAAAAGCCGAAGACATCCGTTCAGGTCTCGGCCTATGACCTGCTCGCGGCGACGGCGGGGCTCGCCAACGGCACCAACCAGATCTCCGCGGGGCTGAATCTCAACTTGCCGGGCATCGCGGGCGTGACGCTGATGGCGACGGTGGGCGAGCGGCCGGTCGGCACGAGCTGGATCACCGTCGGTACGCAGGGCGCAAGCGTCCACACCGCGCAGACGCGCATCCTGCTCAAGATTCAGCTGATCGGCAGCGGCACGGTGTCGGTGGTCAATCTTCCGGTCTATGTCGAGGTCGCAGCAGGAACCGCGACGCTCAATTCGGTGTCGTGCGGCTATCCAAGCGTCAGCGCGTCCTCGGTGACGCTCGGCGTTTCGCCGGGCATCGTCGATGCGTGGATCGGCGATGTGACGCCGTCGATGATGACGAATTTCTCCACCAAGCCGAACCCGCCGGGTGCGCAACTCGTCAATCTCGGCGCCGTGCAGGTGACCGGACGCGCCCATGCCGCCATGGCCAATTCCGCGCCGACGCCCGTGACCTTCAGCTATTCGGACATTCAGGCGCAGACCAGAAAGACCGTGAACACGACCTCGTTCACGTCGTCCCTCACATCGAGCCTGCTCGGCGATCTGCAACTCGGCGTGCAGGTCGGTCCGCTCGGTCTGCCGATTCCGGGGATAGGCACGCTGGTCGCCGGCATCATCGGCGGCGCGACCGGCTCGATCGATACGCTGCTGAACTCGGTGCTGCAGACGCTGGGCCTCGGGCTCGGCCAGGTCGATACATGGGTCACCGGGGTACGGTGTGACGGCGCGGTGCTGGTGAATTGAAGACCGGCATGACTGGCGCTTGCCGGACGTTTGGGCGGCTGGTACCAAGCGCCCATGTCCGACAAAAAGCCCAAAAAACCGCAGAAACTCAAAGCCCGCCTGCCGCGCGGGCTGGTTGACCGCACGCCCGCCGAGATCGCCGCCACGCGCGCGATGGTGGAGAAAATCCGCACGGTCTATGAGCGCTACGGCTTCGAGCCGGTGGAAACCCCGGCGATGGAATATACCGACGCGCTCGGCAAGTTCCTGCCGGATCAGGACCGGCCCAATGAGGGCGTGTTCTCGTTTCAGGATGACGACGAACAGTGGATCTCGCTGCGCTACGACCTGACCGCGCCGCTGGCGCGCTATGTCGCGGAAAATTTCGAGACGCTGCCGAAGCCCTATCGCTCCTACCGCCACGGCTACGTCTACCGCAACGAGAAGCCCGGCCCCGGCCGTTTCCGGCAGTTCATGCAGTTCGATGCCGACACGGTCGGTAGCGCGTCGCCTGCTGCCGATGCCGAGATGTGCATGATGGCGGCGGATACGATGGAAGCGCTCGGCATCGGTGCTTCGCAATGCGTCGTCAGGATCAACAACCGTAAAGTGCTCGACGGCATTCGCGAAAACGAAGGTATCGCAGACGACGCGCAATGGCTGACTGTCATGCGAGCGATCGATAAGGCTGATAAATTTCCTGCAAATGAAATTATCAAATTGCTCGGATCAGGTCGTTGGGATGGCGGCGAAGAGGGTAAGGGCGATTTCACTAAGGGGGCCGGTCTGAGAGATTCTCAGATCAATGCAATCATCAATTTTATTGGGGGGCTTGGCGACGCGGGCAGTAGCGCAATTGGCGTATCGGATGAGGTTACTCTCGCGAACATGCGCGATCGGGTCGGAAGCTCCAAAGTTGGCAATGAAGGTGTCGACGAACTCGCGCAGATGTCGAGCCTCTATTCCGGACAATACGCCGGGCGGATTAAAATCGATCCCTCTGTTATTCGCGGCCTCGAATATTACACCGGCCCTGTCTATGAGGTTGAACTTCTGCTTGAAACCAAAGACGAAAAGGGCCGCCCGGTTCGGTTCGGTTCGGTCGGCGGCGGCGGGCGTTATGACGGTCTCGTCTCGCGCTTCCGCGGCGAGCCGGTGCCTGCCACCGGTTTCTCCATCGGCGTGTCGCGATTGCAGGCGGCGCTGACGATGCTCGGCAAGATCGACACCACGCCGGAGTTCGGTCCGGTGGTCGTTGTGGTGATGGATCGCAACGAAATCGCGCAATATCAGAAGTTCGTCGCGATGCTGCGCAATGACGGCATTCGCGCCGAACTCTATCTCGGCAATCCGAAAAACAATCTCGGCGTGCAGTTCAAATATGCCGACCGGCGCAATTCGCCTTGCGTCGTCATTCAGGGTGGCGACGAGAAGGCGAAGGGCGAAGTACAGATCAAGGACCTGATTTTGGGTGCGCAGATCGCGGGCGCCAGCGGAGAAGACCGCGAGGATTATCTGCAGAAGCAGGCCGAGGCGCAGTTCGCGGCCAGAGAAAACGAACTCGTCGCGGCTGTGCGCAAGGTGCTTGCGCGCCACAACGTGAACTGGAAATAATGAGCATTGTCATGGCCGGGCTTGTCCCGGCCATCTCGATAAGTTGAGCACGATGCCATTCAGGTCGGGATCGCCGGGACAAGCCCGGCGATGACAAAAGAGACAAAGAAGTAAAATCAAGAAAGGAAATACCGATGCCCGAGGTGACCGTGAACATGGCCGCAGGCCGCACCGAAGACCAGAAGAAGGGCATGATGCTCGACATCACCCAGGCGCTGGTGAAGAATCTCGGTGTCGATGCCGAAGCCGTCACCGTGCAGATCAACGAAGCGCCGCTGCACAACAAGATGAAGGGCGGCAAGACATTCGTCGAGCGGCAGAAGAAGTAAGCCGCATCCCATGAACCCGCTCGAGAAAGTGGTGGTCGGCACGTCCGGCGAGACGGTGGTCACCGTCTCGCACGACATGACGGTCCAGCACTTCGTCTCCACGATGCCGGCGGTGTTCGCGACACCGATGATGATTCTGTACATGGAAAAAGCATGTGCGGGCTCGATCGTCGATCTCTTGCCGCCGGGTTATGTCACCGTCGGCATGGAAGTGAACGTGCGGCATCTGGCGGCGACGCCGGTCGGCCGCACGGTGCGCGTTTCCTCGCGGGTGCGCGAAGTCGATGGCAAGACCGTGCTGTTCGAGGTCGAGGCATGGGATGGCGACCGCAAGATCGGCGACGGCACCCATCGCCGGGGCATCGTTCATGTGGCGGCCTTCGAGAAGCGGTTCGGCGTGGCCTGACCGCGCTTCGCAAAACTTCGTGATGTTCTAACCGCCAGCCGCCGCCATCCCCTGTGAAACGGGGCCGAACGGCGCTAGAGTTCCGGCGTTCATATCCGCTGGAGCATTCACATGAGAGCCGCGCTGATAGCCGTGATGGCTGCCGCCCTGTTGTCCGGGCAGGCTTATGCGCAGGCCGGTCGGCAGCGGCCAAGCACTGATCCGGCACCGGCGGCGCAGAAAGAAGATCCGAAGAAGCGGATGGCGCGTGAGGAAGCCGCGGCCAAGGCCGCGATGAAGACCGTGCCGGATTCAAAAGAAAAATACGATCCCTGGAAGATCGGAAAGTAGTGCTCGTCTCGCCGCGTTCTTGCGGAGAAGTCAAAGCGCTCACTTTTTCGGAAGCATGCCTTTCAGCGCCTGCATGTCCTTGATGTTGATCTTCATGCCGCCGGGCATGACGATGTCGCCCGCCTTCTGGTCGCTCTTGCAGGCTCCGAGCCACTTCGCTTCCATCACGGTCGCGGATTCGGCGGGCACGCCAGCCGGAGCGCCTGCGTTCTTCGAACTGACCTTCACCGTATAGGCGGAATTGAAATCGCCGGTGATCTCGGTGTGCGAGGTCGAGGTCATGCCGCCGACATTGCAGGTGGACTCGATCACGAGGCCCGTGGCGGTCTTCTGCATGTCCTGCTTGGCGCACATCTCTTTCGCCATCGGGCTGAACGAGGTCGCCATGTCCTTGTCGGTGGTGGCGTCGGTGCATTGCTGCATGGTCATGGCAGGCATTTGCGCGCCGGCATTGACCTTGATTTCCCACAGGCCCGGCTTGCGGTTCGGCATTTCGACGGGATCGGCGTGCGCTATGCCGCCGAACATTGCCGCACCGAGAACAAGTCCGGCGGCGCGGACCAGAAAACCGCGCGATGAAAGTGTGGCCATCGTCCGGTTCTCCGCAGCGTTCAATGAAGGATCAGTAGGCGGCCCGAATCGGGCGGCTGAGATGGCCGGGATGGACCCAGACGCAGGCGAAGGAAATGTAGCCGCCATACTGGGCGTCCGCGCCGGTCAGTTTCACGGCCTTGCCGTAGCGGGCGCAGTGATCGACGGCCAGCGCCTTCACGTCCACGCCCTCTTTATAGAGCGAATAGGCGATGATGCCGCCGGTGTCGTTGCCCTTGAACGGAGGCACCGTGTCGAGAAAGGCGCTCGCCGGCGTCAGCGCAAGAAGTCCCAGAGCCGCCGTAAGGGCCGCTGTGCGGATTGCCGTTCCAGTCCGTCGCATCCTGTTCTCCATTCGATTCCGCCGCCACCATAGGCTGCCCGGCCTGTCATGAAAAGAACGGCTATGCCATCATGGCGGGGATGACGGCCAAGTGTTGCCGCGCTGCACTTGACCGGGTGGCGGCTTCGCGTCACCTTCCGGCGCAACAGACATCCCGGATTCCGGCAGGCCGCTCCATGCGCGATTTTTTCTCGACATTCCGAACCCTGATTTTGGCCGCGGCGCTGGGCGCCGTCCTCGGCGGCATCACACTGGGCCAGCAGGCACAGGCCGCAGGCGTGCTCGAGCGGGGCATCTGGCTCTCCGGTCCGCGCTATGACGGCGAGATGCGCGCCTGCAGCGAAGCGCTCGGCACCATCACCCAGCAGTTCGCGGAAAAAGAAAGCAAGTTCTGGAATTCCAGCCTCGAAATCACCGGCTATGCCGATGTGCACGAGATCGCCTTCCGTCCGTGGGCGAATGACAGCATTCCGCGCCGCTTCTGCACAGCCAGCGCGATGCTGAACGACGGCCGCGCCCGTCAGGTCCATTTCTCGGTGATCGAGGACGGCGGATTCGCGGGCTTCGATTCCGGCGTCGAGTGGTGCGTGGTCGGGCTCGACCGCAATTGGGCTTACAATCCGTCCTGCAAGGCGGCGAAGCCGTAAGCTGCTCACAGGTTTTGTTCACATGACGCCGCGTCGGCCCAATGCCGGGGCGGCGTTTTCGTTCTTGAAATGTTCTGAGGGCCTCAATACGCTTCGGACAGGCATGGGAATTGGGGGCGACATCATGAAGAGCTTCACGTCCGCTTTGACGATCGCAGCATTGACCTTGCGGGATTGGTCGCGGCGGCTGGCCGCTCCGCTTCTGGCCCTCGTCATGACGAGCGCGATCGCGGGGACGGTATCCGCGCAGGATCACCGCCAGAACGCGCCGGGCCAGTTCGATTTCTATGTTCTGTCGCTGTCATGGTCGCCGTCGTTCTGTGCGGCCGCGAGCGAGCGCGGCAATTCCAGCCGCGGCATCCAGGCCCAGTGCGCGGGCCGTCCGTTTTCGTTCGTGGTGCACGGGCTGTGGCCGCAATACGATCGCGGCTTTCCGGAATATTGCCAGCGACCGTCGCCGCGGCTCGATCGTAATGTCATGACGTCGATGCTGGACCTGATGCCCGCGCCCGGCCTGATTTATAACGAGTGGGACAAGCACGGCACCTGCTCGGGCCTCGGCGCGCGAGGCTATTTTGAAGCCATCCGCAAGGCGCGCGCGGTGGTGAAGATTCCGAGCGATTATCTCCAGCTCTCCGCGCCCAAGCTTGTGACGCCGGGTGAGATCGAGGAGGCCTTCGTCAAGGCCAACCCCGGCTTGTCCGGTTCAGCCATTGCCGTGACCTGCGACAGCAAGCGTCTCAGCGAAGTGCGCATCTGCATGAACAAGGATCTGCAGTTCCGCGCCTGCGAGGAGATCGACCGCCGCGCCTGCCGCCGCGACAAGGTTTTGATGCCGCCGGTGCGCGGGGGATAGTTGCAACTCATCAGGTTGTTATGGCCGGGCTTGACCCGGCCATTCCGATTTTAGGGGCGCTGTGCTTTAAGATCGGGATCACCGGGACAAGCCCGGTGATGACAACTCAGGTGGAGACCGTCCGGAAAACACGCCGCGTTACTTTCTCCGCGTGATGTCGTAACACCCCTTCGCATGAACTACCGTCACGCCTTTCACGCCGGAAATTTCGCCGATGTCATCAAGCACATCGTGCTGACGCGCATCCTCGTCTATCTGCAGGAAAAGCCAGCCGCCTTCCGCGTGATCGATACCCATGCGGGCGCGGGCCTCTACGATCTCACCAGCCGCGAGGCCGAGCGCGGCGGCGAGTGGCGTTTCGGCATCGCGCGGATGATGCAGGCGCGGTTTTCCGATGCTGTGATGGCGCTGGTCGCGCCCTATCTCGATATCGTGCGCGCCTTCAATCCCACGCGCGATCTCACCGCCTATCCCGGCTCGCCGCTGGTTGCGCGCGCGCTGCTGCGGCCGCAGGACCGTCTGGTGGCCTGCGAACTGGAGCCGAACGCGCGGCGGCAACTGATCGATGCGCTCTACAACGACACGCAGGCGCGCGTGGTCGATCTCGATGGCTGGACGGCGCTGCCTGCCTTCGTGCCGCCAAATGAGCGGCGCGGGCTGGTGCTGATCGATCCGCCCTTCGAGCAGCGCGACGAATTCACGCGGCTGGCGAACGGCTTCAGCGCGGCCCATGCCAAATGGCCGACCGGCATCTACATGCTCTGGTATCCGGTGAAAGAGCGCCGCGCAGCGGAGACGCTGGCCGATCAGGTCGCGTGGGTGGCGAATGCCGGAAGCGGCGAGGCGAAATGTCTGCGCGTGGAATTCAGCGTTGCGCCGCAAACGCCGGAGGCGGGACTGGTGTCGACCGGTCTCTTGATCGTCAATCCGCCCTGGACGCTGGCGGGCGAACTGAGGGCGATCCTGCACGAACTGGAAAAGCCGCTCGGGCAGGGCGGCGCCGGCCGTTTCCGGGTCGACGCGATCCGGGGCTGAGGCTCCTCCGCATTGCGACGCGCGTGCGAAAATCTCAAAAGCGCCATGGTCAATTTATCGGGAACCGTATTATGCTGATACGGTGAAGCCGGCTTTACATCCCGCGTCCGCGAATGGTCGCGGCGGAATGACGAGGCTAGAGCGTCGCACCGGTTTTCCCGGGCCCGCTCAACAGGCCAATGCTTTCCGGCGTAATGCCGGCCAGGCCGACGCGCGTTAGCGCCTCGGCGGAGCAATGCGGGGAGGGGTTCCCGATGGCCATGACGGGTACGGTCAAGTTCTTCAATGCCGAGCGTGGGTACGGCTTCATCAAGCCGGACGATGGCGGCCGCGATGTGTTCGTGCACATCACCGCGGTGGAGCGCGCGGGATTGAAAGATCTGATCGAAGGACAGCGCATCAGTTTTGAAGTCGAGCCCGACAAGAAGGGCAAGGGACCGAAAGCGGTCGATCTCGTGATTTCGTCCTGAACGAAACGCGCGGTGAAAATAGCTGCGGGCGGCGCGTCATGCGACGCGGTGTCGGCTTTTGCGCGATTGATCGATTTCAGGCCGTAAAGAAAAATCCCGGGCGAGGTGCCCGGGATTTTCGGTGTTTCATGTTTTGAAAGACGGCTTCGATCAGAAGCGGTAGTTCACGCCGACACGGATCGTGCTGAACTGATAGCCGTGCGGAAACCCCGTCAGCACGAAGTTCTTTTCGCCGAGATCGACATACAGATATTCGACCTTGGCCGACCAGTTCTGGGTGAGGGCGAATTCCGCGCCGGCGCCCAGGGTCCAGCCTGCGGAGGTCTGGGTTTCCGAGAAGCCGCCCGACGAGTACTTCGTCGATCCGAACGCGAGACCGCCGGTGCCGTAGAGCAGGATGTTGTTGAAGGCGTAGCCGAGGCGGCCGCGCACGGTGCCGAACCACGGGTTGGAGAACTTGTAGTTCGCGAAGGTGTCGTCGGCGGAATTGAGCTGCAGGTCGCCTTCGATGCCGACCACGAGCTGGCCGGACTGATAATTATAGCCGGCCTGCACGCCGCCGAGCACGCCGGACGGGTCGGTGGCGCTGTTGGTTACGGTGCCCCAGCCATAGCCGAGATTGCCGCCGATATACGGGCCCATCCAGCTGTTGGCGAGCGGCTGGGTGACTGTATAGGGCTGCGAATACGGCCGGCGGCCATAGATGTCGGCCGCCTGCGCGGACATTGTCGCGCATGTTGCTGCGGCTGCGATCACACCAAAAACTATTCTGCTCATCTCAACTCTCCTCACGCGCATCGACTTCCTCGGCTGTCAGTCCTTCGAGGCGCGGCGGACTTGTGGTTACGAAAGTCCACCTTTCTGCGTAAAATTTATCGAGAGTTTTACGTTAAACGGTCGTTAAGGCGGCTTACCGCCCCGGTAACGTCCCTAAGAAAGTGTTACCAATGAGACGCCTCGCCAATCCGGCCCGGCCAGAGCGCCGGCCCTTTGGACGCTGGATGAATCGGCGCGCAGCTCCTAAATTCCGGTCATGATTCACGACACCTCCGATCCGACGCAGCCGCCGGAACAGCCGGCGCAGGATGTTCCCGTGCAGGAACCGCGCCTGCGCGGGCAGGATGTCGATCCCGCATCGCTGGGAGCGGAGGAAGACGACGAGGCCCGGCTTCCGGAGCCGGTCGATGACGACGCGGGTGAGCCCGCCAGCGAAGGCACTTTCGCGGCGGGACGCGCCGCGATCGAGCGCGCGGTCAAGCTGGCGCCCACATCGCCCGGCGTCTATCGCATGCTGAATGCGGCCAACGACGTGCTCTATGTCGGCAAGGCCAAGAGCGTGAAGAAGCGCCTTGCGTCCTACGCACGGCCCACCGGCCAGGTGGCGCGCATCGCGCGGATGATCGCGGCCACGGTCAATGTGGAGATGATCTCCACCGCGACCGAGACCGAAGCGCTGCTGCTGGAAGCCAATCTCATCAAGCAGCTTCGCCCGCGCTTCAACGTGCAACTGCGCGACGACAAGTCGTTTCCTTACATCCTCATCACCGGCGATCACTGGGCGCCGCAGATATTGAAGCATCGCGGCGCGCAGACGCGGCCCGGCCGCTATTTCGGCCCGTTCGCGTCGGTCGGTGCGGTGAACCGCACCATCACGGCGTTGCAGCGCGCGTTCCTCGTGCGCTCCTGCACGGATTCGTTTTTCGAGAGCCGGACACGGCCGTGCCTTCTCTATCAAATCAAGCGCTGCTCCGGTCCCTGCACCAGCGAGATCGATTTCCCCGGCTACACTGAACTCGTGCGAGAAGCGACGGACTTCCTGTCCGGTCGCTCGCGCGCGGTGAAGGGCCTGCTCGCGGCTGAAATGGAAAAGGCGTCGAACGATCTTGAGTTCGAGCGCGCCGCGCTCTATCGCGACCGTCTTGCCGCGCTGTCCGCGATCCAGTCGCAGCAGGGCATCAATCCGCGCACGGTGGAGGAAGCGGACGTCTTCGCCATCCATCAGGAGGGCGGCTATTCCTGCGTCGAGGTGTTCTTCTTCCGCACCGGACAGAACTGGGGCAACCGCGCCTACTTCCCGCGCGCCGACAAGACCATGCCCGCGGAAGAAGTGCTGGGCTCGTTTCTCGCGCAGTTCTACGACGACAAGCCGCCGCCGAAGCAGGTTTTGCTCTCCCATCGCGTGGACGATCAGGAGTTGCTCGCGGATGCGCTTAACGTGAAGGCCGGGCACAAGGTCGAGGTGCTGGCGCCGCAGCGCGGCGAGAAGAAGGAGCTGGTCGCGCATGCGCTGACCAATGCGCGCGAGGCGCTGGGCCGCAAGCTGGCGGATACGGCGACCCAGACGCGCCTGCTGCAAGGTCTCTCCACGGTCCTTAGCCTGCCGCGCGTGCCGCAGCGGATCGAGGTTTATGACAACAGCCACATCCAAGGCACCAATGCCGTCGGCGCGATGATCGTCGCGGGGCCGGAAGGTTTCCTGAAAAACCAGTACCGCAAATTCAACATCAAGTCGGACAAGCTCACCCCGGGCGACGATTACGGCATGATGCGCGAGGTGATGGAACGCCGTTTCAAGCGCCTGATCAACGACGCGGCGGAAGGCAAGAAGCCGAGCGACGATACGGTGCCGCAATGGCCCGATCTGGTCATCATCGACGGTGGGCAGGGCCAGCTCAACGCCGCCCGCGAGATCCTCGATGCGCTGAATGTGAGAGATCAGGTTTCATTGATCGCCGTGGCCAAGGGGCCGGATCGCGACGCCGGCCGCGAAACCCTGTTCATTCCGGGCCGCCCCTCGATCAAGCTGGAGCCGCGCGACCCCGTGCTCTATTTCATCCAGCGGCTGCGCGACGAAGCGCACCGGTTCGTGATCGGCTCGCACCGCAAGCTGCGCAAGAAGGATATCCGCGAGGCCGGATTGCAGGAAATTCCCGGCATCGGCCCGTCGCGCAAGCGGGCCTTGCTGCATCATTTCGGAACCTTGAAGGAAATCGAGCGCGCTTCGGTGGCGGATCTCGGCAAGGTTCCGGGCGTCAGCGCCGAAAGTGCGCGCAAAATCTTCGACTTCTTCCATCCGGGCAGCAACTGACGGTATCGCAGCCCGGATTTTAGCCTCTCGAAATGCACAACCCGGACTGTTGACGGGCGCGTTTTCGCAGTATTGGTAGCCGCATGGTTAGTGTCGTCACTCCGAAGCCGGCGAAGCGCTCGCTGTCTTTGCCCAACATCCTCACCTATTCCCGGATCGCCGCGATTCCGGTGGTGATCGGCTGCATGTATGCGCAGTCCATCCTGGGCGCGCCGCTGTGGCTGCGCTGGGTGGCGCTGTTCGTGTTCATCGCTGCGGGCGTGACCGATTTCCTCGACGGCTATTACGCCCGCATCTGGGATCAGCAGTCCTCACTGGGCAAAATGCTGGACCCGATCGCGGACAAGCTGCTGGTGGCGTCGTGTCTGCTGATGCTGGCGGCGGACGAGACGATTCGCGGCTGGTCGCTCTGGGCCGCGATCGTGATCCTGTGCCGCGAAATTCTGGTGTCGGGCCTGCGCGAATATCTCGCGGCCATCCGCATCAGCGTTCCGGTGTCACAATTGGCGAAATGGAAGACCACGGTGCAGCTGGTCGCGCTCGGATTCCTGATCGCGGGAGAGGCGGGCGAAATGGTCCTGCCGCCGACGGTCCTGATCGGCATCGTGCTGTTGTGGATTTCGGCGATCCTGACCATCTACACCGGATGGGATTACCTGCGCGCAGGAATTCATCATCTGACCGAGGAAGACCGGTGAAGGTTCTCTATTTCGCCTGGGTGCGCGAACGCATCGGCAAGGCCGAGGAAACCGTCGAGCCGCCCGCGAGCGTGCGCACCGTCTCCGACCTGATGGAATGGCTGGTGGCGCGCGGCGAGGAATACGCCAACGCCTTCGCGTCGCCGAAAACGATCCGCGCCGCCATCGACCGGACTCATGTGAAGGGCGATGCCGCCATCGCGGGCGCGCGCGAGATCGCGTTCTTCCCGCCGATGACGGGCGGCTAGCGCATGATCCGGTAAAGTGGGAACCGGTTTTCCGATCAGATCATGCGCAAAACAAGAAGTGCCAAATGACGGTGCCCGTCACCATCCGCATCCAGTCCGATGATTTCGACATCGCGGCGGAAATTGCCGCGCTGACAAAAATCAATACCGATATCGGCGCGGTGGTCTCGTTCTCCGGCATCTGCCGCGGGGGCAACGGTCCCGACGCCATCGCCGCGATGACGCTGGAGCATTATCCCGGCATGGCGGAAGCGGAGATCGGACGGCATGTGGCCGAAGCGGTGACGCGCTGGCCGCTGGACGGCGTCACCGTGATCCACCGCTATGGCCGCGTGGTGCCGGGCGACAATATCGTTCTGGTGCTGGCGGCCTCGAAGCATCGCGAGGCGGCGTTTCAGGCGGCGGAATTCCTGATGGACTATCTGAAGACAAGCGCGCCGTTCTGGAAATCCGAAGAGCGCGGGGACGGCACAAATGCAGGCTGGGTCGAAGCGCAGGCCCATGACGACAACGCAGCGGCGCGGTGGGAAAAGTAATGGCGAAGAGAGCGAAATCGGCTGCGAAGGCATCCGCGAAAAAGACTCCGGCAAAGAAAGCCGCGGCAAAGGCGAAAATCCTCAAGCCCGCGGCTTCGCTCAAGGTTGCGCCGGGCGAGTTGCAGACGCTGCTCGATCTCGTGCGCTATGGCGTGAGCCGGTTTGTCGAAGCCGACGTGGCTTTCGCGCACGGCACCACCGATCCGGTCGCTGAGGCCGCGTTCCTTGTCTGTGAGGCGCTGCATCTGCATCCCGATCAGTTCGAGATGTTCGCCCATGCGCGTGTCACGGCGCAGGAAGCGGCAAAGATTCTGGCGCTGTTCGACAGGCGCGTCACCACGCGGAAGCCCGCCGCCTATCTCGTCAACAAGATCTACATGCGCGGTCTGCCGTTCTATGTGGACGAACGCACCATCGTGCCGCGCTCATTCATCGGCGAACTGCTGGATTCGCATCTCAGCGGCGCGATGGAAGAAGAGGGCGGCTCGCTGATCGATAATCCGGGCAGCATCACCCGCGTGCTCGATCTGTGCACCGGTTCGGGGTGTCTCGCCATTCTCGCCAGCCACAGTTTCCCGAACGCCACCGTCGATGCGGTGGATATTTCCGCCGATGCGCTGGCGGTGGCCGCGCGCAATGTCGAGGACTATGGGCTGGAGGATCGCGTCTCGCTCTATCAGGGCGATCTGTTCGATGCCATCGGCGACGAGCGTTACGATCTCATCATCACCAATCCGCCCTATGTCGATGCCGAAGGCATGGCGGGCCTGCCGCGCGAATGCCTGCACGAACCGCAGATCGCGTTCGACGGCGGCGATGACGGCCTCGATCTGGTGCGGCGGATTCTCGACGGCGCCAGGGATCACCTGACGCCGGACGGCGGGCTGCTTTGCGAAATCGGCCGCGGCATCGATGTGCTGACCGATGCCTATCCCAACCTGCCATTGCTCTGGCTCGACACCGAGGATTCCGAAGGCGAGGTGTTCTGGGTGACGGCGGAAGCGTTGTAGCGCCGCCAAAATGCAGGTCGTCCCGGCGCAGGCCGGGACCGATATTCCCACGACTCTCGTTTTAGCAGGGCGCAGTCATCTTCTTTGCAAGACACGCCGACAGGGGTGATGGGTCCCGGCCTGCGCCGGGATGACCCCTTTAGTGCGTCCTCACAGCACCTTCCTGATCCAGCCATGCGTATCCGCCGCGCGGCCGTACTGGATGTCGACAAGCTGTTTGCGCAGCCCCATCGCGACAGGACCTGCAGCGCCGCCGTTGATGGTGAAGTCGCCGCTGGTCGAGCAGACTTTTCCGATCGGCGAGATGACCGCCGCGGTGCCGCAGGCGAACGCTTCTTTCAGCTTGCCGCTGGCCGCATCGGCGCGCCACTGATCGATGGTGTAAGTCTCCTCGCGCACGCGCTTGCCCGCTTCCTTCGCCAGCGTGATGATCGAGTCGCGCGTGATGCCGGGCAGAATGGTGCCGAGCGGCGGCGTCAGCAGCGAGCCGTCGTCGAACACGAAGAACACGTTCATGCCGCCGAGTTCTTCGATATAGCGGCGCTCCACCGCGTCGAGGAACACCACCTGATCGCAGCCATGCTGGATCGCCTCGGCCTGCGCGCGCAAGGACGCGGCATAGTTGCCGCCGCACTTGACGGCGCCGGTGCCGCCGATCGCGGCGCGGGTGTAGTTCTCCGACACCCAGATCGACACTGGGGCAGGGCCGCCCTTGAAGTACGAGCCGACCGGCGAGGCGATCACGGCGAAGATGTATTCGGCCGACGGCTTCACGCCGAGGAACACCTCATTGGCGATCATGAACGGCCGCAGATAAAGGCTGCCTTCGCCGCCGGGCATCCAGGCGCGGTCGATACGCACGATCTGCTCCACGGCTTCGATGAAGACATGCTCGGGCAGCGGGGCCATCGCCATGCGGTCGGCGGAACTCTGGAAACGCTTCGCGTTGGCGTCGGGGCGGAACAGATTCACGCCGCCGTCGTCGCGCTTGTAGGCTTTGAGGCCTTCGAAAATTTCCTGGGCGTAGTGCAGCACGGCGGTCGCCGGATCGAGCGCGAAGTTCGCGCGGGATTCGACGCGGGCGCCATGCCAGCCCTTTGCCTGGCTGTAGCGCACCACGGCCATGTGATCGGTGAAGACCCGTCCGAAACCGGGATCGGCGAGCTTTGCGACGCGCTCGGCCTCCGGCGTCGGATTCGCTGCGGACTGAACCTCGAAGTCCAGCACCATCGCACCGTCGATCTTATCGAATGCAACTCCCGAAATTCCCATCGCTCTTCTCCCGGCTTTGATGTCAGTCCACGCGGCGGCGGGCTGGTCGTTTCTGACTTGGCCTCGCCAGCCGCAGGGCCGGTTTCCGCTTTGGCGGAAGGCGCGAAGTCAGTATGTTTGCCGAGATGCTGCTCGACAATCGCACAATGAAAGAAACTGTGGCCTGGGCCGCCTTCGTCGCACCCATGCGCGCGAAGTTTAGAACCAGGAATGGCGGGCGAAACGAACTAATATTTCGTCGTCATCGACATTTTCGTAACATTGAAACGCATATACGTCAACATGACTGACATAAAATTTGCAAATCCCGGGGGACAGCCCACCGGTGCCGCCTCCGGTCCCGGTACGGCCGGGGCCGATCCGTTGCGCTGGGACATCATCGAACTGCTGTTTTTCGCCTACCGGGATTTCGTCGGCGACGCCGACCATGTGCTGGAGGAATTCGGCTTCGGCCGCGCCCATCACCGCGTGGTCCATTTCGTCACGCGCTATCCGGGGCTGAAGGTCGCGGACCTGCTCGACGTGCTGCGGATCACCAAGCAGTCGCTCGGGCGCGTTCTCAAGCAACTGCTCGACGAGGGCTACATCGTCCAGAAGGCGGGCGACAATGATCGCCGCCAGCGTCTTCTTTTCGCCACGGCCAAGGGCGAGGCCCTTGTGACCAAACTGGCCGGGCTGCAGACCACCCGGATCACCCGCGCGCTGGACGGCATGGATCCCGCGGCCGCCGACAATGCGCGCCAGTTCCTGCTGAACATGATCGACCATGAGGATCCCGACAAGGTGCTGGACGTGATCCTCAAGAGCGGACGCAAGGCGAAGGACGCAAGGTGAACGAGATCGCCACATCGGTGCGCCCCGGGCGCAGGATTCCGGACGATGCGCCGCATCTGCTGCTGGTGGACGACGACCGGCGCATCCGCGATCTGCTGTCGCGGTTTCTTGCCGGCGAAGGCTATCGCGTCACCACCGCCAAGAGCGCGGCCGACGCGCGCGCCAAGTTGCAGGGGCTGCATTTCGATCTGCTGATCCTCGACGTGATGATGCCGGGCGAAACCGGCTTCGAATTCGCGCGCTCCATTCGCACCTCGTCTACGGTCCCAATCATCATGCTGACCGCGCGGCACGAGGCGGAGAGCCGGATCGAGGGCTTGCAGATCGGCGCGGATGATTATGTCGCCAAGCCGTTCGAGCCGCGCGAGCTTGTGCTGCGCATCGCCAACATCCTCAAGCGCGCGGCGCCCGTGGTCGCGCCGCCGGTCGAATCGGTCGCGTTCGGTCCTTACGTCTATCATCTGGAGCGCGGCGAGTTGCGCGACGGCGACAAGGTCGTTCATCTCACCGACCGCGAGCGCGACATGCTGCGGATTCTGGCCACCACGCCCGGAGAAACCGTGCCGCGCGCCGCGCTGACCGGCGGCGACGGCAGCGTGAACGAGCGCGCGGTGGACGTGCAGATCAACCGGTTGCGGCGCAAGATCGAGCGCGATCCCGCCAATCCGCTGTTCCTGCAGGCGGTGCGCGGCATCGGCTATCGCCTTGTGGCGTCGCCATGAACAGGCGCGGCGCATCGTCATGAGTACGCTGGACACCGGTCTCACTCTCATTCGCACGGCCTCGCGGCGCGTCTCCAGCGCCAGCGGATGGCTGGGCCGGTGGTTCAAGGAGATGATGCCCAAGGGCCTCTATGCCCGTGCGCTGCTCATCATCATCGTGCCCATGGTCATCCTGCAGTCGGTGATCGCCTTCGTCTTCATGGAGCGGCACTGGAACACGGTGACACGCCGCCTGTCCGCTGCGGTGGTGCAGGATGTCGCGGCGCTGATCGACATCTACAAGACCTATCCGCAGGACAAGGACCGCACCCAGATCAAGCGCATCGCGCAGCAGCGGCTCGGCCTTGTGGTGGACTTTCTGCCCATCAACGACATGCCTGCGCCGGGACCGAAACCGTTCTTCTCGCTGCTCGATCAGGCCCTGTCCGTGCAGCTCAGCCGCCAGATCAATCGGCCGTTCTGGATCGACACCGTGGGCCGTTCGTCGCTGGTGGAAATCCGCATCAAGCTCGACGACACGGTGATGCGTATCTTCGCGCAGCGTGGCGCCGCTTATGCATCGAATTCTGAAATCTTCATTTTCTGGATGCTGGGAACGTCGTCGATCCTGCTGATCGTCGCCGTGCTGTTCCTGCGCAACCAGATCAAGCCGATCCTGCGGCTGGCCGATGCCGCGGAAAGTTTCGGCAAGGGCCGTGAAGTGCCGGACTTCCGCCCCCGCGGCGCGCGCGAGGTTCGCCGCGCGGCGGTCGCCTTCATGGAAATGAAAAACCGCGTCGAGCGCAGCATCGAGCAGCGCACCGCGATGCTGGCCGGCGTTAGCCACGACCTGCGCACCATCCTGACGCGCTTCAAGCTGGAACTGGCATTGATCGGCGACAGTCCGGAAGTCGAAGGCATGCGCAAGGATGTCGACGAGATGAGCGGCATGCTGGAGGCGTATCTGTCCTTCGCGCGCGGCGACAGCGGCGAACAGGCGCTGCCGACCGATATGGAGCAGGCGCTGGAGGAATTGCGCAGCGATGCCGAGCGTCATGGCCATGCGGCGACCGTGGTGTTTCACGGCATGCCGGTGGTGATCGTGAAGCCTGCGGCGTTCAAGCGTTGTCTCGCCAATCTGGTGTCGAACGCGGCCCGTTACGCCGACGCGATTTCGATCACAGGGCATCGCGATCATCGCTATCTCACAGTCACCGTGGACGACGATGGCCCGGGCATTCCGCCCGACATGCGCGAGGAAGTGTTCAAGCCGTTCCTGCGGCTCGACGATGCGCGCAATCAGGATGAGGGCGGCACGGGCCTCGGCCTCGCCATCGCCCGCGATATCGCCCGCTCGCATGGCGGCGACATTACGTTGGGCGACAGTCCGATGGGCGGCCTGCGCGCGACGGTCAGGGTGCCGGTGTAGCTCGTCATTGCGAGCGTAGCGAAGCAATCCATGGCAAAGCAAAGATGGATTGCTTCGTCGCCATAGCGCGTCGAAGACGCGAGTAAACGCGCTAATGGCTCCTCGCAATGACGAAAGTAAAAACTACTTCGCCAGTTCCTTGGAGCGCTTCGTCGCCGCGGCGACCGCGCGTTCCAGCAGCGGCTGGAATCCGCCGTCGCCCATCAGCACATCGAGCGCGGCGGCGGTGGTGCCGCCGGGCGAGGTGACGTTCTTGCGCAGCATGGCGCTATCGAGATCGGAGCGATGCAGCAATTCGCCGGAGCCCGACACGGTTTCGCGCGCGAGTTTTGTCGCCAGCGCTTCGGGCAATCCCGCCGCAACGCCCGCGCGCGCGAGTTCTTCGGCGAGCAGGAAGACATAGGCCGGGCCGGAGCCGGACACGGCGGTGACCGCATCCATCAGCGCTTCGTCATCAACCCACTCGACGCTGCCAGTGGCGCGCAGCAACGCGCCCGCGACATCGCGCTGCCCGGGCGTGACTCCATCGGCTGCGACGGCGACCGTAATTCCGCGCCCGATGGCGGCCGGCGTATTCGGCATGGCGCGGATCACCTTGCCGCCACAGACCTCGGTGATGCCTGCGATAGTGGTGCCGGCCATGATCGAGACGACCAGCGTGGATGGTCCCACCAGCGCCTTGAGTTGCGGTCCGGCGTCGCGAAACATCTGCGGTTTCACTGCGACGACCAGAACGTCCGCATGAATGTCCTTGGTGTCCGGATTGACCCGCACGCCCTGCGCCGCGAAGCCGCGCGTTTCATCGGACGGATAGGGCTCGATCACGACGGTGCGCTTCGGGTCGAGGCCTTGCGCAAGCCAACCGGACAGCATCGCGCCGCCCATCTTGCCCGCGCCCGCGAGCACCAGGGTGCCGGTGAAACTTTTCAGTGCATCGGAGGAAGTGGTCATTGAATGCAAACTCGCGTCGTCCCGGCGAAGGCCGGGACCCATAATCACCGACTTTCCATTGAATCGCGAATTTTGCAACACGACCGGGCCGCACTCACCCGATAGGGGATATGGGTCCCGGCCTTCGCCGGGACGACATCTCATGAGTTGCGACAGCTTGTGACGATGGGGAGTGAATTAAGCCTCGCCCGCGGTGTCGAACATTGCCGCGGTCATGGCTTCCGAAGCGGTCTTGCCCGCCCAGGTGACGAACTGCATCGCCGGATAGTAACGCTCGCAGGCATGCAGCGCGCCTTCCAGCATCAGTTCGCATTGCGCGGTGGTGGCGGTGAGGCCGCCCGGCAAGAGCAGCGCCTGCCGGTACATCACCGATCCCGTCGCCAGCCAGACGTCGAAATGGCCGATCCACAGTTGTTCGTTGACCGCGGCGATCAGGCGCTGCACTTCGCTGCGCCGCGCTTCGGGAATTTTCATGTCGAAGGTGCAGGCCAGATGCAGCGCTTCGATGTCGCCCATCCATGTGAACGCCAGTTGATAGTCGGTCCACTGGCCCTGCGTGATGATGGTGATCTCATCCTGCCCGGAGCGCTCGAACGACCAGTCGTTGGAAGACGCGATGTCCTCCACCACCGACAGCGGGCTGCTTTGCGAATCCGTGATGATGTCCAGATGGGACATGCTGCCGTTATCCTGAGTTGACGTGGGATAGGAACGCTGAACGAAACGCAAAGAACGAGCGACGACTGTCACTGCAAGTTCTCCGTTTACGATCATCACGATCCTTGTTCGGGATCGCTGCCGCAACGGCAACCTTGTGATCAAATTGATCGGTGATTTGCGGAATCCGCGCAACGGCGGCACGAATCCCGTCCACAGGCATCGGACGAATTTTCCGACTCTTCAACAGCTTGTGCGCGAGCGCGGGGAACGAGTCGGATTTTTCGAAGGAAACGGAAAATTCCTGAGTCGATCCATGCGTTTAACGTCTCATGGGATACGCAACAGGCGCATCGTGAATGAGAACAAAACGGAATCGGATGCGTGGAACGCCGCTCGCGCGCCTGCATCTGCGCGCGAAAAATATTTTTGCTGGAAAGAGAAAATCAGTCGAACAGGCTGGAAACCGACTCTTCGGCGGCGGTGCGGCTGATGGCTTCGCCAATCAGGTTCGCGATCGGCAGCGAGCGGATGTTGGCGGCCTTTTTCACGGCCTCCGTCGGCTGGATCGAGTCGGTGATAACCAGTTCCTTGAGCCGCGAGGAGGTGATGCGGGCCACTGCGCCGCCAGAGAGCACGCCGTGAGTGATGTAGGCGTAGACCTCCGTGGCGCCGTTGGCGAGCAGCGCGTCGGCCGCGTTCACCAGCGTGCCGCCGGAATCGACGATGTCGTCGATCAGGATGCAGGTGTAACCGGCGACATCGCCGATCACGTTCATGACTTCCGATTCACCGGCGCGCTCGCGGCGCTTGTCGATGATGGCCAGCGGCGCGTTGATGCGCTTGGCGAGACCGCGGGCGCGGATCACGCCGCCGACGTCGGGCGACACCACCATCACCTTCGACAGATCGAACTTTTCCTTGATGTCGCGCGCCATCACGGGCGCTGCGAAAAGGTTGTCCGTCGGGATATCGAAGAAGCCCTGAATCTGCGCGGCGTGGAGGTCCAGCGTCATGACGCGGTCGGCGCCGGCATGGGTGATCAGGTTGGCGACCAGCTTGGCGGAAATCGGCGCGCGCGAGCCGACTTTGCGGTCCTGACGGGCATAGCCGAAATAGGGGATCACGGCGGTGATGCGGCGCGCGGAGGCGCGGCGCAGCGCATCGGTGATGATCAGCAATTCCATCAGGTGGTCGTTGGCCGGAAACGACGTCGACTGAATGACGTACACATCCGAGCCACGGACGTTCTCGAGAATTTCGACGAAGATCTCGTTGTCGGCGAAGCGGCGCACGCTCGCCTTGGCAAGCGGCATATTGAGCACGGACGAAATCGCGGCGGCCAGTTCAGGATTCGAATTGCCGGCGACCAGCTTGATGGAGCCGTTCTTGGCTGAAATGGCGGACTCTCCTTTTGATGTCGGGGAAACGCTTTTCAACATGTCCATTGCCGCCTGCACCAGGGAACCCAATTGCCTACGCCTTGTGCCGGGCGTGATAACAAGGACCGAACGAGGCTGGCAATATGCCGCACCGTGTTTTCCTGCAAAAACAGGCGGCTGAGCGCCTGTGCATCCTTAATCGGCGCTGAAAGCCAGCGCTTGCATTTGTCCGGTTGCCGATTCAGGACGATTTTCATCGCTTTGGGCGACCGCCGGGCCGGATCGGGGAGCGACCGGTGCTGAATCCGGTGCCGGTGCGGTCCCGTTGATCAGGCTGTTGAGGCCGTTCAGTCCGGCGATGGCGATTCGGCGCATCATCTGATCGTCGGCCATGGCCCAGGCATCGCGGCTCTTGCCGGCGGGCTCTTCGCCGCTGAGGCGCATGGCGCGCTCCTGGTCCCGGTCATAGACGTCCCAGACCCAGGCGATCACGGTCTGGCCGCGGCGGACCTGCGCCGACAGATAGCTGCGGACGCGATAGGAGGCCTGAGCCTCGCGCGAGACCACGGTGAAACTGCGGGGACCGGATTCGGCTTCGAGAGCGCGGACCAGCTTGTCGAACACCTGCGGAGGTGGGCCGTCGACGGATTCAAAGGCCACGGTGGGGCCGAAAGATTGTCCTGTCGAGACGGCCGTCATGGCGCCGCCGCCGCCCGCGCAGCCCGCGACCATGCAGGCCACGGCGCACAGCGCCAATAGCCGCAGCGCGGCCCAACACGTTGTCAGCGTTCCGGATTTCATATGCGACGCCACCCGAAAATCCCTGTCCCGCGCGCATCTGGCGTGCCGTCGGGCCGGATCGAGCGATATCGTTAAAACACGTTAAGGTCTAGGGGAAGGACCGGCACCGCGCCTGCCGGCCGCGGGTTGTCTAAGAGACTGTTTGAAAACTTTGAAAACCTCGTCCTGAGGAGCCGTTTCGTCAGAAACGGCGTCTCGAAGGGCGCGATTTTCAGGGAAAAGTCCTCGATCCTTCGAGACGGCGCTACGCGCCTCCTCAGGATGAGGACTTTTCAAACACAGTCTCTAAGCCCGCAATCGGGCCGCCGGGGCGGCGCTTGCAAACCATAAGGCTGGAATTCTTCGAGCCGATCGCGGAATTCGCTTTTCAGAATTCGCGCGATCTATAGAAGTGTCTGAAATTCTTTGGATGATTTGCCCACATGACCCTGGATGCCGCCCCCGTGGCCGCACGTGCTGGCTCCCGCTGGCGGCGTCCTGTCGAGCTTTGGCTGAACGGGATCGAGCGCGGCTGGGCCATTCCGGCGCTGTTGATCGGCTTTGTCGCGATCTGGATGGCGTATCTCGTCGTCGCCTATTGGGGCGGCGATCTTCACCCCGATGTTCTTGAAACATGGACGGTCGGACGGCAGTTCGCATGGGGCAATCCCAAGCATCCGCCGCTGATGGGATGGATGGCGGCGATCTGGACCAGCGTGTTTCCGGTCACGGACTGGTCGTTCTATCTGCTCGCGATGGTCAACTCGGCGCTCGCGATGTGGTGCGTCGATCTCATCAGCCGCCGCTTCGTGCGCGGTGACGGCCGGGCGATCATCCTGCTGCTGTTGCTGCTGCTGCCCGCCTATCAGTTTCACGCCCAGCGTTTCAATGCCAACACGGTGCTCCTCGCCACATGGCCGCTGGCGACATATTGCTTCCTGAGATCGTTCGAGAGCCGGACGTTTCTCTGGTCGATCGCCGCGGGCGCCGTCGCTGCGCTGGCCATGCTGGGAAAATATTACTCGGTGTTTCTGATCGCGGGCTTTGCCGTGGCCGCGATCGCGCATCCTCAGCGCCGGGATTATTTCAGGTCGCCGGCGCCGTGGGTTTCGGCGCTCGCCGGTCTCGCCGTGCTCGGCCCGCATCTGTGGTGGCTTGCGACCAACGGTTCGCAGCCGTTTGAATATGCGATGAAAGCGCACGGCGGATATTCGTTCACGTCGGCGCTGCAGGAGGCAGGTTGGTTTCTGTCCGGGATCGCGGCGTATCTTCTGTTGCCGGCATTCGCCTGGTTGCTGATGATCCGGTCCAACCTCAGAAACTTCGTCTCAGACATCGTTCGCCTGAATTCCGGTCAGCTTCTGCTGTTCTGGATTTTCGTTGCGACCACGTTGCTCCCTCCGATCGTCAGTGTCGCGCTCCGCACCGACCTGCCGTCGCTGTGGAATCTGCAGATCCTGTTCCTTGCGATCGTGATTGCGGTGTCATCGGTGAAATTCGCCGTGGACCGCTTCGATTCCGTGAATCTCTTCGCGGGCGTTTCGCTTATCCTGCTGGTCTGCCTCGTAGGCTCGCCGTTCCATGCGCTTTATCGCAATACGCATCCCTACGACATGAGGCGGAATTTTCTGAGCGCCGCGGCGCATGAAATGACGCGTCGCTGGCATCAGGAAACCAGCGAGCCGTTCACGTCGGTCAGCGGCGATGACCGCCTCGCGTTTGCCACGGCGTTCTACAGCCAGGATCATCCGTTCTATCGGCGGCCGTTTCAGTTCCAGTACACGTGGGGGATTCCGCGTCCGGCGACGCTTCAGAAGGGGTGGGCGGCGCTGTGCTTCACGGCAGACCTTGACTGCCTGGGCTGGATGGATCGCGTTGCGAAGATTCCCGCCAAGGTCATCCGCTCCGAATTCACGGTGCAATCCACGCTGTGGGGACGTCCGGGCGTGACGACCACTGTGGCGGCGATGATCGTTCCGCCGGGCACAGCACCGGCCGGGGCTCCGTCGAAAGGCGAGGGGATCGAGGACTTCGGTGCGAGCCGGCGCGTGCCGTAAGATTTGCCGCGTCAGTCTTCCAGCACGATGGCGTGGATGTTGCGGCCGTAATCCGGCTCCTTGCGATGAACCGAGCGGCGATAGCTGAACAGGCGCTCGTCCGGATAGGTATCGATGCCGGTGTCGTCGATCGCCTGCAGTCCGGCTCGCTCCAGCCGCAGACGGATATAGCCCGCAAGATCGAACATCGAATGGTCCGCGCGCGCTGACGGCACGAAGAATCGCGCGTTGGCGGCATCCGCCTCGGTGAAGCGTGCGACGAATTCCGCGCCGACCTCGTAGCTCGGCTGGCGGATCAGGGGTCCGATCGCGGCGACGATGGACGCGCGCGCCGCGCCGAGGCTTTCCATCGCGGCGATGGTGTTTTCCAGCACACCGCCGAACGCGCCTTTCCAGCCGGCATGCGCCGACCCGATCACGCGGGCCAACGGATCGACGAACAGCACCGGTCCGCAATCGGCGGCGGTGGCGCCGATGGCAAGGCCCGGCACATTGGTCACGGTGGCGTCCGCATGCGGGCGGGCATCGGCAGCCCAGGGCTGCGTCGCGACCACCACATCCGGCGAGTGGACCTGATACAGCGACAGGAAATGCGACGGCGCGACGCCGAGATATTCGGCCATGCGCCGCCGGTTCTCGGTGACATGAGCCGGATCGTCATTGGAGCCGACGCCGCCATTGAGGCTGGCATAAAGTCCGGCCGAGACGCCCCCTTCGCGCGTGAAGAAGGCATGGCGCAGGCGCGGCACCGACGAGAGCAGCGGCGACGTGAACATCATCGTTGCGCTCCCTGATCCGACAGGGCGGCCAGCACGCCAATACTCGGATGCGAGATGCCGAGCACCTTGAACAGCGAGCCCATGCCTTCAGGGCTCGGTCCGGTCAGGCGGCTCAGTCCGGCGATGATCAGTTTCTTGCCGTCCTCGGTGGCATTCTTCATCAGCGCATCGGCGCGCCGCTCGATGCCGATCCGCTTGAGGAACGCGCCTTGCTCCACCGGTCCATGCGCGCGCGCGCCGATGTCTTCCGCCGCGCGGGCCAGCGCCTGAAAGTCCACGTGGGCGGTGAGATCGGCGAGGCCTGCGTTCTTCAGCGGATTGGCGAAGGCATGCTTGGCCACCGCCTGGAACGTATCGCCGGCATCGCTGCGGATATGACCGTAGTCCATGATCAGTGCGGCGCCGCCCTGATCGCGCAGGCGGCGCGCAATGGTGATGATCTCGTTGTCCGGCCGCCATTCAAAGATGGCGCCGTTCGGCGCGGCGCGCACCAGCGGCGGCAGCAGCACCTCGAAGCGCGGGATCGGATTCTTCGCGATGCCGTAGGCGAGAACGTCGTCATCGATCTCGATCACGCGTTCGTGCCACCCGTCGTCCTGCTTGACGGCCTGATGGATAGGCAGTGCGTCGAAGAACTCGTTGGCGAAGATGATCGCCGGTCCTTCGGGAATGTCGTCGATGCTGTCGTACCATTCCACATGCGCCGCGTCGGCGAGCTTCTCGCGCTGCCTGTCGCGCAGCACGGGACTTGTCTCCACGAGGTGCACGCTGATCGCGTCGTGGAATGCCGGCAAAATCCGTATCGCGCGCAGCGCGTCCGCCATCATGGTACCGCGGCCCGGCCCGAGTTCGATGAACTTGACCTCCGACGGCATGCCCATCGCATTCCACACCGACGCCGCCCACAGGCCGACCAGTTCGCCGAACATCTGGCTGACTTCCGGTGCGGTGACGAAGTCGCCGCCGCGGCCTAGCGGATCGCGATGGATGTAGTAGCCGTGGCCGGGATGCGTCAGGCAAAGCTGCATGTAGCGCGACACCGGCATTGGGCCGTTCGCGGCGATTTGCTTGCGGATCAGGGCCTCAAGGGGCGAGGTATCGGGCACGGCAATCTTTCAATGAAACAGAATCGGTCGTTCAATATGACTTTACGACATTATGACGCTTTGGCCGCCTGTTCATCCCGTGGCTTGTTCGCAGTGCGCGCGCTGCGCCGCCATGCCGCAATCATGAAGGCGAGCCCCGCCAGGATCATGGGAACCGAGAGCAGCATGCCCATGGTCAGCCCGCCCCACAGGAATCCGAGTTGCGGATCGGGTTCGCGGAAAAATTCGCCGGTGATGCGCGCGATGCCATAGAGCGTTGCGAATGCGCCGATGATGAAGCCGGGGCGCTTGAGCGCGCCGGCGCGGATCAGCAGCGCGAGCACAATGAACAGCACGACGCCTTCGAGGCCTGCTTCATAAAGCTGGCTGGGATGGCGCGGCAGCGGTCCGCCATTCGGGAACACCATTGCCCACGGCACGCTGGCGTCGGCGTGGCGGCCCCACAACTCGCTGTTGACGAAATTCGCCAGCCGCCCGAGCAGGAGGCCGATCGGGCCGACGGCGCAGGTGACATCGCCGAGCGAAAGCACCGAAATGTTGCGCTTCCAGCCGAACAGCAGCACCGCGATGACGCAGCCCATGAACCCGCCGTGGAACGACATGCCGCCGGTCCACAGCTTGAAGATCTCAGTGGGATGCTGCGCGAAGAAGCTCAGGTTGTAGAACAGCACATAGCCGGTGCGGCCGCCGAGAATGATGCCGAGCGTCACCCACAGGATGAAATCGTCGAAATCCTGCACCGTGAACGGCGCCTTGCCGCCCCACAGCTGTTCGGTCCGGATGATCTTTCGCGCATACATCCAGCCCAGCACGATGCCGCCGATATAGGCCAGCGCGTACCAGCGGATCGCGAACGGGCCGATCGAGACGGCGATGGGATCGAAGACGGGGAACGCGATAGTCAGCAGCATGAATGGCATTTCCGGCGGCGATGCTTCGATCGGGTCTTACATCTTGCGTCCCGGCAAGGCTATCACCATTGTCTGGTTGAGATTATATACACGGCGATCGCCCCCGGAGTTTGACGATGACCCAGACCAGCAACCGTTTTTTTGACGAAATCGCACGCCTGATGAATGACGCCACGGGCGCGGCGCAGGGCGTCAAGCGCGAGGTGGAAACCGTCATCCGCACGCAGGCCGAGCGCATCCTGCGCGATCTCGATCTGGTCAAGCGCGAGGAATTCGATGCGGTGAAGGACATGGTGCGCCTCGCCCGCGAAGAAAACGAGGCGCTGAAGGCGCGCATCGAGGCGCTGGAGAAGAAGGCGGGCCCGGTCGCCGAGACGTGAGGCGCGTCAATCCAGCTTGATGCCTGCGGTCTTGATCACCTTGTTCCATTTCGCGGTTTCGGACGCGATATAGGCCGCCATTTCCTGCGGCGTGCTTTGCAGCGGGTCGATACCGGCGGCGATCAGCTTCTGCTTGTTCTCGGGATCGTTGACGGCTTTCAGATAAGCCTCGCGCAACTTCGCGACGACGTCGGGCGAGACTTTCACCGGCGCGGAGAATCCCTGCCACGCCCAGGCCTCGAAGCCGGGCACGTCCGCGGCGACCGCAGGGACGCCGGGCAGGCCGTAGAATTCGCCGGGCGAGCAGACCGCGATGGCCTTGATGCCTTTCAGGCTGAGCTGCGAGCGCGCGGTGGCGAAATCGACGAACATCATGCCGATCTGTCCGCCCGCGAGATCCTGCAGCGCAGGCCCCGCGCCCTTGTAGGGCACGTGATTGAGTTTAAGGCCTGCCGACTGCGCGAACAGTTCCGCCGCCAGATGAAACGGCGAGCCGACACCGGCGCTGGCATAGTCGATGCTGCCCGGTGCTTTCTTCGCGGCGGCGATCAGTTCCTTCACCGATCCGACATTGAGCTTGCCGGTGTTGACCAGCAGCACGATCGCAAAACGGCCGGTGAGCGAGATCGGCGCGAAGTCTTTCTGCGGGTCGTAATTCAGCTTCTGGTAGAGGCTGCTGTTCGATGCGTAGGTCGAAGTGTCGCCGAGCAGGAAGGTGTATCCATCGGGATCGGCTTTCGCGGCGGCTTCCGCGCCGATCTGCGTGCCCGCACCCGGGCGGTTTTCCACCACCACCTGCTGGCCGAGCGTGGCGCTCATGGAGGTGGCGACCAGCCGCGCGAAGAAATCGGTGCCGCCGCCGGCCGCATAAGGCACAATCAGTTTGACGGGGCGGGTCGGATAGGCGGCCTGCGCCATCGCGGGCATGCGGAGCGCGGCAAGACCTGCGCCGAGCGCGGCGGTGGTGAGCAGCGAACGGCGTGTCAGCGAATGGTCGAGCGGCATGGCGGTCCTCCCGCGCCGGTCATGCATGTGACGGCGCATTCTGAATTAGTTGCACGTGCATCTAATAGGGAGGAATGGACGAAATCAATATCGCCCAACAGGTCCTGAACGAAGGAACGGCCGGTTATAGCCCCATCGCGACCGGGCGGAACGCCTGCCGCAACGCGCTGTCGAGCTTGTCACCCATCAATTCCATGATCGCGAACGCCTGTTCCGGCGTCATCGCGTCCGTTTCGGCATCGGGTTCGAGCAGCGAGGCGTAAGTATCTGCCAGCGTGATGATACGGACGATGTCGCTGATCTGCGATCCGCGCAGGCCGTCGGGGTAGCCGGTGCCGTCGAGCATTTCGTGATGATGCAGCACCACGTCCATGACCTCGCCGGGAAAACCGCGTTGCTCCTTCAGGGCGTCGTAGCCGAGCCGCGTGTGCTGGGCGAGAACACCGATTTCCTCGTCGGTCAGTTTGCCGACCTTGTTGAGGATCGGCACGGGAATGAAAGCTTTGCCGACATCATGCAGCAGCGCGGCACGGGTCAGGCGGCGTTGATCGTCCTCGCGCATGCCGAGATGTTGCGCGAAGGCCACGGCGAATCCGGTGACATGCAGGGTGTGGCGATAGCTGCGGTTGTGATGCTTGTTGATGGCGATCAGCCACTGCCGCAGCGACGAACGCTTCAGCGCGCGCAGGATTTGCGTTTCCGCTTCGATCACGTCGTCGAGGGTGAGGGGAATGCCCGCAGGCAGCCGCCGGAAAATCTTCGACATCACCACCAGCGCGGCGGTGACGCCATTGCTCAGGATTCGCGCATCGGTGGCGCGCTCGTCTTCCGGCGTTTCCGGAAAGACATGGCGGATGCGGGACAGGATGCCGTCCGGATCGAGCGGGCGCTGGATGGTGTCGGTGGCGCCGAGCGCCCATGCCTGGGTCGGCCCGTGATGAAGCGAGTCGGCCAGCACGAACAGCCGCGGCAGCGACTGATAGGCCTCGCGAACGAGCTTGCTGCGGACACGCTGCACGGTTGCCGGAGACGACAGGTCGATGTCGATCACGACGCCGGCGAAATCCTTCGCAGGATAATCCGGCAGATCGTGAATCGAAATCGCTTCGACGCTGCCTGCGTTCCGCAGGATGCGCGTCAATTCTTCGCTGCTGTCTTCGCAATCCGATGCGAGCAGCAGACGTCGTGTCGTCTGCGGAGTTTCTGCCAAGGCAGCCATTTCGTCCTCTGCGGGGCGTTTGGTCTTCTTTCCCGCGCAGATGTACCAAAAAACCGGTTCCCGACCCTTAACGTGCGTCGTTAATGGAACCTTGAAATAATCCGTCGCATTGGTTAGGCGACTTCGCCCGCGCGACTCCATGCCGGAAACGGATCAGGCAAGTCCATCCATGCCGTAACATTCATTTCGTCCTTGCCGGTATCGGCAACAAGACATGCATCGAGCCGCTGAGTCAGTTCGGGGACGTTCATGCCGGTGCCGATGAAGACGATTTCCTGCCGTCGGTCGCCCCACACATTCGACCAGTTCTTGTCGAGTGCCGCGCGCCATTCCGGATGTTCGGGCCAATGCTGCTTCGGAATCGCGGCCCACCAGTAACCCATGGCTTCGTTGCGCACGATCGCGCCGGCCTGACTGAGTTCGCCGACCCATTGCGGGCGTGTCGCCAGCCAGAAATGGCCCTTGGCGCGGATCACGCCCGGCCAGCTTGAATGAATGAAGGCGTGAAACTTCTGCGGATCGAAGGGACGGCGCGCGCGATAGACGAAATTCGTCACGCCGTATTCTTCCGTCTCGGGCACATGATCGGCGAAACCATACAGTTCCTTGAACCAGACCGGATACTGTTGCGCCTTCTCAAAGTCGAACCGTCCGGTGTTGAGAATCTTGTGCGGTGACACTCTGGAGAAGTTGGCTTCGATGATCTCGGCTTCGGGATTGAGCACGATCAGGATCTGACGCGCGGTCTCGCGCTGCACCGGCGTCGCGTCGTCCACCTTGTTGAGCACGATGACATCGGCGAATTCGATCTGATCGACCAGAAGATCGACCAGGGTGCGCCTGTCGTCCTCGCCGAGCGACTCGCCGCGGTCGCGCAGGAAATCGTGCGACGCGTAGTCCCGCAGCAGGTTCACCGCGTCCACCACCGTCACCATCGTATCCAGCTTTGCCACGTCGCCGAGGCTTGCGCCGTCCTCGTCGCGGAAATCGAAGGTGGCGGCGACGGGTAGGGGTTCGGAGATCCCGGTGGATTCGATCAGCAGGTAGTCGAAGCGCCCGTCCCGGGCGAGCCGGCTGACTTCCTTGAGCAGGTCGTCGCGCAAGGTGCAGCAGATGCAGCCATTGGTCATTTCGACCAGCGTCTCATTCGTCCGCGACAGGTCCGCACCGCCATTGCGAATGAGGTCCGCGTCGATGTTCACGTCGCTCATGTCGTTCACGATCACGGCGACCCGCAGGCCCTGCCGGTTGTTCAGCACATGATTCATCAGGGTCGTCTTCCCAGAGCCAAGGAAGCCGGAGAGCACGGTGACGGGCAGTTTTTTCATGGGAATCGAACAGCCTTTTCAATGCGATACGGGAGAGGCGGCGGGGCGGCATGGAGGCTCGCTGTCTATTTGTTATGTTATAACATAACATTCAAAATTCGACGGCGGCAAGGCGGAAGGCCGGTAAAAGGACATTGACGCAGGGAATGCCCGCAAGCTGCTGTCGGAAAGGGCCGGGAAAGAGGATTTTCGGGCCGGATCCGTTCGACAAAATCCCCGCATTTCCTTGTGTTTCGCGCGCTTTGGAGCTAAGAACCCGCCACGTCCGCGGCCCCCGCACCCCTGGAGGCTTGTCGCGGCGTGAAACCGGGCCGCATTGCGGCCCTTCACTTTTCAAAACTCAAGGAATCCAACAATGGCGACCGTCAAGGAATTGAAGGCGACCGCTCGTCCGAAGGCCGGCAAGGGGGCCGCCCGGGCAGAACGTCGCGCCGGCCGTGTTCCGGCTGTGATCTATGGTGACAATCAGGCCCCGCTGACCATCTCGCTCGACGACAAGGCTGCGCGTCAGGCGATTTTCGCCGGCCACTTCCTCACCACGATTTTCAACATCGATCTCGATGGCAAGAAGCACCGCGTGATTCCGCGCGACTTCTCGCTCGATCCGGTCAAGGACTTCCCGCTGCATGTGGACTTCCTGCGTCTCGGCGCGGGCGCCAAGATCCGCGTCAGCGTTCCGCTGCATGTGACCGGCGCCGAAGTCTCGCCGGGCGTGAAGCGCGGCGGCACGGTGAACGTCGTCAACCACAGCGTCGAACTGGAAGCGGACGCCGATCATATTCCGCAGTTCATCGAGGTTGACGTCTCCAAGCTCGAAATCAATAACTCGGTCCACCTCAGCGACGTGAACCTGCCGAAGGGCGTCAAGGCCCTGCGCGACGATCTGACCCTGGTCACCGTCGTGCCGCCGTCGGGTTACGGCGAAGAGGCGAAGACCGGTGCCGATGCGGCTGCGGCCGGTGCGGCTCCCGCAGCCGGTGCTGCTGCGGCGCCTGCGGCTGGTGCGAAGGCTCCGGCGGCTGCCGCTGCCAAGGCTCCTGCCGGCGGCGACAAGAAGAAGTAAGCGGCCGAGAAGAGAACCCGCGCCATGCGCCTGTTCGTCGGACTGGGAAATCCCGGCGCGAAGTATCAGGGCAACCGGCACAATATCGGGTTCATGGCCCTGGACGAGATCGCGCGGCGTCATGGTTTTTCACCATGGCGCCGTCGCTTTCAGGGCGAGACCTCCGAAGGCCATATCGGCAACGGGCGCGTCATTCTGCTGAAGCCGACAACCTATATGAACGAGTCGGGCAACGCGGTCGGCGAAGCCATGAAGTTCTTCAAGATGAGCGTCGGCGACATCACGGTGTTTCACGACGAGATCGAACTGCCGCCCGCGAAACTGCGCGTCAAGATCGGGGGCGGGATCGCCGGGCATAATGGCTTGCGCTCGATTTCCGCGCATGTCGGCAACGAGTATCGCCGTGTCCGGCTCGGCGTCGGGCATCCGGGCGTCAAGGAACTGGTGCATTCCCACGTGCTCAACGATTTCGCCAAAGCCGAACGCCCGTGGGTCGAGGCGATGTGCGAAGCGGTTGCGGACAATGTGGCGCTGATCGTGACCGGGCAGGATGCATCGTTCGCGAACAAGGTGCATCTGGCGATGCAGGCGAAGGGATTTGGGAAGGATGGCGACGAGAGCGGGCCAAAGCCCGCGAAATAGCTGAACGTCGCTACACGTCATTGCGAGCGAAGCGAAGCAATCCATAGTGATCAAGAAAATGGATTGCTTCGTTGCTTTGCTCCTCGCAATGACGACAGATGAAAAGTCGAGGATACTATGGGTTTCAAATGCGGCATCGTCGGACTGCCGAACGTCGGCAAGTCCACCCTGTTCAACGCGCTGACGGAAACGGCGGCGGCACAGGCGGCGAACTATCCGTTCTGCACCATCGAGCCGAATGTCGGCGCGGTTGCGGTGCCTGATCCGCGGCTTGAGAAGCTGTCGGAGATCGCCAAGTCGCAACAGATCATTCCGACACAGCTCACCTTCGTGGACATCGCCGGCCTCGTGCGCGGCGCGTCGAAGGGTGAAGGCCTCGGCAACCAGTTCCTCGCCAACATCCGCGAAGTCGATGCGGTGGCGCATGTGGTGCGCTGCTTCGAGGATTCCGACATCACCCATGTCGAAGGCAAAATCGCGCCGCTGGCCGACATCGAGACCATCGAGACGGAACTGATGCTGTCCGATCTCGAAAGCCTCGAGAAGCGCGTCGACAACCTGAGCAAGAAGGCCAAGGGCGGCGACAAGGAGTCCAAGGAACAGCTCGATCTCGTCGAGCGCGCGCTGAAGCTGCTCCGCGACGGCAAGCCGACCCGCGGCATGGAGCGCAAGCCGGAAGAGGAACGCAACTTCCGCATGCTCGGCCTTCTGACCTCGAAGCCTGTTCTCTATGTCTGCAACGTCGAGGAAGGCTCTGCTGCCAACGGCAATGATTTTTCCAAGGCGGTGTTCGAGCACGCCAAGAAGGAAGGCGCGGTCGCGGTGGTGATCTCCGCCAAGATCGAGTCCGAAATCGCGACGCTGTCACGCGCCGAGCGCGTGGACTTTCTCGAAACGCTCGGGCTGGAAGAGGCCGGACTCGATCGCCTGATCCGCGCCGGCTACGAGCTGCTGCACCTCATCACCTACTTCACGGTGGGCCCGAAGGAAGCGCGCGCCTGGACCATCACCAAGGGCACCAAGGCGCCCGCGGCGGCCGGTGTCATTCATACCGACTTCGAAAAGGGCTTCATCCGGGCCGAAACCATCGCTTACGACGATTACGTGGCGCTGGGCGGTGAAGCCGGTGCGCGCGATGCCGGAAAGCTGCGCCTCGAAGGCAAGGAATATGTCGTCGCCGACGGCGACGTGATGCATTTCCGGTTCAACAACTGATCGCGATCACTCCGCCGCACCGCTGCGCCTTGCAGCGGTGTAGGGCAGGACGAACAGATACAGGCCGCTGAACAGCAGCAGGAACAGCGGCAGCAACGGCGCGTAAACGATCACGGCCGGTGGTTGTCCAAACGCCATCGCGATGAAATTCGCCGCGACGGTGATGGTGAAGATGATCGACAGCCAGCGGTGAGTCTGGCGAATCCATGCATTGGTACGCATGACGTTTCCTTGCGGTGAGATGTTGAGGGCTTCGCGGCGAGCGGACGCGGTCAGTCCGTTCGCGCCAGAACCTGATCCAGTTTGGTGAGAAACTGCTGCCAGCCGACCTTGGCGCCGCCGAAGGCCTGCTTCTGATCCGGCCGGAAACCGGTCTGCTCCATCCGCAACAGCGTGCCCGTGCCGGATGGCGCCAACGTAAAGGTCACGACGCTCCTCAGGTCGAAGGCTGCATCGTTGTGTGCAAAATTCCACGTGTACGACAGGGCTTTGTTTGGTTCGATGGCGAGGACCTCGCAATCCAGCACGCCGCCCCACTCGCCGCGAAGATTGAAGCGATGGCCGAGCGCCGGCTTGAAGTCGTTCTTCATCAGCCATTCCTCGATCAGATGCGGCTGTGTGAGCGCGCGCCAGATCTTCTCCGGCGGGTGAGGGAATTCGCGCTCGACGACGACAGTGCGGCTGTCGGCCGATGGTTCGGTCATTGGTCCATCCTTTTCAGCAGGTCTTCGAGATCGTCGAAGCGTTTCTCCCAGAAGCCGGTCATCTGGCTGGTCCAGTCGATCAGCGGGGACAGGGCGCGGAGCTGCGCGCTGTAATGCGTCTGCCGCCCGTCCTGTCTGTCGCGCACCAGCCCCGCCTGCTTCAGGACTCCGAGATGTTTCGACACCGCCGGCTGCGACACGCCGGACCGCGCCGTCAGGGCGTTGACCGTTTGCTCGCCTTGGCGGCACAATCGTTCGAAGATCGCGCGCCGGGTCGGGTCGGCGAGGGTGCGGAACAGGGCGTCCTGGGCTTTCGACATTCATAACTCATTGGTTATTGATTGTCGTATAACCGTTCGGTTATGAGTTAGTCAAACAAAAAATGGATGAACCTTTGCGCAGGGGCGCTCTTGCGCGAGACGCCCGGATCGAGACGCGTTTGCGCTCAGGCGAAGCGAACTGCCGCCCGGGCGTTGCTGGCGAACCTCAATACTGCCGCTCGTGGTCGCGTCCCTGATCGCGGATCGCGCCGAGATGCTCGTTGATCCGGAAAATGATCAGGATCAGCTCCGCGCCGATGCGCGAGAAAATAATTCCAACCACGATGCCCGCGAGTGCCGACAGCAACATGATGAAGCCGCCGAACGGGCTGACCGCCATCAGCGTCAGCGCCGAGAAGATGCCGGAGATGCCAAACAGGATAATCAGCGCGATCACCATCCAGTAGAAGATCTTGATGATGGTGGGGGTGATGAATCTGTCCCACTGGAAGAGATCCTGAAATTGAAACATGGCTGTTCTCCAGATGAGCCGCAGGATGACAACGGCGGGCCTGTGGATGGTTGCGCCCGCGACGGACTGAATCGCTCCGGATGGATCGTTTGTCGCATATCGCCGGACAGGGCGAAAGGCGGTGGGCAACGGACCGCTTGAGGTGTCTGGAAATAACGGCCAAACTGCGTCTTAAGTCATCCCGGCTTTGATGGAATTAAATCCGGTCCAGGTTTTATTTTGGTGCGTTTTCGTCACGCGAACCGGTGCCCACCTCGCTCGAAAACGCTCTGTCCGCAACGCGAATGGAAAAATGAAGCTCACCTTTGAAGATTTCAAGCCGGGGCATTTGGGCACGTTCGGTCCGCACCATGTCTCCCGGGAAGATATCATCGCCTTTGCGTCCGAGTTCGATCCTCAGCCGATGCACCTTGATGAAGAAGCGGCAAGCCGCTCGATGCTCAAGGGATTGTCCGGCTCCGGCTGGCATATGTGCGCGCTGCTGATGCGCATGAGCTGGGACGGTTTCATCCGCAATATCGCCTCGTCGGGCGCGCCCGGCGTCGACGAGGTGCGCTGGATATCGCCGCTGCGGCCGGGCGATGACCTCACGCTGTCGGTCGACGTGATCGAGACCCGCCCGTCGCGGAGCAGGCCCGAGATCGGTTTCGTCCAGCTCAAGAACGACATGCGCAATGCATCGGGACAGACGCTGATGCTTGCCAACATTCCGATCATGGTGCTGCGCCGTGGCGCGGCCGGTGCGAATTGAGAGCGATATGCCTTATTACGAAGACATTGAAATCGGGTATCGCCGGGTGACGGGATCGTTCACGTTCACACCTGAAAACATCAAGGCGTTCGCGCTCAAGTTCGATCCGCAGCCGTTTCATCTCGACGAGGAGGCGGGGCGTAACTCGGTGTTCGGCGGCCTTGCCGCATCGGGCTGGCATGTCGCGGCGGTTTACATGAAGCTGACCGTCGCGGATTTCCGGCGCATGGACGAAGAGGCGAGAGCGCGCGGCGAAAAGCCCGTCGCGTCCGGTCCCTCGCCGGGTTTCCGGGAATTGAAATGGCTGCGGCCGGTTCTGGCGGGCGATACCCTGACCTATACGTCGGAGGTCGCATCCAAGCGGACGCTGGAGTCCCGTCCCGAATGGGGCCTTGTCGCTTTCAGGAACGCCGGCACCAATCAGCGCGGCGAGCTTGCCTTCTCGTTCCTCGCGCAGGCGTTCATGCCGCGGCGTTCGGCGGCCTAACGGCCGCCAAATAAATTCGCCGCCTGCTTTTGAGAATGCAGGCGGCGACAAGTTGGCCGGGAGGTCGCGCGGCACGATCGTGCGATCATGCCGCGCGGAATTGGTCTTCAGTCCTGACGCGGTTCGGGCGCGTTGCGCCGCCACTGCGCCAGATTGTCCGCGATCATGCGGGTGGACTTCATCGCGGTCTGGCCGAGCTGCGCATAGCCCGCGAGTTCGCGCTGAATCCGCTGGCCTTCATTGTGCATCAGCGTGCGCAGGCCTTCGAGTTCGGCGATCAGGGTTTCGATTTCGCTCAGCGACGCGCCAGCCACGCGATGGATCAGGTTGTTGACGCTGCCGACAGCGGCATCGGCGGATGCATCCGCCGGCGCTTCGGTCGCGGTATTGGCCGACGGCGAGCGGCGCAGATATGCGATGTCCTTGCGGACGAAATCGCGGATGCCGGCTTCGACTTCGGAGACGGCGGCGAGGTTCTTGTCGTCTTCGACCTGCTCGGACTTTTCGACTGGCACAGCGTTCATCGGCTTTTCCTTGTTGCGCTGGAGGGAGCGAGCGCGGATGTCCCCGCACGACGAAGGTCCATCAGTTCAACAGATCGTGACCACAAATGGGCAAAGGTGGGGCAGAGCACCACTCATATCGTGAATAAAGCGGGAAGGCGCGACATGGTGGATGCCCGGTTAAAGGGAACTCACCACTTGGTCTTGAACCCGGCCATCAGGCTGCGGTTGGCCGTGCCGTCCGGCGTTTCGCTGACGGAGCCGGTGACGGTGACGCCGCCGGGCAGCTTCTGCTCCGCGCCGATGCGGTGCAGCCATTTGTTATCGGACGTCGAATGCGTCTGGCCCGCGATGAAGCTGGTGCCGGTTTCCGCGATGCCGATCCTGGCGGATTGATCGGTTTCGAACACGCGCGTCGACGCGCCGAAGCCGAAGACCGGCACGAGCGTCTGTTGCGTGACGTTGTATCCGTTCTGCAGCGTGAGCGAGTAACGGTCGTCGCCGAATGGCACGGACTTGCTCATCGATGTGCTGAACTTGCTCTGCTCTTGCGCCGGATCGCTGCGCGCCTCGATCGAGGTCTTGTCCCATATCCTGCCGAGACCCGGCGCGGTGAGCGAGGCCCAGGCGCTGCCAGTGGACTGCGGGATCTGGTTATCGTGGTCGAGCTTTGTCGTCAGCACGTCGGATGATGTCGTCGGCGTATTGGTTGCGACGTTGAGGTCGGCGCCGATGCGCGCATCCCAGATCGGCGAAATTGGCTGCTTGATGGTAACGGCCGACGATCCGTTGTCATTGTCGGTGCGGGTCCATGACCACGGGTCCACGGCGGGAAGAGGACTCCTGGTCTTTTCATGGATGACCGAAGGCTTCTCATACACGGATGTCGGGTCGGAGTTGAGAACGCTCCAGTCGATGTCCTTCGGCTCGACGGTCTCGACAGTCTCGGTCGTCGCGGAAGACGGATCGGCTTCTTCGGGAGCGACGTCGGCCCATTGCGCCAGACCGGGCGTGACAAGGCAAGATGTGACAAGGCAGGTCCCCGCAACCACCAGCGCGAAGCGGCTCAGAAGGCTCGATCGTTTCGGCGGCGGAAATGTCGAAATCATCGCGTCGGGCGCACTCTGTTCGTCAGTCTCGGCAATTGCGGGCGACACAGGTTAACAACATCTTACGGTGTCCGCGTTGCGGTTGATCGCGCCGCATTGTTGGCGATGCATCCGTCTCAATATCCTTTGTCGCAATTATGACTGCAGCGGTTCACGCCTCTGCGATGTCGCACAGAATTCCAGATGCAAAAATGCCCCGCATGGGCGGGGCATTTTACAAACTTAAAAGACGCGAATGCGTCAGGCGATCTGCGGCAGATGAATCTGACGGCCGAGCACCTGCTCGACAAGATCGAAAGTGTCCACCAGCGCGCGCAGGCTGGTCAGACGTCCGCCGCTGAACTGGACGAAATGCGCCACCCGCACGCTGATGCGGTGCCCGGATTTGAGCGGCGTAATCGTATACCGCATCAGGGATGCCGCGTTGTCTTCGCCGAGCATGATGGATTCGCGCTCGTAGCGATGAACCTGGACGGTTTCGGAAATCTGGCGGATGACGTCGATGGCGGCGCGCTTGCCGCGACGGGGACCGAAAAAGGCGAACATGTCGATCGGGCCATAAATCGCCCAGTCGACGTTATCGTCGAGAACGGATTCGAGTTGATCGGTCTGGCGCTCGTTTACGGCGCGTTGAAGCGCGCGCGAAAAACGCCAGAGGCTGTGCTCTGTCATTTTATGTCGTCCCGAAAATTTCTTTAACAAACCGCAAACGGCTTTAACCGGCGTCACAACGGACACCACGCCAGAGTGCTCATTCCCACTGTTGCGCCTGACATAGCAATTTTATTTCGTGTGACAAGTTGCATTGCCGCAATGCACAATTGTGAAAAACGCAAGGGAGATGCCCAAAGTCGGATCATGCGGTGGAGACGGCCCAAGGTTTGGACGCGATGGTAATCGGTGCGGGTGTTCAGCCTTCGCCATCGAGCCGAATGCGTGAGCGCGACGCGACGAGGCCCGCCCAGACCGCGCCGATCAGCCCGCCGAGTGCGCCGCCCGCCGGTGCGAAGGCAAAGAACACCAGCATCGCGCTCTGGCCTTCGAAATCGCTGACCTGCATCAGGTTGACCCAGGCAATTCCGGCAAGAATGCCGACCGCGGTCCCGAGAACGAGGCCCATGATGCTTCCGATGGCGGCGAGAACGACTGTTTTCATGATGTCCCATCGCCGGAGCAATCCGGCCGATAGGTTGGTCGCGGGTGCATCCAAAAAAGTTCACATCGGCCCCGGAGTCGTGAGGTCTGCCGTTGGGTTCGCCGATAAAGATGCGGGCGATTTCGGTCACGCCGTTGCACGTGCGGCGGCCTTCGGCCATGCTCGGGCGATATTTGATCGGCTTGTTTTCACGGCGGCTTTCCGGGCACGTCACATGAATCGTTTCATCGTTTTGCGCGCAGCGGTTTGCCTCGCGTTGTCCTGTTGCAGTCCACTTCTCTTTCACGATCGGGCGAAAGCGGAAACAGCCGCTCAGGCAGGCGTCCCGTCATGCGGCCCCGCATTTTCGCAAACGGGCCCGGATGCTGAGGCTTATGGCGCTGCGCAGAATTATCCGCTCGGCACCATCATGGATCGTGCGCGTCAGGCTTACATGGTCGCGACGTTCAGCAACTATGACAAGCTGCTGCCGGCTCACGATGTCTTGTCGCCGGCAACGCCGTCGCCGCTGGCGCGAAACTGCGATCAGTTCAGCCTTTCCTATATGTTCGGGGATCGTCGCCACACCGTCGACGACTATCTGTCGCGGCATCCGGCAACCGGCCTTCTCATCGTGAAGGACGGCACCATCCTGTTCGAGCGCTATCAATACGGCCGCCGCGATACCGATCGCCTGCTCTCCAATTCGATGGTGAAGACCATGGTGGCGATGCTGGTCGGCATTGCCATCAAGGATAGCAAGATCCGTTCGATCGAGGATCTCGCGCAGGACTATGTGCCGGAGATGAAAGGCAGCGCCTATGGCGGCACCTCGCTGCGCGCGCTACTGACCATGAGTTCGGGGGTCGCATTCTCCGAATCCTATGACGGCAAGGACGATCTGTCCGGTCTCGCCCGCGACCTGCGCCGCTCCGATCTGCCCAATGCGGCGAACCTGCTGCGCCGTTTCAGCACGCGGGCCGCGCCGCCCGAAACGACATTCGCATATGCCAGTTCGGAAACGGAAGTTCTCGGCCTTGTGCTGACGGCGGCCACCGGCAAGCGTCTGTCGGACTATCTGTCGGAAAAAATCTGGCAGCCGATGGGCGCGGAGGACCGCGCGACATGGACGGTGGACGGGCACAATCAGGAGCAGGCCTTCTGCTGCCTCGGTGCGCGCCTGCGCGACTATGCCCGGTTCGGTCTTCTGCTCGCGAAGGATGGCGGCGGCGTCATTCCGGAATCATGGGTGATTGCAGCGACGACCGCGCCGCCGGGATCGTTCCGCGCGCCGCAGGTGGCGACGCCGTTCTTCGGCTACGGCTATCAGACATGGATCATGCCCGCGAAGCGGCGGATGTTCGCGATGCTCGGCACCAACGGTCAGGCGATCTTTGTCGATCCGGCGTCGAAGCTGGTGATGGTGCACACCGCCGTGCGGCTCAAGCCGAACAAGGACCCGGCTGCACGCGAACTGACGGCGATGTGGTTCGGATTGGTCCGGCAATTCGGCGTCGGGGCCGCGCGCTGAGGGCTTAGGGATAGGTCAGGCTCCACTGCGCGACCTGCGGACGCACCCGGCGCAGCACCAGATTCTTCGAGGCAATCAGTTGATCGCCCGTGACCGAGGCGAAGCGCGGCGGCAGCGGATTGGCGATGCCCGGTTCGAACGCGATCTGCAGCGTGCAGTCGCCCGGGATGTTGATAAACGGTCCCTGAAGTCCGGATATGCCGCCGCCTCCGATACTACCAAAACCCTTCACCTGAAATTCCGCGCCGTTCAGCTTCACCATATCCTTGAGCGAGAGGCCGTTGTGAACCCCGCCGGGGCCGGTCCATGTGGAGGGCGAGGAGACGGTGATCGATTTCGGCCGGGCGCGTGTTTTGTTGTCCTTCCAGGTGACGACCACGCGTTTGGTCAGGTCGCCGTCGAAGATCACGCTCGCCTGGGTCTTCACATCGCTGGCGACATCGACATTCCTGAACGTGACGTTGGCCGCTCCGAATTCGGCCACCAGCTTTGCATGCGTCGTGTCCCTGGCGAAGGGACCGGCGCAGGCAAGTTCGAACGCTTTCGGCGTATCCTTCACGTTGTCGCGCGATGTTTCCTGCGCCGGAGCTTCTTTAGGCTTGGCGGACTTCTTCGCGGCACTCGCGGCGGTCGCGCCAAGCATGGCGATCAGCAGCGCAAAAAATATCGCTCGAAGCAAATTCATGATCGGTCCGTCCCGCGCCGCCTGAAAGCGTGGCGCTTGCAAAAGGTATTGTCATGCGGGCCGGAACGCGGGCTTGCAGGATGCGTTGTCGTCCCGAATGGAAAACGGGAGAATCCCATGACCAAAACTATCCCACCCGTTCCGGAAGACAACCGCAGCGACAAGGGCCCCGGCAGCGGGCCCAAGGTGCCGGTGGATACCACCAAGGGTCACCGCGACGATGAGAAGCACAACATCGAAGAGCAGGCCGCGCACGGCAACCTGAAGCAGAACACCAGCAACCGGCGATCGGGTTAGCGGCGAGGCGCCGCGTCGTTCAAAAGACCTTTGTGCCGGGCTTCACGCGATCCTGATTGTCCGTTCCGCGTGGTGACAGCAGGATGACACGTTCGCCGGAATCCGGCGCGCCGAAGAGAAGTGGTTTGCATTGTCTGTCCCGGCGAATGAGCGATGTGATGGGCGAACAGCGGTGTTCCGAATAGACAGGATCATGTTCGGTGCTAGTATGATCCCGCTCCCGACGGGACGCAGGACCGCTGTCCTGAACCAGAGACAGCATGATCGCTCAATCCGTCTCGTCCGGCGCGCCGAGACTTCTCGAGAAGCCCGCAAGGACGCGGTGCCCATTGAAGGCTTGAACCAAAACGTGGCGACGAAAAACGTCGGCGGCGGGATTCGTGATGTCTGCCGCGGCGTTCGAATCTAAGGAACTGTTTAAAGGTCCTCATCCTGAGGAGGCGCGTAGCGCCGTCTCGAAGGATCGAGGACTTTCTCTTGAAAACCACGCCCTTCGAGACGCCGTTTCTGACGAAACGGCTCCTCAGGACGAGGTTTTCAAAGTTTTCAAATAGTCTTCAAGGCGAACCCGGCGCTGTTATTTTCCCGTCTTGGTCGCGTTCTTCTTGGCGGCTTTCTTCGAAGAAGCGTTAGGTGCACCTGCCGCCGGTTTTGCGGATTTCTTCGCCGCTTCCCTGGCCTCCTCGGCGGCCTGCCGGACCGAGCGTCCGTAGCTGTAGGCGGCGTTGTCGGCGGACATCTGCAGCCGCTTGATGGCGGCGCTGCCGATCTCGAAAATATCCTTCGCAAGCTGGCGCTCGCGCTTTTTGGCGTCGGCGTCTTTTGCCTTGGCGGCAAGGGCCGTCGCGCGATCCCGGCGCTTCTTGATCGCCGCCGTCAGAGTCTTCTGCTGCTGTTTCGCAAGCTGCCGGATGAGCGCATCCAGATCGGCGTCGGCCATGTGTTCAGTCCCCGCATCGATACATCGTGTCCGATGGTTAGCAGTTCCCGAGGGGATTTAGCAAACAGCGACCACGATCCGCGCGGGCCAAAGGCTGCTTTTCGATTCTGAGGCTTAACGCGCCGCTTCCGCGATCATCTCGAACGATCGCAGGCGCGTCGGATGGTCGTAGACATCCGACACGACGATCAGTTCGTCCGCGTTTGTTTCGTCCACAAGCGCCTTGATCCCGGCGCGAACCGTCTCCGGCGCGCCGATGATGGAGCGCGCCAGCATGCGCATGGCCTGCGCTTTCTCGGCCGGGGACCAATAGGTTTCGATATCGTCGATCGGCGGCTGGCTCAGGCCGCGCGCACCGCGCACGAGATTGGCGAAGGACATCTGCTGCGTGGTGGCGAGCCGGCGGGCCTCGTCGTCGGTCGGAGCCGCGACAATGTTGACGCCGACCATCGCATAGGGCCGATCGAGCTGCTCGGATGGCTTGAAGCGGGCGCGGTAGATGTCGAGCGCGGCGAGCAGTTCGCCCGGCGCGAAATGCGACGCGAACGCATAAGGCAGGCCGAGTTCGGCGGCGAGCATCGCACCGAAATGGCTGGAGCCGAGAATCCATAAGGGCACGTTGGTACCGGCGGCGGGCACGGCCTGAATTCGCTGTGTCGGTCCGGCGGGCGCGAGGAACGCCTGCAGCTCCAGCACATCCTGCGGAAAATTGTCGGCGGCTTCCGGCGAGCGGCGCAGGGCGCGCAGCGTCAGCGGATCGGTGCCCGGCGCGCGTCCGAGGCCGAGATCGATGCGATCCGGAAAAAGCCGCGCCAGTGTGCCGAACTGTTCGGCGATCACATAGGGCGCGTGGTTCGGCAGCATGATGCCGCCCGCGCCGACGCGAATGGTTTTCGTGCCCTCCGCGATATGCGCCAGCACGATCGAGGTCGCAGCGCTGGCGATCCCGGCCATGTTGTGATGCTCAGCCACCCAGATGCGGCGATAGTCCCATTGCTCGGCATGGGCTGCAAGATCGCGCGCATTGTTCATAGCGCCGCGTGCATCGGTCTCTTCGGTGACGCGCACAAGGTCGAGAATGGAGAGAGGGATCATGAGACTCTCGGAGGAAGGAAAGCAGGCTGCCCGGCCGACATGCCGAGCGAGGGGAGGCAGTTCTGGTGTCGTCTATATGGAGACAGATTCCTGAATCGCCATGCCGCTGCACCGGCGCATGGCAGGGCTCAGGATGGTGCGGATGCCTACCTCTTCTTCCATCCGCCCCTGTGTCCCGGCGCGCCGCCGCTTGAACGCGGCGAGGGGCTTGAGGGACGGCCACCGAATTCAGGCCCCGACTGGCGCGAGTCAGTCGGCTGGAAGATTTTACTCTCCGTGCCCGGTCCCATTTCGTCCAGTGTCGGCTTGCGCGGCCGTGCGACGTTTTTGCGGGAGGGCTTGACCTCATGCCATGAGGCGATGCCCATTTCGTCGAGATCGGGTTTATGGACCTTCGACTTTGATTTCGGCGGCAGATTGGCGGCCTCGCCGTATTTCTTCGCGCCGGCATAGCCGCCGCCCTTCGCCGCCACACCGCGCTGCTTGATGGTCGGGTCATCGACCACTGCAAGCTCTGTCGCGCGCAGACGCTTCACTTCGTCGCGCAGCCGCGCGGCTTCCTCGAAGTTGAGGTCGGCGGCGGCTTCGCGCATGCGGGTTTCGAGATCGGCCAGCACCGCCTCGAAGTTGTGGCCGATGGCCACGGTATCGTCGGCCATGCCGCCGTCGCCGATTTCCACCAGCACGTGGTCGCGCTCGTAGACGCTGCCGAGGATGTCGCCGATGTCGCGCTTGATACTCTCCGGCGTGATGCCGTGGGCGGTGTTGTATTCGACCTGCTTCTCGCGGCGGCGGTCGGTCTCCGCGATGGCGCGTTGCATCGAGCCGGTCATCTGGTCGGCGTAGAGGATCACCTTGCCTTCGACATTGCGCGCCGCGCGGCCGATGGTCTGGATCAGCGAAGTCTCGGAGCGCAGGAAGCCTTCCTTGTCGGCGTCGAGGATCGCGACCAGCGCGCATTCCGGAATGTCGAGGCCTTCGCGCAGGAGGTTGATGCCGACCAGCGCATCGAACGCGCCCAGGCGAAGGTCGCGGATGATTTCGATGCGTTCGATGGTGTCGATGTCCGAGTGCATGTAGCGCACGCGGATTCCCTGCTCGTGCAGATATTCGGTGAGGTCTTCCGCCATGCGTTTGGTCAGCACGGTGATGAGCGAGCGATAGCCGCTGCGCGCGGTCTCGCGCACCTCGCCGACGAGATCGTCCACCTGCGTGCGCGCGGGGCGGATGTGCACCGGCGGATCGATCAGGCCGGTGGGACGGATCACCTGTTCCACGAACACGCCGCCGGCTTCGTTCAGCTCCCACGCGCCGGGCGTCGCGGAAACGCCGACGGTCTGCGGGCGCATCATGTCCCATTCCTCGAAGCGGAGCGGGCGGTTGTCCATGCAGGACGGCAGGCGGAAGCCGTATTCGGCCAGCGTCGCCTTGCGGCGGAAGTCGCCTTTGAACATCGCGCCGATCTGCGGAACGGTGACATGGCTCTCGTCCGCGAACACCAGCGCGTTGTCCGGCACATATTCGAACAGCGTCGGCGGCGGCTCGCCCGGCTTGCGGCCGGTGAGATAGCGCGAATAGTTTTCGATGCCCGCGCAGCTTCCCGTCGCTTCCATCATTTCGAGATCGAAGGTAGTGCGCTGCTCGAGGCGCTGCGCTTCCAGCAGGCGGCCCTGCGCGTTGAGCTGGTCAAGCCGCCATTTCAGTTCGGCCTTGATGCTCTTCATCGCCTGAATCAGCGTCGGGCGCGGCGTCACATAGTGCGAATTGGCGTAGATCTTGATGAACTCGAGTTCATCCTGCTTGTGCCCGGTGAGTGGATCGAATTCCTCGATGCTCTCGATGGTGTCGCCGAACATGTTCACGCGCCATGAGCGGTCTTCATAGTGCGCCGGGAAAATGTCGATGGTGTCGCCGCGCACGCGGAAGGTGCCGCGGGTGAAGTCCGCCGAGGTGCGCTTGTACTGCAGCGCGACGAGATCGGCGATGAGCTGGCGCTGGTCGATGCGCTCGCCCTTCTTCATGGCGAAGGTCATCGCGGTGTAGGTCTCGACCGAGCCGATACCGTAGATGCACGAGACCGAAGCCACGATGATGACGTCGTCGCGCTCCAAGAGCGCACGCGTCGCCGCGTGGCGCATGCGGTCGATCTGCTCGTTGATCGAGGAATCCTTCTCGATATAGGTATCGGTGCGCGGAACGTAGGCTTCCGGCTGGTAGTAGTCGTAATAGGAGACGAAATACTCCACCGCGTTGTCGGGGAAGAAGCTCTTGAACTCGCCGTAGAGCTGCGCCGCCAGCGTCTTGTTCGGTGCGAGAATGATGGCGGGGCGCTGCGTGGCCTCGATCACTTGCGCCATGGTGTAGGTCTTGCCGGAGCCGGTGACGCCGAGCAGCACCTGCGTGCGGTCGTTGCGGTTGACGCCCTCGACCAGTTCCTTGATCGCGGTGGGCTGGTCGCCCTTGGGCTGATATTCGGATTTGATCTTGAAGCGCACGCCGCCTTCGGATTTTTCCGGGCGGGGCGGACGGTGGGGCGTCCAGACCTTCAGTGAGCCGTCGTCCTTGCGAAATTCCGGGCGGCCCTCGCGCAGCAGCGCTTCCAGCGATTCCGCAGTCGCCTTGACGCCGAGCGATTCCATCTTGTTGCGCGCGGGACGGAACGAGTCGTCATCCTCGACATCATAGCCGAGCTGCTTCGCCAGTTCCGGATCGAGCGTGGGAATCGGCGCGCTGGTGCCGTAGTTGGCCTGCGGAGCCTCCTCGAAACCCTGACCGGGTTGCGGATATGGCTGTAGTGGCGTCTGGCGTGGCTCGCCCTCGTTGTAGTCTTTCGGCGTCGATTTCCGCGCGCGATGCACCGCGGCCTCGCCGCCGGAGCGGCGATCCTTCGAATTATCCGGCGGCGGCTGCAGACCGGTGCCGGAGCCCATGCCCGCGTCGCCGCGGTTGATTGCCGGATTCAGCAATTCCGCCAGCGCCGGGCCGATCGGCTGCACGTCGGGGCGATGTGCCTTCGACTTGGGGGTTTTCACAGGCTTTTTGGGAGATTCGGGTTTCTTCGCCATGGGCGGAATATGGGATGCCGATGGCGGTCAGAAAAGGGCGATGTCGTTGCGAAGCGGACGTGGATCGCCGCTCGGGATCGCGGGCGAACCTCGCGCGTTGGCGCGTGGCGCAGATCACGTTCGCGCGGGATGCATCCGCAGGGCGATTGACTTCGCGGAAAGACTGCGCGAGGTTCATGCAGATGCATGAATAAATCGAAGGCCGTCACAGGCCTCGCCGCGAAGGACCCACAGAATGATCGATCTCTATTACTGGCCGACGCCGAACGGCCACAAGATCACGATGTTTCTCGAAGAAACCGGGCTGAAATACACCATCCACCCGATCAACATCGGCGCGGGCGATCAGTTCAAGCCGGAGTTCCTGGAATTCTCGCCGAACAACCGCATGCCCGCCATCATCGATCAGGCCCCGGCCGACGGCGGCGCGCCGGTGAAGATCTTCGAGTCCGGCGCCATCCTGCTTTACCTTGCGGAGAAGACCGGCCAGTTCCTGCCCTCCGACCTGCGCAAGCGCTTCGACGTGATCCAGTGGCTGATGTGGCAGATGGGCGGCCTTGGTCCGATGGCGGGACAGAACCATCACTTCTCGCAATATGCGCCGGAAAAGCTGCCCTATGCTATCGACCGCTATGTCAAGGAAACCAACCGTCTCTATGGCGTGCTGAACAAGCGCCTCGCGGATCGCGACTACGTGGCGGGCGACTATTCCATCGCCGATATGGCGGCCTATCCGTGGGTCGTGCCTTACGAGCGGCAGGGCCAGAAGCTGGAAGACTTTCCGCATCTCAAGCGCTGGTTCGAGACCATCAAGGCGAAGCCGGCCACCGTGCGCGCCTATGAACTCGGCCCGAAAGTGAATCCCACCCTCGGCAAGACTTTCACCGACGATCAGAAGAAGGTGCTGTTCGGGCAGACCGCATCGGTGGTGAAGGGGTAACGCAATGACCGCTGCACGCAAGCTTTTCGAACTCTGCGGCACCGAAACCGAGCGCGTGTTCAGTCCCTTTTGCTGGCGCACGCGCATGGCGCTGGCGCACAAGGGGCTGGACGCCGAAACCATCCCGTGGCGCTTCACCGAGAAGGAGGCGATCGCCCCGCATCGTTCGGACAAGGTGCCGGTGCTGATCGACGGCGAAACATCCGTCTCGGATTCATGGGCCATCGCCAACTATCTGGAAGACACCTATCCGGACCGGCCGTCGCTGTTCGGCGGCGCGGGTGGGCGCGCCATGGGGCAGATGCTGAACTGGTGGGGCGATATCGCGGTGGTCGGCGGCATCTTTCCGATGATCGTGAAAGACATCCACGATCACTTACGCCCGGCCGATCAGGCCTATTTCCGCCAGACGCGCGAGAAGCGCCTCGGCAAGACGATGGAACAGGCAGCGGCGAACCGCGATCACGCCGTGGAAGATTTCCGCAAGAGTCTATTGCCCATGCGCATGACGCTGAAGACGCAGCCGTATCTTGGCGGCGATGCGCCGAACTACGCGGACTACATCGTGTTCGGCCCATTCCAGTGGGCGCGCGCGATCAGCCCGTTCAGGCTGCTGGCGGAAGACGATCCGATTTATGCATGGCGGGAAAAGCTGCTCGATGCTTTCGGCGGCATGGCGCGGACGTCGCCGGGATACGCGGTCTGATGCTTGCGGCGTGTCATCACGCCGCAATGAATCAGCATTAGCGGCGGGGGATGACCGAGCCGGTTCCCAACCTCATTCACTGGATCGGCGGCATCGCCGCCGTCCTGACCACCATCTGCTGGCTGCCGCAGGCAGTGCGCGTCGTCCGCTACAAGGACACGCGGGCGATCTCGCTGGTGACCAATCTGATTTTCGCCAGCGGCATCCTGTTGTGGCTGGTCTATGGCCTTGCGCTGGGCAACTGGCCGCTGATCGCCGCCAATGGGATCTCGATGATCTTTACGCTCATCATTATCGCCATGAAGCTGCGGTATGGATGAAGCGAACCCGCGTCGCGTGTCCTAACGCGCGCTCCGCTCTGCCTCGGTCCGCAGGCAGGACGGGCATAGGCAGTCTTCGCCTTCGATCGGCATCGGCAGGCGCACTGCCTCGTCCATGCACCAGCAATGCCCCGACAGATCGCAGGTGAACCCAGCGCCGCAACGCGCGCAGGTCAATGACCGCTGTGCCGGAGCTGCCGTTGACGATTTTGTCATAGTTCCGTTCACGACTTTGCCGAATCCTTCATGTGACGTTCAGGCGTCCGGCGCGCATAGTTGACCTTGCCGGTTCAACAAAGGTTCCGCAATGGCTCGCGATCCGCACGGTGCACTTCTAGCACTTAATCGCTTCGGTTTCGGCGCGCGGGGCGGCGCGGCAAGTGATTTTTCCAGCGCGGCGTCCGATCCGCGCGGCTTTGTGAAGGCCGAACTCGGCCGCCCTAATGCTGCGTTGCTGGATGCGCCCGGCCTGCAGGAGACGCCGGCGCTGGCGCAGGCTGTTTTCGATTATCAACGAGACGTGAAGCAGCAGCGCGAGCTTGCTGCGAAATCCATGCAGGATATGGCCGCGTCCGGCGACAGGCCAGTCACTCCTGAACCAAGGCCGATGGCGGATGCGATGCAGCCGAAGATGCCGCCTGCAAAAGAGCCGCCGAAGCCGCTCAACGTCATCCAGAAAACTTTTCGCGCCGAAGCGCTGGCGCGCATCCAGCGCGCGACCATGGCCGAGAGCGGCTTTGTCGAACGGCTCGTGACGTTCTGGTCGAACCATTTCTGCATTTCCGCCAACAAGGGCGAACTGGCGCGGGCATGGGCCGGCGCGTTCGAGCGGGAGGCGATCCGCCCGCATGTGCTGGGGCATTTCAACGACATGCTGCGCGCGGTCGAGCAGCATCCGGCGATGATCTTCTTTCTCGACAACCAGCAGTCGGTGGGGCCGCAATCGCGCGCGGGCAAAAATCGCAAGCGCGGCCTGAATGAAAATCTCGCCCGCGAGATCATGGAACTGCACACGCTCGGCGTGCACGGCGGATACACGCAGGACGACGTGACGTCGCTGGCGCGGATCATCACCGGCTGGACCTTCGCAGGCCGAAATGGAAAGCTCGCGCCGCCCGGCACATTTGCATTCAATCCCAATGCGCATGAGCCGGGGCCGCAGAAGCTGCTCGGCAAGATTTATGAGGATACCGGCGTCGCGCAGGGCGAGGCCGCGCTGGCCGACATCGCGGGCAATCCGGCCACGGCAAAATTCATTGCCGCGAAGTTCGTGCGTCACTTTATCGCCGACGATCCGCCGCCTGCGCTGGTGGCGAAACTGGAGACGACATTTCGCAAGACCGATGGCGACCTGCGGGCGATGACGCTGGCCTTGCTGGATTCCGATGAGGCGTGGCGCGCGCCGATGAGCAAGATTCGAACGCCCTATGATTACCTGATCGCGAGCGGGCGGATGATGGGCCAGATTCCCGGCGATCCGCAGCGCTATCTCGGCGGACTGAACGTGCTCGGCCAGCCATTGTGGACGCCCGCCGGACCGAACGGCTTCGCCGATACCAATGCCGCATGGGCCGCGCCGGAAGGACTCAAGCTGCGCCTCGATATCGCGTCGCAGATATCGTCGCGGATCGGTGATGCGATCGATCCGCGCGCGCTGCTCGATGTGGTGGCGGGCGATGCAGCATCCACCGAAACACGCCAGACCATCGAGCGCGCGGAATCCAAACAGCAGGCTTTCGCGCTGCTGCTGATGTCGCCGGAATTCCAGAGGAGATGACCATGGCGAATATTCCAATGGATTGCTGTGAAAGTCACACCGCGCGCGGCGTGTCGCGGCGCGCTCTGCTGATGGGCGGCGCGACCTTCGCGGCATGGGCTTACTTGCCGAAATTCGCGCGCGCCAAGGACGGCCGCGATCCGCGCTTTGTCACCATCATTCTGCGCGGCGCGCTGGACGGGCTTGCCACCGTCGCGCCGGTGGGCGATCCGGATTATGCCGATCTGCATGGCGCGATCGCGCTGACACGCGACGGCCCGCATGCCGCCATTCCGCTGGACTCGTTCTTCGCGCTGCATCCGTCGATGCCGGAATTCGCGCGCATGTATAAGGACAAAAAAGCCGCGGTGGTTCATGCGGTGGCAACCGGTTATCGCGAGCGCTCGCATTTCGACGGACAAGATGTGCTGGAGAGCGGCTTTCCCGGGCCGGGCCGCGTGCAGAGCGGCTGGCTCAATCGCGCGCTGGAAGCGCTTCCGCGCGGCGAACGGGTGACGAGCGGTCTTGCGGTCGGGCCGACCACGCCATTGGTGTTGCGCGGCGCCGCGCCGACCGTCGGCTGGGTGCCGCCGACCTTGCCGCAGACGGCGGACGACACCGCGATGCGTCTGATCAATCTCTATACCCATCGCGATCCCGCCCTTGCGTCGGCGCTGTCGCAGGGACTGCAGATCGACAAGATCGCCGCTTACGACGACGGCATGAAGCCGAAGCCCGGCATGAACGGCGTCGGCGCGATGCGGCTGGCGGCGAAAGGCGCGGCGCGGCTGATGGCGGCGGACGACGGGCCGCGCATCGCGGCGCTGGCGTTCGATGGCTGGGACACGCATGCCAATGAAGGCGGCCCTGTCGGGCGGCTGGCGCAACTGCTGTCGGGACTCGACGGCGCGCTGGCGGAATTCGAGAGCACGCTCGGCGAACGCTGGAAGGACACGGTGATCGTGGTCGCCACCGAGTTCGGCCGCACCGCGCGCATCAACGGCACATCCGGCACCGATCACGGCACCGGCACCATTGCGCTGCTGGCGGGCGGCGCGGTGAACGGCGGGCGTGTCATCTCGGACTGGCCGGGATTGAAACTCGCCAACCTTCATGAAGGCCGCGACCTGAAGCCGACGACGGATCTGCGCGGCGTCATCAAGGGCGTGCTGCGCGACCATCTCGGCCTCGGCGATCGCGTGCTGGCGGACACGGTGTTTCCGGACAGCGCGGGCGTGAAGGCGACGGGCGGGCTGGTGGTGTAGAGGGCAGGTCGCTACGATCTGCGACAAATAAAATGTCGTCCCCGCGGGGACCCATAGCGCCCCAAGTCGACGTCATCCTGAGGTGCGAGCACTTGCGAGCCTCGAAGGATGACGACAGGGTTCGCATTTTTTCCGCGCATCCTTCGAGGCTCGCCGTGAATAGCGGCTCGCACCTCAGGATGACGCGACCTCAATCAGTTTCGGGCCAATGGGTCCCCGCTTTCGCGGGGACGACATCTCATGTGTTAAGAGGCCTTTTCCGAAAGACTCACCCCAGCGTGATCTTGTCGATCTGCGCCATCTCGTCGGCGGTCAGCTTCCAGTTGATCGCCTTTGCGTTCTGCTCGATCTGCTCAGGGCTCGACGCGCCGGCGATCACGCTCGACACCTGCGGGCGTGCGGCGAGCCACGAGAACGCCAGTTCGATCATCGTCTTGCCGTGCGCATTGGCGAAGTCCTGCAGCTTGGCGACGATGTCGAAATTCTTGTCGGTCATGTAGCGGTCGGCGAGATAGCTCACCTTGCCGAAACGCGAGTCTGCGGCGGGCTTTTCGCCGCGCCTGTATTTGCCGGTCAACAGGCTGCTTGCCAGCGGAAAAAACGGCAGCAGGCCGAGATTATATTGCTGTGCGGCGGGAAGCAGATCCTTCTCGATGTCGCGCACGATCAGGCTGTATTCGTCCTGGCACGATACGAAAGCGTGAGTGTTGATGCCGCGCGCGGTGAACTGCGCTTCGGCGATGCGCCACGCCGGGAAATTCGAACAGCCGATGTAGCGCACCTTGCCCTGCCGGATCAGGTCTTCCAGTGCGCGCAGCGTTTCCTCGATCGGCGTCAGCGGATCGAAGTCATGCTGCTGGTAGAGATCGATGTAATCGGTCTTGAGGCGGCGCAGGCTGTCTTCCACCGCGTTCATGATGTAGCGGCGCGACGCGCCCTGCTTGGTGCCGTCGTCGGACATTTCCTTGGCGTACTTCGTCGCCAGCACGATGTCCTTGCGCCGGTCGCCGAGCACCTGGCTGAGCACCGTCTCGGAGCCGCCGCGGCTGGAATAGATGTCGGCGGTGTCGAACAGCGTGATGCCGAGATCGATCGCCTTGTGAATGATCTTGCGCGAGATTTCCAGATCGCTGCGCTGGCCGAAATTGTTGCAGCCGATGCCGACCGCGGACACGCGAAGGCCGGAGCCGCCCAGATTTCTGATTTCCATGATCTTGCCTGTCAGGTTTGATTGAACGCGGGAACGGCCGCAGCCGTTTCCTCGTTCGTACCTGACGAGGACGCGGCTGGCGAGCGCAAAGCGCGCGCCGTCATGCGCCGCACCGCGGCTTCCGCATCGCGGGCGATCTGCTTGCGGTCGGCCGTCATGCCATAGCTCACGGCCTCGCCCCAGCTCACGGTGACGTCGACCGCGCCGGATGCGAACACGCCTTGCAGATGCGGCAGCAGTTCGGTCTCGCCATACCACGCGACCTTGTCGCGCAGCGCGCGGCCGACGGGAATGCCGCCGAACCGGGTGTAGGCGATGGAGACCGGCTGCACGGTGACACGATCGTGGTGGGTCTGGTCGCCGATGGTGTGGTGCACGGCGCCGATCAGCGCCGAGCGGAACGGCAGGATGCGAATGCCGTCGCTCGAAGTGCCTTCGGGAAACAGCACCACCACATCGCCGCCGCCGAGGCGGTCGCCCATGGCGCGCGCGGTGTCGCCGGTCTTGTGGCGGCGTTCGCGCTCGACGAAAATCGTGCGCTGCAATTTCGCCAGCCAGCCGAACAGCGGCCAGTTCGCGACTTCGGATTTGGCGACGAACACCACCGGCGCGATGGCGCTGAGCACGATGATGTCCAGCCACGAGGCATGGTTCGACAGCAGCAGCACCGGCGTCTCGCGGGTGCGCGCGCCGACCTGCGTGATGCGGATTCCGATCACGGCGCAAGCGGCGCGGTGAAACAGCAGGGGCACGATGCGCTTCAGGTTGTTGCCGAGCAGAATGCCCGCGAGCTGAAACGGCAGCAGCACGAGCGTGACGGCGGTCATGACAACGGAGACGTAGAGGGTGCGGATCATGCAGCGTTTGCCGGTATCGGTGAGGGACGGGTCGTCATCTGACGCATGGGATTTGCGTTATACCGGATGCATCGCGGGGGCGAACAGCGGAACCGGCCGAGCGAAGCATGCCCGGATCAAAAAAAGCGGCCCCGGTCGGAGACGGCGCAGAGGGGATTTACGCGACCGGGGACCGCTGCAACGCGCGACCTGTGACGGGGGACAGTTCGTGCGCGTGGGAAAGCTAGGCGGCGCGCATAACAGGGCGATGACAGGAGAGTTATCCACAGAGGACGCGCCGGATGTTTTTCTTGTATCGTCCCGGCCTACGCCGGGACGACATCGAACCACGGAACATCATCGCCTCTTGTTGCTCCCGAGGCTTCAGGTCAGACTCTCGCAATCCGCGCTCCCCGAAAGGACTTTCATGCCGACGTTCGTCTCGCCCTATCTGCTGCCGATCCTGATGCTGCTCGCATCCAACGTGTTCATGACCTTCGCATGGTACGGCCATCTGAAGTTCAAGGATCACACGCTGCCGCTGGTCATCATGGTGAGCTGGGGCATCGCGTTCTTTGAATACTGGCTCGCGGTGCCGGCCAATCGCTGGGGCAGCGCGGTCTATTCGGCGGCGCAGCTCAAGACCATGCAGGAAGTCATCACGCTGGTGGTGTTTGCGGGTTTCTCGGTGCTGTACCTGAAGGAGCCGCTCGGCTGGAATCACGCGCTGGGATTTGCCTTCATCGCCGCGGGCGCGTTCTTCATTTTCCATAAGTGGTGAGAGCCGCTGCCGCTCAGCGCGTGCGGGCCGGAATCGCGGTCGCGATCGGCGCGCCCACGCACCTGCGTCGCGATCAGAAATCCTGCCACCAGGACGATCGCGAGCGTCAGCGAGACCGAAACCACCACAACAGGCATCTTCATCCGCACCTCCGCGCGCGTCATCACGCATGCAGGCCGTTGGATTATGTGAAGAGAAATCCGGCTCAGGCCAGAACGCGGCTCGTCAGAACGGTGAGGGTGACGATCGCGCACAACGACAACGCCGCCACGGCCAGCGAGGCGACAACGGTATGGGTCAGGCGGGACGAGGCCGTGCCTGCCGACTTCAACTGAAAACCAATTCCTGAAACAGGCGACCCGATCATGGTCGTGATTCCTCAATGCGGCGGCGAATCACCGCCATACGGAATCTCTCTGGAATCGCTGTCAAATTTGCGGCGCGAAAACCCGAAACATGGCGGAACCACGGCAAGTTCAGGGAAATCAAGGCGTTATCCCCGATCTCCCCGTTATCCAGTTGTCGCTACTAGGCTCATGCCTCCGCAATCAGGCCGGTTTCGGCATCGGGCGCCGTGCCGGGGGCGGAGATTTCGGCCGGCTTCCAGGCCATGGAGACGAAGCGCGGCTCCTGCTCGACCCGCTTTAGCCACGCCTTGATCGCGGGGTGGCCGCTGAGATCGAAGTCGCACTGGTTGGCGACATGGGTGTAACCGTACATCGCGATGTCCGCGACGGTGAGGTGCCCGGCGGCGAAATAGTCATGCGTCTTGAGATGATTTTCCATCACCCGCAGCGCGGCGTAGCCACGTTCCATCCAGTCTTCCAGCGAATGGGTCTGCAGGTCGCGGCCGCCGCGCACCAATACCAGCCAGAAATAGGCCGCGCCGACGCTCGGCTCCAGCGCATGCTGTTCGAAGAACATCCACTGCAGTGCCTGTGCGCGGTCGATCCGGTCTTCCGGCGCGAGCGAGGTGCCGATCGCGACGTACCAGAGGATGGCATTGGATTCGGCGAGATAACGGCCGTCCGCCACTTCGAGCAGCGGCACCTGCCCGGACGGATTGCGCGCGAGAAATTCCGGCGTGCGGCTTTCGCCACGCAGAATGTCCACCTCGACAGCCTTGTAGGGCGCATTCAACAGCGCCAGCGCAAGGCGGACCTTGTAGCTGTTGCCGGAGCGCTGCATCGAGTAGAGCTTGTACATTCGAATCCGAGGGTCGTTTTGTCGCTCTCAGACAATGATGCGCGCGGCACCTCGCTGCAAGTCCCATACCCTGGAAATGGTAGAAAACTGCTGCCGCACTGCACGCTGTCAGCAGATTGTGCGCACTTTCGGCTTTTCAGTGTTCGTGCGTCACATCGGCGCGCGCGTCAGCGCGCAGCGGATCACGCACCGGCGATCCGGCGGGGCCGCCATCCGAAAGATCGGGGATAATCGAAGGCGAATCTGCGGCGGGCGAGAACCGCGCTGTGCTTGCGGCGGAGCGACTGCGCAGCGACCAGGATGCTGCGATCCAGCACCCGAGCGCGATTGCGATACCGGCGATCACGTCGACCACGTAGTGGCTGCCCGCGAAGGGCGTCGCCAGGATCATTGCGATGTTGAGGATCAGCGCGATCGTTCGCAATCCACGAACGCGCCAGAGCGCGATCGCGAACAGCACGCCGAGCGCGGCGTGGAGACTCGGAAACGTGATGATGCCTTCCGAATTCAATGCCGACATGGTGTTGAATGTGCCGTCCCGAAGCCCGAGAAATACGGGCCAGCTTGTCGATGATATCGGGATCGCGCCATGAGCCAGATCGGGCTGTGCATGGTAGAAGAGCCACGGTCCCGCGGCGGGGACAAAAGCCGATATGCCGATGGTGACGAGCGTCGTCAGCAGGAATGCCCGAACGAAAATGCTCAGGCGCTGAAAGTGCCCGGCGAAACCCAGCACCAGCACGGTCGCTATCACCTGCACCGTAAAGCTGAGATAGGCGATCAGAAAAAGCCGGCGCAGCCAGACGTTGGATGTGACGATCGAAACATATCCCGGCCAGTCGATGCCAAGCCGATGGTCCAGGGCGGCGAAAAGCGCATCCTGCAGGGGAAATCCCGCACGCGCGGCAAGGTATGACAGCGGCGCACCGACGGCACTGAAAGCGGCTATTTGCGCCGTGCTGGTCAGCGCGGCTGCGGCGCATGCGTCCTTGCGGACGGCGCCGTAGAACCAGCCCGCGGCGCCCAGAAGCAGGCATGCGCCCGCCGGTTTGAGGAAGGATTCCCATTCGATGCGGAGCGATCCGATCACGGATGCTGCGAGGATCGCCATGCCGATGGCCGCGATCACGATCCAGATCAGGCGATCGGTCCGCTGTGCGGGCTTCTGAAAGGCGTTCATTCCGGCATCCTGGGCGGCACGATCCTTGTGCGTGCCCGAACCTACCGGGGCCGGGTTCGCGGGCCGTTAAGATCGGCAGGCGCGGAGCCGGCCACAGCCCTCATTCTTTCGGATAGCGGCCATGTCGTTGTGAATCCGGCTTCGCCGTTCAAAAGACGCGGAAATTCCCGGCTTTCCGGCGAAGTTTCTTGCGATGCGGCATTGCCCGTTTTAGGGTGTTCCGCCCGTTCAAACACCGCGATTCCGGGCCTCGCGATCCAGAACCCCTCAGGAGAAGAGAATGTCGTTTCTGTCCGCTGCGCTTGACCGTGTGAAGCCGTCCGCGACCATCGCGGTCACGGATAAAGCACGGCAGCTCAAAGAGGCGGGCCGCAACGTCATCGGCCTCGGTGCAGGCGAGCCGGATTTCGACACGCCCGCCAATATCAAGCTGGCGGCGATCCACGCCATTGAGGCCGGCAAGACCAAGTACACCGCGGTGGACGGCATTCCCGAGCTGAAGGACGCCATTATCGGCAAGTTCCAGCGCGAGAACGGTCTGACCTACAAGCGCAGCCAGATCAGCGTCGGCACCGGCGGCAAGCAGGTTCTGTACAACGCGCTGATGGCGACGCTGAACCCCGGCGATGAAGTCATCATCCCGGCGCCGTACTGGGTCAGCTATCCGGAAATGGTGTCGCTGGCCGGCGGCACGCCCGTGCCAGTGGTCTGCACCGCGGAGTTCGGCTTCAAGCTGCAGGCCGCGGCGCTGGAAGCGGCCATCACGCCGAAGACCAAGTGGATCATCCTGTGCTCGCCGTCGAACCCAACCGGCTCCGCCTATACCCGTGCGGAGCTGAAGGTGCTCACGGACGTGCTGTTGAAGCATCCGCATGTCTGGGTGATGACCGACGACATGTACGAACACCTTGTCTACGACGACTTCGAGTTCACCACCCCGGCGCAGGTCGAGCCGAAGCTGTTCGACCGCACCCTGACGGTGAACGGCGTCTCCAAGGCTTACTGCATGACCGGCTGGCGCATCGGCTATGCCGGCGGGCCCGAGCAACTCATCAAGGCGATGGCCACCATCCAGTCGCAGTCGACGTCGAACCCGTCGTCGATCGCGCAGTGGGCGGCGGTCGAGGCGCTCAACGGTCCGCAGGACTTCATTGCCGAGAACAACAAGGTCTTCAAGGAGCGCCGCGATCTCGTGGTGGCGATGTTGAATCAGGCAACGGGGATCGACTGTCCGCGGCCGGAAGGCGCTTTCTATGTCTATCCGTCCTGCGCGGGCACCATCGGCAAGACCGCGCCGTCGGGCAAAAAGATCGCGACGGACGAGGATTTCGTGACCGAGCTTCTGGAAACGGAAGGCGTCGCGGTGGTGCAGGGTTCGGCCTTCGGCCTCGGCCCGGCGTTCCGCATCTCCTACGCCACCAAGACTTCGGACCTCGAGGAAGCCTGCAAGCGCATCCAGCGTTTCTGTGGCAACCTGCGCTAGTCGCATTTGCACGGTGGCCGCCCCCGGCGGCCACCGTGTCGTCTTCAAGTCCGCACGCTGTTTTTCAGAGGATAGAGAAACAGGCCCGCCAGCGCGGAGATCAGCGACGCACCGCTCATGAATGCGGCGATCGCGTACCAGTTGCCGGTCACGCCCAGAAGATAGGCGCCCACCAGCGGCGCTGTTGCGCTCCCGAGGATGGTGCCGAGGGTGTATCCGATCGCCATTCCCGAATAGCGGACATTGGCTGGAAAAATTTCCGCGAAGAAGGTTGGCATCACGCCATAGTTTGCCGCGAACGGCAGGAACAGGATGATGAAGCCGAGCATCATCATGGCGGCGTTCTTCGTGTCGAGAAGCGCGAACCAGATGAACGGCGTCACCACCATGAACACCGCGCCGATGACGAAGATCGCCTTCCGGTTGATGCGGTCGGACAGCCAGCCGAATGCGATCATGCCGATGGCGAGGAATGCGAACGCCGCCATGATCAGCATCAGCATCTCGCCGCGCGCCACGCCGAGATACTTGGCGTACCCGAGCGAGAAGACCGACGCGGTATAGAAAAAGGTTCCGGCGCCGATATAGGCCAGGCACAGCAGCACGACCTTGGCCTTGTGATTCCTGAAGACCTCGACCACCGGTGCCTGCTCGACCTTGCGTGCTTCCTTGACCGCAGCAAAGTCCGGGCTTTCGGATACGCGCGCGCGGATTGCCATGCCGAGAATCACGAGGATCGCGCTCAGGATGAAGGGAATCCGCCAGCCCCAGGACAGGAATTCGGCTTCGCTCAGGCTGCTCAACGCGAGGAATGCAAGGTTGGCGAGGATCAGTCCGATGCACGAGCCGGTGTTGACGATGCCGCCGAAATAGCCCTGCCGGTGCGCGCCTGCGTGTTCGACGCTAATGAGCACCGCGCCGCTATATTCGCCTCCGAGCGAGATGCCCTGGATGACGCGAAGCACGATCAGCAGGACCGGCGCCCAGATGCCGATCGAGTCATATGTCGGCAGCAGGCCGATCAGGAACGTGGCTCCGCCCATCATCGTGAGCGTGACGATGAGGGACGCCTTGCGCCCGATGCGGTCGCCGTAATGGCCGAACAGCGCCGCGCCCGCCGGACGGGCGACGAAGGCGACGGCGAATGTCGAGAGCGACAGCAGCGTGCCGACCAGATTGTCGAACGAAGGGAAAAACAGTTTTCCGAACACGAGCGCCGCGGCAATGCCGTAGACGAAGAATTCGTACCATTCGACGGCGGTGCCGGCGAGGCTCGACAGCAGCGCCTTGGTCGCTTCCGGTTTTCTGTAGGACACGGTGTCCTGAGTGATCGCGGTCATGTTTCCTCCTGAAGGGTGTTTGTTGATTGATGGTGCGGCGCTGCGATCCGCGATTCTTGAGATCCGCTTGATCGCAGCGCCCTGTTGAAAGGACGTTCAGCCCGCGGCTGCGCTGCGCGGCGTATCGGCGGCCTTGGTGTCGAGCAGGGCCAGAATCGTGGACAGTTTCGTCCGGTCGTCAGCGTTCAGGCCCTTCATCGGCGCGCGGGGCGGGCCGACCGGGCGGCCCGCGATCTCAAGCCCCGTATGCGCGACGCGGATGTGGGACTTCGCGCAGATGAATTCGCACAGCGGGAAGAGCTGGTCCCACAGATCGCGGCTGAGCACGGCGTCGCGCGCGCGCGTCGCCGCGTCGAAGAACTGCAAGGCCAGTTTTGGTGCGAAGTTGGTGCAGACGGGAGCCCAGCCGGTTGCGCCCGCCATGAAGGCCTGCAGGCTGGTGGATTCCCAGCCTGCGATCAGCGTGACGTCGCCGCCGACGAGCCGCCGGATCGCAGAAATGCGGGACAGGTCGCCGGTGCTTTCCTTGATGCAGTTGATGTTGTCGAGTTCAGTGAGACGCGCAAGGAAATCCGGCTTCATGTCGACGCCGGTTGTCCATGGGTTGTTGTAGACGCAGATCGGAAGATTGATGGCCGCGGACACGCGCTCGTAGTGCGTGAGGACTTCGTCTTCCGTCAGAGGCCAGTACGACACCGGCAGGATCATCACGCCGTCGCAGCCCACATCCTGCGCATGCCGTGACAGCGAGATGCAGGCGGTCGTGGTGCGGGCGCCGGTGCCGACGATGACGGGGATGCGACCGGCGACATGTTTTGCCACTGCCGCGGTCGTTTCCTTCATTTCCTCGTCGCTGAAGGAGCCGTTGCCTCCGGTGCTGCCGAAAATGCAGACGCCGTGGACGCCGTTCTCGATCTGAAAGTCGATTTCTTCAAAGAGACGTTTTTGGTCGATGCTTTCGCCGGCGTTCGTCGCCGTTGGCAAAAACGTAAATACCCGAGACCAGAAGTCGGTTTGCTTGTTCATGAAAGTCCTCCCAGCGGATCGACATTGAGCTGTCGTGGGCGTAATCCAACACATATCAGGCTGTCTGACAAGCAGGCAGGCAGATAGCCTTGCTGGCTGAATACCTTGTGGAGGGCTATTGTTTTTGCTAGCGAAATTTCTCCGGGATTCGGAAAATGCGAAGATGAACACTCGACCTGCGCCAGCGATGCTGCCCAAGGTGGCAAAAATCTCACTTGTCGATGAAGTGATCCGGGCCATGCGCCAGATGCTGGAAAACGACATCTGGACCGCCGGCAGCAAGTTGCCTTCGGAGCTTGAACTGAGCCGCCAGCTTGGTGTGGGGCGTTCGACCATCCGGGAAGCGTTGCGGGTCCTCGGCCATCTGGGACTGGTGGAGTCGCGAACGGGGCTCGGCACCTACGTGACCCAGCAGACCATGTCGAACAGCCCGATCGAACTGCCGCAAACTGCCGAAACGCTTGTGGAATTGTTCGAATTCAGAAAGTCGATCGAAATTCCGGCGGCGCGGCTGGCCGCGGAGCACCGGACGCCCGAGGAGATGGACGACATTCGCAAGGCGTGGGACCGCTGCGCGCAGGCGGTTCAGAACGACAGCGCGGTCGAGTTTGCGCGCCTCGATTTTCTCTTTCACCTGTCCATCGTCAAAGCTTCGCACAACCGGTTTTACATCGCGGCCTATGAAGGCCTGAGCGAAGCATTCAAGGGCAATGTGAAGCTGATCCTCGGGCAGGGGCAGCTCCGCAGCATGCTGCACTTTCACGATGCTTTGATCGAGGCTGTCGCCGATGGCGATGCGCATCATGCCGCGCGGGCCGTGACGGACAATTTCGTCGAAACCGACGTCCGGCTGGCGCTGTTATTGCGGAAGTAATCACGCTCGCCGGCCGGAGTTGCGCTGCCGTCCCGGGCTGGGGATAAGCTGGACAGCTTCAATCGCAAAAAGACCATGTGAGCAGCCAATTTGCCTTGTTTTTGACACGGCGCTTCCCTCTTGTCCGTTCGCTAATTAACCAAGCAAGCCGGAGTTCTTATCCATGCGCCTTCCTTCCCTTCTCGGTGTCGCTGCCGCGGCACTCGTCGCCTCCTTCGCATCGGCGAATGCCCAGCAGCCTCAGGGCGTGCGCATCGGCGTGCTCGAATGCCACGGCGGCCAGAACGTCGGCATGGTGGTCGCTTCCGCAACCACGCTTGAATGCGTGTTCAACGGCCAGGGCCGCCGGCCCGAGCCTTATCTGGCACACATCACCCGCTTCGGCGTCGATCTCGGCGTGACCGAGAACACCTCCTTCGCCTGGGCCGTGCATGCGCCGACCCAGCGCATCGGCCGCGGTGACCTCGCCGGCAACTACGGCGGCGTGGGCGGCAACGTCTCGTTCGGCGTCGGCGGCGGCGGCAACCTCTTGTGGGGCGGTTCGCAGAACTCCTTCGCGCTTCAGCCGCTCAGCCTGCAGGGCCAGACCGGCGTCAACGTGACCGGCGGCATCGTCGGCCTCGACCTCGAGCCGGTGAAGTTCGCGCCGCGCCGTCACGGCCGCCATCATCGTCACCATCGCCATCATCGTTGAGTTAACGAAATGGAATGAAAAAGGCCCGCTTTGGCGGGCCTTTTTTGTTTTTGCTTATGCTCGTCGCCGGTCGGTGATTGAAGATTGCAGCGTAGCATGTATGACTTTGCGCGGGGCACATTCCCTTCATCCGTTTCGTTTGCGCCATTCAGCCGGAGGCTTTCCATGCGCCGTCTTTCGATCGCTCTGTCCGTGGCATCGGCCGCCATCGCCGCCACCGTTTCGCTCGCCGCCGCGCAGCAGCCTGCCACTCAGGTCGGCGTGCTCGAGTGCCGCGGCGGTCCGAATATCGGCATGATCGTCGGTTCGGTCACCAATCTGGGCTGCGTCTTCCGTGCGCAGGGCCGGCCGGATGATCTGTATACCGCGCGCATCACCAAGGTCGGCGTCGATCTCGGCATCACCACCGAAACCGCGCTGTCATGGGCGGTGTTCGCACCGACCGTTCAGTTCGGTCCGGGCGACCTGTCGGGCAATTACGCCGGCGTCGGCGCCAGCGCGACGGTGATCGCCGGTGTCGGCAGCAACGCGCTGATCGGCGGTTCGCAGAATTCCTTCGCGCTCCAGCCGCTCAGCGTGCAGGGCCAGACCGGCCTCAGCGTCGCGGGCGGTGTGCAGAGCCTGGAACTGCGTCCCGGCCGGTTCTGAAATCGAATAACCGAGTCTTACGCTTCGATCTGAATTTGTCATCGCCGGGCTTGTCCCGGCGATCCCGATAGACTGAACGCAGTGCCTTGTGATCGGGATGGCCGGAACGAGCCCGGCCATGACAATTGAAAATTCTCGCAATGATGAGAAACAAATCACATTGCTGCGCAGCGGAATGTTTCCCGCTTGCCAACCGCGCCGTGCCTTGAGACGATCCTTGCGCCGACCCGCATGCGCGCATCCGCAGGAGTGGGAATGGCGCGAGCGGACTGCGCGCAACATCGGAGTGAGAGCGTTCCGGCGGCGACCGGGGTTGCACTTCGCCGGACAAGCTTGATGCGGGCCGTGCTCCAGACAGGAGACGGCAAATGGGACAGGACGGTCTACGGCAAGACGCTCTGAAGCAAGACAACGTGAGAAGTCCCCGCGGTCCCCGGTGCATCGCACTGGTGGGACCGTTCCAGAGTGGCAAGACCACGTTGCTCGAAGCGATACTGGCGCGCACCGGCGCCATTCCCAAGGCAGGCACCATTGAAGCCGCCAACACGGTCGGCGATCCGTCTCCCGAAGCGCGTCACCATCGCATGAGCGTCGGCCTCACCGCCGCGACCACGACCTTCATGGGCGACAGCTACACCTTCATCGATTGTCCGGGTTCGGTCGAATTCATGCACGACATGCGCGCGGCGCTGCCTGCGGTGGATGCCGCGGTGATCGTCTGCGAGGCCGACGAGCGCAAGCTGCCGCAATTGCAGATCATCATGCGCGAACTCGAAAATCTCGGCATTCCGCGTTTCCTGTTTCTCAACAAGATCGACAAGGCCAGCAAGCGCATCCGCGAAACCCTCGCGACCCTGCAGCCTGCGTCGCGCACGCCGCTGGTGCTGCGGCAGATTCCGATCTGGAAAGGCGACCTCATCGCCGGCTTCGTCGATCTCGCGCTGGAGCGCGCCTTTGTCTATCGCGAGCATATGCCGTCCGAGGTGATCGACCTCGACGCCGGCGATCTCGGCCGCGAGCAGGAAGCGCGCCTCACCATGCTGGAGAAGCTCGCCGATCATGACGACCGGCTGCTTGAACAGTTGCTTGAGGACATCCCGCCGCCGCGCGACGCGGTGTTCGACGATCTCGCCAGGGAGTTGAGCGAAGGCCAGATCTGTCCGGTGCTGCTCGGCTGCGCCACGCGCGAGAACGGCGTGCTGCGCCTCCTGAAGGCGTTGCGCCATGAAGCGCCCGGGATCGCGGCCACCGCGAAGCGGCTCGGCGTGACCGATGACAAAAGCGCGCTCGCCTATGTGATGAAGACCACGCATCTCCAGCACGGCGGCAAGCTCTCGCTGGCGCGCATTCTGCGCGGACAGATCGCCGACGGCGACACGCTGCTGTCGTCCGGCGGCGCGACGGGGCGCGTCTCCGGCATGGTGGCTGCAACCATCGGGCAGGACGGCAAGCGCACATCGGCGGGGACGGGCGACACGATTTCGCTCGGCAAGCTCGACGCAATGAAGACCGGCGACACATTGACCACCGGCAAGACCGCGCCGTCCGCGCTGATCGAGGTGATGGCAACCGCGCCTGTTCTGGCGACGGCGCTTGCCGCCACCGACCGCAAGGACGATGTCAAACTCGGTCAGGCGCTGGCGAAACTGATCGAGGAAGATCCGTCGCTGAGTGTGGTTCACAACGCGCTGACCCATGACATGGTGCTGTGGGGGCAGGGCGAGATGCATCTGCGCGTTGCGGTGGAGCGCCTGAAGGATCGCTTCGGCGTGACGGTGAAGCAGCACGCGCCGCCGGTCGGCTATCAGGAGACCATCCGCAAGACCATCACCCAGCGCGGGCGGCACAAGAAACAGTCCGGTGGCCATGGCCAGTTCGGCGACGTGGTGCTGGAAGTGAAACCGCTGCCGCGCGGCGGCGGCGTGGTGTTCCGCGAGAAGATCGTCGGCGGCGCGGTGCCGAAGAACTATATTGGTGCGGTGGAAGAAGGCGTCGGCGACGGCGTGGCGCGCGGTCCGCTCGGCTTCCCGGTGATCGATCTGGAAGTGACGCTGACCGACGGTTCGTATCACAGCGTCGATTCCTCCGATCAGGCGTTCCGGACCGCGGCGCGCGTCGGCGTCACCGAAGCACTGCCGCAATGCCAGCCGGTGCTGCTGGAGCCGATCCATGTGGTGGAGATCGTCTGTCCGTCCGAGGCCACCGCGAAGATCAACTCGATCCTCTCCGGACGGCGCGGCCAGATTCTTGGCTTCGACACCCGCGACGGCTGGGGCGGCTGGGACACCGTGCGGGCGATGATGCCCGAAGCGGAGATCGGCGACCTGATCGTTGAGGTGCGCTCGGCGACGGCGGGGGCGGGCGGCTTTACCCGGCAGTTCGACCACATGTCCGAAGTGACCGGACGGGCGGCGGATCAGATCGTGGCGGCCCGCCGCGCGGCGGCGTAGGCAAAAATCTGTCCTAAGAGACTAGGAAAACGGTTTCGTTGATGTATAATACATCATTGAAACCGTTTTTTACTTGCATAGTAGGTGTTTAACATGGAATCCTGCTCTTGATCACGTCAACGCAAATGCGGGCGGCCCGCGCGCTTCTGGGCATCGACCAGAAGACGCTTGCCGAACTGGCCGGCGTCTCGCTGCCGACCATCCAGCGGATGGAAGCCAGCAACGGCGTTGTGCGCGGCGTGGTCGACTCGCTGACCAAGGTCGTCGACGCGCTGAGCCGCGCGGGCGTGGACCTGATCGGCGACAACGCACGCAGCGAAGGCGGCGGCCGTGGCGTGCGGCTGAAGGAGCCGCCTCAAGGTTAGAGCCCGGCCATGCGCCGGCGTGACACGCAGGCGCAGGATCATGGACGTACCGAGCGGACAGCCGCAGCAGTCGCAACCGGCCGAACTGTTCACCCCGAAATTTTTCACCGTGCTGCGCGAAGGCTACAGCCTCGACGCGCTCCGTGCGGATGCGGTGGCGGGACTGACCGTCGCCATCGTCGCGCTGCCGCTCTCCATGGCCATTGCGATCGCCTCCGGCGCCACGCCGGACCGCGGGCTCTATGCCGCGATCTTCGGCGGCTTCCTGGTCTCGATGCTCGGCGGCAGCCGCTACCAGATCGGCGGACCGGCGGGCGCATTCATCGTGCTGGTCCTTGCGTCGGTGACCAAACATGGCATCGACGGGGTGCTGCTCGCCACCATGATGGCGGGCGCGATCCTCGCCATCGCGGGATGGCTGCGGCTCGGCACCTATATCAAATACATTCCGCATCCGGTGACGGTGGGTTTCACCGCGGGCATCGCGGTGATCATCTTCGCCAGCCAGATTCGCGATCTGCTCGGCATTACGTTGAGCGGCAAGGAGCCGGGCGAACTGATTCCGAAGCTGGAAGCGCTCGGCCGCGCCATCGGCACAACCAATGCTGCAGCGGTCGCAATTTCGCTGATCACCATCGCGATCATCGTCATCCTGCGCCAGTTGCGTCCCACCTGGCCCGCGCTGCTGATCGCGGTGATCGTCACCGGCGTTGCGGCGACGCTGCTGTCGCTGCCGGTCGAAACCATCGGCACGCGCTTCGGCGGCATTCCGCAGTCCTTTCCGCTGCCGTCGCTGCCGACCATGACGCTGGCGAAGGTCGAGGAGATGCTGCCCGATGCGCTCGCCTTCGCGCTGCTCGGCGCCATCGAGTCGCTGCTCTCCGCTGTCGTCGCCGACGGCATGACCGGCCGCCGCCATCGTCCGAACAGCGAACTGGTGGCGCAGGGTCTCGCCAATATCGGCTCGGCGCTGTTCGGCGGCATCTGCGTCACCGGCACCATCGCGCGCACCGCCACCAACGTGCGTGCCGGGGCGCGCACGCCGGTGTCGGGCATGCTGCATTCGGTGTTCCTCCTGGCGTTCATGCTGCTGGCCGCGCCGCTCGCGAGCTACATTCCGCTGGCGACGCTCGCGGGCGTGCTCGCGGTGGTGGCCTGGAACATGGCGGAGAAGCGCGAATTCGCGGCGCTGCTCGGCAGGCCCGCCGAGGCTGCGGTGCTGCTGGCGACGTTCCTGCTGACGATTTTCATCGGGCTCGCTGAAGGTATCGCCGTCGGCAGTCTCTTGGGCGGCCTGATATTTTTGTCGCGGCGGCGGAAAGCCGCTCGCGACGCGCGCGACACTGCGATAGAAGATGCCTCGTCATAATCGAGAGATTTTCGGAACGCATTCGTCATGGCTGAAATTCCCGCCGCATGTCTGATCGGCTGGCCGGCGGCGCATTCGCGCTCACCGCTGATTCACAAATACTGGTTGAAGTCGTTCGGCATCGACGGCGATTATCGCATCGAGGCGGTGGAGCCTGCCGCCTTCGCGAATTTCATCCGCGATCTTGCCGCGCGCGGCTACAGGGGCGCGAATGTCACCATTCCGCACAAGGAGCAGGCGCTGGCCTGCGCGCTGCCAGATGCGCGCGCGCGGATGGTGGGCGCGGCCAACACGCTGTTCTTCGACAACGACGGCGAACTGCGCTCCACCAACACCGATGTTGAAGGCTTCATCGGCAATCTCGACGCCAGTGCGCCCGGATGGGACACCGCTGAAGACGTGCTGGTGCTGGGCGCGGGCGGATCGTCCCGCGCGGTGATCTTCGGCCTGATCGAACGCGGCATCCAGCGTGTGCATCTGGCCAACAGAACCGCTGCACGCACGCGGGCGCTGGCCGATCAGTTCGGCGCACAGGTGCAGCCGCTGGCATGGGATGCCATCGATACGGTCCTGCCGCGCGTGGGACTTCTGGTGAATACGACGTCGCTCGGCATGAAGGGCCAACCGCCGCTCGCCGTCGATGTAACGCTGCTGCCGCCGACGGCGACGGTCGCCGATCTTGTTTATGTGCCGCTGGAGACCGATCTTCTGAAAGCGGCGAAAGCGCGCGGCCTCAAAACCGCCGATGGTCTCGGTATGCTGCTGCATCAGGCCGTGCGCGGATTCGAACTGTGGTTCGGCAAGCGGCCGGTGGTCACACCCGAACTGCGCGCGCTGGTCGAAGCGGATCTGGTGAAGTAGTCTGCTTGCAGATGTGACAACGTCGTCGCGTCGTCATTGCGAGCGAAGCGAAGCAATCCACTCCTTTTGATGTCATGGATTGCTTCGTCGCTACGCTCCTCGCAATGACGATATCAATACGCTTGGAATAAGGATCAGCCTTGAACCGAACCGGAAAAATCATTGTCGTTGTCGCGCTGGTGCTGGTGGCGATCAGCGCGGTCATGAGCTATCGCGGCACGCAGGGGTTCAATCCTGTCGAGATCGACGCCATCAAGCAGCAGATCACCGACGATTTCACGGCGAAGAAGATGACCGTGACCGAGGTCAGCATGCTGCGACGCGCGCCGCACGAACTCGCCGGTTATGTGAAATTCAAGACACCGGGATCGGACGAGGTTCAGCAGAAGCCGTGTACCGCGGTCATGGCGGCGGACAAGACGACATCCTGGAACTGCCAGTAAAGAGCTGCCAGTAAACTGCCGGTCACGGCTGCGTGACAGGCGAAATAATCCGGCATCGCGAACGTAAGTCAGGTGGGGCCTTCTGGAGACACCACCATGATCAACACGCGTTCTGTATTCATTCGTGCGGCTGCGTTGTCGCTGCAATTTCTGTTCTGCTCTCATGCGCTGGCGCAGCAACCACCTGTCAGCAGCACCTTGAAGGTGCGCGGCACCGTGGAGAGCCTCGATGGCGAGACGCTGCGGGTCAAGTCGCGCGACGGCGCGGAGATGATGCTTCATCTGCCCGCGAATGTCGGCGTGGCCGGCGTTGCCAAGATGTCGCTCTCCGACGTCAAGGTCGGCTCCTATATCGGCGTCACATCGGTGCCGGGTGACGACGGCAGCCAGAAGGCGATCGAGGTGCATGTGTTTCCGGGAGCGATGCGCGGCGTCGGCGATGGCACGCAGCCATGGGACCTGAAGCCCAAAAGCAGTATGACCAACGGTGCGGTGGACCAGCGCACCGTCGCGGGAAATGACGGTCACACGCTGACGGTGAAATACAAGGGTGGCGAGCGGAAGGTCTTGGTGACGCCGGACACGGCTGTTGTGACCTTCGTTCCGGCGACGCGCCCCGAGATCAAGGCCGGCACGCCGGTGTTCGCGATCGCGATCAAGAAACCTGACGGCACGCTGGATGCCTCGCGCGTGTCCATCGGCCGCGATGGCGTTGCTCCGCCGATGTGAGCGAAGCCTTCCCTCTCCCGCAAGGGAGAGGGAAGATAAAACGTCAATTGCGCGGGCTGCTCACCGCATTGGTCTGCAGGTGATCCGTCAGCACGTGGCGGTCGATCTCGCTGATGCGGTTGATGCCCGTGAGGCCCATGGTGGTGCTCAGCTCCTTGCCGATCAGGTCCAGCGCCAGTTCGACGCCTGCCTGTCCGCCGGCCCCGAGGCCATAGATATAGGCGCGGCCGATCATGCAGGACTTCGCGCCGAGCGCGAGTGCACGCATCACGTCCTGCCCGGTGCGGATGCCGCCGTCGAACATGATTTCGGTCTGCGCGCCGACATCCTGCACGATCTCCTGCAATACCGAGATGGACGATGGTGCGCCGTCAAGCTGACGCCCGCCATGGTTCGAGACCACGATGGCTTGCGCGCCGGCCTTCACAGCTTCACGCGCGTCGACGATGTCGAGGATGCCCTTGATGATGAGCTTGCCGGGCCAGATCGAGCGAATCCACTCGACGTCTTTCCAGTTCAGCGACTGGTCGAACTGCGCCGCAACCCACTCGGAGGTTGAACCAAGATCGCCCGCGCCTTTCACATGGCCGGTGATGTTGCCGAAATTCCGGCTCTTGCCCTTGAGCATTCCCATGACCCAGCTTGGCTTGGTCGCGAAGTCGATCAGGTTTCTCAGCGTCGCGAGTTTGGGCGGCACGGTCAGGCCGTTCTTGACGTCGGCGTGGCGCTGGCCGAGCACCTGCAGATCGACCGTGAGCACCAGCGCGCTGCATTTCGCGGCGATGGCGCGCTCGATCAGCGATTTCGCGAAGCCCCGGTCCTTCATCATGTAGAGTTGGAACCAGAAGGGCTTGTCTACATTCGCGGCAACATCCTCGATCGAGCAGATCGACATGGTGGACAGGGTGTAGGGAATGCCCACCTTCTGCGCGGCGCGGCAGGCGTAGATTTCGCCGTCCATGTACTGAAGTCCGCCCGAGCCGATCGGCGCCAGGATCAGCGGCATCGCAGCCGTCTCGCCGAGGATGGTGGTGTCGAGTTGCCGGTTTGAGATGTCGACGAGGATGCGCTGGCGAAACTTGAATTTCTGCATGTCGCTGATATTGGCGCGCAGGGTTTCTTCCGCGTAGGAGCCGCCGTCCACATAATCGAAGAAGGGCTTCGGCACGCGGCGCTTGTGGATCAGCCGCAGGTCTTCGATGCAGGTAATGGTCTTCATAGACGCGTCCTCATTGAACTTTTTGTTCCCGCAATCATCTATCATGGTTGAGGCGCATGCAAACATCGCCACGCGGGGAGACCTGTGATGACCACGAAAAAGGCCGATCCGGAAGCCGTCAAAAAGGCGGAAGCTGAGAAGCGCAGGCTGGATGAGGAGCTTAACGAGGCACTGGAAGATACCTTTCCGGCCTCCGATCCGGTCAAGCTGACCCAGCCCGATCCGCATCCCGAGCCCACCCCCGAGGACTGATAGCCGCCGGAACACCGGCCGTTCAGGCGCGTTAATCCTGTGAACAAAGCACAGGAGCGAGCGATGGCTGACGCAGGCACCAAATCCCGCGACAACAAGGCCTCGGACCGCAAGGCCGCGGACCAGAGCAAGGATGTGAAGGGCTCGGAGACCCACAAGGACAAGCTGGACGACGCCCTGAACAAGGGCCTTGAGGAATCGTTTCCGGCCTCGGACCCGGTCAACCTGACCCAGCCTCCGCCGTCCAAGCATGACGAGGACATCAAGCGGAAGGGCTGAGGCCGGTCCGGCTTGTCCGATTCTCGATAAAATCAAGTTTTTTCAGTGAATTACAGCCGCCGCCCGCAGGGGCGGCGGTAATGATTCATCATATTTTTTGAAGGCTTCCCCGCCGCGGAGGCTTTATAACGGCCTCTGCGCTAAACTGGAGCGCTCGCCAGAGTCGCATGGGCATTTTGAGCCGCGACCGGCAGGGCAGGGGAATTCATGGTTCGCAAATATTTCGGCACCGACGGCATTCGCGGCCGCGCCAACAGTCTCATCACGCCCGAACTGGCCCTCAAGGTCGGTCAGGCGGCAGGCCTCGCATTCCAGCGCGGTGAGCATCGCCATCGCGTGGTGATCGGCAAGGATACTCGCCTGTCGGGCTACATGATCGAGAACGCGCTGGTCGCGGGCTTCACCTCGGTCGGCATGGACGTGCTGTTGCTCGGCCCGATGCCGACGCCGGCAGTCGCGATGCTGACCAAGTCCATGCGCGCCGACCTCGGCGTGATGATTTCCGCCTCGCATAACCTGTTCGACGACAACGGCATCAAGCTGTTCGGCCCGCAAGGCTTCAAGCTGTCCGACGAGGTCGAGGCGCAAATCGAACAGTTGATGGACGAGAATCTCGACCGGCGGCTGGCCGAAAGCGCCAGCCTCGGCCGCGCCCGCCGCATCGACGGCGTTCATGACCGCTATATCGAATTCGCCAAGCGCACCCTGCCGCGCGATCTCAGCCTGGAGGGGCTGCGCGTGGTGCTCGATTGCGCCAACGGCGCGGCCTACAAGGTGGTGCCGGAAGCGTTGTGGGAGCTTGGCGCGGACGTCGTGTCGATCGGCGTCGAACCCGATGGCTTCAACATCAACAAGGATTGCGGCTCGACCTCGCCGGAAGCGCTGTCGCGCAAGGTGCGCGAGATGCGCGCCGATATCGGCATCGCGCTCGACGGCGACGCCGATCGCGTCATCATCACCGACGAGCGCGGCCATCTGGTCGACGGCGACCAGTTGCTGGCCGTGATCGCGCAGAGCTGGAAGGACGACGGGCGGCTCGCCAAGCCGGGCATCGTCGCCACCGTGATGTCCAATCTCGGCCTCGAACGCTATCTCGCGGAGCAGGGCATCGAACTGCTGCGCACGCCGGTCGGAGACCGCTACGTGCTCGAGCAGATGCTGAAGGGCGGCTACAATCTCGGCGGCGAGCCGTCCGGTCACATCATCATGTCGGACTTCGCCACCACCGGCGACGGCTTTGTCGCCGCGCTGCAGGTGCTGGCCGTGGTCCAGCGCCTCGGCCGCCCGGTCTCGGAAGTCTGCCACCGTTTCGAGCCGATGCCGCAGATCCTCAAGAACGTGCGCTATCGCAGCGGCAAGCCGCTCGATAATCCGCAGGTCAAATCCGCGATTGTCGATGCCGAGAAGCGGCTGAACGGCAGCGGCCGGCTGTTGATCCGCCCGAGCGGCACCGAACCCGTGATCCGCGTGATGGGCGAGGGCAGCGACCGCGACCTGGTCGAGGAAGCGGTCGACATGATCGTTTCGGCGCTCGGCACGGCGTCGGCGGCGGCGTGATTTTCTTTCACCTCTCCCCGTAAGAACGGGGCGAGGGGGTTACAATCCGGCACATCAGCCATGGTCAATTGCCTCTGGTGACGCCGGGGCCGAATTTGTATCAGGTCGCAACTGATCGATTTCATCGCCGGAACTTTGCCGTGAACAAGCCCGTTATCCTGTCCGAAGATACGCTCGCCGCGCCCATCGTGGTGGATACGCCCGCGCCGCCGCCGGTGGCCAAGCCTGCCTTTGCCATCATCGGCGCGATCAGCTTTTCGCATCTGCTGAACGATCTGATGCAGTCGCTGATTCCTTCGGTCTATCCGATCCTGAAGGACAACTACGCGCTCGACTTCGGCCAGATCGGCATGATCACGCTGGCCTTCATGTTCACGTCGTCGATGCTGCAGCCGCTGGTCGGCGCGTACACCGACAAGTATCCGAAGCCGTTCTCGCTGGCGCTCGGCATGGGCTTCACCTTCGCCGGACTGATCCTGCTCAGCGTCGCGCATCACTACTGGACTATTCTGGTCGCGGCAGCGCTGGTCGGCACGGGCTCGGCGGTCTTCCATCCTGAATCCTCGCGCATCGCGCGGATGGCCTCCGGCGGACGCGTCGGCATGGCGCAGTCGGTGTTTCAGGTCGGCGGCAATCTCGGCACCGCCATCGGCCCGGTTCTCGCGGCGCTGATCATCGTGCCGTTCGGCCAGCCGAGCATCGCGTGGTTCTCGCTGGTTGCGGCGCTTGCCATCGTCGTGCTGTGGCGGATCGGCCTCTGGTACAAGCCGCGCGTCGCGCAGCGTAAAGCCGTCCATGCCGTGATTGCGGAAGAGCGATCGTCCACGCGCACCCTGGTCGCGCTCGGCGTGCTGATGGTGCTGCTGTTCTCCAAGACGTTCTATGTCGCGAGCATCAGCAGCTATTACACCTTCTTCCTGATGCAGAAGTTCGGCGTCACCACGCAGGCGTCGCAGATGTATCTGTTCCTGTTCCTCGGCGCGAGCGCGGTCGGCGTATTCTTCGGTGGTCCGCTGGGCGACCGGTTCGGACGCAAATACGTGATCTGGTTTTCGATCATCGGCGCATTGCCGTTCACGCTGGCGCTGCCTTATGTCGGCCTGTTCGGCAGCGCGGTGCTCAGCATCCTGATCGGCTTCATCATCTCGTCGGCGACGCCCGCGATCATCGTCTACGCGCAGGAACTGATGCCGCATCGTCTCGGCATGATCTCGGGTCTGTTCTACGGCCTCACATTCGGCTTCGGCGGCATCGGCGCTGCGGTGCTCGGCGAACTCGGTGACCTGAAGGGCATCGACTTCGTCTATCAGGTTTGCGCCTGGCTTCCGGCCATCGGCCTGCTTGCGGTGTTCCTGCCGCAGATCAAGCGCCACAAGCTCTGAGATTTTTCTTCTCGTCATTGCGAGGAGACATTAGCGCGTCTTCGGCGCGCTAATGGCGACGAAGCAATCCATCTTTTTAAGAGTGGATTGCTTCGCTGAGTTTATCATCGGGCGGCGCCTTGCGCCGACCCGTTGGCTCGCAATGACGAAAGACTTGAGCGCCGATCCCGTTATCGCGTCAGCATTGCTGACTCATTCATCAATACATCGTTAGGACTTGCGGCGCGCGAGGCCTTGCGCGTTGTGTAAATTTTTACCGTTCCGCTTAAGCCAGATTAAAAATCGCGGTTAAGAATTAGGGTTAAGTGGCGCTTAAACATTTGGTGCCATGGTCCGTCCATGAGTTTTGAGCGTGAGGCTTTTGTTTGCCTCACCGGCGAAAGGACCGGACCAATGCGTACTCTGAAGAATTTTCTGGCCGCCGGCGCGGCGTCGTTGATTTCCACGGCGGCCCTCGCCGCCGATCTTCCCATGCCGCCGCCTTACATTCCGCCTCCGGTCCAGGACTTCGGCGGCTGGTACCTGCGTGGCGATATCGGTCTCAGCAACCAGCGCATCAAGGAACGGCATTATTCCCGCTATGATACCGATCTGGTCCCTGGGTCGCTGAACCAGACCACCGACTTCAAATCGGCGGGCATCTTCGGCATCGGTGCGGGCTACCAGTTCAACTCGTGGTTTCGCGCGGACGTGACGGGCGAATATCGCGCCAAGTCGAACTACACCGGGCGGGATACTTTCATAGCCAATGGGCCTCCCCCAGGCGCCGGTTCAGATAACTACACCGGCCACAAGTCGGAATGGCTTTTCCTCGCCAACGCCTATGCCGATCTCGGCACGTGGTGGTGCATCACCCCGTTCGTCGGCGCGGGCATCGGCGCGGCGCGCGTCACACTCGGCGGCTTCAACGATTATCTCGACAATGGCACTCTGACCGGCGTCGCGGCCGACAATTCAAAATGGAATTTCGCGTGGGCCCTGCACGCGGGCCTTGCCTACAAGATCTCGCCGAGCTGGACGATGGAGCTGGCCTATCGCTACGTCGATATGGGCAATGGCGCGACGGGCATCCTCTACAATACGGACGGAAGCACGATCAATCAGGCCATGGACTTCCGGCACATCACCTCTCACGACGTGAAGCTCGGCGTGCGCTGGGCGATCGACCCGGTGCCGTCTTACGCGCCGCCGATGCTGCCTCCGCTCATCCGCAAGGGCTGATCGGACCTTTCTCTTCTTCTCTCAACTTCAGCGGCGCGGAATTTTCCGCGCCGTTTTCTTTTGCGTGAAGGGGAGCGGAGCAACGGTTGGTTAAGGTTAACGCGGCATGATCGAACGTAGTTAAGCGTTGATGACGGAGTACCTGTGATGCGTCGGATTGTGTTGGCGATAGGTCTGGCTGCGGTGGCGCAAGGAGCGCAGGCTGCGGACCTGCCGGATCTGAGTGATCTTCCGATCCTGCGCGGCGGGTTCTCCGGCGAAACGCCTCCGGCCCGATGGGAAGGCTACTATGTCGGCGGGCAGGCGGCCTATGGCTCCGCTGACATGAACTTCTCGGGATCGAACGATGCGCTGATTGCGCGGGCGCTTGGTCCGAACAACATCATCACCGGCACCGCCCAGTCGGTCGGCGGTGCATTCGGCAAGCTCACGACACATCAGGCGGCGTTCGGCGGCTTTGCCGGCTACAACGGCCAATGGGATGACGTCGTTCTCGGCGTTGAAGCCAATTACATGCATGGCAATTTCAAGGGGTCGTCAACGGTTGCGCCAGTGCCGCTGACCTATGTTACGCCGTTCTCCGACGGTAATTATCACACCATCGGACTGAACTCATCGCGCACCGTGTCCATTACGGACGTGGGGACCATTCGGGCGCGAGCTGGTTACGCCGTCGGCAACTTCCTTCCTTATGTCTTCGGTGGTTTTGCACTCGGGCGCGCCGATATTTCCAGCAACGTGACCATCACCGACAGATCAGCCGCCACCTTGGCAGATTCACCGAGCGCGCCCGCCACGGTCTATACCGCGACGGACGGCATTAGCGGCAAGATGCTTTACGGCTACACTGCGGGACTGGGTACTGAAGCGATGCTGTTCGGCAATATCTTCGCGCGCGCTGAGTGGGAGTACGTCCGCTTCGTCAACGCTGGTGCCGACGTCAACATCAACACCGTGCGCGGCGGTCTCGGCTACAAATTCTGATCCATCTTTTATCCGAAACGTCTCGCGGCCCCCGTCGTTGACAGGGGCCGTTTTGCCTGTTGGGCTGGCGGCGGCAGCAGGAGGCGGCGCATGAAAATATATGGCGACCTGAATTCCGGAAATTGCCTGAAGGTGAAGTGGGTCTGCGACAAGCTCTCGCGGCGCTACGACTGGGTCGATATCGACACCATGAAGGGCCAGACCCACACGCCGGAATTCCTCAAGCTGAACGGCGCGGGGCAGGTGCCCGTGCTCGAACTGGACGATGGCCGCACGCTGGCGCAATCCAACGCCATCATCCGCTATCTCGCGCGCGGCACCGATCTCATTCCGGCGGAAACGTTCCTGGCGGCGAAAATGGACGAGTGGCTGTTCTGGGAGCAGTACAGCCATGAGCCTTACATCGCGGTCTGCCGTTTCCAGATGGTCTACCTCGGCAAGTCGCAGGGCGATCTCGACCCGGAGAAGGTCAAGCGGGGCTACTTCGCGCTGGCGCGGATGGAGCACGAACTGAAGGATCGCCGCTTTCTTGTCGGCGATGTGCTCTCCCTCGCGGATGTCGCCTTGCTGGCCTACACCCGCGTCGCTCACGAAGGCGGTTTCCATCTCGACGGCTATGCGTCGGTAAAGCGCTGGACCGGCGATTGCGAAAAGACACTGGGGCTGTAGTCATGGCAGGGATCGATCCCGTGACGGCAGGCGCCGTCCTTCTCGCCACCGCAGCCACAGATGCGGTCTATGTCATGTTCACATCCGCCGTGGTGGCGCGCAGGCGCATCCCCGCAGCCAGCTGGAGCAGCCTTTGGTATCTGCTCTCGTCCTATGCCGTGATCAGCTACACCGAGAACTGGGTCTATGTGGCCTTCGCGGCGGTGGGTTCCTGGCTCGGCGCATTCGCCACCATCACGTTCCTGCACCGGCCGCCGGGCGGGCCTCCGGTGGGGGCGTCGCCGGAGTGACACCTGGCGATGCGAGAAAGCGGCGGGAATCTCCTTTATTCACGACGACATATCTTCGCGTCGTCCTGGCGAAGGCCGGGACCCATCACCCTTGTCATGGACGTCGAGAAATGAGGATTCCGCATCTGATAGCCGGGTTCGGTGGTTATGGGTCCCGGCCTTCGCCGGGACGACCTGAACAGCGTCTCTGCATCCCAGCTTTGTGATTTTCGTCCGGCGATGTTTCTTGACGAAATCCGAAACCTTCCATATTGACGGCGGCGGGACACCTCCCCCCAACGGGAGGCTCACTATCTGGAAGGATAGACGATGATCGTCGCGAAGCCCGGCACCAAGCCGACCATTCCGCATTTCTCCTCCGGCCCCTGCGCCAAGCGCCCCGGCTGGGCCCCCCAAAATCTCAAGGACGCTGCCCTCGGCCGTTCGCATCGCGCGAAGGTCGGCAAGGCCAAGCTCAAGCTCGCGATCGATCTGACGCGCGAAGTGCTTGAAGTTCCGGCCGACTACAAGATCGGCATCGTCCCCGCGTCCGACACCGGCGCGGTCGAAATGGCGCTGTGGTCGCTGCTCGGCCCGCGTCCCGTCACCACCATCGCCTGGGAATCCTTCGGTGAGGGCTGGGTCAGCGATATCGTCAAGGAACTCAAGCTCAAGGACGTCGTGAAGCTTCACGCCGGCTATGGCGAGATTCCGGACCTGTCGAAGGCCGACAAGAATTCCGACATCGTGTTCACCTGGAACGGCACCACCTCCGGCGTGCGCGTTCCGAACGCCGACTGGATCAGGGCCGACCGTGAAGGCCTGACCATCTGCGACGCGACCTCCGCCGCCTTCGCGCAGCCGCTCGACTGGCCGAAGCTCGATGTTGTCACCTTCTCCTGGCAGAAGGCGCTGGGCGGCGAAGCCGCGCACGGCATGCTGATCCTGTCGCCGCGCGCCGTGGCCCGCCTCGAAAGCTACACGCCGCCGTGGCCGCTGCCGAAGATCTTCCGCATGACCAAGGGCGGCAAGCTCAACGAAGGCATCTTCGTCGGCGAAACCATCAACACGCCGTCGATGCTCTGCGTTGAGGACTATCTCGATGCGCTGAACTGGGCGAAGTCCGTCGGCGGCCTCAAGGCGCTGATCGCGCGCGCCGACGCCAATACCAAGGTGCTGGCCGACTGGAAGGCGAAGACGCCGTGGGTGGATTTCCTCGCGGCCGATCCGGCGATCCGCTCCAACACCTCGGTGTGCCTGAAGGTGGTCGATCCGGCGATCACGGCGCTCTCCGCCGACGCGCAGGCCGACTTCGCCAAGAAGCTGGTTGCTGCTGTGGAGAAGGAAGGCGCGGGTTACGACTTCGGCCACTATCGCGATGCGCCCGCGGGCCTTCGCATCTGGTGCGGCGCGACTGTCGAAGCCAAGGACGTCGAGATTCTGACGCAGTGGCTCGACTGGGCGTTCGCCGAGACCAAGGCTTCGCTGGCGAAAGCGGCTTAATGCTTTTCACCTCTCCCCGCATACGGGGAGAGGTCGGATTGCGAAGCAATCCGGGTGAGGGGCTTCTTCCCTCGCCGCGGCGGTTAAGCCCCTCACCCCGACCCTCTCCCCGTAAGAACGGGGCGAGGGAGAACAAATTCCCCAACTCGATTTCGCCACCCTCTCCCACAAGGGGAGAGGGTTAAAACGGCTCCGAACTCAGATCAGGATCACACCCCATGACCAAACCAAAAGTTCTCATTTCCGACGCGCTCTCTCCCGCTGCCGTTCAGATCTTCAAGGATCGCGGTGTCGAGGTCGATTTCCAGCCGGATCTCGGCAAGGACAAGGACAAGCTCGCCGAGATCATCGGCAACTATGACGGCCTTGCGATCCGCTCGGCCACCAAGGCGACCGCGAAGATTCTCGAGAAGGCCAAAAACCTCAAGGTGATCGGCCGCGCGGGCATCGGCGTCGACAATGTCGAAATTCCCGCCGCCACGGCCAAGGGCATCATCGTGATGAACACGCCGTTCGGCAATTCGATCACCACCGCCGAACACGCGATCACGCTCATGCTCGCGCTGGCCCGCGAAATCCCCGCCGCCGACGCCTCCACCCAGGCGGGCAAGTGGGAGAAGAACCGCTTCATGGGCGTTGAAATCACCGCCAAGACGCTGGGCGTGATCGGCTGCGGCAACATCGGCGCCATCGTCGCCGACCGCGCGCTCGGCCTGCGCATGAAGGTGATCGCGTTCGATCCGTTCCTGTCGCCGGAGCGCGCCAAGGACATCGGCGTCGAGAAGGTCGAACTCGACGACCTGCTCAAGCGCGCCGACTTCATCACCCTGCACACGCCGCTGACCGAGAAGACCAAGAACATTCTCGACGCGTCGGCGCTGGCCAAGACCAAGAAGGGCGTGCGCATCATCAACTGCGCGCGCGGCGGTCTGGTGGACGAGCAGGCGCTGGCGGCAGCGCTCGATAGCGGCCATGTCGCGGGCGCGGCCTTCGACGTGTTCGTGGAAGAGCCCGCCAAGGCCAACGTGCTGTTCGGCCGGGCAAACGTGATCTGCACGCCGCATCTCGGCGCTTCCACCACGGAAGCGCAGGAGAACGTCGCGCTGCAGGTTGCCGAACAGATGTCGGACTATCTGCTCACCGGCGCGATCTCCAATGCGGTCAACTTCCCCTCGATCACGGCGGAAGAAGCGCCGAAGCTGAAGCCGTTCATCGAACTCGCCGAAAAGCTCGGCTCGTTCGCGGGCCAGCTCACCGAGACCGGCATTTCCAAGGTGACCATCACCTATGAAGGCCATGTCTCGGAAATGAAGATCAAGGCTCTGACATCGGCGGCTTTGAGCGGTCTGCTGCGCCCGATGCTGGGCGACGTCAACGTCGTTTCCGCGCCGGTGGTGGCGAAGGAGCGCGGCATGGTGGTGGACGAGGTGGTCCGCGCCGCCGAGGGCGATTACGAAAGCCTGATCACGGTGAGCGTCGCCACCGAGCGTCAGGAGCGCTCCGTGTCCGGCACGGTGTTCGCCGACGGCGTGCCGCGCCTTGTGGACGTCAAGGGCATCCGCGTCGATGCCGAATTCGGCAAGTCGATGATCTACGTCACCAACGAGGACAAGCCGGGCTTCATCGGCCAGTTCGCCTCGCTGCTCGGCGATGCGGGCGTCAACATCGCGACCTTCAACCTCGGCCGTCACAAGCAGGGCGGCGACGCCATCGCGCTGGTCGAGGTCGACGGCACGGTGCCTGCCGATGTTCTGGCGAAGACGCTGAAGCTGCCGCACGTCAAGCAGGCCAAGGCACTTAGCTTTTAAAGGCGCTTAGCTTTTAAAGGCGCTTGGCCTCCAAGAGGCGCGGCCGGTTTCACGCCGCATCTTACGTGTTCGTTAAAGCCGCCTCCGGCCTTTGCCGGGGGCGGCTTTGCTTTGAGCGCGAGTCCTCCCGGCACTATCGCTCTGGTTGCCGGACGGGCGTGCCGCTGCCGGGGCGGGTAAGGAACCTGAAAGGAACTTTCGTTAATGAGTTGATTAAGTCCCGCCGCGCAGAAGCGCGTCATTTCGCCTCGGAGTTGTCACGTGAAATTGCTGAACAACCTGCCCATCACCGCCAAGCTCGCGATCCTTGTCGGTATCACCTTGCTTGGCCTTGCTGTTGCGGGGCTTTATTCCGCCTACACGATGTGCGAGGAAATGCTGAATGCGCGCGTGGTGCAGACCCATGCGCTGGTGGACACCGCGCGCAACATGGCGGCCGGACTGCAGAAGCAGGTCGATGCCGGGCAGATGACCAAGGACGCCGCCATCGAGGAATGGGCCAAGCGCGTGCGGACCATGAATTACGAGGGGGACGGCTACATGTTCTCCTACACCATGGACGGCATCACCGTGTCCGCGCCGGACCCGAAGCAGATCGGCACCAATCGGCTCGACATCCCGACCAACGGCCGCAAGCTGGCGCGCGAACTGCGTGACGGCGTCGCCGCCAAGGGCGATGTCACCCTTCACTACGAATACTACAAGCCGAACCAGAAAGAGCCGATCCGCAAGATGTCCTATGCGGTCGCAATTCCCGGCTGGAATCTGTTCGTCGGCACCGGCGCCTATCTCGACGATATCGACGCCAAGCTGTTCCCGATCTTCATGGCGCTCGGCGCGGCCATCCTCGGTATCGCCATGGTCGCCGGCTTGGCGGCCTGGTTCATCGGCCGCAGCATCACCCGTCCGCTCGGCCAGCTCGGCACGCGCATGCAGACGCTCGCGGATGGCCAGCTCGACGAGGAGATTCCGGGCGTCGGCCGCCGCGACGAGATCGGCAAGATGGCCGCGACCGTGCAGGTGTTCAAGGACAATGCGGAGCGCATTCGCGGGCTGGAACAGCAGGAAGCGGAAGCCGCGCGCCGCGCCGCCGCGGAGCGTCAGGCGGCGATGCAAAGCATCGCCAGCGACTTCGAAAGCAGCGTCAACGGGATCGTCCATTCGGTGGCTTCATCCGCCGTCGCCATGCAGACCACGGCGGAATCCATGACGTCGTCGGCGGGTGCCGCCAGCACCCGTGCGGCCAATGTCGCCTCGGCGTCGGAGCGCGCATCGAATAATGTCAGCACGGTTGCCGCCGCGGCGGAAGAACTGTCGAGCTCGGTCACCGAGATCGCCCGGCAGGTCAACCAGTCCAACGAGATCGCCAGCAAGGCCGTGGGCGACGCCGAGCGCACCAATGCGACGGTGCAGGTGCTCTCCAGCGGCGCGGAAAAAATCGGCGAGGTGGTGCAACTCATTCACAGCATCGCGTCGCAGACCAACCTGCTCGCGCTCAACGCGACCATCGAAGCGGCGCGCGCCGGCGAGGCCGGTCGCGGCTTTGCGGTGGTGGCGTCGGAAGTAAAGGCGCTGGCGAACCAGACGGCGAAGGCGACCGAGGAAATCTCGGCGCAGGTCGCGGCGATGCAGGCCACCACCAGCGATGCGGTGGTCTCGATCCAGGGCATCACCGAAACCATCACGCGGATGAGCGAGATCACCATGAACATCTCGAGCGCCGTGGAAGAGCAGGGCGCGGCGACGCGCGAAATCGCGCGCAACATTCAGTCGGTGGCGGCGGGCTCGAACGAGATCAGCGAGCATATCGGAGGCGTCAGTGCCGCGGCGGCCGAGACCGGCACGGCGGCGACCGACGTGCTCTCCAGCGCGCGCGATCTCGACCAGCAGTCGGGCATGCTGCGCCTCGCGGTGGACGAATTTCTCGGCAAGGTCCGCGCGGCGTAAAACTTCGGGTGAGTCTCGGAGGCCGATTTACAAAGGTGTCGTCCCCGCCAAAGCGGGGACCCAGACCAGACCAACGCCACATTCTGAAATCGCGTCATCCTGAGGTGCGAGCCGCATTTGCGGCGAGCCTCGAAGGATGCGCGGTCGCATGCATCGACATCCTTCGAGGCTCGCAAGAGCTCGCACCTCAGGATGACGATGCTCGCCCGTCGGCCAGATGGGTCCCCGCTTTCGCGGGGACGACATCGTGCATATGCAGAGGGATGACTTACTGCTTCTCGATCTTGGCCTGACGGATCAGCTTCTCCCAGACCACAAGCTGTTCCTTCAGGAACGCGTCGAAGCTCTCCGGCGTGCCGGAGAAAGCTTCCATGCCGCGGCCGGCGAGTTCCTTCCGGATGTCGGGCCGCTCGATCACCTTGCGGATTTCGGCGTTCAGCTTGGTCACGATGTCTTTCGGCATATTGGCCGGGCCGAGATAGCCCTGCCATGAGGTGATGTCGAAACCCTTGACCCCGGCTTCGTCCATGGTGGGAAGCTGCGGCAGCAGCGCCGAGCGTTTCATCGTGGTCACCGCCAGCGCTTTCAGCACGCCCGCATTGACGTGGGGCAGGCCGGTCGGCACGTCCACGAACATCATGGAGACGCGGCCTGCGATGACGTCGGTCAGCGCGGGCGGCGAGCTTTTGTAGGGCACGTGGAGGAGATCGAGCCCGGCCAGCGCCGCGAAGGTCGCGCCGGAGACGATCGCCGACGAACTGCCGCTGGCATAGGAGTATTTGCCCGGCTCCTTCTTCGCCAGCGCGATCAGGTCCGCCACCGAATTGACCGGCAGTTTCGGATCGATCACCAGCATGAAAGGCAAGTCGCCGGTGCGCGCGATCGGCGTGAAATCCTTGATCGGATCGTAGGTCATGTTCTTCAGCAGATACGGATTTGCCGAATGCGAGGTATTGGTGGTGACGAACAGCGTGTAGCCGTCGGGCTCCGCGCGCGCGACATAACTGGCGGCGATCGAGCCGTTGGCGCCGGGCTTGTTCTCGATCACGATGTTGGTGCCGAGTCCGACGGCGAGTTCCTTCGCGATCAGCCGCGTTGTGGTGTCGGTGCCGCTGCCCGCCGCGAAGGGCAGGATCAGCGTGATGTTCTTGCCCGGCGCGGGATAGGGCGTCTGCGCCAGTAAAGGCGCGGCCATAGCAAGGCTGGCTGCTGCGACAAGCATTCCGGCGATCGGCGATCGCAATTGTCTCGCGAACTTCATGTGAAACCGTCTCCCCCTGTTGTGACGCGCGTGTCGTCAGGTGCCGCCGGTAGCATGAAGGCGGACCTGCGCCGTTCGTTCGCGGTCAGACTGCTTGAAGCGGAGGGAAAATGCGAGAGGTCTTGCGCCGCTGCTGCGGCGCATCAATCAGGATCGCGGCCGGGCCGATCCGCGCCGGGATGCCGTGAAGATGCCCGCCAGCACCAGCACGTAGCCGACCAGATGAAACATCTCCGGCTTTTCGCCGAGCAGGACAATGGCCATCACCGAGCCGAACACCGGCACCAGATGAAAGAATGGCGCGGCGCGGTTCGGGCCGATCAGCTCGATGCTGCGGTTGAAGAACAGGTAGGCCAGCGTCGAGGGAAACAGCACCACGAACACGAGTGTCGAGATCGTGAGGGTGTCCGCCGTCAGTGTCTCGCCGCGGGACGCTTCGAACATCACCAGCGGCAGCAGCATCAGCGCGCCGCAGCCGGTGGTAAAGGCCATCAGCGACAGCGGATTGGTCTTCGGACGTTTCGGCATCAGCGCGGAATAAAGCCCGAAGATGCACAGCGCTCCCGCGAACATCAGGTCGCCGGCATTGAGTTCGATCGAGGCGAGCGCCGCGAGATTGCCGCGCAGGATGATGACCAGAACGCCGAACAGCGACACCGCGATGCCGATGGTCTGCGCCCAGGTCAGCTTCACGCGAAACAGGATCAGCGACCACAGTGCGACGAACAGCGGACCGGAGGACTGGATCAACAGCGCGTTCAGCGCCTGCGTGTGCTGCAGGCCCCAGTAGGAGAGGGCGTTGTTCAGGCCGATGCCGGTCAGCGCCAGCATCAGCAGCAGCGGCAGATGACGGCGCATCACGGGCCAGTCGCGCCGCAGATGCGGCCAGGCGAACGGCGCGAGAACGAGGAAGGTGCCGGCCCAGCGGCAGAAGGTCAGGGTGAAGGGCGGGACATGCCCGGCCACATAGCGCCCAAGGACGATGTTGCCCGCCCAGAACAGCGCCATCAGGCTGAGCATCAGATAAGGCTGATTGAAAAGCCAGGCGGTCACGGATGGCTTGCGCAAGGGCGTATCGGCGACGGTCATTACTGTTCTGTGAGAAGGCCGTGGGTGAGTTGTGCCGGATTTCACGTGATCCGCAACCGACAATCCCGGATTGCTCCATTGCGCCGTTCGGGCAGCACCTCTCTCGGCCTGTGAAAGCGTTGCGGATATTCGGCGGGCCATCCGCGTCATTGCGAGCGAAGCGAAGCAATCCAGCTTTTTCAGTAAAAGATATGGATTGCTTCGTCGCTAACGCTCCTCGCAATGACGCGGGTGGGGTCTGCGATCTCTGTGACGGGAGAGGCCGCAGGCTCGCCAAGAGCAATTCCGGCTGACCGGATTTACAGGACATATCAATGATTTGACCTGTGCATCGGGGAAATCCTGCGCCCCTTGGCGCTTGCGTCCCATGCGCGCATCCGTTATCCGGTGACATGCCTCGCAAGCCTTACCCTAGCTGCAGGGCGCTGGAATTCCAGCGGATTTGCGGGTTGCGGGAGATTATCTGGACATGGCCAATGTTGTCGTCGTCGGCGCCCAGTGGGGCGACGAAGGGAAAGGCAAGATCGTCGACTGGTTGTCGGAACAGGCCGACATCGTCGTTCGCTTTCAGGGCGGCCACAACGCCGGTCACACCCTCGTCATCAACGGCAACACCTACAAGCTCGCGCTGCTGCCGTCGGGCGTGCTGCGCACCTCGAAGCTGTCGGTGATCGGCAACGGCGTGGTGTTCGATCCGCAGGCGTTCGTCGCCGAACTCGACAAGCTCCGCTCGCAGGGCGTCGCCATCACCCCGGACAATCTGCGCGTCGCCGAAAACGTGACGCTGATCCTGCCGCTGCATCGCGAACTCGACGCCATCCGCGAGAACGCCAATAAGGCCACCGCCATCGGCACCACCCAGCGCGGCATCGGCCCGGCCTATGAGGACAAGGTCGGCCGCCGCGCCATCCGCCTGATGGATCTCGCCGATCCGCAGACCCTGCCGCACAAGATCGAACGCCTGCTGACCCATCACAATGCGCTCCGCCGCGGCCTCAACCTGCCGGAAGTGGATGCCGGCGCGCTGCTGAAGGAACTGACGGCGATCGCGCCGCAGGTGCTGCCGTTCGCGGATTCGGTGTGGAATCTGCTCGATCACAAGCGCCGCGAGGGCAAGCGCATCCTGTTCGAGGGCGCGCAGGGCGCGCTGCTCGACGTCGATCACGGCACCTATCCTTATGTCACCTCGTCCAACACTGTCGCGGCGCAGGCGGCGACCGGTACCGGCATGGGTCCGGGCTCCGTCGGCTATGTGCTCGGCATCTGCAAGGCCTACACCACGCGCGTCGGTCAGGGACCGTTCCCGACCGAACTGACCAACGAGATCGGCGAACTGATCGGCCAGCGCGGCAGGGAATTCGGCGTCAACACCGGGCGCAAGCGCCGCTGCGGCTGGTTCGATGCGGTGCTGGTGCGCCAGACGGCGCGGACCAGCGGCATTCATGGCCTCGCCCTCACCAAGCTCGACATTCTCGACGGCTTCGACGAGATCCAGGTCTGTGTCGGCTACAAGCTCGACGGCAAGGAGATCGATTACCTGCCCGCGGGCGAGGGCGCGCAGGCCCGGGTCGAGCCGATCTACGAGACCATCGAAGGCTGGAAGGAGCCAACCGCCAACGCCCGGTCGTGGGCCGATCTTCCGGCGCAGGCCATCAAATACGTCCGCCGGGTCGAGGAACTGGTCGGCTGCCCGATCGCATTGCTTTCCACCAGCCCCGAACGCGAGGACACCATCCTGGTGCAGAACCCGTTCGAGGCCTGAACCCGATCCATCTCGCGCGAACTGTCTTGGGAGATTGACGTTTTTTAAGTACAGCCTGCGTCGAGAATCCTGCAAACTGGACCAGAATGGCCGACTACTACCCGCTCATAGCCCGCGCCATCGCGGGACTTGATCCGACCGCTCCCCCCGAGGCGCGGCGCGCGCTTTACGAGCGTGCGCGGACGGCGCTGATTTCCCAACTCCGCAGCGTGCAGCCGGCGCTGAGCGAAGCCGAAATCACGCGCGAGCGTCTCTCGCTCGAGGATGCGGTGCGCAGGGTGGAGGCCGACGCGGTGCGCCGCGCCGCGGCTCACGAATCCGCAAATCCCGCCGCGCCGCGCGAACGGCCGCCCGCTTCGCCTGCATCGCCGCCACCGCCACAGGGCCGTGCGCCTTTGCCCGCCCGGCGCGAGGGCGGAGCGCGTCCCGGTGACGCCCTGCGGGAAAGCGCCCGCAACGCGCGCGTCGGCTCCACGCAGTCCGCGCCTCCGCGCGGGTCCGGCCGCACGGATGCCGGTGCGTCCGAGCCGCGCCCGCCACGCAATCTGCGCGGCGACCAGCCGCCGCCGCTGCGTCCGCAGCAGGGATTACCGGCCTCTATGCGCGACGTGCGCGCGCACGATCAGAGCATCGATCATACAAGGGCGCTGGACAACTGGACCGAGGAGGTGCGGGCCGGCCGTGTGCATCAGGGGTCCGGCATGCGCGACGTGGTCGCGGATGCCAGCGAACTCGGCGGCGCGACCCGCTCGGCGCGGCGCAGCCAGCAGGTCGCGGACCCGCGCGGACCGTCGCCTTACAGCTACGATGAATCTGCCGAGGAAGCGTCGCGCTATCAGCCGGGCGACAAGTCCCGCGTGCGGATCGCGCCGCGCGACGAGCCGGAGAAGAAAAGGGGCGGCTTTCCGCTCAAGACTGCGATTGCGGTCTGTCTCGGCGTCATCGCGATCGGCGCCGCCGTATGGGGCGCGCCGCGTGCGCTGTCGCTGTATCGTTCGCTGACCAAGCCGGCGCAGCAGCAGCAGGCCGAAGCGCCCAAGGACAATGGCACCCGTCCGAAGATTCCGGATCGCGTTGGCCAGCCCGGCGCAACGCAGATCGCGCCGGTGGCGCAGCGTGTGGTGCTGTACGACGAAGATCCCGCCGTTCCGCAGGGCAAGCAGTATGTCGGCACGGTGATCTGGCGCACGGAAGCCGTGAAGGTGCCTGCGGGCCAGCCGCCGGATATCGGCGTGCGCGCGGACATCGATATTCCCGAGCGGAATCTGAAGATGTCGCTTTCGATCCGGCGCAACACCGACGCTTCGCTGCCCGCAAGCCACACGGCCGAACTGACCTTCGTGCTGCCGCCTGATTTCGGCACCACGATCGCCAACGTGCCCGGCATCCTGATGAAGTCGAACGAACAGGCGCGCGGCACGCCGCTGGCGGGCCTTGCGGTCAAGGTCACGGACGGGTTCTTCCTGGTCGGCCTGTCGAATGTCGAAGCCGACAAGTCGCGCAATCTGCAACTGCTGAAAGAGCGGTCGTGGTTCGATATTCCGCTGGTCTACGCCAACCAGCGCCGGTCCATCATCGCCATCGAGAAGGGCGCGCCGGGCGAGCGTGCGTTCAACGAAGCATTCACGGCCTGGGGGCAGTAACATCATGAAGATCACGCTTGCCGGCTCGCGCCACTTCGGCGTGGAGACGCTGAACATGATGCGCGGCCATGGCATCGATGTGATCCGCGTGGTGGTCGCCGACGGAGAAGACCGGCTTGCCGCCGCGGCCCGCGCTGCGGGGATCGAGGTCGTGGTGCAGGCCAGGCCGAAGCTGATCGTTGCCTCCGAAATCGCCCCTGGCACCGACCTGATCGTGACCGCGCACAGCCATGCCCTGGTTGGCGAGGATGCGCTGAAGGCCGCGCGGCTGGGCGGCATCGGCTATCATCCGTCGCTGCTGCCGCGCCATCGCGGCATCGCCGCGGTGGAATGGACCATCAAGGAAGGCGACGCTATTGCCGGCGGCACGATCTATCACCTGTCCGAGCGGCTCGACGCCGGCGCGATCGCCGCGCAGGACTGGGTGTTCGTGAAGAAGGGCGAAACGGCGCGTGAATTGTGGGAGCGGGCGCTCGCGCCGCTCGGTCTGCGCCTGCTGGCGCAGGTGATCGATCAGGCCAAGACCAGCGGCATTCTTCCGTCGATGCCGCAGGACGAGCAGTTCGCGACCAATGCGCCGCGGCTCGACAAGGAGAAGCCGCACGCCGCACCGAAGAGCGCGGCGTCGTAGCATTCGTCGATTTCAGCAACGACCGTCACGCCGCACGGGTCTCGCCGACGCGCACTGCGCGCGACACGAGATCGCCTGCATCGATGATGCCGCCCGCGGCGCCCTGCACGATGGTTTGCGCCATCTTGGCCTTGGTCGCGGGCGTGCGGTTCTCCTCGGCGATGTGCTCCACCGCGATCTCGAGAATCCGCCTGAGCGTGGCAACATAATCTGGGTCGAATTTTCCCGGCGGCTGATTGATCATGTGCATCTCCATTCCAACTGCTGTCGCGCGGACCATGTTGCGAAAACGCTGTCTGCTTTTTCGCTCATGTCCGTCGTGAGCGAGCGCGAACGTGCCGCCGCAATGGGGCAGATATGAGTCCCGCAGACGAAGATACGACGACGTGATCCTGGAAGCTCTCCAATCACGAATCGTTAAGATGTGTGGTCACATTTCTTTCATGCGTTGCCGTCGCAAACGCTGCATGTGCAATCGCACCACATCTTGTGGCATCGGCAAACAGGGCGGCGTATCGCGCTGCATGATCGTGCGCAGCTGCCGAAAAGTTGCATGCGGTTTCCGAAAATTCTTGTGACGCACGCGGATGTGTTCCGCTTCATGACTTTTATTTAATGCGGGCGAAACGGCGGTCTGGAATGGCTTGGCATCGCATGCATCTCCTCGCGCCGGATGTCACGCGGCATCGGGCGATGTCATCGGACGATATCTCGCCGCGATCCGTAGCCGGATACTGTTGTGCAGCGCCGCAACAGGCTGCGGCACATGCATAATCTTGTTCCCTTTCCGGAATTGTTTGTTAGCGTTGCGCGTTGTCCATTCAACACGCTGACCGCGCGTCAAGTCGCGGCAGCCGGGAGGAAATAAAATGATACGACGACGCGCCGCGATCGGCCTGATCGCGATGGGCTTTTCCGCATGTCTGTTTGTCACCGGCGCCAGCGCCGACGATTATCCGTCGCGGCCGGTGAAGTGGGTGGTCGGCTATCCGGCCGGAGGCGCGACCGATATTCTCGCGCGTCTGATCGGCCAGCGGCTGTCCGAACGCCTCGGCCAGCAATTCGTGATCGAAAACAAGCCGGGCGCGGGCAACAATGTCGGCACCGAGTCCGTCGTCAACGCGGACCCCGACGGCTACACCGTGCTGCTGGTCAATCCGGCCAACGGCATCAACGCGTCGCTCTACACCAAGCTGAGCTTCAACTTCATCCGCGACATCGCGCCGGTGGCGGGCATCACGCGGGTGCCGAACGTGATGATCGTGCCGAAGGATTTCCCGGCGAAGACGGTGGCCGAGTTCATCGCCTATGCGAAAGCCAATCCCGGCAAGGTCAACATGGCCTCATCGGGCAACGGCACCTCGATCCATCTGTCCGGCGAACTGTTCAAGGCGATGACCGGCGTGGACATGCAGCATGTGCCCTATCGCGGCTCCGCGCCTGCGGTCACCGACATGATCGGCAACCGCGTGCAGGTGATGTTCGACAACATGCCGTCCTGCATCGGTCACATCAAGGCGGGCACGTTGCGCGCGCTTGCGGTGACGACCGAAGCCCGTTCGGCCGAATTGCCGGACGTGCCGACCGTCGCCGAAACCGTGAAGGGCTATGAGGCCAGCGCGTGGTTCGGCATGGGCGCACCGGCGAAAACGCCGAAGCCGATCATCGACAAGCTCAACAAGGAGATCAACGCGATCCTCGCCGAGCCTGCGATCAAGAAGCGCCTCGCCGAACTCGGCGGCGTCCCGCTGACCGGCCCGCCGGAGGCTTTCGGCAAGATCATTCAGTCCGAAACCGACAAGTGGGAAAAGGTGGTGAAGTTCGCCGGCGCGCGGGTGGATTAGGAAATCACTCAGTAAGCAACACGTGTGATCGTCATGGCCGGGCTTGTCCCGGCCATCTACGTCTTGCGATGTGATTGCGCTGCGACGGCGAATTCTACTTCCACCTTTCCGCTCGCGGGAGAGAGCTGGGTGACGGGCGAGGCCAACGTCATTACGAGCGAAGCGAAGCAATCAGTCTTGGACCAGAAAGAACTGGATTGCTTCCTCGCAATGAGGGTGTCGCTATCACGCGTTCAACAACGATGTTGGCGCGACAAGCCGGAAACCATCAGCCGGTCATCCCCGCGAAAGCGAGATACACTCTTTTGCGTAATGAGTATGAAAACTTAATTTATGACCGCTGACACCATTCCCGGAATTGTGCTCGCTTCATCCGGATTATGTTTTCTAGGCGGCGAGAAGTCCCTGATAAGTTTCGTTCGAAGCGTTGACTTCAATAACAGATGTAGAAGCTGCCGAAAGCACACCTAGATAATCGCCAAACATCTTTCGATTTGGAACTACTGCGATGCGCTTTGGGGTACCTTCTAGGCGTGCAAGGTCGTGAAATTTAGCCGCCGTACTTACTACCGAATTGTAATGAGCTGAAACAGCATCAAATACGACTGGGCGACCTTCCGTACGCACAAGGGCGGCAACGGGCCAGTTGTGATTGGAGGCGCCAATGATTTTTGCGTCCTTGATGATCGTTTCTTTGCGATAAACGTGTTCAAGGCGGGTTATCAGAATTTCTTTGGCATCTCGGTAGACGCGCTCGGCTGCTCTCATTGCTGAAATTGAGGCGGCTTGTTGAGAGCAATTGGCAACGACAATTAGCGCGCTAGAAATAGCCTCAATCGCGACTTCCATAATAAACATATCTCTGCCATCAAACCGAATCCCTGAATCATGCGCGATACGCTCTGCTTCGCGAGCATACGTACGGCCTGCGCCCATATACTCCGCTTCTTGAAAACCGCCGCCGCGATCAGAGATAAAAAATCGATCTTTTTGCGATGTAATCTCCAGAACGACTGATGCGCCGCTTGGATACATCACCGGCATCGAAACTAGAGAACCAGCAATGAAATGCTCAGCCGAAATCAGTTGCGCAATAGCTGCGTCAACATCGGTCGAAATCTTCTTGCCAATAAAATCAACCATTGTCTGGCGTCCAAAAGAAGTCGGCGTTTCGTTGTGGAATTTCCAGCAGGTCGATGTTCGTGATTCTAAAGCATCTGCCGCAGAACGCAACGAATTCACTAAGGGTTGTTGGGTCTGGGTTAATTGGACGTGCACCAGGAAGGCTTCCTCCGGTTCGCATCCTTTCTTCACTTTCTACCCAGTTATCGTTGAAGGAGTGCTCATGGCTTTGCTGGCGAAAGCTTGCAAGTTCAAAGCCGGGCGGTCCCCACGCTTTATTTGTGTGCACCCCAAAGGGTCGCCATTCGCAACGATAGAGTTCAATTCGACTTCGGGCAGTAGCTGCGAACTCTAGTTGGAGCATCGCGTCGCGGTTCACAAATTGCTTTGATACCCGAGCGCGGAGTTCAAAGCCTCCCACAGTCTCTTCATTAATCGTAAGTGGGGTCGTAAGGACAAAGTTGCGAGGGTCAGAAGAAGAATCCCATTGTGGGCGGAAATCTAGACGTTTTTCCGCTCTTATGAGATCGACGATGTTGTTGGGGAGAATTGCCATACTCCGACAGTGAAGCTGCCAAAATGGAACTTTGCAACTGTAGTTGAAAGCAATCATCAAGGAATAAATTCCTTGACAATTTCCCCGTCCTGATCCATCTTCCGCGCATCCCGCCTCACTTGAGGGGCGTGTCCTGGGACGCTTCGATGCGCGGGGCGGGATGGCGGCGCCTGCGCGCGGGGAAGAGACGTTCTTCTTCGCGTCCGGGAGGCAGCGGGTCATCGTCCGGGCCAACTACGTGGCTCTGCCTTCAGTGGCTGGACGCGGACAGGATGAAGGCGGGCGAAAGCCTGCCGGATCGGAGGCGGAAACGCCCGTCCTGTCCCGGAAGCACGATCCCGCCGCCAAAAATCGCCGCGGCGGTGCGCCGAAAGGCGATGCGCGATGCGGGCTTGTCCAAACGGCAGGCTTGCCTCGCGTCACTCCATCCGTTGCGCCTTTCGGCGTTCCGTCCCCTCATGCATGCGAGGGGCATCGTTGGAAGAGGCGGCGTGCGCGATGCGTGCGGCAGACGGCGCGTGCGCGATCCATTTTCCCATTCCACATCCTATCGAGCACAGGGAGCGTTGCGATGACGGCGCGATTCAGGCTGCAGGGTCCTTACGGTTTTGACGGCACGGAAAATCCGCGCGCCAAGGGCGAGTCGCGCGCCGTGCACACCGCACGCGACTATGCGTATTGCGCTCTGGTGGTCGCGCGCACGGAAATGAATGTGCTGCGCGCCTGCCGCGAGTGTCCGGATTCCGCCTGCCGCCGCGCGCGGTGTTGCATCGGGCCGGAGTTTTCCTGCCGCGCCACCGGCCGCTATCGACGCCTGCTCGGATTTCTCGAACAGGGTTTCGCGGTCGATTACGCCTATGACGAATTGCAGCGGATGCGGCGAAGGCAATTGCAGGAATGAAAGTGATGAAGGCGTATGTTGCTCCATCTCCGATGTCGTCCCCGCGCAGGCGGGTGTGTCTTCACCTCGCCCCGTTCTTACGGGGAGAGGTCGGATTGCCAAAAGCGCGTTCACGCGCGTCTGCGACGCGCTATGGCAATCCGGGTGAGGGGCAATGCTATATGCGGCGCAGCCCCTCACCCGGCTCATTCTCGCTTCGCTCGCTTTCGCCACCCTCTCCCCGCGAGCGGGGAGAGGGGAAAAGAAAAAGCCGGCCCGAAGGCCGGCTTTCGCAACGCGTCATGCGCGGGAGATCAGTACGCCGCTTCCATCGCGGCATGTTCCTGCCGCGCGATGGTGGACTTCACCGCGGCCTGCACCTTTTCGAAGGCGCGGACCTCGATCTGCCGCACGCGCTCGCGCGACACGCCGAATTCGGCGGCGAGGTCTTCCAGCGTCATCGGCTCTTCCGCCAGACGCCGCGCCTCGAAGATGCGGCGTTCGCGCGGATTGAGCACGCCCATCGCGCCGGTCAGGGCGCTGCGACGATGATCGAACTCCTCGTTCTCCGCCATGATGGCTTCCTGGTTGGGCGAGGTGTCGACCAGCCAGTCCTGCCATTCGCCGGGTTCGCCGTCGTCACGGATCGGCGCGTTGAGCGACGCATCGCCGCCGAGACGGCGGTTCATGTCGACAACGTCCTGTTCGGTGACGCCGAGCGAGGTCGCGATCTGCTTCACATGCTCGGGGCGCAGATCGCCCTCTTCGAGCGCGGAGATCTTGCTCTTGGCCTTGCGCAGGTTGAAGAACAGCTTCTTCTGGTTCGCCGTGGTGCCCATCTTCACGAGCGACCACGACCGCAGGATGTATTCCTGGATCGACGCCTTGATCCACCACATCGCATAGGTGGCCAGGCGGAAGCCCTTCTCCGGCTCGAACCGCTTCACCGCCTGCATCAGGCCGACATTGCCCTCCGAGACCACCTCGGAGATCGGCAGGCCGTAGCCGCGATAGCCCATGGCGATCTTGGCCACGAGGCGAAGATGGCTGGTGACGAGCTGATGCGCCGCATCGCGGTCATCATGCTCGCGCCAACGCTTGGCGAGCATGTATTCCTGCTGCGGCTCCAGCATCGGAAACTTGCGGATTTCGGACAGATAATGAGCGAGGCCGGATTCTCCGTTGAGAACCGGCAGAGTAGCGGCACGGGCCATGTTGCGCCCTCCAGTGTTCACGCCCCCGATAGCGGCGGGCGAGGCAGGCAAACCGCTGTGTCAAAGCCGGCCGCGCTGCAATGTTCCGAGCTGGGGAGGATCCCCAGCGCAGGTGCAACATACTCCCATTGGGGTGGCCATGGGAAGAACAAAACGGGGTCACGAACCCGTGACCCGGGTTAAATGTCTGTAACCATGCGACTTTTTAGCGCAGCCCAGTCAGTCTGTTCTACGGAGGGCTGCCTCAAGCAGAACCAAATCCTCCGGCAGGGGCGACTCCCAGTGCAGAATTTCTCCGCTCACCGGGTGTTCGATCACCAGCAGATAGGCATGGAGGGCCTGCCGTCCAAGGGCAACGAGCGCGGATTGGGCCTGCGGGCCGAGCTGCCGGGCCTTGGTCCGGAAACCGGCGCCATAGACATCGTCGCCCATCAGCGGATGGCCGAGATGGGCGAGATGAACGCGGATCTGATGCGTGCGCCCGGTCTCGAGCTGGCAGGCGAGCAGGGAGGCGACCGGCTTGCCGTCGAGGCCGGTGAAGGATTCCAGCGCGTCCCAGTGGGTGATGGCCTCGCGGCCGCCCTGCCGCACCGCCATCTTCTCCCGGGCGTGCGGATGGCGGTCGATCGGCTGGTCGATGGTGCCGCTTTTGCGGCCGGGCGCGCCCCAGGCGAAGGCCATGTAACCGCGCCGCATTGCCCCGGTGCGGCCGTGGTCGGCGAACTGCGCGGACAACGACTGATGGGCGCGGTCGTTCTTGGCCACCACCATCAGCCCGGTGGTGTCCTTGTCGAGGCGATGGACGATGCCGGGGCGCTTCACCCCGCCGATCCCGGAAAGCGAGGCTCCGCAATGGGCGATCAGCGCGTTGACCAGTGTGCCGCTCTCGTGCCCGGCGGCGGGATGCACCACGAGGTCCTTCGGCTTGTCGAGCACGATGATGTCGTCGTCCTCGAATACGATATTAAGCGGAATGTCCTCGCCTTCGGGCTCGGCCGGAACGGCGGGCGGCACGTCGATTGTGATCGTATCTCCGGCGGCGACATGGTGGGCGGGGTCGCGAACCGGCGCGCCGCCGATGCTCACCTGGCCCGCGAGAATGAGCGCCTTGAGGCGCGAACGCGACAGGTCGGGGCTGCGCGCCGCCAGCGCGCGGTCCAGCCGCGTGCGCGGCTCGCCGGCGGCCAGCGTCAGTTCGCGGCGCTCGCCATGGCCTTTGGAAGCATGGCCTTCGGAAATGTCAGTGTCGTTCGCATCGGCAGGCTCGTCAGAAGCCGGGCCGCGGGGAGATTGTTGCATGGGCGAAACTGTTGCACCCGATCCGGCGCGCGCGCAAGCGTGGGGGTGATGCGAGAGGCGATGCCGATGATGAGCCGAAGGCCGGAACGCTGCATTCCATCCAGGAGACGTTTTCCGGCCGCTCCGGGCATTCCTTCAAGAGCTTTTCGCGATTGCCGATCGGCTTTCGTAAAGACGCAGCATGGCATCCAGATGAGCGTCGTATGAGAAGAGCGAGCGGGTGAGCAGGCAGTTTTTGGCCAGCCGCGTTTGCGTTGCATGTTCTAAAGCCCGCCGCAGGGTCGCGGTTAAGGCAGGAACATCCTCGGGGTCTTCAATAATTAGAGCATTATGATCTTGCGTAAGAAGTTCGCTGACACCGCAACAGCGGCTGACAATCGACGGAACGCCCATGGCCAGGGCCTCGGCAGGCACGAGGCCGAAGGGATCGAACAGCGATGGGAAAAGGACGACGTTGGCGGCGGCGTAAAACGGATAGGGGTCATCCGTGGGACCCGCGAAGACGACTCTCCGGGAAAGCCCAAGCCTGTTGGCGAGGCGTTGAAAAGGAGCAGGATTGTCCGGGCCGACAACCAGAAGAGTGAATGCAGGATCGCGAAGTTGCGCGACCGCGTGCAAAGAGGCCTTGAGGCCTTTGCGTGCGAAATCCTGAGCGAGGAAAAGGCCGACTTGCTGCTCAGGCGCAATGTCGAAACGCCTCCGGACCTCTGTGCCGGCATCCGGACGGAGTGTCCGATCGTAGCGTTTCAGATCGATGGCATTGGGAATCACGACAAGATTGTCGGGATCGATCTGAACGATGGATTGCAGATGTTTGCTCATTGCTGCGCTCAGGCAGATCACGGCAGGGGCCGGCCGGGACGTGAGCAAGGCAAGCTCCGTATTTGCGTAAAGGCGACGTTTTTGGTTTAAGCTTGCGGCCCAGCGGGACAGCTTGCGCATTAGGGGTGAAGTGCTTTTGGAGCCTCGTGATGTCAGCGCGCTCATTGCGAGGCCGGCATGTGGCTGGTAAATGTCGCAATGGTGAGTGGGCAGCATCGCGTGCACGATATCGAAGTGCTCGCTCTGAAGATGGTTTTCCACTGAGCGGAGAAAAGCTTGATATCGCCCTGCGCGAGTTAAGCCGTTTGCTTTTATCAGGGTATGTGCGATGCCCGTGGCGAGTGGATATCCGGGGGGCGTTGCATGAAGAATCGAAACAGCGTGACCGCGCTCGGTTAACGCCCGGGCGAGATCGCAGGTGTATCTCTCGGCGCCGCCCCGCGCTGGATCGGCTCTATACGTGATGAGTGCAATCTTCATGACCAGGGACATTGTGGCACGAGAATCGATTTGAAATCCAAGGACAGTTCGATGGATTCTGCCGTAACTGCGCGCGAAAATCCCGATTTCATGTGCGCGGGATCTAACACGTCACGGGGGCAGTGAGTTTTTGGATGGGGGATCCTTCGCGGGCGTTTCCTGGAGTCGTTAAGTCCGCTCTCGATTCAGATCGTGGTGCCGAAGTTATCGTCGGCTGTATTCCAGTCATGGGCCTGTTCGCTTTTGTCTGGCCCGACATGACCGATGCTGCATCCATTGTTCTTGTGGCTGGAACCATTTATGTCGCACTCCGTTGGCGCATAAATCTGCAGACGCCACCTTTCGTTCTGTCCTGCATCTGGATCGCGTTTATCGTGTTCGCGGCAATGTACGCGACATTAGAGAACTCTCCCGGCAATCAGTTCAGAAGTCTTGAAAAGCATCTTCCGATCGCGCTCGGGCCGATTGGAGCAATCGTTTTGACCGTAGCCTGTAATCGGCTGCGCATCAATCGTGACAGGCTTATCGTTCTGTTTCTTTCGGGGTTGATTGCCGGCGCGACACTCGTTCTCCTTTGCAATGGGATGCTCGATGTCCTGGCGCACGGAAATCCGGATGCCGGTGCGCTTGGCAAGCTCAATCGCAATTATGCGGCGCTGGCCTGCGGCATATCCCTCATCTCCATCGCGGCCCTCGTCGTGTTTTTGTCTGGGAGCGGCCGCATGCGCAAAAGATGGCGTGCGAGTGTGATCGTCATACTGGTATCAATCTTTTTGAGCGAGGGTATCTTGCTCGTCATGCTGGAAAGCCGAACGGGCTATGCGGCGACGGCGCTGGGCCTTGTGGTTTGGTGCGTCTTGACGCTGCGTGCGGGAGCGCGTGGCGCGAGTCGATCGCCTGGTCTCATCGTCGCGGCTGCGATTGTGGCCATAGCGACTTTCGGCGTCGCTTATTATTTTTCGCTGATCAGCAATCGTATCAGCGCGGACGGGTCGACCGCGGTCTATTTGAGGGAGTTGGCTGGGCTGGTGCAGGGGCATGCCATGGACAGCGCATCATTGTCGGCTGCTGGAAGCGAACGCCTGCAGCTTATCGCCGTTGCCCTTGATTTGATCCATCAGCGGCCGTGGCTGGGATGGGGACCAAACGCTTCGCAATTGGTCGCATTGTTTTCGCCCTATCCCGGCATTCGAAATCTTAACCAGTTTCACAACGGCTATCTGGAGTTTCTGGTGAGCTTCGGCGCCGGGGGAGGGGTTTTGATCGCCGCGCTTATTGGCGTGCTGATATGGTCTGCCTTCCGGCGCGGCCGCTCTGTTCAGCCGGATAATATCGCGCCGCCGTTGTTCGCCGCGATGATCGGGTTGATGGCTTACATCCTTGTCACCAACGTTACGGAGAGCGCCATCTTCGTGAAGCCGGTGGGGTTCATCTGCATGTTTGTTGCGGCGCTTGCCTGTATGAGGGACCGGGCGGCCACGGCCGATGTGATTGAGGGCCGGTTGACTGCGCAGGGACAAGACGAATCCCATATTTTGCGATAGTGGTCGTCTCGCTGCCCCCAAGGTGGTAAGCGGGGCTGGACTGGCGCGGACATTTGCGCGTCTCTCTTATCTCCACCGAATTTCTTTGATGAAGCTGCCAAGCGAGCCTTGAATGACCGACCCCGTTGCGCCCGACCCGACGCCCGAGCAAGCCGCGCTGATCGCGCGCATCCGTCGATTGGCGGTAATCGCAGGCCTGACCACCGCCATCGGCGTCGGCGCGCTGCTGGTTGCCATCGGCTATCGTCTGTTCCGCGGCGACGGCAGCGTCCAGGTGACGGACGTGACCGCCACTCTGCCGAAGGGCGCGCGGATTGTGTCGACCGCTGCCGCCGGAGATCGCCTGGCCGTAACCGTGGACCTCGGCGGTGTGACCGAAATCCGGACATTCGACGCCAAAACGCTGAAGCCGGCAGGGCGGCTGAGATTCGCCGTCGAGCCGTGAGCTTCAGCAGAGGCGTTCACGATCATCGATCCGGGTGGCGGGTTGACTGTCCGGGATCGGCTTTCGGTTAGCCTCACAAAATAACGAGGATTGCTGGCCGTCCGGCATGAAGCCTTGCGGCCCCGGCGTTTCAAGGCTATTCCCTTCCCCGCGCTTGCTCCCTTCGTCTAGCGGTTAGGACGCGGCCCTCTCAAGGCTGAAACAGGGGTTCGATTCCCCTAGGGAGCGCCAAGATTTCAATGGGTTAACGGCGGGATGCCGCCGACTTCGGATTGTGCGCCACAAACCACGCCCTTGCCCTGAAGCATCTGCCAAAAGAGAGACCGCCGTGGTCTCAGGGCCAGAGTGCGCCGAGTCGAAAATCGTATTCGTCGGGATGAAATCTGGCGAGGCCCGAGTGAGGGAAAAAAGTCATCTCTCCGAATCTGGGCATTTGGTCGATCTCGTAAAAATCGACCCGCACAAAACTGAAATCGCGGCCGAGCGTCTCGGCGGCTTCGATCATGGAATCCAGTGAGCTGGGCCGTTCAACCTCGCGGTCGTCGGACGGATATCTGTAAGTGAAAGGCTGCTTGTTCCAATCGCGGTCGAACAGAACGCGTTTATGGATTCCGAAGCGGTCAAGATCGACCTGAATGTAATGGGCGTGGCCGCCGAACACGAAGATTTTGTAATCCGCCGGTGGGTCGCCATTTCCGATGAACGGTTCGACCAGAATCCACTTTTGCATGATGGTGTAAGGCCAGCGCCCATAATCTTCAGCTTTCCATTTTTTGATGGATGCTTCGATTTCTCTCCACGTCTCTCCCGTCATGTCAGTTGGGGAACGAACGAAAGCATTCATGTGAGAGCCGTGGGTGGCTTTGACAACGAATGGCACAGGCCAATTCCGCTCGGCGAGCGGCGGCAGATCCTCGCCTTCATAGAGCGATGGTGTGATCCATTCGTCCCCGAGTTGTTGTCGGACGAAGTCTTTAATTTTTGCCTTGTCGATGAGGTTGGGGATTCTGGAGTCTCGATCAAACAACCGCCGATGAAGAATCTTTTCGTTAAATGACTTGGGAAAGATCAGCTTTGGTAAGCGCCCGATCTGCTCGCGATGAAGCCGCCGAACAGAAACCGCCTGGGAAAGTGCGCTGGGCAGGAGTGACAGTTTCAAGGCTGAGAGCTTTCTTAATTCTTGACGACATGGCTGTCGCTAGGCGCGGTAATAAACGGAATATCACCGTAATCAACACCGCTCATTCCGGGCGGTTATGCTAACATGTATCGTTTAAAGCGAACGACTGTTAAGCCGAAAATCCGCGCGGATTTCGCGAGAAAATCCGGCTGGAAGCCCCTCTGGTTTCAAATTTGGCATGCTGATACACTTGGCTGCCTTGACCGGACTGCGCTGAATTGCGCCGGAACAACCCAAGCTATCTCAGATGTCAGCGGAGCTTATGTCGATCGTTGAGTCCACATCCCAAGACGGGATTTCCGCCGTGCTGGTGTCCTGGCAGCGGCCGAAAAATATCGATGTCATCGTCGCCGAACTGCGCCGGGTCGAGGCTGTGCGTGAAATCATTGTCTGGAATAACAACCCGGACATCGCACTAAGCGTTCCCGGCTGCAAGGTCATCAATTCCTCGCACAATTTCATGCCGTTTGCGCGTTACAGCGCTGCAGCGCTGGCCTCGTGCAACACGTTGCTGTTTCAGGACGACGATATGATGTTCCATAAGGTGGGCATCGAACGTGCTTATGCCGAACTCCTGCGCAGTCCGGATCGGATTTACGGCAGCGAGGGGCGCAATCTGGAAAACGGAACGTATGTTTTTCAGCCGGCCTATGGCGAATGCGACATCGCTCTCGGACAATTTATGCTGTTCACGAAGGCGTTGCTCTGCGGGACTCTTGGGAAGCTCGTAGGGTTGGCGCCGTTCGAACGAGGGGACGATATCGCCTTTTCAATGTTGTCCGGCCGAAAACCAATGGCTTTGAATCTTCCTTATGACGATCTCGGAATCCAGGACGATGTTGCGCTGTTCAGGCAGCCCGGACATGGAAGCAAGCGCCAGCTCATGGTCGATCGTGTCAAACTGCTGATGGCGACACCCGCAAAAACCAGGCGCCAGCTCGTGGTGGATCGCTTTAAACGGTTGGTGACCTCGCCGTGCTAACTCCATGGTCCAAGGCGGCGCATCTGCCGGGGATGGCATTGCATGGCGCGGTCTACGGACAAAACTTTGGGGATGTGCTGATCCAGGCCCTGTTTTATTCTTGTTTCGCAAAAGTGCTCCCGCTGCGTGTCTCGCTCCCTTTTGCATCGCCCGGCTTTTTAGGCGATTTCAACGAGACGGTGCTGCATATCCACGGCCAGTCTCCCGCTGCGTGCGAGGATTTGGCCTTGGCCTGTTGGGGCCCCGGCGGATATTTCGGCGAACGTCCTTTCCAGAAGGCGGAATGGCACCAGCGTCTGCGGATCTTCCACGGGCAGTTCTTGACCTTCCTGCGCCAGCACTCGCTGCCGTCGGTTGTCTATGGTGTGGGCGTTGGGCCATTGACTGACGATGAATCGCGGGAATTCGTCCGCCAGTCTTTGTCATCGGCTTCGCATGTGTTCGTGCGGGATGCTCAATCCTGTCGAGAGGCAATAGGCCTTGATATCGGTCCAGACAAAATCTCCGTTACGCCGGATGCGATCTTCCTGCTGACGCTCGAGGACGTCCCTGCCGCCGTGCTCGAAAAGTATGCGCGGATGTTCGCTATCGGCGATGGACGAAGGAAGATCGGGCTGCACTTGCCGGATATCTCCGGTGAATCAGACGCCGCTATGGAACGCGCCGTGGATTGCATCGAAAGTGTTGCCGGAGACTACGATGCGATGGATTTTTATCTGATTGCGGATGGTCCGTATCAGGAGGGTCAATCGACCGCGCTTCGAGAGAAATTGAGACGCGTGCCGAACATTTCTGTTGTTCAATATCGTGGCGTCCTCGATCTTGTCGGAGCGATTTCCTGTCTCGATACAGTGGTGACGACGAAGCTGCACGTCGGGCTTTGCAGTTTCGTTCTGGGGCGCTTGCCGGTTTCCATCTATCAGCACCCGAAAGTGCTGGAGCAGTACAAGGAGCTCGGCATTGCAGAACAGTGTTGTTCGATTGCGGCAATGAATGCCGAATGGTTCAATGAGGCTTTCGAACGAGCCGTGGATTTCAGGAAGGGAATCCTGGATACGGAGATCGCGGCGAGGCGCGGCGCTGCCATGCGCGATATTCGGCGAGCAGCCAGCCTGATAAATTCGGATGCTCGATAATCATTGCGCGGGAAATGCGCGGGCCGTGGTCGAGATGTCGACATAGCCGGTGATCGTCAGATCCGGTTCGGTATCGACCTGCATGACTGTCGCGTCGATGACTCGATGCAGAATCTTCGAATCCACGCCACTCTGTGTTCTGACGCCGCAGGTATTGTAATAGATGCCCGGAAGAAATGCGCAGTTGAACTCGATTTGCACGACGATCGATTTTCCTTCGGGCAAGGGCAAAGGAGTTCGGCAGCCGCCGAGTACAATTCCGGTTTTGCTTTTGACGTTCATTGAGAAAAATGCGGATTTGACCGGCTCCGTAAAATCCACGGTGTATTGGTAAATGTATCGCCGCCCCATGCGAAGTATGTTGACCCGACGGCCGTCGAGCGTGAGAATCTGTATGTCGCGGATGCGTGCACCGTTCTCTTCAAGAGTTTCGGTCGATTCCGATACGAGGCCGGGCACGTAATAATCTGATGGTTCGGTGTCCGGATGCTGAGTCGAGGTCTGGCTGGCCCCTTTCGCCGGCATGCCCGTGTCCACCGGGCTTAACGGCTCCGCGAGCTGCTGGCCGTCCCGTATTGCCAGAATGTTTTCCCGCGTTTGCTCGCTGAGTTCCGGACTTGCGTTGATGAGACGTTGGTAATGTGTGGTGACGAGTTTTGGCCGGCCATCCAGTAACAACTCGCCGCGATCGACCAATATGGCGCGGTCGCAGAGCTGCACGATGGTTTGTGCGGAATGGCTGACAAACAGGATTGTGCCGCCTTTATCCTTGATCTGCTCGATGCGCGCGAAGCACTTGCGCTGAAACGCCTCATCGCCGACCGCCAGGGCCTCGTCCACCACAAGGATATCGGGATCGACATTGATCGCGGTTGCGAAAGCCAGGCGCACATACATGCCCGAGGAATAGGTCTTCACCGGATGCTCGATGAATTCGCCAATGTCGGCGAAGCGCGCAATGTCATCAAAGCGGGCGTCGGTCTCCGCGCGCGATAGGCCGAGGATTGCGGCGTTGAGGTATACGTTCTCGCGGCCAGTGAATTCGGGGTTGAAGCCGGCGCCGAGTTCCAACAACGCAGCGATACGGCCGTTCACCGCGATGCTGCCGCTGGTCGGCTGCAGCGTGCCGCAAACGACCTGCAGGAGCGTTGATTTTCCGGAGCCGTTGCGCCCGATGATGCCGACGGTTTCGCCGCGACGGATATCGAAGGACAAGCCGTTGAGAGCCGCGAAATCACGGAAGTACTGCTTCGGTGGCCGGTGAAGCGCACGCTGCAGACGCGGCACGATCATCTGCTTCAGCCGGTCTTCCGGCTTGGCAAACATCATATAGTGCTTGGAAATATCGCGCGCGCGAATGGCGATTTCTTCAGAGGACATCGGCGAAGCCCTTGCGCGTCTTCTGGAAGAAGAGATACCCGAGGATGGCGATCAGGGTGGCGACGACGGTGTAGATAGCGAGCGCGATCCAGTTCGGCGCATGACCGAAGATGACGACCTCGCGCAGCGCCTCAACGGGGATGGCGACCGGATTGAGAAACACGAAGGCGCGGACGCGCTCCGGCAATGATGTCGCGGGAACGAAGATCGGCGAAACGAACATCAGCGCGGTCATGACAGGGCCGATGATCTGGTTGATGTCGCGCATGTAGACACCGAGCGCCGCAAGAAACCAGGACAGCCCGAGCAACAAGAGTGCGAGAGGGGCGATAGCGAACGGGAGCAGCAGTACGGTGGTTTGAATTGTTCCGTGGAGGACAACAAAGAAAGCGAGCAGCACCAATAGACTCAAAGCCATATGAAACAGGGCAGTGCCCAGCGCGACCACGGGCAGGATCTCAATCGGAAACACGACCTTTTTGACGAAATTGACATTGCTGAGAATGAGTGTCGGCGCGCGCGTTACGACCTCCGAAAAAAAGTGAAAGACGATAAGGCCGGAAAACAGAATGATCGCGAAATCGGCGGTGGAATTCTGCTGTGCACCCCAACGCACCTGCAGGACCGTGCCGAACAGGAATGTGTAAATCGCAAGCATGAAAAGCGGCGTCAGCAGCGCCCACAGGGTGCCAAGCGCCGAGCCGCGATAGCGCGCGGAGACTTCGCGATGAATGAGCTGGCCGGAAAGATTGAGCAAAACTGGCTAACCGTGATTCGATCTTGGTTCATTCATGTGCTGGGCCGATGTCATTTTCTCAAATGTCATTTTCTCAGCCGTACATAAAATTCGATGCCGAGTGAAGCTCGCGATGTGATCTCCGTCCAACGGATGATATGTTCGTTGATATGGGAAACCATGGTCATAAAGCTATCGCGGTTCCAGACATGATAGTGAATATCGCCATTTGATCGGAATGCTTTATCAACCACAGAGCGATAGACATTTTCCTGCTGTGGAAACGCCAGCTGATAGAACTCTTCATAGTGCTGATAATCGCGGGCGCGATCGTAGTTTTCAAAGTCGGCAATCAAATGGGGTAGCGTTGTGAGCGGCCGCTCCTTGTCAAAGGTTCGCTCCTTGTCCGGCACGACAAGAAGCAGGTATCCACCCTTTCGAAGCTTCTTCCATGCAGCGACGATTGCACCGATAGGGCTTTTTGTATGCTCGATGACGTGACAGGCGATGATGAAGTTCATGCTGTCGTCGGCAATTCCCTCCAGCGTATCCAGACTTGTCGTCACGTCGGGGACGGGCATTTCGTGCTGGGATTGGCCCGGATATCGATGATCCAGTAATTCGGCGTAGCTCAACTGGTCGCCATAGAGAACCTGGCAATGGAGCGGAACGGGAAAGGGCGATGCGCCGGCGCCGATCTCAATACCGCGGTCGGAAAGGACCGACGCCATACACTCGCGCATAACGATGCTGCTATCGGTTTGAAACGTATCCATATCCTGAGCGGAATTGATTCCCGGGACGATGCTGCCGACAGCAAAGGCATCGAGCACAGCTTCGGGAACCTGAATGACGTCGTTTGGCCAGATTTTACCTAAACCTGATAAATGAGAAGGGGCTCGCAAATAGTGCCGCCGTCCTTGGCGGCAAAAATAGGCCGCTTCTCCAAATTTCGTGCCTTGGGCTTGGCAAAGGATTCCATCAATTTTCAGCTTTGAATCTAGCTCATTCGGCATGGGGAGTCCTGTCATGACGCACTTCGATTTAAAGGCGCAAGGCCAAGAATAAAATCCGCCACTCTGCCAAGCGATTGGTTCCAGTCGGAGTGGTGCATCTGAATCCGGGTAATAGCTTCGCTGCGGATTTTTTGTAGAGCTTCATCATCAGTTAGCGCCCGTTCGAGGGCATCTGCTATGGACCATGCGGTCGGAGGTGCGATGAGACAGTTTTCTCCATCCTTCAGAAGCCAGGTATTGGCGGCATTTCTGTTTGCCACCACAAGGCATCCACAAGCCATCATCTCGAAGGGCAGATAAGACGGATGCTTCGTCATCATCATCGACAATCCGGCATGACAACTGCGATAGAGATCGGCGGTCTTCTCATAGGGCAGGAGGCCGATATTTCGCACGACAGACTCGAGCCCATAATCCGCCGGTTTCCAATTGGCGCCTGCGCAGATAATATCGACATTATCGCCGAGCCGGCCTTTGAGGATTTTGAGGGCCTGTGCCGCGAGTTCGAATCCGTTTCGCGGTGTGCCGGGTCGCGCATAGTAGAAGAGCCGGCGGATTTGCGACGCGGTCTGTTGTGGGCCGGGATGGAAGATGTTGGTGTCGATGCAGGGCTCCAGCGTCACGGCTTTGCCGCCGTAGTCGCGCTCATACATCTCCTTCAACGAGATTGTATTGGCGATGCCGTAAAAGCCGAAGCTATAGGTGAATTCGGCCTGCGCATACGTGCTCCCGGCCGGATAGAAAAGCGGCTCGAAGTCCTGAATCATGTAGAATTTCAAGCCGGTATTCTTGATGCCAAGTACGAGATACGCGGTCGTCCATAGAGTCGCAATCGAGTAATCGGATGGTGGGATTGCGGCAACCGCTTCGTTGCTATCGAGCGCGAAGACATCGCTGTCACCGAGTTTCGGCCATGCTTTGCCAATTAAATTGCGAATCTCTGCGGGATCGCAGCTCCCGTAAATGAAGAAGCGGTTCTTCATTCCGGTCGTTTGCTGCAGATGATTGGCGAGACGAAGGATCGTCATGATCCCGCCGTAGAAGGGGTTGTCGAAATGGGGAAGAAACCAGTGACATACTCTGTTGGCGACTACGGGATTGACGCGATCTGGATTCTGCTGGCGCTCGCGCAGATCTTTCGGATTGCAGTCGACCCCATGGGCCAGAGCAAGAGCGTCGTTAGTATAAATATCCCAGATGCTGACATGTATCGGATCGATTCCGAATACTCGCAGCAGGCGCTTGGCCAGTTGTTTGATCCTGGGGTTCATGAATGCCGCAACTTCAAGGGGGCGAGGGACTTAAACGCCGGGTGAAAGTAAGGGTCGTCCTGGAATGTTTCGTCCCATTGATGATCTTGATCCTCGGTCCGAATATCCCGATAGGCTCGAACGTGGGGATCGATCAGTCCGCGTGCGCCGCTGTTTCGTGCGGCAATGCATTGGCGGACGAAAGTGCTTTGCCAGTTCCCATTATAACCGGAATTGGGGCGAGCACTCCATAGCGAACGCCGGAACGCGATTGCATGGGCCCCGGCGGCCGTCACGTTGCGATACCAGAGCGGACTGCCGAACATTCCCGTCTTATAGAGGGGCATGCCTTGAAAAAGCGGCGCGCTCGCTCCGTCGTTTCCGACGATCCGACCGGCCTCGATGATTTCGTCGCGTGGTGTCAGCAGAAGCGATCCGGCGAATCCGATGGCATCGTTTCCAAGGACCCATCCGGCCAGCTGTTCGAGCCAGTTTGGCGTGATCGATTGCAGGCGGCCGTCGATGAAAACAATCGCGCTGCCGTCGCCGCGGGATGCGGCGTCAATCATAGCGTCGGTTTCGTTGACGCTGCACGGCATGCGGCGGATCTTGTCCCGATGCACCCAGGCGTCGAGCCTGGCATCATGCGCGGGCGTTTCGGCGGATACGAGGGTGATCGATTTGATCCAGTGGCCAGCCGCATCGGCTTCATAGAGGAATGCCGGAATCTGCGCGCCGCAAACGACGACATCCACATTAGGCTGTTGTGGTTGATTCCAATGTAGCCGGAAGCCCGACTGTATATCCGGCATGACCTCGGCGGGCAGGCGCAGGCGCTGGATGCGATCCTTGATCGTGCGCAGTTGTGCGGCCGCGGCATAAGGCTTCGCCGTCATTCCCATCGATGTCGATGATGGCAGGAGACGCCAATGATAGTGGACGCCCGGGACCCTCACGATTTTTCGGGCCTGCTCGGCCGTGCGCAGAAAAAGATCCCAGTCCTGTGCGCCGTCCGTCTCTGTTCGCCAGCCACCGACCGCCGTGACCAGCTTTTTTCTGATGATATTTAAGTGTGTGAGATAGTTGACCGAATAGAGCATCTCCGGGCTCCACTCCGGCTTGAACAGGGGATTGAGCCGCGTCGTTCCCTGTTCGTCGATGCAATCCTTGTCCGAATAGAGAAAATCGGCGTCGGGATCTTTAGCGATCGCCTGCGCCATCTGGAAAAGTGCGAAAGGTGCAAGCTCGTCATCATGATCGAGAAGGGCGATGTAATCGCCTTCGGCAATTTCGAGGGCCGCATTCGAATTGCCGGAAATGCCTTTGTTTTCCGGAAGCCGTATCAGGCGGAGCCGCTTGTCCTGTCGTGCGAGGTTTTCCAGCAAGTCCCAGTTGTCGCCGTCCGGGTCGGCATAGGCAATGCAGGCTTCCCAATGCCGATAGGTTTGTCGTTGCAGTGAATGCACCGTCGCAGCCAGGATTGCAGGAGCGATTTTATAGACCGGCAGGATGACGCTGATCAGCAGGCCACGGCGGTCCGCGCTCTGCTGGCGTTTCAATGCCTTCGCATTGGGTTCGCTCGCCGCCAGCCAGGCGCCATATTCCGCCGGTGTGGCCTGTCGCGTGATTTCGTCGTTGCGGCCGAGCAATTTCGCGCGGGTCTGCTTGAGATAAGTCTGTGCGGTTGGCAACACGCCGATGCGGTACACGTAATGCGCGGAGCGAAGCGCTGATGCCGCAATTCGCCCACGCTGTGATTCGACAGGCGCGAGACGGGCCCGCATCTGCGTGAGCAGGCGACCTATCCTTGCGCCATAGGTTGCAGCTTCTGCCTGAAATTGTGCGATTTGATGGTTCTGGATATGGGTGAGCTGATTGGCCCGCGCCAGATTTGTATTCGTCTGCGCCAGTTCTTCCCGCAGCAGGCTGTTGACGTTTCTCAGCCGGAAAATTTCATCGCGGTGCTGTTCGACATTCGCGCAGTATGCGGCAAATTTTATATCAAATTCGCCATCGGAAAAATCAGCGGCGGAATGCGATTTAGAATCGATCTGATCAAGCGTATGGTTTGATCTGCCGCTCTCGCGTTCCAGCGCCTTGAACGCGCTGTAGCCATTCTCGATCCATGGCTCGATTTTCGGTTCGAAATCCGGCTTGGCCTCGTCGATGCGGCCGCGCTGCAGGTCGGTAGCCAGATAGGAATCGATCTCGGCGGCGACATCGTCCGGCGCGTGCGGCCAGGTCAGATGCAGCGCATCGGAAATCCGCCGCTGGACAATGCGCCAATCCTGAAGAAGCCCTTCGTAAGATACGATCGCGCGCGGCCAGCGCTGTGTCGCCCGCTCGGCTTCCATGAGATAGCGAAGCCACAATATTGAACCGTAATTTGTGCTGAAACCATCATGTGCCGCGAGCGACGCGGCGGCATCACGCGGGGCGCACAGGGCAATGACATAGGAGGGCGCGATGTCGAGATTTTGTAGTACGTCCTGATAGAGCGTGACGAAACGGCAGATGCGCGGGTCGTTGATGACAATCAGATCTGCGTCGCCATATTCCTCGATAATCAGGCGAGCAATCTCTGCTCTGTAATAGGCGAGGCGCTCGGGTCCGAGTGCTGCAAGGTCGAATGGCCGCGAATCATCCCAGCGGCTGCCGCCTTCGGCGAGCATTGCGTCGTGGAGGCGTGCGAGCTGCGCCGGTTCCCCGTATTCGCCCGGATTGCCCGGCTGTTCTGCTGTGACATGTCTCGGCAGGGCGGCGCCGAACAGATTCAGCACCCGCGTCAGAGCGCTGGCGCCGGAGCGGTGCATACCCAGAACTAGAATCGCTTGTCGCATTATAATAAAACGCCCATTATTCTAGGTGCCGCTTCTTTGTTAAGGGCTTGGGTTGGCTCCCGCAATATCCGGGGGCGCATCCGGACATGCGTGGCGTGTGGAGCGAGTGGTTGCGCTTCGTGCCCTTTCATACTTTATGCTAGGGTTGGCCGCAGCAATCCCTGCCGGGGCGGAATGGTTGCGCTTCCGGCTGAAACTGAACTAAGCATAAAAAGCTATCTTTCTCATTGGCGGTCATAATGTTGCTTGTCACCGGTGGGGCCGGATTCATCGGCTCGAATTTTGTCTTGGAGCGATTACGGACCACACGGGGGCCGGTGGTCAATCTTGACAAGCTGACCTATGCCGGAAATCTGCAGAATCTCGCAAGCGTGGCTGGCGATCCGGCCCACGTCTTCGTCAAGGGCGATATTGCCGATGTCGATCTGGTGACGCGCCTTCTGAAGGCACATGCACCGCGCGCGGTGGTCAATTTCGCAGCGGAAAGCCATGTCGATCGCTCGATCCTCGACGCCGACGAATTCATCCAGACCAATGTCGTTGGCACTTTGCGGCTGCTGAATGCGGTGACGGCGTATTGGCGCGCTCTGCCGTCGGAGCAGCAACGAGACTTCCGTTTCCTGCATGTGTCCACCGACGAGGTCTACGGCTCGCTTTCCGTGGACGATCCGCCGTTCCGCGAGACCACGCCCTATGCGCCCAATTCGCCTTATGCCGCCAGCAAGGCCGCTTCCGACCACCTGGTGCGCTCATTTCATCGCACGCACGGCCTGCCGGTGCTGACCACCAATTGCTCCAACAACTACGGGCCCTACCAATTTCCGGAAAAGCTCATTCCGCTGGTCATTCATCACGCGCTGTCGGGGCGCGCCATTCCGGTTTACGGCAGCGGTGCGAACATCCGCGATTGGCTGCATGTCTCCGATCATTGCGACGCGATCAACGTCGTGCTTGAGAGCGGACGGCCGGGCGAGACCTACAACATCGGCGGCGAGAGCGAGATGCGCAACATCGATCTGGTGAAGACGATCTGCGCCATTCTGGATGAGAAACGTCCGCGCGCGGGCGGCGGCTCCTATGCGGAGCAGATTACCTTCGTCACCGATCGTCCCGGTCATGATCAGCGTTACGCGATCGAGGCGGAGAAGATTCGCGACGAACTCAACTGGCGTCCGAAGAAAAGCCTGGAGGCAGGCCTGCGCGAAACCGCCGCGTGGTATCTCGATAATTCGCAATGGATCGACAGCGTCGTCAGCGGCGCTTATCGCGACTGGGTTGCGCTTCAATATGGTGACCGTCTTGCGTCCGCGTAAAGGTATCATTCTCGCCGGAGGCTCCGGCACACGGCTTCATCCGGTGACGCTGGCGGTCTCCAAGCAATTGCTGCCGGTCTATGACAAGCCGATGATCTATTATCCTCTTTGCACGCTGATGCTGGCGGGTATACGCGACATCCTGATCATCTCGACGCCGGAGGATACGCCGCGGTTCCGCCATTTGCTGGGAGACGGCAGTCAGTGGGGTTTGAATCTGAGCTTCGCGGTGCAGCCCTCGCCGGACGGACTGGCGCAGGCTTTCATCATCGGCGAGGAGTTCCTCGCCGGCCATCCATCCGCGATGGTGCTCGGCGACAATATTTTTTACGGACATAATTTCCAGAAGCTGCTCGCGAACGCCTCCGCGCGCGAGCACGGCGCAACGGTCTTCGCCTATCATGTCAGCGATCCTCAGCGGTATGGCGTCGTGGAATTTGACAAGGAGCGGCGAGCGGTTTCGCTGGAAGAAAAGCCGGAACATCCGCGGTCCAGCTACGCAGTGACGGGGCTTTATTTCTACGACGCCGGGGTGGTGGAGATCGCCAAAAGCCTGAAGCCGTCCGCGCGTGGGGAGTTGGAGATCACGGACCTCAATCGCATCTATCTCTCGCGTGATCTGCTCAATGTGGAAACGCTCGGGCGCGGCTTTGCCTGGCTGGATACCGGTACGCACGATTCCCTGCTCGATGCTGCGAGCTATGTTGCCACCATCGAGAATCGTCAGGGCTTCAAAATCTGTTGTCCGGAAGAGGTGGCATTTCGTCTCGGGTTGATCGACGCCGCGCGATTGAAAGAACTGGCCATGCCGATGCACAAGGCAGGGTACGGCCGCTATCTTCTGAGTCTGCTCGACGAAGAAGGTGCCGGCGAATGAACGTGATCGAGGCGGCGATACCCGGACTGTTGATCCTGGAGCCGAAAACTTTTCGCGACGCGCGCGGTCTGTTTCTGGAATCGTGGAACGCCGCGGCTTATGCCGATGTACTGGGCGGCGCTGCGTTTGTACAAGACAATCATTCGCGCTCGCACAAGGGTGTGTTGCGGGGGCTGCACTATCAGATCCAGCAGCCGCAGGGAAAGCTGGTGCGCGTCGTGCGTGGAGCGGCCTTCGACGTCGCCGTTGACATCCGGCGCTCGTCTCCGACTTTCGGGCGCTGGTTCGGCGTCGAATTGAGCGAGGATAATTTCCGCCAGTTCTGGATTCCTGCAGGCTTCGCGCATGGATTCGTCGCGCTGTCCGACAATGTCGACTTTCTCTACAAGACCACCGATTATTACGCGCCGGCACACGAGCGCTGCATTCGCTGGGATGATCCCGACATTGCAATCGGCTGGCCGGCGGGGGTCGATTTCATTCTGTCCGACAAGGATCGGGCTGGAGCGTTGCTGCGCGACGCGGAGGTTTTCGATTGAAGACTCTTCTGCTCGGCGCTGACGGTCAGGTCGGCCTGCAATTGCGTGGCCGCCTGGCTCGCCTGGGTGATGTTGTGGCCCTGAATCGAACGGGCTGCGATCTCGCCGTTGCCGACGATATCCGGCGAGCCGTCGCTGCGTCATCTCCTGACATCATCGTCAATGCCGCCGCCTATACGGCTGTCGATCGCGCGGAAGACGAAGAAGCCCTCGCGCTGGCCATCAACGGGACGGCGCTGACCGTGATCGGTGAAGAGGCGCGGCGCAGGAACGCAGCGGTCATCCATTATTCCACCGATTACGTGTTCGATGGTTCGAAGGACGCGCCCTATGCGGAGGCCGATCCTGTCGGTCCACTGAATGCTTATGGCCGCAGCAAGCTTGCCGGCGAGGTCGCGCTGCGTGAAGCGGGATGTGATCATCTGGTGCTGCGCACGAGCTGGGTGTTCTCCTCGCACGGACAGAATTTCGTCAGGACCATGCTGCGTCTGACGGTGCAGCGTGACGAATTGAAGATCGTGTCCGATCAGACCGGCGCGCCGACCTGGGCGAACGATATTGCTGCCGCGACGGAAAGCCTGATCCCGCAGATGATGGAAGAGCGCCGGGTGGGACGCTTCGCATCGGAGATTCTCCACCTGAGCGGCGCGGGTGAGACGACGTGGCATGGTTTCGCAACCGAAATCGTGGCGGAAGGCGAGACATTGCTGCCGGAGCGGATGGGACGTGCGGCGCGGCTTGTCGCGATTCCGAGCAGCGAATATCCGGTAAAGGCGCGGCGGCCGCTCAACTCCCGCCTGTCCAACCGCCGGATCGAAGAGCGCTACGGCATCCGGCTTCGGCCCTGGAACGAGGCGCTGGCATTGTGCCTGAAAGAAATGCCGCCCGAGGATTTGCGGGCGGCGCTCTAAGCAGTGCGAGCTGAACCATCACCACGGGCGAACGGAGAGGGCGCGGTGGCATCATCCCAGGAGGTCGTGGCCGCAGTCGTCGTCTACCAGCCGGATGTGCGCCTGCTGGAGCGTGCGCTCGCGGCGATCGCTCCGCAGGCGGACCGCATTCTTGTAATCGTCAATGACGATGGTGCGTGGTCATGCGCCATGCCGGCAAACGTGACGGTGGAGCGGCCGGGCGCCAATATCGGTCTGGGCGCGGCTTACAATCTCGCCGCGCGCCGGGCACGTGAATGGGGTGCCACGCGCCTTCTGCTTCTCGATCAGGATAGTATTGCCGCGCCGGACATGGTGGAAAAGCTCGCGTGGGCGCTCTCGGCTGACGCACGGGCGGCGGCGGTCGGTCCGCTCTGGTATGACAGCCGCACCGGCCGGGATGGTGCCTTCGTTCGCCTCTCCGGCTGCCGGACGCGTCACGTGCAATTGCGAGGGCCGTTGGAGACACATGCGCCGGTCGCCGTGGACTTTTTGATCTCCTCGGGATCGTTGATCTCGCTCGATGCGCTTGAGGACATCGAGGCCTTCGACGAATATTTCTTTATCGATCATGTCGATACGGATTGGTCGCTCCGCGCGAGCGCCGCACATTATCGGCTTTACGGCGTGCCGTCCGCACGTCTCGCACACCATCTGGGCGATTGTGTTCCGGCGACGTTCCTCGGCAGGCGCGCTTTCCTGCATGCTCCGATGCGGCAATACTATCTGCTGCGCAATTCCATTCTGTTGTGGCGGAGGCCTTACGCTCCCTGGGGCTGGGTGTTGTATGATTTCGGGCGCACGGGTTTGCTGATGATTTATTATCTGCTGTTTCAGTCGCCGCGGTTTGCACGCCTGATGTGGATGATGCGCGGAGTGCGGGATGGTCTGCGCGGCAATGGTGCGGCATCCGGACCGCACATCGCGCGAACGCAATGACGGCGGGAACAGGCTCGATGGCTGACGCCAGCGTTGTGATCGTGAACTTCAATGCCGGCAGTTTCCTGCGTGAATCCGTCGCGAGCGCGCTGCAGTGTCCGGACGTATCCAGTGTCGTCATCGTCGATAATGCGTCGGAAGACAGCAGTCTCGATTTCGTTCCTCACGACGACAGGATTCAGATCGTTCGCAATGAGCGCAATCTGGGATTTGCCGCGGCCAGCAATATCGGGATTGCACGCTCAAGCTCGGATTGCGTTTTGCTGCTCAATCCCGACTGCCGCATCGCGTCCGGAACGCTTGTGCGGCTGATGGAAACGCTGTTTTCCTCCGACAGGATCGGGATGGTCGGGCCTTGCCTGATGAACGAGGACGGCACGGAGCAGGCGGGAGGACGGCGTAACATCCCGACGCCGAAACTTGCATTCGCGCGCGCGACCGGGCTGAGCCTGCTGTTTCCGCATCGCTTCAAGGATTTCGGGCTGCATCGCCAGCCGTTGCCTGATGCTCCGGTGGAGGTCGAGGCGATCTCGGGCGCCTGCATGCTGGTGCGTCGCGCCGCAATTGCCGATGTCGGTCCGATGGATGAGGGATATTTCCTGCATTGTGAGGATCTCGACTGGTGCATGCGTTTTCTTCAGCGCGACTGGAAAATCCTTTTCGTGCCGGACGTCATCGCGATTCACCACAAGGGTGCCAGCAGCGGTGATCGCGTGTTGCGGGTTGAATTGCACAAGCATCGCGGCATGGTGCGCTTCTACAAGAAGTTTTTCCTGGCATCGTATCCGCGCTGGGTCTCGCTGCCCCTTCTCGCAGGCGTCTGGTTGCGCTTCCTGCTGATTGCGGCGCGGGTTCAGGTCGCTCGCCTGTTCCGGTGACCTCTCGATGTTTTCGCACGAGAGCTTCACTGACTGGACGGCGTTACGACACGATTGAGCGGCCGAGCCCCATTGCGATCGGTATGTCTCTCGGCGAATATCGGGCCTCACATCTGGGTCGGGCTTTTGTGCGCGCCATGGTCGTTTCTCCGGACGTCACCTCCTGTTTTTCTCAAGACGAACTCGACGTGGTTCGGCGCGCCTTCGGCCGCCAGATGGCGGCGGTTTTCGGCATCGACGATGCTGCGATTGCGGCCGCCTTCGCGGCGGTGCCGCGCGAGGCCTTTCTCGGTCCGCCGCCTTGGACAGCGGGGTCGGCGGCCGGCAGCCATGTGATGCCGGGCACCGATCCCGTCGTGCTCTATCAGGACATCGTCGTCGCACTCGATCCGGGACGCGGCGTCAACAACGGAAGCCCGTCGCTGCATGCCAAGCTGCTCGATGCCCTCGGCCCGAAGCCGGGCGAGCACATTGTGCATATCGGGGCAGGTGGGGGCTACTACAGCGCGATCCTTGCCGAACTGGTGGGTCCGTTGGGCCGCGTGACCGCCATCGAGTTTGACGCGGGACTTGCGGCAAGGGCCAAAGACAACCTTGCCGGTTATCGCAATGTTGCGGTCGTTTGTGCCGACGGCACGCAGCAGCCTGAAAGTCCCGTTGATGGCATCTATGTGAATTTTGCCGTGGCGAGACCCGCTGATCGCTGGATCGAAAGCCTCCGCCCGGGCGGACGGCTGGTGTTTCCGCTTGGCGTCCCCGGGCCGCAGCAGCCCGGCCTCGCCGGCCGTCACGCCGAGCGTGGTGTGGCATTACGGATCGAAAGGCGGGGAGATGGTCATGCGGCTGAGGCCATTACCCCGGCCTACTTCGTCTGGGCCGAGGGCGGTCTTGAGGTTGCGCCCGATGAGCTATCGCGACTGCGAACGGCTTTTGAGGACGGAGGTCTGGAGCATGTGCGGAGCCTCATCTGGAAACGTCCCGCGTCATCGGATCGCTACTGGTTCGCGGGGACCTCATGGGCTCTCAGCCGTGACATCATATTGTGAGTAGCAGTCTGACCGGATGGTATTTTTTCTGATTTGTGTGAAAATGACCGAGCCCCTCAAACGGGGGGTTGTTTTGATTGAGCGTTAAGCCAGTTTCGGTTTGCGTGCCGTGCGGCACGCGACCTCTAGAGGGAGAATACTGTGAAGACATACGAGAAGCCCGTTCTTATCCAGCTCGGCACCATGGATCTCATCAAGTCGAACGCCACCGGTCCGAGCACGGACGGCAAGAAGTACTCCGGCTTTTTCAAGTAAGTAATGTTTTGCGGCATGCCGTCGCGACGGCGTGCCGCATGTCTTTCGCGGGGGCGGGGGAGATTTTGTCCGGGGCTCCGTCGCGCTTTTTTAATTCGATTCCCATGAACTCCGCTTTTGACAGGGGTGGTGCGGCGCGATCGATGGCGCCGTCCGCCATGCCCGCGCTGGTTGCGGACTTGCGCACATCTCATCCCGGGCGTGCCTCTGAGCACCATTGCATGGTCTTCCGGAGACGCCGCTGATGCTAAGACTGCCGCGCGCGGCGATCCTTGCGCCGCCTCCGCCGTCCGCGCCGCCGGCCTCCTTGCTCGGTTTCTGCCGCTATTTTCTGGCCGAACATCGGACGATTTTCCTTTGGCTTTTTCTATGCGGTTTTGGCGTTGCATTCGCCGATGCGCTGGTCGCTGTCTTCATCGGCAAGATGGCTGCCTTTGTCGGTCAGGCCGATCGCTGGGCGGCATGGAACGAGCGATGGCCCGTGCTTCTCGCACTGCTGGTGGCGATCGGGTTCGTCAGGCCGCTGCTGATCTGGCTCGATTTTCATCTTCGGAACGGATTCCTGATTCCCGGCGTCACCTCGCGGATGCGCTGGATCAGCCATTGGCGTGTCATACGTCAGAGTTGGAGCTTCTTTCAGGGCGACTCTCCGGGGCGGCTGGCGCATTGGGTGATGCAGACGCCGGGCGCGCTGCGCGAGGTGGCGGAAGCCGCGATTCGCGCTGTCTGGTATCTCGCCATGTACGGACTGACGAGCGCCGCGCTGCTCGGCCATGCCGACTGGCGGCTGATGCTGCCGATTCTGGCATGGTTCATCGGCTTTGCACTGCTGCTGCGGCGGTTCGTACCGCAACTGCGGCGCAAGGCCGATGCGAACGCCGATAAATATTCCCGGCTTCTGGCGGAACTGGTCGACGGCTACGGAAATATTCTGGCGGTGAAGATGTTCACGGCGGCGGCGACCATCGACGCGCCGGTCGGCAAGGCTCTGCTGGCGCATGATGACGCGCAGGCCGATCACATGGCCAGCGTCACCGGCTTCATGACGCGGCTCACGCTTCTCAATACCGCGCTTCTGCTGGCGACGGCCGTGATCGGCGGTTTTCTCTGGCTTCACGAAATGATTCCGGCCGAGGCGGTGGCGATGGCGTTGCCGCTGGTCTGGCAGGTGGCGAACACTGGCGGCTGGGTCGCGTGGGAGGTGTCGGGCATCTACCAGAATCTCGGCGAGATCCGGCAGGGCATGGGCGTGATTGCGGCCCCGAACACAATGCCGGAAGACAAGACAGCCGCACGCCTGAACGCGCGGCGCGGCGCGATCACGTTCGACCGGATCACCTTCGGCTATGGCGATCGCCTGCCGGTGTTCCGGAATTTCAGTCTGGACATCGCGCCCGGCGAGAAGCTTGGGCTGGTCGGCCGGTCCGGTGCGGGAAAATCCACGCTGGTCGCGTTGCTGTTGCGACTAGCGGATGTGCAAAGCGGGGCGGTCCGCATCGACGGACAGGATATCCGCTCCGTCTCGACGGAAAGCCTGCGCGAACAGATCAGCGTCGTCACGCAGGACGTTTCGCTGTTTCACCGTTCGATCCGCGACAACATTCTGTGCGGCAAACCGGATGCGTCCGAAACTGAGTTGCAGGATGCGATCCATCGTGCGCGGGCATTCGACTTCGTTGCGGATGTCGAGGACGAGGATGGCCGGCGAGGACTCGATGCCACCGTCGGCGAGCGCGGAGGCAAACTGTCGGGCGGCCAGCGCCAGCGCATCATGCTGGCGCGCGCGCTCCTCAAGGATGCACCGATCGTCATCCTCGACGAGGCGACATCCGCGCTCGACAGCGAGGCTGAACAGGCGATCGGACAAGAGCTGCAAGCGTTGCTGATCGGAAAGACCGTCATCAGCATCGCTCACCGGCTGTCGTCGCTGGTGAATATGGACCGTATTCTGGTGATCGATGACGGTGGCGTGGCCGAAGCGGGCACGCATGGCGAGCTTCTGAGAAAAGACGGGCTCTATGCCCGTCTCTGGCGCCAGCAGACCGCCGTGCGCGAGGCCGATGCCGAACAGGTTTTCAATCAATCGATTTCAATGAAGGGATAATTATGGGCGTTCAACTCACTCCCGGCACGAGCCTGACAGTGATCGAGGGCAAGAGCGTTCTGTTTTCAGTGAAGACCGGCGAGTCCTATGGGCTGAATGCGATGGCGGCTGAAATGCTCAAACTCTGCCTTGAAGGCGGGATCGATCATGCCGCGGAACGCCTCGCGAAGGACTACAGCGCGCCGGTCGAGGAGATCAGAGGCGATCTCGATGAACTCACACGAAGTCTGGTGCAGGCTAAACTGGTTCAGGTGACCGCGGGCCGGGGATCGTAAAAGGATCGTAGGCCGCGACGACGGAGAAATCCTCCATGCCCGGGGTCGTCACGAACACGTCGTCGCCGCAGGTGACCCAGGCATGGCCGGAAAGAGGTGAGAGGCGCATGCCGATTTTAAGAGAGGCCGGATGGCCGTGGCGATTGAGGTTGAACCAGACGGCAATCGCTTGGTCGAGACATTCGATCCGCATCGGAAGCGCATTCAATCCGCGAAGCGCGCGTGCCGCGACAGCCTGTGCCGGTACTCGTTCGGGACGAGGCTTGACCCGCGTTCGTTCGCCCAGCCAATGAAACATCTGCACGGTCCGGTCGATGCCGAACAGCTTGGTTGACAGATGCGACAGTGACAGGACCGCGGCGCTCATCCCGGTTCGCCTTCTCCGATGATTTTGACTGAGCTAACCGATCAGGCCCTTCGAACGCAATGACAACTTTCCCGCCCAGCGAAAAGGACGCCCATTCATTGACACTATCGGCGGCTATTCGGCTGCCATGCCGGGAGGGTACACTTTCTCTCGAAGGGATCGTTCAACGGGTTGGCGGAGAGACCGGCGCGGCGGCGTTGCAGCGTCTTGTCGAGTTTATCGACCGCGAGGGACCAAGGGCCCTTGCGCGGGTCGAAGGCGATTTCGTCGCGCTGTTTCAGGTGCGCGACCATATCCATGCCTTCAAGAGCTTCACCTCGCAATATCAGATCTATTACCGCGAGGCCGATGGTCTGGTGTCCAATCGTCTGTTCGCGTTCTGGGACCGCGCGACGGGGCAATGGGACGACGACTATTTCGCCCGCCACGTCCTGATCGTTCCGGGTTACCAGTTTCTGTCGCGCGATACGCCGATCAAGGGTGTGGTTCGTGTGTTGCCCGGCGAGCTTGTCTCACTTGGTGCGCGCGTCGAGCGCCAGCAACCGGTCCGCCGCAACTATGCGTACCGAATCGATCCCGGCCAGCGCCGCGAAGACGTCGCCCCGCAGGTGCTGCATCTGCTGCGCGACTCCATCAGGACGCGGCTGGCGGCCCGGCCACAGGCCAGCATCTGCGTCGAGATTTCGGGCGGTCTCGATTCCTCGTTCATAGCCTGTCTGCTCGGCGAGCAATTATCCAGCGGCATTCGCGGCGTGATGTTCTCCCAGCCGCGATTGCCGTCGCATGCGATCAGCGAGCAATACGCGCGCGATGTCGCGGAGCGTTACGGGATCGAGCTTGTCGTACTGCCGCCAGAGGAGCTTCCCGTCGGGATGCCGGATGAGCCTGGCTATTCGGATGAGCCGAGCGATTTCTTCTGGTTCGGCGATATCTTCTCCCGCGCGGTCGCGGAACTGGCGGAGCCCAACTCCTATGTCTTCACCGGCTTCGGCGCGGATCAGTTGTTTCTTCGCTCCCCTGCGTTCCTTCCTTATCTTTTGCGACACAAACACTATCGCGCGTTCCGCGAGGCGCTGTCCGAGGTAAGCGGTCTGCTGTCGCGGGGGCAGGTCAGCGTCGCATGGCAGTGCCTGTTGTCGCAAATGCCCGCCGAACTGCACCGCTGCCTGCAGCACGCATGGCCTTTCCGGGGATGGAATCCGTGGGACGTCTCCGACGTCAACATGGAGCGCGTGCTGACCGACGATGTGCCGTGGCTGCGTTGCGGAAAAAGTCTCACGGATTATTCGCGCGAGCGATATCTGAACGAGGTTGCGCTGGCCGGCGACGGCATCATTTGCGATGACTGGGGTTATTTTTCCGCGCCGCGCGCCGTGACGCAGGGGCATTTCAGCCGCAAGTCGCTGGTCGATGCATCGCCATACTGCGATCTGCCGTTGCTCGATTATGTCTACGATCAGGTCAGCGCGCTGCTCGTCCACGATTTCCGCGGCCGCTACAAGGAGCTTTTGCGAGAGGCTCAAAAAGGGATCGTCCCCGAGACTCTCCGCAACCGCCAGAACGATACGTTCGTCTTCAATTCGTTCCAGATCGCTTATATCGATGCGTCGAAGGACCGCTTTCACGATCTTCTCAATGGCGTCGATGAGGGGTGGATCGACGTCAAGGCCGCGCGCTTGGCGCTTCAGCAACTGTCGTTTGGCATGGCGTCGTCATCGACGCGCTCGGTGATGGCTCTTTTGGGATATCTTCAGTGGCGGAAAATATTTCTCGATCATTGCCGCGCGCCGAACGGCATTATCGACGATGGATTCTTTCAGGCCCGCGCGAAGTAGGCGTGGGTGGCCCGGAACTGTCATCGGAGCAATTCGGGGCGAAGCGGTCTGACTAGGATGCCGATGGATTGTCGGTATCCATCGCCCCGACGCGGTCGTAGGCCTCGACCAGATGTTTACGCATCAGTTCGGCAGCGCCCTCGGTGTCGCCGCGGATCATGCTGTCGAGAATGCGGCCGTGTTCTTTCCACACGCTCACGGACATTCCCGGATGGCGCAGCACCTTGCCCATCGCACGGCGCAGATGACGCCAGTGCAGCCGCATCGTCTCCGCGATCAGCGGATTGCCGGACACCTCGTAGATAAACGAGTGGAAGTCCATGTCGGCTTTCAGCGCGGCGCCCGCATCGCCCGAGGCGACAACGCTGCGCCCGTGTTCGACCAGTTCGCGCCCGCGCGCGATGGCCTCCTTGGTGAGCCGCGGCGTGGCCAGTGTGACCGCCAGTGGCTCGACCGCCGAACGGACCTGATAGATCGCGGCGAAGAAATCGGGATCGACCGGCGTGACCGTCAGTCCCTGACGCCCTTGCGCGAGAAAGCCCTGCGCTTTGAGGACCGCCAGCGCATGCGTCACCGGTTGCCGCGAGACGTTCAGGCGTTCGGCGATGTTTTCCTGCGTCAGCCGTTCGCCCGGTTTGAAGGTCCCGTCACACAGGGCGTCGAGGATCACGTCATAGACCTGATCGACCAGGCTTTTCGGCGGGGTGAGGGATTCCAGCACGCGTCCTCCGCATGTTCTTGCCGCACGGCCATCTCCGTAACCCTTGACTCAGGGCGAGCCCGGCTGCAAGCTGAGTTTAGAATACTGAATTCAGAATACAAGACCGGATTACCGGCATGGCCCCGCGCAAAGGCGGGGCAGCGGCAAACAAAAATCAAACAGGGAGAATGCGTCATGCGATTGAGTCAGGAGCAAATCGACCAATTCCACACCGAAGGCTGGCTGCTGCTGCCCGAACTGTTCACGCCGGAAGAGGTCGATGTTCTGCGGCGCGAGGCGATTGCGATCTACGACCAGCACCGTCCTGAAGTGTGGCGCGAGAAGAACGGCGCGCCGCGCACCGCCTTCGCCGCTCACAAATACAATGAAGCCTTCCGGCTGCTGGGCGCGCATCCGCGCATGATCGAACCTGTCGAGCAGGTGTTCGGCGAGCATGTCTACATGCATCAGTACAAGATCAACGCCAAGTCGGCCTTCACCGGCGAGGTCTGGCAGTGGCATCAGGACTACGGCACATGGAAGCGCGATGACGGCATGCCGCAGCCGCGCGCGATGAACATCTCGGTGTTTCTCGATGAGGTGATGCCGATCAACGGCCCTCTCATGCTGGTGCCGCGCAGCCATAACGCCGGCGATCTCAAGGCCTCGCACGATCTGCAGACAACGTCCTATCCGCTGTGGACGCTGGACGAGGACACGGTGACACGACTTGTCGCCGAAGGCGGCATTGTCGCGCCGACCGGCAAGCCCGGCAGCATGCTGATGTTCCACGGCAATCTGGTGCACGGTTCGGCCGGCAACATCACGCCTTATCCGCGCAAGATCGTCTATCTCACGCTCAACTCGGTCTCGAACTATATCCGCACGCCGACGCGGCCTGAATTCATCGCGCATCAGGACTTCGCGCCGATCGTTCCGGTGGAGGACGACGCGCTGGTGCGTTATGCGCGCAGCCATCGCGAAGCGGCGGAATAGCGCAGGCCATTTATGATGCCCGGGCTTGCTCCGGGCACTCATGGCTTTAAAACGAGAGATATAAGGCGATGACGGCCGGGATGCGCCCGGCCGTTGCGCTGATAACGTGGCGAATAACGCCAGACGTCATTGCCGGAAACGCTCATCCATGAATCTGCATCACCTTCTCGAAAAGCGTCGCGCGGCAGGCAAGCCTGTGCGCGTTGCTCTGATCGGCGCCGGCAAGTTCGGCTCGATGTTTCTGTCTCAGGTGCCGTACACACCGGGCCTTGAAGTCTCCGTGATTGTCGATCTCGACCCCGAGCGGGCGCGTGAAGCCTGCCGCACGGTGGGCTGGGACGCTGCACGGATTGCCGCGACAACCTTCACCAAGGACGGCATCGCGGCCATCGGCGGTGATATCGAAGTCGTGGTGGAAGCCACCGGAAATCCGGCGGTCGGTATCCGCCATGCACGTGCGGCGATCGCGGCTGGCAAGCATATCGTGATGGTCAATGTCGAAGCCGATGTGCTCGCAGGTCCGTTATTGGCGGAGGAAGCCCGCAAGGTAGGCGTGGTCTATTCGCTGGCCTATGGCGATCAACCCGCACTGACCGCGGAGATGGTTGACTGGGCGCGCGCCACCGGCTTCAAGGTGGTCGCGGCCGGTAAGGGCACCAAATATCTGCCGATCTACCATGACGTGACGCCCGCTGGTGTATGGGGCCACTATGGCCTGACGGCTGCGGAAGCGCAGTCAGCGGGCATGAATCCGCAGATGTTCAATTCGTTTCTGGATGGCACCAAATCCGCTATCGAAATGGCGGCCATTGCCAATGCCACGGGGCTGGATGTGCCGTCGGGCGGTCTGCTGTTTCCGCCCTGCGGCGTGGATGATCTGCCGCACATCATGCGCCCGCGCGAGCAGGGCGGCGTGCTGGAGAAATCCGGAGTTGTCGAAGTCGTCTCGTCGCTGGAGCGCGACAGCCGTCTGGTGTTCCGCGATCTGCGCTGGGGTGTCTATGTGGTGCTGGAAGCGCCGAACGACTATGCGGCGGATTGCTTCCGGCAATACGGCATGAAGACGGACTCGTCCGGGCGTTACGCGGCGATGTACAAGCCGTATCACCTGATCGGGCTCGAACTGAATATCTCGGTGTTGTCTGCCGCGCTGCGCGGCGAACCGACAGGACAGCCGCAGGGCTTCAGGGGCGATGTTGCCGCCGTTGCCAAGAAGGACCTGCGCGCGGGCGATATGCTTGACGGCGAGGGAGGCTACACCGTCTGGGGCAAGCTGATGCCCGCAGCGGACAGCCTCAAGGCCAGCGCGCTGCCGATCGGTCTCGCGCATCGCGTCAAGCTGACGCGCGATGTGGCCCATGGCGATGTCGTGCGTTGGTCGGATGTCGAGATCGATGCCAACGACGATGCCGTGGCCTATCGCAGGGCGATGGAAGCGATGTTCGCCGCCGCGCGCTGACGACGATCGGTCACTTTGACGTCGGCATCGGTGCCGTTATGCGGCGCCGATAAGTTGTTGTTTTTGGATTGTCTGGCAGGTTGCTTAGGTCGTAAAAATCCTTGGCAATCTGGAGAGCGATCACAATGGACTTCGCGACCACCGACCAGCAGGACTCCATTCGTGACGCGATCGAGAAAATATGCAGCCAGTTTGACGACACCTATTGGCTGACCAAGGATCGCGAAGGCGGATTTCCGCACGAATTCTACGACGCGATCGCCAGGGCCGGATGGCTCGGCATCTGCATTCCGGAGCAGTTCGGCGGCTCCGGGCTCGGTATCATGGAAGCCGCGATCATGATGCGCGCGATTTCCGAAGCAGGCGGCGGCATGTCCGCCGCATCTGCGATCCACATGAATGTGTTCGGGCTCAATCCCGTGGTGGTGTTCGGCACCGACGAGCAGCGCGCGCGCATGCTCCCCGGCATCGTGGAGGGGCGCGAGAAAGCGTGCTTCGGCGTCACCGAGCCCAACACGGGCCTCAACACCACGCAGTTGAAAACCCGCGCCGTGCGCAAGGGCGGCAGATACATCGTCAACGGCCAGAAGGTGTGGATTTCCACCGCGCAGGTCGCGCACAAGATCCTTCTGCTGGCGCGCACCACGCCGCTTGAAGACGTCAAAAGCCCGACCCATGGGCTCAGCCTGTTCTATGCGGATTTCGACCGCGCGCGCATCACGGTCCACGAGATCGAGAAAATGGGCCGCAAGGCGATCGATTCGAACGAGCTGTTCATCGCCGATTTCGAGATTCCGGTGGAGGATCGGATCGGCGAAGAGGGGCGGGGCTTTGAATACATCCTTCACGGCATGAATCCGGAGCGCATCCTGATCGCGGCGGAGGCGGTCGGGCTCGGCAAGCTGGCGCTGTCGCGCGCCGCCGCCTACGCCAGGCAGCGCGTCGTCTTCAATCGCCCGATCGGGCAGAATCAGGCGATCCAGCATCCGCTGGCAAAAAACTGGATGGAGCTTGAAGCCGCTTGGCTGATGACGATGTCGGCGGCATGGCAATACGATCAGGGCTTGCCGTGCGGACCCACCGCCAACAGCGCGAAATATCTGGCGGGAGAGGCAGGCTTCAACGCCTGCCAGCAGGCCGTCATGACCCACGGCGGTTTCGGCTATGCCAAGGAATACCATGTCGAGCGCTATCTGCGCGAGGTGATGATTCCCCGCATCGCGCCGATCAGCCCGCAGCTCATTCTCAGCTTCATCGGTGAGAAGGTTCTGGGTCTGCCGAAGTCTTACTAAACCGTCGCCCCGATCTCATCGTGATATTGCCGGCGTTGACCGCATCGCCCATATCTGGTGACGTAGCTGCGAATATGCGCAGGTTCATTCCTGCGTTTGTATGGATCAAAGAGAGAAAATCATGGGCCACGACCACCATCATCATCCGCATGACCACTCCCACGGACATGACGACGAGCGATGGAAGCACGATGGCGTCCGTGTCATCCCCGGCAATCAGCTTGATCCGAACGTGCCGTCGACGGCCGGTATGGACCGCAAGGCGGCGATCAATTTCGCCCGGGTTGGCGCGCAGAAGCTGTGGGCGGGCACGGTCTCGATCAAGCCGGACGCCAAGACCGGCGCACATCATCACGGCCATCTCGAAAGCATCATCTATGTCGTGAAAGGCAAGGCGCGCATGCGCTGGGGCGAGCATCTGCAGTTCACGGCCGAAGCCGGGCCGGGCGACTTCATCTTCGTGCCGCCCTATGTGCCGCATCAGGAGATCAACGCCAGTCCGGATGAAGTGCTGGAATGCGTACTGGTGCGCAGCGACGGCGAGGCCGTGGCGATCAACCTCGATATCGAGCCGGTGGAGAAGCCGGAGACGGTTCTGTGGGTCGATCCGATCCACCGCGATCCCGCGGAAAAGGCTTGAGGGACTGCAAGTTCGATGACCGAGGTGCATTATTACGAGCCGTCCGAAGGACATGGGCTGAAGCACGATCCGTTCAACGCCATTGTCGGCCCCCGGCCGATCGGCTGGATCGCGTCGCATGATGCGAAGGGGCATGTGAATCTTGCCCCCTACAGCTTCTTCAATGCGTTCTGTTATGTGCCGCCGATCATCGGGTTTTCCTCGACCGGCTGGAAGGACACCGTCTCCAATATTCAAGAGACGAAGGAATTCACCTGGAATCTGGTGACCAAGCATGTCGCCGAGCAGATGAACATGACGTCGGCCAGCGTGCCTCACGAGACCGACGAGTTCACCATTTCCGGGCTGACCAAGGCGCCGTCGCGCAAGGTGAATGTCCCGCGGGTCGGCGAAAGCCTGGTGTCGTTCGAATGCAGGCTGACGCAGATGATCCAGCTTGAGGGTGTGGATGGCCGCAAGGCCGACGCCTGGGTCACGTTCGGCGAGGTGGTCGCCGTCCATATCGACAAGAGCCTGATCCGGGATGGCGTGTACCAGACCGCCGAGGCCTATCCGATCCTGCGCGCGGGGCGGATGGGGGATTATGTCCAGGTTCGCCCGGACATGATGTTCGAGATGGTGCGTCCGCGGTAAGCTGCGGCGTTTGCGCTCAAGTCTCGGTGATCTTTCCGATTGTTAAGGCGGCCGGCCGGGAACGGAGGGCGGGCCTGCAGGTTATTGAGTCGCAGGTACTTTTGGGGACTTCCGCGCCGGGCGCGAGATAATATCGAAGATGCTTTCCAGATTTGCCCGGCTAGCTTTTTGGTGCTCGCCATGCCTCACTTTGACGGCTGGCTTTCCTGAACTCGGCATAAGGATTCTCCCATGAGCTTTTCCCTCCGCCGCGATCTGATCACCCGGCCGATCTATGCATGGGCGCACAAGGCCCTGCCGCCGATGTCCGACACCGAGCGCGAAGCGCTGGAGGCAGGCGACGTCTGGTGGGATGCCGACCTGTTCACCGGCAATCCGGACTGGTCGAAGCTGCTGGCCGTCGCGCCCGCCAAGCTGACCGATGAGGAGGCCGCCTTCCTGAATGGCCCGGTTGAGCAGCTTTGCACCATGATCGATGACTGGAAAGTGAACTGGGAATGGCGCGACCTGCCGCCCGAGGTCTGGGAGTTCATCAAGCGCAACAAATTCCTCGGCATGATCATTCCGAAGGAATTCGGCGGGCTGGGTTTCTCGCCGTATGCGCATTCGGAAGTCGTCCGCAAGATTTCGACCCGCTCGGTCACAGCCGCGGTGACGGTGATGGTTCCGAATTCGCTTGGACCGGGCGAACTGCTGATGACCTTCGGCACGAAAGAGCAGCAGAACCGGTGGCTGCCGGGCCTTGCCGAGGGGCGCGAGATTCCGTGCTTCGGCCTCACCAGCCCGGAGGCCGGCTCGGATGCTGCATCGATGATCGACACCGGCATCATCTGCAAGGGCATGTTCGACGGCAAGGAAACGCTGGGTCTGCGGCTGAACTGGCACAAGCGCTACATCACACTGGGGCCGGTCGCGACGCTGCTCGGTCTCGCCTTCAAGGCTTACGATCCCGATCACCTGATCGGCAGTCAGGATGAACTCGGCATCACCGTTGCACTGATCCCGACTGATCTTCCCGGCGTCACCATCGGCCACCGTCATCTGCCCGCGATGCAGGTGTTCCAGAATGGGCCGAACTGGGGCAAGGACGTTTTCATTCCGATGGATTTCATCATCGGCGGACAGGAGCGGATCGGTCAGGGTTGGAAGATGCTTATGACGGCACTCGCGGCCGGTCGCGGCATTTCGCTGCCGTCGCAATCGTCCGCCGGCGCAGCCTATTCCGCCCGCGTGACCGGCGCCTATGCGCGCATCCGCGAGCAATTCCATGTGCCGATTGCAAAGTTCGAGGGCATCGAGGAACCGCTGGCGCGCATCGCCGGCACCGCCTATCAGCTCGACGCCGCACGGCGGCTGACCTGCGCCGCACTCAACCAGCACATTCATCCGGCCGTCATCTCCGGCATCATGAAGCTGCACGCCACCGAGCGGCTGCGCATCACGGTCGATGACGCGATGGACATCCATGGCGGCAAGGCTGTGATCGACGGCCCGCAGAACTATCTGGGCAGCCTCTATCGTTCGGTGCCGGTGGCGATCACCGTGGAAGGCGCGAACATTCTCACGCGCAATCTCATCGTGTTCGGGCAGGGCTCGGTGCGCGCGCATCCGTATCTCTTAAGCGAGATGAATGCCATCAGCGATCCCGACCAGAAGAAGGGCCTCGCCGATTTCGACACCGCGTTCTGGAAGCATGTCGGCCACGCCATCGGCAACGTGTTCCGTGCATGGGGCCGAAGCTGGACCGGCGGTGCGTTCGCGCCCGCGCCGGATGCCGGTGCTGCGACCGGTTGCTATCGCCAGCTTTCGCGCTACTCGGCGGCATTCGCGCTCTGCTCGGACATGGCGCTGCTGACGCTCGGCGGCGCGCTCAAGCGCAAGGAAATGCTGTCGGCTCGGCTCGGCGACATTCTCTCCGAATTGTATCTGCTCTCGGCCGCATTGAAACGCTGGGAAGATGAGGGGCGGCAGGACGCCGATCTGCCGGCGCTTCAATGGGTGATGGCGAACGGCATCCGCACCATCGAAAACCGTCTGGCCGAAGTGATCGCCAACCTGCCGAACCGCTTTGTCGGGGTGATCCTGAAAGTTCTGATCCAGCCGCTTGGCGCCAATCCGCTAGGGCCATCGGACAAGGTGGTGCATCACTGCGCGCAGATGATCCTTGAGCCCGGCGCGGTGCGCGACCGCCTCACCGCAGGCCTCTATCATCCGCAGGATGACGGACCGCTGACGCGGCTGGAAAAGGCGTTTGCGCTGGTCACGGCCAATGCTCCGATCGAGCAGAAGATGCGCGCCGCGCGCATCCGCGACTGGAACGAGGCGATGAAGAAGGGTGTCATTACGGCTGACGAGGGGGCACAGATGCAGGCGGCGCATGATGCGGTGGCGTTGGTGATCGAGGTCGACGACTTCGCGCCGGAAGCGCTGTCGCCGATCTACAAGAAGCGGCAGAACACGAAGCAGGCTGACATCAAGCAGACCTCGCCGGATCGGGCGGCAAGCTGATGGCGCGTCCGGTTTATATTATCGATGGCGCACGCACGCCATTTCTGAAAGCACAGGGCGGACCGGGGCCGTTCACGCCGGTCGATCTCGCCGTTCAGGCGGGCCGTCCGCTGCTGGCGCGCCAGCCGTTTGCGCCGGGCGCGTTCGATCAGGTGATCCTCGGCTGCGTCAACGTCATCGCCGACGAAATGAATCCCGCGCGCGTCGCCGCGCTTCGCCTCGGCATGGGCGAGCGCATGGTCGCGTTCACCGTCCAGATCAACTGCGGCTCCGGCATGCAGTCGATCGACACGGCTTACAGATACATCGAGGCCGGTAAAGCCGACATGATCCTGGCGGGTGGTGCGGAAGCCTTGAGCTATGCCCCGCTGGTGTTTCCGCAATCCGGCGTGCGCTGGTTTGCGAAATTCGCCTCCGCAAAGGATTCGCTGACGCGCATCGCGGCGTTCCTGAAGATGCGTCCGTCCTACTTCAAGCCGATCATCGGGCTCGAGCGCGGGCTCACCGATCCGGTCACCGACCTCAACATGGGGCAGACGGCGGAAGTCGTCGCGCACCTGATGGGCGTGACTCGCGAGCAGGCTGACGCCTATTCGGTGGAAAGCCATCGCCGCCTCGCCTATGCGCAGGAGCACGGCTACCTGAAGGGCGAGGTCGAGACCGCTTTTGCGCGCGATGGAAAATTCTACGATCACGACGACGGCGTGCGGCCGGATTCCTCGATGGACAAGCTCGCAAAGCTCAAGCCTGCCTTCGAGCGGCCGTGGGGACAGGTGACGCCGGGCAATTCCTCGCAGATCACCGATGGCGCATGCTGGACCATTCTGGCGTCGGAAGATGCCGTGAACAAATATGGCCTGAAGCCGAAAGCGATCATCGTGGACAGCCAGTGGGCGGGCCTCGATCCAAGCATTATGGGATTCGGGCCGGTGCTGTCCTCGACCGAACTGCTGAAGCGCAACAGGCTGAAGCTTCAGGATATCGAGACCTGGGAAATCAACGAGGCATTCGCCGCGCAACTGCTCGCGTGTCTTGCAGCATGGAATGACGAGAAATTCTGCCGCGAGGTGCTGGGTCTTGATGGCGCAGCGGGCGAGATCGATCGTGCGAAGCTCAATGTGGACGGCGGTGCGATCAGTCTCGGCCATCCGGTCGGCACCAGCGGCAACCGCATCGTGCTGCATCTGGTCAATGCGATGAAGCGACTCGGCACGAAGCGCGGCATCGCCACTGAATGCATCGGCGGCGGTCTCGGCGGCGCAATGCTGATCGAGACAGTGTAGGAGAGCGGACATGGATTCACGGATCATGGACGTTCTCAAGGATCGCGTGCTCGAACTCGGACCAAAGCCTGCGCCCGGGCCTTACAAGAACTTCAAGCTCACGCGCGATGCCGACGGGATCGCGTGGCTGCTGTTCGATCGCGCAGGCGCCAGCGCGAATACGCTTTCCGGCGATGTGATCGAGGAGCTTGGCCAGATCGTCGCCGCGCTGGAAAGCGAACGCCCGGGGGGGCTGGTGATCCGCTCCGCCAAGACGTCGGGCTTCATCGCGGGCGCCGACGTCAACGAATTTCGCGGCGTGTCCGATCCGCAGCAGGTCCAGACCGAAATGGCCAAGGCCCATGCGGTGGTGGACCGACTGGAAGCGATGAAGATACCGAGCGTCGCTGTGATTCATGGCTTCTGCCTCGGTGGCGGCCTGGAGATTGCGCTTGCCTGCAATACCCGCATCGCCGTCGACAATGCGCGGTTCGGATTTCCCGAGGTGATGCTGGGTCTGCATCCGGGTCTCGGCGGCACCGCGCGCTTTACCCATCTTGTCAGTCCGCTTGAGGCGATGACGCTGATGCTGACCGGAAAAACCATCGACGCGCGGAAAGCAAAGGCGCTGGGTCTGGTGGATGCCGTCACGCAGGAGCGTCACGTCCTCGGCGCGGTGAAGGATGCGGTGTTCGGACGGCTGCGTCCGCACAGGCAGGGGCTTCTGGCGAAGGCGATGAACTTCGGCCCGGTGCGCGGCATACTCGGCAACCGGATGCGCAGCGAAGCGGCCAAGACCGCGCCGAAGGCGAACTATCCCGCACCTTACGCGCTGATCGACTTGTGGGAGAAGCACGGCGGAGATCGCAAGGCCATGCTGGAGGCCGAGAAGCCATCATTTGCCAATCTGATGGTGACGCCGACGGCGCAAAATCTGATCCGCGTCTTTTTCCTGCGCGAGCAGATGAAGAAGCTGGCTGATGGCCGTAACACCGTGAAGCATTTGCATGTCATCGGTGCAGGCGCGATGGGCGGCGACATCGCGGCCTGGTGCGCGCATCAGGGGCTGCGCGTGACGCTGGCGGACATGAAGCCCGAGGCGATTGCAGGCGCGGTCAAGCGCGCATCGGATCTGTTCGGTAAGATCATCCGCAAGAAGACCGATCTTCGCGATGCGCTCGATCGCTTGATCCCGGATCTGGATGGTGAGGGCGTGCGCAATGCCGACCTCATCATCGAGGCCGTGCCGGAAAATCTCGGGCTGAAGCAGAAGGTTTATGCGGGCCTTGAGCCTGTGATGAAGCCCGATGCAATCCTTGCGACCAACACATCCAGCATTCCGCTGCAAGATCTGCGCACCACGCTGAAGCGTCCCGAGCGGCTGCTTGGGTTGCATTTCTTCAATCCGGTGTCACGCCTGCAGCTTGTTGAAGTGGTCAGCCACGATGCCGTCGATCCGCAGGCACTATCTACGGCGCTGAAATTCGTCGGTGCCATCGACCGTTTGCCGCTGCCGGTGAAGAGTTCGCCGGGCTTCCTCGTCAATCGCGCGCTGACGCCGTACATGCTCGAAGCGATGGTGATGCTGGACGAGAAGGTCGACAAGGCCACCATCGACGCCGCCGCCGAGAAATTCGGCATGCCGATGGGCCCGATCGAACTCGCCGATCAGGTGGGCCTCGATATCTGTGTTGCCGTCGGCGATATGCTGCGCACCAAGTTCGGCGAGGCGGCTTTGCCTGCCGCGCCGGAATGGCTGCGCGACAAGGTGAAGAAGGGCGAACTCGGTCGCAAGACCGGCAAGGGCTTCTACGAATGGAAGGACGGCAAGGCCGTGAAAACGCCGTCGCCCGTCCAGCCGACGGACGAGATGATCGATCGCCTTGTGCTGCCGATGTCGAACGTCTGCGTGGCCTGCCTGCGCGAGGGCATCGTCGACAATGCCGACGTGGTGGACGGCGCGATGATCTTCGGCACCGGCTACGCGCCGTTTCGCGGTGGGCCATTGAACTACGCGCGCACGCGCGGAGCAGCGGACATTGTGGAGACGTTGCGGGCGCTGGAAGCGAAATTTGGCGAGCGCTTTAAACCCGATACGGGCTGGGATACGTTTTCCTGATTACAATTTCCGGAATGGATTTGATTGATGACTGATACATCCGTCCATGCTTCGCCTGCGCCGGATGGGCCGCAGGGCGATCTGTCGATCCGCACCATGGCGATGCCCGCCGATACGAATCAGAATGGCGATATTTTCGGCGGCTGGCTGCTCAGCCAGATGGATATCGCCGGCGGCATCTATGCGTCCAAGGTTTCGCAGAGCCGCACGGTCACGGTGGCCATTGAAGCGATGACATTCCGCAAGCCGGTCTATGTCGGCGATGTGGTGTCGGTTTATGCGAGCACCGTGCGCATCGGCCGCACCTCCATTTCGGTGCATGTCGAGGCATGGGTGCAGCGCCGCAAGGAATCTCAACTGATTCTGGTGACCGACGGGAACTACACTTACGTCGCCATCGATGATAACGGCCACCCACAGCCGATCGCGCAGCCTGTATCGTCCGTGATCTGACGACCATTCTCCGAAGCCGTTAGGCTGATTTTCGCAACCATGACGGTTGTGCGACTTGTTCGTCCCGCTTTGTGACGTTCTGCACAACCGGCATTGTTATTTGCGGGGACTGCGGCCGATTGCCTTTCGCAAGCCGCCCTCCGGTTATAAAACTGTCGCGCGAAGCGCCTACAGGTTCGGCGCGTTGCACATCCAAGAGTCACTGTGCGTCCGTTTTCGAATCGTTTCGGTGCTGAAATCGCAGAGAATGAATTGGCCCGGGATGTGCATAGTATGGATACGAATGAACTTTGAGTCGCAGTCGGCGTGTTGAAAAAACGGCTGAAACCTTTTCAGCCTGACGGAGTTAGTGCGCGTAGGAGACCCAAAGCGGGCACGGGGTGAAGCATGTCGGATACCTACATCATCGAGGTCAGCTCTGAAGCGGCCGGTATTGTCGTACGTGAGAAGTCGGGGTTCCGCTTCTTCGCGGCGGTGCACAAGTTCAATCCACTTGATGGCCGGATTTTCAAGAATGCGCGGGAAGCCGAACGCGCGGCGACGCGGTTTCTCGCCGGACAGCTTGATCCGGTATCTGTATAAGCCATCGATTCATTTGCCGTCATGACAAAGGCCGGGATCGCTCCCGGCCTTTTGATTCGCGATACCGCTTTTGACGGCGGCTTAGACGGCGGTCGCCTGCTTGAGCGCCGGATAATCCGTATAGCCCTTGGCGCCGCCGCCATAGAACGTGTTCTTGTCGAAGTCGTTCAATGGCGCACCGAGCTTCAGCCGCTCCACAAGATCAGGGTTGGAGATGAACAGCTTGCCGAATGCGATCAGATCGGCCTTGTTCTTGTCCAGCACATCGGTCGCGAGTTTGAAGTCGTAGCCGTTGTTGGCGATGTAGGTACCGCTGAAACGCTTGCGCAAGCTGTCGTAGTCGAACGGTGCGTTGTCGCGCGGGCCGCCGGTCGCGCCTTCGATGACATGGATGTAAACGAGCTTCAGCGCATTCAGTCCATCGACGATGTGGTCGAACAACGGCTGCGGATTGCTGTCGATGACGTCGTTCGCGGGCGTCACCGGCGAGATGCGGATGCCGGTACGGCTGCTGCCGATTTCGGCGGAGACGGCCTTGGAAACCTCCAGCATCAACCGCGCGCGATTTTCGATCGAACCGCCATAGGCGTCGGTGCGCTTGTTGGAGCCGTCCTTGGCGAACTGATCGAGCAGGTAGCCGTTCGCGCCGTGAATCTCGACGCCGTCAAAACCGGCTTCGATGGCGTTGGCGGATGCGCGCTTGAAGTCGTCGATGATACCGGGGATTTCGCTCAGTTCGAGCGCGCGCGGCGCGGACACATCGGCGAAGGCGCCGCCGACAAAGGTTTTGGTTTTGGCCTGAATGGCCGATGGCGCGACCGGTACGCCGTTATTCGGCTGCAGCGAGGTGTGAGAAATCCGGCCGACATGCCAGAGCTGGATGTAGATGTGGCCGCCGCGCTCATGAACGCGATCGGTGACCTTGCGCCAGCCCGCGACCTGCTCCTTGGAGTAGATGCCGGGCGTGTCCTGATAGCCTTGGCCTTGCTGCGAGATCTGACTCGCTTCGGTGATCAGCAGGCCGGCGGAGGCACGCTGGCCGTAATATTCGATGGCAAGCGGATTGGGTACGAAGCCTGCCACGGCACGGTTGCGCGTCAGTGGTGCCATCACGGCGCGATTGGTCAGAGTAACGGCACCGAGCTTGTATGGCTCGAAAAGTTTGGACGAAGACATGGCTGATTATTCCTCGGGACGAGTTCAATGCAGATGCATGTAAGTACTGCGAAACGGAAAACGCAAGTCACAGCCGATTGAAATATCGGACTTCCGCCGCGCCGAATGGCTGATATGTGCAGCAGCTGTTCGGCAGCTTTCACATCATGCGAGAAGATTTTGGCCGCCAAGGACTGAAAGGCAGCGCAAGCCGCCTTTCAGTTTGTCGTGCGGTGGTCGAAATCATCTTTGACGGGGTTGTTAGCCCTATGCCGCTCTACGCGCCGAGGAAATCCCGCTTGCCGAGCTCGACACCTTTGTGACGGAGGATGTCATAGGCGGTCGTGCAGTGGAAAAAGAAATTCGGCAGCGCCATGTGATTCAAATATTGCTGGCCGGTAACAGTCCGGGTCTGGTTCGGACCGCTCGGAAAGGTGATTTCGCGTTTGTCCGCGCCGTCGAACTTGTCCGGTGCGATTGCCTTGATGCTGCTCACGACCTTGTCGATTCGCGCATGTAGCTCGGCGAAAGTCGTTTCAGTATCCGGAAACGAGGGCATGTCGAGCTGGGCGAAGCGTGCGCAGCCTCGCGCGGCGGCATCGCATGCCGCCTGAACCTGCCGCTTGAGCGGATACATCGTCGGATGCAACTGCGCGTTCAGCAGCGCGTCCGGATCGATGGACTGGCTTTTCGCGTAAGCTTCCGCCTTGGTGAGAATGGCCGAAAGTGCCGTCAGCGTATGGATGAAGACCGGAGCCGAACCGTCGTAAAATGACATGGGTGACCTTTCAGGGAAAATCTTGCCTTGAAACAGGCCAAGCCGATCTAACCCTTCCGCTCGCTCCCGCAAGGGCAGCACAACATCTCTCTGCCGGAATTATCAGCGCGGCCTAGGCGGCGATTGTGATGCGCGAGGGCCGCGCATCCGCGCCAGCAATTCGGCGGTGGGCCATGAATCGGCGGGCAGGCCATATTTCATCTGCACGGTCTTGACCGCGATGCGGCTTTGCTGACCGAGGATGCCGTCGATCTTGCCGACTTCGAAGCCCTGCTTCGCGAGCAAATGCTGCAGTTCCTTGATCTCGTTGAACGGCAGTTGCGCGACATGCGCCGCGGGCTTGCGCATCGGCGCCGCACCCGCAATGCGCGTGGCGAGATAGGCCGCCGTGGTGGAATAGATCAGCGAGTTATTCCACTCGGTGTACGCCGCAAAATTCGGATAGGCGAGAAAAGCCGGTCCGGTGCGGCCCATCGGCAGCAGCACGGAAGCAGGCAGATCGTCGTTCGGCAATGGACGTCCGTCGGCATAGGTCACGCCCCAGGAGGCCCATTTCGCGCGCGGATGCTTGATGGTGAGATCGGCTTGATCCCATGGCAAATTCGCGGGCACGCGGATTTCCTGCAGCCATGGCTCCCCACGTCGCCATTTCAGTCCGGTCGCGATGTAATGCGCTGTCGAGCCGATCACGTCCGGCGCGCTGTGCAGCAGATCACGGTGGCCGTTGCCGTCGTAATCGACGGCATAGTCGAAATAGTGACGCGGCAGAAACTGCGTCTGTCCGAGTTCACCGGCCCATGAGCCGATCATCTCGGCGGGCGAGAGATCGCCGCGGTCGATGATCTTCAATGCGGCGATGGTCTCGTCATGAAACATCTGTGCGCGGCGGCAGTCGTAAGCCAGCGACACCAGCGAGCGCAGCGTCGGAAGCTTGCCCTGCACCGCGCCGAAGTCGCTTTCCAGCGCCCAGAATGCGGTGATCACCGCCGGCGGCACGCCGTATTCCTTTTCGGCGCGAGTGAAGGCCTGCGCGTAGGTCTGGATCAGCTTCTGGCCGCGCACGCGCCGTCCTTCCGATGCCATGCGCCCGGCGAACTCCGTGAAGATCTGGCCGAAGACACGCTGGCCGCGGTCGCGATTCACGATGCCCTGATCGTAGACCATGTAGGGCGAGGCGGCGGCGATCGTCCGCTGTGAGACGCCGGCGGCGATGGCATCCTGTTTCAGTTGATTGAGAAATTGATCGAAGTTGTGGCCGCCGTGGCAGCGCGCGCCGCTCTGGGCGAGGGCGGGCGTTGCAAACAAACTGAGGGCAAGCAGGGCAGCGTAAAAGGAGCGGGTCATGAATGAAGTCTGCATCCGGTGATCACAGCGGGAGGGGATATCGAAGATGTCGCAAGCTTATCCGAAGTTCGATGCGATGGCGATTGATCCGGAATCCGACGGACGATCAGTCGGATGAGAATCCGAACGGCACGCTGAGGCGCCGATAGTCGTCGGGCAACAGTTCGCGGCCAATGGGAAGCTCGGACCGCGCGGCGCATGTCGGTCGATGGCAGACGCGGCAGGCGACACCGATCGGCGTCGGCGCATCGGCGCGTGGGCCGGCTTCATCGCGGGTATAGATCAGCTTGTCGGCATGTTCGGCGGCACAGCCGATCGCGATGGCGCGCTCCACACGGACCGCGCCGAACGAGCCGCCACCTGCGGTCACTGTGCGGGCGATGGAGAAAAAGCGCTGGCCGTCCGGCAATTCCAGCCATTGCGTCACGATCTGGCGCGGCGTCTTGAAGACGCCATGCACCGACCACAACGGACAGGCGCCGCCATGCTTGGCGAAAGGAAAGCCCGCGCCGTCGAGCAGCTTGGAGATGTTTCCGGCCGGATCGACGCGGATCAGGAAGAACGGCACCTTTTCCGAGCCGGGTCTCTGCAGCGTCGTGATGCGATGCGCGGTCTGTTCGAAACTGGTGCCGAACTGGCGCGCCAGCGCTTCGAGGTCGTAACGGCGCGTTTCCGCCGCCTTCGCGAAGGCAGAATAAGGCATGATCAGCGCGGCGGCGGCGTAGCTCGCGAGCGAGCGATGCGCCAGCAGCCTGCCGCTTTTGGAGGAGAACTGGCCGGCTTTCAGCGCGGCCTCGATCTCGTCGTTGAACTCGAGATAGGCGAGCTGCTGCGCCAGTTGAAAGTTGAGGCTCGCCGTATCGAGCGAGTCGTCGAGCAGCACTTCCTTGCGGTGACGGTCCAGCCGCCGCATGGAGCCGAGCATCACTTCAGCGGGCAAATGGCGCACGCGCAGCTTGTGCTGGCTGTTCAGCCGTTCGGTCAGCCAGGCGGCGCTGGCCGGTCCCTGCAGGAGCTTTTCGGCGGCATCGTCGAGGTCGGCGAAGTTGTTCTTGCGGGCTGCGAGAAAACGCCGGACTTCCGCGACCGGATCGTTGGCGTCGAGGCCGCCGCGGCCGGAGCGCGCGACACCTTTCGGGCCCGGCCCCTTGCGGTCCGCCAGCGCAAGTTGCTCCTCGCGATAGGCGGTGTAGAGCCGCAGGAAGGCTTCCGCGAGCCCCGGATAGCCTATGGCGATATCGCTGATCTCCAGCGGCGGGATGTCGATGTCCGCGAACATCGGCTCCTTGAGCACCGCCTGCATGCGCGCGGTGTGATCGGCACCGCCGTCGCCCGCGAGATCCGCAAGGTCGATCTTGTAGGTGCGGGCGAGGCGCAGCAGCATGTCCGCCGTCACCGGCCGCTGGTTGCGCTCCAGCAGCGCCACGTAAGGCGCGGAAATCTCAAGATCGGCGGCCATATCGGCCTGTGTCAGGCCGAGGTCGCGCCGCAGCCGCCGCAGCCGCGGACCCATGAAAACCGAACGGATTGTCGATGTCGCCATGATGCGGCCGGCCGGATGGTGGATTTGTAATGATATTACAGCATTACAACGGAACTTTGTAAAGTCTGACAATCTTGCTTCGCAGCATCTGGCGATTTGCGCGCTCATGCGTTGAAACAGGGACAACTTCACAAGGGGTCACGACCATGAATTACCAGACGCGCAACATCACCGACCAGGCGATCGAAGGCCCGGCTTCCTACGCCGGCGAAATCGCTGCGGCCGAAACGCTGCTCAAGAACCATTCGGCCTGGAACGGCGTTACCGCCGAGGCCGTGGCGCGCATGCGCCTGCAGAACCGGTTCCGGACCGGCCTCGACGTCGCCCGCTACACCGCGGACGTGATGCGCGCCGATATGGCGGCCTATGACGCCGATCCGACCAAGTACACCCAGTCGCTGGGCTGCTGGCACGGCTTCATTGCGCAGCAGAAGCTGATCTCGATCAAGAAGCACTTCGGCGGCAAGACCGATCGCCGCTACCTGTACCTGTCGGGCTGGATGATCGCGGCGCTGCGCTCCGAATTCGGACCGCTGCCGGATCAGTCCATGCACGAGAAGACCTCGGTGCCCGCGTTGATCGAAGAGCTTTACACCTTCCTGCGTCAGGCGGATTCGCGTGAACTCAACGACATCTTCCGTGAACTCGACAAGGCGCGCGAGGCTGGCGACAAGGCGAAGGAAGCTGCGCTGATTGACAAGATCGACAACTTCCAGACCCATGTCGTGCCGGTGATCGCCGACATCGACGCAGGCTTCGGCAACGCGGAAGCGACCTATCTGCTTGCCAAGAAGATGATCGAGGCGGGCGCCTGCGCCCTGCAGATCGAGAACCAGGTGTCGGACGAGAAGCAGTGCGGCCATCAGGACGGCAAGGTCACCGTGCCGCACGAAGTCTTCATCGCGAAAATTCGCGCCTGCCGCCATGCGTTCCTCGAACTCGGCGTGGACAACGGCATCATCGTGACCCGCACCGACTCGCTCGGCGCGGGCCTCACGCAGCAGATCGCCGTCAGCCACAAGCCGGGCGACCTCGGCGACCAGTACAACAGCTTCCTTGATTGCGACGAAGTTGACGCGACCAAGGTCGGCAACGGTGATGTCATCATCAGCCGCAATGGCAAGCTGCTGCGTCCGAAGCGCCTGCCGAGCAACCTGTACCAGTTCCGCCCCGGCACCGGTGTGGATCGTTGCGTGCTCGACAGCATCACTTCGCTGCAGCACGGCGCTGACCTGCTCTGGATCGAAACAGAACGTCCGAATATCGCGCAGATCGCCGAAATGGTCGATCGCATCCGCGAAGTCGTTCCGAACGCAAAGCTTGCCTACAATAACTCGCCGTCGTTCAACTGGACGCTGAACTTCCGCTGGCAGGTGTTCGATGAGTGGAAGGCGGCCGGCAAGGACGTCAGCAAGTACAACCGCGCCGACCTGATGAAGGTGGAGTACGATGAGACCCCGCTGGCGATCGAAGCCGACAAGCTGATCCGCACCTTCCAGGCGGATTCGGCGAAGCGCGCCGGCATCTTCCACCACCTGATCACGCTGCCGACCTATCACACGGCTGCGCTGTCGACCGACAACCTCTCGAAGGAATACTTCGGCGACCAGGGCATGCTCGGCTACGTGAAGAATGTTCAGCGTGCGGAAATCCGCCAGGGCATTGCCTGCGCGAAGCACCAGAACATGGCCGGCTCCGATATCGGCGACGACCACAAGGAATACTTCGCGGGTGAAGCGGCCCTCAAGGCTGGCGGCGTCCACAACACCATGAACCAGTTCGGCTAACGATCAACTCTCAACCAACGGAGGCTCACATGAGCAACAGCAATTTCTGGGTAATTGGCGGTGAGTTCGGCTCGATGAACTTCCACAAGCTGGTGGAAGGGTCGGCCCAGGTCCAGGGTCCGTTCAAGACCCGCAAGGAGGCCGAGGACGCCTGGCGCACGGTCTCCGAAGAAAATCGCCATCGCGCGGGTGTGCGCTTCTCCATCGTGGAAGAACCGCACCGCGTGCCGGCCTAACCAACTCCCGGGCGGGGTTCGTCGCCCGCCCCATTCACGGCCCTGTTCCGATTCCGGACAGGGCCGTTTTTTTGTTTGACGGCTGGAATTTGCGGGCCCGGCGGCGCTTGCGGGGGATAGGGTTACTGATAGATTAAGGGGATCAAAACAAAGGTACGATTCCGGGGTTTTCAGGTCATGGCGGAAAAGAGCGCTCCAGGCGAATTGGCAGGCCGGCCGACCCGGCTGCGCGATGCCTTGCGAAAGGCGCGGATCGAGGCCGCGGACCGGACCGGCGTCGTTGTCGATCTGCGCGACGCCGAGGTTGCCCGCCTTGAGATCATGAACGAGGCGCTCGATTCGCTGTTTTCGGAGATTCCAGCCGGGGTCGATCTGTTCGACCGGGGCATCAGTCAGGGCGATTCGCCGCGGCTGTGGATCGATTCGGTCGCTCATATTTCCATGGGCCGTGACAAGCGCATCTATCGTTTCACGCAGGACACCCGCTTTGGCCGCATCGTGCTGGCCGAATCGCATGACGTACCGGTGATGGTCGATGCGGTCACCGATTACATCGCCCGCCGCATGATCGAGCGCGAGCATGCGATGATCGTCACGCCGGCTCCGGCCGCCGAACCTGCTGCCGCCGTCGCTCCGGTGAAACGCCATAGCGGCGTGTGGACCTTTGCGTTCGGATTTGCCGCTGGCCTTGCCGCGCTGTTCGGTTTCGCGCTGGTGATGGCGCTGCGGCAGATTTAAATCAGCCGCTCGTTCTTGATTTCGCCGAGCTTGTTGCCGGAAAATCCGCGCACGCGATGATCGCAGCGCCACGCGTCGCCCTCACGCATCACCGAGAAAAGATTGTACGCTGCCGGGTGATTGTGCCCGAGCGCGGCGGCGGAGGCCGACGGCACGCCGATGGCGGGAATTCGTCCGCGCGGACCGTCGAGCCATACCGTGGCATAGCGATGATCGTGGCCATGCAGGACGAGTTCGGCGCCATGCCGCGCGATGACATCCAGCAGTTCGTCTGAATCATGCAGCCGTGCTGCCCAGCGCCCGGGCGATGTTTTCGGCGGGTGATGAATCATCAGAACGCGAAACAGATTTTCCTCGGCTGTCTGCTGGAGCAGTTTCGCAAGCGCCTCGCGCTGTCGGTGTCCGAGACGTCCCGTGGCCATGAAGGGCGCAGTGGGAATGGCCGTCGACAGGCCGATCAGCGCCAATGGACCTCGCCGCCGCAGATACGGGAAATCGATGGTAGGTGCGTCTTCGTCGCCGCGAAGATACTCCGCCCATGCGTGCGGAAAATGATCGCGAAAGCCGCGCACATAAGCGTCGTGATTGCCGGGCACCAGCGAGACATCGTCCGGCGTGCCGACGCTCTCCAGCCACTTGCGTGCTTCGGTGAATTCCATCGGCAGCGCGATGTTGACGAGGTCGCCGGTGACGGCGATGTGATCCGGCCGCTGCGCGTGGATGTCCGCGACAATATCTTCAAGAATGTCGCGGCGATGAACCAGATGACGTTTGCGCCGCCAGTTCAGGTAGCCGATCGCGCGCTTGCCAGCGAGTTCGCGCAGGCGTGGCTGCGGCATCGGGCCGAGATGCGGATCGGACAGGTGGCCGAGGAGGAAAGAGCTCATCGCGGCGTGACCGTTGCGGACCGAAATGCTATCACGCCGTGCATCCTTACGCTGTTCCTTCAACGGGGCATTGCTTAGCACGATGGCCGCACGGAATCTCGCACGATGAACATCCAGGATATCCGGCGGCGGTCCGAACCCTTCCTCCGGAAGGTTTTCCATTTTTACTGGCGGTTCGCCCGGGGCATGACCCTTGGCGTGCGTGCGGTCGTGCTCGACGGCGAGAACCGGGTATTTCTGGTCAAGCACAGCTATGTGTCCGGCTGGCATCTGCCGGGCGGCGGTGTCGAGACCGGTGAGGCGTTTCTGGAGTCGCTCCGGCGCGAGCTGATCGAGGAAGGCCGGATCGAAATGACAGGCGAGCCGCGCCTGCATGGCCTGTTCTTCAACCGCCGGATCTCGCCCCGCGATCATGTCGCGGTCTATGTGATCCGCGACTATCGGCAGGACCGGTTGCCGGAGCCGAATCGGGAAATCGTTGCGAGCGGCTTTTTCGCCGCTGCCGATCTGCCGGAGGGGACCACCCGCGGCACGCAGGCGCGGATCGCCGAGGTGCTGGACGGCGTGCCGCTGGCGCAGGACTGGGTTTAGCCGTCAGTCATGTGGACCCGGACCGCGCCAGATGCTAATTCGCGATCCATCATGTCCGATCTTTCCCTGACCATTCTGGCCGAGACCCCCGGCGACGAACAGGCCATCGAGCGCCTGCACGAACGCACGTTCGGGCCGGGCCGTTACGCCCTTAGCGCCTATCGCCTGCGCGAGCATGTCGACCATCTGCTCGATCTGTCGTTCACCGCGCGGATCGGCACGCTGATGGTCGGTTCGGTGCGGCAACTGCCCATCTGCGTCGGCAATACGCCTGCGCTGTTGCTTGGGCCGCTGACCGTCGAGCCACCGTTCCGCGACCGTGGCGTCGGGCGTGCGCTGCTCGATCGCGCGTTGGGCGACGCCAAGGCGAAGGGAAATGGCCTCGTGCTGCTGGTCGGCGACGAGGCCTATTACAGCCGTGTCGGATTCATGCGCATTCCGAAAGGCCGGGTGACAATGCCCGGACCGGTCGATCCCGGCCGTCTGCTGGTCCGTGAATTGAACGAGGGCGCATTCGAGGGCGTCGACGGCGCGGTTCGCCCGGACTGGACTTTCGCAAAAGCAGTTTAACGGGAAAGTCGACCTCTCCCCGTTTACGGGGAGAGGTCGGATTGCGAAGCAATCCGGGTGAGGGGCAGGCTCCGTTACGCGATTTGGCCCTCACCCCAACCCTCTCCCCGCAGGCGGAGAGAGGGAGACATCAATACTTCACGTTCGCGAACATGCGCACGCCGATGCCCGGCAGCAGGACTTCGTCCTTGCTGTAGGAAACCGCGTTGCGGATGTCGTCGTTCAGCAGGTTGTCGCCGACGACGCCGAACGTGAATTCCTTCGCGCTCCACCAGTCGCTCTTGGCGAGTTTCGTGGTGTAGCTGAGCTCCGCGCGCAGGCGGTTGTAGCCCGGCGTCGAGGTCTCGATGCCGCCGATATTGTTCTGTGCGAAGGCGTGCAACAGATTGACCTTCGCCAGCCAGTTGGCGTCGCGATAATAGATGCCGCCGCCGAGCCGCTGCGGCGGGATGCGCGGCACGTTGGTGCCGTCGGTGAAGGTCGCCCGCACGATGTCATACTGTCCCTCGATGCCGAACTGCCCGGCCCAGAGCGGCAGCACATCGTACTGGAACTGGAATTCGCCGCCGCGGAAGATCGCATCGTTTTGCGAATAGATCGCCTGGTTGAGCTCGAGCCCTCCCCCGATCTGGCACGCGGCGTCTTCGCAGGTGTTGCCGGTCAGGCGGCGATAGATGAAACCGTTGAACCGGGTGTAGTAGCCCGTCAGTTCGAACCGGAACGGCCCGGTCGCGCGCCGCAAGCCGACCTCGATAGATTTCGCCGTCTCGATTCCGAGGTTGGGATTGCCGATATCGAACGTCACCGTTGCATCGTGCCCGCCGCGTGAGAACAATTCGGCAGGCTTCGGCGCGCGCTCGGTGTATTGGCCGGTGATGCTGGCGCTGAGATCCCATGGCAGGTTCTGGATCAGGCCGACGCTTCCGCTCTTGGGCGTGAAGTTGAGATTGCGCGCCGTTGCAGGGCCGATGGCGTTCGGATCGGTGTCGAGATCGAACACATCCGGAATGAAGGCCGGTGTTGTTCCGCTCAGCTTGACATGCTCAATGCGTGCGGCGACCTGCGCCTTGGTCGTTTCGCTGAACTTCATCTCGTTGAAGACATAGCCGGCGACCTTGGTGTTCTTGTTCGGGTCCCACAGGCCGTTGATCGGGCTGCCGACGTCGTCGGGGCTGGGCGCGGTCAGCTCCTGATGCGAGACTTGCGCGCCGAGAGCGGTGGTCAGCGATGCAAAGCGCAGGTTGAACGGTGCGAGCTGCACCTCAATGCGGCCTTCCTGCTCCTTGTTGGTGAAGGTCTGGCGCACGCCATCGCTCGCGAAGTTATCCGGATCGGCAAGACCGATTTCGTTGTGCTTGTAATCGGTCGCGCCGGCCCAGAAGCGAATCACGTCGATCGCAGCCGTATCCGGATGGTAATCGCCCTTTAGCGTGAACTTGGTCTGGCGTCCGTCGATGCGGGTGCGATGCTCTTCGCCGTCGATGCCGGGGATATGATAGAGGCTGTTGTTCTGTTGGATGGACGCGCCGATGAAGCCGCCCGCGAAGAAGTAGGACGCGCCGATCGATGCGCCGTCTGACTGTGTCGATGAGTTCGGCTGTTTGCCGGTGAACGGCCGCGACGGATCGAAGCGATAGGGCGAGTTCGGGACGCTGTAGTCTTCGGTCTTGCGCGCGAAGGCATCGACATGGATCGCGATATTGTTGCCGGCGGCATCGAGCAGCACCGCGCCTTCGCGCCCCATATCGACGCTTGAGACCGACGAGCGCGTCTCGAAGCTGGCGCAGGGGTTGGATGCCGACAACGTCGGCGTCTTCACCGCATAGCCATAGGTCTGGATCGACGGCACCGCGCTGCACGGCAGCGTTTCCGGAATGCGGTTGTTGCTGGCGCTGACCACGCCGCCGATCGACTGCGATCCGTAGCGCAGCGTGGCCGGGCCGCGAATGACCTCGACCTGATTGGTGGACAGCGGATCGATCGGCACGAAGTGATCTTCGCCGAGGTCGGACGCGCCGTTGCTGCCGATGCCGTTTTCCACGATGCCGACGCGATTGACATCGAGGCCGCGGATGATCGGGCGGCTCGATGCGCCGGGCGCGAAGGACGAGCCGGTGATGCCGGGCTTGTTGTTCAGCAGATCGCCGAGGGTCGGCGCTGCGCTGCGCCGGATTTCCTCGTTCGGCACCACGGTGACGGTGGCGAACTGATCGGTGACGATGGGCACCGTGCCTGCGAATGTTGCCGGATCGGGAGCGGCGGGCGCTGCCGCAGGCGCGGCGGCCGTGGTGCGGCCGGGCGGTGCGCGATGGGTGTGGGGGCGCTGGATCGGGCTCGGAGCCCGGACCACGATTTCCGGCAGCGACGTTCCGCTGTCGGCCGGTGCGGCCTGATCGGCCTGCTGCGACTGTGCCGCGCTGCTGATGAAGAGCGCCATCGCGACGGCGGAACTGCCGGCCAGCGAAGCGCGAATGAACTTGTACGACATGATGTTCTGATCCTGACACCGCCTCAGAACGTGCTTCTTGTGGCGGCTAACCTCGAATGTCCCGGCATCGCCATGGCGAAACCGGAATCGGACAATTATTCGAGCGAGGATCGTGGAGGCGCGCGTGAGCGGAACGCGCCGCGCCGTGTCTCGGACGCAATGGAGTCGTGATGATGCGTGGTTTCAAGCGACGCAAAGGTCAGCGGCAGAGGAAGGGGAGGTGCGGCTGCCGTAACGGCATTGCCGGTCATCGCCACGCTGACGCAGATGGCGCAGAAATCGCGATGAAGGTCCTGATCCTGGCCGTTGTCCGATGAGGACGCCTGTGACTGGCTTACGGACGCCGACACCGTGGCAATGCCGAGGTCGTTATGGAAGTGGCCGAACGACAGGCCAAGCTGCAGCGCCAGCGCGAAAAGCGCCAGCAGCGACAGTCTCTTAGCTTTCGCTCGCAGCCAGTTCATCGGAAGAATGCCCACCCGCATCCGGTCCCGAGGGCTTCCGGATGTTACAATGTAACATTGCCGGTCAGCGGCGGGGTGTCAACACAGGACGTCGGTCTTTAGGCGCCGGCTGTGCAAGTGTGGCCGGATCGTCACGTCCGTCTTGTCGGCGCTGTGATTAGCGGCCTTCGCGCAGCCATGTGCTGGCGAAGGCGCCGAGCAGCAGCAGGAGGCCGATCAGGCCGGTGAAGATCGGCAGCACGCCGATGCCGCGCACCACACTGGCGTCGCGCATCTTGACGCCGAGCCAGCCTTCGCCGCGAAACACTGTCGATGCGCGCACCGGTAATACGCGGGGCAGTTCCACGCTGCCGCCATCCGCGATGCGGCGCACGTCGCCGCCGGTGGATTGCAGCAATGGCCGCAGCGTTTCAGTGGTCGATGTCACTTCGGCAAACTCTTTCGGATTCACCGGGCCGACATTGATCAGCGCCTTGAGTTCGCCATCGGTCGCCTGCCACAGGCCGAGTTCGTCGGCGCTGAGCGATGCGCGCCATTCGCCGGGATCGCCGTTGGACAGCGTCAATTGGCGCGTCTTGCCCGAGGGCGAGGTCACGGTGACGGGCTGCGCGGTGTCGGCCATGGTCTGGCGCGTCACCACGAGGTCGCGGCCGTCGACCTTGAGTCGCAGCGCTTCCTCGTCGAGATCGGGCTGCTTCATCAGCCAGTGCGACATGCGTCGCAACAGGTCGAGATGCGGCCCGCCGCCTTCATAGCCGCGCGCCCACAGCCAGATGTGGTCCGACAGCAGGAGCGCGACGCGGCCCTCGCCCTGCCGCGACAGCAGCAGCAGCGGCTTGCCGTCCGCGCCTTCCATTAGCGGCGGATTGACCGGATTGCGCGTATCGACAAGGCGGAAGAATCGGCTCCAGTGCGGCGGTTCACTGGCGGAGCCTTCGAGGCCGCGGGTCACCGGATGGCGTTTGCCGATTTCGCTGAGCCGCGCGGTGAAGGCCTGTTCGCTGACACCGGTCGGCTCGGCAGGCAGGATCGAATCTAGCGGCGTGCGCCAGATGCTGGACGGACTGGCGTAGTCGGGCCCGGCTGCCACAAGCACCGCGCCGCCATTGCGGACATAGCGCGTGATGTTGTCGAAATAGGAAATCGGCAGCACGCCCTGCCGGGCATAGCGGTCGAAAATGATGAGCTGGAATTCGTTGATCTTCTGCTGGAACAGTTCGCGTGTCGGAAACGCGATCAACGACAGCTCGTTGATTGGCGTGCCGTCCTGCTTCTCCGGCGGACGCAGGATGGTGAAGTGCACGAGATCGATGCTGGCGTCGGACTTCAGCAGATTGCGCCAGGTGCGTTCGCCGGAATGCGGCTCGCCGGATACGAGCAGCACGCGCAACTTGTCGCGCACGCCGTCGATGGACACCACCGCGCGATTGTTGACTGGCGTCAGTTCGCCTTCCAGCGGCGACGCTTCGATCTCGACGATGTTTGGGCCGGCGTGGGGAATTTCCAGCGTGACGCTGACCTGTTCGCCGCTGCGCACGGCGCGCTCGCTCAGCACATCGCCGTCGCGTCGCACCACGACACGCGCGCTTTCGTTGCTGACGCCCTGATCGTCGAGCCGATAGGTGATGGTCTGGCTCTGGCCGACGATGCCGAAACGCGGCGCGGCCACAATGGCGATGCGGCGATCACGCTCGTTGCTGCGGCCGGCGATCAGCGCATGGACCGGCGCGTTGAAGCCGATACCGGCGGCATTGGCGGGAATGTCATGCACGCGTCCGTCGGTAATGAGAAACGCTCCGGCGACGCGATCGGTCGGAACGTCCGACAGGGCCGAGGTGACGGCGGAGAACAGCCTGGTGCCGTCGGTCTCGCCATCGGCCTGACCGGCCTCGACCACGCGCACGTCGAGGCCCTTGATCTCCTTCAGCCGGGCAACCAGCGCTTCGCGCGCTTCGTTGGTCTCGTGGTTGCGATCACCGAAATTCTGGCTCGGACTCTTATCGACCACCACTGCGGCGACGGAGGAGAGCGGCTCGCGTTCCTCGCGCGTGAACGAGGGATTGGCAAGCGCAAGCAGGATCAAGGCGAGCGCCAGAACACGCACGGCAGCACCGCGCGCCCGCGCGAACAGCAACAGCGCCGCGATGATGACAATCGCGCCGAGGCCAAGCCACAGTACGAGTGTCGGAACAAGCGGCGCGAAGGCGATGCCGTACTGCATCTTATTGCCCCAACCGTTCGATCAGCGCAGGGGCGTGCACCTGATCGGCCTTGTAGTTGCCGGTGAGTGTGTACATCACGATGTTCACTCCGGCGCGGAACGCCATTTCGCGCTGGCGCGGTTCGCCGGGCGTCAGCGGCAACATCGGCTGGCCGTCGGACCGCATCGCCCATGCGCCGGCAAGATCGTTCGAGGTGATGATGATCGGTGACACGCCATCGCCGCCACGCGCGGGGCGGTCGGCGGCATCTTCGTCATCGACGCGCGGCAGTGCTTCGACCCAGGTCTGACCCGACGTGAAGCGGCCCGGGAAGTCGCGCAGCAGAAAGAATGTCTTGGTCAGCACGTGCTCGCGCGGCACCGGCTCGAGTTCGGGGATATCGAGCGAGGACAGGATTTCGCGCAGCGTCAGCATGCCGGGCGTCTGCGATTCCCCGCCGGGACTTGGCGGCGCTTCGACGGCGTCGCGGGTGTCGAACAGCACGGTGCCGCCTTGCTTCATATAGGCGTCGAGTTTGTTGATGGCGTCCTGCGATGGCTTGGGAGCGCCAGCGATGACGGGCCAATAGATCAACGGAAAGAACGCCATTTCATCCTTCGCAGGATCGACACCAATGGGATCGCCGGCTTCCAGTGCGGTGCGCTGGGCGAGGAACAGCGTCAGCCCGGACAGCCCGGCTTTGACGATGGAATCCACATCCGCGTTGCCGGTGAGAACATAGGCAAGCCGGGTCTGCGACACCGCCCTGATGGCGAAATCGTCGGCGGCGGGATTGCTTGCGGGCGCGGTGGTCGCCGCTTTCGGTGCTTGTGCATGAGAGGGAGCAGGGAAGCTCACCATCGATGCCAGTGCGACTGCGATGACGAGTGCGGCCGTGGCTGCGCGCCGTCGCAACAGCGCGGCAAGACCGCCGCCGAGAATGGCGACGATGATGGCATCGAGCAGGAACAGCGCCAGCGCCGCCGAGAGCAGGATGCCGCGCAAGTCGCGCGGTTCGGTATTGGTGTAGGTCGCGCGCCGCACCTTCAAGGCGGACGTATCAAGCGGCGCGAGCCGGTCGGCATTGGCCAGCGCGTTCACGGCGAGCGGGCCATCGGCGGGGCCATAGAATCCGGGCGGATGATCCGGCGTGGCACGGTCCCGATAATCCGCGCGCAACGGTTTCGCGGTGGACGGCGGCGGGCCGAACGCGCCGAAACCATCGAGAATACGAAGCGGTGCAACGGTTTCCGTTGCGCCTTCGGCTGCAACTCCCGCGCCGGGATTGGCGGTGTAGCCCGACATATCGACAATCCGCCGCAGCATCTCGACAAAGGTGCCGGACATCGGCAGGTCGGACCAGCGCATGTCGGCGCTGATATGGAAGAGAGCAATGACGCCCTTGTCGCGGCGCTCGCCGGTCACCAGCGGTGTGCCGTCGGCCAGCGAGGCCCAGCTTCGCGAGGCCAGCGCAGGATCGGGCTCGGCCAGCACCTGCCGCGTCACGGTGATGTCTTTCGGTACGGCGAGCCCAGAGAAGGGGCCGTCCGCCGCGAAAGAGGCCAACGGCTGCGGCTTCTCCCATGTCAGGCTTCCGCCGAGACTGCGGCCGCCCCGGCGCAGCTTCACCGGCACGAGATCGTCGTCACCGGCGGCAAGGCGAGGACCTGCGAAGCGCACCAGTACGCCGCCTTGCGCGATCCAGGTGTTGAGCCGGTCGCGAATCTCGGGCGTCAGCGTGCCGACATCCGCGAGAATGATCATCGGCAGTTTCTGATCGAGGAACTGCCCGATCGCCACCGCAGGCGCGGCGCGTTCGCCAAGCCGCACATCGGCGAACGGCGCCAGCGCGCGCGTGAGATAAAAGGTGGAGGCGAGCAGGGGCTGCGCGGTGTCGCTGGTTGCGCCGGAGACGATGCCGATGGCGCGCCGCCGCCAGCGCTTGTCGAGCAGTTGCACCGCGCCCGCCGAGCGTTCGTTGCCGATTTCCAGACGGGCGATATCGTTGCGCAGTTCCACCGGCAGATCGAAACTCGCGTCGGTCTCATGGTCGTTCATGCCGAACGCAAAGCGCGCTTCCCCGATGGGCGAACCCTTCTGATCGAGCGCGCGCACAAGGCCGACATCCGCTCCGCCGCCATTGGCGCGTAATACCTTCACCGTCATCTTCGCCGCCGCGTTCTCGGCGGCCACCAGCGCATGCGCGGGCGGAACGCCGCCCTCGAAAACCGTCAGGGTGCGATCTTGAATGGTCTTGCCCAGTCCTTCGACGAAGTCGCTGCCGCGTCCGGTATCGATGCCGTCGCTAAGCCAGGCGATTTCGCTGTCGCCGGTCTTGGCCAGGAAACGCGCCAGCACCGGCAGGGTTTCCGCGCGCTCGACCGCATAGGGCTTCGGCGCAAGCTGCCGCAGCGCGACGCGCGCGGTGCCTGCGGGCATCAGCGTGATATCGCGGGTGCTCTCGGACAGCGGGACGATAGCGACGGCGCGCCGGTCGGACTCGGCGTTGGCGATCAATTCGTCCGCGGTCTTGATGCGGGCATCCCAGTTCGACGCGGCGCTCCAGCCGTCGTCGAGCAGCAGCACCAGCGGCGCGCTGGATCGCGTGACGCCTTCGCCCGGATTCCAGATCGGGCCAGCGGCGGCAAAGATCACAAGCGCGGCAGCCAAAAGGCGCAACAGCGTCAGCCACCATGGCGTGCGGGACGGCGTCTCTTCCTTCGGTGCGATGTCGAACAGGAGCCGCGTCGGCGGAAAATCGATCCGGCGCGGACGCGGCGGCATCACCCGCAGCAGCCACCACAGCGCCGGGAGGCTGATGAGCCCCGCCAGCAGCCATGGTTCGGCGAAAGAGAGCGGCAGACCCATCATGAGCTGCGCCCCGTTGCCATGCGTCCGCCACTCCCCTTGGCCACCATCATGCCGCTGTGAAGATAGAGCAGCAGTTCGGCGGCGGAGCGATCGGTGGTGTGGGTGGAGAACAGCCAGCCGAGCTTGTCGGTCTCGGCGCGGATTGCGGCGCGATGGGCGGCGACGCGCGTGGTGTAATCTCTGGCCCAGGTCTCGGCGCGGCCCGCCGTGATGACATCGCCGCCTTCCGGTTCGACGAATTCGACACGGCCGGAATAGGGGAATGTTTCCTCGGCGGGATCGACCACCTGCAGCAGGGTGCCATGCGCACCGGATGACGACAGGCCGCCCAGCATCGCGCGAATATCGCCGATCGAGGACCAGAAGTCGGACAGCACGACGACTTCCGACAACGGGGACGGTACGAACGCCGGGGGCAGGCTCGATCGCGTCAGGGTGTCGTGAAGGATGGCCTGCGCCATCCGGTCGACGATGTTGCGATTGGAGCTTGGAGTCATCAGGCCCGGAATGCCGACGCGCTCGCCGCCCGCCACCAGCAGGTCAGCCAGCGCGAAGGTGACCACCAGCGCGCGTTCGAGCTTGCTGTCGCGTGCGGTCTTCGAGGCAAAGGCCATGGACTTCGAGCGATCGGGCCACAGCCATATCGTATGCGCCGCTTCCCATTCCTGCTCGCGGACATAGAGATGATCGTCCCGTGCAGAGCGCCGCCAGTCGACATTCTGCGAGGCCTCGCCCGAGACGAAGCGGCGATACTGCCAGAAGCTTTCGCCGGTGCCCGCGCGGCGGCGGCCGTGCAGGCCATGGATCACATTGGCCGCGATCCGCCGCGCTTCCAGCACGAGACGCGGCAGCGACGCGGCGAGCGAACGGCTTTCACCATCGGCACGTCGAACTGCTTCGATCTCCTGGAGTGCGGGTTGCGGCCTTGCTGCCATCAGCCGATCCGTGACTTCAACTGCTTGATGATGTCGGGAATGGTGCGGCCCTCGGCACGCGCCGGGAAGGTCAGCGCCATGCGGTGCTTCAGCACGGGCTCGGCGAGATCCAGCACGTCATCCACCGACGGCGCGAGACGGCCATCGAGCAATGCGCGAGCGCGAACCGCAAGCATTAGGGCCTGGCTGGCGCGGGGCCCCGGTCCCCATGCGATCAGCTTGCCGATGTCGCCATTGTCTTCGCCAGGCCGCGCGGAGCGCACGAGCGACAGGATCGCCTCGACAACGCTGTCGCCGACCGGCAGGCGGCGCACCAGCCGCTGCGCGGTAAGCAATGTCTCTGCCGTCATCGCCGCTTTCGCGGTGGCCTGCTCGGCGCCGGTGGTTTCGAACAGGATGCGGCGCTCGGCGTCGCGGTCCGGATATTCGACATCGATTTCCATCAGGAAGCGGTCGAGTTGCGCTTCGGGAAGCGGGTAGGTGCCTTCCTGCTCCAGCGGGTTCTGCGTGGCGAGCACATGGAACGGCTTCGGCAGGTCGTGCCGCGCGCCCGCGACGGTGATGTGCTGCTCCTGCATCGCCTGCAGCAACGCCGACTGGGTGCGCGGACTGGCGCGGTTGATCTCGTCCGCCATCAGAAGCTGCGCGAACACCGGACCGGCGATGAAGCGGAATGAGCGCTTGCCGGTGACGGTCTCATCCAGCACTTCGGCGCCGAGAATATCCGACGGCATCAGGTCCGGCGTGAACTGCACGCGCTTGGCATCGAGGCCGAGCGTGGTGCCAAGAGTTTCCACGAGCTTGGTCTTGGCGAGACCGGGCACGCCGATCAGCAGGGCGTGTCCCCCGGCGAGGATTGTCACCAGCGCATTGTCGATGACGCGCTCCTGCCCGAAGATGACGGTGGAGACCGCCTCCTTCGCCATGCGGATATTGCCTGCGATCTGCTCGGCCGAGCGAACGATCACGTCTTCCAGTTTTTCGACACCGTCCGCACCGGCCATGGTCAGAACTCCTTGCTTGTGAAACCTATGCTAAACGGGTGCAAAGGTTCTGTATTCTCTTATGTATTCCCGGCTTCGAGCTGTCCCCACCTTACCGGCCGGGGGGCTTGAAACTCATCACGATGTGGCGAGTATTCCTGCCGGGTCATGGCGAGGTTTCATCGACCGTTTTCATCGTTTCTTGTCATTTTCGAATTTGCACCATCCGTGCCAAATAGAGACGTCAACGGTCAGGGCAAACAATGGCGAACCAAGGGCAAAAACAGGAACCGAATTCGGCCCAGCGCCTCGACGGCCTGACGCAGGCCGCGCAGGGGGCTGCGGCGAAAGGCCTGCCGCCGGTCCACCTCTGGAATCCGCCGTTCTGCGGCGATCTCGATATGCGGATTGCCGGCGACGGCACGTGGTTCTATCTCGGCACGCCGATCGGCCGCCCGGCGCTGGTGAAGCTGTTTTCCACGATCCTCAAGCGCGAGGCGGACAAGTATTTTCTGGTGACGCCGGTTGAGAAGGTCGGCATCCGTGTCGATGACGCGCCGTTTCTTGCCGTTGAAATGGAAAAGGACGGTGAGGGCGCGAACCGTAAACTCAGATTCCGCACCAATGTGGACGAATGGGTGCCATGCAATGCGGATCACAGATTGCGGTTCGAGGCGGCGGCGGACGGCGGGCTGACGCCTTATCTTCACGTCCGCTCCGACCTGTGGGCAAAGGTCACGCGCGCGCTCTATTATGATCTGGTCGAGATGGGCGAGATTCGCACCGTCGACGGACGCGAGATGTTCGGAGTCGTCTCCGGCGGCGAGTTCTTTTCGATGGCGGATGCGGCGCAGGCAAGAGAACCAGTTTGAGACAAGAGGATTCGGTTTGACCAAAACTGTTCTGAGGGATGCTGCATCCAGTGTGACTCCGGTTCATATCGCTTCGGACGAATTCTTTCGCCGGGCGCGCGAGCGGTTGAGCTTCGATGTGCCTGCGGGACTGACCGACGCCAATGTCCTCGCACCGACCGGTGATTTCGGCACCGACGCGATGTTGCAGATCATCGCGAAGGAGCGGCCGTTACGCCCTGCCGCAGTGCTGGTTCCGATCGTGGAGCGCGAGGAGCCGACCGTGCTGCTGACCAAGCGCGCCGAGCATCTGAACGAACATGCGGGGCAGGTGTCGTTCCCGGGCGGCAAGATCGATGCGACTGACGCATCGCCGCTGGCCGCTGCGCTGCGCGAGGCCGACGAGGAGATCGGCCTCAAGGAAAACTTCATCGAGCCGATCGGCTATCTCGACGTTTATGCGACCGGCTTCGGATTTCGCATCCTGCCGACGCTGGCGCGGGTACGGCCGGGCTTCGATCTCACCATCAGTCAGAACGAAGTCGACAACGTCTTCGAGGTGCCGCTGGCCTTCCTGATGGACCCGCTCAATCACAAGCTGGGCACCAAGGAATTTCGCGGCATGCAGCGCTCGTTCTACGAGATGCCATTCGAGCAACATTACATCTGGGGCGCGACAGCTGGCATGTTGCGCGCGCTGTATGAGCGGATCTGCCTTTCATGATCCGTCCCGTTCTCACCGAGATCGGAATCTTCCTGATCCCGTTCGCGATCTACGCGGCGTTTCTGATTGCGAGCCGTTCGGGTGTCTGGGTCAGGTCGTCATGGCCGTTGCATATCGTCGCCAAGCTCGCGGTCGCTGCATTCGTGCTGGTGATTGTCAGCCTGATCCTGCTGGCGCATTTCTCCGGCGCGCCGCCGGGCGCGACCTACACACCCGCGCATATTGAAAACGGCAAGCTCATTCGAGGAACCGAGAAATGAGCGGCGCCGCCTCCTCGCGCGATGCGCCGTTCTTGCGTGGCGCGGCCTGGCTGACGTCGGGTGGTGCGGCGCGCGTGCTGGCGCTGTTGAATGCCGACGGCGAGGAAGCGCGTGTGGTGGGCGGCGCGGTGCGTAACGCGCTGCTCGGTCTTCCCGTCGGCGAGATCGATATCGCAACCACGGCACATCCCGAAGAAGTGATGCGCCGCGCCAAGGCCGCACACATCAAGGCGGTGCCGACCGGCGTCGAACACGGCACGGTCACGCTGGTGATCGAGGGCGAGCCGTTCGAGGTAACGACCCTGCGCGAGGATATTGAGACCTTCGGACGCAAGGCGAAGGTCGCGTTTGGCCGCGACTGGGCATGCGATGCCACGCGGCGCGACTTCACCATCAACGGCCTGTCGGTCTCGCCGGATGGTGTCGTTCATGACGCGGTCGGCGGCCTCGCGGACATCGCGGCGAAGCGCGTGCGCTTCATCGGCGAGCCGTCGCAGCGGATCGCAGAGGATTACCTGCGCATCCTCCGGTTCTTCCGCATCCATGCCGCTTACGGCGAGGGCGCGCCGGACCGCGACGGATACCTCGCCTGTATTGCGGGCCGCGAAGGTCTTGCCGGTCTGTCGGCCGAGCGCATCCGCATGGAGATGTTCAAGCTGGTGGTGGCAAAGGGCGCCGCTCCGGCGCTGATCGCGATGGACGACGCGGGCCTCCTGCTGCGGCTCACCGCAGGCGTGGTGTTTCATGGTGCGTTTGCGGGCATGATCGCGGTGGAGTGCGAACTCGGGCTCGCGCCCGATCCCGTGCGCCGCCTCGGCGCACTGGCGGTCGCGGTCACCGAAGACGCCAAGCGGATTTCCCAGCGCTGGCGGCTGTCGAATGTCGAGGCGAAGCGGCTCGATTCCATGGGCCATCGCTGGTGGCGACTGATGGAGATGGATGAAGCCACCGCCCAGCGCAGGCTTTACCGGCTTGGGGTGGACCGTTATCGCGACCGGATCATGCTGGCATCGGCGCGGGCAGGGCGGAATGCCGTCGTGTCACACTGGCGCGATCTGGCGACGCTGCCGGATCGCTGGACGGCTCCGGTCTTTCCGCTCAAGGCGTCGGACTTTATCGCACGCGGCATCGCACAGGGGCCCGCGCTTGGTCATGTTCTGGCGTTGGCTGAGGACGCCTGGCTGGCGATGCGGTTTCCGCAGGATGCTGCGTCCCTGAAAACCATCGCCGATGACACCGTGGCACGGTTCGCGCGGGATCATCGGCTTTGATGTTGCGCGCCGGCCGGGATTGGTCCCGGCGGCGCAGTCCTCGCATCACAAGGAGATGTCAGGCGACTTCGGCTTTCTTGCCGTGATGGGCGTCTTCTTCGTCTTCTTCGTCTTCGTCCTCGCTGTCTTCCTCATCGTCATGCTCGTCCTCGTCCTCATCATCGGACAGGTCGAGGAGGTCAAGCACGGCCAAGGGCAGCGTTTCGCGGAACAGGTCGCCTTCCTCGCCGATCCAGACGCATGACACCATGTCGTCCTTGACGTCGGCGACGGTCAAAGGCTGGCCGCCCGATTTGAGAATAACGACGTCGCCTGCTTTCAGTGTCATGACCGGCTCCTGTTGTTGAAAGGAAGCCTTGCCTAGCAGCGCGATATGACGGTGAGACAAATTGCTGATGGCAGAACGATGGAACACAAAACAAAAAGCCCCGGAGCGATGCTCCGGGGCTTTTGTCGCTGAGTGGTGAGCGATCAGTACTTCGCGACGATCGGATCGCTGTTGAAGCGATAGACAAGCGCAGAGCGGAACAGGTGATACTTGTGATCGAGCTGGATTGTACCGAAGTCAGTCAGGACGCCGCCCTTGCCTGCGTCGACGAACAGATATTCGCTCTTGGTCGACCAGTTGCCCCAGAGGGTTGTTTCGATGCCACCACCGAGCGTCCAGCCGCTTAGAGTCTTCTTGCTGGAAGTCGGGGTGCCCCAGTCGAAGCTGTCCGTGACATTGACCCACGCACCGCCGCCCGTGACATAGAGCAGGGCCGGGCCCGTGCTGTAACCGAGGCGGGCGCGCGCCGTCGCGATCCAGGAGGTCTTGGAGCCGGTAACAGCCGAGTTATTGAAATTCTGGTTCGAATGATCGAACCCGAGGTAGCCGATATCGCCTTCGACACCGGCGACAAAGCGCGGGCTGAACATCCAGTTGTAACCGGCCACGCCGCTCACGCTGAACGAATTGTCAGAGACGTTGATATTTGCAGGGTTGGATCCATCGAAACCGTCGCCACCCGTGCTGGCCACCGCGGTGCCGCCGTTGATGCCGCCGTAGAAGCCGCTCCAGTTCACCTGCGGCATCACGCCCGTCTTCATGCCGAAGTTATAGTTCAGGCCGAAACGCTGCACCTGATACCGGTGTCTGTCGGCCTGCATGATGAAGCCGTTCGACGGATTGGCCACCGCGTCGCCCGCGCCGGTATCTATGTAGAGCGACTCGGCTTTGGCAGACCAGCCGCCGCCCAGCATGGTTTCCGTGCCCGTGCCGATCACATAACCACCGAGCGTCTTGCTGCTGCTGGCGCTGACACCGGTGAACGGATTGTCATTGATATCGCGGGTGTTGATCGCTGCGAAACCGCCCGTGACATAGGTCAGATTCGGGCCGCTGCTCACGCCGACACGGGCGCGCGCAGTCGCAATCCATGAGGTCTTGGTATTGAAAGCCAAGCCTGTATCATCAAAATCAACGCCGCGGCGGCTGGTTCCGAGATAGCCGAAGTCGCCCTCAAGGCCGACAACCCACTTGGTGCCGAACAGTGCGTCACCGAGCTGCCAGTTATAGCCGACGGTTCCGCCGCCGGTGAAGCCGTAGCCGACCTGCTCAACCCGACCGTTGGTGGGGTCCGTCGCATCGACCATGCGTCCGCTGTCCGATGCTCCAACGCCTGCATAGGCACCGACATAGAAGCCGGTCCAGTCGAACACCGGAACGGGCGGCGCCTTGACGTAAGTGCGCGCCGGAAGATCAGCGGCCTGAGCGACACCGCCAAAGGCGATCAACGCAACCGTTCCCAAAAGGAATTTCTTCATATCATGTTTCCTGAAATCTGGACGTTGGCTTTCCCTGAACAGACCACAGATCGGCTTCTCTGGATGTAGCCGACAGGACACACTCACAGCCGAAAAGCCCCGCTTTTGCTTGGTTTAATAGGCACAGAGGCTCTCGATCCTCCGTTTAGGGCCACTTCACCTCGGGCGGCATGGACGACAGGATGGAATCGACGTTTCCTCCTGTTTTCAAACCGAAAATCGTGCCCCGGTCGTAGAGCAGGTTGAACTCCACGTAGCGGCCCCGCCGGATCAGCTGCTCCTGCCGGTCCTGCTCGGTCCAGGCGTCCGCGAAGTTCCGCCGCACCAGCTCGGGATAAATCCGGGCGAAGGCCCGGCCGACGTCCTGCGTAAAGGCCAGATCGGCATCCCAGTCCCCGGAATCATGCCAGTCGTAGAAGATGCCGCCGATCCCTCGCGGCTCCTTGCGGTGGGGCAGGTAAAAGTACTCGTCGCACCAGGCCTTGTACTTATCGTAGGGGGCGATGCTTCCATGGGCGTCGCAGGGCTCTTTCATCGCGGCGTGGAAGGCGACTGAATCGGCATCCTCCTGCGTGCGCCTGCGGTCGAGCACCGGGGTGAGGTCGGCTCCGCCGCCGAACCATTCCTTGGTGGTGACCACGAAGCGGGTGTTCATGTGAACCGCCGGGACGTTCGGATTGCGCGGATGGATGATCAGCGAAATGCCCGAGGCCCAGAAGCGTGGATCGTCAGCCGCTCCCGGAATCTGGGCGCGGAATTCGGGCGCGAATTCGCCGTGCACGGTGGAGCAATGCACGCCGGCCTTCTCGAACAGGCGCCCGCGCAGCACCGACATCACGCCGCCGCCGCCCGGCTTGCCGGTATGGTCGGTGCGCTCCCACGGCGTGCGCACGAAATGCGAGGCCTCCCCCGGATAGAGCGCGGCGGGAGCTTCGGCCTCGAGCTGCTCCAGTCTGGCGCAGATGTCGTCGCGCAGGCTTTCAAACCAGATGCGGGCGCGCTGTTTGCGCTGTTCGATCATCGCGACCGGCTTTTCCATTCAAATCTTCCCTCGCCGGTTGATGGTGGGGGCAACCGGTCATGACAGTGGTGTTAACGCTCCTTGCAGCTTAAGGCGACCGGCGCGGTTTGCCTTGCGCTATGTCAGTGACGGTCCGCCGCCCTCGGCCGAAAAGCCGGTCCCCGTCTGCCGCAATGCTTCGCCCAGCGCCATGGCCACGCTCACGGCGACGTTCAGGGAGCGCATTCCGGGCGCGATTGGGATGACGAGACGCGCGTCAGCGGCCTCGGCCACGCTGTCCGGCACGCCCGCGGATTCGCGGCCGAACATCAATAGATCGTCGTCCCGGTAGGCATGATCGAGATAGGAGACAGCCGCCTTTGTGGAAAACAGCACCAGCCGGCCGCCGGATTCGGCGCGCCAGGCTTCGAAGGCGGTCCAGGAATCATGGCGCACGATGCTGACCTGATCGAGGTAATCCATGCCGGACCGGCGGAAGTGCCGGTCCGAAATGGGGAATCCGGCGGGCTCGATAATATGAGCCTCGACCCGAAGGCAGGCGCACAGGCGCAGAATCGTCCCCGCGTTTTGCGGAATGTCGGGCTGGTAAAGGACGACGCGCATCGGAAACGGCCCCGAAACCCCGGCGGGCAATGCTGGAAAAATCACAGTGGCGGGCGCTTTTAGTGCGTCGCACTAATTGTGGCGATAGCGGGCTTGCGCTCTCCCGGCAAGGGTGCCAATAGATCGATTCTAGATCGCAGGTTCTGCCCGGTTGAGTAGGACAAGTGGTCAATTCTGCCACCGCGGGGGGCCGCGGGCACCGGCTTCCTCTTTTGGCGTGTGCATTGCGCTGAAGAAGCGGTTCCGCCGGTCGCAGTTCGGAAAGGGTTTGCAATCGTGACGTCTTCCTCCTCGGCCGAGCCGACACGCCGTGATTTTCTCTATGTAGCGACCGGCGCCGTGGGCGCGGTCGGCGCAGCGGCGGTGGCCTGGCCGCTGATTTCCCAAATGAATCCGGACGCATCGACCATCGCGGCCGGCGCCCCGATCGAGGTCGACCTGACCCCGATCGCCGAAGGACAGGACATCAAGGTGTTCTGGCGCGGCAAGCCGATCTACATCATGAACCGCACCAAGAAGCAGGTCGATGAGGCGCGCGCCGTTCCGCTGTCGAGCCTTCCCGATCCGCAGACCGATCAGGCGCGCACCAAGGAAGGCCACGACCAGTGGCTGGTCGTGATCGGCATCTGCACGCATCTCGGCTGTATCCCGATTGCCCATGAAGGCAGCTACGACGGCTTCTTCTGTCCGTGCCACGGTTCGCAGTACGACTCCTCGGGCCGCATCCGTCAGGGGCCCGCGCCGCTGAACCTGGCGGTGCCGCCTTATGCCTTCGTTTCCGACACCAAAATCAAAATCGGCTGATTTCCTAAATCTGACCCGATCGTCGCCTCTTCTTTGTCAGGATCGCATCCATGAGTGGACCATCCAACTACAACCCGCAAAACCCAGTTCTGAAATGGGTCGAGCAGCGTCTCCCGATTGGGGGACTGATCCACTCGTCATTCGTCGCTTATCCGACGCCGCGTAACCTGAACTACTGGTGGACGTTCGGCGCGATCCTCTCGATGATGCTCGGCGTGCAGATCATCACCGGCATCATCCTGGCGATGCACTACACGCCGCATGTCGATCTGGCCTTCAAGTCGGTCGAACTGATCGTTCGTGACGTCAACTACGGCTGGCTGCTGCGCTACCTGCATTCCAACGGCGCGTCGATGTTCTTCATCGCCGTCTACATCCACATGCTCCGCGGTCTCTACTACGGCTCGTACAAGGCGCCGCGCGAGGTGCTCTGGATTCTCGGCGTCATCATCTACCTGTTGATGATGGCCACGGGCTTCATGGGCTACGTGCTGCCGTGGGGCCAGATGAGCTTCTGGGGCGCGACCGTCATCACCAACCTGTTCGGCGCTATTCCCTACGTCGGCGACAGCATCGTGACCCTGCTGTGGGGCGGTTATTCGGTCGGCAACCCGACCCTGAACCGCTTCTTCTCGCTGCACTATCTGCTGCCGTTCGTCATCGCCGGCGTTGTCGTACTGCACGTCTGGGCGCTGCATGTCGTCGGCCAGAACAATCCGGCCGGCGTCGAGCCGAAGACCGAGAAGGATACCGTTCCGTTCACGCCTTACGCCACCGTCAAGGACGCGTTCGGCATGACCGTGTTCATGCTGTTCTTTGCCTGGTTCATTTTCTACATCCCGAACTATCTCGGCGATCCGGACAACTACATCCCGGCCAACCCGGCCGTGACGCCTGCGCATATCGTGCCGGAATGGTACTACCTGCCGTTCTACGCGATCCTGCGCTCGATCCCGAACAAGCTCGCGGGTGTCATCGCAATGTTCTCGGCGATCATCGTGCTGGCGTTCCTGCCCTGGCTGGACAGCGCCAAAACCCGTTCGTCGAAGTATCGTCCGATGGCCAAGCAGTTCTTCTGGATCTTCGTCGCGGTTTGCCTCGGCCTCGGCTATCTCGGCGCGCAGCCGCCGGAAGGCATCTACGTGATCGCCGGCCGCGTGCTGACGGTGGCGTACTTCGCCTACTTCCTGATCGTGCTGCCGCTCCTGAGCCGCATCGAGAAGGCGCGTCCGCTGCCGAACTCCATCGCGGAAGACGTGCTGCGCAAGACCGGTTCGACCAAGACTCCGATGGTTTCGACCTTGATCGCACTCGCGGTCGGCGCTTCGCTGATGCTGGGCGGCATGAACAATGCGAAGGCTGAAGAAGGCCATGGCCCGACACCGCCGTCGCTGAAGTGGTCGTTCGCAGGTCCGCTCGGCAAGTTCGATCAGGGCCAGCTCCAGCGCGGCCTCAAGGTCTACAAGGAGGTTTGCTCCTCCTGTCATTCGCTGAATTACGTCGCGTTCCGCAATCTTGCCGATCCGGGTGGTCCGGGCTACTCGACTGCCCAGGCTGCGGCCTTGGCTTCCGAGTACAAGATCAAGGACGGTCCGAACGATGCCGGCGACATGTTCGAGCGCAATGGCCGCCCGGCTGATTACTTCCCGGCGCCGTTCCCGAACGAGCAGGCCGCGCGTGCGTCCAACGGCGGTGCGGCTCCGCCGGACCTGTCGCTGATCGCGAAGGCGCGCGGCTATGAACGCGGCTTCCCGCAGTTCATCTTCGATGCCTTCATGCAGTTCCAGGAAAAGGGTCCGAACTACATCGACGCCCTGATGCAGGGCTACGAGGAAAATCCGCCGGCCGGCTTCCAGCTCCCGCAGGGCTCGTACTACAACAAGTACTTCCCGGGTCACGCCATCAAGATGCCGAAGCCGCTCAGCGACGGCCAGGTGACGTATGACGACGGTTCGCCGGCCACGGTGCAGCAGTATGCCAAGGACGTCGCTGCCTTCCTGATGTGGGCTGCGGAGCCTCACCTCGAAGCGCGCAAGCGCACCGGCCTGCAGGTCATGATCTTCCTGCTGGTGCTCTCGGGCCTTCTGTACTTCACCAAGAAGAAGGTCTGGTCGGACGCGCACTAAACGTCTGTGGGCTGAACGATGTGAAAAGGGCTCCCGCGAGGGAGCCCTTTTTGTTTGCCAAAGCGCTCGAAGATGACTGGATCAGCGCTTGAACAGCCCCATGATCGCGGCCTTCGCCAGCGTGTTGAAGTGAAGCTGGAAGCCGATCACGGCCGCCGATGTGTCGGCGGTAGCGCTCAGTTTGTCGGTGCCGACGGCGTGGACCGTGAACAGATAGCGGTGCGGATGATCTCCCTCGGGCGGGCAGGGGCCGCCATAGCCCGGCGCGCCGAAATCGGTCCGCGTCTGCAAGGTGCCCGATGGCAGTGCGCCGCCCGCGCTTCCGGCGCCCAGCGCCAGCTCCGTCACATCCGGCGGGATGTTGATAGCCACCCAGTGCCAGAAGCCGCTGCCGGTCGGCGCGTCGGGATCGTAGCAGGTCACCGCGAAGCTCTTGGTGCCCGCGGGCGCGCCGGACCATTTCAGATGGGGGGACTTGTTGCCGCCCGCGCAGCCGAAGCCGAAATCCGACGACAGGATATGATCCTTGCCCAGATAGTCGCCATCCTTGAAGCTGTTGCTTGTGACCGTGAACGTCATGATTGTCTCCTGATCCGGTTCTGCGAAGTTTAGCCCGGAACGGACACCGGACAAAGCCACCAGATCGGACTGCGCCATTTGACATATCCCTTCACCATTTCCGATTTGCGTCAGCAGCCTGCGTTTTTCGACGCGGTCGCGGACCGCATCTGGCGGGCATGGTGGAAGGAGCAGGGCGTTCCAGCGGATTATATTGCGGGGCGGTTGCGGGAGAACATAAGCCCGTCGCCGATTCCGTTCGCCCTGGTGGCGCACCGTGGCGAAACCTTTATCGGGACGGCTTCGGTCATCGCTTCGGACCTCGAGGATCGCCCGCAATATTCGCCTTGGGTCGCGGCGGTGTGGGTGGAGCCCAAATTCCGCATGCAGGAGATTGGCTCGGGACTGGTCGCTAGAGCGGCGGAGGATACTTTCGCGCTCCATATTCGCCGGGTTTACCTTTGCGCCACCCACGAGCGGCGGAGATTTTACACCCGCCTCGGCTGGACTCCCGTCGAGGAAGGGGTCGGGGAACGGAAGCTCGCGGTTTTTGTGAAGCACGCTGGGTCTTGACTCTGCCAGCGCCGGATGGTGTTTTGCCTGTCATGAGCACCCTGTCCAACCCGTCCCGTCTGTGGTGGCGCACCTTCTAAAGGTGGCCGGTGCGATTTATTTAAATTCCCAATCGTCGAGGCCGTCATCGCAGAGCGACGGCCTTTTTCGTTTGTCCTGTGTGGCGTTCCTCCGGCAAGTCTCGTAAGAGGACCAGATGAACAGGACCCTTTTCTCCCTCCCTCCGCAGAGCGAATACCGGACCGCCCGCGGCCTCGATGTGGCGCGTTCGGTCGAGCATTTCACCGGCGGCGCGGCGCTGGATCGGCTGATCGAGCGGCTCGACACCCGCCGCGGCGTGGTTCTGTCGTCCGGCACCACGGTGCCCGGTCGTTATGAAAGTTTCGACCTTGGTTTCGCTGATCCGCCGCTGCGGCTGGAAACAGCGGGGACCGAGTTCTTCATTGAGGCGCTGAATGCGCGCGGCAAGGTGCTGGTGGCGTTTCTTGCCGCGACCTTGAAAGAGCCTTGCGTCGTCATCACCGACAAGAGCGCGACCCGCTTGTCCGGTCACATTCTGCGCGGCGATGCGCCGGTGGACGAGGACCAGCGCACGCGGCGCGCCTCGGTTGTGTCGCTGGTGCGCGACATCATTGCGGCCTTCAGCGCGCCGGACGATTCGCTGCTCGGCTTGTTCGGCGCCTTCGCCTACGATCTCGTCTTCCAGTTCGAGGATCTGAAGCAGAAGCGTGCGCGCGAGAAGGATCAGCGCGACATCGTTCTCTACATTCCCGACAGCATCCTGGCCTATGACCGCGCCACCGGGCGCGGTGTGATCCTCAATTACGAGTTCTCGTTCGGCGGGCAATCCACCAAGGGGCTCGACCGCGCGACGCCGGAAAGCGTGTACGCCAGGACAAAGCGCGAAGGCTTCGCCGATCACGCGCCCGGCGTTTATCAGCAGACCGTCGAGGTTGCGCGTCAGGCCTTCGCGCGCGGCGATCTGTTCGAAGCGGTGCCGGGACAACTCTTCGCCGAGCCTTGCGAGCGCACGCCCGCCGAAGTGTTCCAGCGCCTGTGCAAGATCAATCCGTCGCCCTATGGCGCGCTGATCAATCTCGGTGACGGCGAGTTTCTGGTGGCGGCGTCGCCGGAAATGTTCGTGCGATCCGACGGCCGCCGTATCGAGACCTGCCCGATCTCCGGCACCATTGCGCGCGGCGCGGACGCCATCAGCGACGCCAAACAGATTCAGGAGTTGTTGAATTCGCAGAAGGACGAATTCGAACTCAACATGTGCACGGACGTCGACCGCAACGACAAGGCGCGCGTTTGTGTGCCGGGCTCGATCAAGGTTCTGGCGCGGCGGCAGATCGAGACTTACTCCAAGCTGTTCCACACCGTCGATCATGTCGAAGGCATGCTGCGTCCGGGCTTCGATGCGCTCGATGGTTTCCTCACTCACGCATGGGCCGTGACCGTCACAGGCGCGCCGAAGCTGTGGGCGATGCAGTTCGTCGAGGATCATGAACGCTCGTCGCGCCGCTGGTACGCGGGCGCGCTCGGCTTCCTCGGTTTCGACGGCAGCATCAATACGGGCCTCACCATCCGCACCATCCGCATGAAGGATGGTCTTGCGGAAGTGCGCGTCGGCGCGACGCTGCTGTTCGATAGCGATCCCGTCGCCGAAGAGAAGGAATGCCAGACCAAGGCCGCGGCGCTGTTTCAGGCGCTGCGCGGCGATCCGCCGAAGCCGCTGTCCACCTTCCAGCCGGATGCCTCGGGTTCGGGCAAGAAGGTGCTGCTGATCGATCACGAGGATTCGTTCGTGCATATGCTGGCGGATTATTTCCGTCAGGTCGGCGCGGATGTGAGCGTGACACGACACAACCATGCGCTGGATCTGTTGAAGAAGGACAGCTACGACCTTCTGGTGCTCTCGCCGGGGCCGGGCCGTCCGGAGGATTTCGGTATCTCGAACTTCATCGGCGCGGCGCTTGAGAAGAAGCTGCCGGTGTTCGGCGTCTGCCTCGGCGTGCAGGCGATCGGCGAATATTTCGGCGGCAAACTCGGACAGTTGCCGTTGCCCGCGCATGGACGTCCCTCGCGGGTTCAGGTGCGCGGCGGAACGCTGATGGGCAACCTGCCTAACGAAGTCACCATCGGCCGCTATCACTCGCTTTATGTCGAGCGCGACGGCATGCCGGACGTATTGCAGGTCACCGCCACGACGGAAGACGGCATCGCGATGGCGATCGAGCACAAGACGCTGCCGGTCGGCGGCGTGCAGTTTCATCCGGAGTCGCTGATGTCGCTGGAAGGCAGCGTCGGCCTGCGGATCGTGGAGAATGCGTTCAGGCTTGGCCAGAAGGCCAATGTCTGAGCGGCAACATTGATGATTTGAAAGATAGTCGATGACTCTCGCAGATGATTTGAAAGCCACCGTTCGCGCCATTCCGGATTATCCGAAGCCCGGAATCATCTTCCGCGACATCACAACGCTGCTCGGTAACGCCTGGGCGTTCCGCCGCGCGGTGGATGAACTGGTGCAGCCATGGGCCGGATCGAAGATCGACAAGGTCGCGGGCATGGAAGCGCGCGGCTTCATTCTCGGCGGCGCGGTGGCGCATCAGGTCTCGGCGGGCTTCGTGCCGATCCGCAAGAAAGGCAAGCTGCCCCACACCACGGTGCGCATCGCCTATTCGCTGGAATACGGTCTCGACGAGATGGAGATGCATGCCGACGCGGTGAAGCCGGGTGAGCGCGTCATTCTAGTCGATGATTTGATTGCGACCGGCGGCACGGCCGAAGGCGCGGTCAAGCTGCTGCGCCAGATTGGCGCCGAGGTTGTCGCGGCGTGCTTTGTGATCGATTTGCCGGAGCTTGGCGGCGCGGCCAAGCTGCGCGCCATGAATGTGCCGGTGCGCACGCTGATGGCATTCGACGGGCACTAGGAAGCCGGGCATGGACCTGCAACTCGCCGGAAAGATCGCAGTCGTCACCGGCGGCACGCGCGGGATCGGCAAGGCCATCACCCGCGCGCTTGCAGGCGAGGGCGTGGACGTCGCGATTATCGGGCGGGACCTTGAGGCTGCGAAAGCGACGGCTGTGGAGATTGCAGGCGAGACAGGCCGGACCGTGCGCGCCTATTCGGCGGACACCGGCAAGGATGACGTGGTGCGCACCGCGGTTGCCGCCATCGTGAAGGACTTCGGCCGGATCGATATTCTGGTCAACTGCGCCGGGGTGCCGGGCGGGCAATCGTTGCCGCCGAAGCTGGGCGAAGTAACCGACGAGATTTTCTGGAGCGACGTCAACGTCAAGGTGATGGGCTATCTGCGTATGGCGCGCGAGGTCGCGCCGCTGATGGCGGAGCAGGGCTGGGGCCGCATCATCAATATCAGCGGCCTCAATGCGCGTCAGACCGGCAGCATTGTCGGAAGCATCCGCAATGTCGGCGTCGCGGCGCTGACCAAGAACCTCGCCGACGAACTCGGCCCGAAGGGCATCAATGTGACTTGCGTTCATCCCGGTCTCACACGGACGGAGAAGACACCGGGCCTCATCGCATGGCGTGCGGACCTTCAGAACATGACAATTGAAGATGCCGAAAAGGTGATGAACGATCTCAACACCATTCGCCGCCTGATCACGGCGGAGGAGATCGGTCACATCGTCGCGTTCCTGGCCTCGCCGAAGTCCATCGCCATCAATGGCGACGCCATCGCCGCTGGTGGCGGCGCACCGGGCAGCATCCACTACTGACGCATTAAAGCTTGTGCAGGATCAGATTCAGTTCTAGCTCGCGGAAGCGGGTGTAGTTGCCGCGCACCCATTGATGCAGTTCCGACGACTGGTCGCGGTTGGTGCGCAGATAGTGGGTGAATGAAAAATTCAGTCGGCCGATGATCGACTTCAGAAATCCCGGCAGTGCTGCGATCCTGAACGGCCTTACGCGCTCGAACCCTTGCGGCAGCGGCCCCCAGAGCACATGCTCGTTTTCGACCGGCACCAGCGCGGCATTCGGGAATGTCGTGCGCAGCATCTGCCACGCAACCATCGACGCGCGGTCGCGGTCTGGAATGAACATCACGATGGGATCGATTCCGCGCCGCTCCGCTTCCTTCATCAGGCCGATTTCGGCGACGACCTTGAAGAAATCATCGAAGGCGTGGAAGCCGAGATCGATCACCTTCGGCACGCCGTCATTGACGATCAGCCGGTCCATCAGCGCCATCTGGCCGAAGGTGTCGCCGATCTGCGCGGTTTCGGTGAAGCGTGGCAGATAATTGAGCAGTGAAGGTTCGCGCAGGTTGATGTCGAAGGCCGACACCGCCCCGTTCTTAAGCAGCAGGAATTCGGCCAGCACGCGTGCGATCAGCGTCTTGCCCACCGCTGGGCGGGGAGAGCAGACGACGTAGACAGGTGTGCGGCGCATCTGCGCGATGTCCGAAAAAAATCAGATCTCGCTGGTCGGCGCGCGAGGCGTGGCCTTGCTGTCTTTCGAGCCGACGATCTCGGTCAGCTTGATGCGGTCGAATTCGCCCCAGACATTGCCGAGCCAGTGGCGCACATAGCCGCGCAGAACGAACGAATAGTTCGCCGCCTCGTCCTTCGGTCCCTTGTTCGCGACGAACTTCAGGAACGGCACTGAGGCGACTTCGACCTGCTCGTAGGCCATTTCGTTGAGCTTCGGAATGGTCAGTTCGGTCGCGTTCTTGATGCGGCGGAAATACGAGTTGTAGGTCGCCTGATCCCACTCGAAGAAGCTGGTGTTGTTGATGAAGTTCTTCACCAGGAAGTAGCGCGCGCCGTCCATGAAATTGGCGGTCTCGGCGATTTCGTCCAGCGAGGCGATGGACGGGCCAAGGATGTGAAACACCGCAAAGGTGATCTGGCCGGACTTGGCGGCGTCAAGGAAGCCGATGTCGCGCAGCGAGGCCAGCGTGGGCGAGAGCAGTCCTGCGCGCACGTCGATCACGGTGACGCTGGTTCCCGACGTGTTCAGCGTATCGAAGATCTTCATCTGATCGGATGTGGAGGTCACATCGACGATCTCGGTGATGTCGGGATGGAAGCGCATCAGGGTGCCGCGCGGGGCTTCGGTATCGAAGGCACGGGTGGGGATGTTGTTTGCGTTGAAATAGTCGAGGACGGTGCGCGAAACGGTGGTCTTGCCGACCCCGCCCTTGTCCGCGCCCACTACGATCACTGCCGGTTTCGCCATAACACCTCTTTACGCACCAAACGCGTCTGTCTGACGACAGGAATTGAATTTGCTTTCTGCCGGACCATGGCAGAATCGAGGGATAATTCAATTCTTGACGGGGCAGTTATGCCGGATAGCGAGGTGCTGTCCACCGCCCCTTCAGCGCCGGCCCCAAGGACCGTTGAGAGGATCGTTGAGAGGGTCGCCCCAGGGACCGGTTGCCGGACCGTTGGGAGGGGAAGGCGGCTGCGGGGCGCTGCCCCAAGGACCGGATTGGGAGCCGGACTGGGGATCGGTTTGGTCGCCGGGCGGCTGTGCCGGAACCGGCCGCGAGCTTTTGGATGAGCGATCAGGGTCCGGCAGCGGAAGGGGACCGGGATCGCGGCCGCCGGCATAGGTGACCAGCGCCTTGACCCGGGCATCCACCGAGGGGTGGGTCGCGAACAGATCGGCAAAGCCCTCGCGCGGATTGTCGATGCACATTTCCATCACGGCGGAGGTCGCCCCGCGCAACTCTCCGTGCCCTTCGATCTTGCGTAGCGCCGAGATCATGGCGTCGGGGTCCTTGGTCAGTTCGACGGAGCCCGCGTCCGCCAGAAACTCGCGGGAGCGTGACAGTGCGAACCGCACCACCAGCGACAGGGCCCATGCCACGCCGATCAGCGCCACCGCCAGCAGGATGATCAGACCCGCGCCGCCGCCCTTCCTGTCGCCGTCCGAAGAGGACGAGGAGGACCGGCCGCCCCCAAAACTCCAGCTCGAATTGAAGAACATGCGAAAGAACAGTTCGGCGAAGAAGCCGACCACGCCCGCGATGATGACGGCGACGACCATGAGCTGGACGTCGCCGTTGCGGATATGGGTCAGTTCATGGCCCAGCACGGCCTCCATCTCGCGATCGTTGAGTGCGTTCAGGAGTCCGCTGGTGACTGTGACGGAATACTGGCGTCGATTGAGGCCGGATGCGAAGGCGTTGAGCGCGGAATCATCCACGATCTTGAGTTTCGGCATTGGGATGCCGCGCGAGATGCAGAGATTTTCTAGCAGGTTATAGAGCCGCGGCTGCTCCTGCCGCGTCACCTCATGGCCGCCGGTGACCGCATCGATGATCGACTGGTTGAAAAAATACGCGATCACGATCCATAGCGCGGCCCCGATGGTGGCGTAGGGAAACGCCTTGATCAGGTCGCGTCCGGCGAGAACGATATAATCGTCGAACGGCCGCTGGCTGCTGGTGACGGCTTCCGCGATCAACGCGCCCGCGAACACCATCACATAGACGAGCAGGAACAGGCCGCCGAGCAGCAGCACCGATCGAACCCTGTTCGATGCGATATGCGTGTAAAGACCGTACGCGGCCATGGTACGTTGCCTGTGCTCGCCCGGCGTTGAGTCCGATGTCGATCAGAACTTGACCGACGGCGCCTGCTCGATCTGTCCGCGCTGTTCTCCGAGATCGAAGAAGTCCTTCTTCGTGAAGCCGAGCGCGCCCGCGAACAGGGCCGCCGGAAGTTGCTGGATGCCGGTGTTGTATTCCTGCACGGCGTTGTTGAAGAAGCGACGGCTGGCGGCGATCTTGTTCTCGATGTCCGACAGTTCGGATTGCAGTTGCTGGAAGTTGGCGTTGGCCTTGAGGTCCGGATAGGCCTCCGAAAGCGCGATCAGGCGGCCGAGCGCCGCGCTGAGCTGGCCTTCGGTGGCGGAGACCTGTGCCGGTCCCTGCGCCGACATCGCCGCGTTGCGCGCTTTGACCACGTCTTCCAGCGTGCCGCGCTCGTGGGTCGCGTAGCCTTTGACGGTTTCGACGAGGTTCGGGATCAGGTCGTGGCGCTGCTTGAGCTGCACGTCGATATCGGCGAAGGCCTGCGAGACGCGCTGCGACAGCGCGACAAGGCGGTTATAGGCGCCGAACACGAACAGCGCGATGACGACGACAATGCCGAGTAAAATCCAGCCGGACGACATGAGGAAAAGCTCCCTGAGGACAACGAATGGCCGAGCCTAGCCGAAAAGACCGGCGCGGGGCAGGGGGGCGGCAACCGCCATGCCTGTTGGTCGTCGTTAGGGAAGGAATGGTTCAAGTTGATCATGCTTGAGAGGTTGTGATCTCTCAATCCGTCGTCCCCGCTTGGGCGGGGACGACAAAGTTGGATGAAGCGGATCGCCTACGGCTTGGCGATATGCCAGGCGCCGTTCAGGAAGCCGTCGCCGGCGGTGTCGCCCGGCTTGGTGTCCTTGGCGAAGGTGTAGACCGGCTTGCCCTTGAGCGCCCACATCTTGCTGCCGTCGTCGCGGGTGACGATGGTCCAGTCACCGGACGCCTTGGCGTCGGCTGCGGCGGCGAGCGGCGGCCAGTTGGTGGCGCAGGGACCGTTGCAGGCCGATTTGCCCGCGCTGTCCTTGTCGAAGGTATAAAGCGTCATGCCCTTGGCATCGACATAGGCCTTGCCTTTCGGGGTGTCGGCGACCTTTGCAGCCTGCGCGAATGCGCCGGTCGAAGCGAGCATGAGAGAGAGAGCCGCAATAGCGGCGAATGTTTTGGACATCGCAGTATCACTCCTGATGAATGTGGGTCGAACGCGGCCGCGTCATCTTCACAAACTCCACGGCAGGAGAATTATTCCGGGAGCGCATCGTTCCCGGAAAGAATTGCATCGCCCCAGTTCCATTTCTTGGCGCGCTTGTAGGCGGCCTTGTCCCGGTGCGGGACAGTGATGATGTCCAATCCCTGCGCCCCGCAGATTTTTGCGGTTACTGCGATCTTCGTGATTTGCGGCTGCGCCAGCACGCGCGCGGGCCGGGGCGCGACCGGCGTGCGTGACAATATGACGTAACTGAATTTTTCGTCCTCATAGGGAAGCTCGGCCCCCTTGAGGTGTTTGTGCGCGCGCGAACGCTGCAGACGTTGCGAGAAGTGGCACCAGTCCGGTGCTTCAAGCGGGCATGCCGCGTCATGCGGGCAGGGCGCGACGACATGCGCGCCCTGTCCGATCAGCCGCGCCCGCAGTTCGATGATGTGTCCATATCCTGCTGGCCTGCCCGGCTCGATCACGAGCAGAGCGCCCTGTGTCTTGGCCCACAGCGCGTCCGCGAATGCGAGACGATCGGCATCGCCGACTTCGTTGATGACATAGCTCGCGACGACGACATCCGCTTCGGATGCGTCGGCCAGCAGCTTGCGGGCATCGCCGGGTAGATAGTTTATCGAGGCGAGGCGCGGGCCGGATCGGGCAAGGTCGAGCGCAAGATCGCGCAGCGCCGCATTGGCATCAAGCAGGTCGAACCTGCCGAGAGACGGAAAGGCTTCGCTTGCGGCCCACGTGGCGGTGCCCGGTCCTGCGCCGACGTCGAGCAGGCTTTGCGGTGCGAAGGCCGGATTGTTTTCCAGAAGCGCGTTCAGGCTCGCCGCCACCGCGGCATAGGTGCCCGGCATTCGCGCCAGCGCATAGGCCAGCGCGTCATCCGTGCTGCGAATGCGGTTCGATCCACCGCCGCTGCGATAGGTTTGCGAGATCGTGCCCGCGCGCTGTGCCGCATCAGTGCGCGACAGGCCCTCGGCCTTGCGGGCGAGGGCGGCTCTCAGGTCGGCGGGAAGATCAGGGGAGATCATGGCAGCGGGCTTTCGACCTGTCTTGCCGTCAACCTTCGAGGCTCGCCGCAAGTGCGGCTCGCACCTCAGGATGACGCCCTCCCTTTCAAGGGAGGACGAAACGATCACGCCACGTTCTGGTCGAGAACCTTCATCGCGCCGTCGAGATCGACGGAGACGAGCTGCGACACGCCGCGCTCCGCCATGGTGACGCCGAACAGCCGGTTCATGCGTGCCATGGTGATCGGGTTATGCGTGATGATGATGAAGCGCGTGTCGGTCGAGCTGGTCATTTCATGCAGCAGGTTGCAGAACCGTTCGACATTGTGGTCGTCGAGCGGCGCGTCGACTTCGTCCAGCACGCAGATCGGCGACGGGTTGGTGAGGAACACCGCGAAGATCAGTGCCAGCGCGGTCAGCGCCTGCTCGCCACCCGAGAGCAGCGACAAGGTCTGCGGCTTCTTGCCCGGCGGCTTGGCGATGATTTCGAGGCCGGCTTCCAGCGGATCGTCGCTTTCGATCAGCGTCAGTTCGGCCTGACCGCCGCCGAACAGCTCAGTGAACAGCCGCTTGAAGTGGGCATTCACCGTCTCGAACGAGGTCAGCAGGCGCTCGCGCGCTTCCTTGTTGAGGCTCTGGATGCCGGTGCGCAGCTTCTTGATCGCTTCCACCAGATCGTCGCGCTCGGTGGTGAGGCCCGTATGCTGGGTCTCGACCTCGCGCAGTTCTTCCTCGGCGCGCAGGTTGACGGCGCCAAGGCGCTCGCGGTCGCGGCGCAGCTTCTCGAGTTCGGCTTCGACATCGCCGACAGGCGGCAGTTCGGTGTCGGGCGCGACTTCCGCCAGCGCCGCGACACCCTGCGGCTCGACCTCGAGCATGTCGTGGATTTCGCGTTCGATATCCTCGAGACGGCGGCGGGTGCCTTCCATCCGCTCTTCGGAGCGGGCGCAGGCCTCGCGCGATGCCGACAGCGCTTCGAGGGTGGCGCGTGCCACGCGATCGGTTTCCGCCATCATGGTTTCGGCCTCGGCCAGCGCGTCGGCGGCCATGCGGCGGTCGGATTCGGCGTGCTCGATTTCGCTGATGACGGCGCTGCGCTTCTCGGCGAAGAATTCCGGCGCGTTGTCGAGTTCGGCGCGCTCGGTCTTCACCTCGACGATGCGGGTCTCGATGGTCGAGATCTGCGACGCCGCGTTGTCCTTGCGGGCCTTCCATTCGTTGGATTCGGCGATGATCGCCTGCACGCGGCGGTCCGCAAGCTCGGCTTCGCGGGCCAGCGCCTGCGCTTCGGCGCGGACCTGTGCCGCGAGGCGGCGGTGGCCGTCCATGTCGGCGCGCACGGCGGCGAGACGTTCCTCATTCTCGGCGCTGCCGGGCAGTTCGCCCAGCGCTTCGACGGCGCTTTCATGCGCGCCCTGCGCTTCGTCCCGGTCAGCAGCGAGGCGTGTCGCGCGTTCGTCGAGCGCGGAACGGTGCGAAGCGTGGCGGTTGATCTCCCGCTCGGCGGCGGCATGACGTTCGCGCGCCGCGTTGGCTTCGCGCTGTGCGTTGCGCACCGCTTCACGCGCCGCGCCTTCGACAGCAGCGGCGGCCTTCAGTGCAGAGTCTGCATTCTCCAGCGCCTGCCGCTTGGCGGCGGCATCGGAACGGGCCTGTTCGAGTTCGGATTCGATGTCGACAAGGCGCGCACGCTCGGCCAGACGCCGCGCCGCGCCGGTCGGCGCATGGGCTGCCGCGACGAAACCGTCCCAGCGCCACAGATCGCCTTCGCGGGACACCAGCCGCTGGCCGGTCTTGAGCTGCGAGGCCAGCTCAGCGCCGCGCTCGCGGCTGACGACGCCAATCTGCGCCAGACGCCGCGCCAGTTCGGGCGGCGCGGTGACATGCACGGCCAGCGCTTCGATGCCGTCGGGCAGCGACGGGTCGCCGTCGACAACGCCAAGGTTGGACCAGCGCATCGGGGCGGTCGGATCGACCGGCGCGTCGAGATCGTCGCCGAGCGCCGCGCCGAGCGCCTTTTCAAAGCCCTTGGCGACGTTGACGCCGTCGATGATCGGCGGCCACAGATTCTTGGTTTCGCCGTTGACCAGCTTGGAGATCGTCTTGGCCTCGGTCTCCAGCCGCTGCACGCGCTTTTCGGCATCGGCCAGCGGCGCGCGCGAGGATTCCAGCGTGGCGCGTGAGGCTATGTGGGCAGCTTCGCTAGCCTGGCTGTTGGCCTCGGATTCCAGCAGCATCTGCTGCGCGGTTTCGACGACGGCGGTCAGTTCCTCGAGATCGCCAAGGCCGCCGGTTTCGGCGTTGAGCCGCGCGATTTCCGCCTGAACGTTAGCGATGTCCTGATCGAACCGCGCGACGCGGTCGCGATGCGTCCGCACACTGGCTTCGAGCTGATTGCGCCGCGCGGTGAGGTCGGCGAGCGCCGTGGTCAGTTCGGAGAAGGTACGCTCGGCGGCGGCGAGGGTTGCTTCCGCCTCGGACACGCGTTCGTCCGCGCCGCTGCGCTTGTCCACGCGCGACCGGATTTCTTCCTTAAGTTCGGTGTCTTCGGTTTGCAGCCGCGCCAGCGCCACGTCGGCGTCGGAGAGCTGGCGCTGCTCGCGCTCGATGTCGGCATCGAACTGGGTCAGGCGGCGATCGAGTTCGGTGACGCGCTCCTTGGCGCGCGCTTCCTCGCGGTCGAGCATTTCGCGCGCGTTGGTCAGGCGCTGCAGGCCTGCAGCGGCGCGGGCTTCGGCTTCGCGCAGGCCCGGCAGTTCGGAGGCGCGGATCGCCTGAATGCGCGCGGCTTCCGCCTGATGCTGGGTGCGTTCGGCCTGTTCGCGCACGTTCAGATCGTGGGTCCGCCCTGCATCGTTGACGTCGGCATGGGCCTGCAGCCAGCGCAGATGGAACAGCAGCGCCTCGGCCTTGCGGACCTTGGCGGCGACTTCGCGGAAGCGGATCGCCTGTCGCGCCTGCTTTTTCAGGCCGTCGATCTGTCCGGACAGTTGCCCGATCACGTCTTCGACGCGGGTGAGGTTGGTCTCGGCGGCCTTGAGGCGCAGTTCGGCTTCATGGCGGCGCGCATGAAGGCCGGCGACGCCGGCGGCGTCTTCCAGCACGCGGCGGCGCTGGTCGGGACGCGCCTGAATGATCTCGCCGATCTTGCCCTGGTGAACGAGCGCGGGAGAGCGCGCGCCAGTGGCGGCGTCAGCGAACAGGATCTGCACGTCGCGCGCGCGCACATCCTTGCCGTTGATGCGATAGACCGAGCCGGCTTCGCGCTCGATCCGGCGCGAGATTTCCAGCAGGTCCTGATCGTTGACGGCGGCGGGTGCTGAACGATCGGTGTTGTCGATCGTCATCGCCACTTCGGCATGGTTGCGCGCGGGGCGATTGCCCGAGCCCGCGAAGATCACCGCATCCATGTCGGACGCGCGCAGCGACTTGTAGGAGGTTTCGCCCATCGCCCAGCGCAGCGCTTCCACCAGATTGGATTTGCCGCAGCCGTTCGGACCGACGACACCGGTGAGGCCGGGCTCGATCAGAAAATCAGTCGGTTCAACGAATGACTTGAACCCGTGAAGGCGAAGACGCGTCAGTTTCATAGAATTCGGTGCTCTGTTGGCCGGGCTGAAAGATGCAGCCGGGGCAAGGTCGTAGCGGCCCTGTGCCAGTGTAGCTGAGTCGCGGAATGCGCCTCGATTGGCCTGCACAATGGCGGCGCGGGCCCGGGAGGGCAACCGGGCGCGAAGGCTTTTCCCAAGGGATTTAGACGCGATTTAGGCGAGATTCCGGGGGATTTTCAAAGGAATCTCAGGACGTTTGCCGGGTTCCCGAACGAGACCCCGCAGACGTTCAGCTCTTGAGCAGCGGCTTGATGAGCTTTTCGAAGGCGTCGAACGAGGTCTCGCCGCGGACCGGCGTTCCATTGACGAAGAAGAACGGAGTCGAATTCACCTTGAGCGTCTTGTAGGCGAACTCGCGGCTGTCGAGGATGCCCTTCTGGATCGTCGGATCGTTCTGCACGCAGTCCTTGATCATCTGCTCGCTGAAGCCAGCCTGCTTGCCGACGCGGTTGATGGTGCCGAGCGCATCGGACACGAGGTCGTTCTGCTGCTTGAACAGGATATCGATGACAGCGAAATACTTCGGCGCATCGTCCTTGGCGACGCAGCGCGCCAGCGCCGAGGCGGCGAGTGCGACCTGATCCAGCGGGAATTCGCGGAACACGAAACGCACCTTGCCGGTATCGATGTATTCCTTCTTCAGTTGGGGAAACACGTCGTGGGTGAAGGCCGCGCAGTGCGGGCAGGTCATCGACGCATATTCGACAATGGTGACGGACGCGTCCTTGGAGCCGAGCGCCATGTCGCCCAGCGCGCTCGGCTTGGCGATCTCTTCCGCACTCTGGGCGCTTGCCCCCGCGATGAACTGCCATGGAGAGATGCCGGCAATGGCGGCGACACCAGCGAGGGAGAGGGCGGCGTTAAAGGCGCGGCGCGTGATGATCAACGGTCTGCTCCGGAAATTGCGTGCGAAAAGGCGCTTTATGCCCGCTTTCGAGGATCATGCCGTAGCTTGAAACCATGATTGTGGCAATGCCGGGCCCAAGACGTATCCTGTGCGCCCCGTCACTTCCGCTTGATCATGGCCCCGAGCCGGGCCAGCGCGGCGCGAAGCTCCGCATCCTCCACCACGGTGAGATCGGCTTCCAGTCTGGCGACGGCTGCGACATCCGGCTTTTTGGTGCGTCTTGGCGCGGGCCTGCGCGAGAGCGGCGCTTGCCGCAGGGCGATGCGGCCGATTGCGTTCCAGCCGAGGAAGCGGTTGACCCGCTCCAGAATGACGTCCGAGGTGTGCTGGATTTCCAGCGCCATCGGCCCCTCGACCCGCAGGATCAAGGTGGCCGGCTCGAGCGGCTGGTTTTCCACCGGCCGTGGCCACTGGATTTTCAAGGGTTCCGAATGGGCGGCTACCTGCGCCCCGGCGATGTCGGCCCATCGCGTCACCAGTTCGCGCGAGGCGAAGCCCTGTTTGGCGAAAGCATCGTTGATCGCGCTGCCGAGCAGTGCGGATAACGGCTTGGCCGAGATGGGACCGGGCTTGTTCATGTGGATGGGTCTTGCCTACAAGGAAGCATGACTCTAGCAGGCGCAGCCGTGCGGCGAAACAAAGCGGCATCCGGAAAATCGCAGGATGTGTCCGGTCACCGGAGCGCGCTGCTGCTCGCATGGTACGACCGGCATCGTCGCCGCCTGCCGTGGCGGGCCTTGCCAGGCGAGACGAGCGATCCCTATCGCGTGTGGTTGTCCGAGATCATGCTGCAGCAGACCACCGTGAAGGCGGTCGGTCCTTACTTCGAAAAATTCACCGCGCGCTGGCCGACGGTGGCGGCGCTCGGTGCATCGTCGCTGGACGACGTGCTGCGGATGTGGGCCGGGCTCGGCTATTATTCGCGCGCGCGCAATCTTCACGCCTGCGCCGCCGCCGTGCTGCGCGACCATGCCGGTGTGTTTCCCGACACGGAAGAGGGCCTGCGCGCCTTGCCGGGCATCGGGCCTTACACCGCGGCCGCCATCGCCGCGATCGCCTTCGATCGCCGGACCATGCCGGTGGACGGCAATATCGAGCGCGTGGTGTCGCGGCTGTTCGCGGTGGAAGATGCATTGCCGAAAGCCAAACCGCTGATTCAGGACTTGGCCGCGACATTGCTCGGGCCGTCGCGCGCGGGCGACAGCGCGCAGGCGCTGATGGACCTTGGGGCCACGATCTGCACGCCGAAGAAACCAGCCTGCGGCCTGTGCCCGCTCAACGACAACTGCGCGGCGCGCGAACGCGGCGATCAGGAGACGTTTCCGCGCAAGGCTCCGAAGAAGACCGGCGCTCTGCGGCGCGGCGCGGCCTTCGTCGTCACGCGCGGCGATGAATTGCTGGTTCGCACGCGTCCGGAAAAAGGATTGCTCGGCGGCATGCTTGAGGTGCCGACATCCGACTGGCTTGCCTATCAAGAGGACAACGCAGCGCGCGCGCAGGCGCCTGAATTGAAGGTGTCGCGCTGGCATCGCAAGGCGGGCGTGGTGACGCATGTGTTCACGCATTTCCCGCTTGAACTCGTCGTCTATACGGCAAGCGTTGCGACGCGAACCCGTGCCCCGGCGGGCATGCGCTGGGCGCCGATCGCGACGCTGAAAGACGAGGCGCTGCCGAACGTCATGCGCAAGGTGATCGCGCACGGACTTGGCGATCTTCCCGGTTAAGGGACGAGGCGGCTATGCCGTCAGCGCTTCCCGATCGTTTGAGAGGTCTTTCCGGTCAGGACCGGCTGCGCTCGCCGCCGCGAAAAACGTCATGCACAAGCCCGAGCTTTTCAAGTGCGAGAATGATCGCGCCGTTGATGTCGATTTCGTACCAGGCGTGTGAAAGATAGGCGTCCCGTGGGAATCTATGATGGTTGTTGTGGAGCCCTTCGCCGAAGGTGAGAATGGTCGTGACCAGTTCGTTGGTCGTGCCGTCTTCCAGCTCATAGCGGCGGTAACCGTAGCGGCCGTCGCTATGGCAGACCGAATTGACCAGTGAGGTCGCCATGGTCATGACGTAGCTGCGGAACAGGCCGGAGAACAGCACGCAGCCGATCATCGTATGGACGCCGCCGACCGCGTAGCCGATGGCGCCCGGAATCAAAACTGCCGACAATCCGTACCAGTACCAGCGGGTTCTCGTGAAAAACATCGCGATGGGGTCGGCCAGAATATCCTTGGCATAATATTCTGCATCGGTCGTTTCCTGATCCCAGACCCATCCGCCTTGCGCATGCAGCATTCCCTTCAGGTAGCTGACATAGCGGTTACCGGCGCCGTCATAGTAGGGGCTGTGGACGTCGCCGGGCTGGTCGGCATGAAGATGGTGCCGGCGATGATTGGAAACCCATTTCAACACCGAGCCCTGTACGGCCATCGTGGCGATCGCGCAGAAGAACGCGCGCATGATCGGACCGCAGCGAAAGCTTCGATGCACGAGAAAGCGATGCATGGCCACGCCGATCCCGGCCGTGGTCAGTGAAAACATGCCGACGAAGACCAATATCTCCGTCCAGCCGATGCCCTGCGTGAATGCCCAGATCAGCGCCGCGATCGAACCCGGAATCATGAGGCCGAACGCGATGTAGGAATCGAGAAACTTGGCGTCCACCACCGGACCATCGACAAGCACGCCCGGTGGCGTTTTCTGATCGGCACCTTTCGGCGCTACATCTTCCGTTGCCACGTCCGAAATTGCGCTCATTTCAGCTTGATCCGTTAGTGGAACATTAACCCTGTTGCGAGGCATTCAACTGCAAGTGGTCCGGAACGACAAGAACATGTTTAATGAAAGGTTAACGGTTACAAGACTCGCGATAACCGCCGACAAGATCTGAACTAATCGCCACAGTCAGGTCCGTTAGGGTGGCGATCCTGATCGAGTTCCGCGCGCACTAGCCGAATGTCCGCGCCTGTGCTTACCTCCGGCCATACTTTGGGGATGGAATACGGGGGTATTTCCAATGCGTTATTTTGCGCTGGCCGGTCTCGGCCTTCTTCTTGCTGCCTGCAACACAACCAGCGGTCCCGTCGCGACGACGGGGACCGCTCCGACCGCAACGGCGCAGTCTGCGGACCTTCCGCCGCTCTATGAGCCGCTGGTCGACATGCACCGCGTCAATCAGGACAAGTATCGCCGCGATCTCGCCGAGTGCCGCCAGCAGGCCGCACCGCAGGAAACCGCCGCGCGTCAGGCGCAGCAGCAGGTGGCCGCAGGCACGGCGCTGTCGGTTGCCGGCAGTGTTGCGTCACTCGTTCCGGTGTCATCGTTCCGTCAGGCGCGCACGCTTTATGCCGCGACCGATGCGGCCCAGTCTGCCGGTGGCGCTGTGGCTGAAGGCGGCGCGATCAAGCAGGATCAGGCGATGCAGGACTACGTTCTCGTCGTGAACACCTGCCTGATGCACAAGCGCTACCGGCTGCTGCGCGGCTGATTCCGCGTTTGGCGCGCTTACAGTCCCGCCCGCCGTTCTATTCGTGGCACGATAGGCGGTTTGGCGTTGAGCGCATCGACCTGAAAACCCGCCACGCGCTTGTAGGTGTTGGCGACGTCTTCCAGTTCCTGTCGTGACAGCACATCGGTGACGGTGCCGAATCCGTTCGGCGCGCGTTCCTCGACAAGCTGCATCACCTGCTCGGGGCCGTTGCGCCGGTTGAGTTTCACAAGCTCGGTGGTCGCCGGGCGGCGCTCGGCTTCATAGGCGGCAAGCGCTGCGGGCGTTGTGCCATGCGCGAGCAGTTCGCGCGTCAGCACCCGCGCGTCGAGGATCGCCTGCGATGCGCCGTTGGAGCCGATCGGATACATCGGATGCGCGGCGTCGCCGAGCAGCGTGACCTTGCCGAAGGTCCAGCGATCCAACGGATCGCGGTCCACCAGCGGATACTCGTAGGCATGCTCGCAGTTGCGGATCAGGCTCGGCACGTCGAGCCAGTCGAACCGCCAGTCCGCGAACCACGGCAGGAATTCGTCGAGTTTGGCCGCGCGGTTGTAGTCCTCGCGCCGCCATTGATGGTCCGGCGGGAAGTAGCGTTCGGCGATCCAGTTGACGCGGACTTTGCCGCTGGGGAGTGGATTTGAAATCGGATAGCAGACGAATTTCAGGCTTTCATGGCCCGCCATGATCATGGAACGGCCGGAGAGAAAAGGCGTGGTCTCGGTGACGCCGCGCCAGAGGATGCGGCCGTTCCAGATCGGCGCGCCTTCGTCCGGATAGAGCTTCGCGCGCACGGCGGAATGGATGCCGTCGGCTGCGATCAGCAGCGCACCTTCATAGGTGCCTGCATCCTGTCCGGTCGCCTTGTCGATGAAGCGCGCGGACACGCCGTCCGATGTTTCGGTGAAGTCGGCGAGGTGATGACTGTTGAGAAGGCTGTCGCGGCCGAGACGTTCGATCACGGTGTCGAACAGGATCTGCTGCAGCACGCCGCGATGGATCGAGACCTGCGGCCACTTGTATCCGGCGTCCAGCCCGCGTGGCTCGGTCCAGATCGGCTTGCCGTGTTTCGAATAATAAGACAGTTCCCGGGTGCGCACGCCCGCGGCGTCCAGTTTGTCGAGCAGGCCGAGTTCGGTGAGTTCGCGCACCGCATGGGGCAGCACGTTGATGCCGACGCCGAGCGGCTTCAACTCGGGCACGGTTTCAAAGATGCGGCACGGAATGCCGACCTGATGAAGACTGAGCGCGAGCGTCAGCCCGCCGATGCCGCCGCCTGCGATGAGAATGGTCATGATGCGCTCCTCAAGGTCCCTTGAGGTCATGACACGGAAAAAGCCGGTTGGGCAACGGGCGTTCGACACCTGCTCGCGAGACTTCTTCGCGGAAGAGGCCTCGCGAGCATGTTGGCAAGTCGCGGCAGTCCCTCCGGAAAGATCAGGACCGGAGGCAGATCTGATAGGCGATGTAGGCCAGCGCTTCGCAGTTTGTGTTTCCGCCGCAGGCTCTGCGTGCCGCCTCATAAGCGATCGCGCAAACGGTCGGGTTGCCCATGGGCTTCATGCCCATGCCCTCCCGGGCCAACTGTTCCACCGAGGGCGCGCTCGGGTTTTTCACAATTTCGATCTTGTCGTTCGGTCCGAAGAACTTCTCGTTCTTCGACTCGATGGCGGCCTGTCTGAGTATCTTTTCAATAGAAGCAACCTGATCGGATGAAATGTCGCTTGATGTTTCAAACTACATAACCGGAACTCCATCACACGAGGGTTGAGCAACGAAATCCATACACACCTATAAGTTGTATTAACGTAATTATTAGGTTGTATTTTGCAACCTGAATTTTTGTTTCGGTTGGCTGCGCAGCAAAAAGGCCACACCGTTTGGATGTGGCCTTCCGATCTTTCCTGTTGTCGCTGGGCAGTTTAGCCGGCGGCCATCTCGCTGCGGATTTCGGCGCGCAACTCGTCGATCAGGCGCAAGCCCTTCTTGGTCTCGACATGCCAGAACGACCAGCCGTTGCAGCTTTCCGAACCCTGCGCCAGCGCGCCCATGCGGTGGATCGAGCCGACCTTGTCGCCGAGCATGATCGCGCCGTCGGCGCGCACGAGTGCAGCGTGCTTCTTCTTGGAATCGACCAGCCTGGCGCCGGGCACGATCATGCCGCGTTCCACCAGTTCGGCGAATGCGACACGCGGTGCGCCGCGCGCGGTCATGAACGGTGCAAGCGTCGCTTCCGGCAGTGGCTCGATCGCGGCGATGCGCGCCTCGGCGGCCTTGGCGTAAGTCTTGTCGCGCTCGAAGCCGATGTAGCTGCGGCCGAGGCGCTTGGCGACAGCGCCGGTGGTGCCGGTGCCGTTGAACGGATCGATCACGAGGTCGCCGGGCTTCGACGACGACAGCAACACGCGCGCCAGCAGCCCTTCCGGCTTCTGCGTCGGGTGAACCTTCTTGCCGTCGCTGCCCTTGAGGCGTTCCTCGCCGGTGCACAGCGGAATGGTCCAGTCGGAACGTGCCTGAACATCCTCGTTCGCGGCCTTCAGCGCTTCATAGTTGAAGGTGTAGCCCTTGGCGTTTTCGTCGCGCGCGGCCCAGATCATAGTTTCGTGCGCGTTGGTGAAACGGCGGCCGCGGAAATTCGGCATCGGGTTGGTCTTGCGCCACACGATGTCGTTGAGAATCCAGAAGCCCAGATCCTGCATGATCGCGCCGACGCGGAAAATATTGTGATAGGAGCCGATCACCCAGATCGTCGCCGACGGCTTCATGGCGCGGCGTGCGGCAAGTAGCCATGCGCGCGTGAAATCGTCATAGGCAGCGAATGATGAGAACTTGTCCCAGTCGTCGTTGACGGCATCGACATGGGATTCGTCAGGGCGCTTGAGATCGCCCTTCAATTGCAGATTGTACGGGGGATCCGCAAAAACCAGATCGACCGATCCGGCTTTCATCTTCGACATTTCCGCGACGCAATCGCCGATGACGATGTGCGAACTCGGAGCATTTTCAAATTGAGTGCGGGGCGCCTTTGCAGACGCCCCGCGACGCGACACTACCATGACTCAAAACCTGACTCAGGCGACGCAGTCGGCGACGCGGGACTAACAAATCCGACTGTCATCACCATGAATGGCCAAGGTAAAAATCGGCTTAATCGAAAACATGTTTGTGACGAATCCGAAATTGAATCCGAAGGTGCATCGCATCGTGGATCGCAAACGCATGCGACGCGTTGAACAACCAGCTCATCGCCGGAAATTATTCGCGGCATGCGCGACTTGTTGCGAAATTCAGCCGTTATTCATGTCGCGGAGTTGAAACACGTTGAAAAAGCCGCGTGAGACAGTGCTAGGCAATTTTTGCCGGGCAATGTATGAATCGTTAACAGGATATTTTGCGGCTCCATCTCGTTGAGTGCCGCGCGCCCGCCGGGTCAGGAGAATTACGATGCGTTACGATGACTTCCGCCGCAGCGACAACATCGACGATCGCCGCGATGACAGCGGGGGCGGGCTCGGCGGCGGAGGCGGTTTCGGATTCCCGATGGGCGGAGGCGGTGGCCTCGGCATTGGAACCGTCATTGTTCTCGGCCTGATCGGCTGGGCGGTGGGCATCGATCCGCGCATCCTGATCGGCGGCGCGGAAATTCTCACCGGCGGTCAGCAGCAGGCCCCCTCGTATCAGACCGACCGAAGGACCGGCAGCCCGCCGAAGGCCGGCGCACCGACCGACGAGATGGGCAACATGATCGCCGGCGTGCTCGGCGAAATCGACGACCGCTGGGACGAAATCTTCAAGGCCAGCGGCCAGACCTATCGCGGGCCGCGCATCGTGCTGTTCCGCAACGCCACCAATGGCGGCCGCTGCGGCATGGCGCAGTCGGCCATGGGCCCGTTCTATTGTCCGCCGGACAAGCAGATCTTCCTCGACACCGGATTCTTCCGCGAGGTGGAGACGCGCTTCCGCGGCTGTTCGGGCAATGCCTGCAAGTTCACCGCCGCCTACATCATCGCTCATGAAGCCGGGCATCACATCCAGAACCTGCTCGGCATTCTGCCGAAGGCGACGCAGATGCAGCAGCAGGCCGGGAGCAAGGCCGAGGCCAACGCCATTCAGGTCCGCATCGAATTGCAGGCCGATTGCCTGTCCGGCGTCTGGGTGAACCGCGAGGAGAAGAAGCGACCGGGCTTCCTCGAGGCGGGCGACATCGACGCCGCGCTGACCACGGCGTCCGCCATCGGGGACGACACGCTGCAGCGGCAGGCGACGGGGCGTGTTGTGCCGGACTCGTTCACCCACGGCTCGGCGGCGCAGCGCAAGCGCTGGTTCATGACCGGCTACCAGCAGGGCAGCGTGCAGGCCTGCAACACGTTCGCTCCGGGCGTGCAGCTATAGAAAAGCGAGGACCGTCATCCTGAGGTGCGAGCAGCTTTTGCTGCGAGCCTCGAAGGATGACGATGTCAATGCCGTCGCCCTTCGAGGCTCGGCGTAAGAACCGCCTCGCGCCTCAGGGTGACGGCCAAGGAATAACGCGATGTCCTCAACAGATGAGACCCGCCCTTTCATCCCGCTCAGCATCGCGGTGCTGACGATTTCCGATACGCGGTCGCTGGCCGATGATAAGTCGGGAGCCATACTGGCGGATCGTCTCACGGCAGCGGGCCATCATCTCGCCGCGCGCGATATCGTCACCGACGACATCGAAGCGATCCGCGCGAAGGTGAGGGCGTGGATCGCCGATCCCGGTGTCGATGCGATCGTCACCACGGGCGGGACCGGCTTCACCGGCCGCGACGTCACGCCGGAAGCCATCGAGCCGCTGTTCGAGAAGCGGATGGATGGTTTTTCGATTGCGTTTCACATGCTGAGCCACGCCAAGATCGGCGCATCGACCATTCAGAGCCGCGCAACCGCGGGCGTTGCCGGCGCGACATACATCTTCTCTCTTCCGGGCTCGCCGGGCGCGTGCAAGGACGGCTGGGACGGCATCCTGTCGCATCAGCTCGATTACCGCACCAAGCCGTGCAACTTCGTCGAGATCATGCCGCGGCTGGACGAACACCTGAAACGCGGCAAGGCGAAGGGTTGAATATCAGGAGCGGATCCTTCGGAGTGCCCGCGTCATGGCGGCAAGAGCCATCCGCAGGGCCTGACGATAGGCGCGCAAACGCAGCCGCCGGGCTCTGGCGGCGTGATAGGCGATGACTTCCGGCGTGACGCGGGAGTGCCGCGTGTCACGCCCCCGCCTCACAATTCAAGCTCCCACGTCTCGCCGGTCAGATCCTGCCCGAAGCTGTGATGCGGCTCGGTCGCGACACGCACGAAGCCCGCCCGTTGATAAATTCCGCGCGCGGCGAGCAGGATGCTCTGGGTCCAGAGCGTGATCTTGCGATAGCCGCAGGCGCGCGCAAATGCGATGCATTCATCGACCAGGGTCTTGCCGAGACCGATGCCGCGTCCCGCCGGATTGATCAGCAGCAGGCGGATCTTGGCGATGTCGCCGGTGTGCTTCACCAGAAACACCGAGCCCACCTGTCGGCCATCGATCTCCGCGATCCAGCAGCGCTCGCGCGCCGGATCGAAGGTCTTGAGGAATTGCGCCGCGATCTCCGCGCATAAGGCTTCGAAGGAAATGTCCCATCCGTACTCACGCGCATAAAGCGCGCCATGCTGCTGGATGATCCAGCCCATGTCGCCGGGCCGGTGTGCGCGCAGCACGGGTGCGGGGCGGGGCGCCTCGTCGTCCAGCAACCGTTCGATGGTGGTCATGGCTTCCACGAGGCGTTGTCCGTCGTCAGCCGGCAGCGCGCTCAGCATGTTCGCGACATCGGATTGCGATTCCTGATTCAGGCGACCGAATGCCAGACGGCCCTTGGCCGTGAGCGACAGCCGGAACTGCCGCCGGTCCGACGGCACGGGCTTGCGCGTGATCAGGTTCTTTTCGGTAAAGGCGTGGACGATGCGGCTGAGATAGCCGGGATCGAGGCCCAGCTTGGTGCCGATGTCGCGGGCGGTCAGGTCGTCACGCTGCGCGAGTTCGAACAGCACGCGCGCTTCGGTCAGGGTGAACGGGCTTTCGAGCAGGTGCTGCTCGAGCACGCCGATCTTGCGGGTGTAGAAGCGGTTAAACCGTCGGATGGCGTCGATCGCTGCGCCGTCGGGAAGTTCGGATGGGGTTGGCATGGGCATATCTCGTCCTGCACGAAATCTGCTCCTTGATTGTTGACGATGTCAATCAGTAATTTGACGCAGTCAACTAATGTCAGGCGGCCACGAAAATCCGGGTCCGCAGCATGGCGCGGCCAGTCCGGCCGAGTTTCGAGATTAGCTTGGCCTCTGCGCGCCGCACCTGAGGCGCATAACCGCCGATCCGCTCATAATGATCGCGGGAAATCAGCAGGCCCTGATCGGCCGAGGGGCCGGAGATAAGGCGCGCCAGCAGGCGCACGCCGTCGCGCACCGTGGCCTCTTCATAGGGCGAGCGGGCATAGCGAAAGATGCCAGCGCGCCGCTGACCGCTGGCCGACATCCTCTCCATGAACTGGGTGGTTTCATCGATCCAGCTGCTTTCCAGCACCGCGCCGGGACGCAGGAAGAGCAGCCAGGGCGAGCGGCTTTGTTCGGCGCCCTTGGCAAGGGCTGCTGCGCGCGATCCCTCGAATCTCAGGAAATCGCATCCGGCGACATCGGCCACTCGTTCGATGGTGTCCGAGCCCGGGCGGTCGACCAGCACGACACGCTGGATGATTCCTGCCGCCGCGCCCGGAACCAGGGCCGCGAGCGTGGCCACGACCGGCTGTTCGACGCCTTCGGTAGGAATGACAACGCTGATCATAAGGTGACGACCGGAATGCTGCGCCAAATGCTTGCAGGGGCATGGTTATCATCTTGTCACAGGCAGAACAGCCCATTCGGTGCAGCTTTTTGCGGCAGGCATTCAAAGCAGGCACCGGGCGATCCTCTCCGGGGATGAGAAATTGAAGTTCTTGTTTTGTTCTCATTCGATGTTATGTTGGCGGCATGAGCAGAGCGTCCAATGCCCTCAGACATCCGCCGGTCGCGCCGCCCCAATCTCCGGTCCAGGGGCCGGCGGAGGCGCCTTCGCCTTTTGCCGAGATCGAAGTCGCCATCGACCGGCAGCGGCGCAGGGGCCGCGGCGCGCAGTCGAACGCCAGCGGACGCTATGAGGCGGAGGCGCGCGTTGCCTTCGACGACGGCTGGCAGAGTCTCGAAGAACTGCCGCCGTTCCAGACCACGGTCGCCCTCGATACCGCACGCAAGGTCATCACCCGCAACGATTCGCCCGATATTGGCTTCGACCGTTCGATCAATCCGTATCGTGGCTGCGAGCACGGCTGCGTCTATTGCTTCGCGCGGCCGACCCACGCCTATCTCGGCCTGTCGCCGGGGCTGGATTTCGAATCCAAGCTGTTCGTCAAGCCGGATGCGCCCGAACTTCTGGAGAAGGAACTCGCCGCGCCGGGCTACGAGCCGCGCATGATCGCGATCGGCACCAACACCGATCCGTATCAGCCGATCGAGCGCGAGCGCAAAATCATGCGTGGTATTCTCGAAGTGCTGGAGCGCACCGCGCATCCGGTCGGCATCGTTACCAAATCCGCGCTGGTGACACGCGACATCGATATTCTGGCGCGAATGGCCAAGCGCAATCTCGCCAAGGTCGCGATCTCGGTGACATCGCTCGATCCGAAGCTGGCGCGCACCATGGAGCCGCGCGCTTCGACGCCGCCGAAGCGATTGGAAGCGCTGCGCATGCTGGCGGAGGCGGGCATTCCGACAACGGTGATGGTCGCGCCCGTGATCCCGGCGCTGAACGATTCCGAGATCGAGCGCATTCTCGATGCCGCCGCCCATGCCGGCGTCAAGGAAGCAAGCTACGTGCTGCTGCGGCTGCCGCTTGAGGTCCGCGACCTGTTCCGCGAATGGCTGATGGCGAATTATCCGGACCGCTATCGTCATGTCTTCACGCTGATCCGCGACATGCGCGGCGGCCGCGACTACGACTCGCAATGGGGCACGCGCATGAAGGGAACCGGGCCGATGGCGTGGATGATCGGACGGCGCTTCGAGATCGCCTGCGAAAAGCTCGGACTTAATAAACGGCGCTCGAAGCTGACCACAGCGCATTTCGCGCGGCCCAAGCGCATCAACGAACAGCTCGATTTGTTCTGAAAGTCGGCAGGAGAGTTCTTCACCTCTCCCCGTTTACGGGGAGAGGGAGAAGAAAGCGTTTTTTTAGGACAGCCAATTCATGTCCTCGTCCCTGAATAACGGGCATGGATGAAAGTTCCGGCTTGCGATGGTGAGCGCACCGCCCCAGCATCGCGCCATGATTCGCAAGCCATCAGCAGCAACGGCGAAAGCGGCGCCACGCAAGGGCGTGATCGCGGTCGCGCCGCCGAGCTTCCGGCGGGAGCGCGCGCTGTTCAAGCGCGGCGTCTGGCCGGTCGCGGGCTGCGACGAGGCGGGGCGCGGTCCGCTGGCGGGACCAGTGGTGGCTGCGGCCGTCATTCTCGATCCCAAGCGCGTGCCGAAGGGGCTCGACGATTCCAAGCGATTGACGCGCGAACGCCGCGAGGAGCTGTTCGAGGAAATCTGCGCCACTGCGCTGGTGTCGGTCGCCGTTGCGCCGCCGTCCCGGATCGAGCGCGACAACATTTTGCGCGCGTCGTTATGGGCGCTGGCGCGCTCGGTGCGGGCGCTGCCGGAGGCACCGAAGCATGTGTTCGTCGACGGGCGCGACCGGATCGACGTCACCTGCGATTGCGAGGCGGTGATCGGCGGCGACGGTCTTGTCGTCTCCATCGCCGCGGCCTCCATTGTCGCCAAGGTGTCGCGCGACCGGCTGATGTGCCGCCTCGCGCTCGATCATCCCGGCTACGGCTTCGAGCAGCACATGGGCTATGGCGTGCCGGCGCATCTCGAAGCGCTGGACCGGCTCGGTCCGACCATCCATCACCGCCGCCTTTTCGCGCCGGTGGCCGCGGCGCGGCGCAAGCACGGGCTCGATGAAGCCGTGATGCCGGATATGATCGAAACGCTGACGATATCTGAGGATGTTGTCCTGACCGCGTAAGCGCTCCGGTTGCCTCCCCGTGCCGCGGGCTTTATCACTGGACGCTGCTCGCACCGCGGTTCGGACGTTTCATGCGTTTCACATCCCTGATCGTTGAACTGGTCCGCGCACGGCCTCGCCTGATGTTCTGGCTGGCGGTGCTGGCGCAGGCAGCGCTGTGGCTGTTTTTGCCGTGGCTGCTCTATGGAAGCCCGCCGGGTGACGTCGCGACAGTGCTGGCCTTCGGGCGGGAGCATCAGGTCGGCACCCAGCTCGGGCCGCCCTTTGCGTTCTGGCTTGCGGATGTGGCCTTCCGTCTCGCGGGTCATCACATCTTCGGCGTCTATCTACTGGCGCAGCTCTGCTTCATTCTGACGTTCTGGGCGCTGTTCAATCTCAGCCGCGCCATTGTCGGCGCGCAGCATGCGGTGCTGGCCGTGCTGTTGACCGCGACCATCACCGCTTTTTCGTTTCCGGGTGCCGAGTTCGGCCCGCTCGTTCTGGCGCGGCCGCTCTGGGCGCTGGTGCTGCTTCATGCATGGCAGATCGTGGGGCAGGGACGGCGCGATGCGTGGTTCATGCTGCCGGTAGAAATCGGTCTGCTGCTGCTGACGACACCGGCGTCAATTCCATTGCTGGTGCTGCTGGCGTGCTTCGTGCTGGTCACGCCTCAAGGCCGGCGTGCCCTGCTGTCGGCCGATCCGCTGTATGCGCTGGTGATCCTCGCGGTCTTGGTGCTGCCCTATGCGATCTGGCTGCTGCGCGCGGATATGCCGGTGCTGCCGGAATGGCCGGTGATGACCGGCCTTCAGGACAAGGTGCTCGGCTGGGGCTGGCTTCTGGCCGGGCTTTTGGTGGCAGTGTCAGGCATCGCCATTCTGCTGATCGCGAATTCGCGCCTGATGGAGCGCAAGCCGGAAGACGCGCCGATCATCTATCGTCCGCCGGTCGATCCTTTCGCGCGGTTGTTCGTCTATGTCTTCGCGCTGGTGCCGCCTATCGGTCTCAGCTTCTTCGCGGCGCTGTTCGGCAGCGATCAGGTGGTCGGGGGCGACGGCATCGCGTTGCTGCTCACGGGGCTGGCGGTGATCGTCGCTTCGGGCGATCTCATTCCGCTGCGGCGCCAGCAATTCCTGCGCTCTGTCTGGCTGCTGATCGTTGCGGCGCCCGCCATCGCCGTTCTGGGCCTGTCGTTCATTCAGCCATGGATCGCCAGCAGCGAAGCGAAAACCTCGCTGCCCGCGACCGAGATCGGCCACTTCTTCGGCGAAAACTTCGAGCGGCGCACGGGCCGGCCATTGGCTGCGGTGGCGGGCGATGCGCAACTCGCGACCCTGATCGGCTTTGCCGCGCCGTCGCGTCCGCATGTGATGTTCGATGCGACGCCCGGGCAGACGCCATGGCTGACGCCTGCGCTGTTCAATCAGACCGGCGGTGTCGTGGTCTGGCGCGCGGCGGATACGGCGGGTACGCCGCCTGCGGATATTGCACAACGCTTTCCCGGCCTCGTGCCGGAAGTGCCGCGCGCGTTCGAACACAGGATCAGGGGCCGGCAGGCCCTGGTGCGGATCGGCTGGAGCATTGTGCGTCCGGCATTGCCCGCGCCGAAATAGAAAGGTGCCACGATGAGCGAGCGGCCTGAAACGTCTTCCGACGCATTTTTGGATCGCCAATTCGCGCTCACCGAAAACCGCACCAGCGTCCGCACCGAATTCATCGCAGGTCTCACCACGTTCCTGACCATGGTCTATATCGTGGTCGTCAATCCGGCGATCCTCTCCGGCACCGGCATGGACAAGGGCGCGGTGTTCGTCGCGACCTGCCTTGCGGCGGCGGTCTCCACGCTGGCGATGGCGTTTCTGGCGAATTATCCGATCGCACTGGCACCAGGCATGGGCCTCAATGCCTTCTTCGCCTTCACCGTTGTGCTCGGCTACAAATACACATGGCAGCAAGCGCTCGCTGCGGTGTTCTGCTCGGGTGCGCTGTTCTTTGCGTTGTCGATTTTCCGGCTGCGCGAATACGTTATCGACGCCATTCCGCGAAATCTGAAATTCGCGATCTCCGCAGGCCTCGGTCTTTTTCTCGCGATCATCGCACTCGAACAGGCCAAGGTCGTGGTTGCGAGTCCCGCAACCCTCGTGACCGCAGGCCCGCTCGGCATCGCCAATCCCGCGCCGGTGCTCTGCCTGCTCGGCTTCGCGCTGATCGTGGCGATGAATGCGCGCAATGTCCCCGGCGGCACGCTGCTTGGCATCCTGATCGCGTCGCTGATCGGATTGCCGCTCGGACTAACGAGTTTCAACGGCGTGATATCGTTGCCGCCATCGCTCGCGCCGACGCTGCTGCAACTCGACTTCTCGCGCATCGGGGAACTGACGTTCATCATCGTGGTGTTCAGCTTTCTCTTCATCGATGTGTTCGACAATGCCGGAACGCTGATCGGCGTCACCCATCGCGCCGGTCTCTTGGACAAGGACGGCAAGCTGCCGCGCATGAAGCAGGCTCTGATGGCGGACAGTTTCGCCGCGATGTTCGGCTCGCTGATCGGCACGTCGACAACCACCAGCTATGTGGAGAGCGCGTCCGGCGTCGCCGCGGGCGGCCGCACCGGACTGACATCGGTGTTCGTTGCGCTGTTCTTTCTGCTTGCGTTGTTCTTCGCGCCGTTGGCCGGAATGGTGCCCGCTTATGCATCGTCAGCGGCATTGCTTTACGTCGCTTGCGTGATGGCGCGCGGTTTCGCCGACATGGCGTGGGATGACGTCACCGAATACGCGCCTGCTGTGGTGACCGCCATCGCCATGCCGCTGACCTATTCGATCGCGACCGGCATCGGCCTGGGCTTCATCACCTATGCGGTGGTGAAGATCCTCGCCGGGCGCTTTTCGGAAGCCAAACCCGCGGTGATGCTGCTGGCGGTCCTGTTTGCGGTGAAATTCGCGGTCGGTTAGGCGGGGCGCGGGCGCATCGCGGATGACGCTGTGAGCGCCAGCAGCGCGATGGCAAGAGCAGGCAGCAGCGCGATGTTGACCATCGCCCAGCCGTGGTTGGCGAGCATCTGTCCCGATGAGAAGGAGCCGACCGCCATCAGGCCGAAGACGATGAAGTCATTCAGCGCCTGAACCTTGTTGCGCTCCTGTGGCCGGTGGGTTTCGACGATCAGAGTCGAAGCGCCGACGAAAGAGAAGTTCCAGCCGAGCCCGACCATAATCAGCACGCTCCAGAAGTGCATCGCGGTGATTCCGGACACGCCGATCGCCGCGGCGATGCCCTCCAGAATGAGTCCGACGGCGGTGATCCTCGCCGCGCCGAAACGCGCGATCAGCGAACCGGTGAAGAAACTCGGCCCGTACATCGCGACGATGTGCCACTGAATGCCGAAATTGGAATCGCTGATGGTCAGTCCGCAGAACTTCATCGCCAGCGGCGCTGACGTCATCAGGAAATTCATGCCGGTGTAGGACACCGCGCCGCAGATGGCGGCGGCGATGAAGCGCGGCTGCCGCGCGATTTCCAACAGCGGCCGCCCGGCTGCGAGGTCCGCTTGAACGGGCTTCGGCGCATCGACGCCGGCAAGCACTGCCATCGCCACCAGGGCCACGGCGGTCTGCACCAGGAAGCTCACCGCAAACAAATAGGGCGACCAGAGATTCATGGTCCATTGCACAAGCTGCGGACCGAGCAGCCCGGCGAACACGCCGCCCGCCATCACCCAGGACAACGCCTTGGGCCTGTATTCGGGACTGGCGCTGTCGGTCGCGGCGAAGCGATAGGATTGCGACACCGCGCCATAAAGGCCGCCGAGAAATGTCGCGCAACAGAACAGGGCGAACGAACCCCGGTAGATCGCGAACGCCGCCAGCAGTCCGCAGAGCGCGCCGCATCCGGTGCCGATGACAAAGGCGATGCGCCGTCCGAACGCCTGCGAGATCATTCCTGTCGGAAGGGTGCCTGCGGCAAGGCCAAGCACGTAGACCGAAAGCGGCAGGGTGGCGAGCGAGACGGTGGGCGCAAGGGTCGCGCCGACAATGGAGCCTGTGGCGAAGATCACGGCGGCATTGGCGCCGGTCAGGGCCTGCGCGGCGGCGAGGCGTTTGACGTTCGTGCGTGCACGTGTGTCGTCAAAAACGTCTGCCGTAAGAACCGTCATATTCCACCCAGGAGTTATTGTTTGGTCATTCCTTTCCCGCTTATGGATGGAAATGGAAAATCATTCTACGGCGGATATTGATATAGCCGCCATGCGCGTTTCGCGGTCCACGCGATGTGAAAAAGATCAGGACGCGGTGCCCACGTTCAGGGCTTTCCTGATCGCCCGCAGGTCCTGCCAGGTCAGCCGCTTGTAGATCGGCTGGCGCAGCAGATAGGCCGGATGGAACGTGGCCATCGCCCTGATCTTGCGCGCGCCGGTGTCATAGTCGAACCAGCGGCCGCGCGTTTTCATGATGCCGTCGGTAACATTGAGGATCGCCTGCGACGATGGCTTGCCGAGGCAGACCACCACGTCCGGGTTCACCAGTTCGATCTGCCGCCGGATGAAAGGCAGACAGATCTGCGTTTCCTGCGGTGAGGGATCGCGGTTGCCCGGCGGCCGCCATGGAATGATGTTGGCGATATAAGCGTTGGTGCGATCGAGGCCGATCGCGCCCATCATTAGGTCGAGCAGCTTTCCGGAGCGGCCGACGAACGGCCGTCCCTCGAGATCCTCGTCGCGTCCGGGCGCTTCGCCGATGAACATGATCTTCGCCTGCGGATTGCCGTCGGCGAACACCAGCCGCGTCGCGGTCGATTTCAGCGCGCAGCCGTCGAAACGTTCGAGCAGGTCGCGCAGTTCCTCCAGCGATGCGGCCTTCGGTGCGATCTCGCGGGCGGAGGTGATGGCGGCATCGGGCGCCGGCGCGGGCTCTGCGAGCGGCGGTATGGGAGCCGGGTTCGCAGTGCGAAACTGTTGAGGCCGTGACGGCGCTCGTTCCTCGGGTGCGGCCTCTTCGGACAGCCGATTCACAGGCGTTTCCGACAACGCGCAATCGACTCCGGCCTCCAGATAGAAGGCCAGAAGTTCGTGTGCGGTGGGCATGGGCTCGGGTGTTGTCACGGTTTTCAATTTAGGCCGGATCGCGCTGCAGCGAAACAGGGTTGTTCTTGCGCCCAAAATCGGGAAGAACGATGCTTAGAACCGTTCTGAAACGTCATTTCGAGATGAGATCATGAGCACCGAGGAACTGCCCCCGCGCGATTCGATGGAATTCGACGTTGTGATTGTCGGCGCAGGACCATCGGGTCTGAGCGCGGCGATCAGGCTCAAGCAGATCAATCCGGACCTCTCTGTCGTCGTAGTGGAGAAGGGCTCCGAAGTCGGCGCGCACATCATGTCGGGCGCGGTGATCGATCCCGCGGGTCTCGACAAACTGATTCCGGACTGGCGTGACGATCCGGACTGTCCGCTCAAGACCCAGGTGACGGACGATCATTTCTACTGGACGACCGAAAGCGCGGCGATCCGGCTGCCGAACTTCGCAATGCCGCCGCTGATGAACAATCATCACTGCTATATCGGTTCGCTCGGCGACGTCTGCCGCTGGCTTGGCACGCGCGCGGAAGTGCTCGGCGTCGAGATCTATCCGGGCTTCGCCGCCGTCGAAGTGCTGTATGGCGAGAATGGTGAAGTGCGCGGCATCGCCACCGGCGACATGGGCGTGGCGCGCGATGGTTCGCACAAGCCGTCCTATACGCGCGGCATGGAACTGCTCGGCAAGTACACGTTGTTCGCCGAAGGCGCGCGCGGCTCGCTGACCAAGCAGCTCATCGCGAAGTTCGCGCTGGACAAGGACAGCCAGCCCTCGAAGTTCGGCATCGGCCTCAAGGAAATCTGGCAGATCGATCCGGCCAAGCACAAGAAGGGCCTGATCCAGCATTCGTTCGGCTGGCCGCTCGGCAATTCCACCGGCGGTGGCTCATTCCTCTATCACTACAACGAGAATCTCGTCGCCGTCGGCTTCGTCGTGCATCTGAACTACAACGATCCGTATCTGTCGCCGTTCGAGGAATTCCAGCGATTCAAGACCCATCCGAAGGTGCGCAGCGTCTTCGAGGGCGGCAAGCGCATTTCCTATGGCGCGCGCGCGATCACCGAAGGCGGCTATCAGTCGGTGCCGCGCCTGACCTTCAAGGGCGGCGCGCTGATCGGCTGCGCCGCAGGCTTCGTCAACGTGCCGCGCATCAAGGGCATCCACAACGCCATGGGCACCGGCATGCAGGCCGCCGAGCATGTGGCCGCTGCACTGGCTGCGGGCCGCGCCAATGACGAGATTGTCGACTACGAGAATTCGTGGCGCGACAGTGCTGTCGGCAAGGACCTGTTCAAGGTCCGCAACGTCAAGCCGCTGTGGTCGAAGTTCGGCACCGTGATCGGCGTCGCGCTCGGCGGTCTCGACATGTGGACCAATACGCTGTTCGGCTTCTCGCTGTTCGGGACGCTGCCGCATGGCAAGAACGATGCGAAGTCGCTCGATCCGGCGAAGGCGCATCAGCCGCGTCCCGCGCCGAAGCCCGACGGCGCGCTGACCTTCGACCGGCTGTCGTCGGTGTTCCTGTCCAACACCAACCATGAGGAGGATCAGCCGATCCATCTCAAGGTCAAGGACATGAACCTGCAGAAGGCCTCCGAACATGATGTCTATGCCGGTCCGTCGAACCGCTACTGTCCGGCGGGCGTTTACGAATGGGTCGATGAGAATTCCGCGCCGCGATTCCAGATCAACGCCCAGAACTGCGTCCACTGTAAAACCTGCGACGTGAAGGACCCCAACGGCAATATCACCTGGGTTCCTCCGGAGGGCGGCGGCGGACCGAACTATCAGTCGATGTAAGCACGTTCGCGCGAGACGGGCGTATCGCCACGATTGCGCCACAGTAGCTCGGCTCCGTGGCCGGCATCCCTCGAATCCTTGCGGATGACGAGCAAAAGGGCCATTGTCCCGGTGCCGCTGACCGATCGACCGGTCGCGCATTGACCCCATCAGATGGAGCCGGCGAGCGTGATGTTTTCAGTTCGTTTCAATCGCGTGACCATTGCCACGCTTGCCTTCGCCACGGTGCTCGCCTCGGCAGGTCCGCTCGGCGCCCAAACGCGGGCGGGCGCCAGCGAGGACGCCAAGTCGGCGGCTCCGTTTCCGAGCGGGCGCGATCTGATCGGCCTCACGGTGTCCGGCAGCTATCTTGCCGCGCGCCATGCCAGCGTCGATCGCGATGCGTCGGCGGCCGCGGCGTTCTATCGCGCGGCATTGCGCTCCGATCCGAAGAACAACGAACTTCTCGACCGCGCGTTTATTGCCTCGCTGGCCGATGGCGACATTGACGAGGCGGTGAAACTCGCGGACCGCCTTCTGGTCATCGACAAGAACAACCGTGTCGCCCGGCTGGTGGCCGGCGTGCGCGCGCTGAAGCAGAAGCAGTATGCCGCGGCCCAGCAGAACATCAACCAGTCGGTGCGCGGGCCGATCACCGATCTGGTCGCGACCCTGCTGTCGGCCTGGGCAAGCTATGGCGCGGGCCACACGCAGACCGCGATCTCCAATATCGACAAGCTCGCGGGCCCTGAATGGTATCCGATCTTCAAGGATCTCCATGCCGGCATGATCCTTGAACTCGCCAACAAGCAGAAGGACGCGGGCGTGCGGTTCGAGCGCGCCTACAAGCTGGACGACTCTGCCTTGCGCGTCACCGACGCCTATGCGCGCTGGTTGTCGCGCAACAAGGATGATGCGGCGGCGGCTGCGCTCTATGAAGCCTTCGACAAGAAACTCGCGCGGCATCCGCTGGTGGTGGAAGGCATTCGCGAAGCCAAGGCCGGCAAGAAGATGCAGCCGCTGGCGGAAACTCCGCAGCAGGGCGCGGCCGAGGCGCTGTATGGCATCGGCGCATCGCTGACGCGCCGCGGCGGCGAGGACCTCGCGCTGGTCTATCTGCAGCTCGCACTGTACCTCAACCCGAACCATGCGCTGGCGCTGCTTTCGCTCGCGGATCTTTATGAGTCCGTGAAGAAGCCTGCGATGGCGATCAATATCTACGAGCGCGTTCCGGCCAATTCGCCGCTGAAGCGCAACGCGCAGATTCAGCTCGCGACCGACCTCGATGCGGTGGACCGCACCGACGAGGGCATCAAGATCCTGAAGGATGTCGTCGGCGAGGACCCGAAGGATGCCGAGGCGATCATGGCGCTCGGCAACATCGAGCGTTCACGCAAGAAGTTCGCCGATTGCGCCGAGACCTATACGCGCGGCATCGACCAGCAGGCCAACGCCGACAAGCCGAACTGGGTGCTCTACTATTTCCGCGGCATCTGCTTCGAGCGCTCGAAGCAGTGGGCCAAGGCCGAGACCGACCTGAAGAAGGCGCTCGAGATGCAGCCCGAGCAGCCGCACGTTCTGAACTATCTCGGCTATTCGTGGATCGATCAGGGCATCAATCTCGATGAGGCGATGAAGATGATCCGCCGCGCGGTCGAGCAGCGCCCCGACGACGGCTACATCGTGGATTCGCTGGGCTGGGCCTATTACCGCATCGCCGACTACGACAATGCGGTGAAGAACCTCGAACGCGCCATCGATCTCAAGCCGGAAGACCCGACCATCAACGATCATCTCGGCGACGCCTACTGGCGCGTGGGCCGCACGCTGGAAGCCAAGTTCCAGTGGCAGCATGCCAAGGACCTGAAGCCCGAGCCGGAAGAGCTGCCGAAAATCGAGGCCAAGCTGCGCGACGGCCTGCCGGACGATACGTCCAATGCCGCAGCCGCCGAGAAGAAGAAGGAAGACGGCAAGGGCGGTTGAATCCTTCCGGGCGTGGCGTCCGCCCGCATGGCGCGGATTGCCATTGAATGATTTGCAATTTATCACTGCCGTCATGGCCGGGCTTGTCCCGGCCATCCACGTCTTTGGGACATGCAGTCAGGCGTGGATGCCCGGGACAAAAGGGCGTTCACGCCCGTCTTCGACAGGCTATGCCCGGGCATGACGAGCGAGAGTTTATTGCCAATGACACTGCTGACAGACATCGCGCGCGCCAAGGTCAATCTCACCCTGCGCGTGCTCGCCCGCCGCGCCGACGGCTATCATGATCTTGAAAGCCTCGTCGTGTTCGCGGACTGCGCCGATACGCTGACGCTGACGCCCGGCGCGGAACTGAGCCTGTCCACCGAAGGACCGGGCGCGCCGGACTGCGGCGAGACATCGGACAATCTCGTGGTGCGTGCGGCAAGGCTGCTGGGCGAGCGCATTCCAGGCCTGACGCTCGGGCATTTCACGCTGGACAAGCATCTTCCCGTCGCAGCGGGGATCGGCGGCGGCTCTGCCGACGCGGCGGCGGCGCTGCGGCTGCTGGCGCGCGCGAACAATCTTGCCGCCGATGACGAGCGCATCGTGACGGTCGCGCGCGAGACCGGCGCGGACATTCCGGTTTGCCTCGCCTCGAAAGCCTGCACGATGACCGGCGTCGGCGAAAATTTGGCGATGCTGGATGTGCCGCCGATGCCCTGCGTGATGGTTAATCCGCGCGTCGGCGTGGCGACCAAGGATGTGTTCGCCGCGCTCGGGCTTGCCAAGGGTGAATTCCTCGCCGGCGTCGGCGACGTCGTGCTGTCGCTGGGCTGGCCCAGGGATGGCGCGTCGTTCGATCAATGGATCGACGCCATTCGTCACGGCACCAACGATCTCGAAAAGCCCGCGCTGAAAGTCGAGCCGGTGATCGGCGATGTGCTGTCGGCGCTGGGTGAGACCGGTGGCGTGCGGCTCGCCCGCATGTCGGGCTCGGGCGCGACGTGCTTTGGAATTTATACGACGGATGCCGAGGCGCGTGCCGCCGCGCAGGTGATTTCGCAGGCCTATCCAGCGTGGTGGGTGCATGCGGGCGTGCTGAGCTAGCCCTGTATCAATCCCGTCATTGCGAGGAGCCATTAGCGCGTTTACGCGCGTCTTCGACGCGCTATGGCGACGAAGCAATCCATCTTTCTAAAAGAGTGGATTGCTTCGCTTCGCTCGCAATGACGAATTTAGTGAGACCGCGCCAGACAGAACGCCACGACCTGCTCGAGCGCGGTCTTCATTGGCGATGACGGGAACAGCGCCAGCGCGTCGACGGCCATCGCGCCGTAATGCTGGGCGCGGCTCATGGTGTCTTCCAGCGCGCGGTGCTTGGTCATCAGGCCGATGGCGTGATCGAGATCGCCATCGCCGATCTCGCCCTTTTCCAGCGTGCGGATCCAGAACGCACGCTCCACATCGTTGCCGCGGCGGAACGCCAGCACCACGGGCAGCGTGATCTTGCCTTCGCGGAAGTCGTCGCCGACATTCTTGCCGAGCTTGGCGGCCTTGCCGCCGTAATCCAGCACGTCATCGATAAGCTGGAAGGCGATGCCGAGATTCATGCCGAACGAGCGTGACGCGGTCTGCTCCGCCTTCGGCCGGTTGGCGATCACGGGGCCGACCTCGCTCGCGGCGGCGAACAGTTCGGCGGTCTTGCCACGGATCACGGCGAGATATTCGTCTTCGGTGGTCGCGGTGTTCTTCGCCGCGGCGAGCTGCATCACTTCGCCCTCGGCGATGGTGGCGGCGGCAGAGGACAGAATGTCGAGCGCGCGCAGCGAGCCGACCTCGACCATCATGCGGAAGGCCTGACCGAGCAGGAAGTCGCCGACCAGCACGCTGGCCTCGTTGCCCCAGAGCATGCGTGCGGACAGCTTGCCGCGCCGCAATTCGCTTTCGTCCACCACGTCATCGTGCAGTAGCGTCGCGGTGTGCATGAATTCGACAGCGGCGGCGAGCTTGATATGGCCCTCGCCGGTGTAGCCGGTGAGGTTCGCCATCGCCAGCGTCAGCATCGGGCGCAGCCGCTTGCCGCCCGACGAGATCAGGTGGTTGGCGACTTCCGGGATCATCGTGACTTCCGAGCCGGTTCGCGACAGAATGGTGCTGTTGACGCGCTCCATATCGGTCGCAACAAGCTCGACCAGCCGATCTATCGATGGCGTCGAGTGGCTCTCAAAGGGTACAATAACCGCCACGTCCGGTCTCCGGATGGAATTCAAAGCGTTTTCAAGCGAAGTGGATACCGGTTCGCGTGAAGAAAACGCGTTAAAGCAAAAACCTGGAGCCGGGGCTTTGATTTTATCAAAGCCGGAAAGGCTCCAGGGCCACAATAGAAACTGCCGTGCGATGCGGCAAGAGCGACGAACGGGCCGCTTTGGGCCGTTTTTGACGCAGCGGGAGATAACGGTTTTGCGTGAACTGGTCCGAACCAACGACGCGGTGCTGGTGTCCGCGGTGGGCGCTTTGCTGGACGGCGCGAATATCCATCACCTCGTGCTCGACAGTAACATGAGCATCATGGACGGATCGCTGGGCGTCCTGCCGCGCCGGATTCTGGTCCATGACGACGACGATCTGGCCGCGCGCCACCTTCTTACCGAGGCCGGACTCGCCCACGAGTTGCGCGACAATGCCTGATCCCGCCGAGGATCGTTCCGAAGAGACGACAGAGGACCTGTTTCTCGGCGGCCGCTTGCGGTTGCGTCAGCCCAGGCGCGGTCATCGCGCGGGACATGATGCGATCCTGCTGGCGTCGGCGACGCGGGTTCAATCCGGCCAGCGTGTTGTGGAGTTCGGTGCGGGCGTCGGCGCGGCGGGACTGAGCGTGTCGCATCGTGTTCCCGGTATCGATCTGACCCTTGTCGAAATCGATGCGGCGCTCGCCGCGCTGGCGCGCGCCAATGCCGCCGCCAACGGCATCGATGCGCAGGTCATCGCTTTGGATGTCACTGCGGGCGCGGACGTGTTCGCGGCGTCCGGCTTGGGTCCAGACAGTGCTGATGTCGTTCTGATGAATCCGCCGTTCCATGATGCCGGACGGCACAGGGCGTCGCCCGATCCGGCGCGGCGGACCGCTCATCTGGCGACCGACGACACACTGACGGCATGGATTCATGCCGCGCGCCGCGTGCTGAAAAGCGGTGGTTCCCTGACGTTGATCTGGCGGGCCGACGGACTGGCCGAGGTGCTGGCTGCGCTCGAGCGTGGATTCGGAAGCGTCGCCGTTGTGCCCGTTCACCCTGCGCCGGACGCGGTCGCGATCCGGATTCTGATCCGCGCGGTGAAGGGCGGGCGGGCACCGCTGGTGTTGCATCCCGGTTTCGCCCTGCAGGACGCAGATGGGAATGTTCCTCAGAAGGTTCAGGCCGTCCTCGGCGGGACGGCGGTCCTGCCATTGGCGGACTCATAAAATGGCAGCGACTGCCCGGAGGACGGGCAGGATGCTTACTGCGATACCGGCTTGGAGCCCGTATCGGGAGCCTGCGTGAAGTGAATTGCGGTCAGGAGAGCGCTCATCAGCAGGATCAAGAGGTAGATCTTCATGTTTGCACCTTCGGGGCTGCGCCATTGCAGCCGTCTTGGTTGCTGCAAAGCAAAGGGCGTTCCAGTTTTCTTGCCAGTTTTCTTGTCGCGCGATCCCGCGAAGAACCGGGCGTTGAGAAGAAATCGCGTCAGATCAGTCATTTAGACGGAATTTGGGCACAAACGCCGTGCTAAACGCTTGTCAAACGCGCTTCGCTTCCTGATGTCAGTTAGCGAATAATAAACCGTGAAGATGAAGGACGTTTCATGACCCAGAATGACAGCGGCAGTCACTTTGGCGAGAGGTTGAAGCGGCTGTTGCCCGCGCGCTGGCGCGGCGGAGCCGTGGTGCCCGTGGTGCGCCTGTCCGGCGTGATCGGAGCGGTGACGCCGCTGCGGCCCGGGATGTCGCTCGCCGGCGTATCGCGGCTGCTGGAGAAGGCGTTCGCCACCAAGGGCGCGAAGGCGGTGGCGCTGGTGATCAACTCGCCCGGCGGCTCGCCGGTGCAGTCGCGGCAGATTTACCAGCGTATCCGCCAGCTGGCCGCCGAGAAGCGGGTACGCGTGCTGGTGTTCGTCGAGGATGTCGCGGCATCCGGCGGCTATATGATCGCCTGCGCGGGCGACGAGATTTTCTGCGATCCGTCTTCCATCGTTGGCTCGATCGGCGTGGTCGGCAGCACCTTCGGCTTTGTCGATCTGATCAAGAAGTTCGGCATCGAGCGCAGGGTCTATACGTCCGGCGAGAACAAGTCGCAGCTCGATCCGTTCCTGCCGGAAAATCCAGAGGACGTGGCGCGGCTGAAGACGATCCAGCGCGAGATCCACGACACCTTCATCGCACTGGTGAAGGACAGCCGCGGCGCACGGCTGAAGGGCGAAGAGGGTTATCTGTTCACCGGCGAATACTGGGCCGGCGAGCGCGCGATGAAGCTGGGCCTCGTGGACGCGATCGGCGATCTGCGCACGGTGCTGCGCGCGCGCTATGGCGACAAGGTGCAGACGCCGGTGATCTCGCCGCCGACGGGGCTTTTGTCAAATCTTGCCGGACGCAAGCCGGGCGCGGGCGCGGCGCTGCCGGGCTTTATCGGCTTTTCGGAAGATCTGATTTCGTCGCTGGAAGAACGCGCGATCTGGGCGCGCTACGGATTGTAACGCGGGAGAACCGACCATGCCGCCGCTGATCCTGATCGCTGCCGGACTTGCGGGAGGCGCCGCGCTGGTACGCCTTGCCGTGCGCGAAGGCCGGCGGATCAATCGCGAGCTTGATGAAGCGCGCAAGGCAGCTCCCGGCGAGATGAACGACATTCCGAAGCTTCGCCGCGATCCCGACACCGGGACCTATCGGCCGGGATAGGCCGTTTCAGCGTGCGTCATCCTTCGAGGCTCGCCGCAAAAGGCGGCTCGCACCTCAGGATGACGTTCCTTCAGGTGGCAAAATTTGAAGAAGACGTTGAGCCGTCATCCTGAGGTGCGAGCACTTGCGAGCCTCGAAGGATGACCGCACGAATAATCTCACCCGTGCCCGCGCACGTCGTTGATGGTCATGACGCAAAGCGCGGCCATGATCAGCGCCGCCACCAGAACCTGAAAAGCAATCATTGTCGCCCTTGCCGGATGCACCGCCGGTTGGCCCGGCCGTTGGTTGCAATCCGGTCTTGCTAGCGGCCAGTTCCTAACAAACGGAAAGGCCTGTACCTCGCAGGCGGCCGATCTTCGGCCGCGGTTAAACCGGCCTTCCGCCGTCCGCTAAAATTCAGCCGAATCCGGCAAGAATCGCGGCTCATCGCCCGGCCTTGCCTTGATTCCGGAAGGCCGCGCCGATACGGTCCGCGCGAAAATCGCCCCTCCCAAACCATTAAAGATTTCCGATGGATTCCCTGCCTCCGCACATGCGTCCCGAACGTTCGTTTCAGGGCCTGATCCTGACCCTGCAGCGCTACTGGGCCGACTATGGCTGCGTCATCCTGCAGCCCTACGACATGGAGGTGGGCGCGGGCACGTTCCATCCGGCGACGACGCTGCGCGCGCTCGGCCCGAAGCGCTGGAATGCCGCTTATGTGCAGCCGTCGCGCCGTCCGAAGGACGGCCGCTATGGCGAGAACCCGAACCGCCTGCAGCACTACTATCAGTTTCAGGTGATCCTGAAGCCGTCGCCGCCGGACATTCAGGACCTCTACCTGAATTCACTGAAGGCGATTGGCGTCGACGCCGCGCTGCATGACATCCGCTTTGTCGAAGACGACTGGGAAAGTCCGACGCTGGGCGCGTGGGGTCTCGGCTGGGAGTGCTGGTGCGACGGCATGGAAGTCTCGCAGTTCACTTATTTCCAGCAGGTGGCGGGCGTCGAATGCGCGCCGGTCGCGGGCGAACTCACCTACGGCCTCGAGCGCCTCGCGATGTACGTGCAGGGCGTCGACCGCGTCTACGATCTCAACTTCAACGGCCGCGAGGGCGCCGACAAGGTGACCTATGGCGACGTGTTCTTGCAGGCCGAGCAGGAATATTCGCGGCACAACTTCGAGCATTCCGACACCGCGATGCTGTTCGAGCAGTTCAAGATGGCCGAAAGCGCCTGCAAGAAATATCTCGAAGCGGGATGGGCCGATGGAAAGAAGGAGCGCCATCTGATGGCGCTGCCGGCCTACGACCAGTGCATCAAGGCCAGCCACGTGTTCAACCTGCTCGATGCGCGCGGCGTGATCTCGGTCACCGAGCGGCAGAGCTATATCCTGCGCGTGCGTGAGCTTGCGAAAGCCTGCGGCGAAGCCTGGGTCCACACCGAAGCGGGAAGGGCGGCGTAAGATGCCTGATCTTCTCCTCGAACTGTTCTCCGAAGAAATTCCCGCGCGCATGCAGGCGAAGGCGGCGGATGACCTGCGCAAGATGGTCGCCGACAAGCTGGTGGCCGAAGGCCTTGTTTATGAAGGCGCGAAGGCGTTCGTCACGCCGCGCCGTCTCGCGCTCACCGTGCATGGCATTCCGCAGCGCCAGCCGGACCTCAAGCAGGAGCGCAAGGGCCCGAAGATCGGCGCGCCGGACGCCGCCGTGCAGGGCTTCCTGAAGGCTGCTGGCCTTAAATCGCTCGATGAAGCGAAGATCCAGCGCGACCCGAAGGGTGACTTCTACATCGCGCTTCTGGAGAAAGAGGGCCGCCCCGCCATCGACGTGATCGCGGAGATCATCCCGCTCATCATCCGCACCTTCCCGTGGCCGAAGCAGATGCGTTGGGGCGAACGCTCCGCGAAGAACGGCGCGCTGACATGGGTGCGCCCGCTGCATTCGATCATCGCGACCTTCGGTCCGGAAACCGAAGAGCCGGACATCGTCAAGTTCGATGTCGCAGGCATCGAAGCCGGACAGACCACGCGCGGCCATCGCTTCATGGCGCCCGCTGAATTCAGCGTGCGCCGCTTTGAGGATTATGTCGCGAAGCTGGAAGCCGCCAAGGTTGTGCTCGATCCCGAACGCCGCAAGGACATCATCCTCACCGAAGCCAAGAACCTCGCCTTCGCGCAGGGTTTTGAACTGGTCGAGGATCAGGTGCTGCTCGATGAAGTGGCGGGCCTGGTCGAATGGCCGGTGGTGCTGATGGGTTCGTTCGACGCGGAATTCCTGTCGATCCCCGACGAAGTGATCCGCGCCACTATCCGCAACAACCAGAAGTGCTTCGTCGTTCGCGATCCGAAGACCGGCAAGCTCGCCAACAAATTTATTCTTATCTCGAACATCGAAGCCACTGACGGCGGCAAGGCCATCGTCGCGGGCAACGAGCGCGTGATCCGCGCCCGCCTGTCGGATGCGAAATTCTTCTACGAGACTGATCTGAAGAACTGGAAAGACAAGTCTGCAGACGATCTGCTGAAAAAGTTCGACCAGATCGTGTTCCACGAAAAGCTGGGCACGCAAGCCGAACGCATCGCGCGCATCGAACACTTTGGAGCTGGAATCGCCTCATCCATAGGGGCAAACGTCATGCAGGTCCGCCGAGCTGCACAACTATCTAAAGCGGACCTGCTCACGGAAGTTGTTGGCGAATTCCCCGAAGTGCAAGGCTTGATGGGCCGCTACTACGCACTGGCGCAGGGCGAAGACGCTTCTGTCGCTGCCGCGATTGAGGATCACTACAAGCCGCAGGGGCCTGCGGATCGCGTGCCGACCGACCCGGTGGCGATTGCGGTCGCGCTTGCCGATAAGATCGACGCTCTTACAGGCTTTTGGGCTATCGACGAGAAGCCGACAGGCAGCAAAGATCCATATGCGCTGCGGCGTGCTGCGCTTGGGGTTATCAGAATTATTCTTGATAATCGATTGCGCATTAACCTGCTTAAGCAAAGTCTTGCGCAGATTGCCTGGCATATTGCGGGGATGCACCTCGCTCGTTTAGCTCAGGCTCGGAAAGCCATCGCTGAACTAGAGAAAACCAACCTCGACGAGAGAGAGATTCAGCGCCTTCGTTCTTTAATTTCGCACGAGCTATCAGATGAAAGAGCAAGAGAGTTAAGCGACGAAACCGTCTCTACGTCATGGGTTAGGGTGAATGATCTTCTCGCCTTCTTCGCGGATCGCCTGAAGGTCCAGCTTCGCGATCAGGGTGCGCGGCATGATCTGGTGGACGCCGTGTTTGCGCTCGAAGGTCAGGACGATCTCTTGATGGTTGTCCGCCGCGTCGAGGCGCTGGGCAAATTCCTCGACAGCGATGACGGCAAGAACCTGCTCGCGGGCACCAAGCGCGCGTCGAACATTCTCGCCATCGAGGAGAAGAAGGACAAGCGCACCTTCGACGGCGCGCCGGATGCGTCGCTGTTCAAACTCGATGAAGAGAAAAAGCTCGCCGCCGCTATCGATCAGGTGAAGGCGGAAGCGGGTGCGGCCGTGGCCAAGGAAGACTTTGCGTCGGCCATGAGTGCGATGGCCAAACTGCGGCCGGCGGTGGATGCCTTCTTCGACAAGGTGAAGGTCAACGACGACGACAGGGCCGTGCGTGAAAACCGCCTCAAGCTGCTGAACGAAATTCGCGCCGCGACCCGCGCGGTGGCGGACTTCTCGAAGATTCAGGACTGACATAGGCGTCATTGCGAGGAGCAGAGCGACGAAGCAATCCAGCTTCTTTGCCTTAAGGGTGGATTGCTTCGCGGAGTTTATCATCGGGCCGGCGAAGCCGGACCCGTTGGCTCGCAATGACGCTAACTCCGTCGTCCCGGCATTCGCCGGGACGGCTTCATCGCTGTTAACCTCTCATTAACCCTGTTCTGTAAGGTTCCGGTAACTTCCGTTAACAGCCGTTAGCGAATGGCGGGCCGGACATGACCTCGATTAGCGGGTACAACCCCTACGCCCAGTACGGCGCGGCCTATGCCCGCGCGGCGGCGACGCAGCCCTCGCTGGCGGATGCGCTGAACGCGGCGGAGACCGGCAGCAGCTCCTACGATCCCAACGCGGCGACCAATCTCACCCTGTCGGATGCGGCGAAGGCGAAGCTCGCCAGCGATGCGGCCCTGCCGGATTTCACCACCGTCACCAGCGCCGCGCGCGCCGCGCTCGACAAGCTCTATGCCGCATCGAACGTCACCGGTCCGCTGGCAACCGACGGCAGCACGACTATCGATCTGTCCTCGTTCGACCGCCGCTCGCTGTTCGCGATCTCCACCAACAACGGCGGCACGTTCACGCCGGATGAACAGAACGTCGCGGCCACAGAACTGAGCAATCGCTTCAACGCCGCGCTCAAGCCCGCAGCCGCCGCCACCTCGATGACCAAGAACTACACCGTGGTCTACAAGGCGGCGCTGGACTATCTCGACGGCGCCAGCCCCGAGGAGAAGGCCACGTCGGCATGGGCCGCACAGCGCGCCGCGGTGCTGAAGGGCTTCCAGGCCGCGCAGCAAAAGCCGGACACCGCGCCGTCCGGCATTTCGGGCGATCCGGTCGCGGCCTACTTCGTCAAATATCCGGACGGCTCGGGGCCGACCACATCGACCGAAAGCTTCAGCGATGTCGCGACCGGGGCGCGCGCGACGCTCGATGCGCAGGCCGCCGACGCCGCGTCGAAGAACAAGGAGCTGGTGTTCGATCCTGGCCGCAAGACCGGGCAGCTTGTCGATTTCTCCGGCATCGACAATCGCTCGCTGTCCGCGATCGCGCTCAACCAGGATCAGAAGTTCTCCAATCTGGAGAGCTACGCGGCGAAGAAGGAACTGGATTCGCGCACGCGCGCCAGCATCCTCAGTTCGCTTCAGCAAAGCCAGCAGAGCGGCGATCCCTCGCAGCTCAGTCTCGGCATCCTGCAAAGCTATTCGGCCATGAGCGATGAGGAGCGTCAGGCGTCGGGCTGGACCACGGCGTTCCGCGACAGCATGGTGCAGAGCTACAAGGCCACCAGCAACATCCTCTCGATCCTGCAGGGATCGTAAGCCGATCACCTGCGCATTAGAAAGCCCCGCCCGGCGATCCGGGCGGGGCTCTTCGCTTGCGCTCGGAGCGGGGAGGGGGAAGAACCACTTCGCGCAAACGAAGATCGCGCAAAGTGCTAGTCGATCACCTGCATCACACGACGCGTGCGCGGCTCGACCAGGATCGGCCGGTCGTTGACCACGGTGTAGCGATAGCTGGTGGCGCCGTATTGCTGCGGCACGTCGTAATAGGTCACGCCGCTTTCCGGCAGCACCGTGCCGACGCGGACTGGCGCGTCGACGCTGTAGGACGGAACGCGTTCCTCGACGATGTACTGACGGAAGCGTGGGCGTTCGTCATCGCTGATGATGCCGACGCCCGGCCCGGCGAGACCTGTGGTCACGCCTTCTTCCACGATGACACGTTGCTGGGCGTGCGCCGCGAGCGGCATTGCGACGGCCGTCGACAGCAGCGCGGCTGCGAGGATGGGGTTACGCATGGCTTTCTCCTTGATGAACGCGATCATGATCAGTGCCGTGCATCGATCACGATCAGGAAACCGGCGGTTGCCGATCGACCAGCCCTGACAATTCATCGCGCTGCGGGTCGTTCCTGCACGATGCGTGGTTTCATTGCGGCATTTTCATGCGCGGGCGGAACCGGAGAGCGGCGTGCGCCGTTGCTATCGTCGCGTATCCGATGGCGATACAATTCCCGCGAATCGTAATCGTTCTTTGTCCCGTTGCTTTCATCCCTGCCGGAGAAACCAGATGACTCTCAGCACCCACCTTCAGCCGATCGTCGCCCTCATTGCCGGCGTGCTGATTCTCATCATGCCGCGGCTGCTGAACTTCATCGTGGCGATCTATCTGATCCTGGTGGGCATCATCGGGCTGGGGATCATTAAGTAACGGAATATATCCGATTGTTACAGATTCGGTGCTCCGTCTGCGAAATTGCCACAAACTGCAACAATCTGACATGGTTCGTGACCAAAAACGCGAATATCGGCGGGACGGCGCTTGCGTGCCGCAGCGCAACCGTGGTGTAACGCCGCTGCTCTTTTTCCTCTTGCAGCGTCTGGAAGCCCATGGCCAAAGCCTCATCGAAGAAATCCGCCGCGAAGAAACCCGCTACCAAAAATGTGGTGGCGAAGTCCGCCCCCAAGTCAGCCAAGAAAGCTGTGACGTCCAAGCCGGCCGCGAAAGCGAAGCCGGCTGTTTCGTCTGCGGCGCGCAAGCCGCCGGTGAAGGCGGCTGCGAAGAAGACCGCGCCCGCCAAAGCCGCCGGTATCAAGGCCGCCGGTATCAAGGCCGGCAAGTGGGTCTACACCTTCGGCGATGGACGCGCCGAAGGGCAGGCGGACATGCGCAATCTGCTCGGCGGCAAGGGCGCGAACCTCGCCGAGATGGCGAACCTCGGCCTGCCGGTGCCTCCGGGCTTCACGATCCCGACCTCGGTCTGCACTTATTTCTACGCCAACGAGAAGACCTATCCGAAGGAATTGAAGGCGCAGGTCGAGAAGGCGCTCGACAGCGTCGGAAAGATTGCCGGCAAGACATTCGGCGATTCGAAGAATCCGCTGCTGGTCTCCGTGCGCTCCGGCGGCCGCGCGTCGATGCCCGGCATGATGGACACCGTCCTCAATCTCGGCCTCAATGACACGACGGTGGAAGCGCTGGCGAAGCTCTCGGGCGATCGCAGGTTCGCCTATGACAGCTACCGCCGTTTCATCACCATGTATTCGGACGTGGTGCTCGGCTTCGAGCATCATCACTTCGAGGACATCCTCGATACCTACAAGGACAGCAAGGGCTACTCGCTCGACACCGAACTGAACGCCGACGACTGGGTCGATCTGGTCGGCCGCTACAAGGAGGCCGTCGCCCGCGAGACCGGCAACGACTTCCCGCAGGACCCGCACGAGCAGCTCTGGGGCGCCATCGGCGCGGTGTTCTCCTCATGGATGAATGCGCGCGCGGTGACCTATCGCCGGCTGCACGACATTCCCGAATCCTGGGGCACCGCCGTCAACATCCAGTCCATGGTGTTCGGCAATATGGGCGAGACCTCGGCCACCGGCGTCGCCTTCACGCGCAATCCGTCCACCGGCGAGAAGCGGCTGTACGGCGAATTCCTGATCAACGCGCAGGGTGAGGACGTGGTGGCGGGTATTCGCACGCCGCAGGACATCACCGAGCATGCGCGCAAGGAATCCGGCTCCGACAAGGCGTCGATGGAAGTCGCGATGCCGGATGCGTTCAAGGAACTGACGCGCATCTACACGCTGCTCGAAAAGCACTACCGCGACATGCAGGACATGGAGTTCACGGTCGAGCAGGGCAAGCTGTGGATGCTGCAGACCCGCAACGGCAAGCGTACCGCGAAAGCCGCGCTGCGCATCGCGGTCGATCTCGCCAACGAAGGCCTGATCACCAAGAAGGATGCGATCATGCGCATCGATCCGGCGTCGCTGGATCAACTGCTGCATCCGACCATCGATCCGGTCGCCAAGCGCGACGTCATCGCCACCGGCCTGCCGGCATCGCCGGGCGCGGCTGCGGGTGAAATCGTGTTCTCGTCGGATGAAGCCGCGAAGCTTCAGGCGGATGGCCGCAAGGTCATTCTGGTGCGCATCGAAACCTCGCCGGAAGACATTCACGGCATGCACGCCGCCGAAGGCATTCTCACCACGCGCGGCGGCATGACCTCCCACGCGGCGGTGGTCGCGCGCGGCATGGGCAAGCCCTGCGTCTCCGGCTGCGGCACCATTCGCGTCGATTACGGACGCGGCATGATGAGCATCGGCAACCGCAGCTTCAAGGCGGGCGACGTCATCACCATCGACGGCGCGATGGGGCAGGTGCTCGCGGGCCGCATGCCGATGATCGAGCCGGAACTGTCCGGCGATTTCAACACGCTGATGGGCTGGGCCGACCAGATCCGCAAGCTGAAGGTGCGCACCAACGCCGATACGCCGGCGGATGCGCGCACCGCGCTCAAGTTCGGCACCGAGGGCATCGGCCTGTGCCGCACCGAGCACATGTTCTTCGAGGAAACGCGCATCCGCACGGTGCGCGAGATGATCCTCGCGGAAGACGAGGGTGCGCGCCGCGCGGCGCTGGCCAAGCTGCTGCCGATGCAGCGCGCCGATTTCGTCGATCTGTTCGAGATCATGAAGGGCCTGCCGGTCACCATCCGCCTGCTCGATCCGCCGCTGCATGAATTCCTGCCGCACACGCAGGGCGAGATCGAGGAAGTGGCGCGGGCCATGAATGCCGATCCGCGCAGGCTCGCGGACCGCGTGCGCGAACTGTCGGAGTTCAATCCGATGCTCGGCTTCCGCGGCTGCCGTCTGGCGATCGCCTATCCGGAAATCGCCGAGATGCAGGCACGCGCGATCTTCGAAGCCGCCGTCGAAGCGGGCAAGCGCACCGGCAAGCCGGTCGGACTCGAGGTGATGGTGCCGCTGATCGCGACCAAGGCGGAGTTCGATATCGTCAAGGCGCGGATCGATGCCATGGCGCAGTCGGTGATGAAGGATACCGGCGCGAAGCTGGTCTATCAGACCGGCACCATGATCGAACTGCCGCGCGCCTGCCTGATGGCCGGCGAGATCGCGCAGACCGCCGAATTCTTCTCGTTCGGCACCAACGACCTGACGCAGACGACCTACGGCATCAGCCGCGACGATGCCGCGAGCTTCCTCGGCACTTATGTGACGCGCGGTATCCTCGATATCGATCCGTTCATTTCGGTGGATCGCGACGGCGTCGGCGAACTGGTGAAGATCGGTGTGCAGCGCGGCCGCAAGACCCGCGCCAATCTCAAGATGGGCATTTGCGGCGAACACGGCGGCGACCCTGCATCGGTGGCGTTCTGTCACGATGTCGGTCTCGATTACGTGTCGTGCTCGCCCTATCGCGTGCCGATCGCGCGCCTTGCCGCCGCGCAGGCCGCCCTCGGCAAGACCGTCGCCAGCCAGGCGTAAGCTGGAGTTGTATCAAGACATCAAATGCCGCCTCCGAAAGGAGGCGGCATTTGCGTTTCGGAGACCTGGTAATCGTCATTGTGAGGAGCCATTAGCGCGTTCACGCGCGTCTTTGACGCGCTATGGCGACGAAGCAATCCAGCTTTTTCTAAGAGTGGATTGCTTCGCTTCGCTCGCAATGACGGCTGAATGGAGTGCGGAACTGGAACTCTCACCATTTCGCATTCACCATTTTCATTGACGCGATCTTTACCACCTTGCTGGACGCACTGTTTACCAAGGGTTTTGATGTGATCGCGCGGAGTTTCACGCGCGCTTGCGTGTGGCGCGCGTGCCGCGCCGATTAACTCCGCGGCAACTTTAATTCGATAACAACGAAATCGATCGAATTGCACCGAATGTGCGGTTCGGTCGCGTGTGTACAAGCGTATAGTTGCGTGAGCGTTCGATGTTTGTGTTGCGTAACGGGTCGAAGGGCGCGCGGTTCGCGCCCTTCGGCTTTGTTCTCTGTCTGATGACAGTGAGCCCGACCGAAATCGGCTATCAGGATCTCGCCTCGCTGCTGGCGCGCCAGCCGGGCGTCGCCGAGCGCTGGCAGGAATTCCTGTTCTCCTCCGCGCGCCGCACGCTTCAGGTCGCCTCGTTCAATCTGCCGCGCCCGATGGGCACGCGCACGCTTGAGACGGCATCCTATCGCCTCGCCAGCCTCGAAAGTCAGGGCATCGACGTCACGGGTTCCATCAGCGGCGATCCGCTGGGTCCAGTGCTGCGTCCGTATCAGAAATCGGATTTCCCCAAGGTCATGCGCGCCTCCAAGGGCGACCGCCTGCCGCTGCGCGCGCCGGAAGCCGCTGCGCCGCAGGCGATGCCGCAACCCGCGCCGGAACAGCCGGAGTCCAATGCGTCGGTCTTCGGCGCAAAGACCGCGGAAGCCGCGCCCGCTGCGGATTCTGCCGCGCCGCTCGATGCCGAGCTTGAAGCCGCGCTCCATGCGCCGCACCTGGAGCAATACGAGGCGGCCTCGCTTCAGAATCTTCCCGCCGGCCATCCGCTGAATGCGGCGCCGGAGAGCGACGACGCTGCAGCGGCGTCCGGCGGCGACAGCTTTTCGTTCCAGAGTTCGACGCCGTTTTTCGGCAACACCTCGCTCGGTCTTCCGATCGGATCGCTTGAACGCTGGCAGCCGGGCGAAGAGCCCATCGTTATCGTGCCGGGTGTCGATCCCGACATGAAGAAGCCGGCCGCGCTGTCGGTCGCGCCTGCGGACCCGTCGAACGGCGGTGAAAGCGTCGCGAGCAAGGGCGAAGTCAACACGCAGGGCCAGCGGCCGCGGACTCCCGCCGAGCGCCTCGGCCTCGACGACAAGTCGCGCGCCAAGGCCGAGCGCTGCCTGACCGATGCGATTTATTTCGAGGCGCGCGGCGAAGCCGTGCGCGGCCAGATCGCCGTGGCGCAGGTGGTGCTGAACCGCGCGTTCTCCGGTTACTATCCGACCACGGTGTGCGGTGTGGTCTATCAGAACAAGCACCGCCATCTGGCCTGCCAGTTCACCTTCGCGTGCGACAATGTCGCGGACGTGGTGCGCGAGCCCGACATGTGGGAGCGCGCCAAGAAGATCGCGAAGGCTTCGCTCGACGGCAAGCTGTGGCTGCCGGAAGTCGGCAAGTCCACGCACTATCACGCCTACTGGGTGCGCCCGTCGTGGGTCAACGAGATGAAGAAGATGTACAGGTACGGCGTGCACACCTTCTATCGTCCCCGCGCCTGGGGTGACGGCAAGGATGCGCCGAGCTGGGGCAGCGCTGAAGAGACCGCGAAAATTTCCGCCAAGCTCGCTGAAGCGGCGAAAAGCTCGGCCGAAATGGCTGGCGGGAAGTAGCTGTTGTTTGAACAAAAGCTCGTAGTCGTCCCGGCACCCCCTCGCTTGCACCTTTGACATCGGAAAAATGCATTGCGCCCTGCGCGTTGCGATGCGCGCGCCGTGCGCTATGGTGCGGGCATCAGAACGGATTCAAGACGTACAAGAACAGGGAGACCGGGTTTGGCAACGTTCAAGGCAATCAGGATCGACAAGGCGGAAAAAGGCACCACGGCTGCGCTGACGCAGTTCGACGAGGCCGAACTGATGGACGGCGACGTCACCGTCGCGGTCGAATGGTCCACGGTGAACTACAAGGACGGGCTTGCGGTCACCGGCAAGTCGCCGGTGGTGCGCCGCTTTCCGATGATCGCGGGGATCGATTTCGCGGGCACGGTCGTGGAATCGTCGCATGCGGGCTGGAAGCCGGGCGACAAGGTGGTCTCCACCGGCTGGGGCCTCGGCGAAACCCATCTCGGTGCCTACGCTGAGAAGGCGCGGGTGAAGGGCGACTGGCTGGTGCGCCTGCCTGAGGGCATGAGCGCGCGGCAGGCGATGGCGATCGGCACCGCGGGCTTCACCGCGATGCTGTCGGTGCTGGCGCTGGAAAAGCATGGCGTTACGCCGAAGGACGGCCCTGTGGTCGTCACGGGCGCCGCGGGCGGCGTCGGTTCGGTCGCGGTCGCGCTGCTCTCGAAACTCGGTTTCCATGTGATCGCCTCGACCGGCCGCGCGGCGGAAGCCGGCTACCTGCGCGACCTCGGCGCTTCGGAGATCATCGATCGCAACGAGCTGTCCGGCCCAGCGAAGCCGCTGGCCAAGGAGCGCTGGGCGGGCGGTGTCGATACCGTCGGCTCGACCACGCTGGCGAATCTTTTGTCGATGACGAAGTATGGCGGCGCCATCGCTGCCTGCGGCCTCGCCGCCGGTATGGACCTGCCGTCCTCGGTCGCGCCTTTCATTTTGCGCGGAGTGTGCCTTTTAGGCATCGATTCCGTGATGTGCCCGATCGAGCTTCGCAAGGTGGCCTGGGGGCGTCTCGCAAAGGATCTGGACCATGCGAAACTCGCTGAAATGACTACGGAAATCGGCCTCGCCGATGTTCTGGAGGCGGGGCCGAAAATTCTCGCGGGCCAGCTCCGTGGCAGAACGGTGGTGAGAATTTCCTGAGGACGTTCAGACTTTGCAAACCATGGTGCTTCAATGTCGCCATGGTTGGTATGGTAATCACGGGGTTAAGGCGTAAACCGCCGCCGCCCCGCCCGGCAGTTTACCCAGACCCGCAAGTTCAGTCAGTTGGAGTCCTCGTATGCTCGCGCGTATCGTTTTCGGAGCCGTCCTCGCAAGCTCGTTCGCGGCTCCCGTTCTGGCCGAAAACATGAATGCGGACGAGGCGCGCAAGTTCGTCGCCAACAAGATGTTCGCCTTCACCTGCTTCGATGGCACCAAGGGCGTCGGCAAGATCACCGAAGACGGCGCTGCGGCCGGTGCGGTCCAGTTCAGCGGCACGCCGCAGGCCCGCAACATGCGGCTGCCGTCGAACACGCTGCAGGTGCGCGGCCAGCAGATCTGCGCGTCGATCAAGGGCATTCCCTTCGAGCCGTGCTTCAATCTGGACAAGACCAGCAATGTCAGCTTCCGCGGCGCGGTGTCCGGCCTCGGCTTCGCCTATTGCGACTTCCACCGCCATGGCAATGCCCGCGTGTTCCTTGCGCGCTCGATCTCGCGCCCGCGTTCGCTGCGTGCGCCGGGCGCGACCCGCTCGGCGGATGCGTCATCGCGCGCCGAGGTGAAGCCCGCCTCGCACAGCGAGACGGCGCCGCTCGAACTGCGCCGCTCGGCGAGCGAGTAACACTGACTGTCATCACCGGGCTTGTCCCGGTGATCCCGACCGTAACGCACGGTCGATGCGTCTCGCACAATGAATCGGGATGGCCGGAACAAGTCCGGCCATGACAGCGGTGATATGGACTACGCCGCCGGCTGCTCCGGCGGCGTTTTCGTCTGCTTGAACAGGATGCGCTGATACAGCCATCCGATCGCGACCAGCACCAGCCCGAGGCCGATAAACGAGAATGCTCGCCACGCGCCGGTGAGGTTCGACATATCGATCAGGAACACCTTCAGGATGGTAATGCCGATGATCACCGCCGACGCGAGGCGCGCGCGCTGCGACGGCAGGAACAGGCCGAGCCCCAGCAGCACCACGCCGAAGGCAAGCCACGCCACCGAGTAGGTGTACTGCTCGGCGTCGAAGGTGGTGCTGCCGTTGAGATAGGGCCCGTGATAGAGGCGGCGGATCTCCAGCGTGATGTAAGCCAGCGCGAGCACTAGCGCGCCGCCCGCGATGGTGTTGGCATAGGCAGCGGCGCGGCGTCCGGCCACGGCATAGGACAGCAGCAGCGCGAGAACGGCCGGGATCGCATAGCCGAGGATCAGCGGATTGATGATCGCGCCGGCGATCTCGATGCGCCAGATCGACGGATTGGCAATGAAGAACAGGCCGAACAGGGTCGCCAGCCCGGAGAACCATGTCAGCAGCAGCGCGCCGATATTGTGGATGATGCTGCCGCTGCGCACCCGCAACCGTTCGAGGCCGATGGCCATCGCCAGCGCGACGCTGACCTGCAGGCCGATCTCGATCAGATCCGACGACAGCCGATAGATGTCGCCGTTGTTGACATAATGGCGGATCTCCGTGAACGCGAGCAGCACCGTGAACAGGATTGCGGCGGCCTCGATGCTGCGCAGCGGCGCATCGTCGCCGCGCTTGCGCAGGAAATGCGCGCCGAGCCAGAACGACAGCGCCGGAATGCCGTAGCCCAGCAACAGCCAGTTGAAGATCGGCGTGGTGCCGACATTGTCGCCCGCGATGCGCGGCTCATAGCCGATCCGCAGCACCACGATGCCCGCGAGGATAGCGGCCAGCGAGCGCAGGAACGGAATCGGCCGCTGCATCGAAATCCATGCCGTACCGAGCGACATCAGCGCCAGCGCGATGGTGAGCCAGCCCTTTTCCAGTGCGAAGGTGAAGGCGAGCGCCAGTGCGGCGAGCGCGCCGGTGGCGAACAGCGCGGTAGCGATCATCTGTCCGGGCCGTGCGTCGCGTTTGGTCAGCAATTCCGTCGCTGCAGCAAAGGCTGCGGCTAGCGCGATCGCGATCACCGCGAAGGGAATCGAGCGGTCGAGATGAGCAATGCGCGCATAGAGCGCGACCAGCAGCGCCAGCGGCGTGAACACGCCCGCCGCCGCCCAGATCACGGGGACGAGCGCGCCCACTGAGCGGCCCTGCGCCAGGAAGCCCGCCGCACCGAATGCGGCGGCGAAGCCGGCCGCGGTGACGAGATGCGTGGTGACGGAGCCGTCGTTCGCGCTGGTGCCGATGCCGGGCAGCGCGCCGCCGGGCACGACGGCAAGATCGGGGTTGGCGCGGATCGCCCATTCAGCGAACACCAGGAAGACGAACAATGCCGCCGCGCCGATGGCGCCGACCGCCGCGTCCGTGCGCCATGCGATGACGAAGGTCGCCGCGACCAGCAGCGTGAACACGATCATCGCGGCATCGGCGTGATTGTTCGCGAGCACCAGCACCATCGCGCCAGCGAGGAAGACATCGAGCGAGAATGTCGACACCCGCTCGATGCGGCCCGGCTCGGCCTGCGGCCCGAACGCGAAGCCCGCCACCACCAGCAGCGCGGCGAGCGCAAAGCTGGCAATGATGTCGAATGCGTGCGGACCGAATGTCCTCGCGAGTTCGATATCGAACAGCATCCAGATGGCGCTGAGCACGATGGTCGTGACGGCGAGCCAGCGCCACAGCCGGATGCGCGCGAGTCCGAAGGCCGCCGCAGTGACGATGGTGATGTAAATATAGAGCGCCCAGTAATCCGGCTGGCCTGACGAGACCAGCACCGGCGTGACGAAGGCACCGACCACGCCGAGTCCCGCGAGCGCAGGGCCGTGCAGCAATGCAGCGGCGAGCGTGCCGAGCGCGACCGCGCCGAGCAGCACGAAGGCGAGAGGCGGCGACAGGAAGCCGTACAGCGCATAGGACGCATAAACCGTGGCGAAGGCGACCGCGGTCCCGGCGGCGGTGAGGATCGCCGGAATGTTCGCCGCCGGGATGGCAGCGATCGACGACAGGTTTTCCTTGCGCCGCGCGACTTCGCCGGTGGCCAGCAGCGCCAGCGCGAACAGGCCGCCGAGCAGCACGCGCACTTCGGGGCCGAGCAGGCCGGCTTCGATGGAATATTTGACGAGGAACAGGCCGCCGAGCGCCAGCGTCAGGCCGCCGATCCACACCACCCAGCGGGTGCCGAGCCGTTCTTCGAGGCCGGGCGACGGCGCGGCAACCGGCGGCGTGGGATTTTCCGCCGCAGCGTCGGCGGGCTTTTCGACATAGGCGGGGGCATCGACAGGGAGCGGCGGCGGGACCGGCTGTGCAGTTTCTGGCGCGATGGACGGCGCAGACTGCGTTCGCGCAAGCGGGGAAGGCGCGACGCCTTGGGCACCTTCAAGCTGCGCCAGCCGCGCGGCCAGTTCCTTCGTGCGCATGTCGGCCTTGCGGGCAAGGCCCACGGCAACGAGCGCGATCACAAGCGCGATGAATTCCATTGATGTCCCCAGCCCGCCGGCGTGATGCCGGCGTTTCAGTGCGTCGTCATAAGTCGCATGTCACCGTGCGCAGGTTCACTCAATCTCGACGCGAAACGGCTTGCCCTCGATCATCATGTTGCCCGGCCCCATCGCGTCCAGCGCGCGCACCATGCGCCCGTTGCGGCCGAGCACCTTGTCCGCCAGCGTCACGATCAGGCGGTTGGGATAGGCGGTGGGCGAGGCCTTGCGGATCTGGCGCGCGATGGCGAATTCGTCGCGGTGCGGATTGAGCGCACAGGCCGCCATGAAGGCGCTGGCGGTGGAGCGGCTGATGCCCGCATAGCAATGGATCACCATCGGCGCGGCACGGTCCCATGCGCGGATGAAGGCCAGCGCCTGTTCGACATGATCGCGCGACGGCGCGGTGAACCCGCTTGCGGGTTCGTTGATGTCGTCCATCTGGATGCGCAGATGATTGGCCTCGAGGATCGATTCCGGCCGCATCACCTGGGCGACATTGGCCATCACCGTGAGCACATGCCGGGCGCCGGTGGTTTCCACGGTCGCGGGCAGGGCGGCAAGCGAGCAGACGTGAATCATGGCGTTTCCTTTTCCCGCTATTATAGGCAGGCATCCGGTGGATCGCCAATGTGGCGGATCAGTCCAGCAACGCCTTGAAGCGCGCGAGAAACTGCTTTTCCGCGCGCCCGGCGGACCACGGCGTCACGTAATCCTTTTCCACGGCCGCAGGCAGCTTCGGGTCGCGGCCGAACAACCGGCGGGATTCCGCCTGGCTGAAGCCCGCAAGATGCGTGGCTTCGAGATATGCTGCGCCCATGTCCGCGGCCTTGATCTTCTGTTCGATTTCGGCAGGCAGGATTGCGGGAAGGCCGAAGCGGAGATGGATCGCGGACAGCAGCCGCTTCTCGACGCTCTTGTAGGAGCCGCCGATCACTGCCTTGAACGGCGAGATCATATCGCCGACCACATATTCCGGCGCATCGTGCAGCATCGCCGCGAGACGGATGCGGTGATCGACGCGCGGCGTTTGCTGGCGCAGCACGGCCTCGACCAGCAGGGTGTGCTGGGCGACCGAAAAGATATGCGCGCCGTGGGTCTGCCCGTTCCAGCGCGCGACACGCGCCAGCCCATGCGCGATGTCTTCGATTTCGATATCGAGCGGCGAGGGATCGAGCAGATCGAGACGGCGGCCGGACAGCATGCGCTGCCATACGCGCCCCATCGTTTTCGACGGAGTGGGTTTCTTCGCAGTCATTTCGGTTTGACGCGCTGCGGCTTCTTCAGCTTGCTGCAGGTCGCGTGGCAATGGCAGGCGACGAGATGATCGTTGACCATGCCGGTGGCCTGCATGAAGGCGTAGACGATGGTCGGCCCGACGAACTTGAAGCCGCGCGCCACCAGTTCCTTCGACATCCTTGTCGAGATTGGCGTCGCGGCGGGCACGGACGCCGTAGTCTTGAAATTGTTGATCTTCGGCTTGCCGTCCACGAAATCCCACAGAAAGGTAGAGAATCCGGGACCTTCCTCCATGATCTTCAGGTACGCCTTCGCGCTGTTCACCGTGCCTTCGATCTTGGCGCGGTTGCGCACGATGCCGGCGTCGTTCATCAGCGCCGCGAGCTTCTTGTCGCTGTAGCGCACGATCTTCGAAGGCTCGAAATCGTCGAAGGCTTTGCGGAAATTGTCGCGCTTGCGCAGGATGGTGATCCACGACAGGCCCGCCTGAAAGCCGTCGAGGATCAGCTTCTCGAACAGCGCGCGGTCGTCGTAATCCGGCACGCCCCATTCGGTGTCGTGATAGGCCATGTAGAGCGGGTCTTCGCCCGGCCACGGGCAGCGATGCAGACCGTCGGCATGAAGACGCGCGCTTGTCATGCGGTGGCCTTCTTCGGCGGAACCACATCGTCGACAGAGACGAGGCTGACTGGCAGGCCGCCCGCGCTTAGCGCGTGACCTGCATCGAGTGCATCGGCCACGCGGTCGATCCGCAGCAGCGCGAGGCCCGCGCCGTTCGCCGACGAACCCATGGTGCCGACCGGTTTGCCGTCCGCTGTGACCGGCAGGCCCGTCTCCGGCGCGGCTGCGCCGAATGTCACGCGCACGATGCGGGTGCGCGCGGTGCCGCGATGCTGCATGCGCGACACCACTTCCTGTCCGACATAACAGCCCTTGTCGAAATCGATGCCGTGCAGCCGATCCATGTTGGCTTCGTGGGGGAAAGCATCGCCATAAAGGAAATCGGCGCCGCCGCGCGGTGCGCCGCAGGCGATGCGATGGGCCTCGTAGGCCTCGCTGTCGCCGAGGTCGGCACCGATTGCGGCCGCAGTGTCCGCGGCCAGATCGTCCGGCACGAACATGCGCCAGCCAAGCTGCGGGTCGCGTGGATCGGCGAAGGCGAGGTCCGGCTTCACCGATGGAGCGCCGTCCCACACCGCCAGCACGCCAAGCTGCGCGGACAGATTCTCGACCGTGACCTTGGCGCGCAGCTTGTAGAATTTCAGCTTGTCCGCGAGCGCCTGCGCCAGCACCAGCGGCACATCGAGCACGAAGCCGCCGCCCTGCGCCTCCGAGGCTTCGGTGACAAGGAAGTCCACGATGATCTTGCCCTGCGGGGTCAGGAGCGCGCCGAACCGGCCGAGGCCCGGCCGGAGCACATCCACATTGGTGGTCACAAGGCCGTCGAGGAACTTGCGGGCATCCTCGCCGCTGACCTTGACCACGCCGCGATCCGGCAGAAACGCTGCTTTCATTGGGATTTTCTCGGGATTCTCGACATTCTTTGGGGAAATTCATTCCCCGGATATTACATGGCAACGTAAGACGCTAAGGTGCGAACAACAAGGCTGCGCGGCCATGCGTATGTCGCATCGGATGCGCAGAATCAGTCCACATCAGACGAGTTTACACTTGCCCCAGACATTTGACGTCATTCTCAAATCCGGCACCGTCGTCAATCAGGATGGCGAAGGCGTGCGGGACATCGGCATTTCCGGCGGCCGCATCGCCGGGATCGGCTCGCTCAATGGCGCGCGCGCGGGCGAGGTGATCGACTGCAAGGGCCTGCACATCCTGCCCGGCGTCATGGATACGCAGGTGCATTTCCGCGAACCGGGCCTCACCCACAAGGAGGATCTGGAAACCGGCTCGCGCAGCGCGGTGATGGGCGGCGTCACCGCGGTGTTCGAGATGCCGAACACGAATCCCTTAACGGTGACCGAAGAAGCCTTCACCGCGAAGGTGAAGGCGGGCCACCATCGCATGCACTGCGACTATGCGTTCTTCATCGGCGGCACGCGCGAGAACGTCAATCAGTTGCCTGATCTGGAGCGCGCGCCGGGCTGCGCGGGCGTGAAGGTGTTCATTGGCTCCTCGACCGGCTCGCTGCTGGTGGAGGACGACGAAAGCCTTCGCCGCATCTTCAACGTGATCCGCCGCCGCGCGGCCTTCCACGCCGAGGACGAATATCGTCTCAACGACCGCAAGCATCTGCGCATCGAAGGCGATCCGCGCTCGCATCCTGTCTGGCGCGACGAGACCGCGGCGCTGATGGCGACGCAGCGGCTGGTGAACCTTGCACGCGAGACCGGCAAGCGCATTCACGTGCTCCACATCTCCACGAAAGAGGAGATCGAATACCTGCGCGACCACAAGGATGTCGCGTCCTGCGAGGCGACGCCGCATCATCTCACGCTCGCGGGGCCGGAAGCCTATGAACAGCTCGGCACCAAGGCGCAGATGAATCCGCCGGTGCGCGACGCGGCTCATCGCGACGGCATCTGGCGCGGCATCGAGCAGGGCATTATCGACGTGCTCGGCTCCGACCACGCGCCGCACACGCTCGAAGAAAAAGAAAAGACCTATCCGGCGTCGCCCTCGGGCATGACCGGCGTGCAGACGCTGGTGCCGATCATGCTGGACCATGTGAACGCCGGAAAGCTGTCGCTGGCGCGGTTCGTCGATCTCACCAGCGCCGGACCCGCGCGGCTGTTCAACATCGCCTGCAAGGGCCGCATTGCGGCGGGCTACGATGCGGACTTCACTGTCGTGGACCTCAAGCGCGAGGAAACCATCACCAACAAGTGGGTCGCCTCGAAGGCGGGCTGGACGCCCTATGACGGCGTGAAGGTGAAGGGTTGGCCGGTCGGCACCTTTGTGCGCGGCCAGCGGGTGATGTGGCAGGGCGAACTGACGACTCCGTCCACCGGCGAGACGGTGCGTTTCTTGGAGACGCTGAAGCCGTAGACCGTCAAGGCGTTTCGCGGTTGGTGATCGCGGAGAGCGCCGCGATTATGGTCGAAGCCTCATACGGCTTGTTCACGATCGTGACGTTCGAGAACTGTTCGACCAGACCCGAACGGTCGCCGTATCCGGTCGTCAGCATGAACGGAATTTCGCGCCGCGCCAGTTCTTCGGCAACGGTGAGGGATGTTTCGCGACCGAGATTGACGTCGAGGATCGCGACATCCGGCCAGGCATTGCGAAGTTTTTGCAAGGCATCCTCCGCCGACGCGGCGGTGGTGATGTCGGAAACCCCGGCGTCGAGCAGGATTTGTTCGAGGTTGATGGCGATCAGCATCTCATCCTCGACAATCAGCACGCGCAGGGCATTGAGGCCGGTGCTGGACGGTGCGGCTGCGCCTTTGGCGGGCAGGTTTGCCGTCTGGGAACGGGCATCCCGCGACGCATGACGCGCGGGAATGCGGAGCGTCGCCTGCACGCCTTCGGGATTGTAGCTGACCTCGCTTTCGCCGCCGAGGTCATAGGAAATGCTGCGGTGGATCAGCACCGTTCCGAATCCTTGCCGGCTCGGCGGCGCGACGCGCGGACCATCGCTCTCTACCCAATTCACGACGCATCCGTCGGTCTCGTTAAAGGTCCATCGCACGGTGAGATGGCCGCCCCTCTGCGAAAGCGATCCATATTTTGCGGCATTGGTTGAAAGCTCGTGTAGCATCAGCGCCATCACCGAGAAGGCGCGTGCATCCAGCCACACCGGCGGGCCGTCGATGTTCAGGCTGACATCACCACCACCACGATATGGAGTCAGCTCCGCATTCAGAAGTTCGAGCAGGGAGCCGCCGCCGTCGCCGCGAACCACCTGATCGTGCGCGAATGCAAGGGCCTGAATGCGTCCGCGAAGAGACTGCACATACTGCTCGACGGTTTGTCCCTGCTGTCCCGGCACGTTGATGAGCGATTTGATCACCGCAAGGATGTTCTTGACGCGGTGGTTCAGCTCCTCGTTCAGCATGCGCTGGCGCACGCCCGCCTTCTGGCGTTCCTCTTCCAGAAGCTCGCTGTGGCTCAGCGCGACTTCAGCCAGCACCGTGCGCGTCGCCTCGGCAATCTCGCGATCTTCATCGGTCCATGGCGCGGACTGCTGGTGAACCGTTTCCTTCCAGATCGCGAAACTCTTGCGCGGGGTCAGGCGGTCGCCCAGCGGACCGGTCTCGTAGGATTTGTCGGGGTTTCCCGCCCAGTTCAGTGTCTGCACCAGTTCTTTCCGGAAAAAGAACAGGTAGTCGCGCGGCCGGTGAGAGAGCGGCACGGCCATGACGCCGGCGGCAGACGCCGCGAAGTTTTCCGCGCCCGGCAGGTGGCTGGACAGCATGTGCGTGGCCCAGATCGTTCCGTCCGCGACATTGGTCGCAAGACGCGCCAGCGCCGCCATGCCGCTTGGGGGCGGGACCGAGCCCACGCTTCTGCTTTTTCCCTTCAGCCAGATCGCGGCGCCGTCGCAGGGCATCAGCGAAGCGAAGTCGGGAAGGTTGTCGAAAATCGCCTCGTCGAGATTGGCGATGCGCGCGTTGACCCGGAGAAACCGGTCGAGCGATTGCCGCGCGCGCGTTGCGAATTCAAGCTTGCCGGCCTGCCGCAGGGCATTGAGATGTAGCGAGAAGAACTGGCCGAACATCTCGGCCGCGACGCGCTCCGCCATCGATAGCGCGCGCGGGCTGTAATGGTGGCATGCGATCAACCCCCACAGCTCGCCGTCCACGATGATCGAGATCGACATGGAGGCGCCGACGCCCATGTTGCGGAGATATTCGCAGTGAATGGGGGAGACGCTGCGCAGGTGAGCGAAGGAAAGATCGAGCGGCTCGCCGGAGGCGTCGAAAACCGGATTGATCGGAATCGGCTTGAAATTCGCGTCGGAAATGATGCGGATCGTGTTGCGCAGATAAAGCTGGCGCGCCTGCTGTGGGATGTCGCTGGCGGGGAAGTATTGCCCGAGGAAACTTTCCAGCTCTGGCTGCTTGGATTCGCTGACGACCTTGCCGGCCCCGTCGTGCATGAGCTGGTAAACCATGACGCGGTCGTAGTGAAACAGTCCCTGCACCAGCCGCGAGGTGACGCGCAGCAGCTTGTCGACCGTATTGATGGATGAAATCCGTCCGATCATGGTTCGGGCAAGGTCGAGCGGCAATGGCGCCTGGTTATCCGATGGTTCGAACTCGATGATGGATACGGATTTGTATCTGTGAACGGCAACGTCGAAGGTGCGTCCGGTCCCGATTTCGAGATTGAACAGCAATGCGGGGCGCGATCCATCCTCGAGCCGCGTCAGCGCGTTGCGGATCGTGTGAACCGCATCCCCGCCAAGAAGCGCATCCAGCTTCCGGCCGTTGATGTTGCCGTCGATGCCGAGCAGGCTCTGGGAATTCGCGGAATGCCGCAGCACATAGCTCGCGGCTATGTCGCATGCCAGCAGGCATCCGTGAGGCTGAATGCTTCCCGGCACATGGATCGGTTCGCGATCGCATGTGGTCAGATCGATCTGCAGCGGCTCTTTGTGCCTACCGGTCATGATGAAATGCCTGAACCGCGGCGGCGAAGGCGTCCACCGCTCCGCGTGCGACGTCGCCGGTGGATGCCGCACCGTTACTTTCCAGAATTTTCACGAAGGCCGGCCAGCGCTTCGGATCGCTGGTCTGCGACGCAAGGTGCCTTGCGCCGTTGTGTTCGGATAAGCCGAGCAGCGCTGCCTGCTTGACCAGAAGTTGTGCGCCAAGCGAGGACCCCTCCAGCACGTAGAGGACACCGAGCAGCCGCGCTTCATCGAGGTCATAAGGATATGGATCATGCGCGTGCGGCCCGGGCTCGCCCAGATCGCTAAGATCGTCGCGCAGAAGGTGACTGACAGGCAGAAATCTCCATCCGTCCATCCCGTTTGGCATCGCGGATGCGACAGCATCCTCAAGCGGCGCCCTGAACCGCAGCAAGGCGCGGCAATAGCGGCTATACTGTTCAACGGATTGAAATTGACCCACCGCTTCGTCGAGCTGTGCGTGGGCGGCAGCAGTCTGCTGGCGAAGATGAAATCTCACGGAGGGCCGGAGATCTGCGTCGCGACGGGGAGACGTGAGGGAAATAGCTGGGCTCCGTATGTGCAGGACCGCCGAGACTTGTCTGATCGTTCCCTGCCTGACAAGTCTAACGTCGGCGATGCGCGGTCTTGCTCGATGAATTATAACGTCACCGGCGCGGATAGGTTCCAGATCAACGGTCCTGCCCGGTTGACATCAATCAGATTTAGGCTTAAATTCCTATTTGTCCTGCCCCGGTTAATGAGGGGCGTTTCGCGATCGTCACGATACGCGGGGCGGGATGCGGTGGCGCGGCAGCGTCAGGCCGGAGCGAGAGTCGCAGGGCGCAAGCCCGGATCAAGCACGCACCGAAAGGACGTGCCGACATCCGGACCTGTGTGAGCGGCACGCGCGAAAGCTGACGAACCACGCTGTGCGCGCCGGCCCAAGTCGTGTGGTCTCGACGCCCGAAGCTGGCGTCAGTCCGGCGGAGAGCCGCCTTCGACCGAAGGCGGAAACCCTCAGCAGGGATGCGGTGACATAGCATCGTTCACCGGGGAGAGCACGAAGCAAGCCGGAGCCCCATCGCGTGCGGAACGCCGGATTCAAACGGCGTGACCGTGGCGACTACGCTCGTGTGCTTTTTGTTTTGCACACGGGGCTGCGGATGCGCTTGCGCATCCGGCGTTCCGCGCGCCCTCATTTCAGGGCGAAGCGATAAAAGAATGTCGGGCGCCCCCGCGCCGTCACAACAACAGGGGCGATGGCGCGTGGCTGTTTGAAAATTGAATTACGAATGAGATGTGGCGTGAAAGTCCCGCACATCCAACGTCGTCCCTGCGCAGGCGGGAACGACTGGAGAAAAATTGTGCGCGATAACCGAAAGAAGTTGCGGATAGCCGCGCAGTCTTACTGCCGGAATTCGACCACTGAAAATTCGCCGCTGCGAATCCGCCCGGCGAGACCCTCGACGAATTTTGCAACCGCATCCTCGCCATAAGTGCTGACGAGTTCGGCGAACGCGGCGAACAGGCTGGCCTGTGCCAGGCAGTCGCCGTCCACGCCGTCATGGCGTGCTTCCGCCCAGGCTTCGTTGAGATAATTGAGGGCGGCCCGCTTCTGGTCCTGATCAGGCGAAAAGCCCGGCGTGCTCGTCCATGAGTAAGGATGCGACATGAAATCAAGTGACCTGTGGAAGGCGAATCTTGCGGATCGCGCAGTTGAATTGCACCGATCCTTAGCATGCAGGCCAAGGGCCGCGAGATGGTTCTTTAGGAAAGGTTAACGCGCCGAAAGCAAGTTAGCCCAATATTCCGGGCATTTTTTCCGGAGGCTGGAAAACCATCCCCCGAAAAATTCAGTTGGCGTAGCGCGCGGTGAGGTCGCGGGAGATTTTGGAGCCTTCTTCGAGGTACCGGCGAATCGCGACATTGGCCGCGGGCGTGCAGGTCCGGTAGGTCTGCTGGAAGCCGTTATAGCCGCGGTTGAAGGAGGCGATCATACGGTTGCGGCGCTCCCCGGAGGGGGTTTCGGCATCGACCAGCGCCTGCATTTCGGAACGCCATTTCTGGCCTTCGTTGGTGCCGCAGATGCCGCGCAGGTAATGCAGGGTGCCGAGGATTTCGGCCAGCCGCTGCAGGTCGCCGTCAAAGGGCGCGGCCGCGTCCTGGGCCCGGACGGAGACGGGACCAGCCACGGCGAGCACCAGACAGACTGCGAAAATGCGCTTCAGCATGAAGGCCGTCCTATGCCCGTTCAAAGGGCCGGAAGCAAGGCGGCGAAGGCTAGAGGCCGGCGAGGGCGCAGGCGGCGCGGATGGTGTCTTCCAGCCCCTGCGTCACCGGCAGGCCCGCCAGCGAGCCCGGCGTCAGCCAGCGGGCGTCGTCCAGTTCGTCGTTCAGCGCCACCTCGCCGCCGGCCCAACGGGCCGCGAATGGCAGGATAACGAAATGGCCGTGGCCGCCGGTCCGGCCGGGCAGCGCCTCGCGATAGCCGATCAGGCCGATGATCTCGATGGAGAGCCCGGTTTCCTCGCGGATTTCGCGGGCGACCGCCTCGGTCAGGCTTTCTCCGAATTCCACCCGTCCGCCGGGAAAGGTGTAGATGCCCCGGGCCGGCTCGCGGGCGCGGCGCACCAGCAGGATCTTTCCGTCGCGGAAAATACCCGCGCTGACGGCAATCTGCGGGCGGTTATTGATGATGTCGGCCATGGCTACTGTGTCAAATGGCTATTGTGTCATGATGAAGTCGACGTCTTCCGCATCGCTGAAGCCGCCGTTGATGATGGCCCCGGCGAGCGTGACCAGAGGCCGGACCCAGTTGGCCGCCTGTTCGGCAAGGACCACGCGGGATTCGTCGTGCTGGACCTGCCGCATGGCTCCGGCGACGGTGGTGAGGATCGAGGTCATGGTGGTGGTGATGTTGTCGAATTCGCTGCGCATCGCCGGATCGCTCGACTCGTAAGCGCTGATCGCCAGCTCCCGGGCTTTGAAATGCGAAGCCTCGAAATGCTCGCGATAGCTCAGCGGCCGCCATTCCAGGAAATCGTCTACGCAGTCGGGCATATCCGGAATCATGTCGAGCAGCATCACCGCTTCGTTGAAATGATTCAGGTAATCGGTCGCGAGGCCGGTATGGGGATTGATATTGGCCTCGCGCAGCAGCCGGGCGCGTGTCTCCGCGCCGCAAACCGGCGAACCGTGCTCGTCGGTTGTGAGTTGTGCGGGTGGGGCCGGATTCGACATAGCCTTGGATGTTTGGGCATTCGAGGTTAAGGCGGGCTGAATAACGGCCGCTGATCTGCTATTTTATGTGCTTTAGGTATTTATACCGGACCCTTTCATGTGCGGGCGATACGTCATCATCTCGGCCCCCGGCGCTCTGCGCGAGCTGTTCGATTATGGCGAGCGGCCGAATTTTCCGCCGCGGTACAACGTCGCTCCGACCCAGCCTGTCCCGGTGGTGATGCTCGATAACGGCCTGCGCCGGTTCAAGCTGATGCGGTGGGGTTTTCTGCCGTCGTGGGTGAAGGACCCGCGCAAGTTCGCGCTGGTCATCAACGCGCGGTCCGAGACCATTCTTGAAAAACCATCGTTCCGGAATGCGGTGAGGCGCAGGCGATGTCTTCTTCCGGCCGACGGCTATTACGAATGGCAGGCGTCGCTCTCCCGCAAGCGGCCGTTCTATATCCGCCGCCGCGATGGCCAACCGATGGCGCTCGCCGGCGTGGCGGAGACCTGGGCCGGGCCCAATGGCGAAGAGGTCGATACCGTCGCCATCGTCACGGCCGCTGCGGCGCCCGAAATGAGCGTGCTGCACGATCGCGTTCCGGTGACGATCGAGCCGCGCGATTTCGATCTCTGGCTCGACGGTGACACTGTCAGCGCGGAACTGGCGATGGCGATGATGGTTGCGCCGCCGCCCGGAACGTATGTCTGGCACGAGGTTTCGACTGCGGTGAACCGCGTCGCCAACGACAATCCGGATCTTGTCATGCCGTTCAGTGCGGAGGATGCGGAAGCCGAAGCCGCGATCGAGAAACAGAAGCGGCTGGATGGCCGCACGATGGTCAAGGCCGCGCCACAACCGAAGACGCCGCCACCGAAGCCGGATGACGGACAGGGCTCGCTGTTCTGATCGGCGTTACGTGAAGATGTTCAGCGCGGCGTATTGCAGCAGCATAATGGTCTTCGCATCGATGATGCGGCCGTCCGCGATCATCGCGAAGGCTTCGGAGAACGGCAGTTCGAGCGTCTCGATGTCTTCGCCTTCATCGTGCAGGCCGCCGCCGTTTCCGATCTTCATGTCGGCGCGATATTCCGCAACGAAGAAATACAGTTTCTCGGTCACCGCGCCCGGGCTCATATAGGCCTCGAACACCTTCTGCATATCGTCGAGGCGGTAGCCGATTTCCTCTTCCGCCTCCATCCGCATCCGCAGTTCGGGATCGATGTCGCCCAGCGTGCCGGCCGGCACTTCCACCAGCAGCGCATCGTTGCCGTTGACGTAGGTCGGATAGCGAAACTGGCGGATCAGGATGATCGTTTGCTGCGCGCGATTGTAGGGAAGCAGCGCCACGCCGTTGCCGCGATCGAAAATCTGGCGGCGTTGCGTCTGCCATTCTCCATTCGAGCGACGCCAGTCGAAGGTGGTGTTGCGTAGCGTGTAGGGACGATCCGAGATCACGTGGACGTCCTGGACGCGGAGGCGGTCCTTCACACTCATATCGAGCCTTGGGTTGGAATTGTCAGGGAGTCATCTCGCGGCCGTCGAGCCACTTGGCGTAGACGATGCGTTCCTGCTCTTCAAAATTCAACGTCTCATAAAACGCCTGCACCTTGGTATTGCCTGCGCGAACGAGAAGTTGAACCTTCGGAATGCCGCGCCCGCGTAGCCAGTTCTCGGCGGCGGTGACAATGGTGCGGCCAAAGCCTTGCTTCTGCCGGTCGGGATCGGTCGCGACGTAATAGAGCCAGCCGCGGTGTCCGTCGTGTCCGACCATGGCCGTGGCGACGATGACGTTGCCGATACGGCCGACAAGCACGTCGGAATTTTCTTTGCCGCGCGCGAACTGGATGTCCGCTGTTGGATCGTTCCAGGGACGCGTCAGTTCGCAGCGTTCCCACAGCGCGACAACGGCCGGAATGTCGGCGTCGGCGATGGCGCTGATAATCAGGTGCTCTGCCTGTGTCGCGGCCGGGCCGGTCACAAAACCTTGCCCGGATTCATGATGTTGTGCGGATCGAGCAGATGCTTGATCGCGCGCATGATGTCGATCGCGACTGGGTCCTTCACATGGGGAAGCTCATCGCGCTTCAGAACGCCGATGCCGTGTTCGGCGGAGATCGATCCGCCGAGCTTGGCGACGACGCCATGCACGACATCGTTCACGTTGTGCCAGCGGTCAAGAAAAGCAGCGGTATCGCCGCCGACTGGCTGGCTGACATTGTAGTGGATGTTGCCGTCGCCGAGATGGCCGAAGGCGAACGGCCGCGCGCCTGGAATGAGCTGTGTCACGGCCGCATCGGCCTCGGTCAGAAATTGCGGAACGGCGGCGACCGGCACCGAGACGTCGTGCTTGATCGAGCCGCCCTCCGGCTTCTGCGCCGGGGAGATCACCTCGCGCAGTTTCCAGAACGCGTTGCGCTGATCGAGATTGGCGGCGATCACCGCATCGGTAACGATGTCGCGCTCCATGCCGTCGGCGAGAATGGACTCGATGGTGGTTCGCGCATCGTCGCGCGGCGACGAAATTTCCATCAGCACGTACCACGGATGGCGCTCGCTCATCGGCGCGCGGATCGAGGGGCCGTGCTTGACCGTGAAGTCGATGGCGATCTGCGGGATCAGTTCAAAGCTGGTCAGGCTTCCGGCGGCGACGTTGCGTGAGATATCGAGCAGCGCCAGCGCATCGTCGGGCGAGGTGATGGAAGCAAACGCGGTCTCGATGGAGCGCGGCTTCGGAAACAGCTTCAGCGTTGCCGCAGTGATGACACCGAGCGTACCTTCTGCGCCGACAAAGAGATCGCGCAGATCGTAGCCGGTGTTGTCCTTCTTCAGGCTCGACAGGCCATGCATGATGCGGCCGTCGGAGAGCACGACTTCAAGACCAAGGACGAGGTCGCGCGCCACGCCATAGGCGAGGGCGGCGATGCCGCCTGCGTTGGTCGAGAGATTGCCACCGATGGTGCAGCTTCCTTCCGCGCCGAGCGACAGTGGAAACAGCCGGTCCGCGTCTGCCGCGCGCTGTTGCGCATTGGCGAGGATCACGCCGGATTCGACGGTCATGGTGTTGGACTGTGTGTCCACCGCGCGAATCTTGTCGAGCCGCCGTGTCGAGATCACCACTTCGCCGTTGTGCGGGACCTGTCCGCCGACAAGCCCCGTATTGCCGCCCTGCGGCACCAGCGCGGTCTTTGTTTCGGTGGCGAGCTTGCAGATCGCGGCGACCTCTGCGGTCGAGCCGGGACGCAGCACCAGCGGCGAATGGCCCTGAAACAGGCCGCGTTCCTCGGTGAGATAGGGTGCAGCTTCCTGCGGATCGGTGACGGCATATTTTTCGCCGACGATCGCGGCGAAGCGTGCGAGCAGGTCCGGGGACAACGCAACAGGCGTGGATTGAACGATCTTCATGTCTCGTTTCTTCGTTTTGTTATGGACGTCATGAGGTGTTTCAGTTTCGTGGCACCGCCGCGCGCCGCAACCGGTCGTTGATGGCTTCTCCGAGCCCCTCTTCGGGAATTGCCATCACGGCGATGGCGCGCACGCCGTCGGCATCGAGAGCGCGAAGATAGCCGAAAAGATGGGTGGCGGCTTCGACGAGGTCGCCGGTCTCCGACAGATTCATGATGGTGGCTCCGCCGGAGCCGGAAATTGTCTGCGGCCCAAAGGCGAGCAGCGCTTCGCCGGCCTCCAGATGCTGTGCATTGAGCCGCACGGACGCGTGCGGTGCGTAGTGCGACGCCAGCATGCCGGGGGCCAGCGGATGCGCGTCGCCGGGGTCCGTCTCGTGATGCGGTAAGCGCGCGAGCTTCTCGCCCAGCACGCGCTCGATGTCCTCGCGGGGAAGTCCGCCGGGGCGCAGCAGCATCGGCGTCTCGAAGCAGCCGACGATGGTGGATTCGACGCCGACCGAGACCGGGCCGCCATCCACGATCAGATCGATGCGGCCTTCAAGGTCGCCGAGGACATGCGCGGCGGTGGTCGGGGAGACGTGGCCCGAAATGTTGGCCGATGGGGCGACCACGGGCTTGCCGAAGGTCCGCAGGATGTCTTGCGCGACAGGATGCGCGGGCACGCGGACGGCGATGGTTTCCAGACCGGCGGTGGCCAGATCGGAGACCGGGCAATCGGGTGTCTTGGGTAGCACCAGGGTCAGCGGGCCCGGCCAGAAGGCTTCCGCAAGCCTGCGGCTCCTGTCGTCGAAGCGTGCGATCCGCCTGGCGGCCTGCAAATCGGTGACATGGGAAATCAGCGGGTTGAAGGATGGCCGCCCCTTCGCCTCGTAAAGCCGTGCGACGGCCCGCGCGTTGGTGGCGTCTGCGCCGAGGCCGTAGACTGTTTCTGTGGGAAACGCGACCAGCCCGCCGTCCGCGAGATGACGGGCAGCGGTCTCAGCCCCGTCAGTGGCGGCGACAAGTGCCGTATTCAGGCCAGATTTCATCGTGGAGGTCTATCCGAGGGGCCGAGGCGGTGGATTGGGAAGACCTTTATACAGCTTCTTGCGGTTCGCGAGAGTGGACGCTATACCGGCGCCCACGTCGGAGTATAGCGCAGCCCGGTAGCGCACCTGCTTCGGGAGCAGGGGGTCGCAGGTTCAAATCCTGCTACTCCGACCATGATTTCAATGACTTATCATCCATATCCCGCCGCCGCGTCCGGATGTCGTTCGGACGGTCGGGCCTGTTTGCGGGATTTCAGACGCCGGTATTCAAAAAATCGCGGCGGCCATGCGACCGCCGCGATTTTTTTTGCAAATATGCCGGGTGGTGCGATCACATCGGATCGATGCCGAGCTTCTGGATGATGCCCGACCACTTGTCGGTTTCCGACGCTATGAACTTCTTCAGGTCGGCCGGGGCGAGAAGGGTGGGTTCGGCACCCTGCTCGGTAAACAGCGCGCGGACCTTCGGGTCCTTCAAGGCTTCCTCTGCCGCCGCGAACAGTTTTTCAACGATCGCCTTGTCGGTGTTGGCCGGCGCAAGCAGCGCCAGCCATGCGGCGCTCTCGTAGTTTTGCAGGCCTGCCTCGGCAGCCGTCGGCACGTCGGGAAGGGCGGTCATCCGCGTGCTGCTGGCAACAGCCAGAGCGCGAGCGTCCCCACTCTTGATCAGGCCAATCACGTTTGGGAGAAGCTGGAAACCGAGCGGCACCTGCCCGGCAATGAAGTCCGGGGTGTAACCGGCGATATTGCGATAGGGCACGTGGGTAAGTTCGGTGCCCGTGAGCTGTTCGAAATACGCGGCCGCCAGATGCTGCGAGGAACCGACACCGACCGTGCCGTAGTTTAGCTCCTTGGGATGCTTCTTGGCATAGTCGATCAATTCGCGCAGTGTTTTTGGCTGCAGCCTTGAATTGATCACGACGATATTCGGAAGCGAGGCGAACAGGCAGATGGGCTCAAAGTCTTTCTGCGGATCGTAGCCCAGTTGCTTGAAAAGAGCCTTGTTCGCGGCGAGTGGCCCCGAGGTGCTCATCACCAGGGTATAACCGTCGGGGGCTGCATGCGCTCCTGCTGCGGTGCCGATATTGCCTCCCGCGCCGGGGCGGTTGTCGACCACGAAGGACTGTCCAAGGGACGTGGCCATTCGGTTCAGCAGGATACGCGTGATGACGTCGCTGGCGCTGCCGCCGGCGAACGGGACATAGACCTGAATCGGACGATTTGGATAGTTCGCGCTTTGGGTATCTGCGGCCGCCGGCCCGGCTGCGGCAAACAGGGCCATCACGCAAAGCGAAAGCAGCCACTTTCCATAGGCGCGGATCTTGCCACTGAAAGGCTGGGGTGCGTTCGTCACTCGATATTCCTCCTGAAACGATTTTCCCATCACGCTTTTTGCGTTTGGGGAAAACGTGTCAGGGAGGGCCCGCACCCGCCATGCGCACTGGCCTCAAAAACTACCAATGAGTCTCTTTTTGTGAGTTCGTCGAGCGCCTCAGCGTCCGCCGACCCTGGTCCAGTTTTCGCCGCCGCAAAGCGCCCCCGCGCAGCCCTCGACGCGCAGAGTCTGAGGGCCTGTCCACAGCACCTTGCCCTCGTAAACACCGCCGTCGTCAGCGTTATAGATCCGCCCCGACCATGTCCCCGGACCGCTGGGCACCATGCCGATGAACAGCTGCACGCCGATCATCGGGCGAGAGGCCAGCGAGGGATTCGGATTTTTGTCGTCGGTCTGCGGTTTTCCGGTCGCGCGATCGATCGGATCCCGCAGCCAAGCCACTTTTCCGCAAAGTGCGTGTCCGCAATGGCTGACGTGAATGCGCGCGTCGCCTTTTTCCGTCAGCCACAGGCCCGTCGGTGATCCTTCCTGTGCCCGCGCCAATGCGCTGCCGCCGATCGCGAGTGCAAGAACTAAAAAGAGCTTCAATTTTGAATTCATCGTCCGCCTGTTGCCGCTCGGAATTCGTGTCTGCCTGACCCTATACAGGGCGACCCGTTATTCAAGCCGGAGCGCCGTTCGAACTGGTCAGTTTTGATGTGCTGTTACCTCACGGACACCATCCGATGGGACAGACCGCCGCGAATGACGGTATCCAGACAGCGTTTGGAACTGATTCTCATCCGGGACCGCCCACGATAGAGGCACATTGGGCACATTGATCCGTGCCATCGATGTTGCTTTCCCGGCATTCTCTGGCACTTATACGCAGGCTCGATTCAAGCCAATCCGACACTTTTCATCCGTCCGGTCGATATGCACCAGCTTATTGCCGACATTACCTTTTCGATCCTGTTTGCCTGGGTGCTCGGCCTTGCCGCGCATTTTTTCAGGCAACCGCTGATTCTCGCCTATCTGGTGGCCGGATTTGTCATCGGCCCGTTCTGCATCGGCTGGGTGAAGTCGCAGGAATCGATCAGCACGATTTCGGAACTGGGCCTGATTTTCATGCTTTTCATGATCGGGCTCGAGATCGATCTGAAGAAGATTATCCGGGCCGGTAAAGTGATCCTGATTGCCGCGGGCGGGCAACTGATCGGCGGTTGCGTGATCGGTGTTGCCTTCTTCGTGGCCATCGGCCTGTCGCTGGGCGGCGGCGGTTTCGACGCGCTGTATCTGACCGTGGCCTGCGCGCTGTCCAGCACGGTGATCATCGTCAAGGTGTTGTACGAGAAGCGCGAACTCGACACCCTGCCGGGGCGCATCACGCTCGGCGTGCTGGTGCTGCAGGATATCTTCGCGATCCTGTTTCTCGCGGTTCAGCCGAGCCTCACAGACCTGCAGATCAGCATCATCCTGATGTCGATCGGCCGCGTCGGCCTCTTGGTCGCGACCGCGATGATCCTCAGCCGCTTCGTGCTGCCGAAGATCTTTCACCAGATCGCGCGAAGCCCTGAACTGGTGATGCTCGGCGCGCTCGCGTGGTGCTTCCTGATCGGCGAAGTCGCCGAGCGGCTGCATCTGTCGCGCGAAATGGGATCGCTGGTGGCGGGCGTCTCGCTGTCGACATTCCCTTACGCGCTCGATGTGACGGCGAAGGTGACGACGCTGCGGGATTTCTTCATCACGCTGTTCTTCGTCGCGCTCGGCATGACGATCCCCGTGCCCAATTCGGCAACCATCGGGCTGGCGCTGGTGATCGCGGCGTTCACCGTCGTCAGTCGGGTCCTCACCACCTTCGTGCCGCTTTACCTGATGAAACAGGGGCTGCGGGCCAGCCTGCTGCCGGCGCTCAACCTGGCCCAGATCAGCGAGTTCTCGCTGGTCGTCATCCAGACCGGAATCGTCGCGGGCCACATCACTTCCGAAACGTCGAATGCGGTTTCGTTCGCGTTCGTGATCCTCGCCGTTCTTAGCACCTTCATCATCACCCAAAGCGATCCGATCACCAGATGGACGATCGGGCGCCTGAAACGGATCGGCCTGCGTGATCTTGATGATGCGCCGGGTGCCGAAGGCGACCATGGCGACGGACATGGCGCCGCCCGCCGGATCGTCATTCTGGGTTTCTTCCGCGCCGCGAGCGCGCTGCTCAGCGAGATCGAGCGGCAGAATGCATCCCTGCTCGAGCAGATCAGCGTGGTAGATTTCAATCCCAATGTGTTCCGCACGCTCACTTCGCGCGGCATCCATGTCATTTACGGCGACATCAGCAACATCGACACCCTGATGCATGCCGGCGTCGGAAAGGCCGAGATCATTATCCTGAGCGTGCCGGACTCGCTGCTTAAGGGCGCGAATAACGAGAAGCTGGTCCGTCACGTCCGCTCGCTGAATCCGGATGCCAGGATCGTGTCGACTGCCGATCTGCTGGTCGACGTCAACGATCTCTATACGGCAGGGGCCGACTACGTCACCGTGACCCGCGTCACCGACGCCGCGGAACTCTACAAGGTCATCGAAGCCATCGATGCGGGCCTCATCGCCGACAAACGCGCCGAGATGGACCGGCTGCTGGGCGAGCGCCGGGAAGTCCTGCCGTAGGCCGGGTTCTTCCGGTCAATTCCGCATAGAGAAACGTTTCAAACGGCTGGCAGCCGGGTATCGGCCATGTGGAGAGGGCAGTTGCGCCCGTCCACGCCCTGCGCCATACGATCTGCGTCCCATTGAGAGATGATGCCATGGCCCATTCCATTCCCGAAGTTCTGAAGGCTTTCGCCGCCGGTGAGATCGTGGTCGTCACCGACGACGACGATCGCGAGGGCGAGGGCGATCTGATCGTCGCGGCGACGCTCTGCACGGCAGAGAAGATGGCCTTCATCATTCGCCATACCTCGGGCATCGTCTGTGCGCCGATCACCGCGGACAACGCCCGGCGTCTGCGCCTTGACCCGATGGTCGCCCACAACGACTCCAATCACACTACGGCCTTCACGGTGTCGATCGACTACAAACCGGGGATGACCACCGGGATTTCCGCCGAGGAGCGCACGGTCTGCTGTCGCGCCCTGGCCAATCCCAATGCGGGCGCCAGCGACTTCGCGCGGCCCGGTCATATCTTCCCGCTGATCGCGCGCGACGGCGGCGTGTTGCTGCGCTCGGGCCACACCGAGGCCGCGGTCGATCTTTGCAAGCTGTGCGACCTGCCGCCGGTGGGCGTCATCAGCGAGTTGATGAACGACGACGGCACGGTGATGAAGGGCGAGCAGGTGGTGCAGTTCGCCGCCAGGCATAACCTCAAGCATGTCACCATCGCCGACATGATCGCGTACCGTCAGGCCCGCGAAAAGCTGATCGAACGGGTTTCGACTTTCACCGTGGACAGCCCGATCGGGCAGCTCGACGGCTATGCATATCGCTCTCCGTTCGATCCGGTCTATCACGTCGCCTTTGTCTACAAGGGCGTCGGCAACGGACAGAATGTGCTGACCCGCTTTCACAAGCCGAACATCGTGAAGGATATTTTCTTCGGATCGGGTCGCGTGCAGGCGGCGCTCGAGCACTTCAAGAAGAACGGCAGCGGCGTGCTGGTCTATCTGCGTGATGGCGCGGCGGGCGTTCCGGTGGCGCCGATCGCCGACGATCATTCGGCGGAAGCCGATCGTCATCGGCAGTGGCGCGAAGTCGGTGTCGGCGCGCAGATTTTGCGCGATCTCGGGGTGACGTCGATCCGTCACCTCACATCGTCGGCGCACGATTACAAGGGTCTCTCAGGTTTCGGCATCGAAATCGTCGCCAACGAGCCCTTCGAAAGTTAAACTGTACGCCGGGATGGGAACAGGTTTTGCCCTTGCAACCTGATCCCGACGATCTATCGTGATTTCATAAAAGCAGAGATGAGCTGAAAGGATTTTGTCATGAGTGTTCGTCCGCAGACGAAGGACAAGCCCGCCAAGGCGACGTTCCAGTGGGACGATCCGTTCCTGCTCGACGACCAGTTGACCGAGGACGAGCGCATGATCCGCGACACCGCGCGCGCCTATGCTCAGGAGAAGCTGCTGCCGCGTGTGACGCAGGCTTACATCGAAGAGAAGACCGACCGCGAGATCTTCAACGAGATGGGCGAGCTCGGTCTGATCGGCGTGACGCTGCCGGAAGAATATGGCTGCGCCAACGCGAGCTATGTCGCTTACGGCCTTGTCGCGCGCGAGATCGAGCGGGTCGATTCCGGCTACCGCTCCATGAACAGCGTGCAGTCGTCGCTAGTGATGTATCCGATCTACGCCTATGGCGACGAGAGCCAGCGCAAGAAGTATCTGCCCAAGCTCGCCACCGGCGAATGGGTCGGCTGTTTCGGTCTGACCGAGCCGGATGCCGGCTCCGATCCGGACGGCATGAAGACTCGCGCCGAGAAGGTGGCCGACGGCTATCGCATCACCGGCTCGAAGATGTGGATTTCCAACGCGCCGATCGCCGACGTGTTCGTGGTGTGGGCGAAGTCCGCCGCGCACGACAACAAGGTGCGCGGCTTCATTCTTGAGAAAGGCATGAAGGGCCTGTCCGCGCCGAAGATCGGCGGCAAGCTGTCGCTGCGCGCCTCGATCACTGGCGAAGTTGTGATGGACGGCGTGGTGGTGCCGGAGAGTGCGCTGCTGCCGAACGTCTCGGGGCTCGCCGGTCCGTTCGGCTGCCTCAATCGCGCGCGCTACGGCATCTCGTGGGGCGCGATGGGCGCGGCGGAAGACTGCTTCTCGCGCGCGCGTCAATACGTGCTCGACCGCAAGCAGTTCGGCCGTCCGCTGGCCGCGACCCAGCTCGTGCAGAAGAAACTGGCCGACATGGAAACCGAAATCGCGCTCGGCCTGCAGGGCTCGCTGCGCGTCGGTCGCCTGATGGATGAAGGCAATATGGCGCCGGAGATGATCTCGATCGTCAAGCGTAACAACTGCGGCAAGGCGCTCGACATCGCGCGTCTCGCGCGCGACATGCACGGCGGCAACGGCATCTCCAGCGAGTATCATGTGATGCGCCATGCGCAGAACCTTGAAACCGTGAACACCTATGAGGGCACTCACGACGTGCACGCCCTCATCCTCGGCCGTGCCATCACCGGCATTCAGGCGTTCTCGTAAGCGCCCGAGCGGACGAAGGGTTCAGTTGTGAGTGATAACGACGACATTCCGTTCAACCGGGATTTTCCGCTCGTGCCCGGTGTCGTGGAAGAAGTGGTTCCCGGCGTGCGTCGGGTGTTGTGCAACAACCCGAGTCCGTTCACGTTCACCGGGTCGATCACTTACGTCGTCGGCAACGGCAATGTTGCGATCATCGATCCGGGACCGGACGATGAGGTTCATGTGCAGGCCGTGCTTGATGCGGTCCGCGGCGAAACCGTCACCCACGTTTTCGTCACGCACACCCATCGCGATCACTCGCCGGGAACGGCGCGGCTCAAGGCCGCGACCGGTGCGACTGTGTACGCGGAAGGTCCGCACCGTGCCTCGCGTCCCGCTTACGCGAGCGAAACCCGCACCACCGAATCCGGCGGTGACTGGGATTTCAGGCCGGACGTGACGTTGAAGGATGGCGACGTCGTGACGGGCGACGGATGGCGGCTCGAGGCGATCTGGACGCCGGGGCATACGGCAAACCACATGGCGTTCGCATGGCCCGAGCGCAAGCTGATGTTCATCGGCGATCACGTCATGGGCTGGTCTACATCCATCGTGGTGCCTCCGGATGGATCGATGGTCGATTACATGGCGTCACTCGAAAAGCTGACCCGCCGCGAGGAGCAGCTTTATCTATCGGGTCATGGTCCCGAGATTCCCGATGCCGTGCGCTTCGTGAAGTTTCTGATGCGCCATCGCAAGGCGCGCGAAGCGTCGATTCTGCACCGGCTGGCCAAGGGTGAAGCGGACATTCCGACCATCGTGCGGGCGAGCTATATTGGCATCGATCCGCGGCTGGTCAGTGCGGCGGGATATTCCGTGCTGGCGCACCTTGAGGATCTTGTCGCGCGCAATGTCGTTGCGACCGACGGAGACCCGACCATCGACGGCGTCTACCGCTTGGCGGGGCCTTTGGCCTGAGGCTTGGCCGGCGTGATCAGCTTCTTCACCGGCTGATAATTGTCGACCACGGTGTTCAGATCTTCTGAGAATTTGAGGATACGAGCGGCATTGGAGCCGAGGTCGTGTTCGAAGTAGCGCGAAGATGAGCGCATATCGACGCGCGAACTGTCGCCGTCGGGTGCGATGCGGATCGAGACATCTTCACGGAAACCCATCACCGGCGTGCGCGCCACAGCTTCGATGCGGCCGATGCGTTGCGGCGGCAGCGGCGGACGCTCGTCGATGACCAGCCACTTGTGCCGGTTCACGAGGCGCAGCGACATCTCATAGGCGGTCTGCACCGGCACATCGATGTTGATCGGCTCGATATCGGGATAGGCGCTGCGCTGCTGCTCGGCCGAATAGAGACCGGCATAGACGGCGGGGTTCGCCCCGTCGCCGGTGCGCAGCCGCGCCAGCGCTTCGAAGCGCGGCGGATCGATGGGATCGGTGGTTATGTCGTGGATGGCGGGCAGCGTGCGGTATTTGACGGCGAGATAGCCCGGATACGCCAGGATCGCCGCGTCGATCAGGAACGCCAGCAGGATCCGGCTCATGCCGCGCGAGCCGTTCTGCCAGATCGCGGCAAAGGCCGCGAGGCCGACCAGGATCGACAGGCCCGCGCAAGCGAGGGCGCCGAAGAACGACGTCAACGCCGGTTTGAAATCCAGGAATCCGAACCGGACGATGGCGACGGACACCACGGTCGCGAGCAGGGAAAACACCGCGAGGCGGCGGGACCACGACGCAAGCGCGGAGACGGGCTCCATCTGGTAGGCGGCGGCGATCCGGCGGGCCATGTGTTCGTGAATCCGTTCCTTGCGCTGTTAAGCGGCGCGCGGGTCGATTAGCGCATTTTCGGGGCCGGTGGGAAGCTGTTCGCTGCGGAATTAAGGCTTTCGTCTTGCCCAAAACGAGAATGCCCGGCCATGAAGCCGGGCATTCCGAAGCATGGCTGAACCGATACCGGTCAGGCTGCCGCGGTCGGGAAGGTGTAGTCCTTGAACTGGTCCCGGAGGGCGGTTTTCAGGATCTTGCCGGTGGCGGTATGCGGTATGCCGTCCACAAACTGGACGTCATCCGGCATCCACCACTTTGCGATCTTGCCGTCCATGTATTGCAGGATCTCCTCGCGCGTCGCCTTCTGATCTGGCTTGAGCTGCACGATCAGCAGCGGGCGCTCGTCCCACTTCGGATGGTGGACGCCGATGACGGCGGCCTCCAGCACCTTCGGATGGCCGACGGCAAGGTTCTCAAGATCGATCGACGAAATCCATTCGCCGCCGGACTTGATGACGTCCTTGGAGCGATCGGTGATGCGCATGTAGGCGTCGGCATCGACGGTCGCGACGTCGCCGGTGTCGAAGAAGCCTTCCTCGTCGAGGATGTTGGTATCCACGCGGTAGTAGGCCTTCGCGACCGACGGTCCGCTGACCTTGAGGCGGCCGAAGGTCTTGCCGTCCCATGGCAGTTTCTTGCCCGCATCGTCGGTGATCTTCATCTGCACGCCGAACGGCGGATAGCCCTGGGTTTGCAGGATGTCGAGCGCTGCTTCACCGGTGAGTCCGGAGAACGGCGGCTTGAGTGCGCCAACGGTACCGATCGGACTCATCTCGGTCATGCCCCAGGCATGACGCGGTTCGACGCCCATATCCATGAACGCCTTGATCATCGAACGCGGCATCGCCGAGCCGCCGCAGATCACGACCTTGAGGTCCGGCAGCGTCTTCTTCTCGGTGGCCATGTACTGCAGAAGCATCAGCCACACGGTCGGCACGCCGGCGGTGTAGGTGACCTTTTCGGTGGAGAGCAGTTCGTAGACCGATGCGCCGTCGAGCTTCGGTCCGGGCATCACGAGTTTGGTGCCCATGCTCGGCGCGGAGAAGGCGATGCCCCAGCTATTGGCATGGAACAGCGGGACGACCGGAAGCATCACGTCTTGCGCGCGGGTTCCGAGCGCGTCGGAGTTGTTCGCCATCAGCGCGTGCAGCACGTTGGAACGGTGCGAGTAAAGCACGCCTTTCGGATCGCCCGTGGTGCCCGACGTATAACACATCGCGGCGGCGGTGTTCTCGTCGAATTCCTTCCACTGGAAGTTGCCGTCGACTTCCGCGATCCAGTCTTCGTAGGCGATCGCGTTCTTCAGCGTGGTCTGCGGCATGTGCGCCTTGTCCGTGAACACGACGTAGCGTTCGATGGACGGCATCTTGTCCGCGATCTTTTCCAGCAGCGGAACGAAGGTGAGGTCCGTCATCATGATGCGGTCTTGCGCATGATTGACGATCCACACGATCTGGTCGGGGAACAGGCGGGGATTGACGGTGTGGCAGATGGCGCCGATGCCCATGATGCCGTACCAGGCTTCAAGATGACGCCACGTGTTCCAGGCGATGGTGGCGACGCGATCGCCGATCTTGATTCCGTGCTTGTCGAGCTGCTGGCCGACTTTCAGCGCGCGTGCACGAATTTCGGCGTAATTGGTGCGATGAATGGGTCCTTCGACCGATCGCGTTACGACCTCCTGCTTGCCGTGAACCGCAGCCGCGTGATCGATAATCCGATGACACAACAAGGGCCAGTCTTGCATCAATCCAAGCATTCGGTATTCCCTCCTGAAAACATCTTTATTGTTGGTGATCGCGCTCCCCGAAGGGATTGGAATGAACTTTAGCGCGGACCCCGCTGACCGCAAACGAACTTCTGACTGGCATGCCAGGCCATGGTTACCGCGGCTGGCCCTTATGGGCCTGACCGTCCTTACCGTCGCGGTCTCGATCCCAGCAAGTGCAAATGTGCCGCTGCCACGGCCGCGTCCCGCAGAAGCGCCGGCTGCGGACGCGCCGCATACCGCGCCTGAGACAACGCCTCGCGAAGCAGCCCCGCAGGTGCCTCCCGAAGTCCGGCCGCCGGTTCTTTCGGCATGTCGGCAGGCGCTGACCGAAGAGATCGCGATCGCGCCATCCATTCCGCCGATCAAGGGACCAGGCGGATGCGGCGGCGAAGATCTGGTCCGTTTGGAGGCGATTGTTCTGCCGCAGGGCCAGCGGGTGGCGTTGAAGCCTGCCGCGATCCTGCGCTGTACGATGGCCACCGCGGTCGCCGACTGGATACGCGCCGACATGGCGCCGCTGGCGGCAAGCCTCGGCACCACCATCCGCGAACTGGACAATTTCGATTCATTCGAATGTCGGGGCCGCAACCGCGTCAAGGGCGCGAAGCTCTCCGAGCACGGCCTCGCCAACGCGCTCGATGTGCGCGGCGTGACGTTCACGAACGGCACCACGCTCTCGCTGACCGATCGCACTGTGCCGCGCGAGACCCGCGAAAAGGTTCTGGCCTCGGTCTGCACACGGTTCGCTACCGTGCTCGGACCGGGCTCGGACTGGTATCACGAGGATCACATCCATCTCGATCTCGCCCAGCGGCGCAACAACTACAAACTGTGCCAGTGGGGCGTTTACGATCCGCTGCCCGCGATTGCGCCGCTGATGCCTGCCGAACGGCCCGAAGAAGCGCCGCCGCGCCAGACCGCGGAGGAAAAAGCGGCGTCCGAAAAGCAGACAGGTGGCCCGCAATAAAAAAGCGCCGGACCGGCCGGCGCTTTTGCACGAAGGACTTTCCGGGGACGATCAGGTCCCGTCGCTGCCGCCCTGTAGCGCCATCTTGGAATTGACCGGCGAGTCGCCCTGCTTGGGATCGAGCACGACAACAACCGAGTTCATCTTCGCGCGGCTGTAAAGATCGATCACGTCCTCATTGGTCATGCGGATGCAGCCGGAGGAAATCGACGCGCCGATATATTCCGGCTGGTTGGTGCCGTGAATGCGGAACAGCGTGTCCCGGTTGCCCTGATAGAGATAGAGCGCGCGTGCGCCGAGCGGATTGTCCGGACCGCCGGGCACCGACTGCGGCAGGCCTTCGATCCGCTTGTGGATGTCGGCGGTCGGGGTCCACTTCGGCCATTCCTGCATGTTGCCGACGCGGGCGATGCCGGAGAATGCGAGCGCTTCTTCGCCCACGGTGATGCCGTAGCGGATCGCCTTGCCGCCTTCGAGGACGTAGTAGAGGAAGTGATTGTCGGAATCGACGACGATGGAGCCCGGCGTTTCCTTGCGGTGATAGGTCACGATCGCGCGGCGGAACGGCGGGGCGACATCGACCTTGTCATAGCGCGCCTTGGCCAGGAAGTCCTTGTCGCGCGGCTTGAGGCTCGCCTCGGGCGACTTTTCATACGTGGTCGAAGTTGCCTGCATGCAGCCGGCCAGCGACAACCCTGCAAGAACGACAATGATCTTTGCGCCGAACGAAGACATTCCGAAGTTCCAAAAAGGGGTGTGGCGTGTCTCACGCCCAAAATAACCGGAAGAAACTTCCGATTTTGTTACCCCCTTATTTGCTCTGAAACTGGCTCTCATTCCAGCGTTTTGGCGCTCATTTTGCCATGCAACATACGACCTGTTGCATTTGCGCCGCAGAATCGGGGGGCAAGCGCCCGCAATGCCGCAATCTTCAGCCGCCAGCGGGCCGTTAGCCCGCCGCTGCTTGGCTAATACGCTCCTCCGGAGCCGCCCTGCAACGCCATCTTGGAGTTAAATGGAGAATCGCCCTGCTTCGGATCGAGCACGACCACGACTGTTCCCATCTTGACCTTGCTGTACAGGTCGATGACGTCCTCGTTGGTCATGCGGATGCAGCCGGAGGAAATCGACGCGCCGATATACTCGGGCTGATTGGTGCCGTGAATGCGGAACAGCGTGTCCTTGCCGCCCGAGTAGAGATAGATCGCCCGCGATCCCATCGGATTGTCCGGGCCGCCCTTGACGAAAGTCGGCACGCCGAGCCGTGAAATCTCGCTCTTTGTCGGGTGCCAGTCCGGCCACTCGGTCATGGCACCGACCTTGGCGATGCCGGACCATGCCATGGCTTCTTCCCCGACGGTGACGCCGTAGCGGATCGCCTTGCCGCCTTCGAGGACGTAGTAGAGGTAGTGATTGTCGGAATCGACCACGATCGAACCGGGAAGCTCCTTGCGGTGATAGTCCACGATCGCGCGGCGGAAGGGGGCTGAAACCGGGACCTTTTCGTAGGTGACCTTCGACAGATATTCCTTGTCGCGCGGCTTAAGGGCAGCTTCCGACGTCGGTTCGTAAGTGGTCTGCATGCAGCCAGCCAGCATCAGGCCGGCGGCGATCAGGGCGAGCTTGGAGGCAAGAGACGGCATCGGGGCGTTCCGGTCAGGGTGCGGCGCGTCATTCAGTCGCATGGTCTTTACGGCGGACTTGGGTCTGGCGCCAGCCCATATTCGGGCTATCCGACTGCGATTCCACTCATTCTCCTGTGATCGGATCACATCATCCGGCACCTGTGGCTTCAATGTCACGTGCGAGGGATACCAAGCCGTAGGACTGGGGCCCGCCAAGCCGGTTTGCCGGAAGAGTGGCGGGGACGTTGTCTGCGAACCTTGCGGCACGCGGATTTTTATGACCGCGGCGTGACAGCGTTCAGCCATTTCAGGAAAGTCGCGCGGGCATTCTTAAAGGTTTGCGCTTTTCCCACGAATAAACGACACGTTGTCTCTGAAGAGATTCCGGGAGTCGTCCATGTTGTCGGTCTTCGTTCCTACCAGTTCCGTCCTGAAGAAAATCGACAACATCAACATTGAAGCGCTTCCCCCGGATGCCATCTGGATCGACCTGAAGTCGCCATCGCCCGGTGAGGATAAGGCGGTGGAGAGACTGGTCGGCATCGAAATCCCGACCCGCGAGGACATGCAGGAAATCGAGATTTCCAGTCGCCTCTACATCGAGAACAACGCACGCTATATGACCGCGACGCTGATGTGCGCGACCGACTCCGGCAATCCCCGCATCACGCCGGTGACCTTCATTCTGACGGATCACCGCCTTGTCACGGTCCGCTACGACGAGCCGAAGCCCTTCGCCCTGATCGCCGCGAAACTCGCGCGAAGCTGCCCCGCCACCATCACCGGCGACGGCATCCTGCTTGAATTGCTGGATGGCGTGATCGATCGTTGCGCGGATATTCTGGAGCGGGCCGGCGCCGACGTGGACAGCGTGTCGTCGCAAATCTTCGAGCCATCGGCCGAGAAGGGACACGCGCGCAGCTATTCGCAGATTCTGCTGATGATCGGAAAAAAGGGTGATCTGACCTCGAAGGTTCGCGAAAGCCTCGTGTCCATCGGCCGGCTGATTTCTTTTGTCACGGTGGAAACCGACAACGGCCGCTGGAGCAAGGAGCAGAAGGCGCAGTTCAAGACCCTGCAGCGCGACGTCTCCTCGCTGAGCGATCATGCGTCCTATCTGTCGAACAAGATCACCTTTGTGCTCGATGCCATGCTCGGCGTGGTCAACCTCGAGCAGAACAACATCATCAAGCTGTTCTCGGTGATGGCGGTGGTGCTGATGCCGCCGACGCTGATCGCGTCGATCTACGGCATGAACTTCAAGGCGATGCCTGAACTCGATCATCCATGGGGCTATCCGCTGGCCCTGCTCGGCATGCTGTTCGCGGCGATTCTGCCCTACATGTTCTTCAAGTGGAAACGGTGGCTGTAGTTACTTCGCCAGCTTTGCGATCGCTGATTTGATCGATCGCGCGGCGCTGTCATAATCGGCCCAGGCCTTGCTCTTTGCGATCAACGCCGGCGTCGTCCGCAGCGTATATTTTTTCGGATCGAGATCGCTGCGCACCTGCGTCCATGTCAGCGGCATCGAGACCGTCGCGCCCGGCCGCGCACGCGGCGAGAGCGGTGCGACCGCGGTCGCCATCCGGTCGTTGCGCAGATAGTCGAGGAAGATCTTTCCCTGCCGCTGCTTCTTGGACATGTTGAGCAGATAAAGCTCCGGGCTGTCGGCGGCCATCTGCTGGCACACGCCTTGTGCGAAGGCTTTCGCGGTCTTCCAGTCGATCCTGTCTTTCTTCGCATCCTTCAGCGGCGAGACCACATGAAGGCCCTTGCCACCGGTGGTCTTGCAGAAACTTTCAAGTCCGAGCGCGGTGAGGCGGTCGCGCATCTCGCGCGCGGCGTCCACAACTGCGCTGAACGCGACATCGGGCGAAGGATCGAGATCGAACACCAGCCGCCCCGGCACATCGGGTTCGTCCGGTGCGCAATTCCACGGATGCAGTTCGAGACCGCCGATCTGCGCGGCGGCGGCGAGGCCCTCGACACGATCGATCTGGACATACGGTTTGCGATCGCCTGACACGCGCACAAGTCCGATCAGGTTCGACATGCCGGTCATGGCATGGCGCTGAAAGAACTTTTCGCCATCGATTCCATCCGGCGCGCGGATGATCGAGCAGGGGCGGCCTTTGATGTGTTCAATCAGCCAGTCGCCGACCTCTTCCATGTATTGCGCGAGATCGAGCTTGGTCACCGGCTTGCCGTCGCCGCCGTCAGGCCACATCGCCTTGTCCGGCTTGGAGATGACAACGCCCATCACAGTCGCTGTCCCGCTTGTCGCGGAAGATTTCGCTGCGGCTGTTTTGGCTTTCGGCTTGCCGGACGATTTCGCGGACGGCTCTGCTATCTCGGTTTTCACCGGCTCATCCGTCGTCACTTCGCTGGCCGGTTTGTCCTTGCGCAGTCCTTTGAACGCGGCCTGACGCACCATGCCGTCGCCGGTGAAGCCGGCGAATTCGATCTCCGCGACCAGCTCCGGTTTCACCCAGTGCATATCGGAGGTTTTCTTCGGCACGTTCTTGCCGCCGAACGGGCTGTCACTCGCGGCCACGGTCTTGAGTTCGGGCATGATGCGCTTCACGACAGCCTGTCCGTAGCCAGTGCCGACCACGCCGACATAGGCGAGATGATCGCCGCGCGGAACGCCCACCATCAGCGAGCGGAATTTTCCGCCGGTGGTCTTCCAGCCACCGATCACGACTTCATGTCCGGCGCGGCACTTCGCCTTGGTCCAACTGTCAGAGCGGCCCGAGTGATACGGCGCGGACGCCTTCTTGGAGACGATGCCTTCGAGCGAGAGCTTGCAGGCCGATTGCAAAATCGCATCGCCGCCGGTCTCGAAGTGTTCGACGTAACGAATGACGCCTTCGTCACGCTTGCGCTTGCCGTTGAGCAGAGCATGGAGCCGTGCCTTGCGCTCGGTCAACGGAAGCTTCCGCAAATCCTCGTCATCCGCGAACAGCAGATCGAAGGCGTAGAAGATCAGGTCGTCGGTCTTGCCGTCGGACAGTGCGGCTTGCATCGACGCGAAATCGGGATGACCGTTATGATCGAGCGCCACGATCTCGCCGTCGATGATGGCGTCGGGAAGCTTCGCGGCTTCTTTTGCAATTGCCGAGAACTTGTCCGTCCAGTCGAGACCCTTGCGGGTTTTCAGCGAGACGTCGCCGTCTTCAATCCGCATCTGGATGCGATAGCCGTCGAATTTGATTTCGTGCACCCAGCCATCGCCGGCCGGTGGCCGCTCGACCGAGGTACAGAGTTGCGGCGGAATGAAATCGGGCAGGGCCGCTGCGCGCTTGCCGCCTTTGACCGCCGCGCTTTTGGTTGCGGCTTTTGTCCGCAGCCGCGCGACGCTGGCCTTTCTTGTAGGTTGTTTGGCAACAGTCTTTTTTGCCGCGGGTTTTCTTGTTGTTGTCTTCTCGCGTTCGTCGGCTGCGAGGCCTTTGTTGGAATCCCAGACCTGCGCGGCCTTGGCGCGGGTCGACGCCCCCAGCATGAACGGCTTCGGCGCACGTCCCTTGCCCTCGGCGATCTGCTCCATCGTGCGTCCCGATGCCGCCGACGTATCCTCGTCGAGGATCGTGTTCTTTTTCCCTTCACGCGCATAATCGTCGCGGTGCTTGATCAGAAGCCAGTTGAGGCGCTTGCCGCCGGTGCGGTCGTTTTTCATCCGCACCAGCACCCATTCGCCGTGCAGCTTCTCGCCTTCCAGCGCGAATTTGAGGTCGCCTTTCTTGAAGCCCTGCTCGGGATCGTCCGAGAGCCAGTAGCCGCGATCCCAGACCATCACAGTGCCGCCGCCATACTGGCCTTTCGGGATCGTGCCTTCAAAGTCGCCATAGTCGAGCGGGTGATCCTCGACTTCGACCGCGAGGCGCTTGTCCTTAGGATCGAGAGAAGGACCGCGCGTCACGGCCCATGACTTGAAAACGCCGCCATATTCGAGACGCAGGTCGTAGTGCAGGCGGGTAGCATCGTGCTTCTGGATCACGAAGCGCCGGACCTTCGACCTCTTCACGGAGACGTTGCCGCTGGGCTCGGCGGTCTTGGTGAAATCACGCTTCGTCCGGTAGGTTTTGAGACTTTTGAGGGCCACGGGACATCCCATCACGCGAACGCACGGGGCCACGCCCCAGGAACGAAAACCCGGCATCGCCGTTGAGGTTCCATTGTAATGCGTTGAGGGCAGGAGACCAGTCATGTTGCCGCGTGCGTATTGGAAAGGCTCACTGAAACTGTCGCTGGTGACGTGTCCCGTCGCCCTCTATCCGGCATCGAGCACGGCCGAGCGGACACGTTTTCACATGATCAACACCGAAACCGGCAATCGGCTCAAGCAGCAGATGGTGGATTCCGAGACTGGGGATGTCGTCGAAAAGGAACAGAAAGGCCGCGGCTATGAGGTGGCCAAGGGCGAGTATGTCCCGATCGAGAAGGAAGAACTCGAAGCGGTGCAGCTCGAAAGCACCCACACCATCGACATCGATAACTTCGTGCCGCGTGACGAGATCGATCAGCGCTATCTGGACAGCCCTTATTATCTCGTGCCTGATGGCAAGGAAGGCTCGGACGCCTTTGCGGTGATCCGGGACGCGATGAAGAACAAGGACCGCGTCGCCCTTGCACGTGTGGTGCTGTCCAATCGCGAACGCATCGTCGCGATCGAACCGCTCGGCAAGGGACTGCTCGCGACGACCTTGCGTTACGCGGACGAGGTGCGCGACGAGGAAGACTTCTTCGGGGACATCAAGGTGCCGAAGATTTCCAAGGATATGGTCGAACTGGCCTCCCACATTCTCGATACCAAGGCGGCGCATTTCGACGCTTCGAAATTCGAGGACGAATATGAGAATGCGCTGAAAAAGCTGGTCAAGCAGAAGGCCGCGGGCAAGACGATCAAGGCGCCGGAGCCTGCCGGAAAGCAGAGCAATGTCGTCAACCTGATGGATGCCTTGAAGCAGAGCCTGAAAGGGAAAGCGGCTTCCGAACGTCCCGCGCGATCGAGCCGCGCCGCGCCCCGGCGTGTGCCGAAGAAAGCCGCGCGTTCCACGGCGCGGCATCGCAAGGCGAGTTAGATCAAGCCATCTGCGCGTCGAGCAGCTTTTTGCGGAGTGCCTTGATGTCGTCGGTCAGCTTCATCACTTCGGGAATGGAGAGGCTGGTCGAGCAGCCGATGGCTTGTGGAATACTGATGGCCTTTTCTTTCAACGCCGCGCCTTTCGGTGTGAGCTGGATTCGTACGACGCGCTCATCGTCGCGGTCACGTGTCCTTCGCACCAAACCCGCCGCTTCGAGGCGCTTGAGCAGTGGCGTCAGCGTGCTGGATTCGAGCAACAGCTTCTCGCCAATCTCTCCGACAGGCCGGTCGTCCTTTTCCCACAGCACCGCCATCACCAGATATTGCGGATAAGTCAGCCCGAGAGGTTCGAGCAGAGGTTTGTAGAGCCGCGTGAAGGCGTGCCCCGCCGAATACAGCGCGAAGCAGACAAAGTTGTCGATCTTCAACAGATCGTCCGGGCGCGGTTTCACCATGGCCTGTCCTCAGCAAGTCGATCTGTACGGATCATGCTCCTGTCATTTAAGGCGCGCACGATTGAATCGCGCAACTTATTTCGCGGGCCAGCCATGCAAATTAATTATTGCACGATTATATCGTGCGCGATATAAATCACGATGTTCGGTTCCCGAAAGACCAGCCCATGGTTGGTCGTCATTTCTGAGGTTTCACCGTTTTTGAACTGCAACCCAAGGAGAGTCTCATGTCCGTGAAAGTTCTCTATCGCACCCAGGCCACCGCAACCGGCGGCCGTGACGGCAAAGCCTCGACCGCTGACGGCTCGTTCCAGGTCAACCTGTCCACCCCGAAGGAGCTCGGCGGCGGCGGCGGTCCGGGCAACAATCCGGAACAGCTTTTCGCAGCGGGTTATTCGGCCTGCTTCATCGGCGCGATGAAGGCGGTTGCTGCGCAAGGCGGTCCAAAGGTCCCGGCCGACGCGACGGTGACGGCAGATGTCGGCATCGGCCCGCGTTCGGAAGGCGGCTTCGGTCTTGATATCGCGTTGACCATTTCGCTGCCGGGTCTCGCCAAGGCCGACGCCGAAGCGCTGGTCGCCAAGGCTCATCAGGTGTGTCCGTATTCGAACGCCACACGCAACAACATCGACGTGAAGCTCACCGTCGTCTGATTGCGCTGACAGGCAAAGACAAAGAGCGGAGCCTTGCTCCGCTCTTTTCGTTTGTCAGATGCGAGACAGTCAGACGTGCTGGCCGCCGTTGAACAGTCAGACGTGCTGGCCGCCGTTGATGTGAATCTCCGCACCATTCACATACGAACTTGTCTCAGTGCACAGCACATAGATGATCTTGGCGACTTCGTCCGGCGTGCCGAGACGATGCATAGGAATCTGCTCGTGAACGATCTTGTCGGTGCCCGGCGAGAGGATCGATGTGTCGATTTCGCCCGGTGCGATAGCGTTGACGCGCACGCCGACGCGGCCGAAGTCGGATGCCATCTCGCGCGTCAATGCCGCTAGCGCCGCTTTCGATGTTGCATAAGCCGCGCCGGCAAACGGGTGCACCCGCGAGCCCGCGATCGAAGTGACATTCACCACCGATCCCTTGGCCGCTTTCAATTCTTCGATCAGTCCCCGCGCCATCATGATCGGGGCGAAGAAATTCACCCGAAACACATGGCTCCAGACATCGACTTCGGTATCGATCGAGCCCATCCGCGCGCCATTTGGGCCCTTCGGTGAGATCGCGGCGTTGTTGACCAACGCGTGCAGCGCGCCGCCGGCGAGCCGCTCACGGATTTCATCGATCGCGCGCGCGGTGTCCTCGTGGTTGGCGAGATCGACCTGGATGTGATCCTCCGGCCCGGCGCCCCACGGGCATTGCTCGGGAAACGGATGACGCGAACAGGTGATGACGCGCCAGCCCGCGCTGGAAAAGCGGATCACCGTGGCGTGGCCGATGCCGCGGCTTGCGCCCGTCAACAGCAGCGTGCGCTTGGGCGCATTAGAATCGGCAGGCGTTGAAGTCGGCATGGAGTGGGATCTCGCCTTCGGTCGTCAGAAATATCGTTATGGATAGAGCCGCGTCTTGGCCCAGGCGGCGTCGGATGCCGCGCGGCGGAATTCGATCCGGTCGTGCAGGCGGAAGGGGCGGTCGTGCCAGAATTCGATGCTCTGAGGTGTGATGCGCCAGCCGCTCCAGCCGGGGGGGCGGGGGACGTCGCCGATGGCGTATTTCGCCGCGTTCAGCGCGATGGCCTTTTCGAAGGCCATGCGGCTTTCCAGCGGCTGCGACTGCTTGCTGGCCCATGCCCCGATCTGCGCCTGCTTTGGCCGGGTGCCGAAATAGGTGTCGGCCTCGGCGTCGGTGACGCGGCTGACGGTGCCGCGGACGCGGACCTGCCGGCGCAGCGATTTCCAGTGGAACAGCAGCGCCGCCTTCGGATTGGCGGCCAACTCTCGGCCCTTGGCGCTGTCGATGTGGCTGTAGAACACGAAGCCGTCGGCATCGAAGCCCTTCAGCAGCACCATGCGCACGTCCGGCAGGCCATCGCCGTCCACGGTGGCCAGCGCCATGGCGTTGGGATCGTTCGGCTCCCCCTTGGCAGCCTCGGCGAGCCATGCGGCAAAGAGCGCGAAAGGCTCCTCGGCGGCGGTAAAATCACCGGAAATTAACTCACCTGGGGTTTTGATTGGACCTGGACCGTTCATGTCTGGAGTATCCGGTTGCGTATCCTGGCGCCTCTTCGTGCCAAGTGTCATCTCGAGCGTTCCCTATATAGGGCACGTGAGGGCCGTGGCCTATCGTTGATCGGGCGGCTTGTCACGGCATTCGCGCTGGTGGCCGTGGGATGCTCGGCGGGCGGCTGCAGCATGGGCACTTTCGGCAAGGACGCCAAGCAAGACGATATGTCGGACGTCACCGGCTCGATCAGTCCGATTATCCGATCCCATGACGACACCAATCTGACCGAGGCGGACCTTGCGCTGGCGCGGAATGCGGCGTCCGACGTGCTGACCCGCGGCCAGAAGGATGCCAGCCAGCCTTGGGAAAACCCTGAAACCGGCGCGCGCGGCTCGGTGACGCCGCTGGCTTCGACCTATACCAGCGAGGGCCGGGTCTGCCGGGATTTCCTCGCTAGTTACGTGCGCGGCGCGAACGAAGGCTGGCTGCAGGGCGAGGCCTGCCAGCAGCAGGGCAAAGGGGCCTGGGAAATCCGCAACATGAAGCCCTGGAAGCGCAGCTAGGGGATATGAACAGGCCGGTTTTTGGAAGGTTGCGGCGGTTCGCGGTCGTTGCACAAAAGCGACATAATCCCCAAATGAGGATAAAGGGCTGTCCACGCCCAAATCTGAATTCCTGCAAGGAGACGTAACGGATGCGCGACCCCTATGAGGTCCTGGGGGTGCAGCGGAGTGCCAGTGCCGCGGCGATCAAAAGCGCCTATCGCAAGCTCGCCAAGAAGCACCACCCCGATGCCAACAAGGGCGACCCTAAAGCGGCTGACCGGTTTGCCGAATTGAACGCTGCCAATGAAATCCTCGGTGACGAGGAGAAGCGCAAGCAGTTCGATCGCGGCGAGATCGACGCCGAGGGCAAACCACGTTTTCAGGGCTTTGAAGGCGGCTTTCCGGGCGGCGGTGCGGGCGCGCATCGCGCAGGACCGGGCGGCTTTGAATACTCGTTCCGCACCGGCGGAGGGCCGGGTGCCGCCGGCGGATTTGCCGGGGGCGGAGGTGGCTTCGAGGACATTCTCAAGAGCATGTTCGGCGGTCAGGCTGGCGCGGGAATGGGTGGCGGCCCCGGCATGGGCGGCGCGCGCGGCGGCGCGAACACGTTTGAATACGACACGCCGTTCGGAACCGATCTCGATCTTGCGGTGACCATGACCGTCGCGCTGGAAGAGGCGGTGAACGGTGCGACCCGCCGCGTGCGCCTGCCGACGGGCAAGGAACTCAATGTCCGCATCCCGGCCGGCGTCGCCGCGGGCCAGCAGATTCGCCTCAAGGGACAGGGTGACACCGCGCCCGGCCATCGCCCCGGCGACGTGCTGATCACCGTGAACATCGCGCCGCATCCCTATTTCAAAATCGACGGCAACGACCTGCGACTGGAATTGCCGATCACGCTGTATGAGGCGGTGCTGGGCGCGAAGGTACGCGTGCCGACGCTCGACGGCGCGGTGCAGCTTTCGATTCCGAAGAACACCTCGTCCGGCCGCACCTTCCGCCTGAAGGGCAAGGGCATGCCGGTGAAGGGTGCGTCGGGCGCGGATGGTTTCGGCGACCTGTTCGCCACCACGCGCATCATCCTGCCGGACGGTAATGATGCCGAACTTGAAGCGTTGATGGAAAAGTGGCGCGCGGATCATCCGTACAATCCGCGCAAGGATTTTGAGTGAGGGTGGGGCGCGCCCTGCTCTCCCACGTCGTCCTCGCGAAAGCGGGGACGCTGTTATGCCCACCTCACGCATCTCTCAGGGTGTCATCGCCTGGCATAGCCCGTCGAAGACGGGCGTGAACGCGTAATCTCTCCGCGGCACGCTTTCGGGCGCGACATCGTGGATGTCACGCCCAGCTCACGCATCTCTCAGGGTGTCATCACCGGGCATAGCCCGTCGAAGACGGGCGTGAACGCCCTTTTGTCCCGGTGATCCCGATGAGTTGAGCATCGTGCTTCGATAATCGGGATGGCCGGGACAAGCCCGGCCACGACAATGGAAATATCGCGCACTCTCTCCGCGTTCTGCTTTCGCGGGGGCGACGCTGTGGGTGTGGCAAGTATCGCTTGTCACCACAGGCCGTCATGGCCGGGCTTGACCCGGCCATCCATCTCCTTCGGCAGATGCATTTTACAAGGTGCGATGGATACGCGGGTCAAGCCCGTGTATGACGATTGTGAGTGTTGAAGCGCTGCGCTTCACCTCGATTTCCCGATTCAATTTTCAAACAGCCACTTCGATTTGCGCGCGTTCATTCGCGCACGCATCATCGTTCTCGCACGCGGTGCGAGGCGATCCTTCATCATCGTGCCCCACACAATGAGGGGCATGGAGCGCCGCAAGGCGCAAAGGATGTCGGTTCGCTTCCTCTGCGAAAAGGAAGCGCGTCGCCTCGCGGCGCTCCACATGCGGCGATTTTGGGCGAGGGGAGCGTTCTTCCGGGACAGGACGGGCGTTTCCGCCTCCGACTGTCCGCGTCCAGCCACTGAAGGCAGAGCCACGTAGTTGGCCCGGTCGCTGACCCCAGCCTCCCGGGCGAATACGGGTGCGAACCGCATCGCGCAGGCGCCGCATCCTGTTCCGCCTCAAAAGCGCCCTCGAGAAGCGCCCCTCGCGAACAGGACACGGCGAACTTAAGCGCGATTCAGAACGCGGGGATCGCGATCCCCATCACGAAATGTTGCAGCTAACAGCCCGGATGAATTCTTGTCCCGGGCGCGATGCAGCGCGCAAGCGTTGCTTCGCAGAACCGGGACCGTAACAGACACCGCACTCGCAACGGCCCCGGCTCAGCTGCGCATCGCGTCGCGCTGCGCAGCGTCCGGGGCAAGGCTGTGCGCGCGATGCGGATTCGTCCGTCAGTCCTTCACCACGCGCACCGCTCCCAGCGCAGCGCTGGTTGCATGGGCGGCATAGGCCCTGAGCGCGGTGGTCACCTTGCGGCTGCGCTTCTTCTCGGGCTTCCACGCCGCGTCGCCGCGCGCGTCCATCGCCTTGCGGCGGCGGTCGAGTTCGGCGTCGTCCACATCCACACGCAGAACGCGGTTCGGAATGTCGATCTGGATCAGGTCGCCGTCATTGACGAGGCCGATCGCGCCGCCTTCTGCTGCTTCCGGCGAGATGTGGCCAATCGAGAGGCCCGATGAGCCGCCGGAGAAGCGGCCGTCGGTGATCAGCGCGCAGGCTTTGCCGAGGCCCTTCGATTTCAGGTAGCTGGTCGGGTAAAGCATCTCCTGCATGCCGGGGCCGCCGCGCGGGCCCTCGTAGCGGATCAGCACTACGTCGCCTTCCTTGATCTTGCCGCCAAGGATGCCTTCCACCGCCGCGTCCTGACTCTCGAAAATCCGCGCCGGGCCCTCGAACTTCAGAATGCTTGCGTCGACGCCCGCCGTCTTCACGATGCAGCCGTCCTGCGCGATGTTGCCGAACAGCACGGCGAGGCCGCCGTCCTTCGAGAAGGCATGTTCGGCGTCGCGGATGGTGCCGGTCTTGCGGTCGGTGTCGAGATCCTCGAAGCGGCGGTCCTGGCTGAACGCCACCTGCGTCGGCACGCCGCCGGGCGCGGCCTTGAAGAAATGGCGCACGCTGTCGCTCTTGGTGCGCATCACGTCCCAGCGGCCAAGTGCGTCTTCCAGACTCTTGCTATGGACGTTCGGCAGTTCCTTGTGAATGAGACCGGCGCGGTCGAGCTCGCCGAGGATCGCCATGATGCCGCCGGCGCGATGCACGTCTTCCAGATGCACGTCGGCGACCGACGGCGCGACCTTGCACAGCACTGGCACGCGGCGCGACAGGCGGTCGATGTCCGCCATGGTGAAGGGCACTTCGCCCTCATAGGCGGCGGCCAGAAGATGCAGCACGGTGTTGGTCGAGCCGCCCATGGAGATGTCGAGGGTCATGGCGTTCTCGAACGCCTTGAAGTTCGCGATATTACGCGGCAGCACGTTTTCGTCGTTCTGCTCGTAGTAGCGGCGTGCGAGATCGACGATCAGGTGGCCCGCCTCGACGAACAGGCTCTTGCGGTCGGCGTGGGTCGCCAGCACCGAACCGTTGCCCGGCAGCGCGAGGCCCAGCGCCTCGGTCAGACAGTTCATCGAGTTCGCGGTGAACATGCCCGAGCACGATCCGCAGGTCGGACACGCGGAGCGCTCGATCACTTCGACCTCGGCATCGCTCACCTTGTCGTCGGCGGCGGCGATCATCGCGTCGATCAGATCGACCGAGCGGATTTTGCCCTTGATGTTGACCTTGCCGGATTCCATCGGCCCGCCCGAGACGAACACGACGGGAATGTTGATGCGCATCGCGGCCATCAGCATGCCGGGCGTGATCTTGTCGCAGTTGGAGATGCAGACCATGGCGTCGGCGCAATGCGCATTGACCATGTATTCGACGCTGTCGGCGATCAGTTCGCGCGAAGGCAGGCTGTAGAGCATGCCGTCATGGCCCATGGCGATGCCGTCGTCCACCGCGATGGTGTTGAATTCCTTGGCGACGCCGCCCGCCTTCTCGACCTCGCGCGCGACAAGCTGTCCGAGATCCTGCAGATGGACGTGGCCCGGCACGAACTGGGTGAACGAGTTGACGATGGCGATGATCGGCTTGCCGAAGTCTTCGTTCTTCATGCCCGTGGCGCGCCAGAGGCCGCGTGCGCCCGCCATGTTGCGGCCGTGGGTGGAGGTGCGGGAACGATAGGCGGGCATTTTTTGTCCTCTGGCAAGTCGGCGGGAAAGGTCTTCTAGCATCAAAGTCAGGGAGATAAAGCATTCCGGTGCAGGGGCGCCATGCTATCCGGAAAATGATGCAGCACAGCATGTTCCGTGGGGCGCTTTTGCGCCCGGGCGCTGCGCGGAAGGGGACGGAACAGGCGCCGCGCATCGCTGCCATTTGCCGCAGCATGGAGACGGTCCGGCTTTTGGTGTAGGGTTGCGCATCTCAATCAAAAGGCTTCCGTTGTTATCCCTCGAACTCGGCATCGTCGCCGTTCTCATCGTCATCAACGGCCTGCTTGCCATGTCGGAACTGGCCATCGTCTCGAGCCGTCCGGCGCGGCTGGCGGCGCTTGCTGAAAGGGGCGTGAGCGGATCGCGGCGCGCGCTTGCGCTGGCCTCCGATCCCGGAAAATTCCTTTCCACGGTGCAGATCGGCATCACGCTGGTCGGTGTGGCGTCGGGCGCTTTTTCAGGTGCGACGCTCGGCGCGCGGCTCTCGGCGTGGCTCGTGGATCTCGGCCTGTCTGCGAGGCTTGCGGACGGGCTCGGCGTCGGCGCGGTGGTCACCCTGATCACCTATGCCTCGCTGATTATCGGCGAACTGGTGCCGAAACAGATCGCGTTGCGCGATCCGGAAGCGGTGGCGGTGAAGGTCGCGCCCGCGATGGTGGTGCTTGCGAAAATCTCTTCGCCGCTGGTGTGGATTCTGGATCGTTCCGGCAAAGGCCTGCTCTGGCTGCTCGGCCAGCGCGGCGAGGCCGAGGACAAGGTGAGCGAGGATGAAATCCGCACCCTTGTGGTCGAGGCGGAGAACGCCGGTGTGCTGGAGCCCGGCGAGAAGGAGATGATCGCGGGCGTGATGCGGCTCGGCGATCTGCCGGTCGGCGCGGTGATGACGCCGCGCCACGAGGTCAGCATGATCAACCTGTCCGATCCGCCGGATGCGATCCGTCTTGCTTTCAGGGAAGGCTCGCACTCGCGCCTGCCGGTGTTCGACGGCGAGGAAACGCTCGGCATCGTGCAGGCCAAGGACATGCTGGATGTATATTTGGCGGGAGGGATTCCAGATATCGGCAAGCTGGTGCGCCAGGCGCCGGTTATCCCGGAAACCGTCGACGCGCGGGACGTGGTGGCCATCTTGCGCGACTCGCCGGTACACATGGGCCTGGTTCATGACGAGTACGGCACGTTTCAGGGCGTCGTCACCAATGCTGACATTCTGGAATCCATCGTCGGAAGCTTCCGCACCGAGGACGGACCGGCGGAAGCCGCTTTCGTCAGGCGCGACGATGGATCGCTGCTCATTTCGGGCTGGATGCCCGCCATCGAATTCGCGGCGCTGCTCGGCATCGACCTGCCGCCCTCGCGGCCTTACCAGACCTGCGCCGGTTATCTTTTGGAAAAGTTCGGCGCGATCCCCGATGTCGGCCAGAGCGTTGCAGCGGACGGCTGGCGGTTCGAGATTGTCGATCTCGATGGCCGCCGCATCGACAAGGTGCTCGCGATGAAAGATAGCGCCGATTGATCGGCGCAGCCATGCATGCGCGGATATTGTCGGGCATGATTGAATCTGCGACGCCGTAACCATTGCATCGATAACCCGGGCTTCCGCGTTTCATGACCAGTTCACGATGGACAGGCATCGCCTGTCTCGGGATCACCGCATTTGGGTGGGGCTTGAACTGGCCCTTCATGAAGCTGTTGCTGCGCGAACTTCCGCCTCTGTCCGCGCGCGGGCTTGCCGGCGTCGTCGCGGCCGTCATCCTTGCGGCAGTCGCCGTTGCACGGGGCGAGCGGCTTGCGGTGCCGCTTGCGGCAATTCCGCGTCTTCTGTTCGCGACCTTTACGAATGTCATCGCCTGGATGGGATTCGGCACGATCGCGATGCAGTGGGTCACCGTCAGCGAGGGCGCGCTGCTCGCCTACACCATGCCGATCTGGGCGACGCTGCTGGCATGGCCGCTGCTGGGCACGCGGCCGACATTGCGCGACCTCGTTGCGTTGTGTCTGGGCCTCGGCGGCATTGTCACGCTGTTCGGCGGGACCGGTTTCGCGCTCGGGCCCGAGAAACTCGCCGGCGCGTCGCTGGCGCTTGCGGCGGCCATTCTGTTCGCCTTCGGCAATGTCGTGAATGGCAAGCCGATGCCGATTCCGCCACTTGCGCTGGTGGCCTGGCAGGTCGGGCTCGGCTGTCTGGCGATGCTGGTTTATGGCCTCGCCGTTGAGCAGCCGCATTTCGGTGCGCTCTCGCACGCGGGGTGGGGCATGATGGCGTATATGACCATCGTCCCGATGGGCATCTGCTACGTGACTTGGTTCGAGACGTTGCGTCGCCTGCCGCCTGCGACGGCCTCGACCGGCATGCTCCTGGTGCCGGTGGTCGGCGTGGTTGCGGCGGCCGCGATGGTCGGAGAGCCGCTCGGTCTTCGCGTCATTCTCGCCATGGTGCTGACGCTGGGCGGCGTGACGCTCGCATTGCAGCGCTCGTGACGAATGAAAGGCTTACAGTTTTGCCTTTTCGTTCTGATCGTAGACCAGCCGTGCGACCTGTTCGAGACGCTGGCGGTCGCCCGCGCCGCTGACCACATAGCCCACGCCGCGATCGGCCCAGAACAGCGCGCCGGTGCCGTTGTCGCTGGCGTAGCGCATCTGGGCGATTTCAGTTGACGCCTTCGAGGCGTAAATCGTGAATCGCTCGCCCGATGCGGTTTCGTACATCAGGAACGACGCGGGGCCGGCAGGGCCCGGCAGCAGACGGCCGCCGACAAGCTTCAGTCCTGTCGCATCAAGCTCGGGCGCTCTGACCTCATATCCGCAGCGCTTGCTCAGCCACTGTTGAAGGTGCGAACGGTCGCTACCCGCTACTTCGACCGGATGACGGACCTCGACCACGTAGAGCGTGTGCGCCTCCAGTGCGTCCCGGGTGAGGCTGGTGAAGGTGGACAGCTGCGCGCTGCGGCCACGCAGTTCGTAACCGGCGCCGCCTCCGACGATGAAGGCCGCGAGGGTCGCCGCCATGAGCGCGTAGGCCCATCGCCGGGGCGGCCGGCTCAGCAGATTGATGTTCAGATGCGGCGGCACGGCTTCGTCGGCCACATGATCGTATTTCGCATGCAGAGCGTCCGTCATCGCGCGCCATGACCTGACGCGGTCGGCATCCGCCGGGTGCGACACCAGCCACGCCTCGACCGCCGCGCTGCGTTCGGCGGGGAGCTCGTTGTCCACATAGGCGTGAAGTTCGTCTTCGGTGACGGGAATACTGTGGTCAGTCATGGTCTGGTTCTTTCAAATTCCCCAACGGGAAAATATACGGCTTTCCGGCGGTGGTGTATTTCGAACTCATCTAAAGCGCTCATTTCACCCGCCGCAGCATCGGCCGCTCGCCTTCGAGCATCGCCTTGACCTGCGCCCGCGCACGGGCGAGGCGCGACATCACGGTGCCGATGGGGACGCCCTGAATATCGGCGACATCGCGATAGCTCAGTCCTTCCAGCACCACCAGCAGGAGAACCGCGCGCTGGTCCTCCGGCAATGTCAGCAGCGCCCGGGAAATATCGCGGCCTTCCGCTTCCGTGCCGGATGCGTCCGCGTTCGTGTCGTGCAGTTCCATCATCGTCGGTTGCCGCGCCAGCGAGCGGCGGCGGTTGCGATTGAGGTTGGTCAGGATGGTGTAAAGCCATGCCCGCAGGTCGCCACCCAGAAACAGCTTTTCCGACCTCAGCGCGCGGACCAGCGTATCCTGCACCAGATCGTCGGCGATATCGCGGTCCCGCGCCAGCGCGCGGGCATAGCGCCGCAGGGCCGGGATCATGGTCTCGACATTGTGTCGAAAATCGCTGCTCATCGAAGGTCTGTCTGGTCCCGGGGACTTTGTCGTTCTTAAGGGAAAAACACCCGCAAAGGCCGACTATTCCGCTCCTTCCGGCCATTAAGGTTAGGAGTTTGCGTCCTTTGCCCGGCTTGAACGGCCTGTGCGCCTATGTCATGAGGGGCTTCATTCATGCGGCAAGGTCGGATACGGGATACTCGATTTCATGGCTGAAAATATGGGTCTGATGCGCGGCAAGCGCGGCGTCATCCTCGGCGTGGCGAACAACCGCTCGATCGCTTACGGGATTGCGAAATCGTGCCGCGATCAGGGCGCGGAACTCGCGCTCACCTGGCAGGGCGACGCGCTGAAAAAGCGGGTCGAGCCGCTGGCCAAGGAACTCGGCGCAATCACGCTCGGTCATTGCGACGTCACCGATCCGGCGACCATCGATGCGGTGTTCGCCGAAGTGAAAAAGCAGTGGGGCAAGATCGATTTCGTCGTGCACGCCATCGCATTCGCCGACAAGGATCAGCTCGACGGCCGTTATATCGAGACCACGCAGGACAACTTCACCAACTCCATGCTGATCTCGTGTTACTCGCTGACGGCGATCGCACAGCGCGCCGAGCATCTGATGACCGAGGGCGGCTCGATCCTCACGCTGTCCTATTACGGCGCGGAGAAGTGGATGCCGCATTACAACGTGATGGGCGTCGCCAAGGCCGCGCTGGAAGCCAGCGTGCGCTATCTCGCCGCCGATCTCGGCGAGAAGAACATCCGCGTCAACGCGATCTCGGCGGGGCCGATCAAGACGCTGGCGGCCTCGGGCATCGGCGATTTCCGCTATATCCTGAAGTGGAACGAATATAACGCGCCGCTCCGCCGCAACGTGACGCAGGAAGAAGTCGGCGACAGCGCGATGTACTTCCTCTCCGATCTCGCGCGCGGCGTCACCGGCGAAGTGCATCATGTGGATGCCGGCTATCATGTGGTCGGCATGAAGAACCCGCATGCGCCGGACGTGTCGATGGGCGCGAAGGAATAGTTATCGCGACGTCATCCTGAGGTGCGAGCGACGTTTGTCGCGAGCCTCGAAGGATGACGTTTCGGTTTAAGTCGCCGCATCCTTCGAGGCTCGCCGCAAGAGCGGCTCACGCCTCAGGATGACGGCCAAGGGCAAAGAGCGGAAATGCCATCTCCCACCGTCTATTTCATCCGTCACGGCCAGACCGAATGGAATGCCGCAGGCCGCTTTCAGGGCAGTCAGGACATTCCGCTCAACGCCATCGGCAAGGATCAGGCGATCCGGTCCGGTGAACTGCTGGTCGATGTTCTGGCGCGTGACGAGCATGATCCGGCGAAAGTCCCGTTCGTATCGTCGCCGCTCGGACGTGCGCGCAACACAATGGAGTTGGTGCGCGGCGCGCTCGGCGTGCCGCCGCATGACTATCAACTCGACGATCGTCTGCGTGAAATCGGCTACGGCCACTGGGAAGGCTCGACGCTGACCGAGATGCAGATCTCGCATCCCGATATTTTTGCCGAACGCGAGGTCGACAAATGGGGCGTGCCGCCGCCGGGCGGCGAGAGCTATGCGTCGGTCACCATCCGCATGCGCGATTGGTACGACTCGCTGCTGCAGGACACCGTGGCGGTGTCTCACGGCGGCTCGATGCGGGCGCTGCTGGTGGCGCTGGACGTGGAAACGCCGGTCGGCGCCGCGGACCTGACGGTGGAGCAGGGCGTGGTTTACGTGTTCTGCGATGGGCAGGTCACGAAACATAGTTAAGCGCTAATAAGCCACTCCGATTCCGCCACACTACGGTGTTGCGATTATCGCAACAAAATTTGCGATTTTCGCAACAAGCCGCTACGACAGGTAGCGTATTTGCTACTAAGTTGTAGCGATTTCGCTATTCGGATTTTCCTATGTCCTTCAATACCTTCGGCCATATGTTCCGCGTCACAACCTTTGGCGAAAGCCACGGGGTCGCGCTCGGCTGTGTTGTCGATGGTTGTCCGCCGCGCATTCCGCTGACCGTTGAGGAAATCCAGCGCGATCTCGACCGCCGCCGTCCGGGCCAGTCGCGCTTCACCACCCAGCGGCAGGAAGCCGATCAGGTGAAAATCCTGTCGGGCGTGATGGAGACGGACGCGGGGCAGGTCACCACCGGCACGCCGATCGCGCTGATGATCGAGAACACCGACCAGCGCTCCAAGGACTATTCCGAGATCAAGGACAAGTTTCGTCCCGGCCATGCCGACTACACCTATGAAGCGAAGTACGGCCTGCGCGATTATCGCGGCGGCGGGCGCTCCTCGGCGCGCGAAACCGCGGCGCGTGTCGCGGCGGGTGCGGTCGCGCGCAAGATTATTCCCGATGTGAAGGTGCGCGCCGCGCTGGTGCAGATGGGGCCGCACAAGATCGACCGCGCGGCGTGGGACTGGGACGAGATCGGCCGCAATCCGTTCTTCTGCCCGGACAAGGCCAAGGCTGAATTCTTCGCGGACTATCTCGATGATATCCGCAAGAAGGGCTCGTCGATCGGCGCGGTGATCGAGGTCGTCGCGGAAGGCGTGCCTGCGGGGCTCGGCGCGCCGATCTACGGCAAGCTCGACAGCGATCTCGCCAGCGCGCTGATGAGCATCAACGCCGTGAAAGGCGTCGAGATCGGCGCGGGCTTCGGCGCGGCCGAACTGCACGGCGAGGACAACGCCGACGAGATGCGCATGGGCAATAACGGTCCGGTGTTTCTGTCGAACCATGCCGGCGGCATTCTCGGCGGCATTTCCACCGGACAGGCCGTGGTGGCGCGTTTCGCCGTGAAGCCGACATCGTCCATCCTCACGCCACGGCGCACCATCGACAAATCCGGCACGGACACCGACATCATGACCAAGGGCCGCCACGATCCCTGCGTCGGCATTCGCGCGGTTCCGGTCGGCGAAGCGATGGTCGCCTGCGTCATCGCCGACCATCTGCTGCGCCATCGCGGGCAGGTGGGTTTTTGACGGGCAGCCAGCCGAATATCAGGGATCGCTAGTCGATGGATATTCTGTCTGACATGCTCCGGATTTTCAGAAGAATGTCAGGCTCGGGCGCAGCCTCATCTGATCGTGACGGGCAAATTAATCCTCACGCTCCCCAAGACGATTTAACCGCTCCCCTTCGCGATATAGAGCGGCAGCGCGATGTTCTCGAAGCGTTGCGTAGCCGCCTCGATGCCGTGGATGAATTGAATCGTCGCGTCGAAGCGGCTTCCCACGAAATCGAGCGCTTGAATCAGAAGAATGCCGTTCTGATGAAGCTTGCGACTTACATGTCCGCTGGTCCGGCAGGTCAGGGTGACTCCAACCCCCTCGTTACGGTGATCTTACCGACGTTCAACCGCCGGCACTGCATCACGGATGCCATCGAAAGCGTCGTTCGCCAGTCCTACCAAAACTGGGAATTGATGATCATCGATGACGGAAGCACGGACGACACCGTAGAGCTGATCGCGCCCTATCACTCTGACACCCGCATCAAATTCATTCAGCAGCAGCGCTCCGGTCATGCCGCCGCGCGCAATCGCGGCCTCCAGGCGTCACGCGGTTCGCTGATCGCGCATCTGGATAGCGACTGTATTTTCTATCCCGGATTTCTCAATGCGATGGTGGGGGAATTCGCCAAGGACCCTGCGCTCGACTTCGCTTACGGAGCGCTGACGTTCGAAGAAAGTGATCCTTTCGCGAGGGATATCCTGTTTGAGCCTTTCGATCGCGCCAGATTGCTGGTGGGAAATTACATTGACATGAATGTCATTGTTTATCGCAGGGCGCTTTTCGAAAAACTGGGCGGACCTGATCCCGCTCTCTCCCGTCTGTCGGATTGGGACGTCGCCTTGCGCTATACGGCTGAAAAGCCGGGGCGGGCGGTGCCGGTCGTCGCCGCGCAGTATCGAATTCGCGATGAGAACAGGGTTTCGGCCACGATGTTGATGTCGCCGAATCATTTTCAGGTCGTGAGGAAATGGTATCCCGGCGCGGTGCGGCTGCCGCGTGTGCTGTATGTAGCAGACCGCGTTCCGCAGTCTCTCATGGATTCCATCGAGATGGAAATTCGTTGCATGCAGCGCTGGGGCGTGCATGTCGAGCTGTGGCACGATGTCGAGCAAACCTGGCCTTGGGCGGCGCCTTCGAAAATTCATCGGGGCACGCTCGAAGAGGCGATTGCGCTCTCGAAGGCGGAGATCATTCACATCTGCCGTCCGGATTCCACCGGACCGCGACTTCAGGCCTGCCTGTCGTCCGGCTTGCCAGTGACCGTGAATCTCCGCGGCTTCGATGTCTCCGCTTCGATGCTGGCCGAGATCCTCGACCGCGACGATGTGAAAGGCGTTTACGGATTTCCGCATCAGGTGAAATCACTGAACGGCGGCGATGCGCGGATGCATGCCGTCCATCCGGCTTTTGATACATCGACGATCAAGCCTTTCGCGGAGAAGGACCGAACTCTGGTCGTGTCCGCGGTGGATGGGCTGACCGACGAGAACCTCTCGTTCTTTTCTGGCTTGGCTCGGCTGCTGCCGGATTATCGTTTTACTCTGATAGACAAGGGATCGGACGCCGCCGCCGATAGAGACGCGTCGCTTGGTGGGATGGACTCAAGGGTCAAACTTCTTTTGCGGCCATCCGACGAGGTGATTTCCGACTCAATATCAAAAGCCGGAATCTATCTTCACGCGCCGGGATCGGGGTTGCCTTCTCCGACGCCCGGTGAATTGGGCTCAGTCATCGACGCCATGGCCACCGGAAGCTACATCCTGAGCGCGGAGTCTTCCGATCTGCGCGAGTATGTCGGAGAAGCAGGTGAGACCTATCTGACTCTCGATCAGGCCGCCGAACTGATCGCCCGGACTTCCGGCTGGTCTGCCGAGGAATGGCGGAAAGCCTGGGTGGCGTCGGTCGAGCGCGCGTTTCAACATTATCCTGATGAGCTGGCGTTCCGCACCATTCTTGATGACTGGATCGCGTTGATCGGTTCTCATCCGGTGCCGGCCGAGGCGATCGTCTGATTTGACCGGATACGGTGCGGAATGCATGCGATGCAGACTGTCGATTTTACCAGTGTTGCAGAATGGCTGACCGACGGCGCGCGGTCGGCAACGCGCGTCAATCAGTTCATCTCCGAGACCTGCGAGCGGCTGGTGGCATGCGGCCTGCCGCTGTCGCGGGTCGGCGTGTTCGTCAGCATGCTCCATCCCAGCATGATCGGCCGCAATTTCATCTGGCGAAAAGGTGCCGGCGTGGCGATGGGCAGCATGGCCTATGGCTCGGAGGAAACCGACGATTATCTCTCGAGCCCGCTCGCCACGGTTTTTGAACAGGGGCGCGAGGTGCGGCGCCGGCTGTCGGATGGCGATGTCGGTAACTCGCCGTTCTTCTCCGAAATGCGTATAGCGGGCGCGACGGACTACATCGCGCTGCCGCTCCACATGTCCGACGGCGGAGTGCATGCCACGAGCTGGATCACGGCCCATGCCGACGGTTTCAGCGACGCACAACTCGACGCATTGAGAGCGCTGATGCCGGCGCTCACGCGCATGATCGAAATCTGGACGTTGCGGCGAACCGCGGCGGGCCTGCTGAATAATTATGTCGGCGAGCGGGCCGGGTCCCGCATCCTCGCCGGACAGATTCGCCGCGGTCATACCGAGAGCATGCACGCGGCGATCTGGCTGTCGGACCTGCGCGGCTTCACGGCGCTGTCGGACCGACTGTCGCCGGACGCGGTGGTGGGGCTGCTCAACACCTATTTCGACTGCCAGGTGCCCGCGATCCTCGATCACGGCGGCGAAGTGCTCAAGTTCATGGGCGATGGCCTGCTGGCGGTGTTTCCGATGGCCGAGGACGAGAGCGATGCTGCAGAAATCTGCCGGCATGTAATGGATGCGGCGCGCCAGAGCCGCGCCAATGTCGCGGCGATGACCCACCCCCATGGCGGCGAAATGCTGGATGGCTTTCGCTTCGGTCTCGCATTGCATGTCGGTACGGTTCTCTATGGCAATATCGGCGGCGGCGACCGCCTCGATTTCACCTGCATCGGACCGGCGGTAAATCTCGCCGCGCGGCTGGAGAAGATGGCCGGTCGCCTTGGCCGAACCGTAGTGGCGTCGAGCGCTTTCGCCGGCCATGCCGATATGGACTGGGCCGATCTCGGGGTATTTTCGGTGGCCGGCTTTTCGGCCGCGCAGCGGGTCTATGGCCTGACGGACGAAACATCCTCCGCCAGCTAGGCCTTGCCGAATCCGGCATTGACCCTTGTGTCGATGGCGATAAAACCCGTCATCGATCTCTCGCTCGTGCAAAGCCCCCGCCCGATGGCGTCTTCCAGTTCCTTTGTTGAAGCTCCCCAGCGCTTGCGCGCGTTCGTCCGCGCGCGCGCTTCAAGCCTCATCGTTGTCGCGGCGCTGATCGGCGCCATGTCGGGCCTGTTCGTGGCGGCCATGAGCGCGGCAGTCGAATTCCTCCATGTCGTTCTGTTCCAGATTCCGATGGGCGCACGGCTTTCGGGCCTTAGCAGTGTCGATCCGGTGCGGGCCATCCTCGCGCCATCGCTCGGCGGTCTTGTGCTCGGCGTCGCGCTGCTTTTGCTGCTGCGATGGCGGCCGGGCCGCGAAATCGACCCGATTGAAGCCAACGCGCTGCACGGCGGCTACATGTCGTTCCGGGGCAGTATCGTGGTCGCGCTGCAAACGATCTGGTCGAGCGGCGTCGGCGGCTCGGTCGGGCTTGAAGCGGGCTATACCCAATTGGCCAGCGGCGTGGCGTCCTCGATCGGCCGTGCATTCCATCTGCGCCGTGTGGACCAGCGCGTGATGGTCGGCTGTGGCGCGGCGGCTGCGATCGCAGGGGCCTTCGGTGCGCCGCTGGCGGGGGCGTTCTATGCCTTCGAGCTGGTTCTCGGCAGCTACACGCCTGCAAGCCTTGCCGCGATCGGTGTGGCCGCGGTGACGGGACATGCCGTCGCGCGGGCCTTCTCGCCGCTATCGCTGGGCATCAGCATCCGTCCGATCGGCGAAGTGCTCGGGCAGGATCTTGCCATCGCGGCGATCCTCGGCCTGCTCGCCGCGCTGACCGGAATCGCGATCATGCGCGGCGTGGCGCTGTTCGATACGCTGCTCTCCAAGGTGAAATTGTGGACGCCATTGCGGCCTGCGCTCGGCGGTCTGATCGTCGGTCTGCTCGCGCTGGTAACGCCGCAGGTGCTGGCCTCCGGTCACGGCGCGCTCTATCTCAACAGCTTGATCGCGATGCCAGTGGCAGTGATGGCCATGGTGTTCGTGCTGAAGGCGCTGGCGTCCATCGTGTCGCTCGGCTCGGGCTTTCGCGGCGGGTTGTTCTTCGCTTCATTGCTGCTCGGTTCGCTCGGAGGGCATCTTTTCGCGGCGGGCGTCTCTACAGTTCTGCCGGGCCGGGATCTCGACCCCGGCGTTTATGCGGTCATCGGTATGAGCGCGCTGTCTGCTTCGATCATCGGCGGGCCGCTGACGATGTCGTTCATCGCACTCGAAGCCACGGGGAATCTCTGGCTGACGACTGCCGTGCTGGTCGCCGTGATCGTATCGATGCAGGTGACGCGCGAACTGTTCGGCTATTCGTTCGCGACGTGGCGATTCCATCTGCGCGGCGAGACCATCCGCAGCGCCGCCGATGTCGGCTGGATCAGGGATCTGACAGTGCGCAGGATGATGCGGTCCGATGTGACGATCGTGAATGTCGCGACCTCGGTTGCAGATTTCCGCGCCGCGTTTCCGCTGGGTTCGAAAACGCAGGTCGTCGCGGTCGATGCCGACGACAGATATGCGGGCATCGTGTTCGTGGCTGAAGCTCATGGATCGAACGATCATTCGGACGGCAGCCTGCGTGAGATCGTGCACTATCGAGACGTGACGCTATTGCCGGGCATGGACATCCGCCAGGCGGTGGCGGCGTTCGATGAAGCCGAAGCAGAATCGCTGGCGGTGGTGGAGACGGTGGATCGCGGCCGGGTGATCGGCCTTTTGACCGAAGCGCATGCGCTGCGCCGTTATGCCGAAGAGTCGGACAAGCATCGGCGCGATATGGTCGGCGAAATGTAAGCCTCCTGACGAGCGCCGTTCACGTCGGAGGGTTCCGGATAAATCCACTTTAATGCTCTCCATTAGCCCGTCGTTAACGGAGATTCATCGCAAGCGTGCGTGTCGCAACGCTATAGACGCGGAATTAGGCAAACAGGGCGAGATTGCGCTTCTCTGAACCGGGTACGCAATGAAACTGCTCGCATATTTGAGATCAAAACTGATCCGTTCCAGCCGGACATTCGTCTGGTCGGCCACGGCATGCGTCCTTCTGATCCTGCTCGGTTTCTTTCTGGCCATCGGCTACGATTTCTATCGGAGCGCGTTGCGGGTGAGCGAGCAGGCCGCCACCAACGTGGCCACGCTCGCGCAGCAGACCATCGCACGCGACATTGAACTCTACGCGCTCTCGCTTCAGTCCGTGCTTGATGGTGTGAACGATCCCGACATCCTTTACCAGGAGCCGGGGTTGCGTCAGAAAATCTTGTTCGACAGGTCCGCGACGGCGCCCGGGCTGGGTGCGATCGTTGTACTGGACGAGCACGGAGATATCAGCCTCGATTCGCAGGGATATCCCGTGCGCGCCGGTAACTTTGCCGACCGCGAATATTTCAAGGTTCACCGCGACGCGGCGGAGGACATCGGACTTTATGTCAGTGAACCGTTCAAGGCGCGCCTGCAGGATCAAGCCTGGATGCTGTCCGTCAGCAGGCGCATCAGCAAGCCGGACGGAAGTTTCGGCGGCATCGTCTCCGGCACGATCCGGGTCAGCTATTTCGAACGGCTGTTCAACAATGTCGCCATGCGCGACGGCGACCGGATGTTCCTGCTCAGGGACGACGGCACGCTGCTGGCGCGCAATGCGAGCACGAAAGCTAAGATCGGCACCAACTGGAAATCGTCTCCGATCTTCAGTCAGGTGATGGCGCGCACCAAGGGCGCGCTTGTCAGCGGGAAATCGACAGACGGCATAACGCGCCTCTATGCGTTCCATCATGTCGACCGGCTGCCGCTCGTCGTCGCGGTGGGCGTTTCGACGGAGCAGATTCTCGCGCCATGGCGCTCGAAGATGATGGTTCTTGCCGGGATCTTCGCGGTGATGGCGCTCGGCGTTATCGGTCTGGTCTGGATGCTGGAAGGCGAACTGCGCCGGCGTGCCGCGGCGGAGGAAGCCGCGGAAGAACTGGCGCGGACGGACAGCCTGACCGGATTGCCCAACCGCCGCTGGTTCGACGAGACGCTGTCCCGCACATGGGATTCCGCGGTGCGCGATGGTGGCGCGGTTTCCCTGCTGATGATCGACGTCGATCATTTCAAGTTGTTCAACGACAGCTATGGTCATCAGGCGGGCGACCGGACGCTGGTGGCCGTCGCGGCGGTCATCGATAAGGCCGTGAGGCGGCCTGATGATTTCGCCGCACGCTATGGCGGCGAGGAATTCGTCGTCGTGCTGCCGAATACGGACCGGCGGGGCGCAGCAAGCATCGCCGAAGCGATCCGCGAGAAGATCCGTGCCTTGCTGGTGGGGCACTCCGGCACCAAGGAAGGGTTCGTCACCGTCAGCATCGGCGTCTCCAGCGCTGTGCCGCGGTCCGGACATGCGACGCGCGAGCATCTGCTCCGTGATGCGGACGCTGCGCTCTACCATGCCAAGGAAGCCGGACGGAATACCGTCCGGGTCGGCAATGTCTTGCCAGCCGATTTCGAACGGCAGGTCAGCCGCGCCCGCTGATCGGATTGCTTAGGTAGATGCCGGTCTCTGCTGCGCCGAACCGGATCAGAACACAGACAAAAAGAAACCGGCGGCCGTGAGGCCGCCGGTTGTATTTCGCTCTGCGCCTGGGTCAGGCAGCGCGGACGTTGTTTAGGAACTTCTGCACTTCCATCTTGAGGCGCGTGCTGTCGCTCGATAGCAACTGGGCGGACGACAGCACCTGTCCGGAGGCTGCGCCGGTTTCACCGGCGCCGCGGCTGACGTCGGTGATGCTGTTCGCCACTTCGCCGCTCAATTGAGCTGCCTGCTGGACGCTGCGGGAGATTTCCTGGGTTGCTGCACCCTGTTCTTCCACCGCCGCGGCGATGGCCGAGGAAATCTCCGAGATCAGGGTGATGGTCTTGCCGATTTCCTTGATCGTGGAGACCGACTCCTGAGTCGCGGTCTGCATGCTGGCGACCTGGGTGCTGATCTCCTCGGTCGCCTTCGCCGTTTGTGCGGCGAGGGCCTTGACCTCGGAGGCGACGACCGCGAATCCGCGTCCGGCGTCGCCGGCGCGAGCGGCTTCGATGGTCGCGTTCAGCGCGAGCAGGTTGGTCTGCTCGGCAACCGCCGTGATCAGTTTCACCACGTCGCCAATGCGGTTGGCGGCCTGCGACAGTTCGGCGATGTTGCTGTCGGTCTTCTGGGCCTGACGCACGGCCTCATCGGCAATGCGGCTGGATTCCTGGACCTGACGGCCGATCTCGCCGACCGACGACGTGATTTCTTCGGTCGCGACGGCTACCGATTGCACGTTGCTCGACACTTCCTGCGAGGCGGTGGCCGCTTCGCCGGAGGTGTGGCCGGTGGTTTCGGCCGTGCTGGTCAGGGTGTTGGCGGCGGCTTCAAGTTCGGTCGAGGACGACGACAGGGACTCGACGAGTTCGCCGATCATCGTTTCGAATTCGCGCGTGATGCTGTCGACCCGCTGGCCGCGCTGGATCTTGGCTTCGGCTTCCTGCGAGGCGGCTTCGTCTGCGGCCTTCTTGGCGACCAGGGCTTCCTTGAAGACCTGCAGCGTGTCGGCCATCGCTCCGATTTCCGTCTTTTCACCCTGGTGCGGAACTTCCGCGCTCAGGTCACCTTCGCCAAGCGACTTCATGGGCTGCACGATAGAGTCGATGCCGCGGGACACGTCGCGGATCAGGTAGAAGCCAGCGACGAAGCCGGAGATGATGGCAAAGGCAAGGGCTCCCACGACAAGGCTGAAAGCCATGGCGTAGCTGTCGGCCGCGTCCTTCCCGGCGACATCGGCGCCCTTGTTGTTGAGTTCGACGTCCTTTGCCAGGATTTCGTCAGCCTTGAGGCCGATCGGATTCACCGTCTTCACGTTGATGTCCGACACTTCGGTAATCGATTTTCCGGCGGCGGCGCGCGACAGCGCCATGATGTTCTGGGTGCCTTGCCGGTATTCGTCCCAGACTTTCGCCCAATCATGATACAGAGCGCGCTCTTCCGGCGAGGTGATCAGCTTCTCGTAGCGGCTGCGGATATCGGCGTTTCGCTCTTCCACGCTCCGCAGGGTCTTTTCCTGCGCCAGCTTGTCTTCGAGGCTGTCGGCCAGCATGTGCTGGCGGATCACGTTGCGATAGGTGATGGTGCCGGCGCGCAGTTCACCAAGAGTGCGGACTGCCGGCAGCCAATTGGTCTGGATGTCGACCGCACTCGCGTTGATATTCTGCATCTGCCGGATGGCGAGAAGTCCCATTGCCGTCATGACAACGAGGAGGAACGCGATCACAGCCGTGATCTTGGTGCGAATGGAAAGCTTGGAAAACATGATGTGTCCTGGGTCTTTCTGACCGTTGGAAGCAGCGGAGAGGGCGGGAATGCGGTTGTCCGGTGAGTCCGCTCCGCTTTTCGGCAGATCGGATTACCGTTCAGACTTTCTCGAAGTTGGGTGAAATCTTGGTAAAGGTATTGAAATGGGGATCGGCAAAGAGCCGCTTTTCGTGCGGCGTTTGTGCCGACGCACGTTGCGTGAAATGCATGGATTCCTTTTTGTGCAATAACAAAAACCCGGCGGGCTTTCGCGCCGCCGGGTTCTGAACGTTCGCAGGGCGAATCCGGCTACGCGGCGCGGATCGTCACCAGGAAGTTCCGGACTTCCGTCTGAAGATGGTTGCTTTCCTTGGAGAGCGATTGAGCCGCCGCCAGCATCTGTGTCGACGCGGCTCCCGTTTCGCTGTTGCCGCGGTCGACGTCCGTGATGTTCGTCGCCACCCGGGCGCTGAGCCCGGCGGCCTGCTGGACGTTGCGGGCGATCTCCTGGGTCGCGGCGCCCTGTTCCTCGACGGCGGCCGCGATCGCGGCGGAAATCTCGGAAATCAGGTTGATGGTGCCGCTGATCTCCCGGATCGTCTCCACCGAAGCGCCGGTGGCGGTCTGCATGCCCGCGATCTGCGCGGTGATTTCGTCCGTGGCCTTGGCGGTCTGGGACGCCAGAGCCTTGACCTCGCTGGCCACCACGGCAAAGCCGCGACCGGCTTCACCGGCACGGGCGGCCTCGATGGTCGCGTTCAGCGCCAGGAGGTTGGTCTGTTCCGCGATGGCGGTGATCAGCTTCACCACATCGCCGATCCGTGCCGCGGCGCTCGACAGCTCATTAATGCTGGCGTCGGTCTTTCCGGCCTGCTCGACGGCGACCTTGGCCACCCGGCTGGATTCCTGCACCTGGCGGCTGATCTCGCTCACCGAAGAGGTGATTTCTTCCGTCGCCGTGGCGGTGGACTGAATGCTTTCCGAGACATCCTGCGAGGCGTTCGCTGCCTCGCTGGAGAGCTGGCGGGTGATCTCCGCGGAATGACTGAGGGTGCTGGCGGTCGCTTCCATTTCGGTCGATGCGGACGACAACGAGCCGATCAGTTCGCCGATCATGGTTTCGAAGCGGCCGGTGGCCTGATCGAGAACTTCGGCGCGGCGCATCTTGACGGCGGCCTCCGCCGCAGCCGCTTCGTCGGCGGCCTTCTTGGCGAGCATGGCATCCTTGAAAACCTGAACGGTATCGGCGATCTGGCCGATTTCGGTGCGCTCGCCCTGATGGGGGACATCAGTGTTCAGGTCACCCGTTGCCAGAGCGCGCATCGGCGTCAGGACCGAGCCGATCCCGCGGGCCACATCACGAACGATCAGGATAGCGGCAAAAAGGCCCGCCAATGTCATGGCGATGAGCGCGCCCAGCACGATCAGAAACGCCATTCCGTAAACGTTTTCAGCCTTTTGCCCCGAGGTTGCCGCGCCCTTGTCGTTCAGCTCGACGAGCTTTGCCAGCACGGCGTCCATGCTGCGGCCGGCGACGGTCGCGCGCTGGGCGTTCACGGCGCGGGCCTGGGCGACTTCGTGCTTGCGGGCGTGGGCGATGACTTCGCCGGCTGCTTCGAGGAAGCTCTTCCAGGTGGTCGAAAGGTCCTTGTACAGCGCCGCTTCCTCCGGTGAGGAAATCAGCGGCTCATAGGCTTTATTCGCCACGTCATAATCCTTGGCGCGCGCATCGAGATTGCGCTGGATGTCCGCCATGAACTTCTCGTCCGGCTCGGTCAGATAGTCGCGGAGCACGGCTCGATACCGCGCCGACTGGGTGCGCAACTCGCCGAGCAGGCGGACGCTCGGGAGCCAGCTTGTCTTGATGTCCTGCGCCGAGGTGTTGATCGCGCGCATCTCGATGATGGCGAACAGGCCCATGGCGGTCAGAGCAACGAGCAGGAGCGCAACGAGGGCGATGAGCTTGGTTCGGATGGAGAGCCTGGAGAGCATCAAACAGTCCTTTCGAGGTCTTCTGACCTCGTTCAAGAAAGCGGACGAATCCAAACAAAGCAGTTTGGCCGTCGAAAATGACTTCGACGCCTAAAAGGCGCAGCGGTATTGGCAATTTCCAGTCGGTGACCCGCTGTCAGGAACGGGTGCCCGCCCTACAAACGTAAATAAATTCCGTGAAATGTTGGTAAATGCCTCCGGACCGGGCATCCGGCCCGAAAAAGGGCACGATGCGGCGCTGCTGTGAACATCGTGGATGGGGTCCGGATTCCGGCCTTTCCGGGCCGAACGGCTCGTGTCACCATCGCAGCCTGAAGACGGGAGGTCAGCCATGCGCTGGTGTGTCTCGATCGGAGCGGTGCTTGTGGCCGGTGCGCTTGCCGGCGGGGATACCCCCGGGGTTGCGGCGCCCGCCGCGCCGTCCCCGTCCGTTGACGCCACGGTGGACGTCGAACTGATCCTCGCGGTCGACATCTCTTATTCCATGGACATGGATGAATTGGCCTTGCAACGCGAGGGGTATGCGGACGCCATTATCTCGAAGGAATTCCTGCAGGCGCTCAAGACCGGACCGACCGGCAAGGTGGCGGTGACGTATTTCGAATGGGCGGCCTCCACCGACCAGAGGGTTGTGATGCCATGGCGGGTGATCGACGGCCCGGAATCCGCCGGAGCGGTGGCCGAGGACATCCGCAAAGCGCCGCTGCGCCGCGCCTCGCGCACATCGATTTCCGGCGCGATCAATTTCGCCATGCCGCTGTTCGACGCTAACGCCTATCGCGGCATTCGCCGCGTGATCGATATTTCGGGAGACGGGCCCAACAACAACGGCGAGCCGGTCACGATCGCGCGTGACGCGGCGCTGGCCAAGGGTGTGACCATCAACGGCCTGCCGATTATGTCCAAGGCAACCAATTATGCGACGATGGATATCGAGAACCTCGATATCTATTACGAGGATTGCGTGATCGGCGGCGCGGGCTCGTTCGTGGTGCCGATCAAGATTCGCGAGAAGTTCAAGGAAGCAATCCGCACCAAGCTGGTGATGGAGGTCGCGCATCGCGTGCCGGAACTCTCCGTTGTGCCGGCCGCAACGCGGGCGCAGCGAGTCTCCTGCACCATCGGCGAGAAGATCTGGCAGGAGCGGTGGGGGCAGTAGCTGTGGAGCGAATGCAGCAGATTCTGTTGTCATCACCGGGCTTGTCCCGGTGATCCCGACGGATTGAGCATGGTGCCCGGTTGGTCGGGATGGCCGGAACAAGTCCGGCCAGGACAATTTTGGAAAACTGCGGTCTACCGCCGGAACCGCGCCACCAGTTCCACATGCGGTGTGTGGCGGAATTGGTCGACCGGCGTCACCGTATCGAGCTTGAACCCCGCGTCGATCAGAATGCGTGCGTCGCGTGCGAAGGTCACCGGATTGCAGGACACGGCGATCACGAGCGCGATCTTGCTGGCGGCCAGTTGCTGCGATTGCGCCTGTGCGCCCTGACGCGGCGGATCGAAAACCACGCCGTCGTAGTCGCGCAGTTCCTGCGGCACCAGCGGACGCCGGAACAGATCCCGTGCTTCGGCCTTGATCGGCTTCAGCCCCTGCGTGGTCTTCACCGCGTTCTGAAGGGCTGTGATCGCACCCTGATCGCTGTCGAACGCCGCGACTTTGAACTTCTCCGCAAGGCGCAGAGCGAACGGTCCGAATCCGCAGAACAGATCGGCGATGTGCTTCGCACCCTTGATGCGCGCGATGGCAAGCTCGGCGAGTGTCCGTTCGCCAAGCGCCGTCGGTTGCATGAAAGACCCCGGTGGCAGCGTGACCTGCGCCTTGCCGACCTGCGCGACCGGCGGTTTGCGCATGATCACCAGTTCGCCATGGCGCGTGAGCCGCGCGAGATTGTGTCTTTCCGCAAGTTTTGACAGCGCTGTCAGCAGCGCCGTTCCGAGCGGGCCCGATCCGCGCACGTCGACGTCGAGGCCGTTGTCCGCGGCCGTCACCTGAATGTCGAGCGGCTTGCTGACGGGCCTGAGCAATTCAGCGATCTCGTTCGCGGCCTCGATCGCCCCGTGCATGGACGGATCGAGGATCGGGCAGCGGTCGATGGCGATGATCTCGTGCCGCCCCGCCGCCGCGAAACCGACACGGAGGATGCCTTGCGGGCTTTGCCGGGCATGAAGTGTTATCCGGCGGCGGCCGGTGCCGTGCGCATCGACCAGTTCATCGACCTCGCAGGCGATGCCCGCCTGATTGAGGATGTCGACGACGAGCTGCCGCTTCCAGTTGCGATAGGCGGCGGGCTGCCAGTGCTGGATGGCGCAGCCGCCGCATGTGCCGAAATGCGGACAGAACGGTTCGATGCGCTCCGGGCTCGGCGCGACGATATGCGCCAGTTCGCGCCGCTCCGGATGACCGGGCGAGGGGAGTACGTCAACGGTCTCGCCGCCAAGTGCATAGGGCACGTAGATGTTCGCACCGTCAGCGAACGCGACGCCATCGCCGAAATGGCCGACATGATCGATGGTGAGACGTTGAGGCATGACCATCAGCCGCGTCGCGCGCCGATGAAGAATTCGACATTGCCGTCACCGCCCGCAATGGAAGACGGAAAGACCTTGATGTCGGTGCAGCCGAGCGATGCGGCGAAGGCGGCGATGTCGTCGCACGCCGCTTTATGCACGGCCGCGTCGCGGATGATGCCCTTCTTCAGATGCTTCCTGTCGGCTTCGAATTGGGGCTTGATCAGCGCCAAGAGATGCATCGGCGCGGCGGCGAGCGGCAACACCGCCGGAAGGACCAGCTTGAGCGAGATGAAACTGGTGTCGATCACCACCACGTCGGGCCGGATGTCGAGACGCTTGCCTGCCAGCGAGCGGATGTCGGTTTCTTCCATCGAAACGATTTTCGGATGACCGTGCAGGCTGGAATGCAACTGCCCGCGCCCGACGTCGATGGCGTAGACAAGGCTCGCGCCGTTCGCGAGCAGCACTTCGGTGAATCCACCGGTGGATGCGCCGACATCGACGCAGACATGATCCTCGATCTCGATCGGATACTGTTCGAGCGCGCCGGCGAGCTTGACGCCGCCACGCGAGACCCATGGATGCGCGGGCTCCGCGAGAATTTCGGCGTCGGCATCGATCGTTTCGGATGCTTTGGTCACCGGCTTGCCGTTGGCTGTGACACCGCCTGCCTCGATGGCCGCCTGCGCGCGGGCGCGGCTCTCGAATAGGCCGCGTTCGACAAGGAGGATATCCGCGCGCTTGCGAGGGGTCATTTGCTGCCTTCCTTCACCTCTCCCGTGGGAGAGGTCGCCGAGCAAAGCGAGGCGGGTGAGGGCGTAGAATCTACGATAGATCCAGAGCCCCTCACCCCAACCCTCTCCCCGTCGGGGAGAGGGAGTGCATCGCACATGCCGCACTCATAGCGCTAAAACTCAGGCCAGTTTCACCTTTTCTGGTGCGTCCTTGCCGAGCGCCTCGAACACCTTCGCGACAATGCCCTTGGCGTCGAGTCCAGCCTGTTCGTACATCTTCGCCGGGGAATCGTGATCGATGAAGGTGTCCGGCAGCACCAGCGTGCGCACGCGCAGGCCCTTGTCGAGCGCGCCGTGATCCGCCAGCGTCTGCAGCACATGGGTGCCGAAGCCGCCGATGGCGCCTTCCTCGACGGTGATCAGTACCTCGTGCTCGCGCGCGAGTTTCAGGATCATGTCGAGATCGAGCGGCTTCATGAAGCGCGCGTCGGCGACGGTGGTGGAGAGGCCGAACGTATCGAGTTCGTCGGCGGCCTTGAGGCATTCGCCGAGCCGCGCGCCGAACGACAGCAGCGCCACCTTCGGCTTGCCTGCGCCCGCTTCGCGCACGATGCGGCCCTTGCCGATCGGCAGCGGCACGCCGACTTCGGGCATCTCGACCCCGCGGCCTTCTCCGCGCGGATAGCGCAGCGCGCTCGGCGCATCGTCGATCGCGACCTGGGTTGCGACCATGTGTACGAGATCAGCTTCGTCCGCCGCCGCCATGATGATGAAGCCGGGCAGAACGCCGAGGTAGGTGTTGTCGAACGAGCCGGCATGGGTCGGACCGTCCTGACCGACCAGACCCGCGCGGTCGATGGCGAAGCGCACCGGCAGGCGCTGGATCGCCACGTCATGCACGACCTGATCGTAGCCGCGCTGCAGGAAGGTGGAGTAGATCGCGCAGAATGGCTTGAAGCCTTCGGTGGCGAGGCCTGCGGCGAATGTCACCGCATGCTGTTCGGCGATGCCGACATCGAAAGTTCGGTTCGGGAATGACTTCTCGAAAATATCGACACCGGTTCCGCCCGGCATCGCGGCGGTGATGGCGACGATTTTGTCGTCCTTCTGCGCTTCCTTCACGAGGCTTTGGCCGAACACGGACGTATAGGACGGCGCGTTCGACTTCGCCTTGACCTGCGTGCCGGTGGCGACGTCGAACTTGGCCACCGCATGATATTTGTCGCTGGAAGCTTCGGCGGGCGCATAGCCCTTGCCCTTCTGCGTGACAACATGAATCAGCACCGGACCGTTGCCGGCATCGCGCACGTTGGTCAGCACCGGAAGCAGGTGGTCGAGATTGTGTCCGTCGATCGGGCCGACATAGAAGAAGCCCATTTCCTCGAACAGCGTGCCGCCGGTCACCATGCCGCGCGCATATTCCTCGGCGCGCAAGGCGCGGTCCTCGAAAAACTTCGGCAGCTTGTGCGCGAGGTTCTTGAGCGCTTCGCGGGCCGAGCCGTAAGTCTGGCTCGACAGCAGCCGTGCGAGATAGGCTGACATCGCGCCGACAGGCGGCGCGATCGACATGTCATTGTCGTTGAGAATGACGATCAGGCGCGACTGCATCGCGCCCGCATTGTTCATGGCCTCATAGGCCATGCCCGCGGACATCGAACCGTCGCCGATCACGGCGATGACGTTGTTGTCGCCGCCGGTAAGATCGCGCGCCACGGCCATGCCGAGGCCGGCGGAGATCGAGGTGGAGGAATGCGCCGCGCCGAACGGATCGTAGTCGCTTTCGGCACGCTTGGTGAAACCGGAGAGTCCACCGCCGGTGCGCAGAGTGCGGATACGATCGCGGCGGCCGGTGAGAATCTTGTGCGGATAAGCCTGATGGCCGACATCCCAGATGATGCGGTCGCGCGGCGTGTCGAACACGTAGTGAAGCGCGGTGGTCAGCTCCACCACGCCAAGTCCCGCGCCGAAATGGCCGCCGGTCACCGAGACCACGTCGATGGTTTCCTGGCGCAGTTCGTCGGCGAACTGGCGCAACTGCTCGGGCTTGAGCTTGCGCAGCAGGTCCGGCGTCGGCGCGGCGTCGAGGAGAGGGGTCTTGCTCGGGTGTGACACGTTCATAATCCGCAATTTTTGGGGGCGTCCGGCCCGGCGAGAAATAAAGTGCCTGAAAAGTCCGAAACGGACCCGTGACTTATACCAATTCCAAAGTCATGCCAATACGTTAGGCAGTCCCGATAAGTCCCATGTTTTCAGGGGGAAAGACCCGGAACCGGGTAGGGGCTTTATGGAACGATAGCGGCCGCATCCACAATGTCGTCCCCGCGAAAGCGGGGACTCATCCTTCAAAACCCACAACGTCATCACCGGGCTTGTCCCGGTGATCCACGTCTTGTTGGCGACAGTTAAAACGTGGATGGCGGATAAACCCGGCTATGACGCCGAGTGTGGCGAAGCATCACGCTCTCTACTCAGCCCGGAGCTGGATCCCCGCTTTCGGGACGACCGGAGCTTACGCTCGATTCCGTGCGGCGACTCGCAGTTTGCCTTACTGCACGTCGAGCGGTTCGGTGCCTGCCGCCTGTCCGGACGCATCGGTGGTGATCTTGTCCACCCGCGCTTCGGCCTGACGCAGCAGGTCCTCGCATCGGCGCTTGAGGCTTTCGCCGCGCTCATAGATCGCAACCGATTCCTCGAGCGGCACCTTGCCGTCTTCCAGGCGCTTCACGATGGATTCCAGTTCCTCGATGGCGCGCTCGAAGCTGAGCTTCTTGACGTCCGCGTGGGTGGTGTCGGCCATGGTCGCTTCCCGCGTTGCGAATTTCGAGATCGGTATCTGCGCCGCGGAATCTAGGAACGATTTGCGGGCGCAATGTGGCGGCTGTTTAGCGCGATTGCGGTGTGCTGGAAAGCGCAGTCCGCTAGTTGTTCATCAGCGTGGCGACGTGCACGGCGACTGAATCCCGCAGTCCCTGCAAGTCGTAGCCGCCTTCCAGCACCGAGACGATTCGCCCCTGCGCGGACCTGTCGGCGATCTCCATCAGCTTGCGCGTGACCCACGCATAGTCTTCCTCGCGCAGTTCGAGGCTGCCGAGCGGATCGCGCCAGTGCGCATCGAAGCCTGCGGAAATCACGATCAGCTCGGGCGCGAAGGCTTCGAGCCGCGGCAGAATCGCAAGATCGAAGGCCTCGCGGAATTCGCGGCCGCCATTGCCGGCGCGCAGCGGCGCGTTGACGATTGTGTCGTCCTCGCCGCGCTCCTGCGTGCTGCCGGTGCCTGGAAATAGCGGCATCTGATGGGTTGAGGCATACATCACGCTGCCGTCGGACCAGAAAATCTCCTGGCTGCCGTTGCCGTGATGGACATCGAAATCCACCACGGCAGCACGCGCGATGCCGTACTTGCGCTGGGCATAGCGGGCCGCGATCGCCGCGCTGTCGAAGAAGCAGAAGCCCATCGGCCGAGCGGTTTCCGCATGGTGTCCGGGCGGACGCGTGCCGACGAAAGCGTTGGTCCCGGTATTCGTCATCACCGCGTCGACGGCCGCGACGGAGCCGCCGACGGCGCGAAGCGCGGCTTCCAGCGAGCCGGGCGACATGCAGGTGTCGCCGTCAAGATAGACCATGCCTTCCTTCGGCGAGATGTCGCGCAGTTCATCGATATATTCGTGGCTATGGCATAGCGCGACGGTATCGAAATCGCCGATCGGCGCTTCGTGCCGCACCAGCGTGTCGAACTTCTCATGCGCGAGACCTTCCGCGATGGCGCGGAGGCGATCCGGCCGCTCGGGATGCCCCTGTCCGGTCAGATGATTGAGGCCAGCGGAGTGATGATAATAAAGCGTCGGCATTTCAGGACTCGTCTTTCCGCTGTCGGGATGGCGATGATCAGGCTTTCTTCTTGCGTGCGAAGAAAGCAGCGAAGGCGTTGCGGGCCTCATCGGATTTCAGCCGCTCGCCGAAATGATGCGACTCTTCATCCATCCGGCGCAACACGTCTTCGCGCGGGGGCTTGAGCAGCTTGCGCGTGAGCGCGACGGCTTCCTTCGGCAGCAGGCCGATTTCGCGCGCGATCTTGCGCGCTTCGACTTCGGTGTGGCCCGGCGCGACGACTGCATTGACGAAGCCAGCCTCTCGCGCTTCGTCCGCGCTGACGGTGCGGCCCATCACCAGCATCGCAAAAGCGCGCTGATGGCCCATGGTGCGCGGCGCGAGCAGGCTGGATGCGGCTTCCGGAACGAGGCCGAGATGGATGAAGGGGGTGGAGAAGGTCGCCGTCGTGCTGGCGAGCACGTAGTCGCAATGAAACAGCATGGTGGTGCCGACGCCGACCGCGATACCGTCCACCGCGCCGATCAGGGGCTTCTCGTTGTAGGCGAGAGCCTTCAAAAATTGCGTCGCCGCCATCGGCCTTGCATCATCACTTGTCGCGGTGTTGGCCTTGGCGAAATCTTCCAGATCGTTGCCTGCGGTGAAAACGCCGGAGCCGCCGGAAATGACGATGCTGCGAATCTCCGGATCGGATTGCGCAGACGTAATCGCATCCGCGATTGCGGTGTACATCTTTTGCGTCAGAGCATTTTTCTTGTCCGGACGGCGCATCGTGATGATGCGTGCAGAGTCTTCATCCGTGACAATCACATGGTCGGTCATGGTCGTTCCCTGAAATGCGGGAGGCGTTGCAGCATGGAGATGCTGGCGCCGCCTGAGAGCTTATCCTACATCATCCGACAGAACGGCTATAATTGCCATTCGGTTTCTGCCGCTCTGCTGTGAAAGGATACTGCCATGCAGCTTTCCGGAATTCATCATCTGACGGCGATTTCAGCGCACGCCAAGGGGAATCTTGCATTTTACACCGGGGTTCTCGGCATGCGGCTGGTCAAAAAGACCGTCAACCAGGACGACGTCAGCGCCTATCATCTGTTTTATGCCGATGGAAAGGCCAGCCCTGGCTCCGACCTGACCTTCTTTGACTGGCCTGCGGCGCGGGAACAGCGCGGCACCGGCAGCGTGTCGCGCACCGGCCTGCGGGTCAACGGCGAGAAAGCGCTGGCCTTCTGGCAGGACCGGTTGCTCAAGCTCGGCGCGCATGTCGGCAAGGTGACCGAAGTCGACGGACGGCTGACGCTGCCGTTCGAGGATCCGGAAGGACAGCGGCTGGTGCTGGTCGATGACGGCGGGCGTGGCGAGGTGCATCCGTGGGAGAAGAGCCCGGTGCCTGCGGAACACCAAATCCGCGGTCTTGGCCCCATCGTGCTGAACGTCCCGGACCTGGTGCGCACCGCCCGCGTGCTGACGGACGTGATGAACATGACGCGCATGCGCGACTATGCCTCGCCGGATGGCGAACATCGCATCGCGGTGTTTTCGATGGGTGATGGCGGCCCGGCGGCCGAGCTGCATGTGCTGGAGCAGAAGGACTTGCCAATGGCGCGGCAGGGCGCGGGAGGCGTGCATCACGTGGCCTTCCGCACGCCGGACGAGACGCAGTATCACGCCTGGACGGCGCGGCTGTCGGAGCTCGGCATCCATTCGAGCGGCGAGATCGACCGCTTCTATTTCCGCAGTCTGTATTTCCGCGAGCCGAACGGCATCCTGTTCGAGATCGCAACCGATGGACCGGGCTTCGCCACCGACGAGCCGATGGAGACGCTCGGCGAGAAACTGGCGCTGCCGCCGTTCCTTGAACATCGCCGCAGGGAAATCGAGGCCGGGCTGAAGCCGCTGGCGTGAGAACGCCTTTCCCTACCTCTCCCCGTTTACGGGGAGAGGTCGCGAGCCTTCAGGCGAGCGGGTGAGGGGTGCTTATGATTTTTCACAACTGCCCCTCACCCGGAGGTCTTCGCTGCGCTCGACCTCCGACCTCTCCCCGCAAGCGGGGAGAGGTGAAACAGTCAGCGCTTGATAATCAGGTGCCGTGCCTACCCCTCCAGCACCGCATCTGCGCCGGTGGTCGCAGTAGCAGCATCCATGATGGTGCGTTCGAACGCGCCGGACTGCACAGTGACATTCTCCGCGAAGAACCGCGCCAGCGTGACATAACGCCCGGCATCGCCTTGAACCGAGTCATCGCTGCGTGCGGCCAGCGCTTCCTTCGCGAGCGAACAGCCGCCGAGCGTGGTCGAGAACAGCCGTAGATAAGTCGTCGCGCCGGCCAGCGCTTCGGCGGGAGCGGTGGCGATCTTTTCCAACAGCCACTTGCTGGCGCGTTCGACGGACTCGACTGCGTCGCGCAGTCTCGCGCCGGTGGTGCCGAACGCCGGATCGTTCGAGGCTTCGACCTTGGCGACGATGGCCTTCAACTCGCCGAGCAGATCCCACACCGCTTCGCCGCCGCCCATCTGCAGCTTGCGCATCAGAAGGTCGTTGGCCTGCACGCCGTTGGTGCCTTCATAGATGGTGAGAATGCGCGCGTCGCGGATGTATTGCGCCGCGCCGGTTTCTTCCATGAAGCCCATGCCGCCGTGAATCTGCACGCCGATGCCAGCGACTTCGTTGGCGACGTCCGTCGAGAACGCTTTCGCCATCGGCGTCAGCAGCGCACCGCGCGCCGCGGCTTTCTCGCGCACCTTCGGATCGGTGGCGCGATGCGATACGTCGATGGCGACCGCGGTGGCGTAGCAGATGGTGCGTGCGGCGGCGGTGAGGCCGCGCATCAGCATCAGGTTCCGCTTCACGTCGGGATACATGATGATCGGATCGGAGCCGTCGCCCTTGTGGCCGAGCGCCTTGCCCTGCTTGCGCTCCTGCGCATAGGCGAGTGCGCGCTGATAGGCGCGATCGGCGAGGCCGACGCCCTGCAGGCCGACGCCGAGGCGCGCCTGATTCATCATGGTGAACATCGCCTGCATGCCGCCATTTTCCTTGCCAACGAGCCAGGCGATGGTGCCGCCCTTGTCGCCCATGGTCATGGTGCAGGTGGGGGAGGCGTGGATGCCGAGCTTGTGCTCGATCCCGCTGGCATAAATATCGTTGCGCGCGCCGAGCGAGCCGTCGGCGTTGACGAGATATTTCGGCGCAAGAAACAGCGAGATGCCCTTGGTGCCGGCAGGCGCGCCGGGCAGGCGGGCGAGAATGAAATGAACGATGTTGTCGCTCATGTCGTGGTCGCCATAGGTGATGAAGATCTTGGTGCCGAACAGGCGATAGGTGCCATCGGCCTGCTTTTCCGCGCGTGTACGCAGCGCGCCGACATCGGTGCCGGCTTGCGGCTCGGTGAGCTGCATGGTGCCGGGCCATTCGCCGGAGATCAGCTTTTCAAGATAGATCTTCTTCAACTCGTCGCTGCCATGGGCATCGAGAGCGTCGATCGCGCTCAGCGTGAGCAGCGGGCACAGGCCGAACGCCATGTTCGACGCGCTCCAGATCTCGTTCACGGCGGAATGCACCGCCAGCGGCAGGCCCTGACCGCCGAACTCTTCCGATCCGGAGACCGCGTTCCAGCCGCCATCGCACCAGCGCTTGTAAGCGTCAGGCCAGCCCGGCGCGGTGATAACGCCCTTGTCGGTGAGCTCGATGCCGGCGCGGTCGCCGGGCTGGTTCAGCGGCTCGAGCACGTCGGTGGCGAACTTGCCGGCTTCCTCGATCACCGACGCGGAAAAATCGGCCTCGTAGCCATTATAATGTCCGGCCTCCACGGCTGCCAAAAGCCCGGCGCCATGGTTGAGAGACAGGAGCATGTCGGTGATCGGTGCGCGGTAGGTCATGGCATGGTCTCGCTGTTGGGGCAGTGCTCGGGCGGTCTGGTCCTGCGCGCATCGGTCAGGTCGAGGCACGCGTCTCTGCAATAAGCCGTTGTTCTGCGACGTTTTTCCTCGCGCCCCGGCTCTTATGGGAGGCCGTCTGGCGCACCCTGTCTTCCCATGAAACAGGCGGGGCCTCAACTGGCTGGGGCGCCGAAACCTGCGGAAGGGGACTTCGCGGGCAGGGCACCAGCCGCGTCGCCGCCGGATGTCATATTGCTGAAATTCTCTCGGCACGTTTGCAGGAGGGCGGATGCATCCCCTCAACAGGAACCGGCAATCCGGGATGGATTTTGCCTGAAAAAGCGGGTTTCCCCTTTGCCGGAAAATGCTCTAAGACCAGCCCGGTTCTGATGAATCGGCGAGGCTCGCAGGTTTGAGGCGTAGCGTCGAAGCGCGCGGCTTTCGGCCGGGCCATCGGCCACCACGTTAAACGCGGCGGCGTGGTGATGGGGCATCCCCCGCCGATTGATCGTTCATCGCTGATGGGGCGTAGCCAAGCGGTAAGGCAGGGGATTTTGATTCCCCCATTCGGAGGTTCGATCCCTCCCGCCCCAGCCAGCCAGTGCGTGATTTAGAGAATTTCTTTCTTTGGCGTGAGAAAGGCCGCGCCAATGGCGGGCTTTTCACGCGAGGTCATTCTCCGCAGAGACCGTTTTCCGCCAGCGCGGCTGAAATCGAGCGGTATTCTCTGGCCACCTGACAAAATATTCCCGTTTTTAAAGAACCAAAACTGGAGACAGGTTCGATAGCACTGAGTGCTGGCCAGAATGGCGAGAAATTTCCGTCTCAACTGCGCTTTTCAGCGCGCGGAGAAGTCTGCTTTTGACCCGAAACGAACACTCGCTGAATAGCAAGAGTTCGAATCTCTCTTCAGGCGCGCAAAATTGCCACCGCTCAGAATAAAACCGCGAACTCTGTTGGCGGTGCTATCTCAGCTGATAACCCGCGCCGAAAGCTCTCCACGCAAGTCGTCGCACTCGCTTAAGGTTTCGATACTTCCAACATGCGGTTCGGTCAGATAGCTTGGCAGCTTATTCTTTCCAGTTTTAACATCGCATTCCGTGCTGCTTGCAGCACGCCATCCGAATGGCCTGGATCGGTCATCACGCGCGATAGCGTCACAGCGCCGACCATCATGCACATGAGAGAAACTGCCAGATCGCGCGAGCCCTCATCGCCGACCACATTGGCGATGTTATCGAAATATTTCTCGAGGTGCTTGCTCAGACGAAATGCGCACGGCGCGATCGTTACGCCGATGCATGACGAGCGTCTGCACGGCAATCTTGGGCAAAAGAGGCTTCACGTCAGTGCACTTGTAAGCGCGGCAGTCGCCTCGACTTTCCCATCACGATGTGGAGATCGTGCTGCGAAGAAAGCCAGCCCTGACGCGGGGCAAGCATCAGGGCTGGAGCTACGTGAGCGCGATGTGCATCGTTAAAGCGATGTGATTAACCCGGCTTCACCTCGTTCGCTGTGAGGGTGTATTTGAAATTATCCGGGTCGTGACAGTCGAGAAGAAGCGATGCGCGCTCGGCCTGCGGATACATCAGGAAGCCGAGCTTTGGATGCGTGCTGCCCGGCAGCGCGACGTCATGCGCCGTGTTGTAGGCGACCCAGTTGCCTTCCCATGCGCCGAACAGCGTCTTGCGTGCAGCCGCGACTTTCGGGTCATTGATTGCGAGGTTTGTCGGAGGCTCCTCCAGCATCACCTTGCGCACATCGGCCGGATCGGTCGGCACCCAGCCGAAGCCCTCAAGGAAAACCTCGGCCCGGCAATGCTGCGCCTTGGTGACGTTGGCTGATCCGGCGCCGAGGCTCTTGTAGCCGAACTGGGAAGGAATCACGCGAATGCCGTAGACGTCACGCGCGGGTACACCGGCCGCGCGGGTGAGGCCGACATAGAGTGCGTTGAGATCGGCACACTTGCCGCCGAGATTGCGGGTTTTGAGCATGGCCGCGATATCGCCGATGCCGCAGCCACGGGTGGCGGCGACGCGAACCGTGTTCTCGACGACCCAATCATAGATCGCACGGGCCTTTTCAATATCGGAGCGGGCGTTGGCTGCCGCAACAATCTTGTCCGATGTCTGCTTCACGATGCCATCAATCGGGATGAGGGACGTTCCTTCGAGATTGAGCTTCCGTTGGGCATCGCTGAGAGGGGCGACTTTACCGGGTTTGCTGAGATCGACTGCCCGGTCGCGCATTTCGACCCGGTTTGTGATTTCAAGGGCCGGTGCCGCCTCGCTTTCCTTCCATGTCACGTGCAGCATTTCGGCGCCATATTTGGGATCTTTCACGCGTGTCGCTGAGGCGGTGTTGCCGGTCCATGTCGTTTCGCCGTTTCGAATCCATGCGGATTCAGTGACGGAGGGCAACGGAATCCAGGCCTGCATCTTTCCGTCGGGCTTCTCGAGGGCGATTTTTGTAACGAGGTCGACTGCCCGCCATGCACCGGGTTGGGGAGCGAATACGACGTCAGCCCGGGCCACGCCCGGCAATGCGGCTGCCAATGAAAGAGCCGCTGTTCCTTTCAGAAATTCTCGCCGTTGCATATTTTCCTCCTTGGGAATGTTCTGATTATTTGTGGGTGATTGCTTGGTCTTGCGGTCGGTTCGTAGCGGGGTACAGAGTTTCAATTGCTGCCAAAACATCAGGGGCTGACCAGTCGATGTCACCCTCGACGAATAGTTTCGGGGCCAGATTGGCGTCGAGCACGAAGGTCGTCGGCAGCGCGATGACGTCCCATGATTTGCTGACCGCGCGATCGCGGTCGAGCACGACGGTGAAATCGACCGGATGCTTTTCGAAGAATGTCCGCACGCGAAGATCGACCTTCGCGACGTCGACGGCAAGAATAGCGAGCGGCTTTCCGCGCGTCGCTGTGGCCAGCCGCTGTAGCGATGCCATTTCGCTTACGCATGGCTCACACCATGTTGCGAAGAAATGCACCAGCACCACCTTTCCGGAGAGTGCCCGGAGATCGCGCGGATTGCCGCGCAAATCGTCCAGTAAAAACGGATGCTTTTCCGGCCCGTGCCAGATCTTTAGCGGATGTGAAGCGACACTCCGTGGCGCTTCGGAAGGACCGTCGCTTGCCAAAACGAGAGGGCAGCCTAACACACAGGCGACCCCGAAAAGCGCGACGACAAGTCGCGTGGCGGCCTGAAGATTTAAAAGGCGATGTATCGCAGGCGCGCCGCTATTTTCTAAATCGTTGTTCCTTTCGGCGACACGACGTACTGCGACCAAAGGCTGCGAAATAGCCGTGTGTGGCAAAGCGAGCGTTTCCCTGTTCTCCTATTGTAAAAGGTACAGCCGAAGTCACGTTTTAAGAATATGAACTGAAATTCCAATGGCTTAATGAAGCTACCGATACCGTTCGTTCCCATTTCCGCATATATTGCCATCGCCGTTCCGCTTGATGCGCGGACTGCTGACGAGGTTGCCGCTGCGTGGCGCAATCCGAAGGAGACTGACAATGAATGCTCCCATTGTGCGCCTGACGAGCCTTGCTCATGGCGGCGGATGCGGCTGCAAGCTTGCGCCTTCCGTATTGCAGGACCTGCTCGCCAATCAGCCTGCTGTTGCACCCTTTCGCCAACTGCTGGTCGGTACCGAAACCAGCGACGACGCCGCGGTGTGGAAGATCGACGATTCCACCTGCGTGGTTGCCACTACGGATTTCTTCATGCCGGTGGTGGACGATCCCTTCGATTTCGGCCGGATCGCCGCGACCAATGCGATCTCCGACGTTTATGCCATGGGCGCGAAGCCGATCATGGCGCTTGCGATCCTCGGCATGCCGCTCAACAAGATCGCGGTCGATGACGTGCGCCAGATCATCGCCGGCGGCAACGCCGTTTGCGCTTCCGCTGGAATTCCGGTCGCCGGCGGCCACTCGATCGATGCACCTGAACCGATCTACGGTCTTGTCGTTATCGGTCTTTGCCGTCCCGAGCAGGTGCGCCGCAATGCCGACGCCAAACCTGGAGATGCGTTGATCCTGACCAAGGGAATCGGAGTCGGCATCTATTCGGCGGCTATCAAGAAGGGTGAGTTGTCGGGCGAGGGCTATGCCGAAATGCTCGCGTCCACCACGCAGCTCAATCGCATCGGCGGAGAGCTTACCGACGACAAGGACGTTCACGCTATCACTGACGTCACCGGTTTCGGTCTGCTTGGTCATGCGCTGGAGCTTGCGCGCGGCTCAAAGCTCACCGTCACGTTAAAAGCTGTGGATGTGCCGCTGTTCGCGCAAGCCGCACACCTTGCGCAGCATGGCTACATCACCGGAGCCTCTACACGAAACTGGGCAAGCTATGGCGATGCGGTCCGCTTGCCTGATGATTTTCCGGAATGGCAGCGCGCCCTGCTGGTCGATCCGCAAACTTCAGGCGGGTTGTTGATTTCCTGTGCCGCCGATCGCGCGCAGGCGATCCTCAAGACGGTTCACGGTGCGGGGTATAGCGCGGCGCGTATCGTTGGCTACACCGAAGCGGGCCCGGCCGAGGTCCGCGTCACGTCGTAATCAGGCGGCTCCATCAGCTCCGTTCCCCGATACGGAGTGCCGCAAGGTTGCGCACGAACGCGGCTTCGTCTTCGAGGCAGCGAAGATCAAGCACGAGCGTATCGTTCTCGATCCGGCCGACGACCGGTTGATCCAGAGCACGAAATGTCGCCGCCAGTGAAAGCAGCGCGCGTCCCTTGCCGCGCGCGCCGACCGCGCGCACTGCAATTCCAGCGCTTGGAACGACTTCGCTCGGCAACGACCCCGAACCGATCTGGCTTGCGCAGGCGATCACGTCAGCGGAAAATCTTGGCCCGACAGCCGCCGCGATAGCAGGCTTCAGCCGCGTCGCTGCGGCTTCGATGGTGTCAAGCGGCCGCGCCATCATCCGCAATGTCGGCAATCGCTCAGCCAGCCGATCCGGATCTCGATACAGCCGCAGCGTTGCTTCGATCGCCGCAAGACGGATCTTGTCGATCCGCAAAGCGCGCTTCATCGGATTGCGGTTGATCTGGGCGATCAGGTCGCGGCGTCCGACGATGAATCCAGCCTGCGGGCCGCCGAGCAGTTTGTCGCCGGAGAACGTCACGAGGTCCGCGCCCTCGGCCACCGCCTCCGCGACGGTCTGTTCGTGCGTCAGGCCGTAGCGCGCCAGATCGACCAGCGTGCCCGAACCAAGATCGTTCAGGAGCGGCACATTCTTCGCGTGTGCCAGCGCTGAAATGGCTTTGCCGGATACCGATTTGGTGAATCCCTCGATGCGATAGTTCGAGGTATGGACCTTGAGGATCAGTCCGGTCTTCGGGGTGATCGCCGCGGCGTAATCTTTTTCATGGGTGCGATTGGTGGTGCCGACTTCGACGAGCCTGGCGCCGGCGCGCGCCATGATCTCGGGCATGCGAAACGCGCCGCCGATCTCGATCAGCTCTCCCCGCGACACAATGGCTTCCTTACCCTTGGCCAATGTGTTGAGCGCGATCAGGACTGCCGCGGCATTGTTGTTCACCACGGTCGCGTCTTCGGCGCCCGTCAGCTCGCACAGCAGGCCGCGAACCAGGGCATCGCGCTCGCCGCGCTTACCCTGTGCGAGATCGAACTCCAGCGCCAACGCTTCACGCATTGCGACCGTCGCCGCATCAATCGCTGCTTCGGCAAGAATGGCGCGGCCGAGATTGGTATGCAGCACGGTGCCAGTCAGATTGAACACCGCCCGGGTATTTGGCCGGGCGTCCGCTTCGAGCCACCGAAGGGCATTTGCGGCAATGGTGTCAATACCGGGTACGGCAATCGTGCCCGCGTGGATCTCGCGCCGTGCATCCGCGACCGCCTGACGTATGGCTTCCACCACGCGCGAGCGGCCGAAGCGCTCGACCGCCTGCTGGGCCGACGATGTTTTCAAGATTTCGTCGACCGCGGGAATACGGCGAAGGGCGGATGTCTCGGCATCCATATCGGCCTCTCTCAGTCGCCGATCAGGAGGGGAGCTTGGCCAGCGCCGGGGCGAACTCAACGAGATTCGATAGCGGCGAGGGGGCAGCGCAAGGCTCTGTCGGCATTGTTTTTGGACTTGTTCGGGGAGACGGGCGTCATACGTATAATAATGTAGGAAGCGTCGCATAATGCAATGTTTAGCGGGCGGCGGCAGTCCACGCCGAATGCTTGTTCGATCGGTCACCTGCGACATTCGCGCACGCCTATGGAGGGCATGTGCAGATAGCTTCATATATGACTGCCCGCCATAATCGTGGTATATTGAACACAACGAACAACGCACTGAGCCGGGAGGCAGCTATGGGCCGACAAGGAAAGCAGAATTACGCGCGACTCACTGAACCGCTGGTTCGCGACAATGGCGTCCTGCGGCCAGCCTCCTGGGATGAGGCTCTTGATCGTGCGGCCAATGGGTTCCGTCGCAACCTCGAGGCTCATGGGCCCGATGCGTTCGGCATGTTTTCGTGCTCCCGCTCGACCAACGAGATGAACTTCATTGCGCAGAAGTTCACCCGCACGGTGATCGGCACCAACAATATCGACTCCTGTAACAGAACTTGACACGCTCCTAGCGTCGCCGGTCTGGTGACGGTATTCGGAGCTGGTGGTGGTACGTCGTCCTATCGTGAAGCTGAGGACGCGGATTTGCTTGTCTTCTGGGGTTCCAATGCCCGAGAAGCGCATCCGATCTTTTTCCATCACGCGCTGAAGGCGATCCACAAGGGTGCCAAGGTTTACGCTGTCGATCCGCGCCGATCGAAGACGGCGGAATGGGCCGATAGCTGGCTCGGTCTGGACGTCGGCACCGACGTTGCGCTGGCCTATGGCATTGGCCGCGAGATCATTCACGCGGGCCTGACCAACAAGGAGTTCATCGCCAACGCGACCAGCGGCTTCGACGACTACATCAAGAAGTGCGAACCGTGGACTCTCGAAGTCACATCACGTGAGACGGGCGTGCCTGCCGAGCTGATCCGTCAGCTCGCGCACGACTATGCCAAGGCAGAACGCGCGCAGATTTGCTGGACGCTCGGCATCACCGAGCATCACAACGGCACCGACAACGTGCGCTCGCTGTGCAATCTCGCGCTGCTCACCGGCCATGTCGGCCGTTGGGGGTCGGGCCTCGTTCCATTGCGCGGCCAGAACAACGTTCAGGGCGGCGGCGACATGGGTGCGATTCCCAAAAACCTGCCAGGCTTCCAGGACGTCGGAAATGCGGAGCATCGCGCGAAGTTCGAGCGTCTGTGGAACGTGACCATGCCGCCGAAATACGGCATGACGCTCTCGCAGATGATGGAGGCGATGGACGAAGGTCATATGACCAACCTCTACATCATCGGCGAGAACCCCGTTCAGTCCGACGCCGACTCGACACATGTCGCCAAGCGGCTGGAGAATCTCGATCACCTCGTCGTGCAGGACATCTTCCTCACGCGGACGGCGTCTTTCGCTGACGTGGTGCTGCCTTCAGCGGCGGCGTGGTGCGAGAGCGATGGCACGTTCACCAACAGCGAGCGGCGAATCCAGCGTGTGCGAAAAGCTCTGGAACCACCTGGAGGTGCGAAGGATGACATCGAGATCATGCGTCTGATCGCGGAGCGTCTGGGTCATCACTGGCCCATGCAAACCGCTGAGCAGGTCTGGGACGACCTGCGCGCGGTATCGCCGAAACACCATGGAATGACCTACCGTCTGCTCGAAGAACGCGGCGGCTTGCAGTGGCCGTTCCCCGACGAGAACGGACCTGAGTCGCCATTCCTGCACGGCCGGCTCTGGGAGAAGGATCCCGAAAAGCGCGGGCTGCTGGCGGCGTTCGGCACGCCCGAACACAGCCTGCCGGTGGACAAGCTTGACGACGAATTCCCGTTGCGCCTGACAACGGGACGGCGGTTGACCGACTACAACACAGGCGTTCAGTCCGGCGGCTTCAACTCGCCGATCCGCTTTGGCGCTTGCGTCGATTTTTCGCCGGAAGATATGGCTCGGCTCGGCGTCAATGAAGGTGAGTGGGTGCGCGTGAGTTCGCGCCGCGGGTCTGTGCTGGCGCCTGTGCGCAGGGAGCCGGGACTGCGTCCCGGGTTGCTGTTCATGGCATGCAACTTCCCCGACGAAGTGGACGTCAACTCGCTCACTATCGAGGCCAACGACCCCATCTCCGGAACCGCCGAGTTCAAGGCGACGGCGGTCAAGGTGGAGAAGACCAACGAAGTTCCGACTTGGGAGAGAGATGTTTTCACCAAGTCTGGCCGCGAGAAACAAGAACTCGTGCCTGCAAAATAGGAAGGATAAGCTGTGGACCTGAAGTTCTCCGGCGCCGAGCCGCTCGCAGAGGAAAGAGATGCGGTCGATCGGCTGCTTGGGTCCGGGGAGAGCGGCTGGCACGGCGGAGAACGCGACGAGGAGGATCATCGGCGTGCGCACACAGGCCACGCCGTGCGAGCCCAGCGGCATTTCGTCATGGAAACGCTGCACGCGGTGAATGATCGCGTCGGCTGGATCAGTCCCGGCGCGCTGAACTACATCGGAAAACGGCTCAGCATGTCGGCTGCCGATGTTTATAGTGTCGCGACGTTCTATTCCCTGTTCTCCACCAATCCGCGGCCGAAGCGCGTCGTGCATGTCTGCACCGACATTGCCTGCATGGCGCGAGGGTCCAAGGAGGTTTGTGCCGATCTTGAAAAGCGGCTAGGCCCGGCCGGAGCTACGAATGGCTGGAAGCACAGTCCCTGTTTGGGTGTATGCGAGCGCGCCCCTGCCGCGATGGCGGTGGAGGCTGGCGATCCGCCTCACGAGTATCTGATCGGACCTGCCACTGTCGAAGAGATCGCCCTCGCACTGAACGATGGCCCAGCGGCACTCGCGGCCGAGGCTCCGCCGATCATGGCCGTACCGCAAGCTGGTCAAGAAGGCCTGATGCTGCTCAAGCGCGTCGGCCAGGTCGATCCGGAAAGCATCGACGACTATATCAAAAAGGATGGTTACGCCGGGCTGCGACGGGCGTTCGAAATGGAGCCCGGGAAAGTCATCAGCGAGGTCAAGGATTCCCGACTGATGGGGCGCGGCGGTGCGGCATTCCCGGCCGGCATCAAATGGGAGAGCACCGCCAAGCAGCCGGCCACGCCTCGTTACCTCGTCTGCAATGCTGATGAGAGCGAGCCCGGTACGTTCAAGGATCGCGCCATTCTCGAGGGTGACCCGTTTGCGCTGATCGAGTCGATGACCATTGCAGGTTACGCCATCGGCGCGGAACGGGGTTATATCTATCTGCGTGGCGAGTATCCGCGCGCCCATCGGATGCTGCATAATGCCATCGACAAGGCGCGTGAACGAGGCTTCCTGGGTGAGAACATCCTGGGCAAGGGCTGGAGCTTCGAGCTTGAGATCCGGCGCGGTGCCGGCGCCTACATCTGCGGTGAGGAAACCGCGATCTTCAATTCGATCGAGGGCTATCGCGGTGAGCCGCGCTCCAAGCCACCATTCCCTTTCGAGGCTGGTCTCTTCAGCAAGCCGACGGTGGTCAACAACGTCGAGACCCTGTGCAACGTCCCGCTGATTATGCAGATGGGCGGTGCAGAATACGCCAAGATCGGAACCGAAGGATCTACCGGGCCGAAGCTGTTCTGCGTGTCTGGCAACCTCGTGCGCCCCGGTGTCTATGAAGTGCCATTCGGTGCGACTCTGGACGACATTCTCAAGCTCGCGGGCGGAGTGCCGGACGGCCGCAAGCTGCAGGCCGTGCTGCTTGGCGGTGCGGCAGGCGTGTTCGTGCGTGCCGACGAACTCCATATTCCGCTGACCTTCGAAGGCGCGCGCGCCAACAACGCCACCCTGGGCTCGGGCGTGGTGCTGGCCTTCGACGACACTGTTGATCTGCCCAGCATTCTGTTGCGCATCGCGCGCTTCTTCCGTGACGAGTCATGTGGCCAGTGCGTACCCTGCCGGGTGGGGACCGTGCGTCAGGAAGAGGCGTTGCTGCGCATTGCGCACAATCGCCGCGATGCTGCGGCCAAGGGGCGCGATGTCGGTCTGCTGCGCGACGTTGGTTTGGTGATGAAGGATTCCTCGATCTGTGGTCTCGGCCAAGCCGCCTGGAATGCCGTCGAGTCGGCCATCGATCGCCTTGGCGTACTTGAGGAGAGCAAGAGCATATGAACGTGCACTATAAGGGTGGCGTGGATACGCCTGTCCGGCAGATCACGATCACCATTGATGGCAAGGAGGTCAGTGTCCCGGAGGGGAGCACCATCCTGACGGCCTGTAACGCAGCAGGGAAAGACACGCCGACGCTTTGTTACGGCGACACACTCACGCCGAAGAATGCTTGCCGTGTTTGCATGGTCGAGCTCAAGGGTTCGCGCGTCCTCGTGCCGTCCTGCTCCCGCAAGATCCAGCCGGGCATGGAAGTGTTTACCGACACCGACCGGGTGCGGCACAGCCGCCGCCTCGTGCTGGAGTTGCTCGATTCCTCGGTCGACCTGTCCACCACGCCGCGGATTCCCGAGTGGAAAGAGCGCTACAATGTCGACTCGGATCGTTATGGCCCAAAGGCGGGCCAGAGTCTTCTTCGCGATGTTCATGAGCCTGGCGAGCACCACGCGGGGAACGGCAGCGTCGCGGCGACGATGGCCCAACCGGACAAGATCGACAACGACCTTTATGTGCGCGAGTACGACAAGTGCATCCTCTGCTACAAGTGCGTGGATGCCTGCGGGACTCAGTGGCAGAACACCTTTGCGATCCAGGTCGCAGGGCGTGGGTTCGATTCTCAGATATCGACCGAATACGCTGCGGAATTGCCGGACTCCGCTTGTGTCTTCTGCGGCAATTGCGTGGAGGTCTGTCCGACCGGGGCGCTGTCGTTCAAATCCGAGTACGATATGCGTGCCTCAGGCACCTGGGACGAGGCGGAGCAAACCGAGACCACCACGGTGTGCACGTACTGTGGCGTTGGCTGCAACCTGAACCTGCACGTTCAGGACAACAAGATCGTCAAGGTGACATCGCCCCACGATCACTCTGTCGGCCACGGCAACCTGTGCATCAAGGGCCGGTTCGGCTGGGTGCACGTCCAGAACCGCGAGGAAGACGGCAAGGGCTAGCTTTCGATTTAAGCGGAATGATCCTCGTGTCATGCCCGGCTTCGTGGCGGGTAAGCGCGTTTTAAGAGCCGATACTCGCCTCCCGGTTACCGCACCACCTCCCGGTGCTCGTCATCGATTCTGCGCGTCCGGCCGCGTCCGTCCAGATACTCCAGCAGCGGGATCGCGACCCGGCGACTGGTTCCCAAAGCCTGCCGCGCCTGACTGGTGGTGAACGGCTGCGGCAGTTGCGCCAGCGCATGTATTGCAAGGTCCGGCGCGGACGGCAGCAGAACCACGCCCCCTTGAAGGCGAAACACCCGGCGCGCTCGCTCGGCTGCGGCCAATTCGCGGGCTCCAAGGCCGAGAGCGGCTAGATCGCCGGCCAGCGGTGCGAGAAACGGAGTCGCAAGCAGCCGCGCCTCGAGCTTGGCTACTCCGACTTCGGCCCGGCCAAGGTCGGTGCGTACCCGCGGCATCCGGAGGTAACCATTGTGCTGTTCAAGGCCGGCTTCCACGACGAGCAGATCGATAAAGTGCGCTGCGGTTGTACCAAGGGCATCGCGCACCGCTCCTTGAGAAACGCCGGGAGTGAGTTGATCCCGCCGGTCATCGTTCTCCACCAGGGCACGCAACTGCTGTCGCCACTTGTCGTAGGTGGGGGGATGTACCCACCAGCCGTTTAGCTCACGGACATTCGGTGGCGGCCTTGCATCGGAATCCAGCAGGCCGATTCGGCGCAGATAGTTTTTTTCCACGGCGCCCCGGTCGGTCAACTTGGCCAGCACGTCACCTTGAGAAGGCATGTTGGCCAGCGTCATCCCGCGGCGGGTCCCGTCTCCGCGGCGCAGGAATTGCGGGGGATCCGGATCCAGTACGCCAACGCCGCCGAGCACGAGGCGGCTGTCCGGATTGCGAAGCAGCAACCGATCGCCCACGATCAGCGGCAGCGGCCAGTCGAGGGTGATCCGCGCATGTTCGGCATCGAAGCCGCGTAGCCGCGCCGGTACGGCTGCCGTCCCGACATGCACGGTGATCTGTGCCGGCACCTCATTGAGAGCGGCGCCGCCGATGCGGCGCACATCGATAACGGAGGTCATGAACCAATCGTCTGGCGCGATCAATGCCTGGCCGCGACGGATGTCCCCGGCGGGCACACCGCGCAGGTTGACCGCAGCTCGATTCATCGGATGGAGAGCATCCGCGGAGGAGTCCCGTGACTCAAGTCCGCGAATGACGACCTCTTGCGGTTCGCGCCCTTCGCCGGTCACCAGGAGCCGATCTTCTTTGGTCAGTGTACCCGCGGTGAGGGTACCGGTGACCACCGTGCCCGCTCCCGAAACGCTGAACGCGCGGTCGATCCACAGCCGGAGCCTGCCGTTGGCGTCGGGCGCAGCCATATTGGCGAGAACGTCGTCGAGAACTTTCCTGAACTGATCCAGCCCGCTGTTCTGCACCGCCGAAACGGCGACCGCGGGCGCGTCGCGCAGGGGGGTGTGCGCAAACTCACTACGGGCACGCTCGATGGTCGACGCGACGAGGTCGGGCGCGCGATCGGCCTTGGTCACCACGATGAGCCCATGACGGATGCCGAGCGCTGCGATGGCGTCGCGGTGTTCGGCGGATTGCTCTGACCACCCCTCGTCGGCGGCCACGACGAAACACACAACCGGCACGGTTGCCAAGCCTGCCAGCGCGTTGCGAATGAACCGTCCGTGGCCGGGCACATCGACGAAGGCGACCTCACGCCCGGAGGGCAGGATCGTCCAGGCGAATCCGAGATCGATGGTGAGCCCGCGGCGGCGCTCCTCCTCCCACCGGTCTGGCTCCATCCCGGTCAGCGCGCGAACCAGCGTGCTCTTGCCGTGATCGACGTGACCGGCCGTCGCGACGACGTGCGTCGTCATCGTTCAGTACGCGGGCCGATCATCTCGGCAGCATCGGGGTTACGGCGATTGGCGGAGGCGGACAGGAATCGAACCTGCCAGACCGAGGTACTCGGTCTCACCGGTTTTGAAGACCGGGAGGACCACCAGGAACCTAAACGCCTCCGAACGCTCTCGCATTGAACACTCATCTCGCCGAGCGCTCTCCTTTGAGGGCATTTGCCTGACCGATGCCCAAGCTCAAACATAGGACAATAGATGGTATCATCCATCGTTACTTAGGCTAGCCTCAGTTCGCGACTGATAGCTTTTAGGGAAAAGATTGCCGGTTCGCAAATACCCCGGAATTGGCGTGCAACCGAGCACCAATAACCACTGGACCCAATCATTCTTCAGCGAAGAAGCCTCCGCCATCCGCAGCCGCTGGCCTCGGCGCAGGCTTTGACTACGCGTTTCTCAATCGTTGGTCGCTGAACCGCCGAAGACCCCATGGTCAATCCATCACGCCTGCAATTCCTTGGCAGATCCGTGCATCCACGCAGTGTGCGTTCGAAGCTCATTCATATCAGTTGTTTGAGAATCCGCTATCGAGCGTCGTGAAAACGGCCTTTCCCTTCTTCACGAGATCGTATCTGCGACCGTACAGCAGCCAAACGGCGGTGACGTGGCACATGCCGCCCATCATCAGGGACATGGCGGTGTAAGGATCCAGATTCTTGCGATATGAGCCGGCGCGAATGGCTTGCTTGATAAGCTGTACATAGCGCATCGCATATTTGTCGACGGCCTTTTTGATCTGCGGCTCGGCCGCAATTACGCTTGGCCAGATCTCGAGGAAGAAAACGCGGCCCCAGCTTGGGTTTTCGCTGATGTACTCGAAATTGGTGAGAAACGTAATCTTCAGTTGCTCGACTGGATCGCTTCCCTTCGATAGCAACGGTTCGGTTCTCTGATACAGCGCCGCGAAATTCTCTTCCGGTACCTCTAGCACCAGCGCGCGTTTGTCCGCGAAGTAGTCATAGATGCTGGACAGCGGCACCTTGGCGGTTGCCGCGATGTCCGTGAGCGACGTGCGATCGATCCCTTTTTCGCCAAACAGCTTCGTCGCAGCCGCAAGAATCTGCTCGCGCCGCTCGCGACTCCGCTGCTGCTTGAGTTTGAGTGTCGTGCTCGAAGCCATTGCGATCTTCCTGTGGTGCGACGGCAACGCCGCCCGTGATTGACATATGCTTTCGCTGCGATCAGGTCGGTGAATTGCGCCGCTCGTGATTGCGGAACGTATTGCGGGCAATGATCTGCTTCATGATCTCGGACGTTCCGTCCAGAATGCGGACCACGCGGGTTTCCCGCCAGATGCGCTCGATCGGGTAGTCCTTGGAATAGCCGGCGCCGCCGAAAAGCTGCAGGGTCGCGTCGGCGACCCGCTGCACCATGTCTGCGCCCGTGTATTTGGACAGCGCGGCTGTCGTAGTGCGTGCCGCCGCATCGCCCTGATCGTAGCGCCATGCCGCTTCATAGGCGACAAGTCGCGCAGCATGCAGCGAACTCGCCATGTCCGCAATGGTCCATTCGATACCCTGATGGTCGCGCAGCTTCTTTCCAAAAGCCTCGCGTTGCGAAGCATGATCCAACGCGTAACTCAAAAGCTGGGACGCTGCGCCCACGCAGTATGCGCCCCAGTGGGTGCGGCCCGCATCGAGGCAGCGCATGGCGATGGCGAAGCCTTCGCCTTCTTGTCCCAACAGGTTCTCACGCGGCACGCGGCAATTTTTAAAGATGACTTCGGCATGGTCCGAGCCGTGTCCTGCGGCCATCTCCACGGTCCGGCCGATTGTCAGGCCCGGCGTCTTTGCGTCCACGGCAAATGCTGCAATACCCTTCGCACCGGCGGACGGATCAAGGGTCGCGAAAACGGTGAAGACGCCGGCGACGGGCGCATTGGTGATGTAGGTCTTTTTGCCGTTGAGGATATAATCCGCGCCGTCGCGTTTTGCGCGAGTTGTGATCTTCGAGGCATCGGATCCTGCCTCAGGCTCCGTGAGTGCGAATGCGCCGATGACGCGACCGCTGGCAAGCTCCGGCAGCCACGTATCGCGGATCTTGGGCTTAGCGAAAAACTCGATCGCCTTCGAGCCGATGTGAACATTCACACCGCTGAGGTAATAGAAAGCCGTATGCGCCTTCGCGAGCTCTTCGATGGCGAGACAGCTACCGAGCATCGACAGTCCAAGGCCGCCATACTGCTTCGGCGTGTTGGTGCCGAACAATCCCATCCGTCGGAGGCCGGCCATGGCTTCGTCCGGTACATACCCTGTTTCCTCGATGGTGGCATCATGAGGCTGGAGCTCGGTGCGAACGAAGTCGCGCATACGGCCTTGGAGAACGAGAAGATCGTCGGGAAGCTGAAAGTGCATGCATCACCAAAATTCGAATAATCTTCGAAAAATGTTGCGCTCCCATATGGGAGATGTCAAGGTCTGACAAGAGTGGAGAAGTAAGATGCTTGCCGGATTGATGCAGAATGTGCCGCTTACGCTGAATCTGATCCGGGAACGGGTGGCCGATCTTTATCCGAACAAAACCGTGACGACCCGTTATCCGCACGCGATTCATGTCATCGGTTATGGAGAGGTACTGGATCGGGCAGGGCACATCGCCAACTTTCTGCAGGATATCGGCATTACGCGTGGTGAGCGTGTTGCCACGCTGGCGTGGAATTCTCATCGGCATCTCGAACTTTATATGGCCGTGCCATGCATGGGCGCCGTCTTGCACACGATCAACGCGCGGCTGCTTGGGCCTGATATTGCCAGGCTGCTTGATCATGCCGATGATCGAGCGTTGTTTGTCGACCGCTCGATCTGGAAAACCATCGGCCACGAGATCGATCTGCCGCGCAGAGTTCGGCATGTTGTCGTCATGGAAGACGAGCCAGATCAGATGCTGGATCCACCAGCGCGCGCCGGAACGACGCAGGCGCATTATGAAGACATGATTCGCCGTCATCAGGCGGCGTTTGCATGGCCGGTGCTAAGTGAGGATGAAGCCGCGAGCCTGTGCTACACGTCAGGCACCACGGGCAATCCGAAAGGCGTGCTCTACAGTCACCGATCCACCACGCTGCACACGCTGGCATGCCTGTTCGCCGATGGAATTGCGATGCGCGAGCGTGACGTCTGCCTGCCGGCGGTTCCGATGTTCCACGCCAATGCATGGGGCTTTCCTTATGCCGCGCTGATGGCAGGCGCGAACCTGGCGCTGCCTTGCCGCCAGACAGATCCTACAAGTCTTGTCGAACTGATCGAAGCGGCCCACGTTACGATGGCAACCGCGGTACCTACGGTCTGGATCGGCTTCCTGGATCATCTCAGGCGTGATGCATCCGCCCTTGGACGAATCTCGTCACTGAAGCGTCTTCCGGTCGGAGGGGCCGCCATCGGCCGCTCGTTCATTGATGATTTCACCAGATACGGCATCGAGGTCATGCATTGCTGGGGCATGACGGAAATTTCGCCGCTCGGCCTGACCAATGTGGAGCGCTCCGATCTCGATGACGCACAGGTGCGCGAAACCCGCACGGCGCAAGGGCTGCCTATTCCGGGATGCCGGCTGAGGATTGTCGATGCCGACGGGGCGCGATGTGTAACAGATGGCAAGATGCCGGGTGAACTTCAGATCAGCAGTCCCTGGGCGGCGGGGGCGTATTTCGACAGAGCCGCTGAAGAGAAAGGATTGCATCCGGAGGGTTCTTTCGTTGTCGATGAAGGTCGCGTCTGGCTGCGCACCGGCGACATCGCCACTATCGATCCGCATGGCTATGTGCGAATTGTCGATCGCGCGAAAGACCTGATCAAATCTGGTGGCGAATGGATTTCCAGTCAGGCGTTGGAACTGCAATTGATGAATCATCCCGACGTTCGCGAAGCCGCGGTCGTGGCGCGGCCGGATCCGAAATGGCAGGAGCGTCCGGTAATCTGCGTTGCTCTGCATGAGGATACGAAGGAACTGCGCGAGCGTTTTCAGCAGGACTATGGATCGGCGCTATCCGAACACTTTCCCAAATGGCAGATACCGCAGGAAGTCGTCTTTCTAACTGAATTGCCCAAGGGAAAGACCGGCAAGATCGACAAGATCGCATTGCGGACGGCAATGCAGCCAGCACAATAGCCAAGACGCAAACTTCCGCCTTGGAATCGGAGAATGATCGTATCGGCTGCCGGTCCGCACGGGAAAACCCCGGGATTCAGAACTCGCCAGTGTGAGCGCCCACGTAACGCAGCGTTATTTCCTTCTTTTAGTTGTGTTCACCAAGGAGAGCGGGAGGCGTATCCTTGCGCAGCTTGGTGTAATTGAGATGATAGCACATGTCGTGCGGATGAAGTGCTTGATGGCAATGATCGCATGCCACGATGGGCTCAAAGTCCGCCTTACAGTCCATATGGTGGAGAATAAGAGGCTTTTGAAAGCCAAGCCAACGGTCCCCCCATCTCAACATCTGGATAAGCGGTAAGTATAAATCCCGTCCTGCCACCGTGAGATGATATTCATATCGTTCCGGAACGTCCTGATATTTGACCCGCTCGAGGATCTTTTGCGACACAAGGCGATTGAGCCTGTCGGTCAGGATATTCGATGCAATACCAAGCCGTTCCTGCATGACGTCGAAGCGGTGGACGCCGAAGAAAAACTCCCTCACGATCAGGAACGTCCAGCGGTCCGCCAGAATTCCAAGAGTTCGGGAAACGGAAGACGGCCGACCGCGCTCAAAGGCCTGCACGCCGGCAGTGCGGCGACGTTGAGGCCTTGTCGCCAGTGGCGCTAAGCCTGCGCCTGGGCCGTCTCGATAACTGACTCGCAAAGCGTCAATTGGCTGGCGGCACGCTGAACAGATGGTTTCGGGATGGCATTCGTGTCCGCATGTCGCGTGAATGAGCCGGAGCGGAGGGGCTTTTCCTTCTGCCAGCCAATCGTCGCCGAACCGGAGCATGGCAAGCATGACAAGATAAAGTTCCAGTCCGCTTTCGCTGAGGTGATATTCAAAGCGGGCGCCGCCTGCGATAGAGGCACGTCCGAGAACTTTTGCTTCGAGAAGCTGGGTCAGGCGGTTGCTCAGCGTGCCGCGTGGCATTCGCAGCACGGATTGAATTTGGTCGAACCGGCGCGCTCCGAGATAGACTTCCCGCAGGACCAGAAAGGACCATGCATCGGATAGAATGGTCAGCGTTCGATCGACCGAGCAGTTTCGGACCATGGGTGTTCCATCGGTCCGAACGGGTATCGCTTTCTTTCGCGAAACGGCTTTTGCCAAAATGTGATCCGGACCGTTGAAATGATGATTTTACCCGCGCTGTTGCGTCAGCGCGCGTGCGAGACGTTCGATCGTGTCTTGATCGAACTGGACAGCACTGCCTTGCTGCCGGCCAAACAGATATCCGACTGCGGCCACGAGAAGGAGCATGACGCCACCGGTAAAATCGGACGATAGATGAATGTCGTTCATCGGTTGCGGGGTCGGGAGATGACCACCGAGGAGATACCAGCATGCGCCGATCGTTGCGATCAGCGCGATGAGGCCGGCCGACTTGATCGAACTAAAGAAACTCGGATTGCCTTTATGTGAAGGCAGCGTATCGCGCCGCGGCTCCTGACTTGATGCAGCATTTGCGGTCTTTGCTGCCGGTGCAGTCGCGGCAACGGAAGAGCCTGTTGTCGCTGGCTGATCGCCATAGCGAGTTTCGATCTCTTCGGCGAAGCGCTTGAAAAACAGATTGGACATCTGCTTTGCGGTCGCATCGATCAATCGTCCGCCAAGCTGCGAAAGCTTGCCGCCAACCTGGGCGGATACGTCGTAATGCAGGATGGTGCCATCGCCATCCTGTTCCAGCCGGATGGCGGCACCACCCTTTGCAAATCCAGCAACGCCGCCTTGGCCTTCTCCGGTGATCCGGTAACCATTTGGGGGATCGATTTCGGAGAGCGTAACCGCTCCCTGGAATTTTGCCGTTACCGGGCCGACCTTGATCACTGCCATTGCCGTCATCTCGGTATCGGATGTCTTGATCAACTCCTGACATCCCGGAATGCAGGCTTTCAGGACTTCGACGTCATTCAGGGCTTTCCATACGGTATCGCGGCTCGCGGGAATGCGCTGCTGGCCCGTCATATCCATGAGATGATCTCCATCGCCTTTTAAGAATTTGCGCCGGTGTGGCCCCGGATTGACCGCTTTCCGGGCGGAGGGCTTTCGGCATCTTGACATCATCTAACATAGTCTAATAATGCAAGTCACTATGGGAGGCAAAGAATCTTGATAATGCGCCGCAATATCGTGCCCTCGGAAATCGTGCCATGAAGCCCGCGTCGTTTGACTATGTTCGTGCTGAAAGCGTCGAACATGCTGTTCAGACGCTCTCGGGAGCGGACGGCGACGGCAAGATCATTGCTGGCGGGCAAAGCCTGATGCCCATGATGAACTTCAGGCTCGTGAAGCCGTCCGTCCTTGTCGACATCAACCGGATTGCGGGTCTCGACAGGATCGAACTTCGCGGAGATAGGATGGCGCTAGGCGCCTTGGTTCGTCATCGCATGACGGCGGAAGACGCTTTGATCGCGGAACATATTCCGGTTTTGCATCATGCCATGAAGCATGTTGCACATCTGACGGTGCGCAATCGCGGCACATTCTGCGGCAGCGTTTGCCATGCCGATCCGGCCGCCGAGATGCCGATGATGTCGCTTCTGCTGAATGGAAGTATTCATATTGTATCGGAGCGAGGCAAACGTGTTCTTTCTGCGGGAGATTTCTTCGTCGGCTCCCTGATGACGGCACTTGAGCCGGACGAACTCGTGACCGAGATCGAAGTCGACAGATTGCCTGCAGGAACGGGCTGGGCCTTTGAGGAATTCGCGCGACGCCACGGTGACTACGCGCTGGCGGCGGTGGCGATCACGATGGAACGGCAGAACGGTGTCGCAACCAATGTCCGGATCGGGCTGATGGGTGTTGGCGAAACTCCAACAAGAATGCCGCAGCTCGAGGCGATGCTGGAGGGATCAGAGGTAACCGAAAGGACGCTGGAAGAGGTGGTTGATGCGCTTCGCAGTGCGATCGAGCCAAATTCCGATCTGAATGCGTCCGCAGATTATCGCCGCTATCTCGCGGGAACGCTTACGCGCCGTGCATTATCCGACGCATGGTTGCGGGCAAGGGACATGCAGTCATGACGGGGCGTATCGAGATCACCGTGTCCGTCAACGGACTGTCGTATACGCGCAGTGTCGAGCCGCGCATGCTGCTTAGCGATTTCTTGCGGCATGAACTGGGGTTCACCGGAACCCATGTTGGCTGCGAGCATGGCGTGTGCGGTGCCTGTACGATCTTGCTGGACGGCCGGAGTGCGCGGTCCTGCCTGACTCTCGCGGCTCAGGTCGACGGAGCCAGCATCGAGACGGTCGAAGGGCTGGGCTCGGTGGAAAATCTTGGCCGGGTGCAGCAGGCGTTTCGCGACCATCACGGGTTGCAGTGCGGTTTCTGTACGCCCGGGTTTCTGATGACCATCACCGACATGCTGCGCCATCATCCGCTCGAAAGCGAGGCGGAGATTCGTGAAGCCCTGTCGGGGAATATCTGCCGATGCACTGGCTACGAACATATCTGCAATGCGGTGCGCGAGTTGGCGAAGGAGCGAGGAGCACTGAAGTGAGGGTGCACGTTTCGTCCGCAAGGATTCATTTATGAGTACGTTCGATCCATCGTCGGTTGAGATGCGTCCCAAACTTGTTGGGCAACGCGTCAAACGGACCGAAGATCCGCGCCTGCTTGCGGGCGTTGGTCGCTATGTTGATGACATTACACCGCAGGGCACGCTTCACATTGCCATTCGGAGAAGCGATCAGCCGCATGCGCGTATTCGCAATGTCGATGTTGGAGAGGCATTTTCGCTGCCTGGCGTTGTCGGCATTTTCGATGCAACGGATTTGGAAGGTGAATTCAAGCCGGCCGTTCCGACCTCCAAGATGAAAAACTACTACGCCACGCCGATCTGGCCGTTGGCGCGCGGGAAGGTTCGCTATGTCGGCGAGCCGGTGATCGCCGTGGTGGCGGAAAGCCGGTACGCGGCGGAAGATGCGCTCGAACATATTACGATCGAATATGATCCTCTTCCGTTCGCGATCAGGCAGGTCGATGCGGTCGCAGACGACGCTCCGCTGCTGCACGAAGAAGCAGGAACGAATGTCATCATCTCGCGCGAATTTGCGCGGGGGGATGTTGATAAAGCCATCGCGGAGGCGCCGGTTACGGTGAAGGCCGTACTCCGCATGACACGGAAGACGGCGGTTGCGATGGAAAACCGCTCTTATCTCGCCGAGTGGGACAAGCGCCGCCTCGCGCTGACGCTGCATTCGTCGACTAACATTCCGGGTGTCATTCGCGATGTGCTTGCCGGATGCTTCGATCTTCCAGGCAACAGGATGCGGGTGGTTGCCCCGGATGTCGGAGGAAGTTTCGGCGGCAAGGGATCGATGTATCATGAAGAGATGCTGGTCTGCGCACTTGCGCGCAAGATCGGCCGGCCGATCAAGTACACCAGCGATCGTCTTGAGGACCTTTCATCGACGAGCCAGGCTTTCGACCAATTGATGGACGTCGAGCTGGCGGTTGACCACGACGGCAAGCTGCTGGGTCTACGGGCTGACGTGATCGGAGATATTGGAGCCTATTCGATCTATCCATGGACCGGGGCGCTTGAACCGGTTCAGGTCGTGAGCTTTCTGCCGGGTCCTTATCGTCTTGAGCATTATCGCGGCCGGATTCGCGGCGTATTGACTCCCAAGCCGCCGACTGGACCTTATCGCGGTGTCGGCCGTCCTTCGTCCACCTTTGCGATGGAACGCCTCATCGATATGGCGGCACGCAAGATCGGGTTGGACCCGGCTGAAATGCGCCGTCGAAATCTGGTCAGGTCCGAAGAGTTTCCCTATCGGACCGCGTCCGGCATTATCTGGGACAAGTCGGCATTTCAGGAATGCCTTGAGGGCGCATGCAAGCACGTCAACTATCCGGATCTTGTCCGTGAGCGGGATCAGGCGCGCAGCGAGGGCCGGTGGGTTGGCATCGGCTTGTCGAGTTATGCTGAACTGACCGGGATCGGATCACGAATTTCCGTCGCTCCAGGCATGCCGATCAACACCGGCACCGAAACTTCGACGATCAGAATCGATGCGACCGGCGCGATCACCGCCGCTTTCGGTATTTCATCCCATGGCCAGGGCCTGGAAACGACGCTGGCCCAGGTCATCGCGGATGAACTCGGCTGCAAGATGGAAGATGTCGAGGTTCAGCACGGCGACAGTGCATTGGTTCCCATGAGCACCGGGACATTCGCGAGCCGGTCTGCCGTGCTTGGCGGCGGAGCGGCGACCAAGGCCTCGCATGTCGTGAAGGCCAAGGTACTCAAGGCGGCAGCTTACCTTATGAAGCAACCGGTCGAGGAACTGGAAGCATCCGGCGGACTGATCCGTGCGCGAAACTCCAATGTGTCCATGACATTCAAGGAAGTCGCGAATGCGGTCTATTCGCAGATGGGCGCCATTCCGCATGATCAGCGTGAGGATCTCGTCGCCTCGGAAACATACGATCCTTATCTTGGGACAGCCTGTTCATCGACGCATCTTGCGATGGTTGAAATCGACCCGGACACTTACGGTGTGACGGTCAAACGTTACGTCGTGGCCGAGGATTGCGGGCGAATTATCAATCCCATGATCGTCGATGGCCAGGTGCAGGGCGCAGTTGCGCAGGGCATTGGAGCGGCATTGCTTGAAGAAGTCGTCTACGACGATCAAGGCCAATGCGTCACGGCCAGTCTTGCCGATTACCTCGTTCCGGTGGCCACCAACATTCCGTCGATCGGGATCGTGCACATTGAGGCAGATTTGCCCAACAATATCGGTGGTTTCCGAGGCATGGGCGAGGGCGGGACCATCGGCGCCCCGGCGGCAATCGCGAACGCCGTGTCGGATGCGTTGTCGCCCCTCGGCATAGAAGTCGATACGCTTCCGGTGACTCCCGAACGTATTTTTCGCCTCGTGGAGGCGGCCCGGGCCCGAAGTAAAAGTCCCTAGACTTACCCGGTCTTGACGCCGCACGTCATATACCTACAACTATCGGACATCCTTCTGGCATGCGATAGGCGGTCAAACCGGGGAACGATGGCGCGGTCAGCAACTGCAATAAAAGAGAAAAAGCCGAGCAGGCCGCAGACCTCAACCGCGACAGTTTCAACGGGAAAGAAGCTGCCACGGCTTACCGAGCGCCGCTGCTCGATCTCCAGCACCGTCAATATCCTCTCCGATGCCTGGGCTTTTCTTGTCATCCGGGAAGCGTTTTTCGGTGCCAAGCGCTTCGAGGAGTTCCGTTCCGGTCTGGAAATTTCGCGTGCGACGCTTACCGATCGTCTCCGGCGATTGACTCGCGAAGGAATATTCCGCGAGGCGAGCTATTCCGATACATCCAGCCGCGTCGAATATAAACTGACGAAGTCCGGTATCGATCTCTATCCGGCTTTTATGTCGCTGATGCAGTTTGGCGATCGATGGCTGGTGCAGCCCGAGGATGTGCCGCTTCAGCTGATCCATGAGAGCTGCAACTGCGTCAGCAAGCCGATTGTCGCATGCTCGTGCTGCCAGAAGCTCGTAGTCTCGCGTAAAGTGACCTATCACGATGGACCTGGTGCGGGCCGGATTCGCGTAGAAGCATCGAGACGTACCCGCCGGAATTCCGACGACTTCATGCGCGGGCGACCAAGTTCAGTTTCGCGTGCGCTGGAGGTGATTGGAGATCGATGGAGCTTTCTCGTCATTCGCGAGGCCTTCTACGGGGCCACGCGGTTCGATCAATTTGAAAGCGAACTGAATATTGCATCGAACATCCTGACGGACCGTCTCGCGCGACTCGTCGATCGCGGCGTTTTCGAGCGGCGGAAGTATCAATCGTCTCCGGACCGGTTTGAATATTTGCTGACCCCGATGGGGGCGGACTTGCATGGTCCGTTGATCATGATGATGGCGTGGGGGGATCGCTGGCGTTCGGCGGGTGAGCCGCCGATGCTGCTGAAGCACGAAACCTGCGGAAAAATCTTTACGCCGACCGTGGTTTGCAATCGCTGCGGCGAGCCAATTCACGCTTATACGATGAAATACCGTATGCGTTACGATCCGAACAGGTTCGGTGGGCCGAAAAGCGGCCGGGCAGTACCCGGCCGCGTGTAGGCTTCGTTTACTTCTTGATGAAGGGGCACTTGCTTTCGGAAAGCGGGCGGAACGCTTCGTCGCCCGGGATGGTGGCGCGAAGCTTGTAGTAGTCCCACGGATACTTCGATTCCGACGGCTTCTTCACTTCGTAGACGTACATATCGTGGACGAAGCGGCCGTCCTCACGAATATGGCCGTTTTTCGCGAAAAAGTCGTTGACCGGCATTTCGCGCATCTTGGCCATCACGACCTTGGCGTCGTCCGTCCCGGCAGCCTTGATCGCATTCAGGTAATGCATGGTGGACGAGTAGTCGCCGGCATCGCCCATGTGCGGCATGCGCTTCATCTTCGCGAAAAATTTCTTCGAGAAGGCTCGCGTTTCCTCATCACGGTCCCAATAGAAGGCATCGGTCAGGACAAGGCCTTGCGCGGTCGCGAGGCCCATCGAGTCGGTATCGGTGATCCATACCAGAAGCCCCGCGATGGTCTGCTTGCCGCCGTCGGTGAGGCCGAAGTCCTTGGCCGACTTGACGGCATTGATGAAAGTCGTGCCGGAGCCCGCGACTGCAACGACCTTCGCCTTGGAGGCTTGAGCCTGCAGCAGGAAAGCCGAATGATCGGGCGAGTCGATCGGATAACGGATTGAGCCTACGACAGTGCCGCCATTGGCTTTCACCACACTCGCGGTATCGGCTTCAAGGGCATGTCCGAATGCGTAATCCGCCGTCAGGAAGTACCATGAATTCAAGCCTTCCTTGATCAGCGCCTTGCCGGTGCCCTGGGCCAGCGCATAGGTGTCGTAAGCATAGTGAATGCTGTTCGGCGTGCATGAATCGTTGGTGAGGCGCGAAGATCCGGAGCCGTTCACGATAGCGATCCGGTTCTTTTCCTGCGCGACGTTCGTGACGGCGAGGGCGATCGATGAATTGATCAGGTTGGCGATCATGTCGACCTTGCCGACATCGTACCATTCGCGCGCTTTCGCGATCGCGACCTCATTGCGATTCTGATGATCCGCGACGATGACTTCGATCGGCTTTCCAAGCACTGTGCCGCCGAAATCCTCCACAGCCATTTTCACAGCGGTGACAGAACCTTCGCCTGACTCGTGTGAAAACTGGCCGGACATGTCGGTCATCACGCCGATTTTCACGACGTCATCTGAAATCTTGGTCTGCGCATAAGCGGGGCTGGCCAATGCCAGGCCTGTGGCGAGCGCCACGGTCATAGTCTTCATCGTTTTCCTCTCCTCCTTGGGGAATTTGATCCCGAGCCCACGATAGGCTTGCATAACTAGACTAATTTGGTATGAGGCTGTCAACGGGGTGTGAGCAGTCTCTTTGCACTGCGCCGCACAATAATTTGGAGGAGGCATCCGAATGGATGCGCAAAATCAGCCGGCGCCGAATGCTGACGTTGTGTTGAGCGCACGTAGCCTGCGGAAGGAGTTTCGTGGGTTCGTTGCAGTTGGTGGTGTCGATCTCGACATTCGACGGGGTTCGATCCACGCATTGATCGGACCGAACGGCGCAGGAAAGACAACAGTCTTCAATCTGCTGACGAAATTTCTCGTGCCGACGTCGGGTAAGATTCTGCTCGATGGCGTTGAAGTCACGGATGAGCATCCTGCTGCGCTCGCGCGGCTTGGGCTGGTCCGTTCGTTTCAGATTTCGGCGGTCTTTCCGCATCTTACCGTGAGCGAAAATGTCGCCGTCGCGTTACAGCGCAGTGCGTTATCGCCATTCAAGTTTTGGCAGGGCCGTTCGAAATTCGGCAACATGGCACCGCACATTGATGGGCTGCTCGCGCAGGTCGACCTTGTTGATTTCCGCGATCGTCGCGCCGGAGATCTTTCATACGGCCGCAAGCGAGCGCTCGAATTGGCCACCACGCTGGCGGCCGATCCCAAGGTGATGCTTCTCGATGAGCCGACGCAAGGCCTCGGTCATGAAGATGTCGATCGCGTAACCGCATTGATCAAGCAGGTCGCGGTCGGCCGGACTGTTGTGATGGTGGAGCACAACATGAAGATGGTAGCCCAGATTGCGGATCGCATCAGCGTTCTGCGCCGGGGAGAGATCATTGCGGAAGGGCCCTATGACGAGGTCTCGCGCAATCCCGAGGTGATCCAATCCTATCTTGGGTCGCGAACACGCGCCGGGGAGGCCAAGCGATGACCACGATCCAAGAGGCGGCGAGCGCCCTCAAGGTCGACAATCTTCATGCCTGGTACGGCGAATCCCACATTCTCCATGGCATGTCGTTTACACTGCAACGTGGCGAGATCGTTGCTCTTCTGGGCCGGAACGGAAGCGGACGCACGACGACTCTGCGCGCGATCATGGGACTGGTTGATCGGCGCGAGGGGATCATCAGCATCGGCGGGACCAGCGCAATAGCGCTTCCGCCGCATCTGGTGGCACGACTCGGGGTCGGGTATTGCCCGGAAGAGAGAGCTATTTTCGCTTCGCTGTCTTGCGAAGAAAACCTCCTGCTGCCGCCCGCGCAATCGTCTGGCGGCATGCCGCTCGAGGAAATCTACACGCTGCTGCCAAATCTTGCGGAGCGACGTCAGACGCCGGGCACGCGCTTGTCAGGAGGCGAGCAGCAGATGCTCGCTATCGCACGTATCCTGCGCACCGGCGCGCGCGTATTGCTGCTCGACGAGATTTCGGAAGGGCTGGCGCCGGTTATCGTTGATCGCTTGTTCGATCTGATAACCGAGCTCAAATCGCGCGGCTACACCATTCTTCTGGTCGAGCAGAACAAGTATTTTGCGGAGCCGCTGGCAGATCGATTTCTGGTGGTTGAACGCGGAAAGGTGGCCATGGCTCTCACGGGAGCCGAATTGTCGGCCAAAGCTGATCTCGTTGATCGCACGTTAGGCGTTTGAGGACGGTGATGTTCGATATTCCTTTGCAGGTGCTGCTCGGTCAAATCACCATCGGTCTTGTGAATGGCTGCTTCTATGCCGTTTTAAGCCTTGGTCTCGCGCTGATTTTCGGTCTCCTCAATGTCATCAATTTCGCGCATGGAGCGCTCTATATGCTCGGCGCTTTCGGCGTGTATCTGGCTTTCCAAAAGCTCGGTGTGAATTACTGGTGGTCGCTGTTGCTCGTGCCGGTCGTTGTCGGTGCATTCGGCGCTTTGATAGAGCGATTCTTGCTGCGCCGCCTCGTAGGACTCGATCACCTTTACGGGCTGCTGTTCACGTTCGGTCTGGCGCTCGTCCTCGAAGGAATCTTCCGGGACATCTATGGCTCGGCTGGTTTGCCGTATCCGACACCTGCATCATTGCGCGGCTTGATGGACCTTGGGTTCATGCGTCTGCCGATCTATCGGGTCTGGATCGTCGGTATATCGCTGCTTGTGTGTATCGCGGTCTGGTTCCTGATTGAGCGCACGCGGCTTGGTTCATATCTGCGCGCTGGAACGGAGAATGCCAAAATTGTTCAGGCGCTCGGGATTAATGTTCCGCTGATGGTGACCTTCGTCTACGCGTTGGGCGCTGGTCTTGCCGCCTTTGCCGGCGTGCTGGCCGCCCCGATCTATCAGGTCCAGCCGCTCATGGGCTCGAACATTCTGATCGTGACATTTGCTGTTGTGGTCATCGGGGGACTCGGATCGACCGCTGGCGCCATTGTAACCGGCCTTGCACTCGGTGTTATCGAGGGGCTGAGCAAGGTTCTTTATCCGGAAGTGTCATCGACCATTGTGTTCATCGTAATGGCGATTGTCCTTTTGCTACGCCCCGCCGGTCTGTTTGGACGTGAGGCATAACTGTCATGAAGACTTCAGCATCAATTCTGATCGCGCTTGTCGTCATAGGCGTTCTTGCGCCTCTGGCAGGGCTCTATCCACAGTTTCTGATGAAGTGTGTTGCGTTGGCTCTTTTTGCGGTGGCGTTCAATTTCTTCACCGGCAACGTCGGCCTTCTTTCGATCGGACATGCGGCCTTTTTCGGCGCAGGCGCCTACACCGCTGGCTATGTGACCAAGACGTGGGGTTTCACGCCGGAGCTGGCGCTTGGCGTTAGTCTCTTGGTTGCAGGCTTGCTTGGGCTTGTGATGGGCGGGATGGCCATTCGCCGGCAGGGCATCTACTTCGCGATGATCACTCTGGCGCTTGCTCAAATGGTTTATTTCGTCTGCGTGCAGGCTCCGTTCACCGGCGCGGAAGACGGATTGCAGCGCATTCCGCGACGGCCGCTGCTGGGCATTTTCGACTTGTCCAGTGATCTTACGATGTATGCGTTCGTCCTTGTAGTCCTCGTCGCCATCACCTGGGGATTTCAGCGAATTATGGAGGCCCCATTCGGCCAGGTGCTCTTGGCCATTCGCGATAACGAGCCGCGTGCAATCTCGCTTGGTTATGATGTCCAGAAGTACAAGCTCTCGGCGTTTACAATGTCTGCGGCCATTGCCGGTGTCGCTGGCGGCCTGAAAGCCTTGACGCTCGGCTTTGCCGGACTGCCCGACGCGCACTGGACGCAGTCCGGCAATGTCATCCTGATGTGCCTTCTTGGCGGTCTGGGAACTCCCCTGGGCCCGATCATTGGCGCCATTCTCGTCGTGACGCTCGAAAGCCGTCTGTCGGGTCTCGGTGTGGTTCAGATCGGCTCATTGTCCTTCGATCTCTCGACCAAGGTCCCTATCATTATCGGCTTCATCTTCATGATCTGCGTTCTGCTGTTCCGCCGGGGGATTGTCGGTGAAATCGGCGCTGCTCTGTCTTCCATGAAAGCACGACAGCAGCCGGTGGTTGCTGATGGCAAAAAAACGTCCTCAGCACGTTGACATTCGGCGATCTCATAAGTCTACTTATGCAAGTGACTTAAACCCAGGGACTGGCATGGCTTGCCGGCGTCGGCGGGGCGTTCATATCCGACGTTAAGTGGAGTTCAATACGATGCAGGGTTTCGTTTTCCAGACCACTAAATCGGTTCTTGTCGAGCCTGGCTGTTCGTCGCGTATTGGCGAACTCGTGAAGTCTCTTGGCTGCAAATCCGTGTTGCTGGTGAGCGACCCCGGCGTGAAAGGCGCAGGCCTTCTGCAGACCGGATTGCAGGGATTGGAGCAGAACGGCATCGCCGTTACGCTTTTCACGGATGTGGAAGCAGATCCACCCGTTCATGTCATCGATGCTGCCGTGCGGGCTGCGGTCGATGCGAAGGTCGATGGTGTCGTGTCGATCGGCGGCGGCAGTTCAATGGATGTTGCCAAGCTTGTCGCTTTGCTTGCTGCCGGCGAAGAGAAGCTGGCCGATATTTACGGTGTTGGCATGGTGAAGGGGCGCCGTCTTCCTCTGGTGTTGGCGCCGACAACGGCAGGCACGGGGTCCGAAGTAACGCCCATCTCGATCGTAACGACAGGAGAGGGCGAGAAGAAGGGCGTGGTGTCTCCGGTTCTGCTTCCCGATTGGGCCGTGCTCGACGCCGAACTGACGCTGGGGCTGCCTCCCGCGGTCACGGCGGCCACGGGTATCGACGCAATGGTGCATGCCATCGAGGCCTACACGAGCAAGCGACTCAAGAATTCATTGTCCGACACGCTTGCCCGCGAGGCGCTCCGCCTTCTCGGCGGAAATATTCACGAGGCGTGCAGGAACGGCACAAACCGCGAAGCACGGCATAACATGTTGCTCGGCTCGATGCTGGCAGGAATGGCGTTTGCCAATGCGCCCGTCGCTGCGGTTCACGCATTGGCCTATCCGGTCGGCGCGCGTTTCCACGTGCCGCATGGCCTGTCGAACTCGCTGGTCCTGCCCGAGGTTATAAAGTTCAACGCTCGCTCCGCCGAGATGCACTACAGCGAGCTGGCTGCGATTTTGACGCCGAACGCCAAGGGCAATGCAGCGGATCGTACCAAGGTCCTTGTCGAAATGCTGTCTGCCCTGCCGACGGAACTCGGATTGCCGACGCGATTGCGGGATGTCGGAATTGCAGCCAAGGATCTCGATCTTCTTGCCGACGACGCCATGAAGCAGACGCGGCTGCTGGTCAATAACCCGCGCGACCTTGTGCGGAATGATGCATACGCGATCTATGAGGCTTCGCTATGAGCGAGCGGCAGAAGCCACATCGTCGCAAAGCGTATGCTTATTTCCAGCTGATGACGACGCGCTGGATGGATAACGACTCCTATCGGCATATGAACAATACGGTCTACTATTCGTTCTTCGATTCCATCGTGAATCAGTACCTTATCGAGAACGGCGTGCTCGACGTTGAGAAAAGTGACGTCATCGGTCTGGTCGCGGAAACAACGTGCCGATACTTCAAGTCAGTCGGGTTTCCATCCAAAATCAATGTTGGTCTGAGAGCCAGTCATGTCGGGAACAGCAGCATCCGCTATGACATCGCTCTTTTTAAAGATGACGAGGATGAGGCTTCGGCTCAGGGTCATTTCGTTCATGTTTATGTCAAGCGAGACACCGGGCGTCCGGTGTCCTTGCCGGATACGTTGAGGTCGGTCATCGCACCACTGCGTCATTTCGAAGTTGCATAAAGCGCTCGCCCGTCGGGCAGGAGTTAGAGAATTGGCCGATATTGAATTGACCGTTCGGGACAAGGTTGCCGTGGTAACGCTCAACCGGCCTGAATTCCGCAATGCGATGAAGCTGTCGATGTGGCAGGAGACTGCCGCATTGTTCTCGCGGCTTGGGCAAGATGCGAACGTGCGCGCCGTCATCCTTAGAGGGGCGGGCCGCAACTTCAGTGTGGGCGCGGATGTCTCGGAATTTGCAACGGTCCGCTCGAACATAGCGGAGAGCAAGGCTTACGAAGTCGCGGTCGATGCCTCGTCCGATGCGATCGCCTCGGTGCCAAAGCCGGTCATTGCGGTCCTTGAAGGATATTGTCTCGGGGGCGGCTGCCATCTGTCCATGTCATGTGACTTCCGCTACGCGCACACGGACACGTCGATTGGAATTCCGGCTGCTAAGCTCTCGATTGTCTATGGTGTTCGGAGCACTCAGCGCCTTCTGGCGCTGGTTGGCCTCACGAACGCAAAGCGTATTCTTTATTCCGCCGAACGCTTCAGTGCGGGGCGTGCAGCGGAAATGGGTCTGGTCGATCACGTATCTAATGACCCGATGTCGGCTGCGATGGAACTGGCTTCCAGCATTGCTGCCCTGGCTCCGCTGTCGGTTGAAGGAGCCAAAAGGATTTTGACGGGGCTTTCGATGGGGCCGGGCGCGCTCGATCTGTCGGCGGCCGATGCATTTATCGACTTCGCATCGGCCAGCGAAGATTATGAGGAAGGCCGCCGGGCGTTCGCCGAAAAACGGCCTCCGAATTTCCGCGGAAAGTGAGGACCAGTCATGAAGATGCACATTCTGTCGGGAGGCCGGCTGCGGATGAGGAGAAGCATCTATTTCCCGGATGCCGATCGGACTGAGATGATCGAGCTACCGGTATCGTGCGCACTGCTGCGGCACAGTCAGGGAAACGTTCTGTTCGATACTGGATGTCATCCGTCGGTGTCGACGAATCCCGAGGCGCGGTGGGGCGCCACAGCCAAGTATATGACGCCGATCATGCCTCCAGACGAGAACGTGATTACAGGCCTCAAGGCCGTAGGGCTTGGTCCGGACGATATCGATGTCGTGGTCTGCTCTCATCTCCATACCGACCATTGCGGTTGTAACGAGTTCTTCAAGAAGTCCACGATCATTGTCCACGCGCGAGAACTGGAAGCAGCCAAAGCGCCGGACGCAGCGAACAGTGGATACTTTGCGGCCGATTGGGATCATCCCATTCCGATGAAGACTATCGATGGACAATTCGATCTGTTCGATGACGGGAAGATCGTTCTTGTTCCCTTGCCCGGACACACGCCCGGGACGATGGGGGCGTTGGTGAAGCTGGATCGCAGCGGCGAATTCCTGCTGGCGTCGGATGCGGTCAGCATCCGGGCGAACCTCGACCAGAATATCGTGCCGAAAAACACGAAGGACGCCGAACAGTTCCTGAGGTCATTCGAGGAAATTCGCCGGATTGAGAAGGCAGGCGCGACAATCATCTGCAGCCATGACGAATCTCAGTGGAATTCGCTGCGCAAAGGCATGAACGCGTACGACTGATCGTCTTCGAGACGCCGATCACAACAAATGGAATCGTAAAGGATATCGGAATGGACATGCATCTGAAGGGCAAGGTGGCTCTCGTCACCGGCGCCGGCCGCGATGTTGGTCGTGAAATCGCGCTCGGACTTGCAGCAGAGGGCGCTGCGGTTGCGGTGAACTACAATGGTTCGCATGATCGAGCGGCGGCCGTTGTCGCGGAAATCGAGAAGGCTGGCGGCAAGGCGATCGCTTACAAGGCCGACATCGCGAACTTCGATGAAGTTCAGGCGATGGTCGCGAAAATCGTGTCCGATTTTGGCGGGCTGAATATTGTTGTCAACAATGCCGGCGTTGCTCTTCGGAATCGTTTTACTGAAACGACGCCCGAGGAGTGGAAGAAGCAGATCGATATCTGTCTCTACGGTGCCATCCACGTTTCGAAAGCGGCCGCCCCGCATCTGGAAAAAGCAGGCGATGGACGCATCATCGCTCTGGTCGGCGATTCCTCCCGCGTCGGTGAATCCGGGCTTGCCATCGTTGCGGCGGCGCGCTCTGGCGTGATTGCATTGATGAAATCGCTGGCGCGCGAGATGGGGCGCTTCGGCGTCACTGCGAATACGCTGTCGCTTGGCCTGATCGAGACGCCCCACGATATCGCCTGGGTCAATGCCAATCGCGAGAAGCTCACCAAGCTTTATCCGCTCCGCCGCCTTGGTTTCCCGTCGGATATTGCGCCCATGGTCACCTTGCTGGCGTCAAAGCACGGAGGCTGGATCACGGGGCAGACCATCAGCATCAGCGGCGGATTCAGTATGGTTTAACGAGCGGTTGGCAGGGCAGAAGATATGATTCAGACAGACCTTATTGCTTCAATTCCTGTTCTGTTGCGCAGGCATGCTGAAGCACGCGGATCGAAAGTCGCTTACCGCGACGCTTCGCGAGCCGTGACCTATCAAGAACTTCAGACTCGCACGGGGAATCTTGCGGGCCATCTTGCCGATCACGGAATCCGTCCAAGCGATAAGGTTGCGATCTTCCTTCCCAACTCCGTCGCATGGATCGAGAGTTGTTTTGCGATCAACCGTGCTGGCGCGATTAGTGTTCCTATCAGCTATGACGCGACCGAGTCGGAGGTGCTTTACCGCCTTCAGGATGCGGCCTGTACCGCTATCATCACAACGGATGAGCGCGCTGCACTGCTGGCGAAGCTGAAGAACGATGCGCCGGCTCTCAAGATTGAAGTTCTCTCAGGCCCGGCCGCAGGGTCGGCGGCTGCCTTGCGTTATGAACAGCTCGCCGGAGTTGCGCCGAAATCGGCCCCGCGTGATCCGTCGGAAATTTTCGATCCAGCCTTTATTATCTACACATCCGGAACGACCGGCCGGGCAAAAGGCGTCCTTCTCTCGGTGCATAGCATGCTGTGGGTCAACGCAGCGTGCTGGGCGCCGATTGCCGGGTTGTCAGAAGCAGATGTCGTTCTTTCTCCATTGCCGCTGTTTCATTCCTATGCCCTTAATCTGTCCGTCCTCAGTATTCTGGCGGTGGGTGCGACCGAATACATCATGGAGAAATATTCGACGAGCGAAGCGGTTCGATTGCTGAAGAGTGGCGAGTTTACGATCTTCCCCGGCGTCCCGACCATGTTTCATTACTTTCTGGAAGCAACCAAGGACGATCCCGCTCTGAAGCTGCCGAATCTGAGACTCAGTATGTCGGCTGGCGCCATTATGCCGGCAACATTGAATCGTGAATTTGAAGCACGCTTTGGTGTCAAGTTGCTGGATGGCTACGGTATCACCGAGACGTCCACGATGGTGACGATGAATTGGCCGGTCGGCGCACGCGTTATGGGATCGTGCGGACTTCCGTTGCCGGGACTTGCCGTCCGGATTATTTCACCTGCGACCGGCGAGGATGTGCCGTTCGGCGAAGAGGGCGAGTTGATTGTTCGAGGCCCTAACTTGATGAGCGGCTATCACAACAAACCGGAAGAAACGGCCTCTGCTTTGCGAAAGGGCTGGTATCATACCGGTGATCTGGCGCGGAGCGATCGTGACGGATTTTTGACGATCACCGGGCGATTGAAAGAACTCATTATCCGTGGCGGACAGAACATTGCCCCGGCGGAAATTGAGGAGGCGGTCAACATACTGGACGATGTCGTTGACAACGCGGTGGTCGGTATTCCGCACGCCCATCTAGGCGAGGTGCCGGCTCTGTTCGTTGTCGCTCGTGAAGGATCCGGCATCGCGGCCGAGCAGATTCTCGAACATTGCCGCGGCCGCTTGTCGTCTTACAAAGTGCCGTTCTCGGTTCATTTCGTGACCGAGATTCCTCGGACCGGATCGGGCAAGATCATCCGCTTCAAATTGCGCGAAACGCTGATCCCGCCAATCAACAAGGCCATGTGACATGTTGGACAAAGTCTCGAAACTGAGCCTGAAGGATTCCTCGCTGCTGCGCGACGCCTGCTTCATCGGCGGCGAGTGGGTTGCGGCCGATGGCGGCGGGACGATCAAGGTGGATAATCCCGCCAACGGCGCCGTCGTCGGCACCGTGCCGAACATGGGCGCAGCCGAGACCAGGCGGGCTATCGACCTGGCGAACGCCGCATTGCCGGCGTGGCGCGCGAAAACGGCGAAGGAGCGCTCGGCGATCCTGCGCAAGTGGTTCGAACTGATGATGGCGAA